>CP070837.1:0-76149 GCA_020341815.1 Candidatus Omnitrophota bacterium
TCGGAAGTAATAAATCCATAACCTTTTTGGTTGCTGAACCACTTAACTTTTCCTTTTGGCACTACTTGTTACCCCCTTTCGTATCAAATTATAGTAAATCCCGCCTGAGGCGAGGCTTCGCCTGCCTGAGGCAAGCGGGGAATGGCAGAAACAAGAAAACCGTAAGGTGAGTTGCTTCCTACCTTACGGTCCCAAAAGACTTCTACTCCCTTATTTACTACTGAATACAGTATATCTCAACTTCCTCTATTTGTCAACTATTAATTTTATTTATCGTTATTCTAAACGCGGTCCTCTTTTTCGAAAGAAGCCAGAGAAGAAAGCTCGCCTCGCGAGGCAATTCTTTTTAATTCCGTATAAGCAATAGGCCGGCGAACCGAATCCAGAGAGACCCCCGAGCGCAAGGCATTCATTACCCCCGCCGCTTCTAAATAGTTCTCCACAACAATCAGCTTACCGGAAGCAAAGGGAAGCTCTTCCAGATTATTCTTCATGGTATTCCTGTTTTCTTTTACCATAATAACCGGTATATCCTGTTCCAGCGCCGCGAGAGTCGGCAGGCCAAGACATGCGTAAGGGATAATCAGGCACGATACATCTGAGGCGGTTAAGGCTCCTGACTGCTTCAATAGCTGCCGGTCGCTAATAATTCTGGGGCTTCTATGGAGTCCTTTAAGAACGCAGTGAAGGTAAGTTACGGAAACCAACTCCGCTGCTTTGCGCGGATCGACCACGCCAAGATCCAAGTCTAAGATATCCTTTGATTCCATCATCGGAGAGTGGGCCGAAGGAATATCGAACAAGGTCGATATGCTATGGGTAAGCATAGCCTCAACCCCGCCCCAGGGATTAATCATATCGGCATCTTTAAAGTAATCCTCGTGATAATTAGAAGGGACATTAATCATTGTAGATAAGGCGATGGCATCATATTCTGATCTATGTTTTTCCAAAACTTCGCAAAGATGCTCAAAACGCTCTATTATGCCTACTGCCCTTCCCGAACTGGAAAACAGGGCTTTCATTAAAACATTTTCTTCGATCATTATAACCTTTGGACAATTAAGGCCCAATGCCGCCCTGGCTGCGGAAATCGAATTCACAACTGCCTCATTAAAAAATTTATCCGGATGATTATCTATAATGAGTATTACTCTATTGGAGGGAACTTTCTGCAGGCCTATGGTCCCCATCAACATGCGTGTAATGATGCTGCCTTCTACATAGAGGCCGTTTTCAGGTAATTCATTGATATCGGAGGCATTAACAACATTGGGGTGCGTAATCAAATTATCACATACTGAAGCCAGGAGCCGGGCAACAGGTCCGGCATCTCCGGAATGTCCGCCAAGCTCAGCACCTATGCCTGTAGGCACAAGCAACACAGCGTTAAATTTGTCAAAAGATTCATATTCTCGCTTTTTAAATTTGAATATAGAATCTATTTTTTTATTAGCGATAGATAAATCTGCATCTCTTAAGACCCCCACCTCGCATTTATATCCATCGTTATTCGATTGAGTAACAACAAAGCGCACCGGCATTTCATTGGAAGAGAGCCTCTCTAAAATAGCCTTGCTTAAATAGTTCAATAAGTGCTTATGGCCGTTGAGCATTGGCACGGATATTTCTTTTTCATAAAGTAGCATATTTATCACCCCCGCATTTTATTAAAAAATCTTCGTATTCAAATTGTTTTTCCAGTTCAAGCTTTTCTTTCTGGGTATATGCATAAATCGCCGGCAGATTGACTCCATTGAACATATGGGCTTTAACAAGGGTATAAGCTCCCATGGTTTTAAAAATTATTTTAGAGCCCACCGCCAGAGGCCTGGCAAATTGATACTCTCCGAATACGTCACCCGCCAGACAGGTTGCCCCCGCCAATATATATTTATATTTTCCGCCGGTTGACTCCTGCGCAATTTCGGGTCTTACCTGATATTCAAAGACCTCCGGCATATGATTTACGGAAGTGTCCAGAACCGCTATGTCTTTGCCGTCACTATTAAATATATCCACTACGGATGAAGCTATACAGCAGGCCTCACCCACTACGCCTTTACCGGGTTCGAAAAAGACTTCTACATCATATTTACTTTTGAGAAAATTAACAGCTTCCTTCAAAGGGGCAAGATCTTTTTTGCTATTGAAGAGGTATCCGCCTCCTAAGTTTACCCAATTTATTTTTGCAAAAAATTCAGGTAAGGTTTTATCTATATGCTTGATTGTTTCTAACAACTGATTGATATTTTCTGATTCGCAATTTGTATGAAAAAGAATTCCGCCTATCTTTTTAAAAAATTTCTTATTATTTTTCCATAACTCGCGAAGTTCATCAAGAGACACACCTAACTTTGAATGTTTTCTGCATGGATTGTATCTATCATCCTTAATAAAGGATAATTGTGTATTTATTCTTATTCCGCAATTTGCCTGTTCGACGACCTGATAATAGAATTTTTTTACCTGAGATAAAGAATTAAAGCTGATATAATCGCATAAAAAAGAGATATCCCTGATCTCATCATTCCTGAAAGCCGGCGTAGTTATGTGCACGGTCTTGCCTTGAGTGAGGATATCTCTTGCTAATTTTGCTTCAAATAGAGAGCTTGCGGAAAATCCGTTTACAATAGATGCAATCAGATATAAAGCATTGGTGAGGGAAAAGGTTTTTAGGGGAAAAAGAATCTTAAGGCGGGATTCCTCTCGAAGATTGGATAAAATCCCGAGTTTTTTTAAAATAATATTCTCATCATATATGAATGCGGGAGTGTGTAAGTCTGATATAATGTTTATAACATTTATTTTGTCCATTAATCATATTTTATATCTTCCAAATATATTTTGTCAATAAAAAATTACGAAAATTTTACTTGTTTATAGGTATTTCTTCTGTCGGTGCGGGATTATCAAACCAACTGCTTTGTTTAAATTTTCAAAAAAAACTGGACAGAAAAAATGAAAGATGTTATCTTAATAAAAAGAGGTATTTATATGGGTGATAAAAAAGAAGTCTGGAAACTTTTTCAAGTCGACCCTATCTGCTGGATTTTAGTCAGCATTTATGAAAATCTTCGCTTTCCCTTCTATGTGTTATTCACCTTTTCCTATTTTTTTATTATACCACTTTTCCTCGATTTTGTCTTTTATAATAAATTACCGGATTTTGCCAGTTTCCGTTTCATAAGATTTTTCTCCTTATATGGAATCCTGCCCATTTTAGGCTCATATTTAGGATATAAATGGCTGAATAGCATTTTCCGTTCATTTGATAAATTAGTAGATGAACGGATTCTGGATAAAAAATCATATAAATCCGTAAAGAATAATTTAATTAAAAATTGTAATAGAATTATTTTCATTCCTTTGTCTCTTGCTTTTTTGGCATGCGTTATATATAAAAATAGCGACCTCTCCACAAATTTTATTTCAAATTTCTATTTACTTATAGTCAGTTCGCTCTGGTGGTACTTTTTGATAAAGATCGGTTTTGTTTGTCTAATTACATTTTTTAGTTATCGTAATTTATTGCTGAAAAAATCTTCCATCGGAAAATATATTCTTAAAGTCTCTCTCTATCATCCCGATACCTTTTATGGCTTAAAATCCATAGGAACGTTTTGCATTAATTTTTTAGTTCTTTATATTGTGGTAATAGGGAGTTATCTGGTATTTTCTATCTGGAAGTGGGATGATACATACAGTGTCTATAAACTTCTTTACGACCCATTTATCCTCTCTGTCTTAGCTGCCTATCTCACTATTCCTGTCTGCGGATTTTTCTGGGTGGGTTTAAGTTCCCATAAAAGGATAGGGGCGGCAAAATACGAAGAGCTGGACAGGCTATGGGAAGAAATCAAAAGCCTTAACAGAAAAAAGGAATTTCAAGCCGCAGAATACGCCAGGCTAATCGCCCTTTATGACAGGACTAAAAGCTATCCTGCCTGGCCCGTTAATATCAAGAAGGGGGCAACTTTATTTTCCGTATACTGGACGCCGTTTATTTCCTTCTGCGCCAAGATATTTAAGGCCACTCCGTTAAAATAATATAATTAAACTCACCAAAAATAAAAAAAGGAGCCAGATTGTTTATTCTTCCGGCTCCTTCTTATTAGACTAATCCTTTTTAATCCATAGAATTCATTGCTTCCTGCAGCAAGGGAAGCAAAGCCTTTATTTCTTCCTTGGTCATCCTTCCCAGTTTAGCAAACCTGAAATCCCCTTCGGCGCCTTTATTTTCCCTGCTGATCTGCAGTTTCTTGGTTCCTTTATTATAGGAATGGATGCTCACGGTCAGGCGTTCTGCATCAGTTTCATAGGACTTTGAAAATAAACGTTCATCCAAACTGCTGTCATACGGCATTTTATCCTCCTTTTTAAATATTGAACAATTTTTCTAACTCTTCGACAATCGATACGTGCTTTCTCTCCTGACTTGAAATTCCACTGCAGACTTCTTTTATGTGCTCATCTTTTACTCTATCTGCGCAATCTTTATAGACAATGACCATTTTAATTTCAAGCTGCTTCATCTGGGCCAAATAATTATTATAATCCTCTTTAGAAAGCATCTCTATTGTTTTCTTTAATTTCTTCTATTAATCTTTCCACAATGCCTTTGTGAATGAGCGAGCCCTGAGCCAAACGCCCCAATAATTCTTTTGCCTTTATGGTTTTATCCCTGCCTATACCGGTCCAGAAAACAGCCGATTCAAGATGCCCTTTATATATCAGAATACTTTTTTCTTCTGTATCCAAAGCTCCTTTTAAAATCTTGAGTAATTCCTGCTTTTTTATCATTTATTTTTACCGCATAGCGATTATGATAGCACAATTGGCTTTTAATTTAAAGTATAATTTTTAGGGATTCTCTTTGAAATAGCTGTCCTTTAATTGCTCTTTAAGCTCTTTTCCCGCAGCGCTCGCAGCAGGAAAATGCCAATCAGTCTCTTTATTAACATTGAATAAAATAAAACCCCTTACTTTTTTCATACTTTTTATCGTCTTCATAGCTTCTTTTATCCACTTTGCCTTATCCCCCCCGCTGCTTGCAGAACTAAACTCAGAGATCAATATGGGTTTATTAAAACGGCTGCTAACCTCTCTACAAGTCTTTAAAAAGATATCCCTAAAACTCATCCAGCGGCTCCAGTCTTGAGTATTGCCCCAGTTATAGCCGTCTATTCCGATATAATCTACGTAGCTGGGGCCCGGATAATACAATTTATAATCATTCTGAGCCGGGACATTCTGCCAGTTTATGGAGAAGACCCATTTCACATTCTCTGCGCCCTCTGAGTCGAAAATATCTTTTACATATCTGTATATGGCCTTAAACTTATCCCGGCCTATCTTTATTCCCGACCAGGGATACCAGTCTCCGTTCATCTCATGAGCAAACCTTAAGAAAACTTCCCCTTCTACCGCCTTCAGCTTGCCGGCAAAAGACCTGATATATTGATCGTACCCTCCGGATAAGATTTTATCATAATCGATTCCTTTTCGCTGTTCCGCCTCCTGCGGCTCCCATGTAAGGCAGAGAACGCAGTTTTGCGAATAGACATCCTTGACTATCTCCTCATTTATAAATCTGCCCCAATCCACAAAAACCATCACCAGATAAGGTTTTTTGCCGTAGCTGGCTTTAAAACGCATTATATCATTTTTTCTAGGAGCGTCTGCCAAAAAGGCGCCTGTAAGGCAATAATCTTGCCGGGTGCTTTGTGTGCATGAGAGTGAAGAAATCATCATTAAAGTTAATAGGATAAAAAATATGTTTTTCATTCAGCGCCCCCGGTTAAAATAAAATACACTGGATAAAATAAATAAATGATATGTGGCCCAAAATCCATTAACCAATATAGCCACCTCCTGTTCATAGATAAATCTATTGATGCCCCAGATAATGGCAATTAAGTTTAAAAATATCATTGCCAGCTGAGGCCAGAGCCTAATGTAGGAAATAGCCTTGACCTTCGATTTTTCGGTAATTCCGAATGTGGTCTTAACTCCTGCCAAAGCGGCAAAAGCTGCCCTTATATAAACAGAAAAGGCGCAAATCCCCAGAAGCTGGCCCAGAAACAGATCCTTCGGAGAATAGTTTCGTTTCTTCAGGATTATGTAAAATATTCCGACAGAGAGAACAATATAAGGAAGGAAAGCCAGAAGATAGATCTCCGGCTGGGCAAAAAATGAGGGGATTTTAAATAAAAGGTAAATGACCGGGCAAAGCATTAATATATAAAAGGCGATACCGATAAAATAATAGGTGCTGGAAAGAAAGTATTCCCGCCACTGCCTGAATGTCAATGAAAAAGGATGGGTGAAAAACTGCCGAATGAGCTTCTTAAAAACCGCAATTGTGCCTGCGGCCCACCTGAACTGCTGCTTGAAATAGGCGCTTAAGCTCTCAGGCCCCATCCCGAAGGCAGAGGTATGTCCGTAATACAGAGATTTCCAACGCCGGGCGTGCAACTTAACGGAAGTGGCAAAATCCTCGGTTACGGTAGACTCGTCCAACCCTCCTACCTCTTCCAGCGCCCTGCGCCGAAATACAATATTCGTGCCGCAGCAAAACATGGAATCACCCAGGCTTTTACTCTCACAGATATACTCATAAAAAACGGCCTGCTGGAATGCTGCGCCGCGGGCAACCGCGCTCTCGGCTATATTTGTATAGAACTGGGGGGTCTGCACAAATGCCAGCTTCTTATCATTCTCCAGAATAGGTATTATCTCATTCAGGAACTCAGGAAGCGGATTCTGGTCGGCATCAAATATGGTTATATAATCCGCGGGGAATTTCTCAAGCAGCCAATCGTTGATAACGCCTGCCTTTGCCCCATGCATCGGGCCCTTTCTGCGAAAAAGCACCAGATTATATTCACTGGCGAGCTCCTCCGATTCCCTCTTGTATCTATCCTCAGTACTATCATCCAATAAATAAACGGTCTTATTTTTATAATTTATATTATTTATCGTAATAAAGGTATCTTCCATGACCTCTTTGGGTTCGTGCCGCGCGGCTACCAGTATGGCCACGGAAGGCTCAAGTTTAAGCCTGCTTTTGGAAAGCGCATCCTTTTGTTGCTTTTCTTTTTGTTTCTTAAAAACCTGGAAAATGCTCAAGGAGTAACCCATTCCATGCATAAGCACGAAAAACTCACCCATTATAAGCAAAAAGGCAAACCCTTTTTCAACTAATTTATATTCAGCAAATAAAAAAAGCGTTGTTCTGGTAATTATATAAACTAAAGTTGCGGTAATCGCCAGAAGCGCAAACGCATCGGTTATATCTCTTTTCGTTACTTTCATCTTATCAGAAATAATATTTTACAGATGCCATTATGCTTTCGTCCTTATAGACATCCGTGCTTGAATTTGAAAGAGAGGCCTTTATATTGAAGTTCAGTCTTTTATTAATATCGCGGTTTAGCTCTACGCTGAACTTATGGTTGACTATATCTTCGGAATCTACTGCTATATCGTATATTAGGTCATAATATAAATCATCGGCCCCGAAGAATGGTTCCTCTTTATTGAGAAAATGCCTCCAGTCAATTGTCATCTTGTGGGTAGAGAAATCCCGCGGTGAAAAATACTCCTGCACGGTGTTATCAAAATCCCTGAAAAAGTACCTGTATTTAACCGAAAGCCTTTTGGGTTCAAGCCAAAGATAATAGAGTATATCGGCGCCTGTTTCATGTTTATAATTGCCATCGGAATAATTCGAATAAATGTGGTCTATGCCGGCTTTCAGCCTCTTAGTGATATCCAGATAAAGCCGCTGTTTGTAATTATCGCGGTAATAGTTCCTTCTTATAACCTGGCTTGAGTTTTCAAGACGCTCTCTCTGAAAGGAAAGGCCTGAAGTGCCCAAGTCAAAAAATCTGAAATTAAGCTCTCCCCCGAATGTATGCAGGCTGTCTATATCCTTATTATACTCGATAAAATCGTAAAATCCGTTTATCCACCACTGCGCACCCTGCAGGTAAGTAGCGGCTATCCTGGCTTCATTTTCCAAGACATCGCCAAAGTCCGAAAAGCTCCTACTGGTAAGATTGTAACCTGCCTCCATCTGAAGATTATAATTTATAGGCAGGGCTAACCTGTTAAAGAAGGTGTGTCTTCTGATATCAGATTCCCTGCTTGAGCTGTCTGCCTCAAAAAACTCATATCCCGATTTTAAAGAAATATGCCTTGCGATGAGTTCAACTTTTTCCAATGCTTCTTTTGCCCTGAAATGCAAGGGGTAAACGCTGAGTATCCTTTTATATTCGGCCTCTGCCTCTTTCCACATAGACTGATAAGAATAAATCTGGCTTACATCAAACATCGCCTCTACATTTTTCGGGTCTTTTTCAATGAGCCTCTTGTAATAGGAAATGGCTCCTCTTATGCGGTTGTTCCAATAGGCCTCTTTCGCCTTCAATTCCAGCTCAATTTTTTCATTGTATTTAGTGCTTAAAATTTTCCGGTATTCCTCTTTCGATTTCTCGTATTCCCTCGCCCAGCCGAGAACACGGGCCTTGCGCAACCTAACGTCTTCATCTTCTGCCGCTGCGAGAATTTCATCATAACGGCTGAGGGACTTCTGGTAATTTCCGGAATAAGCATAGATATCTGCCAGATGGCTCTTTGCCTTTATATTGCCTGGCTCCTGCCGAAGAATTTCCTTCAAAATTTCTTCGGCGCGCTCATAATTTCCCGAGTAAAGCAGGGCCTGGGCCTGAAGAAACTTAAGGTTTTGCTCTTCCAGCTTTTGTTTTTTTAGCTTCTTTTTCTTCTTTTCCTTTTCCTCCTCTTTTTCTTTCTCCATGAGGTCTTCGTAAATTTCCGCCGCCTCTTGCACCTTGCCTGAATACTGCATCGTTTTCGCCAGCAATAATTGCGCCTCGTAATCATCGGGGTTTTCTTTCAGGATTCTCTCAGCCGTATTTTTTGCTTTCTCGAACTGGTCACTCCACATATAAGCCTCTGTCAGGGCTCGCATTATAGCGTGATCCTTAGGGTTGCTGGCGAGAATCTGGTCAAACAGCTCTATCGCTCTTTGATAACCTCCCGTCCAAAGGCGCGCATATGCCAAATCTCTTACTGCTTGCGGATGCGAAGGATTTATTGTCAGGGCTTTCTCATATAATTCTATTGCCTTTTCAAATTCACCCTTTTCAAAAAAGCGTTGCCCCCGGTGATAATTCATATCGGCCTGTTGAGTATGCTGATAAATCAATGTCGTTACCGCGGAAATCAATAATATGAAAATAATCCAGATTATTTTCATTTTCTGCCTAAACCTCTATAGGTAAAACCCTGTAACTAACTGCATTCTTATTCTCAAGGCCTATTTTTATAGCGTGATGCTTCTTCAAAGTATCTTTTTCCAAATCGTACATCTTTGCTCCGCCGCCTCCGGTTATAATTATATGGTAGCCATCAAGACGGCAATCCTGAAAGGCATGGATATGCGCGGCAACAATACATTCTATCTGGCTTTTATATTTATCCATTATTACCTTTAGTGCCTGCCATTCCTCACTCTTCATGCAACTGGCATGCAGGCCGGTTGAAGGAGGAACATGAAAAAAGATAAATGACTTCTTTTTTTTATTTTTCCTCAGTTCTTCCTCTAAAAAGCCAAGCTCGTTCCTGGAAAATGGCGCCGTAGAATTATTGAGACAAATAAATACTATATTTTTTGATATAACTGCATAGGAAGATGAGCCAAGAGCTTTGCGATAGTCCGGCATATCGTGATTACCACAGAGCGTAAATACAGGCACGCTTACCCTCCTGTTGCAAAAATCAATTACTTCCCGAAACTCATTCTTCGTACCTTCGCAGACAAGGTCTCCTAATATGAAAAATAGATCTGCTTTCTTGCGCAATATCTTATCCAGCACTTTCTTGCTTTCTTTATCGAATCCGGTGCAACCGGAATCCCCCAGCAATATGAAATTTCTAACTGTTTTTACATTAATCTCTTTCTTATTAATGCGCTGGATACCTGGTCTCAATTTGGATTCAGACATATCAATAACCTTTAAGGTTATTTAACAAAAAGCCCCAAGATAATCCTTGAGGCTGCGTAAAAAATTAGCTGAATAATCCTAGCCTATTTCAAATAGGCTCTGATAATCTTTTGTTTTCCGGAGGCACTCTCTATTTTCTTAACCGCCTCATAGCCGGAAATAACTTCGCCGAAGATTGTATGACGCATATTAAGCCAGGGCGTCTTTACGGTCGTAATAAAAAATTGGCTGCCGTTTGTGTTTGGACCGGCATTAGCCATGGCAAGTAAGCCCGGGCGGTCAAACTTGACTTTAGCATCCACTTCATCTTCAAAAGGCTTACCCCAGATTGAGCTCCCCCCTCTTCCTGTGCCGGTAGGGTCTCCTCCCTGAATCATGAAGTCCTTTATCACCCGGTGAAAGACGGTTCCGTCATAATAACCTTTCTCAATCAATGCAGAGAAGTTCTCACAGGTCTTAGGTGCTATATCGGGCATCAACTTAAGCTCAATTACGCCCTGCTCGGTCTCTAAAACTACAATTTTATCCTGTGCAGCAGCATCGCTATTTGAGAAACCGCCCATTAGTCCCCCTAACAATAAAATAATCAAAAGTTTTCTCATGGCTATGCAGAATAGATAAGAAGCGCCCCGATAACCAAGGCAAAAAGGGCATGCGTGCGTAAAAATGCAATCGGTCTTTTTTTCCACCACTCAAGTATGGATATGGCCTGCTCCTGGCTAATTACAAAAAGGACAATACCTTTGATAAGCGCCAAAACACCAAACAGAGTCACAAACCAGCTTACCCTGCACCCTCCGGCAGCCAGTAAAAAGATAATACCTATTATAAGACTTAAAAATGCTCCTATGCGAATCTTTTTTCCTGTTTTCCAGAAATCCACATAGGCCTTCATTATATTCGGTCTTAATAGATAGACAATTCCAAACAGCATTATAACCAATCCCAAAAGCCTAACTAATATAACCATAATCGCCTCCTTTTAGTCAATTATAACCTATTAATGCTTCTTATACAAGCCAATTAATTCTGCCTGATCCAGTATATGGCCCTGCATGGCTCTTTCTAAGCCTTTTTTACTTATGCCTTCGGGCAGATTAAGCTCTGTATCCAGCGCATACATCTTAAAGAAATAACGATGCGTCCCCGAAGGCGGACAAGGCCCGCCGTAGTCCTTGCGGCCGAAATCGTTGCTGCCCTGAGTGCCGGGAATGCTGTTTTCTTCAATCCTGGAAATAAGCGGGATATTATACACTACCCAATGCACCCAGGTGCCCATGGGCGCATCCGGGTCATCTACAATTAAGGCCAGGCTTCTGGCGCCAGCAGGCAACTCATCGATAATCAAGGCGGGATTAATATCCTCTCCCTGACAGGTAAATTTGGCTGGCATAACTGCATTATGTTCGAAATCCGGACTGCTTAATTTCATCTTATTTACGCCTCCTTTCTCAATTTGAGCTTTGGCGCAAGAGCCAGATAACACAATAGCCGCAATTACCAAAAATCCTGTTATTCTCATTGTCTTTTCTACTGCATAATTATATACACAAAAGCGATAATCCCCAATATAATAACCGCCGCCCCCATAATCCGGGTATTTTTTATCTCTTTTTCCATTGATATGGGCTCGATCTTCCAGTTAAAAGGCCGGTAAAGCGCTATTTGCATCTCGATAACCTGCCTGGGCCTTAAAGCCAGATATGCTCCAAAGAGCATTGCTATAATAACTACAATAACCCGTATCCAGAAAAGACTCATTTCAACCACCTTCTTTATGCCTTATGGCAGTCTCAATCTTATTGACGAGCTCTTTGACACCAGTGGGCTTAGTAATGTAATCCACGACGCCTGCCTTATAGGCCTTGAGCTTATCTGTATCTTTATCCAATGCAGAAACAACAATTATAGGAATATTTGAGGCAAAGGCATCATCATTAAGCATCTGGCAAACCTCCACCCCTCCTATTCCCGGCATAAGTAAATCAAGCAAAATAACATTTGGCTTAAAGCTGTGGATGTGAGATATGATATCTTTTGCGTTTGCGTAAGTTGCTACTTCATAGTTTCCGGTTTTTTCCAAATTCATTTTAGTTATTTCGAGGAAATTTTCTTCATCATCAATAATCATTATTTTCTTTTTCATAGTTTCTCCGACTATTTTAATTATGATATCTTAAAAATTACAATAACTTTGGTGCCTTTGCCTATCTTGCTTTTTATTTCGATAATCCCTTTATGCATCTGAATGATATTCTGGGTGACCGACAGCCCCAATCCGACACCCTGGCCGATTTCCTTGGTAGTGAAAAATGGATCGAAAATCTTATTTAAATTATCTTTTGAGATTCCTATGCCTGTATCTTCTATCTCCACAATTATTACTTTTTCTCCGGCCCTAAAATGGATTCTGCCTCTTCCTCCCGGGCCTACTACACTTTTTGGCTTATCCAGGGTAAGGCAATAAGAACGGATAAACAACTCTCCCCCTTTGGGCATAGCCTGAATTGAGTTTAAAAGTAAATTGACAAAGACCTGCTCTATTTTATACTTATCCACCGAAACCTTTGGTAGATTTTCTTCTAACTCCTCAAGGACTTTTATATTCTCTAACTTTATTTTATGGCCTATCAAAATCAGGGCACTGCCTAAAATTGAGTTTATATCTTCTGAGGTCTTCTTCAATTGCGAGGCCCTGGAAAAATCTACGAGTGTGCGTATAATATTATCGGCCCGTACAATATTGTCATCTGCGATGCGCAAGACTTCGCTAATTTCTTGTTTTGATGCGGAGGACACATTTTGTAAGAAATCGATACACTGCTTGATAGTCGCCAGTGGGTTTTTTACCTCATGAGCTACGCCGCTGGCCAGGCGTCCTAAGGCATTCATCTTTTCAGCCTGAATCAAGACATCCTGCATCTGTTCCAATTTTTTATAGGCGTTATCCAGTTCTTTTACCCTTTTCTTTTCAGACTGCGCAACTGCTGTTGCCACTGCAAGCTCTTTTTCCTTTTTCACAAGACTCCTGGTTGCTCTTAAGTCTCTGGCAATACCAACTATGCCTAAATATCCTCCTCTTTCATCGCTTAATACCGAACCGGAAAAATTGACAGGAATCTTTTTACCGCTTTTAGTTTTATAATTCATTTCATAATTTTTAACAAAGCCTTGCTTGCGCAATTTTTTCAATACTTTTTCCCTGAAGGGTAACCCTGTTTTATCTGCCAGGATAAGAGATGCCGGCCTCCCCAAAAGCTCTTTTGTCTTATAGCCTAAAAGTTGCGCCGTTGCCGGATTGACCGTCCTTATTTTAGCCTGCGGATCCACTACAATAAGAGTAGAGGGCATGGATTTAATCACATTATCGCTGTAGCTTTTGGCTGCGGCCAAGGCCTTTTCCGCTTTTACCCGGTCGGTTACATCTTTGGAGATATGGACTAACTCCATAACGCGGCCCTTCTTATCTTTAATAGGATAAACGCTGACCTCTACGTAAAGCTCATTGCCGCGCTTGTCGAAATGCGTATGGAGTAAGCTTACAGGCCTTTTTGTCTTCAAAAGCTTACGCACCGGGCATACATCAAGGGGCGCCCGGCAGGGTTTTCCCCGCTGATGCGTAATCTTATAGCAAAAATTGCCGATTACGTCTTTGTATCTAAGCCCCAGGGCCTTTAATATTCTTTTGTTGGCCCAGATTATTCTAAGGTCTTTGGAGAGGACTAAAATCTCATCGGTAATGTTATCCAGGGCAAGCCTTGCAATTTTTGTAATGTCTTCGCGTATTATGAAATCTTCCGATTTATTTTTTCTGGTTTTTAATTTCTGAGCAGTCATTTTATCGCTGGGGCTCTTGGACACCCTCTTCTATATATTTAAAGAGAAATGTTGCTCTGGATAATTTATCAAATAATATCTCTTCCTGAATAAAGGCGGGTGAGGTATCGATAAGCTTGGAAAGCCCTTCCCAGAATCCGAACCACCCCAGGGGCATAAGAATAATTGCCATAATCTCAATAGCCAGCACGCTTAAAAACTTAAAATAGGTGGCCGTGGTTAAGAAGCCCAGAGAACAAATACCCACACCCACGAATATCGCCCCGCGAATGCGAATGCGCTTAATGATTTTCTTCTTCTGCAGAAAGCTATGGTGGAAATGCTCCTTCAGGTGGCGCGCAACCATTTGTTCGGACTCTTTATTCTTCAGGGAAATGGGGGCATAAATTACTATCACAAATTCGCCCTTTCGTGTTTCCCTGTATCGTTTTTTCAGCTCCTCAACAAAATCTCCGGAAACCGTGCGTTCATTCAAAGGCCTGGGGTCGAAATCGGAAAAGATATCATCCCAGGTGTCAATGACGACGGCTATCTCCCTTAAGTCCTGTATCCTTTGCTGTGTCTCTTTGTTAATCTTCTCTTTCATGCCTCAAGCTCCCATTATCTTGCCTGCGCAATGCCCGGCAAATACAATATATCTTCCGGCTGGAGAAACTCCAGCTCTATGATTTTCCACTTGCCTTCTTCCTTTTTGAAATGCACTTTAAGCTTGGCCTTATCGTATTCGATAACTTCAAGACCCTGTCTCTGTCCATAAGCAAGCGCCTCTATCTCTACCAAAGCATTTTCACCTTTAATATCTATCTCTAGCTCGGTTATTTTGATAGAGATATTATCGTATTCGGCAACTAGACCCTTGCCGATAAGAAAGAGCCTGCTGCGGTCATTGCCGTATTTATCCTGATAATCGAAAGAAACATAAAAGATAGAGCGGATAAGGTCTTCTTTTTCTATGGCTCTTTTGGCCGAATAAATAAGCCGCCTCAAGCGCCCTTCTTCCCCTTCAAGAATGCTCTTTATTGCGGAAAATAAAATCAAGCCGATAAATAAAACAATTGCAGTAACTATTATATTTTTTATCTTTCCCATTCGCTTTAAATAAGCTCGCTCCGCCTGCCAAAATCTTACTTTTCGAAGTCTTCATCGACCATTTTACGCATTCTTTTTTTCTCGGATCTTTTTCTTTTGTCCTGGAGCATCTTTTCTTTTGCTCTTTTTGAGCGTTTGCGCTTCTGGCGTCTTATTTTCTCTATTCTCTTTCTTTCCTCGGATAATCTCCCCAACAGACGCGCTTCAATCTTATTGGCGAGAATCCTTCTGGCTAAGAATCTGTTTAAGGCCTGGGAACGCTCACGACTGCATTTCACCTCAATTCCGCTGGGGGTGTGTCTAAGATAGACGCAGCTTGCGGTCTTATTTACCTTCTGCCCGCCCCTTCCGCTTGAACGAATAAACTTCTCCTGAAGGTCCTGCTCGCGGATTTTCAGGGCTTCCATTTTTGCCCTTAAGGCCTCTTTTTTGGCCTTGGTTATGCCAAATTGCATATCTCAATTATACTCCCAAAAACAAACAGCCTCAAGATAAATCTTGAGGCTGAAAGATATAATCAAACTCTCTATTTCCATATCTATCTACTCAGTTAATTTCCAATTCCAGTTTGGATATTAACTTATCCACTTCTTTTACAACGCGCGCAGGAAATACCTTGCTAATCTTAATCTCTTCTCTTATAGACTTAAGCAGAGACAAAAAGCGCCTGATTAAGCTCAGCTTTTTCTTCTGCCAGGCCTCCTGCGGCAGGAGCTCTTCCCGCTGCTTCATTAGTGCCGTAAGGTCCTTTTTCACCGAACGCTCATCTTTTCCGTTCTCAAAGACATTGGCTCTTAAGCGCTCGTAATCGCTTCTGTCCAGCTCCTTTTTGCTTTTGGCAAGGCGAAGGGCATTTATAGAATCGAGCGTAGGCACCGAAGAGGCCTCCTCTCCATAATCATTCTTAAGATATGCCGACTCTTCCTGCTCAAGAAAATAATAAGACTTCAAGAGCTTAAGCGCTGTCTGCTTGCGTATGCCGATCTCTTTTGCGGTATACTTATCAAAATTACTGTATCCCCAGTCCTTATATAGCTTATCCTTCCAGACCGAATAAAGAGTCTGGCCCAATTCTATCCACGATGTCTTAAAATGCTTGGCATTTTTCAGAACCTGATGCCTCAATGAAGAATCATCCATATTTTCCATCAACTCTTCGATATTTCTTATCGATTTTGTCTTTACAGCACTCGTAGTCATAAGTTCTCCTCCCTTTGGCTTCTAATTATACCCCACTAACAAAAAAGCCTCAAGATAAATCTTGAGGCTTTATATGCCATTCTATTGCTTACAGCTCAAACTTCCCGGACTCTTCTTTCTTCTCTTTAGAGAATCTGCCTTTGGTGTTATCAAGAGTCCGCTGAAGGGCCGTAAATATCTTATCTACCTCTTCGGCAGTATATTCATAACCGGGAGAGGATAGATTGCCTATCAGCTCTATCTTCTTTATTGCGTTCGTCACCCTTTGCGAGGCCAGGCGTTTAAACTTATCGTGCTTGCTTTCAGCTTCTGCCATAACTTAAACCTCCTTTTTAAAGAAACATCCTAACAAAAATTTTATAACCGGGGACCGCCGGAAAAACGGAAAAATAGGGAAAATATAAGCATAAGGGCTGCTACTTGAATAAGCCAGCCGATTACGCAAACCCCCACAGCTCTTCCCATGCTTTTATAATCAAGGGCTTGCCTGACAGCAATCGCCATAGCTATAAGCATCCAGATCGAAGAGGCGAAAAATACCAGAGGCCCTATTACAGGAAGGAAGCCAAAGATACGAATTAAGCCGGCTGAACTGGAGAAGCCGATGGTGCGCAGCATTTCCCCTATATCTGCCTTGGTCTGCGGCTCAGGAAGCAGCTTGGTTCCCACTAAATAAGTCAAGAATGCCCAGATATACCAGGCCATAAGCGCAGCCATTGTGCCCATAAAAATTCCACCCAGGCCAATCCTGCCGGTGTTTCCTATGCCGGCTGCGATACTGGAAAGCACAACAACCCCCATCGCTTGAGACATTGCTGTCTTATCCGCTTCCACCTCTTCATATAATTGAGGTTCCAGGCGGGCAGCGCGAATAATACGGTTTACGAAATTATTCATCATATCCTCCTTCGTCTTGCGGAGTGAGAGCGAGCTTATGCTGCGTCTTCAACTCCTCAATCTTGTTTAAGGGCTTCTCAAGCTGCCTCTTGCGGGTTGTGGTCAGGGCCTCATATTCCTTCTGGGTATCCTCGATGCGCTTACCCAAAACCTGAAGTTTATCTGAAAACTGCTTCCATTGCTTCTTGAAAACAGCTAATAAGGAAAGTACCTCATTGGAAGTCTTCTCCAAGGCAAAATTATCCACCGCCTGGCGGATAATAGCTAAAACCGCAAATAAAGTTATCGGCGAACAAAAGACAACCTTATTTTTTATTCCCTCATCTAAAATCGAGCTGTCCTGCTCATGTATAAAAGCATAAATCTGTTCATTGGGAATAAATAAGAGCACATAATCCACGGTGTTCTGCTCCGGATTGATATATTCGCGCGTGGTTACCTCTTTAATCCTGGAGCGCACATCCCTTAAGAAGTCATTACGCAATTTTGTCTTTTCCTGAGCTGAATCAACTTCAAGGAATTTCACATAGTTATCCAGGGGAAACTTGACATCCATATTCATCTTCAGTTTGCGCGGCAGAAGAAAGGTAAAGTCAGGGCGGCTGCCCGGACCCTCAATGGCCTTTTGCTTTTGATAATTGATATTCTCCACAAAGCCTGCCAGGCGCAGGACATCCTCAGCCATACGCTCACCCCACTGACCTCTTGCCTTTGTACTGGCTAAGGCCTGGCGCAAGCTATCTGTGGTCTGGGCAAGCGCCTGTGTCTGCTCACCTGCCGTTTTTAACTGGCTGGTGAGTTCCCCGAATTTCTGCTCCCTGTCCTTTTCCAGCTTCTTGATCAGCTCAGAGACGCCCTCTAATTCCGAGCCCATCCTCTCTAATTGCTGATCAATCAGGCCCTTCTTATTGTCTAATTCCTTAATAGATAATTCTCTTTCCGAACTCAGTTTCTCTTTGGCCAATCCGATAATCGTCTCGATATTTTCCCTGCGCAGGGCATCATTTTCCCGGCGCATCCACTTCAAGGCCAAAGTAGCCCCCATGCCCAGAATAAAACCAAGCAAAACTATTCCCACAACCGCCAGCCAGCTCATAACTGCTCCTACTTTTGATATTTATTGAACCGAAACTCTTTTAACTTTACCCTTTTCCCAGACAACAAGAGGCCGTCCAGATTTCTTATGGCGCTCTACTACTTCTTTCACAGCTTCTCTCAAAGCAAGCATTGCTTTATCTTGTAATGATTTTCGTGTTTTCATATTCTACCTCATCAATGCTTCTATCTGTTCAAACAATTGCTGATCGGTAATAATAATTTGACCATTTTTCGTTTTTGCTATCAATGCAGGAATAGACCCTGCATTATTGAATAACATCCAAGAATTCAACAAAGGCTGATATAGTTTGAAAAAATTACATATTGATCTTTTAAAGCGTCTGCGCACATCTTGAACAGGAACGTTATGGCCGCCTTCTGCAACTCTATCTTTAATGCGAAATATAGCAAGCTCTGCATTTGGAATCCATAAAAAGAAAAGATGCAGTTTATATCCTTTTCTCTTTAGTTCTTTAAACAGATTAACATAAGATTTGCCTGCGAGCGTTGATTCAAAGGCAAAATTAACTCTGGAATTGGCAAATTCATGAATCTGTTGCAAAACAAGTTTTCCTGCTTTTATAGCTACAGCTTGCGGAGAAAATGGCGAAAGTCCTTGTGCGATTAAATCTGCATTCACAAAATTTGGGCATTTGACATAATCGGGTAGGAATTTTTTTGCAAAAGTCGTTTTTCCTGATCCATTAGGCCCTGCTATTATATAAGCATTTCTATTTTCCATAGGTTATATTATTCTATTTTTCCAAAGTTTCGCTAAACTATGCTTTGATTCTTATCAATACAAACACGCACTTTCTCAGGAATAGCCACAGGCGCAAATGAAGTATTAATACAAACAAGTATGACTTTTGCACTAACAAGAAGCTTATCCGCCCTGCGCACTTCCTGCAGAAACACTAAAGAGGCGTTTTTTATCTTCTCTATTTCGGTGACAATTTCAAGAACATCTCCATAATGGGCAGGTGCTTTATAGCTTATGGATACATCTCGCACTACAAAGCTAATTCCTTCCTCATCCAGCTTCTTTAAATCCAGGCCCTTTTCCCGCAAATATTCTGTGCGCCCTTCTTCCAGGTAATTAAGATAATTGGCGTAATAAACCACCCCTCCGGAATCAGTATCGTGATAATAAATCCTCTTATTAATCTTCACGCCTTAGGCCTCTGCTTTGAAAACTGCTACCGCATCAAATCGGCAAGCTTTTCTTCAATCAATTTTTTATGTTTTTGCTCTTCCGTAAGCAAATCCGAGAGAAGATCTTTTAATTCCGGGTGATTAGCCGATAATCTCTGATATAATTCTATCGACTGCTCTTCTTTGGACAAAGCCAATTTCAAAGCCTCTGTTGGGACCATTTTGCCCCCTTCTTTTTAATCTGGGGTGGCTAACGGGATTTGAACCCGCTCTAAGAGAACCACAATCTCTCGTGCTGCCAATACACCATAGCCACCATATTTTTGACTATTTATTGTCCTATATTTGCTGCTTCCTCATATGTATCTACTTTTAATAAAGAATGTAAATTCAAAGCAGCCCAAACGGGGATATCCATCTTGATTTCTGATATCTCACCCTTTTCTCTTCTTCTGACCAGCTCTTCATAGTGTTTAATGCTTCTTCCAAAGAGCTTGTCTAAATATTTTATCAGGCTCCGGCGCTCTTGATCGGAAATAATAAACGGCAACTCTCCTTGAGGATTGTCCGACTCTGCCGGTTCAATAATCACCCAAACAGCCAGACTGCTGGTCTTTAGCGTATTATTCCAGGCCTCACCCTGCTCCCGGGCATATTTGGAAAAAAGAGAAAGATACGCCTCTCTCGGCGGCCTATTTAAAGTCTTTATTAATTTTCCGGCAGCAGTTTCTATATTGGAAATATCCGCATATATCCCCCTTGCGGTTGCCCTGATTGCCTTATCTCTGCTCTCCAGCCAATCTTTCATAAACTCCTTCGCCTTTTGCAAACGGGGGACTTGATTGTTTAGATTGCCTAGAAGCTTTTCATATTCTACACCCTCAATACTGTAACGGGCAGCCAATTCCAGTCTATAGAGACAATTAATCAAATCGTGCATAAACCGGTAATTCTCTGAATTTCTGGCTGCAAAGGCATTACTGGCAGACAATAAACTAAAAGCGAGGAATAATGAAATTAGCTTATTTTTCATCACTTCACCCCCTTTTTTTCTTAAAAAGATGGCGTCCCCGGCACGATGCCTTCAATTCTGATAGATTATATCTTCCGTGGATACGCATTGTTTGCTCCCCGTTATTATACCAGAAAACGGCTGTCTGTAAAGGGCTATTTTGGCCTGCTTCTTTCCCGGATATACGACTATGCCCGCAACAAATGTCCTGATAAACTCCTTCTTTCTTTCCGGCTCTCCATAGCCTAATATACCCTTGAAATCATCTAAATAAGACAACATCTTATAAATAAAGAAGTTACAACGGAAAACCTATTCCTCGTAAAATATAACTTTTAATCGTATTCGATTTAAATCAATACCGCCAACATTTTCAGGCACCTGCCGGGTCATCGGACTACTGGTGTTAGCTTGCTGTGGGATTATAGGACTGCTGGGAGCTAACCCTTTTTCTTTGTCTCTTCCAGCCAATTCCATAAGCTTAGGTAATAGCTCTTTGGCTTTGAATCGGCCTAAACTTCCCTTTTTTGCTTCCTTTTCGGTAAAAATAGTGGTTATATCCGGCTCAATATCGTCAATGATTAATACTGGAACCGGATCACCGCTGTGGCTCATTGTTGCAGTGGCGGTTGTATGATCAGCAGTAATCACAACTACTACATCATCTAATGCTTTGCTCTTTAACAAAGGACCAAAAAAGTGTTCATCAATAAGCTGAGTCACATTTACTTTTCCCTGAGCATCTCCTTTATGTCCAAATGGATCGGGACCTTTCAAATGAACGTAGAGACCGTCACTTTTTTTCAGTTGATCTTCCACTATTTGTGCAGTTTCTTTATATTCCCGAGGCAAGTCAGCTACATATCTAGGCATTTGAACTAAATTCATTCCGGCAAGTAAACCTATACCTCTTTCAACCGGCATTTGCTGTACCATTGTCCAGTTCATTCCTCCGGTTTTCTCAGAAAGCGATTTAAGAAACACATCTTTTACGCTGGGGCCGCGAAGAAGGATTAAATTTACTGGTACACGGCCTGTTGCTCTGCGTTTTTTATTTATTTCAGAATTATCCATAATTGTGAAGATCTTTTCTACGGCCTCATTTACCAATTTACTCAATAGCTGTGTCTTCTCTGTAGGATCTAATCTTGGTTTTACTTTTTGCACTTCATACTTGAAGCTTCCTTCAGGCAAAGATTCAGATGCGTTCTTGCTGATTTTTTTATACCGGGGGCTTGCATTGGTAACGTCAACGTCCTCAAGAGTATTAAATTTAACTGTAGGAATCCTTATGATTATTACTCCTCGATATTCTTTAGTAGCGTAAACATAAGCTTTTGCGTTGGAATAAGAAGTTAATTCAAGATTATTATTGATTTCAGCAGCGATTTCTTCAGCCTCTTCTTGAGTTAAATCTTTTTGTGCCCGAGGATCTTCGATTTTCAGTAATTCACCTTCCTTATGTCCTGTTCCAAAGTTTAGGCGAAATACAGCATCACCCTCTTGAACATCAGCGTCAATACCTAAAGCTTCAATTATTCCTCTTCCTGGATAGTCTATATCAGGATCGTAATTCAACATAGCCATCACTGAAGGGTCTGATTCTGGAGCAAATCCAGGTTTGATTGGGTCCATCTGCCCCATAGCTCCCTGTTGCACTAACCGAGTTAGATTAGGTAAATTTGCATATTCCAAAGGAGTTTTGCCTCCGAATTCTTTAATTCCATATTCTCCGTCACTTACCCCGTCTAAAACAAAATAAACAATCTTTTTCTTTTGGACAAAGCTTTGGTCTTTCACGGGTGAACTCAAATTTTCTAATTCTTCTACGCTGTCATAATTAAACCTCTCCGGATTCACGGCGAAACGACTATACGCAAGTGTAATTTCCTCATGTGAAGCCAGACTGGAAACTGGGCTCAGTTGCATACCTTCTAGTCCAATGCCTGTTTCATCTGTGATTATCTTCGCATACCATTGTTTACCAAAGGGATCGGCTGCTGTATTAGCAGGGCTTGATATTGTCTCTACCTTTTTGAATTTAGTACCAGCGAGTATCCCCCCTGAAAAATAATGCTTCTTGGCCATATCAAATTGATAGGGGTCGTATTCCTGCTGGTAAAAGGAATATTCGCCTTCCTTGTAGGATTTGACATAGGAATCGAAGAAGTCTCTTTTGTTCCAGGGGGTTCTGGAATGAAGCCCGCTGAGGCGGCCTTGATTGATGTGGTAGTCATACATGGTGCCCTTGCCCCAGTATTTCTGCTTGAAATATTCGGCTAAGATAAGAGAGTAGTATACCTCTCTGATGGGGGCATAACGCTTTGAATAGTTGACATCGTGCTCTATGACAGGGACGATTACTTCCTTCATTGCAGAGATGGCACAATTTTGAAGGAGCTTCTCCTGTGGGCTTTGAGTTGAGGTAAGCAGAAGGCCTGCATTGTGTTGTTCTAGGTATTCTGCCTCCAGGCAGACCTTAAGGCTGGCGCTGATAATGTTGACTCTGTCGGTTCCTCTTTCCTGTAAGATGGCCTCATTAGGCACAATCCAGAGACGGGATAAAGGAAGCGTCTTGAGGTTACTTATGCCGTTTTCTGTAAGGTTTTGCCTTAATTTGGCCCAGTATCTCTGGCCTATGGGGGTACGGGGATCGGTAAAGCGGGCAGCGTCTTTTTTAAGTTTGAGGTCGGTCTCCAGAAGGACCTTCCCCATATCGGTAGCGGTAAGCCGGGGGCTGGCAATCTTATCCGGCTGGACAGGGTTAAGGTTGACCCAGAAGTCTTCCGAAGGTAAGACAAGGCCTAAGAAGAAGTAGTTGATTAAATCTCTGGCCTTTTGTCGTAATTGTAGGGACAGGGCTGGGCCCTGTCCATTATTGCCCTCATCCAGAACAAAGTCAAAGTAGTTTGACTTAGACTGAGGGTTGATGATAAGGCTCCTTAGGACAGGTGGATAGTATTTATCGGTTCTTGCTTCTGAATTGGCAAGAGAGACGGATTTATCCGCAGAATAGCTTGATGAGTCCTTGTTCCTTAGGCTGGCACAGAGTAATAAGACGCTAAAGGCTATAAAGAGTACTCCGATTATGCTACAGAGCCATATCCAGAATCTGTTTTCTTTTACGTTATGTCTTTTCTTTTTCATCAAGTCTTCTCCTTTTAAGAATTTTCCATACGCGCTTAAATAAAAAAGCCGGTAAAGTCTATAGTTCATCTATAAACTTCGCCAGCCCCTCTCTTAAGTTGCAAAATAATTCGCATACTCCCTATTCCTATTGAGTAATTATAATAGCACAATAAGAGACAAAAATAAAGATTAATTATTATTTAGCTAATACTTTACTCCAATGATATATGATGGTGGGGCGTAAAATAAAAAGGCGGGACATTTTTGTCCCGCCTTTTTAGAATCCGTAACCTCTTATAAATATTTATGTTACAAGAGTATGCGAATTGATGGCGTCCCCGGCACGATGCCTTCAATTCTGATAGATTATATCTTCCGTGGATACGCATTGTTTACTCCCCGCTATTATACCAGAAAACGGCTGTCTGTAAAGGGCTATTTTGGCCTGCCTCTTCTCTGGATATACGACTATGCCCGCAACAAATGTCCTGACAAACTCCTTCTTCCTCTCCGGCTCTCCATAGCCTAATATACCCTTGAAATCATCTAAATAAGACAACATCTTCCCTACCGCCTTATCTGCATGGCCGTTATGGACCTTTGTTGTAAGACGGCCTTTCTCCTGATATAACTGCTGCCTTTGAAACACATATTTATTGATGATATTTACAGCGCTATCAAGCTCTATGCCCTTCTCAATGGCCTTTTTCCAGTTTTCTATCTTTAAGGATACCTCTTTTATCTCCTGATCTAACTCGCAGAGCCTCGTATCTGACCTATTTTCCGCAATTTTGACTATTTTAAGCAGTTCTTCTTTTAATTCCTTCCGCCAGGCAGAATTGTCTATCTTATTCTGTATGTAGCTTATAACAAACTCCTCAAGCTTATCTGCATCTATATCCCATCTAATACAGGCATTATTGCCATACATATTATAGCCGCCGCATCGATACCTTCTGGCTACTCTGTCTTTTCTTTTATAGCGGCTGCCCTGGAAATTAGAGCCGCACTTGCCGCATTTCATTATTCCGGTCAAAAGATAATTACTTCCCGGCCTTGTCCCGCAAGACAAGAACCTTCCGCCTACAAAGGCCTGTCTTGTCCTGGCCTGAATCAATTCCCAAAGTTCCATGGAAATTATCGGCTGATGAGAGTTTTCTACGACAACCCACTTATCTTTAGGGTTATATTTGTGCTTGCCGTTTCGTTTATGTATATTTTCCCGGTTATACACTAAGGTTCCAATATAAACATCATTATGCAATATCCGCCAAAGGGATGATTTTGTCCACTTTTTGCCTCTTGGAGGCGCATAAGGACTTTGGTTAAGATATTCTACAATAGAGCGCACGGATAACCCCTGCTTGGCGAACATTACAAATATAGTCTTAATAACTTTAGCCTGCTGTTTATTTACGACAAGCTTTATTTTCTGGCCCTTTATGCCCTTTTCTTTGCCTTCCGGCAGAACCTCGCCTATTTTTCCGCCTTCAACAAGAGCTCTATTATAGCCGTAAGGGGGCCTCCCGCCCATCCAAAAGCCCTGTTTCGCATTATATATCTTACCTCTTAGCGTCTGCCGCCTGATATTCTTTAGATATTCTGAGGCCTCTGCGCTTTTCACAAAGTTGGTTATTGAAGTTCCTATACTGTCTTCTTTAAAACCTTCCGAGACAAAAACGACTTTCTTATCTGCTCTTTCAACTTCTACTTCCCAATAGACAGCTTCTTTGGGATTAGTGAACCTGCCCCATCTGGAGATATCATATACAAGTACATATTGAAAATCATCCTTTAATTTACAGCATTCTATCATTTTGCGAAACTGCGGGCGGCCTTCCACATTTTCGCCGCAGGCCTCTTCCGCAAAAAACTCTATCACTTTAATAGAATGCTGCTTTGCAAACAGCAATATCTTCTCTTTCTGCTGTTCTAAAGATGTCTCCTGTAAGTCAGTCGATTTTCTCAAGTAGGCAATGGCTTGCTTCATTAAGCTGTAACTTTCTCCCTTTCAATGACTACTCTTTTATCCTTCTGCTCTTCAAAATACTTGCTGAACATACACTCAATAATAAACTGGTTGATTCTTTTTCCTGCTTCCGGCGGCTTCTTCTTTTCCTTGCTCTCCATACCAGGCTCTCCTTCCTTTACCTAACCAGATCCTTGCAACTAACGCCAAGGGCTTTGGCAAGCTCAAAAAGAGTTGTCAAATACATATTGACCCTGCCGTGTTCCACCCGGCTTATATATCCCCGGCTCAACTTGGCCTTTTTAGCCAGCTGCGCCTGTGTCAGCTTCTTCTCTGAGCGGTAATAGCGTATATTGTCCCCTATCTTCCTTCTCAGCTCTGACATAATACCTTTCCTCCTTTCATCAGTAATTACATATGTAATGTTTGAGCACAAAAAAATTTACCAGGTAATTCCCAGCGCCTTTATCTCCTTTATAGTCCTCTCCTGTTTTGGCACTGCCATCCCTAATTCCCACCGCGCAATTGTAGTAACAGTTACAACTAATTTTCGCGCAAGTTCTTGTTGCGTCAAATCGCGTTCCTCTCTGTATCTTTTTATTGCCCGGCTAAATTTTTGCTTATCAATGGTCGTCATCTTCTTCCTTTAATTCTTAAAGATAGCTTATCATATGTAATTACCCTTGTCAAGTGGTTTTTTTAAAGAATTTCTTTGGGAGAAAGCTTTATTTACGAGGACAAATAGAGCATGGAGATCTATTTGAAATACACGTATAAACGTTTATGCCATCAACTCTATGAAAATCTGCATCAATAACAATAAAGTCATTTATGCCAGCTTCTTGCGCAATAGCAATATTAAGAGCATCTGCTGGTAAGATATTATACAGTTCTACAATATTGCACATCTTTTCGGTGACAGTCTCTGTTGTCTTCGTTTGCAGATGATCTGCTTCTAAAACGGCAATTGGAATAGCCATAATCCTCTCATAATAATATTTTAGTAAATGGTAATACTTAGCAATTAATTCGTGATGATCTTTTAATAATTCGGATAATGGATTTTTTCTTCCTTTATCTTTATATTCTTGAATATGCCTATCATAAGGGGTAGTAAAGAAATCTACAGATTCTACTTTATTTTTCAAAATATAAAAAAAGAACTCATTCAAAACATAATTATCTGTAAATAAACAAATTTCTTCAGATTTCGCTTTTGTTTCTAAAAGAGTCAAAAAATCACTGCAAATAATATTTATTCTGGAAAAAATTTTCTCTGGAACAGGAAAAAAAGAATTGATGAGAAAAGAAGTATCTATAAAAAAGAAATCTGGAAAATTAAATCCAGATTTTTTAGTATTATTAAATTTATATATCGTCGCTGGCATAGAAGTTTTTTTTGTTATCTTTTTCAAAATATTTCTCATTATCTAAGGTAACTTGATCGGGGAAGGTAATATTCGAAATCTCACCTTTCTTTGAAGCCAATATTTTAGCTTTTGCCAAAGCTAATTTATAGAATGATTTTAATTTATTCTTTTTTTCTTCTTTTAATTCGCTAAAAATTAAATTATCTGTTACTTTCTTTAAATAGTGCTCCAGGATTCTTTTCTTATTAGTAAACCGCATTTCCTCTTGGCTAATCAAGACAACATCTTTATCATCCTCGATATGCCAAATTTCTAGGCCGATATCTTTCTTGAGTATTTTATGCATTTTTATTTTCTTTTTGTTTGATAAAAGCTGCCGAAAAATTCTTTGATTTTTTAATGGTATCCTTAAGATATCCAAAGCTATAACTATTAATGTGCTCCGAAAGAACTTGAAGAAAGATATCATCTGCCTTACAACGATGACATTTCTGAATATCCAAAATAATAGAATCAACTTCTCTATGCTCTGGAAAAGAAATTCTCATACCATTCAAAATTACTTTTCCAAAGCCACTTCTTTTTTCTTCAAAAACCACTGGCAGAGCAGGATCAGTTTCAAAATCTTTCCTTGAATAATGAAATGTCATTCTTGAAAAAATAGTTATTTTTTCTGTAAAGTTTTTCTCGAAAAAGTCTGAAGTTTTTTTGAAATTCTCTATATCTTTTTTTTCGAAGCTAGGATAATCAGGAATAGTAACGGTAAGTTGATAAGCAGTAGTAGAATTTGGTTTTTGTTCAGGCAATTCAATCAGACTAAAAAGTTCTTTCTGTACATGGATAAAGTTAGAGTATTCTTTATAAAGTCTTTTTTCTATAGCCAATTCAGTAACTAACTTGGCATAATAGAAATGCCTATTTTTTATTAAATTTATAAACTCTTGCATAGTTTGTGATATCTAATTGTAATATTTATTAACAAAAGTTATTTTAGCACAAATTTCGATAAAAGTCAATTATATTTATAATTGCCCAAATTGTCCAGAAACATAACTTATTTCCTCTTAAGCAGTTGCAACAATTCACCAATTCTCAAAAACCAACTTTGTATTTTTTCAGAAATAAATCTAATTCTTGTTTCTTTCCTAGTTCAAATAAATCATTATATACAGATAGGAATGTATGCATGTATTCAATTGTTAAAATCATATTTGTTATTATATTGCAATATGATGGGTCAGAAGAAAAATATGTATATTCTTCAGTACGCTTCACTTCTTGGATGATTCCAAGCATTGAGGGGTGTGAAATTAAGCAGCACATACGATATACAAGATTATATTCATTTGACATACCAACTACTTCGGCCATTCTTTCAACGGATTTCCCCGACCAAGTAGAAAGACCATTTTTAACTTTAAAATTTACTTTATATTCTTTAACTTTAGCCAAAATTTCGGGTTCTTTTGATAGAATTGATTTCTGTAACTTTTTGCTCTCAACTTGTTTATTTGTTTTCCAATATTTCAATTGCTTTCTCATCAGTAGCCATTTGTATTCTTCAAATCTTTGAGCAAGCTCATTAGGATTTTTATTCAAAATTATATATTTTGTAGTAATCAAATTTTCTAATAGTGATCTCATAAGTATTAGGGCGCTCATACCATGACCTTCTTGGCAGAGCAAATCAATAGATTTATAATGTCTAATTGATGTATTAAATAGATATAGAAAGGTGTTCTTATATTTTGGTATTCTGCTTGGTCGAAAGTTATTTGATGATTGATTAAAGACGATAAGTAATGTGTCTATTAAATGATATAAATTATCGGCGCATTCAAATAGTTCTTTATTTTTTTTAAGATTTTCATGTTTAAAAGCCATATTTTTATATTCACTTCATATAATGCTTGAGATAATCTGTCTTTTTCGCATAGCTAAAAAAGTTAGATTGAGCGATTTGATAAAGGTTTAATTTATAAATATTTCACATAAAATCAGGTGACAATACCTATTTAGTAATTAAGTATTGTCCCTCGATTTGTGTCATTTTCGCTCTCTTGTTTAAGGTAAAGCTACTGGTACGCTAAACTTAATTCGGCTTACTGAGGAATTCTCTTTGCGGGATTCACCTTGACTGCCAAGTCCGACTGATCCAACAAAAACACCAATGCCACCTTTTGTGCCCTGTCGTTCCACTGCAGTTATTGCTACATCAAATTCAACTATAGTTACAGTTTTATGGCCGCTCATTTTCATCAGGCCTTGTTTCACAATATCTTTTGTATCCCCCCAAACACCTGGATTAATGTCGGCACCGGATGTGGATTCAGATTCCTTAGCATTTTTAATGCCTGTAATTAACTCTTCTAAGGTTTTTGACACAAAGTCACTTAAATTCATATGGATCCTCCTATTGAAATCTGGAAATCTGAAATCTAAAAATCCGTATGCTTTAGATTACGGGAACATAATATTTATTTATTAGATTTTAAAGCTAATTAAGTGTTGATCCCTAGAATTTTCCGATTGGTTTTATTTTCCAGATTTTGTTCGGTTATCTTGTTTGCACAACATTTGACAATTTTCTGCAACAGTCTTTCCACCTTCATGCCATGGCTTTATATGATCAGCTTCCATTCCTTCTATCTCAAAGCGTTTCTTGCATTTTACGCATTTACCTTTTTGCCTTTCATATGCTTCTCTCTTTTGTTTATCTGTGAATGCTCTAATATTCAAAAATTTCTCATTTCGGGTTAAAATATATGGATAAATTCCGGATTTCTTCGTTACTTCGTCATCTAGCATTAATTCTTTGATTTCAGTTTC
Organism: Candidatus Omnitrophota bacterium; assembly: GCA_020341815.1. Classification (GTDB taxonomy): domain Bacteria; phylum Omnitrophota; class Gorgyraeia; order JAFGHF01; family JAFGHF01. Next base: position 29,617 of record CP070837.1, read on the forward strand.
CAATTTATTAGAGTTCAGTCTCTTCTTTTTGAACTCGTTATGCAGCCCGCCCCATTGCACACCACTCATTTCTCGGCGATAATTTATAAAAGTCTTTCGCACCCACTCAATCACATCTTGAAAGTATTGCCATAATTCTTCAGCATTCTGACTATGCTGATGTTTGGCCATATAATCTTCTATCTTGCCATTGTTAATCCACGAAAGTGCAGTTTCTAAATACTCTTGTCGTATTGGCGATCCACTTACTAATTGTCCCCCATCATTTGCTAGAAGGTATGCTGCACAATTTGATTTGCTAAATTTCAATTTAGCGTCGCTCAACCATGGCCCAGTATAAACTGCATTGCGTATTTCTTGATCAGTCAATTTTACACCGGCAATGTTGATAATCCTAAACCAGTCTAACCGCTCTTTGTCTGTGCCTTCGCAGAAGTAAATCATTAGTTCATAATCCAAAATTTTATCCTGCTCCTCTTTGGTTAGATTATGAAAAAAGCAGTTATTCAGTGAAAAATCGTTATAAACATATTGTCCTATACTAATAGTGCGCTGTTGGCCGTCCAGCATTTCGTAGCCGCCATCTTCTCTGATCATCCAATACATCACATTCAGCGGAAAGCTGTTTTTGATAGTTTCTATCACGGCATTACGTTGCTTTTCCTTGTATACAAACTCACGCTGATATTTTGGACGAATATTCAATTTGCCGTCATAAGCCGTCACGCCTTCTTCAGCACTATCTTTATAATCGGCTATTACCTTACGAATTGGAATTTTATGTAGATCGATTTTCATATTATTTTTTCACTTTCTTGTTTTTAATTAAAATACGAGCATATATTTCTTGACCATTTATCGTAAATCTCTTTCCATAATTCGGATTATCTTTGACATACCTATCAATACCAATAATTTCAAACTGCTCGGGGTTATATTTATCAACAAATGTAATTGGAACACCCATTACACCTTTATAATCCATTGGGATATCAATGTATCTATTTATATTAATAGCATTGTAGCTATCATATTTAGGATAATCCTCTGGGCTATATTTTTTATATAAAGTTAATTCTTCATGACGTTTTGCAGTATCCAAATTTGTAAACCACAGAATACGACCCATACTTAAATATTTCACACCGTTTTCAATCTTCTTCCTTGATTCTGTTGGTATGTCATAATCCATGGGTACCTGGAACCACTTCGTGCCACCGTTATCATAACCAAGCCACAATTTATTTTCTTTGATATAGCCGAAAATTTCTTTATAAGAAATAGCGTTCTGATCACCAAGAATCAAAAACTTCTTGTTATATTCCATTAGCTGTGCAACATATTCCCGAAACAGAGAAAAAGGCGGATTGGTTACAACTATGTCGGCTTGCTTGAGTAATTCTATACACTCATCGCTGCGGAAATCGCCATCACCTTCAAGGGGAGATGAAGTATTAACATCATGTCTTAGCAACCACTCTACATCTGTAATATCAACAGCGCCGTCGGCATTAACATCTGAAATCTCCCTTATTTCAATTTTAAATGGCTCTTTGCCTTTCGGCTTTAACCCTTCCATTTCAAACAACAACAGCTGACCGCCCACAATTGGCGACTTAATATAGCTTGTGGTAATAAGCTTCTTTAGTTTTAGTGGTTTAAAATTAGCAGCGAAATATTTAAAAAAATTACTCTCAAAGGGATCATCGCAATTACAGTAAACAACCTTGCCACGAAATTGTTCTTTGTAGTGTCTTAGCTCTTTTTCAATATCAACGAGCTGGGTATAAAACTCATCTTTTTTTGCTTTGCTTGCCTTATGTAAGTTTTTATTTAAAGATTTAGTTCCCATATTTTTATTAGGATTTGGTCCTAATTACCTAATGTTACTTTCTTCCTACTAATTCATCCAAGCTAACCCCAAAAGCATCGGCAATCTTAACCATGGTTTGAATTGTGGGTTGCTTTGCGATACTTTGTTCGATTATGTATTTTACTTGCCTTTGTCAAGAAATTAGTATTGCGTCCCCTGATCTGCATGATTCTGCGATTCTGTAGAGGAATATCCCGTTTATCTTATTGCTCAATCTTACAACCCTCCTTTGACACTCTTAACCATCCATATTTCTTTGTAAAGATATCGAGTACATCATTATTTGTAATTTCTCCCTGTTCTTTCAGATAGAGCAGATTTAATAGATCAATTGTCCTCATAATTAACACCTTCTTTTCAACTGCTAACTTTACTTGCTCTGAATTTACTTCGCGCAATTTGTCTGCAATACTATTTGCTGATTTTATAAATGAATTCACAATTAATATAGTTGGAAATTTAGACGATTTCCCTCTGCGACCTCTATGTGAGTCTGCTTGATAAACATTAGGACTTTTAATATTTTCGTTTACTCCCTTTATTTCCAAAAGAGCTATCTCTTTATTATCTTTGTCAAGTATTGCTCTGTCTTCTATGTATTCGTCTTTTTTAGTATCTATGTTAAAGCTAAACCCTTCTTTCAATACATCTACCACACTATCAACTAATGGATTATCACTATAACAAAGGCATCTTTTATATTTTTTATACACCTCTTTTCCTGCAAGTAGTGCCTCTATCTTATTCTGTAATGCTACTTCTTTTTTCAAGATAGCTTCTTCTTCTTGAAACTTATAGTCGTCTACCCAAGATGGTATTTCTTGAACTAATTTCTTTGAAGTAGCCACTAAAGATGAAACGAGTTCCTTAAAAAAATGATCTATTTCGTCTATTGATGGTATCCGACACGGGATAATATAATGGCTGTCAAACAAAATGAAGCCCGCTAGAGTACGATAGCCTGCATCACAAATCTTTTTTACATACGGTTCAAAGAATGAATTATAGGAAAATTTTACCTTTGCTATGCCATAGTCTTTCAAGAATTGCAGAAATTCCCCTTTATAAGTCTTTGTAATTCCACAATCCCCACCTAAAGGATACCTATAGAAACCATCATAATTTAGAAGCAGTTTGCATAAGCCAGTCTGTTTCAGATTTAAGTCATCCTGACCTCTTATATAATCAACAAATTCTGAATGGATGAGGAAGCAAATAAATCCTCCTCTCTCGCGTAATTGTAAAGTTTGATTTCTTCTTTTTACTAATTCATCTCTCCGATATCGCAAATATTTTTGTGCATAGAGGCCATCTGTTGATTCAACACTTTCAAATGTAGACTGGAATAAAACTACGCCATTATAATCTTGAAACCTTTTAGCTGTTTCGAAAGGTTCAAAATCTATTTCAAAGTTTTTGGTTTTGATGGTTGACTGCGGAATACTTAAGTCGAAACGCTCAATACCATATACAAGAATACGTGGTAAGGTAGAACCTTGAATTTGTTTAGCATCCATTTATTTCACCTCATCTCTATGAAAACTACAGGAAATTCTTTGGCCAGCAAAATCACATTGACTTTTATTTTACCCCTTTTTGTTGACTATAGCAAGGTAAAAGTACTTGGACAATGGAGAGTCATTTGGCCTTTTTAGACCAATGAAATAGGGCTATTTTGATGGAAATTGGGATTGGTTTGCCCTTTCGGGGCCTGCAATGACGTCTGAGGCGTAAAATCCAGCCCTTTGGAAACCAGATTTCCCTGCCATCAAACTCGATTAGGATGGCTTTGGGGGTTTCTTTGATGAGAAGGGCGTTTATCCAGACATATTCCGGGGGATTTAAGGCATATTTGAGCCAAAATTTGAGGCTAAACATAGGTTTTTCTTGCTTTTCTCAGGTTTCTAAGGCCTTCTTTTAGCCAATCTGGGGCAATATAAGGCTTTTCGCAAAGGGGTTTTGGCTGTTCAGTAAATTCGGATCTCCTTTTTCTGATCTTCTTAGTGGTAATTTCTTTATGGGCAGTGGCGCGGCGCTGCTTGAGCTCTATTCTGTCAACCGGAAGATCCTGGAGCTCTACCCATATCTTTGGCTTTTTGTTCTTGTGGCCGGAAACCATCCCCTTTTCAGTAGCAATCAGGCCCATATCTTTGAGCTCTTGGCGTGCTTTGTATATTGTCGCATTGGCCAGGCCGGTGGCTTCTTTTAATGCTTTTGCTCCATAGCAGCTTCTGCCCTCTGCCCCACCTGCTAAGACATAAAGAATGTAGAGCTTGGCGGCTGAGGCGGACATTTCCTTTAAGAATCCTAATTCTTTAAGGTCCCTGTCTATCCAGCCAAATGGGTAAAGTGTTCTCATAGTTTAAATATTCTATTTCAATATCTATTTAATACTTATATAGAGAGTTCAAATTTTGAACTATGCCCTGCTTAAAGCTGAGTTCAAAAATTGAACTATGCTTTAAAATAAAAAAAGGGAAGCTACCCTGCACCGTATGGTACAGAACAACTTCCCTTAATTTTGGTAACCTTTTATAACTGTTTAAGTTATAAAAGTGTCCGAATCGATGGCGTCCCCGGTGTGATTCGAACACACGACCCTCTGCTTAGCATCCAGCATCAAGTTTCCCTGACCACTCCGAATACTCGGAGCTTGCTGGCCGGACTTTCTCTTGGGCGTCTCAGCCCCACCGCGTAAAGTCTCTACACTTCCCCAAAACTTTTAGGGTAGCTCGGTATTACCCAACTTGGGCGTCTACCGAATTAGCGGTGTCCACTTCATAAGTTTATTTCCCTATGAAGGCTCCTTATTGAAGGCAGATGCTCTATCCAGCTGAGCTACGGGGACTCACTCGGGACGGGCAGATTCGAACTGCCGACCTTCTGCTCCCAAAGCAGACGCGCTAGCCAAACTGCGCTACGTCCCGTTCCAAAATACTGCCAAGCTTTGTGCTTTGGCAAGACTAATGCCATATAGCACTAGTCTACTTTTAAAAATCAACCATTGAAGTATTTTGGAACGGGATACGTCCCCATTCTGCAGACATACCCTCTTCCAAAATACCACCACAGTTCTCTGATTATAGCTTAAAAACGGGCCTCTGTCCAGAAAAAACAGGGGGCCGCAGTTAACTGCAACCCCCTTTTTTTCTATTACTGGATTTTTATAACTTCTTACTTCTTGAATACGTTGTCCAGGAATTTCCCGGCTTTATCCTTTGCCCCAAAACCAAAAGCAATGGCGCTGGCTAAAATCAGGCCACCGAGGACAATGTCTTTGGATTTATCGGTCAGGATAGCCATAAATCCCAATTCTCTCAAGGCAAGCAGTCCGGCAACGACGACAATGGCATATTTGGAAATATTGCCTAAGGTCTGTACCTGAGCAATTCTCATATTTCCCCCTACCACTGTGATGATGCCTGAGATGAATATTGCCAATAGAATTCCCAAAATTAGTACAAATGCAGCCGCAATCACATGTGGGATATAGGAAAGAACCTGGGCGATAAGAGGACTTGTGCTTAAACCATAGTATTCCAAAGCAGTAATTAAAGTGGCAATGATAATCAGGAAGAAAATTATCTCTGTAATCAATGCGCTCAGAGATAGTCCTACGCCGCCCTTCTTGAGAATTTCCGGAACGCCCGCTCTTTTGGCTAATTTTTCCAGCCGAATAATCTTAAGCAATCCTTCTACTAAAGCCGCAATCCCTACAGCAACCAAGCTACCTACGAGAAGAATAAACAGAAGCCCTACCAGCTTTGGCAAATATGCGCTCAATCTATCAAATGCGGCCCTGGCCGGCATCCATACAGCTGCGCGAAAACCGCTCTGCACAACAATCTCCTCCTTTGCAGCAAAGGCAGGAATTACTATTGCACCCAGTAGAAAGAAAAGAAGAATGCCTGTTCCTACTTTTTTCATTATTTCACCCCCTTCCTAATTATAATTGACTATTATACCACAAATCTGCGCTTGGTAAAGCTTTTTTTCTAAATTATTTGTGCTGATGTCAGTTATATGATATCATAAAATCCATGCAAAACAAAATAAAAAATAAAATAAATAAGGAACTCGCCCGCTCTCTATGCAATTTAGAGAAGACCTACTCTCTAAGGAAAGCCTCACCTCTTCTCTCTAAAGCTATAAAGGAGCTGGTATTAGGAAAAGGCAAAAGACTAAGACCCGCTCTTTTCATTATCGGCTATCTGGGTTTTGCCAAAACCCCTGCCGCCGGCCTCTACAAAACTGCCGTATCTTTTGAGCTGTTGCATGATTTTTTCCTTGTGCATGATGATATAGTGGATAAAGCAGACAAAAGACGGGGTAAACCCGCGATGCACAAGAGCTTTGATAATTATTTAAAGAACGCCTCTTCCGCCAAATTCAACGGCCAGGACCTGGCAATTATTGCCGGCGATGTCCTCTATGCCCTGGCTATAGAGAGCTTCCTTTCGATAAAAGAAGACGCGAAACTAAAGCAAAAAGCCTTACAGAACTTCCTTAAGGCTGCGATCTCGACAACCACAGGAGAGTTCATTGAGCTTTTAAGCGGCCTCAAAGGTATAGAAAAGATTTCCTCAGAGGATATATACAAAATATATGACTACAAGACTGCCCGTTATACATTTGCTTCGCCTTTATCCTGTGGGGCTATACTTGGCGGGGCAAATAAAAAAGAAATAGACAGGCTTTATCGCTACGGGATATATCTGGGCAGAGCCTTTCAGATCAAAGACGATGTCTTAGGGATGTTTGGCGAGGAAAAGGAAACCGGAAAGCCGGCACTTACCGACCTGCAGGAAGCAAAAAAGACCATACTTCTGTGGCACGCCTACAATAATTCAGGCAAAGAATATAAATCGGCAATTAAAAAGATTTTATCAAAAGATAAGATAGACCGCAGCGATTTATTAAAGATGCGCGAAATCATTAGCGCATCAGGCACCCTGGATTTCGCGGGGGATGAGATTATTCATTTCACAAGGAAAGCTAAAACAATAATCAAATCTTTAAAGATGCACCCCAGATACAAGGAACTTCTCGGCAGCTATTCTCGCCAGTTGCTCACCTTATAACTTTTCAAGGAAGTCCCCTACCCTGGCGCTGAACTCCTCACCGGCCATAAAGATGGCCTCATTATGCCCGCCGCGCATCTGGTAAAACTCTTTAGGCTGAGGCGCAGCCTCAAATAATTTCTCACCCAGCGCAAATGGCACAATTTCATCATCGCGGCTGTGAATGATTAATTTGGGAATGGAGATATTTTTTATCTTTGCCAGGGCATCATATTTAACGGTAATTATCCATTTTACCGGAAGATAGGGAAAGAGTTTCTTGCCCATATCACGCGCCGAAGTAAAGGCGCCTTCCGAGATTAAGGCTTTTGCAGGCACCCTGGAGACCAAATCAATAGCCACGTTTGCCCCGATGGACTTTCCGTAGACCACAATATTCTCGCGATCCACATCCGCCCTGTTTAATAGATATTCAAAGGCCGCCTGCGCATCCTGATAGAGACCCGCCTCACTCGGCGAACCCTCGCTTCTTCCATAGCCCCGATAATCAAAGATAAAGACATTGAGATTAAGCCTGCGGAATATATTTATAATTTCAATGCGGTGGCTTATATTTCCCGCATTGCCGTGGCAGAATAACAATGTGCCCCGCGCCCCATCCGCAGACACAAACCAGCCGTTGAGCTTTACGCCCGGGGCACTTTCGAAGAAAATATCTTCGTATTTAAGGCCGTAGTCGCTGGGCGTAATCTCGATTTTTCTTAAAGGATAATAAATGCCTTTTTTCTCAAAATACTTTAAATAGGCAAAAACAAAGAAGGCACATACTAATATTATTGTGATAATCTGCCTGAGCATTTTACTTTAAACCTCTTTACAATTATACCCCAATTTTATATAATAGTAAAGAAGGTGAATAGATAATGAAGAAAACAAAAAAAACCAAGAAAACCAAAAAAGAGCCAAAGTCATCTTTTTTTATTGTAATTGCAGCTCTTGCCCTTATTATTGCAATAGCCTTTATCTACTTAAACTTCATCTACCTGCCCCAAAAAGTAAGCTCTAAAGGACCTCTCTATCTGCAAGAGAAAACCAAAGGACAGGTTAAGGCCGAAGATATCCGCTATATTCCTTTCAAAGGGGTAAGCCTGAAAAATGTCACAATTCTCACTAAGACCAAAAAGCCTATTTTTACGATAGAGCAGGTATATTTTAATGCCCGCATCTGGCCGCTGATTCTGCAGCAAAATCTCATCTTCCGCATTGACTTGCATCTGCCAAAAAAAGAAAGACCTCTCATCTTTAAGGGTCTTTATCAAATCAAAAAACAAGACTTAGAGGTGAATTTTAAGGCAAGAAATGACTTCTTTACCCAAAGTCAGACCATCCAGGGAACGCTTAAGTGTCTCCTGAATAAGAAAAAAAGATCCGATATAAACTTAAACATAACTTCCCGCGACCTAAATCTTCAGGGCAATCTTTATATGGAGGCGCAGGATGTGCATATCGAAAAATTATCCGCAAAAGTCTTAAACTCAAGCCTTGAACTTATCGGCGATGCCCAGAACCTTCCCGATGCCCTGCTCAATATCTACGGAAACCTTAATCTGGATTTAAAAGATCTAAAAAGCATAAAACCCGAATATACCGGCATACCTGCAAAATTGAAGCTTGAAGGCAACTGCAGGGGTGAGCTCTATATAAGCTCTGAAGCCCGTAACCCGCAAATCGGCCTAAAAATGGGTGCTGAAGAAATAAAGATTGAAGAAACTCAAGTCACGGATTTATCCCTTATATCGATAATGGAAGATAAAGAGTTTAAGCTTAATAAGCTTTATGCGAAGTCATGCGGCGGTGAAATCAATCTGCAGGGAAGCTGTAAATTGGATAAAGAAGGCCTGCCTGCCGATTTGCACTTAAATGTCTTCAATCTGGACATGCATAAGATACTTAAAGATATAACGGGCAAGGGCACGCCCGTGCACGGACGCCTGTTTACCCTGGGCCGTCTATCAGGTCCCCTTAAAACCCCCAAGAACTGCCAGGGTGATCTCTGGGTGAGCGTCTCCGGCTCCAATATACTAAAGCTGCCTCTATTTGAGGGTATAGTCAATGTGCTTCGCCTGCCTGAGCTGGGTAAAATTGAGTTTAAAGAGGCCAGCGGCAATTTCCGCATTGGGCAACAGGCAATCTCAACCGAGGATTTCAAAATAGCAAGTAGCAGCATAGTCATATATTTCAAAGGATATATGGATTTTGCCGGCAACTTATCCTTTACTATTCAACCCACTTTTTCTCAAAGTTACCTTGCCAGCACCCCGAGCGTAGGCAATATCTTAGGGATACTTATTGATTCCACAGGCACCTTCCTGGGAGAAATCGAGATGAAGGGCACCATCAAAGAGCCCCGCTATACCTTCAGGCCCATATCTATGGAGAAGCTTCTGCCTCGAGGCATAGAAGAAGGAATCAAGCAATTCTTTAAATTCAGAAAGAAAAAGGAATAAAATCAATAAGAACTTTCTTAAAGTCAGCGTTATATTCTTCGCTTTCTATCTGATATTTGCCGGGCACTACTTTAAGCGAATCTATCAGCCCTGGGGAACGTGCGATACGGACTTCACTGTCTTCAAACGGGCAGCCGATGATATTGCCCAAAAAAAAGACATATACCAAAAGTCTTATCTAAGTACCGGCCGGGACTATTATAAGTATTCTCCTGCCTTCGCCGTATTTATGATTCCCTTAAGCCGGCTGCACATGCATTTGTCTGTGCCCATCTGGTATTTATCCATCTTTATATTTTTTATTATCTCTATTTTCTTTATTACAAAAATCCTCACCCTTCAGGATAAGACAAAGACTCTTTCCAAGACCTTTTATTTCCTGGGGATACTGATGAGCCTGCGCTTTCTTTTAAGCGTTATCCAGCGGGTGCAAAGCGACGCCCTTGTGCTTTTTCTTTTGGCCGGATTTATCTATGCCCTTTTCCTGAAAAAAGATATTTTAGCGGGTTTTTCTTTGGCAGGCGCCTTTGCCGTCAAGCTTACCCCTTTAATATTTTTCCCTTTTCTTATCTTGCGCAAAAAGTTTAAGGCAGCTGCCTCATTCTTACTCTTTGTGCTCTTCTACGGCTTTTCCCCTGCCTTGTACCTGGGCTTTAATAAAAACCTGGAGTATCTGAAAAGTTTCCTTTTAGTGCACAGGCAAAACCCCGCAGATTATATTATGTGGTATAAAAACCAGTCTCTCTTAAGCTGTCTTTTGAGATTTCTCACCCAGCCTTCGCAAGTCAGTATATTGAATTTAAACCCACAGGTGGTATATATCATTTTTGCTATTCTGGCGGCATTTCTTTTTTCTCTGATTTTCATTTCCCGCAAAAAGACTCATCGCACATCCGGTTTTTCCTACCTCGCAGATGTTTCTCTGGTCCTTATCTGCATGATTATCTTCTCACCCCTGGCCTGGAAGCACACCTTTGTGCATTTAATTATTCCGCATCTGGTTTTATTATATTACATATTTTATCTAAACCCGCAGGATAAAATTACAAAGGTTCTGGTAATTAGCTCTTTTCTAATCAATACTATGCTTAACCCGGAAATCACCGGAAGTCTTTCTAAGATTATTCAATTATATTCAAATGTTACTTTCGGCACACTCCTGTTATATGCGGCCCTTTTAAGAGCCAGGGGAAAATATGCAGACCTTAATTATCATTCCCACTTATAACGAAATAGAAAACTTACAAAAGCTTACCGAAAATATTTTTCTTGTGCTTCCGCAAACCAATATTCTTGTTATCGATGACGACTCTCCTGACGGAACAGGAAGGCTCGCCCAAAGCCTGGCCGGGAAAAATCACAAAATTAAACTGATCCAGAGGGGCGGAAAATCGGGTCTGGGAAGCGCCTATATCCGGGGATTTAGATATGCCCTTGAGAATAACTATGACTTTGTCTTTGAGATGGACGCCGACTTCTCGCATAACCCGAAATACCTGCCTGAATTTCTTAAGCAGGCTACACAGTACAATCTTATCCTGGGTTCGCGTTATATTAAAGGAGGGGGTATTACAGAGTGGGGTATCCTGCGCAAGTTGATCAGTTACGCAGCCAACCTTTACGCAAGGATAATTTTAGGTCTTCCCTATCGCGATTTAACCGGAGGGTTTAAATGCTATTCTCAAGCCGCCTTAAGGAACCTGGAATTAGATTCCATTATCTGTGAAGGCTATGGATTTCAGATAGAAACTACTTACAGGATTTACCGCAAAGGCCTCAGCATTAAAGAAATCCCCATTGTCTTTAAAGGCAGGCGCAGAGGAAAATCAAAGATTTCCCGTAAGATCTGTTTTGAGGCATTCTGGAAGGTGCCCTTATTGCGCTTTCGGCGTATTTACCCCGAACCAAAATACTAATAACAATCAATCTTTAAAGTGAACTAGTGCCATACGGCATTAGCTTGCTATTAGTTTTGACTGTTGGAGTATTTTAGTTCGGGGTTTAACTTAAAATATTTTATAATAAGTCTTTTTGCCGCCTTTAGCGCCCGGGCGCGATGGCTTATTTTATTTTTTATCTTGGGCTTGAGCTGGGCAAAGGTCTTTCCGTATTTTGGAACGATAAACACCGGGTCGTAGCCGAAGCCGTATTTTCCCTTCGGGCTAAAAGCAATCCTGCCGCGAATCTTTCCCTCCACCAGGCCGATAACTTTCGGATAATCGCAAAGCGCCACAACACACCTGAATTGCGCGCCTCGCTCCTTCATCTTCTTGCCCTTGAGCATCTTGAGAAGCTTCCGGTTATTCCGGGCATAGGTTGCATTCTTTCCGGCAAAACGCGCAGAACGCACACCGGGTAAGCCGCCCAAGACATCTGTCTCCAGACCGGAATCATCCGCTAAGGCCGGCCTTTTAGTAAACTTAGAAACTGCCTGCGCTTTACGCAGGGCGTTTTCCCGAAAGCAACTGGCGCCTTCTTTTACTTCAGGGCAGTCAGGATACTTATTCAGCGAAACTACCTTCACCCCCAGGCCCTTAAGGAGTTGCTTCAATTCCCTTTCCTTATCGCGGTTTTTGGTGGCAATTACTAATTCTCTCATCTGCCTTTTCCCAGAATGCGCTTCTCAGCCGCAATTAACTCCCTTATCCCCTTGGAAGCCAAATCAAGCAAATCGCGCATCTGTTTTCTGGAAAAGGGCTCTTTCTCGGCTGTGCCCTGAATTTCTACAAGCTTATCCCTACCGGTCATTACCACATTCATGTCCACAGAGGCAGATGAATCCTCCGCATAACTAAGGTCTAAGAGGAACTTGTCGTTGCATATACCCACACTGACAGCCGCCACATAATCTTTAAGCGGTAACTTATCAAACAATTTATCCTTTTGCAATTTCTCAAGGCACTGCACCAAAGCCACGAAGCCTCCGGTAATTGAGGCCGTGCGTGTTCCTCCGTCGGCCTGCAGGACATCGCAGTCTATCCAGATAGTCCGCTCACCTAATTTATCTAATTCCGCTGCCGCTCTTAAAGAACGGCCGATAAGCCGCTGAATTTCCTGGGTACGTCCGCTGACCTTGCCAATTCTGGCCTCGCGGGGGATACGCTGAGCGCATGAACGCGGCAACATCCCGTATTCGGCGCTGATCCAGCCCACACCCTGTCCTCTCAGGAAAGGAGGAACCCTTTCCTCTAAGGTCGCTGTGCAAGCCACCTTAGTCTTGCCTAACTCTATCAGGCAAGACCCTTCGGCATACTTGTTATAGCCGGGTTTTATCTTGAGCCGCCTTAATTTGTTGTTACTCCTGCCGCCTGCACGCATTATCCTGCCTTCCTTTTATATATATCCCTGCCTGCTGAATCAATTCCCACAATAAGAGGGAAGTCTTCCACCTCTAATCTATATATTGCCTCCGGGCCGAATTTTTTATAGGCTACGACCCTGGCCTTCTTTACCCTGGTGGAAAGCAGGGCCCCGCATCCTCCGATGGCCAGAAAATATACAGCCTTGTATTTCTTAATGGCTGCTCTCACCTGAGGGCTTCTCGGGCCCTTACCAATCATCCCTTTAAGACCCACCTTCAACAAATCCAAAGTAAAATCATCCATCCGCGAGCTGGTGGTGGGGCCGCAGGAGCCGATAACTCTATCTTTTTGACGAGGGGTAGGCCCGCAGTAATAAATTACCTGATCCCTCAGGCAAATAGGCAGCTTTCTGTTATGCCTTACGGCATCTGAAAGCTCCTGATGAGCTAAATCGCGCGCCGTATAAATAACTCCGCTTAGCGAAACCTCATCGCCGACTTTTAAGGATTTGATACTCTTTTCTGCCAGAGGGCTGTAGATTCTCTTCACCCCGCCCTTCCTTTCCTCGTAATGCCAAGGTTTCGTCCCCGTCCTTCTGATGTTTTGGAAGGGCGGGGTTCATCTTTATATCCGCCTGGAGGCGCTCCTTAAGGCGTGACAACTAATGTTTATGGCCACAGGAAGCCCGGCGATATGCGTGGGAGCTGTTAAGACATTTACGCCTAAGCAGGTAGTCTTTCCTCCCAAACCCATCGGGCCGATACCCAATCGATTGATTTTGTTAAGCAATTCTTTTTCTAACTTCGCTACTATTTTATCGCTATTCTTTCTCTTGAGCGGACGCAATAAGGCCTCTTTAGCTAAAGATGCCGCCCGATCGGATGTTGCGCCTATACCCACTCCGACTATAAAAGGCGGACAGGCCTCACTCCCGGCAAGCTTGACCTCTCGAATAATAAAGTCTTTAATTTTCTCTGGACCCTCGCTGGGTTTAAACATCCGGAGTGCGCTTTTGTTTTCGCAGCCAAAACCTTTTGGCAGAACAGCCAGCTCAAGGTGCGCACCCTTTACTATCTCAACAGTCACAACTGCCGGAGAAAATCCAGGAGTCGTCTTTCTCTTGAGCGGATGGGCAGTAATGGAATTGCGCAAGTAACCTTTTCTATACCCCTCTTCAACCCCTTTGTTTATTGCCTTTAAAAAGTCGCCTCCGACAATTAATACTTCCTGTCCCAATTTCACAAAAACGCAAGGCAGGCCCGTATCCTGACAAATCGCCAGCTTAAACTTGCGCGCGCAGGCAGCATTATCCAATAGCATCTGAAGAATGCCGCGGGCACGGGGATTGTCCTCCCGGGCCAGCGAAAGACGCAAGGCGCGCTTTACATCACTGCGCAAATTAGTATTGGCTTCAATGCAAAGTTCGGATATGATACTCGTTATTTGGCGGGCATGAATTTTACGCATTTTATTTTGCCCCTGTCATCTTATGTAATTGCGGAATAACCTTTACACACGATAGGTAGCGCGAGCAATATTTCTCCCAGAGCCTGACCTTTGCCAGGAGGTCTTTATTCAATTCAAAAAAATTGGGCTGTAAAATCAAAGGGACCTTTTTCGCGCGCAACTTTAAGATTACCTTGAGGGCCTTCTCTAAATCTATGCGCTCGGTGGTCTGACAGATAACTACCTTAACAAATACCTCTTTCTTCAAAGCTATTTTTAGAAATTTTTGATGCTCCTGCCAATACTCAAGGCTGCCCGTAGAGCTGGGCAGCTTAAAATCCATGGCAACAATATCGATATCTTCGATAATATGAGCCAGCTCGTCCGCCAATATGCCGTTGGTTTCTAAATAAGTGGCAATGCCGTCATATTTAACCAATCTTAAGAATTCCTTCAGAAAATCATGCTGCTGCAGCGGCTCTCCTCCCGTCAGGCAAAGCGAGTGATATGGAACCTTAAATCTCTTAACCCTATCATATAATTCTAAAGGAGTATATTTATCGTAGGCATTTAACCGGGTATCGCAAAAGCGGCAGGCCTGCTTACAACCATAGAAACGCACAAAGACCTGAGGAGTTCCCGCATATAAACCCTCTCCCTGAAGACTGAAAAATATATCGGCAACTTTTGCTTTCACCCCGCCCTTCCTTTCTTCGTAATGCCATAGTTAAATTTTACTTTTGCCAAACTATTACCTTCGCCCATATCTATTATGCAATGCGTGGTGTTTGGAAGGGCGGGGTTCATAAGGCCTCCCCCGCTAAATCGTATTCTAAAGTGTCGGTTATTTTCACCTTTACGAAATCACCCGCCTTAAGCTTTTTTCCAGACTTCACATAAACGCAGCCATCGACTTCGGGCGCATCGCCTTCTGTGCGCCCCAAAAATATATTTTTATCGCTTGAGGTTTCTTCATCGATAAGAAGGCACAACTCTTTTCCCAGAAAGCCCTGATTGATTTTTGTGCAAATATCCTGCTGTAGAGAAAGGGCTTGCCTATATCGGGCTTGTTTTATTTTTTCGGGAATCTGCCGTGCAAAATTAGAGGCCCGAGTGCCTTGCTCCTGCGAATACTTAAAAAGGCCCAGCCGCTCAAATTTTACTTCACGGATAAAGTCCAGAAGTTCAGTGAACTCTTTATCCGTCTCCCCCGGAAAACCGACCATCAGCGTCGTCCTGATAAAAACTCCGGGGATTTCTTTTCTTATTTTTTCAATCAGGGAAAGAATCTGCCTGCGCGAGGTGCGCCGGTTCATCCTCTTGAGTATTTTATCATTTATATGTTGAATAGGCAAGTCGATATATTTACAAACCGAAGGCTCATCCCTGATAACATCTATCAACTCGCTAGATACATGCGCCGGATGGGCATATAACAGCCTTATCCATTTGCCTTTTGCCTGGCGGGATATTTTCCTGATGAGCTCAGGAGCTTTTCCCAGCCTCATATGCAAATCCTGCCCGTAAAGAGTGGTATCCTGCCCGATTAAATTAATTTCGCTTACCCCTTGCTCCTCAAAAAGATGCCTGGTCTCTTTAAGGATAGAGCCCATCTTTCTTGAGCGGTGCCTACCGCGCAAATCAGGAATTACGCAGTAACTGCAACGGTTATTGCAGCCTTCGGATATCTTTACATAGGCAAAGTGTTCGGGTGTAAGCAATATGCGGGGTGAGGTGTGCGTATATAGAAAATCGCTCGGTCCGAATTTGCCAAAGCTTTTCTCCGAACCTATATTTTTTACCACAGCGGCAATCTTATCGATACTGCCCACGCCCACGAAGACATCCACCTCTTTAAGCTCCGGCAATAGTTTATCTTTATATCGCTGCGCAAGGCATCCGCATACTATAATTGCCTCTATCTTGCCTTCTTTTTTCAGCCGGCCGAGATTGAGGATTGCATCAATGGACTCTTCTTCCGCCTCGCGGATAAAGCTGCAGGTATTCACAATTGCCACATCTGCCTCTGCGACTTCATCAGAAATCCCGAAGCCGGCCTTCTTCAAATACCCCAGCATCACTTCACTATCCACCAGATTTCTGGCGCAACCTAAGCTAAGTATCCCTATCTTTGCTTTCATCCTTATCCATCCGTGTATAAAAATGAAAAATCGGGGCTTCCCCCGACACTGTCAACTCTTAACTGTCAACTGTTAACTAAATTATTTTCCCTCAATCCCCTCGCGGGTAACCACAAGGGCCCTCTTAACCTGGGCCTTCTTCAGGTCAACAGGATTTCCGTTAAGGGATACCTCTATTACTTCAGGTTTTCCTATACGTAACTCTATCCTGTCTTTGGCCCGCCAGCGTTCGGTCTTTCCTTTATATAGGGTCTTCTCAAATACGGCCTGCTCATCGGTTTTTACCCGCATCCAGCAGTTGTCAAGGGTCTTGACCTCCAGAATTAAATCTTCCGCTTGAGGTAAAACTACGGGTACTGCCTTTACTTCGATCTTGGGCTTGACCTTAGGCTTTTCGATTTCCTTGGCTATCTGCTGTTTACCTTCAGTAGAACGAGAGATATTTTTCAAGACAAAGCGAAAATAAAAAACAAAAGCAAATGAAAAAACTATAATCAAAACTCCTCTTATAATCGAAACGGGTTTAAGCTGGGGAATCTTCCTGCTCTGAGGTTTTTTATCCGAAACAGCCGTAACAGGGCTGGCGGCAACAACAGAAGCAACGGGGTGAGTAAACTGATTGACTTCTTTTTTCTGGTCATCTTTGGAAATATTTTTGGGTGCCTCTTTGGGCTCATCTTTCCGGGCCTCATTGGTATATTCTCTAAGCAGTTGCTCGCTATCCAACCCCAAATACCGGGCATAGGTTTTTAAAAATCCTTTTATATAGATAGGACTTAACAAACTATCTGCCCTGTCTTCCTCCAGGGCCTGCAGGATATTGTGATGAATCTTGGTATCCTTATAGACTTCATCTAAAGAGATTCTTTTCTCCTGCCTTGCCTTTTTTAACTTTTCGCCTACGCTCTGCATTATTCTCTGCTCTCCACTTCCTCTTCCGCACCTATCTCCTGATTGAGATTTGTTTTATCGTCTATAAGGATCTCCCGCGGCTTGGAGCCCCGATAAGGGCCGACCACGCCTTCTTCTTCCATCATATCAATCAGGCGGGCAGCGCGCGTATAACCCAGGCCCAATCTCCTCTGCAGCATAGAAACAGAGGCCTGCTTTGTCTGCAGTATTACCTTTACGGCCTCATCAAAGAGGTCGTCCTTTTCCATTTTTCTGGAAAAGCTGCTCTTTTTCTCCTGTGCATCCATAAGCTCCTGATTATAAAGCGGGGGTTTCTGCGCTTTTATAAAATTCACTATTCTTTCCAGCTCGCTGTCAAAAATCAAAGAACCCTGGGCGCGCACAGGTTTATGCTGTCCGGGCTTCAAAAAAAGCAAATCCCCTTTACCTAAAAGTTTGTCCGCACCATTCATATCCAGAACAGTGCGTGAATCGACGCGCGAGGCAACGCGAAATGAAATGCGCGCAGGAAAGTTTGCCTTAATTACTCCGGTTACCACATCTACCGAGGGCCTCTGGGTGGCCAAAATCAGATGAATACCCACTGCCCGGGAAAGCTGGGCCAAGCGTGTTATGGCCCCCTCTACCTGCTGCTGGGCCACTACCATCAAATCGGCTAATTCATCAATAATTACCACTATGTAGGGCATCCTTGTAACCGCAGAGTCCGCAAAATCATCCGCAAAGTCCGCAGAAACTTCTTCTTTGCGCTCTTTGCCTTTCTCTGTGCTCTTTGCGTTTGCAATTTTTTCATTATAGAGGTCGATATTTCTTGCCCCTATTTTGGCCAGCAATTTATAACGCTCCTCCATTTCACTCACCACCCAGGCCAGAGCAGAAGAGACCTTCTTTGGATTTGTCAAGACAGGACAAAGCAGGTGCGGCAAGCCATTAAACATAGCCAGCTCCACCATCTTAGGGTCAACCATAAGGAACTTTATCTCATCAGGCGAGGCATTGAAAATAAGACTGGTGATGATGCTGTTCATACAAACCGTCTTGCCGGAACCGGTAGTGCCGGCAATCAAAAGGTGCGGCATATCCGCCAGATCCGCAACCAGGGGCTGGCCGGATATATCTTTGCCCAGACATAAGGTAAGCTTGGAAGAAGCCTGCTGAAACTCTGCCGACTCCAGGATTTCTCTGAGATAGACTATGGCACTTTTACTATTGGGCACCTCAACACCCACTCGGGATTTTCCGGGAATAGGGGCCACAATACGCACGCTGGAGGCCTTCATCGCCAGGGCAATATCATCGCTCAACTCTACAATGCGGTGAATCTTTACTCCCGGGGCGGGCTCCAGCTCATATCTGGTAATTACAGGCCCCGGACTGACCTGAGTTACCCTGGTCTCAACATTAAAGTCCCGCAGGGTAGCCTCAAGTATGTGTGAACTGGCCTGCAAATCATCCTTAATCTGTCTTTCTTCCAATGGAGGAGGTGAATCCAGTAAATCCAGCCCGGGAAATTTATAATCGGCAGAAACTCTTTCTACGGGAACCCTTCGCTCAAGCGGCTTTTTGACAACGGGCGGCTTGACTATTTTGGGCTTGGGTATCTTGGGCTTATCTATTTTCAAGACAGGCTTATCTATCTTTATCTTTTTAACGGAGGAGACAATCTTTTCTTTAAATACACGCTTCTTAAGAAAAAGAAATAAATTGAATAACCTGTTCCCCAGCCATTTAAAAAACGGCAAAATCAAAAACTCCGTAGAGACAAATGAAGAAAGAATAGTTAAGCCTAAGGAAATGATCAATGTCCCGGCGCGGCCAAAATATTTAATCACGAATCCTCCCGCCGCCGTACCGAGCAAACCCGCCCTCTGGAATTTAAGCACCTCATCCTGCGCTCCAAACAAGCTGAGTAAAACCGTCGAAGACACAAGCAAAATTGCCGCACCCGATAGCCTGATATAAAGCTTAAGCGGCGGTCTTTGCAGAAAGCGCACCCAGGCCCAGGCCAAACTCAGCGAACACAAAATATATGCGGCTGCGCCCAAAAACATAAACAGGCCCTCGGCCATATATGCGCCGACAACGCCGATGAGGTTTTTTACCGGGATATTGGGATGGGAGGTGCGAAATGAGGTATCCTGGGGATGATAGGAGATTAAACTTAAGAGAATAAAAATGGCAAAGGCTATCAGGCATAATGCCTTTATTTTATCTACCAGGGACTGCCCTATTTTCATTTTTTATCCTACTTTGCCGGAGAGGCCGCCTGCTTAATGCTTAGATTGATCCTGCCCTGCTCGTCAATGGCAATAAGCTTGACCTTGACTTCCTGGCCGACCTTTACTACATCTTCTACGTTTTTCACAAACTTGTCTGCCAGCTCCGAGACGTGTATCAATCCTTCCTTCTTTGGCAGGAACTCACAGAAGGCGCCAAAGTTCATCACCTTTTTTATTTTGCCGGTGTAAACCTTTCCTACCTCCGGTTCCTCCGTCAGGCCATTAATATAATCTATTGCCTTTTGCATAGCCGCTTCCTCTAAGGCAGAGATAATCACCCGACCGTCATCTTCTATATCAATAGTAGCTCCTGTATCCTGAATAATCTTGCGAATAGTTTTTCCGCCCGGGCCGATGACTTCCCCGATTTTAGCGGTGTCTATTTTAATTACATGAATCTTGGGGGCATATTTGGAAATAGTGCTTCTGGGCTGACTGATTACCTCAGATATTTTATCCAGGATAATCATCCTGGCTTTTTTGGCCTCAGTCAATATCTGGGTAATAAGCTGAGGGCTTATCCCCTCTATTTTGATATCTACCTGAATAGCGGTAATACCGTCTCTGGTCCCTGTAACCTTAAAATCGGTATCTCCGAAATGGTCCTCCAGCCCTAAGATGTCAGTCAAAATAGCTGCTTTATTTCCTTCCTTTATCAGTCCCATGGCCACTCCGGCAACCGCTGCTTTAATCGGCACACCGGCATCCATTAAAGCCAAAGTCCCGGCGCAAACCGTAGCCATGCTGGAGGAGCCGTTAGACTCTAAGATCTCCGAAACCACGCGCACCGTATAGGGAAACTTCTCCTTGGAGGGCATCACCGGCTTTAAAGCCCGCTCAGCCAGGGCGCCATGGCCGATCTCGCGCCGGCCCGGGCCTCTAATCGGACGGATTTCTCCCACGCTGAAAGGAGGAAAGCTGTAGTGTAACATAAAATTCTTGAACATCTCTCCTTCTAAGGCCTCTACCATCTGCTCATCCGAGCGGCTGCCCAATGTAGTCACCGAAAGACTCTGGGTTTCCCCCCGGGTAAACAGCCCGGAACCATGCGTCCTGGGAAGGGCGCCGGCCTTGCAACTGATGGGACGGATCTCATCATAACCTCGTTCTCCGATACGCACCTTTTTCTCTAATACCAGCTTTCGCACCTGTTGCTTCATTGCCTCACTTAAGGTCGTCTTTATATCCTGCTCGGTATAAGCGGCTTCATCGGTGAGTAATTTTTCTATCAAGCTCTTAATCAGGAGCTCGGTCTTCTCCAGCCTCTTTTCCCTGTTGGCAATCTCAAAAATCTGCTCTATCTCACCAAGGGAGAGTTTCTCCACCTTCTTCATAAGCTCCGGGTCAATCTTTTTAAGTTCCAGGGTACGGGCAGGGTGAGTTAAGTGCGGCTTTACCTTCTTCTGCAAGCCCTGTTGCAACTTAATAATCTCCTGCAAATCTTTCCGGGCAAAGTTGATAGCCTCGGTAACAGTCTCTTCCGGCACCTCATTTGCCCCGGCCTCCAGCATAACCACGCCTTCTTCCGTAGCGGCAATCACCAGATCCAGGCTACTCTTATCTAATTGGGCGTAAGTTGGATTGATGACGAACTCATCGTCAATTTTACCGACACGGACAGCGCCTATCGGCCCGCCAAAAGGAGGATTTTTGCCAAAGGCAATATTGGCCAGCATAAGGGCGGAAGACGCCCCCACCATGGCCAGGACATCCGGGTCGTTTTCTCCATCGCTGGAGAGGACAATAGCCATTACCTGAACCTCATTAAAAAGGCCCTTGGGAAACAGCGGCCGGATAGGCCGGTCAATGAGCCTGGCGCTTAAAATCTCTTTTTCCGAAGGACGCCCCTCTCTCTTAAAGAACCCGCCCGGGATTTTACCTGCGGCGTAGGTCTTCTCCTGATATTCCACAAATAAAGGGAAAAAACTGGCTTCTTCTCTGGGTTCATCCGATATTACCGCAGTCACCAAAACTACTGTGCCGCCGTACTGGACGGTAACTGCTCCATCGGCCTGTTTGGCTACCTCTCCTGTTTCAATAACCAGGTTTTCCCCGCCTAATTTTAATTCTACTTTCTCTAACATATCTCCTCTTACTTTCTAAGCTTGAGTCTTTTAATCAGCTTTTCGTATTCTTCTTCATCTTCTTTCTTAAGATACTCCAAGAGCTTTCTACGCTGATTTATCAGGCGCAGGAGCCCCTGTCTTGAGTGGTGGTCTTTCTTGTGGACCTTGAAATGCTCCACAAGGGCATTGATTCTTTCTGTAAGCAGGGCAATCTGCACAGAAGAAGAACCGGTATCTCTCTCATGCATCTTATAATCATGAATTAATTTTTCTTTCTTGTCTCTCAGCAAGCCCATATTCTTTCGAAACCTCCTTTTTCGACTTAAAGCACTGATACAACTACCTTGGATATCCTATCGGAATAACATACAAAGGCTGTTCTTTATCCGGCAACTGCAATACTGCCTTTACCGCCTGATCATCAAAGGCACCCACAGGCACAGAACCCAGCCCCAGAGCAACCGCCTGCAAATGGACGTTCTGGGCTATG
Organism: Candidatus Omnitrophota bacterium; assembly: GCA_020341815.1. Taxonomy (GTDB): domain Bacteria; phylum Omnitrophota; class Gorgyraeia; order JAFGHF01; family JAFGHF01. Next base: position 51,654 of record CP070837.1, read on the forward strand.
TGTCCCACTTCTATATCTGTATAACGCTCACCGCGCGAGCCGTAATGCGAGGTAATCCTTTCATAAACTGCCGCAATTACAATACTCACCGGGGCCTGGGCAACAAAACCCTGACCCAGACAAGCCGCAGCCAGCTGACTGCGCATGTCTTTCGGTAAAAGCTGCTCTAACTTATGCCCCCGGGGTAAGTAGTGAAATAATCCATCGCTCTTGACGATGTAAATCTCCATCGGATAACGCGCACCTGCCGAAGGCGCGGCCCGATAGCCGCTTTCAGTTTCGGTAATCCCCTGAGCCGACCAAAGCAGCTGTCCGATCTGCGCAAGCGTCAGCTCTTGCGGCCTAAAGCTGCGCTTTGACCTTCTCTGCACTATGGCCTCTTCCAGCGAAATCTCTCCTTCGAGGCGGGGAACAGGTAAAGATATATTCTTTTCCATCGTCTCTAACTCTTGAGCTTCTGCCGAAGGGACTCCCAGCGCAAATCCAAGCAATATAACTGTAAAAAGATACCTCATTTTATAGACCAGGATTATAGCACATATCAACTAAAATTGCAATCTTTATTTAAGATTGACTGCTGGGGTCTCTTATGTTAAGATGGAGGTTCAAAATAAGGAGATGAAGTGGAGAACCCCCGGGTTTCCATCGTTATACCTGTTTATAATGAAGAAGAAAATATCCCTCTATTACTTGAAGGCATAGCTCAAGTAATGGACGGACGCACCGAACCCTGGGAGCTGATTATTATCGATGACGGAAGCACGGATAACAGCCTTGAAGTTTTAAAGACGCTGGCTGATAAGTATCCTCCTCTGCGCATCATCAGGTTTCAAAAAAACAGCGGCCAAAGCGCCGGTTTCGATGCCGGATTCAAGCTGGCCAGGGCCGAGACAGTAGTTACTCTGGATGCCGATTTGCAATATGACCCCCGTGACATCCCCCGCCTGTTAGAAGGATTAAAGGATTATGATGTAGTCTGCGGCCGGCGCAGGAAGAGGCTTGACCCCTGGCTCAAACGCGTCTCTACCAAAATAGCCAACGCCGTCAGGAATAAGCTCAGCGGAGAAAATATAAAAGACACCGGCTGCTCCCTCAAGGCTTTCAAAAGGTCTTTTCTCGTAAATCTAAAAATGTATAAAGGCATGCACAGATTTCTGCCTACTCTGTTAAAAATGCAGGGTGCTAAAGTTACCGAAGTTGAGGTAACCCACCTGCCGCGAAAGTTCGGCCGTTCAAAATACAATATCAGAAATCGCCTGTTCCGCTCCTTTCTGGATTTATTATTTGTTGCCTGGATGAAAAAACGTAACCTGGATTATAAAATGGAGGTTATCCGATGAATCTCTGGATTCTTTTAGGTCTCTTTGCCCAATTTCTTTTCTTCATGCGTTTTTTTGTGCAGTGGATAGTATCGGAGAAAAAGAAAGAAAGCACTATCCCTGAATCTTTCTGGTATTTCAGCATTGCCGGAAGCCTTCTGCTTCTGATATACTCTATCTACAGAAAGGATATAGTTTTTATCCTCGGGCAAAGCGTAGGTTCATTCATATATATGCGTAACCTGATATTAATTCATAGAAAAGGAAAAGTTTCCGTTTAATATGCTTAAAAGACAATTATCTCAGCGCCGGGGCATGCTTTTATTTGTCCTGGTAATTTTTTCTCTGGCTGCGCTCTTTGTGAACCTGGAAAAAAGGAGCTTCTGGGAGCCGGATGAAGGAAGATATGCCGAGATATCCCGGGAAATGCTGGAGTCCGGCGACTGGCTTACCCCCCGCCTAAACTATATTAAACATCTGGATAAGCCTCCTATTACCTATTGGCTTATCGGCTCTTCTTTCAGGCTCTTCGGGCAGAACGAATTTGCCGGACACCTGCCGCTGGTTATTCTGGCCTTTGCAGGAGTGTTGGCCGTTTATTCCTTAGCCAAAGAGACGCAAGGTGCACGCACAGCATTCCTTTCGGCAATTATCTTAATCAGTACCCTGGGTTATCCAGCCTTGGCGCGGGTGCTTTCCACCGACATAATACTTAGTTCTTTCTGTCTCTTTTCTTATCTATTTTTTGTGCGAAAAAAATATTTTCTCTTTTATCTTTCGCTGGCCTTGGGTTTCATGACTAAAGGGCCGATAATCCTTTTGCTTGTGCTTCTGCCCATCTTTATCTTTCTCATCTATACAAAACAAACATATATCTTTAAAGAAATGCGCCTTGTGTCTGGAGCAGTCATCTTTGCGGTCGTGGGACTGCCCTGGTTCATCTATCAAATACTTATTCACAAAGGCCTCAGTTACAATTGGCTCATGCAGCAAACTGTAAGCAGGATAGCCACCAGAGGCGAAGAACCCTTCTATTTCTTCGTTCCAGTATTAATCGGACTTTTCTTCCCCTGGATATTTTTCTTAAGCCCGGCCCTAAAAAGGTATCTCTCTTTCAAAAGGACATCGTTCGATAAAGAAAAGACATGGACCCTGCTTCTTTTCCTCTGGTTCCTGGTACCTTTTATTTTCTTCTCCTGTATCGGCAAAAAGCTGGTTCCCTATATTCTGCCGCTTTTGGCACCTCTGGCGGTAATAACGGGCCGTCTCTGGGATGAGACTATGGATAATCCCGCAATATTATCGGAGAAGTTTTTTTCTGTTTCCTATTATATCTTCCTATCGTGTAAGTCAATTATGTTAATAGCAATGCTCACTTTTCTCTATCGGGGCATTGATTACCAGCTCGATATCCCTGCGGCCCGTCCAAATATAATCGCGCTTTGCATAATATTGGCGGGTTCAATAACAGCAAGCGTATCTTTCTTCCGCCTAAAAAAACCTCAAGCGCTTTTCTGGACTGTAGCCTTAACTTCTGCGCTTTTCTTCCATACGGCAATAGATGTACTGCCTAAGATAGAGGCGGATATCAGTAAATCCGTAAAGCCTCTGGCTCTAAAGATTAAGCAAGACTTAACACCAGAAGACAAAATAGTTAACTACCGCTGCTTCCTGAAGAGCCTACCCTTTTATCTTTCTCGCCGCACAATAGTCATTGAGCGAAGCCGCCACTTAGACTTTGAAGAAAATGAGCACTGGCAGGATTATCTGCTCAAGGACAAAAATGACCTTTACAGGCTTTTATCTTCCAGAAAGACGCGCATCTTCTGCATTACCTATACCTGGGAATTTGAGAAGATTAAGGCGGAATATTCCGGGCGGATTTATTTATTGGGTAAGGCAGGAAAATATGTGCTCTTCAGCAATCAAATGAGGCCCAAACTTACGGAATAAAATGACGTAAGTTTGTTGGCCGAATATGACCCCGTACCAAAAATACTTCAACAGTCAAAACTAAAAGCAAACTAATGCTATATGGCACTAGTTCACTTTTAAAAATCAACCGTTGTTAGTATTTTGGTACGGGGTTAATTCGCACAGCGACTTATGTTCACTAGTGTTCCATAAGTCGTGTGTTCATTAAAGAGAGTAGAGCTATAAGCCGAGTTCTGTATTTGACGGCCATCCATCTAGTTTTGCCGTTACCGACAAAATCAATAGCGGTCAACCCGAAAGTGCTGACGAACCGGGTGAAGCTCGTTGCCATATAAGCATCCCTTCCTATTTAACCTTTCTCCGCGTAGAGATTACCTCTTTTCACCCTCTGCCCAGAAAAATTTTTCTGGATGAGTTGTTGTCTCTGTGGCTCTAATCCTATCCCGAACCAAAATACTTCAACAGTCAAAACTAAAAGCAAACTAATGCTATATGGCATTAGTTATGCCAAAAGTATAAAACTTAGCAGTATTTTGGTTCGGGACGATGGGCGTTACCCACTACGCTCACCCTTTGGAGCTCGGACTTTCCTCTCCCCCTGCTGTTTCGTTTTGCTTCGCAAAAGCGAAACAAAACGACAGGGGCAGCGACCATCCGCTCTACTCTCTTACAAAGAACAATTAATTTGATTTCAGGCTCGTATCAATTCTTGAATCAATGGCCTCGTTGGCAAGCCTGTCGGCCTCTTTATTTTCTTCCCGTTTGATTTGTCTTATTCTTAATCTATCGAAGCCTGTCTTCAAATGCAAAAATTGCTCATAATATGTTTTCAAATTGGAATTCTTAACCCTGTATTCCCGGTTCAATTGCTTAACCAGAAGTTCGCTGTCCGAATAGACCGCCACTTCACGAAGTCCAAGGATAAGGGCCTCCTGCAAGGCATAGATAAGGGCCGTATATTCGGCGGCATTATTGGAAAGCTCACCGATATATTTATAAAGCTGTTTTATCTTGCGGTTTTCTCCGTCCTTAATCACTATACCTATCCCTGCTTCTCCGGGATTGCCGCGGGCAGCTCCGTCAATATAAATAAAACACTCTTTTGCTTGCATAATTTACTCCGGATAATATAAAAGACGGGCACAAAACTCACACGTCACTATTTTATCTTTCATTCTGACTTCGTTAATTATCTGGGGAGGTAAAACCCGATGGCATCCCCCGCAGGACTCACCAGAAAGCGCAACCAGGGCCAGGCCCTCCTTGGCTTTAAGTATTCTCTCATAGCGGCTCAAGAGGCTTTTTTCCACATTAGAGCTAACTTGTGTTCTTTCTTTCTCCAGGGAAGAGAGCTTCTGTTCTATTGCTTTAATCTCCTGGTCTATTTTTATCGTCTCCTCTTTTAATTTTTTCTCCTCAAGGGCCAATTTTTCCTTTTCTTCGGTAGTCTCTGCTTTAATTTTATCTATTTTCTCCATCCACTGCAATATATCATCTTCCAAAACGGCATTATCCGCTTTTAAACCGGCAATTTCTTTCTGTAAAGAGAGATATTCCTTATTAGTCTTGACTTGCAAGAGTTGTGTTTGATACTTTTTAATCTCTTTCTCCTTGGTCTCCATTTCCATTTCGTGCTCTTTTCTTTTTAATTGCGCGGACTTAAGCTCCTCTCCTTTATCCTTCAGAGTTTTTTCCTTCTGGGCAAAGGCTTCTTTCAAGGCCTCCTTTTCTGCCGGCTTAGAGGACTTCTCATCCTTTAGCCTGTAGATTTCGCCGTCAATTTCCTGCAGTTTAATTAAAGTATTGATATGTTCCTGAACCATCATTTAGTCGCTCGTATCTAGTCGCTAGTCGCTTGTATTTAATATCTCGTTAAAAACTCTTTATTTAATTATTAAATCTTTTATTTTTCTATTTTTACTAGATACTAAATACTATATACTAGCGACTTATAATGGTGGGCCCACAAGGATTCGAACCTTGAACCAACAGATTATGAGTCTGCTGCTCTGCCGTTGAGCTATGAGCCCTGTGTCTGTAACTCTCTTAGGATTGAATTTTCCAGTTTTTTATGTAATGCCCTTTATTATCTATACTTTGCCAGTCGTCTCCCAAGGAAATATTTGAATGATTTTCGAGCAATATTTTAGGTCTTAATGATTTACCCATTCCTTCCAGAACCTTAAATTCACAACCTTCCACATCAATTTTGATTAAATCCGGGCGTATCTTTTCTTTTTCAATAAAACTATCGAGCCTCGTTACCCTGACCTCTGTTTTCATAGAATTTTTTAGAGAATTATGGGGTGCTAAAGTTGCGCTATAAAGATGCTCTAAAGGTTCTTCGTAAAACTCTCCAACTCCGTCATAATCAGAAACAGCTACCTCAAGACACTGAATATTAAAATTGTTAAGCATACAGTTAGCGCGGAGTTTTTTTATAACTCTTGGCACAGGTTCGAAGGCATATACAGAAGCTTTAGGATTTACTGCTTTGGCAATAAGCGAAAAAATACCTGTATTTGCCCCAATGTCTAAAATAACATCTGCTTCCTGACACATCTCAGCCCAAACCTTCATCTCTTTTGAAAGTCCCCGCCAAAATAGTTCATTCTCACAAAGATATCCAAAATGATGGATATAAAAATGGTTCTTTTTTATTTTTACTTTGAATTTCCCTTTAAAATGAAGGTGTCTATAAACAAATTCGGGAAGTAGATGCCTCAAGATTTTAAACATTATTCTCCAATTATTTTTATTTCGAATTCTTATTATCTGGTGGGCCGCCAAATTGCCTGGCGAGCCTCACCATCTCGCCCGCCATTTTTGATGGCGAGGTGGATGGTGGGCGTAAGAGGATTCGAACCTCTGATCTCCACAATGTGAGTGTGGCGCTTTAACCAGCTAAGCCATACGCCCATGGCACTGAAACCACTGAATCAAATCTGAAACCTCTGAGAAATAACTCAGTGACTTCAGTGTCCCAATCTCAGTGGTTTCAGTGATAAAAAAAGGGTAAATCCTAAACAAGGTATTTTAGCATAGGATTTATCCCTTGTCCATAAAAAGTATCTTACAGGTATCTTCTCTCCTGACCTAATCCCAAATCAAGAAAGTTCTTTAAGCGGCGGCTGCGAGTGGGATGCCTGAGCTTGCGCAGGGCCTTGGCCTCAATCTGCCTGACCCGCTCACGGGTTACTTTAAAAATGCCTCCCACCTCTTCCAGGGTGCGCGAATAACCGTCGCCCACGCCAAAACGAAGCTGAAGCACCTTTCTTTCCCGCTCCGTAAGCGAAGTCAATACATCTTCCATTTCCGATTTAAGCATAGAATAGGCGGTGGCATTGGCCGGAGAAACCGCGCTTTTGTCTTCGATGAAATCACCGAAATGGGTATCTCCTTCATCCCCCACAGGTGTCTGAAGGGATATAGGCTCCTGAGCAATCTTTAAGACTCCTCGCACCTTCTCTACCGGCATATCCATCTGGCGGGCGACCTCTTCCGGAGCCGGCTCTCTTCCCTTTTCCTGCACCAGGGCGCGGGAAATACGGATGAGCCTGTTGATAGTCTCGGTCATATGCACGGGGATACGGATAGTCCTGGCCTGGTCGGCAATGGAACGGGTAATTGCTTGCCTGATCCACCAGGTAGCATAGGTGCTGAATTTATAGCCCCGGCGGTAATCATATTTGTCCACCGCCTTCATCAGGCCGATATTGCCTTCCTGAATTAAATCCAGGAAGGATAATCCCCGATTAGTGTACTTCTTGGCAATGCTTACCACCAGACGCAGGTTTGCCTCCACCAGGGCCTTTTTTGCCTTATTGAATTTATTTTGTTTGGTCCTGATTAATCTTATCTTTTCTTTTATTTTGGGAAGCGGCAAGCCGAATTCTTTTATAATCCTCTTTTTCTTCTGGATTAAAGCGCCGATTTTTCCTCTTATTTTCTTTCTGCGCAGGCGCTTAATCTCTGAATCTATCTCTTTTATCTGGTGAAAGCTGGATTTTATTCTTGCAGCAACTTCTTCGATTACTGAAGTTATTAAATCGAATTGCCAGAGCAAAGAGGCAATATTCTCCTGTTTTCTTGTCGCCCTTAACTTGGAAACCAAAACGGAGAGTTTCTTTAAGAGCTTCTCGCGATTCAAGCTGGGCTCCTCCCTTACCGCCTCCTCTAAATTAAACTCGCCCTTAAGAATCTTATTGGCTACATTCAGAACTTCGCCCTTCGCCCGCAGGCAATCAAATACCGCCTGGCGAAAATTGTGCTCTGCGGCCTCTATCTCCTTGGCCAACCTCAACTCCTCCTCCCGGGAAACAAGGGGAATCTGTCCCATCTGGCGCAGATACATCCTCACTGGGTCATCCATTCGTCCCAGACGGGGCAAACTTTCAGGCTTTGCCTTCACACCAGGCTCTTCCTCAGCGGGAGGGGCTTTTTCCGGCTCCGGCTTTGTCTCCTGGGCAACAATCTCTATGTTTTCGTTACCCAGCATAGCCAGTATCTCGTCTATCTCCTCGGAAGAAACTATATTCTCAGGCAAGATATCATTTACCTCTTCATAGGTGAGACACCCCTTCTGCCTGCCGGCAGCAACAAGCTTCTCCAGCTGCTTTATTTTCGTTCCCTTTCGATTGCGTGATTCTTTTTTCATTTCTTCGCACCCCGGCTTTTAACTAAATGATTGTACTGACTAATCAATTCCGCAAGTTTATCTTTATGTCCCCAGCCCTGGATAAGCTTGATTTGCCTTTGTAATTTATTTAACTTATTTTTCCAGCTATCCTTTTTTATCCGTCCGATACAGTCGCTTAAGCACTTGGCGCGGTCGATAAGCTTATGATTATCTGCGCATGCCCGGGAAATCAGCTGACGCGCCTCTTCAATCTCTAGATGAGTTATCAATTTTCCCGCTGAGATAGGCTCACCCTGAATGTGTAAATGATAAACTATTCTCATTGCCTCTCTGATGCGCAAATCCTGAAAGTCTTCCAGCGCAAGATGTTTCCTGATTTCGGAAACGGCGGTTTCATCTTCCAGTAAAATCTTCAAAAGCATCTCCTCAGCCGCAGGGCTCACAATGCGACTTTTCTGAACGGGACCGGCGGTATAATAGCCAAAGTCCTTTTTGACTTTTTTCAGCTCCGCCAGAATCCACTCCTCTCCCAGAGATTTTTCTCCCTTGGAGAAGGCCTCAGCCAGTCGCTTTACATAAGCGCTCCTGCGAATGGCATTTTGCACCCGGCGGATAGTCGGAAGCATCTCGGCTGCAATGCCCACCTTTCCTTCCACTGTGCCTAAATCATACTTCTGGGTAAGTAAATTGAGTTTATAATCAAAAAGGTCCATCCCCTCGGTAATTTTTTTCTGCAAACTCTCCTTTCCGAATTTGCGCAGGAAGCTGTCCGGGTCCTCATTCTTAGGTAAAGCGACAATCTTTATACCCATATTCTGCTCAATAAGCAAATCCAGGCTGCGCAAGCTGGCTAACTCTCCAGCACGGTCGGCGTCAAAAATCATAACTACATTTTTCGTGTGACGCCCGAGCAGCTTCAATTGCTGCAGAGTAAGGGCCGTACCCAGGGAAGCGACGACATTGCCGATACCGCTTTGATAAACCGTAAGTAAATCGATATAACCTTCCACAATAATGCAGCAGTTTTCTTTTTTTATCTCTTCCCTGGCGAAGTTCAGCCCGTAGAGATGATTGCTTTTGCTGTATACAGGGGTCTCGGGAGAATTAAGATATTTAGGCAAAGCCTCATCAAGGACCCGGCCGCCGAAAGCTACAATACGTGAGCGGCTGTCAAAGATGGGAAATATTATCCTCTGCCTGAACCTGTCATAGTAAGGACCTTTTTCTTTACGCAGGATTAATCCTGACTTTTCTAAAAGCTCCTCCCGAATGCCCCTGGCGCGCATAAACTTTAACAGGCCGTTATCAAAAGGGGCAAAGCCCAATCTAAAGGTAAGGGCGGTCTTGGCCTGAAAGCCCCTTTTCTTCAGGTATTCCAAGGCCGCGCGAGCCTTTTCTTTCTTCAAATTCTCCTGATACCATGAAGCGGCCATCTCATTCAGCTGAAAAAGGTCGTGTGTCTGCTTCTGCTGCCGAGCCGCACCTGAAGAGACAGGAAGCTTAACCCCGGTTTTATCCGCCAGCATCCGCACTACCTGCGGAAACTCAAGCCCCTCATGCTTCATAATAAAATTAAACACGTTCCCTCCGGCACCGCAGCCAAAACAATGGAATATGCCTTTATCAGGACTGATCATAAAGGAAGGGGTCTTTTCCTGATGAAAAGGGCAAAGCGCCTTAAAGTTCCTTCCAGCGGCTTTGAGGGGAATATACTGAGCAATAATCTCTGCGATATTGCATTTATCGCGGATTTCATCAATTATACTGTCGGAAAAAAGAACAGGCATCTATCTCCTTCTAGCACTGAAATCACTGAAAATTAGCCACTGAAATCACTGAAGTTTTATTCAGTGTTCTCAGTATTATTATTTCAGTGCTCTCAGTGTTTCCTTCTTATCCGTTTAAATCCGGAACACTCGATAATATTTAACTTTTGCCTCTTTTCCAGCTTGTCCAGCAAAAGATTAAGGCCCAGGGAATCGCTGCCGATGTGCCCGGCGATAATTACATTGATGTGCTCGGCCCTTACTTTGCGAAAATGCTCTTCGCTCAGATGCATAGCCACTATGGTGCCGATACCTGCGGTGGCGAGTTTCTGGAAAATGTCTTTGGAGCCCTCGGTGCCTCCGGTCATATCTACAAAGATTTTTCCCGCCTGGCGCTTCGGCTCTCCCACAATGATGCGCGGTCCGGCCTTTTCCTTAAAAGCCTGACGATATTCGGCAATACCTTTTAAGATATCCAGGACATCGCCCAGACTATCGGGTTTTTTCCTATCCATCAACTTCTGCAGATAGGAAGCTACATGATTATCGGCTACAGTATGACAGCACATAAAGCCGAGCTTAAGAAGCCGCGCCATATCTACGGAGCGGCTGTGATTGGCCGGCATAACCTTTCTTTTGACCTCGGCGATGCGCTCGGCCATCAAAGACTCGGCAACGCTGATAGGCACGCCTAAATCTTTGAGAATCTCCGAATGAATATCCATCACCTCGGTAAGCCCTGCCAAGGCCTTGCCTTCGGGATGATGCGACATAACTAAATCTATTTTTTCACCCTGCTGGTTAAGCCTGTCTGCCAGCAATAACTCCGCGCCCTCTATATCGATCCCCAGCAAGATAGTCTTTACCTTTTGTGCGGGCGAGCCGCAGAGTATCCTTGTATCGCTGTAGGGATTCCAAAGCCGCTCTGCGTCAAACTCCTCTTTTGCCTTTTTATTAAGTTGCCGATAACGCTTTTTAAGTCTGGCTAAGTTTCTGGTGGCTACCGACTTACCCCGGGGGTCGGCAGATATCCCCTCCTTTACCACAAACTCGTAGATATCCTTAAGTGTCAATTCTGACTCCTTTCGTTCCCTGCATCCTTAGGGCTGAATTTAATTATAAAGTCCAAGACACGGGGCGTTATCTCTTTTAGATAAGCGCCGGAAAATGATTTCTCTTCTATGCTTTCTCTGAAATACTCAACAGGAAGCATGGTCAGGGCAAAAAGAAAGAGGCTGGCAAAAATGAGACTGCGAGCCAGCCCCAAAATAAGACCACCCCACATTTGTAATCCGCCAAAGATCTCAAGATGCAGCAGCTTAAACAGAATCACTCTAACTATTTTAAACGCAATAAGTAAGGCAAAAAATATGGCTAAAAAAGAGATGAAATTGGCTATTTGGATAGGAAGAAACGAACAAAAGGACAAGCTTGCCCCCACCCTACTATAATGCAGCAGAGATAAGACAGACGCGGCAATCATTCCCGCGGTTTTGAAAAGTTCAACTGAAAATCCCTGACTAAAACCGACGTAACCCCCTCTAACTAAAAGGATTGCGACAATCAGGTCCACCCAGTTCATTTCAAATAAAAAGTCTAAATTCATCTTAATAAACACAAAAAGTTTTTGTAAGTATACCATACAAACAGCCCAAAGTCAAGGCCACGTAACGAGTTAATTCACCCCTGCCGCAACAAAAATAAAAAGAAGCTTGCATAATCTTGGAAAGTATGGTACATTACACATCGTTAATATCAACTATCAATGGAGGCAGCAATGTCAAGAATTTGCGCAATCTGCGGAAAAAGACCTTTTGCCGGAAGAAGCATTACCCGCCGCGGTATGGCCAAGAAAAAAGGCGGCGTGGGTAGAAAAATTACCGGCATCAGTAAACGTATCTTTGCCCCTAATCTGCAAAGAATCAAAGCTATTGTAAAGGGAACGGTAAAACGAATCTACGTCTGCACCAGATGTCTTAAGGCCGGCAAGGTACAAAAACCCAGTCGCTCGTATCCAGTCGATAGTATTCAGTAACTAGTATTCCGTATCTCGTATTTCGTATATAGTATTTCGTTAAAAGCTTTTTTGTTCAATTCTTAAATCTTTTACTTTATATTTTACTAAATACAAGATACTAGCGACGAGCGACTAGATACTAACGACTGATTTTTACGTCCTCGAGTTTCAGCTGAATAGAAAAATTTCCCTGCCAGTTATTTACAGAAGGTGCATAAGCTAAAGATACAGTCTCGCCCGCTTCAAGCTCAGGAAAATTTCCCTTCTTGTTATAACCTATCGCTTCACAGGTAAGCTTTCCGTCTGTAACCCAAAATTTTATATGATTGCCTGCGACTATAGATACCTTAGACTTAACCTTGAGTCCCGATGAGCAGATTAAAGGCTCAGGATTATCCGCTCCGAAAGGCGAAAGGCTATTCAATTCATTAATCAAATTTTCGCTTAAACTGGAAAGAAGGATTTCGGCATCTATTTCCAAGGCAGGCACCAGATCTTCCGGCAGGAGCATCTCTTTGGTTACTCTATTGATTGTCCGAAAAAAGTCGCTGAATCTGGTTTTTTTCAGCTTTAACCCGCAGGCGCGCCTGTGGCCGCCGTATTCCTCAAGTAAATCCTTGCATTTCCTTAAGGCCTCCAAAAGATGAAAATTGCCGATTGAACGGCCTGAACCCCTCCCAAACTCATCTTCCAGGCTCATCATAATTGTCGGACGCATGTAGCGCTCCACCAGGCGCGAGGCCACGATGCCGATTACCCCCCGATGCCAATGCGGCGCGCCCAGGACAATTATACTGTGTTCCTTAAAATTGATTTGGCTCTCTACCTGCTCGATGGCTTCCTGAAGGGTGCGGCTCTCAATCCTCTGCCTGAGGCGATTCCCCTGGTTAAGCTTTTGGGCAAGGGTTCGAGCCTCAAGCTCTGTCCTGGCTAAAAGCAGGCGCAGGGAATCCTCAGGGCTGCCCAGCCTTCCGCTGGCATTTATTCTCGGCCCCAGAATAAAGCCGATATGCCTGGCGTTAAGGGTTCGATTATCCAGGCCGGAGACCTCCATCAGGGCCACCAGGCCCAATTTCCTGGTCTGGCTTAAGCTGGAGAGGCCGTGCTTGACAAAAACCCTGTTCTCCCCTGTAAGAGGAACGACATCGCCCACAGTGCCCAGGGCAATAATATCCAGATGATTATCCAGGACGGCCTTTTGATTATCCATAAGGGCACAAGCCAGCTTTGCCGCCAGCCCCACCCCGGCCATATACTTATAAGGATAGGAGCAGTCTTTCTGTAAAGGATTGATAATCGCCCAGGCTGCTTTAGGCAGGGAGCCTTCTTTGGGCTGGTGATGGTCACAGACAATGGTATCGATGCCTGAACTTTTCAGGTAGGTTATCTCTTTATCGGCCGAGATTCCGCAATCAACCGTAATCAAGAGGCCAACGCCCTTAGCCTTGGCCTCTTTGGCACCTTTTTCATTCAAGCCGTAGCCTTCTTCAAGGCGATTGGGAAGATAGTGCAAGGCGCGCGCGCCCATCTCGCCCAGCACGGAAATCAAAAGGGCTACACTGGTGACACCGTCAATATCGTAATCGCCCCAGACCATAATCTTCTCATCGCTGCTAATAGCCTTTTTAATCCTGGCTACCGCCTTTTTCATCCCTTTGAGAAGGAAGGGCGAATGCAGGCCGGTCAAACTGCAACTCAGGAAGCTCTCCGCCTCTTTTACGCCGGAAACTCCGCGATTAATCAGGATCTGGGCCAAGATTTCGGATACCCTCAAGGCCCGGCTGATTTCCTTACGCAGGCGGCTATTGGAACGCCTGATGTTCCAGATTTTTTCCATTTTTTTATCTTTTTCTATGCCAATCGACAAGGATGGGGCTGGCCACAAAAATTGACGAATAGGTACCCACGATTATGCCCACTAAAAGCACAAAGGCAAAATCGTTGATTACCGCTCCTCCTAAGAAAAACAGGGCCAGGACCACCAGAAGCGTGGTCAAAGAGGTAAGCAGGGTTCGGCTTAAGGTCTGATTGATGCTGGCATTGATGATTTCCTCGTAGCTTGCCTTGCGCATCAGCCGCATATCTTCGCGAATGCGGTCAAAGACGACAATGGTGTCGTTGATGGAATAGCCCACTACGGTCAAAAGCGCAGCGATTACCGGAAGAGAGAACTCTCGTCCGGTAAAGCTCAATGCCCCGGCGGCGATTAAGACATCGTGAAAAAGCGCCGCAATAGCCGCAATGGCAAAACGAAATTCAAAACGAAAAGAGATATAGATACAGATACCGATTAAAGCAAATATCAAAGCGCGGATTGCCCTCTTGGTCAAATCCTTACCCACCGACGGCCCCACCTTCTCTATGCGCAAGATTTCAAAGGGGTTTCCGGCAAAGGCGCTTTTGAACTTATCGATAATCTTATTCTCCGCATCGGCGTAAGTCCTGATTAAGATATTCCTTTTGTCCTTATATTGTTGAATGGGAGAGTCACCCAGATCTATCTCTTTTAACGCTGTCCTTGCCTCATCAGTCGAAATAGGCTTCTCAAAACGAAACTCCTGAAGCGAGCCTCCGGAGAAATCTATCCCTAAGTTTTCCTTGCCGCGCGTGCCCAGGCTGATTAACCCGACAATAATCAAGACTATGGAAATCACATAGGCGGCCTTTCTTTTGCCGATAACATTAAAATGAGGGCCTCTTATAAACTGCAGCATAGGCAGGCTCTTCAATACCTTCCCCAGAGAAAGAATATCAAAGATAACCCGTCCCACCACCAAAGCCGTAAACATACTGGCTAAAATACCGATGCTCAAGGTGGTGGCAAAGCCCTTTACCGGCCCGGTGCCAAATTGAAAAAGGATAAAGGCGGCAATAAGGGTGGTAACATTGGCATCTAAAATAGTTAAAAAGGCCTTTTGGTAGCCGTTTGAGATAGCCAGGCGCAGGCTCTTTCCCAGCTTCAATTCCTCTCTTATTCTCTCAAAAATGAGCACATTGGCATCAACGGCCATGCCTATGGTCAGGACAATTCCGGCAATGCCGGGAAGGGTCAAGGCCGCGCCCAGGCGCGGATACGAAAGCACACCCAGTATAATCACCAGATTCAGGCAAAGGGCAAAATTGGCAATCAGCCCGGCCCATAAATAATATCCGCCCATAAACACCAAAACCAGGACTGCCCCTACAATAATCGACTCAATCCCCTTCCTTATAGAGTCCTCTCCCAGGGCCGCCCCGACGGTCCTTTCCTCTTCAACTTGTATGGGTGCAGGAAGCGCTCCTGTACGCAGGACCAAAGATAAATCTGCGGCCTCATCTTCGCTGAAGCGTCCGGTAATCTGACCCTTGCCTCCGGGTATCTGGCTCTGGATAACCGGAGCGCTCTTTACCTTGCCGTCTAAGACTATAGCCAATCTCTTGCCGATATTATTTTTGGTCAGGCGGGAAAAGGTGCGCGCCCCTTTGGAATTCAAGCTAAAGCTGACATAAGGGTTAATCTCCATCGAACCCCACTCCACACGGGCATCGACAAGACTATCCCCCATAAGCGAGGCATCCTTCTCCAGAAGCAGGGGCCTCTTGTCCAGATATTTCAGCTCATATCCGGCCGGGACATTCCCATCCAAGGCTGCGGTAAGCTTTCCTTCTTCTTCGTTAACTAATTTAAACTCCAGGTGCGCCGTCTGCTTGATAATCTGCAGCGCCCTGTCTCTGTCGGTAACCCCGGGCAGCTGAACCACGATATGGTCTCTGCCCTGCTTCTGAATCAGCGGCTCACTCACTCCGAACTGGTCGATACGATTGCGGATTATTTCTATAGCCCGATCGGTAGCATCAGCCCTTACCTCCTGGGGCACCTTCTCGATATCCACTTTCAGGATAAGATGCATCCCGCCTTTTAAGTCCAGCCCTAACTTTACCTTCTCCTGCGGCGGATAGGCCATCCAGAAGGCCCAGCCCACCACACAAACTACCAACAGGGCCTTCCATTTTAGATTCTTAATCATCGGCGTATACCCTATTTTTTCTTGATGTAGGAAATTGTGTTTTTCTGAAATTTAATCCTGGTGTTGTCATCAACACGCAGCGTCACGGTATCCTCATCCACATTAACCACTGTGCCGTGGATACCGCCGTTTGTAACCACCTCGTCATTTTTGCCCAGCTTAGAAAGCATCTGACGATGCTCCTTTTGCTGCTTTTGCTGCGGTCGGATAAGCAAAAAGTAGAAGATGACGAAGATTAAAACTATGGGAAAAAGTCCAGCCAGGGGATTTGGCGCAGGAGCGCCGGGGACAGCTTGCGGCGGCTGGCTCATTGCATAGGCAAGATTATTCATTTACAACCTCCTTTTTCAGCTCTAAAAACTTATTCTTTTGGATTGCCTCTCTGATTCTTTGCATAAGCATAACATAAAAATAGACATTATGCAACGAAACTAATCTTACTCCCAGTATCTCACCGGTATTAATCAGGTGGCGGATATAGGCACGGGTATAATTATTTTTGCAGGCAAAGCACCGGCAACCTTCTTCAATGGGCTTAAAATCTCTTGCGTAGGGTGCATTTCTTAAAACCAGCTTTCCCGATTTCGTAAAGGCGCTGCCGTTTCTGGCATGACGGGTGGGCATGACGCAATCAAACATATCTACGCCCATCTCGACCGCCTTAAAGATATCAAGCGGTGTTCCTAAGCCCATTGCATAACGCGGCTTCTCCTTCGGCAAAAATTGCAATGCGTGCTCAAGCACTTCGAATTTTATATTATCCGGCTCACCCACGCTTATCCCGCCCAATGCATAACCGGGGAAGTCAATCTCCAGAAGCTCTTCAGCCGCCTGTTTGCGCAAATCCGGATACGTACCGCCCTGGACAATACCGAAAAGCAATCGCCCGTCACTTTTATTCTGTCTATTAAGAAAAGTCTCCTTCGAGCGGCGGGCCCAAAGGCTTGTAAACTTAAGCGATTCCCGGGCATAATCGCGCTCAGCCGGATAAGGCACGCACTCATCCAGAGGCATCAGGATATCGCTGCCCAAATCCAGCTGAATCCCGATTATATCCTCCGGGGTCAAAAAATGCCTTGAGCCGTCGATATGCGATTGAAACTCTACGCCTTTCTGGGTAATCTTTCTCAATACCGCCAGGCTGAATACCTGAAATCCGCCGCTATCGGTAAGTATAGGGCCGCTCCAGCCCATAAACTTATGCAACCCGCCGGCCTCTCTGATAATTTCTCTGCCGGGGCGCAGATAAAGATGATAGGCATTGCCTAAAATTATCTGGGTCTTGCAATCTGAGAGCTCCTGAGGAGTTAAGGTCTTTACCGTTGCCTGGGTGCCTACCGGCATAAACACCGGTGTCTTAACTACGCCGTGGGCGGTTTTAAGAAGACCCGTTCTGGCTCCAGACGCTTTATCCTGATGAGTAACTGTAAAAGTCATTCTATAGTCGCTAGTCGCTTGTATCTAGTATCTAGTTTAAAGCTTCTTAATCATAGTCATTAGCATTCTGCTTTCATAATTGAGCTCTTGTATAATTTCATCCTTATCTTTGTCATTTAAAAAAGAGTTATCTTTAGCAATAATAAATTGAGTTTCTAATTCTGCGCAAGAACCCAATGCTATATATAAGAATTGCTTATACTCTCTATTTGATCTTCTTATAAAACCTTCGGCTATGTTTGAAGGTATAGAAACTGCTGATCTTCTCATTTGTGAAACTATTCCATATAACTCTTCTTTAGGAAAAGATTGAGTTATCCTATAAACCTTATTAACAATCTCTATTCCTTTTTGCCAAATTCTTAAATCTTTAAAATCTTTTATTGCTTCCATGTCTTTTACTGGATACTAGCGACTAGATACTAGCGACTAGATTATCAACATGGCATCGCCATAGGAGAAAAATCTATATTTTCTCTCGATTGCCTGCCTGTATGCCTCGAATAGCAACTCTTTCCCCGCAAAGGCACTCACCAGCATTAGAAGCGTGGATTTGGGAAAATGAAAATTGGTCAGAAGGCAATCTACCGCCTTGAAATCATAAGGGGGATAGATAAATAAATCCGTCCAGCCCTCTCTGCCGCTGGCACTTTCCAAAACACGCACGGATGTCGTGCCTACGGCAAGGACCCTGCCGCCTTGTCTGCGCGTAGCGTTAATTGTCTTTTTTGTTTCTTCAGGCAGGATAAAATATTCCTTGTGCATTTTATGCCTGCTCAAATCCTCACTCTTGACAGGGGCGAATGTTCCGTAATTGATATGCAAAGTCAGATAAACCACATTTACGCCTTTGGCCCGGATATCCTCTAAAACTTCCTTAGTGAAATGCAATCCTGCCGTAGGAGCGGCAGTGGCACCTTCAACTTCTGCATAAACCGTCTGGTATCTTTCTGCATCTGACTCTACAGGCTCTCTTTTGATATACGGGGGAAGCGGCACTCTGCCAAACTCACGCCAGATGTCCCGACCGCTAAACTTTACAATCTTACTCATCCCTTGGTCGCTCAGCACCGTAGCAGATGAGCTGCCGTTATTAAACACTATTTTCATACCCGTGGTTAATTTTTTTGCGGGGCGGGCTAAAACGCGATACGTATTATCGGATAAGTCTTCCTGAAAAAATACCTCCTGTCTGCCGCCGGCTGTGCTTTGTCTTCTGCCAATCAGCCTGGCGCAAATTACCCGCGTATTATTCAAAACCAGGCAGTCCCCGGGTAAAAGATAGTCAAGGATATCCTGAAAATGCCCGTGCCTAATCCTTTTTTTGGCCCGCTCCAGGACTAACAGCCGCGAGTCCTGCCTCCGGACTAAAGGATATTGGGCAATCAGCTCTTTAGGTAAGTGATAATCAAAATCAGAAAGTCTCATAATCTGCACTGAAATCCTTAATCTTGCTCTCCGGATAATAATAATTCAGAATCTGTTCGCTGTTGAAACCTTCCCTGGCCATAAAGAAGCTCCCCCACTGGCACATCCCTACGCCGTGACCCCAGCCGTAACCTTCAAAATAGGCCTGTCTTTTTTTAATCTCTACCGTAAAGTTTGTGCTTTTGATAATGTTGGGCCCTACGGCTAAACGAAAGCGGTTGCCGCCGACTTTGATTTTGCCGCGCGTGGAAGTTATCTCAAGCTCGGTAATTCGGCTGGAGATATCTTTATCTACAATCTCCATGGACTTAATCAAGCCTACCTTAAATCCCGCTTTCTCCAGGGCCTCCTCCATATCCTGCAGGGAAACCTTTTTTTTCCAGTGAAAATGCGGCGAGCGCCGGCAGAACTGACACTCCCTTCCCTTCAAAGGGGTTAAATTAATATTCCAGAGCTTACCGGCCTCCTCCGTATATCCGGCGCAGGTGGCATGATAAAAGCTGGAGAAAAGTTTATTACTATAAGTCAAAACCTTATTTTTGGTGTATTTGACTGCCCTTGAGGTCCTGCCTCTCTCCGAGGTCCTTCCGCCATAGACCTGGGAATAGATAGTCGAGACAAGGTCGTAGTCCTGTTTTGCATTAACCTTGGCCTGATGCAAGGCAAAGGTGCGCGAGACAATCGCCTGGGCCTTAAGGGCCTCCATCGGCCACCAGGGGGCTACCTCATGGTAAAGCACGCCACGAATATATTCTTCCACATCCAGGTGATTGACTACCAGAAGTTTATTATTGCTCTGGCGGATGATATCGATTGCCCCTCTGAATCTGCGGTTGTTGAGATAAATTGAAGGACTCTTATCGGGTTGAATCCTTACGCCGTAAATCTTGAAATTCTGCTCTCCAATATTAATCCCTCCCTCGGCAAGCGAAACCTTCGTATGCCAGAGGCGCTTGCCCTTATAAAGCTCTTCGTTTGTGTTTAAGGCCAGGACACGATAGGCAGAGCGAACGGAAAGGTCGGCTTCGGCAGCATCCTTGATTACGGCTACGCGCACCAGATGCGACTCAGCCCGGCTTATCGAAGGGAAAAAAGCTAAAGAAAAAAATAATATTAAAGCAATTTTTAGATATCTCATCATATAAAAATAAAACCTAGCGCAATAAGAACTAGGCCTATGAAAATCAACACCCTGCCTAGATTAGCCGGCATATCTCTTATTTAAAACAATTCCTTCCGGCCCTTATTCAGGTGGCTGTGCCCCAGCTCGGTTACTTCTCTGCCGCGGGAGGTGCGCTTGATGTAGCCGATTTTCAGGAGAAACGGCTCCACTATATCTACAATGGTATCGCTTTCCTCATTCAGGGTGGCAGCCAATGACTCGATACCTACAGGCCCGCCATTATAATAATCGATGATTACCTTAAGCACCCTGCGGTCTATATTGTCCAGGCCGACTCCGTCCACCCCCTGGGCATCAAGGGCTGCGCAGGCAACTTCTTTACTCAAATGCCCTCCGGCCTTCACCTGGGCATAGTCCCTCGCCCGGCGCAAAAGACGATTGGCTACGCGAGGCGTGCCCCGGGAGCGCCGGGCAATCTCATAGGCGCCTTCTTCATCCAGAGAAATATTCAAAATCTTCGCCGAGCGCCTGAGTATCTCTATAATCTCTTCGCAATTATAGAAATCGAAATGGAAAAATATCCCGAACCGGCTGCGCAAAGGCGCTGTAAGCAGTCCGGCGCGCGTGGTTGCCCCTATCAGGGTAAAGCGCTTGAGATTAAATTTAATCGTCTTGGCATAAGGGCCCTTATCGATTACAAAATCTATCTGGGAGTTCTCCATCGCCGGATAAAGGAACTCCTCCACCACTTTAGAAAGCCTGTGCACCTCATCAATGAAAAGGACGTCCCCCTCTCCTAAATTGGTAAGTATGCCGATTAAGTCTCCGGCGCGCTCAATTGCCGGTCCGCTTGTGGCGGTAAACTTAGTGCCCATCTCCCGGGCAATAATGTGCGCAAGAGAGGTCTTACCCAGTCCGGGCGGGCCTGAAAGCAGTATATGCTCTAATGGTTCACTTCGGGCCTTTGCGGCGGAGATAGCCACTTTCAAATTGGCCACTACATCTTTCTGCCCGATGAAGTCCTCAATCCTTTCCGGGCGCAGAGATAAATTGACAACCGTATCCTCTTCGCTTTCCTGAGGGCTGATTAAGCGCTGGCGCGCTTCTTCCGGCTCTTTAGGCATCTCTATTTCCTCTTTGCCTTCTGGCGATAGACCTGGTTTAAGATTTCCTCAACGGTACTAAGATGTGGATTGGCGGTAAGTGCCTTTTTAATCATCTCTTTGGCCTCATTTCTTTTATATTGCAGTTGCAACAGAACCGCCACTGCCTCTTCCTGAATATCCTCTCTTACTACAGAAGACGTCTCTTTTCTCACCTTATCCTGAATTAAACAGAACTTGCCCACCTTGCCCTGCAGTTTTGCCACTATCTCACGCGCCCTCTGCTCACCGATACCCGGCAGGCTCTTCAGTAACCCAAAGTTTGCCCCATCTATGGCCTCGGCAATTCTTGAGATGGGCAGGCTTAAGGCGCGCACAGCCGCCTTGGGGCCTACACCGGAGACCGTAATAAACCTCTCGAAGAAATCCCTCTCCACCTCGTTTAGAAATCCAATCAATACAGGCTTGGAGCGGGAAGGCTCTACATGCAGGTAATGATAGGTTACCAGCTCTATGTTTTCATCGGAACGGGAGTTGTTCTCCAAAGCGCTCATTACTGCCTTGGGAACCAATACTTCATAACAGATGCCGTTGACATCAATAATCAGGCAATCTTCGGTCTTTCGCTTAATCTTGCCACTAATATAAGATATCATTATCTCATTCCTGCTTTTTGCATAATGTAGGCATGGGCAATAGCCAGGGCCAGGGCATCCCCCACATCAGGCGGCTGAGGCAGGTTTTTTAACCTTAATACGCCCTGCACTGTGCGCTGCACCTGCATTTTGGAGGCAGCGCCGTTTCCGGTAAGGGCCTTTTTTACGCGCGTGGCCGGATAATTAACTAAGCGAAGCCCGGCTTCCTCTCCGGCATTAAGGGCAATCACACCGCGCGCATGAGCCATAGCAATAGCCGTCATCTGATGCTTATAATGGGAATAAAGCTTCTCTAATACTAAATCGGCAGGCCTGTATTCGCGAACGATATCCCCGATACCTTTATACAGGCAGGAGAGCCTTTTGGTCAGAATATCTCTGGAGGAAGTCTTAACTATACCGCCTTCCAGTAACCTGAATTGCCCTTTTTCAGCCTCGATTACTCCGTATCCTGTAATACCCAGTCCCGGGTCAACCCCTAATATACGCATAGACAGGTCTATTTAGTGTGCTGCTGGAGAATCTCATCGGGGATATCGAAGTTGGCATAGACATTCTGCACGTCATCCAGGTCTTCCAGGGCCTCTACCAGGCTTAATACCTGTTCGGCCTGCGCGCCCTGCAGCTTGACATAGCTTGAAGGAATCATAGTTATTTCTGCGGCATCCCACTCAATCTTGTTGCTTTCCAGGGCCGCTCTTACCTTCTCGTAATTTTTAACATCAGTGGTAATCTCGTATGAGTCTTCTTCACCCTTTAAATCCTCGGCGCCGCTATCTAAGGCAATGGACATAAGCTTATCTTCTTCCGCCTTGGTTTTATTCACTACGATAAAGCCTTTTTTATTAAAAAGCCAGCCCACGCTGCCTGTGCCCGCTAAGTTTCCTCCCTTTTTGGAAAATATATTGCGCACCTCGGCAGTAGTGCGATTTTTATTGTCGGTCAAAGCCTCTACCACTATCGCCACCCCGCCGGGGCCGTAACCCTCATAATTCGCCTGTTCATAGTTTACGCCGGGAAGCTCGCCTGTACCCTTTTTGATTGCCCGCTCAATAGTATCATTGGGCACATTTGCCTCTTTCGCCTTGTTAACGGCCAGGCGCAGACGGGGGTTAGTAGCGGTACTTCCTCCCCCTGCCTTAGCCGCTACGGTAATTTCCTTGTTTAATTTGGAAAAGAGCTTACCGCGCTTTGCGTCTATCAGTGCCTTTTTATGTTTTATTCCCGCCCATTTAGAATGTCCAGACATTACTCGATACCTGACCCCGAATCTTCGGAATCAATCTCCTTTCTTTTTTCTTTAGTATAACACAGCCCCTATCGGCTGTAAAGACCTTAGAAAATAGCACAATAGGCACCTGTTTCTTCTCCCAACTGCCCAATTTTCATAATATATGAGCGCTGTCCTTATTTTCATTACATCGGGTTATACTTTACCAAGTTATAATGTTTCTCCATTCTTCTCTGTTTTTTAAATTTTCACTGGGGATAAGTGTAATGCCATTTCCACGAGTCCATACAAAACAGAGTTGAGTCTTTGTATCTACCAGGTAATATACGTCTTGATGATATTGTATATACCAGCCATCTTTTAACTGTTTTACCTCAGGTGTTTTTGCCATTACCGGAAAAGAAATACAAACAACTAGTGATAAAATAACCAGACTGTTTAAAATAACTCTTTTCATAATCACTCCTTTTTTTATTTTTTCTTCTAACATTCGAAATAACCGGCCTGTAATTTCAGTGACACAATATTTATCTATCCGAAAAGTCGAGAATTAAGTGAGCTGTCCCCGGAATTAAATCCACTTCCACCTCGTAGGTGTAAGTACGACCGAGCCCTGTTAAGGGCGAGGTTGGGTCCAGTGGATTGAGTTGTTAGGTGTTTTTGTATTTTGATTTAAAAAATTCATAAAACTATCTTTAACTAATTCATAAAACCATTGCGTAAGATTACCTCCTGGAATTTCTATTGTTATCGTAGATTTAACACCTTTCTCATCAATGAATACATCCGTGAGCGAACAATTTCCTTCAACTGTCCTAAATATTCCTTTATGGACTATTACACATCGATTACGAAGATATAAATATCTTAATACATCATTAAATGGTGCTTGAATGGAAGAATTGTTTATTTGTTTTTCAAATTTAACCTGTTTTTGTAAGATGGGATCAGAATATTTTAATAAAAAATTCTGAAATTCTTGTGTCTTATTTATTTTTGCCTCAATTTTATAGTTGATTTTGAAATCGCTGTGTCTAATTCCACCTGTTTTGTTGAAATATGCTAAATTATTACTTAAAGTTTCAACAGCAATATAGCATAATAAGTTTGCTAGAACAGGCTCTTGAGTTTTAAATCGCTCAGCTTCAATAAGTCTTAAGCTAGCAAGCATAAAAGCCTTTTTGATATATTCATTTTGATTGTTTTGAAGATCATTTATTGCTTGTTTAAAAGAATTCAAGTCTAAATTTAATGAGTAAAGATCATGAATTTTTTTTAAAATTTGTTCTTCAGTCATAATATTTTTTTACACCTAACGAGAAAATCAGCAATTAATCGGGGCATTAATCGTTTAATCGGGGGACACAATACTTATTTATAATAGACATAATTAAAAATTAGTATTATGTCCCCTTATTTTCTTTCCAATATAAAATACATACCCATAATATTCTTTATATTTATTGTAAAGTTCAGCTCCACGCTTTTCATATTTTACGAATTCTTCGGCAGATTTATTACCTTTATATTTATTCAAAAATATTTTCTGTGCTGTTATTGCCGGAACAAAAAAGTTGTCAATCCAGCAAGCTTCAGGCAGCATGAATGATGCTATAAAAACATAGCCTGCTTTTTGCATTTGAGCAATTTTATTTGGGATGGTGTCTATTCCAGGATATGCTTCATTCCAAAAATCAAATATTTCTTTTGGCCGTTCTTCTGTAAACCATGATGCTTCGGTAACAGCAACATAGCCGCCTTTTTTCAAAAACTTATTCCAATAATTCATGCCTTTTTCAAAACCAATATTATATATTGCTCCTTCACACCAAATA
>CP070837.1:76249-103814 GCA_020341815.1 Candidatus Omnitrophota bacterium
GTGAGAGAAATCTCCTCTTCCACGATAGTAATCAAATCATCGTCAAAAATCTCTTTTTTCTTATCGGCAAGCTTCTTAAAACGCCTGAAAAACAATTTATCAATCTGGCTGGAAGTCAAATGAAAACCCAGTTTCTTCAGGCGCTCGGAAAAGGCGTGACGTCCGGAATGCTTTCCCAAAACAAGCCCCCCTGAGGTATCCAGGCCGATATCTTCCGGGCGCATAATCTCATAAGTTGCTCTTTTCTTTAATATCCCGTCCTGATGAATGCCGGCTTCATGGCGAAAGGCATTCTGCCCCACAATGGCCTTATTGGGCTGGACGATAATCCCGGTCAATTTACTTACCAGTCTTGAGGTCTTGTAAAGCTCCTCAGTCTTAATATTGGTGGTCTTAGACAAAAAGTCGCTTCTTGTGCGCAAGGCCATGACTATCTCTTCCAAAGAGGCGTTACCTGCGCGCTCGCCCAATCCATTGACAGTGCATTCTATCTGGCCGGCGCCATTGGCAACCGCAGCCAAAGAATTAGCCACACCCAAGCCTAAATCATTATGACAATGCACGCTTAAAACCGCCTTATTGATATTAGGAACGTTTTCCCTTATCTCTTTAATCAATTGGCCGAACTCATCAGGTATGGCATAACCCACCGTATCAGGGATATTGATTGTAGTGGCACCTGCTTTTATTGCTTCCTCTATTACTCTAAATAAAAAATCTTTTTCTGTGCGCGAGGCATCTTCCGGAGAAAACTCAACATCGCGGACAAACTTTCTGGCATATTTTACCGAATCAAAGGCCTGGCGCAGGATTTCCTCTTTGGCTTTTTTTAGTTTGTATTTCATATGAATCTTCGATGTAGCCAGAAATACGTGGATTCTTTTTCTGCGCGCCCCGGAAAGCGCCCGGCGGGCGCTATCTATATCCTTCTTTATTGCCCTTGCCAAAGCGCAGATAACCGGCCCTTTTATCTGTTTGGCTACCATCTTCACTGCCGAGAAGTCTCCCGGAGAAGAAATAGGAAAACCCGCCTCAATAACATCCACGCCCAGGCGAACTAATTGACGGGCAATCTCTAATTTCTTCTGGGTATCCAAACTTGCGCCCGGAGATTGCTCCCCATCCCGTAAAGTTGTATCAAATATTATTATCTTGTCCATAAGACACTTTTAAGCTCATTATTTCTACATATTGACCCAAATAGTAAGAGGGATACCGCTAATTATCGTATAGGCGGCAAGAAGAATAAGTGGCATTAGCAATGCAATCATTCTACTCTGTGTATTTAGTTTTTTCCATCTAAATATTGCATATATTGGGCAAAATAATGATAAACCCAAAACAGGAAACATTCCAAACCATCCAAATGACATTACAGCCTCTAATTGTCTATTTGTTTGATCGGTTTTATTCGAAGATAAAGATAAAAATAATGGAATATGAGAAATTATAAAGAAGAAACAGAATAATACTAATAATGTTTTTATCGACTTTTGCATATTATTTTAAACCTAACAATTAATAGCTGGAGGTTGTATTTTTCTACTTACTTCTCCATCCAGAGCATCATTTCCCGCAGGCAGAACCGCTAAATTGAATTGCCAGACATTAATTCATCGATAAAATTGACAAACAATAAGAATATGATACCACCAGTATATGAAAGCGAATAATATAGTAATAAAAGCTATACCACCCATAATTCTTTTATTTTTCCACATAAATATGCTTCTTATAAGGCTTGATATGAATGCCGTAACTATTAAAGGATGAAGAATAAGGAGATCCACCCTAATAGGAACACCTTCTAATACTTCCGGTCTCAAAAAATACGATTCATACCAGATATAAAGCAGAAGTGATATCAGGGGAATAAATAATTGCCATTTGATTTTTGTTATTTTTGATGGCAGTATGGTTATTATTTGAAGCCCTAATAATACAAAAAATATTATTCCGTTAATTTGTTCCATTTTTTATTTTATTTGTCTAACAATTAATAGCCGAAGGTTATATTTTTCTGCTTACTTCTCCATCCAGGGCATCATTTCCCGCAGGCGCCTGCCCACCTCTTCGATAGGATGATTGGCTTCCTTTTTTCTCATCTCGTTAAACTTAGGCCTGCCTGCCTCATTTTCCCTGATCCATTCCCGGGCAAACTTTCCCGACTGCACATCCTTAAGCATCTTTTTCATCTTTTTACGCGTGCGGGCGTCAATAACTACCTTACCCCGGGTCATATCACCATATTCGGCCGTATCTGAAACCCTCTGGCGCATCCCCTGAATGCCATACTGATAAACCAAATCCGTTATAAGTTTAAGCTCATGCAGACACTCAAAATAGGCAATCTCCGGTTGATATCCTGCTTCCATCAGGGTATCAAAGGCGGCTTTAATTAGCTCTGTGGCCCCTCCGCAGAGAACTGCCTGCTCGCCAAAAAGGTCTGTCTCGGTTTCCTCTGCAAAAGTAGTCTCGATTACGCCGGCTCGTGTGGCGCCAATTCCCTTGGCATAAGCCAGACCCAGTTTTTTTGCCTGGCCTGAGGCATCCTGAAAAACTGCCAGAAGCGCAGGAACGCCTTTTCCCTCTTCATACATCCTGCGCACCAGGGCCCCGGGGCCTTTTGGCGCAACCATAAACACATCTACCTTCTTTGGCGGCTTAATCTGCTTAAAACGGATATTAAAGCCGTGGGAAAAAACCAGGGCCTTTCCTTTTTTCAGGTTTTTCTTGATAGAATCATTATAGACTTTTTTCTGGACATGGTCCTGGGTTAGAATCTGGATAATATCTGCCTCTTTGGCAGCCTCATCCGCTGAAACAGGCGTAAATCCGTCTTTTTTTGCCTGTTCATAATTGGGCGTCCCTTCAAGCTCGGATACAATGACGTTTAATCCTGAGTCGCGCAGGTTTAAACCTTGGCCGCGCCCCTGAATCCCATAACCGATAATTGCAATTTTTTTATCTTTTAGAATTTCCAAATCCGCATCTTTGTCGTAATAGATTTTTGCCATTGAAGTCTCTGTCTCCTTTCAAGTATTGTAATTTTTAATCATTTCCTACTCATTGCAATGCGACCGGTGCGCACTACCTCTTTAATCTCGAAAGTCTTGAGTAATTGTAGAAGCGTATGTATTTTATTCTTATCGCCCACCACTTCCAAAGTTACGGCGTTGGCGGCGGCCTCATCTATCTTAGCCTCCAAGCTTTGGGCAATTTCCAGGATTTGAGGACGAATTTTGGCATCGACCGCTATCTTGACCAGAACCAGTTCCCGGTCAATAAAGTCCTCAGTCGTCAAATCCTGAACCTTGATTGTATCCACCAATTTGTTCAACTGCTTTTTAATCTGCTCTAAGATACGTTCATCGGGCGCATCCACCACAATAGTCATATGAGAAACTGTAGGGTCATTGGTGGGACTAACCGCCAGAGATTCAATGTTAAAACCTCGGGCGGCAAAAAGACCGGCTACTCTGGCAAGCACTCCAAACTTATTTTCTACCAATACGGAAAAGGTATGCTTCACCCCGCCCTTCCTTTCTTCGCAATGCCAAGGTTGAATTTTACTTTTGCTAAACTTACTACCATATACTCAAACATCTCTACCCCTGCCCTTGACTTATCAATGCAGGTATTAGGAAGGGCGGGGTTCATGCCATACCTCCGATCATTCGGTTAATTGCCTCACCTGCGGGCACCATGGGAAAGACGTTTTCTTCCTTCTCCACTATAAAATCAAGCACTACCGGCGCATCCTTTACGGAAAGCGCCTGTTTTAAAGCCGGCGTTACATCCTTTTTCTTCTCCACGCGGATGCCTCTTGCGCCATAGGCTTGAGCTACTTTAACAAAATCCGGATTTGCCAGACAGGTAAAGGAATATCTTTTCTTATAGAAAAGCTCCTGCCACTGCCGGACCATACCCAGATAACAGTTATTCAGGATGGCTACTTTAACGGGTAACTTATTGGCCACTGCCGTAGCCAATTCCTGAATATTCATCTGAAAACTGCCGTCTCCGGCGATATCAAAGACGATGCTGTCGGGCTTGCCAACTTGCGCGCCTATAGCCGCGGGAAAACCGTAACCCATTGTCCCTAATCCGCCGCTGGAAATATAAGTGCGCTCTTTAGTGTATTGATAAAACTGGGCCGCCCACATCTGGTTTTGCCCTACCTCTGTACAGATAATTGCCTCACCCTTGGTCAACTCATAAATCTGCTCCACCACATATTGCGGCCTTAATTTATCGTCTTTCTTATAGCTAAGGGGGGATTTCTTCTTCCAGCCGTCAATTCTCTCCAGCCATTTTTTAGTCTGCACAGGTTTAACAATTTTATTCAACTGGGATAAAATATTGCGGGCATCACCCACGATAGGAATATCCACTTCTACATTTTTACTGATGGCCGAAGGATCGATATCAATATGGATTATCTTGGCCTCCGGAGCAAAGGCATCCAGCCTTCCTGTAACGCGATCGTCAAACCTTGCACCTACGGCAATAATCAAATCGGATTCCATAATTGCGTGATTTGCATATGCTGTGCCATGCATTCCCAGCATCCCCAGAGAAAGCTTATGGGTCTGGGGAAAACAGCCTAATCCCAATAAAGTAGTAGTCACAGGAATGGAAGCTTTATCCGCCAGCTTCTTTAATTCCTGAGAAGCCCCGGAAATAATCACGCCTCCCCCGGCATAAATTATTGGCCTTTTACTTTGCAGAATAAGCCTGGCTGCCTTTTTGATTTGGCCGGGGTGTCCGGAAATAGTCGGTCTGTAACCACGTAAGTCCGGCTCCTTGGGATGGTGAAATTCTGTCTCGGCCATGGTTACATCCACCGGCAAATCAATCAGAACAGGTCCGGGACGTCCACTTTGGGCCAGATGAAAAGCATTTTTGATGGTCTGAGCAAGTTCGCGTACATCTTTCACCAGAAAGTTGTGCTTGGTAATGGGCCGCGTAACCCCGGTTACATCTGCCTCCTGAAAGGCATCATTGCCAATTAAATGGGTCTTTACCTGTCCGGTGATAGCCACAACGGGAATAGAATCCATATAGGCTGTGGCGATACCTGTAACCAGATTTGTCGCTCCCGGCCCTGAGGTAGCAAGACACACCCCGGCCTTTCCCGTAGCCCGGGCATAGCCATCGGCAGCATGCGCGGCACCCTGCTCGTGTCGGGTCAAAATAAACTTAATCGGATTATCGTAGAGGACATCGAAAATAGGCAGGACTGAGCCGCCGGGATAACCAAAGATAACCTCTACCCCTTCTTTTTTCAAGCTCTCTATTAAAATCTTTGCTCCGGATAACTTCATTTAAACACCGCTCCTTCACTGGCCGAAGAAACTAATTGCGCATATCGGGCCAGATAACCCTCTTTAATCTTAGGCCGGTGTGACCTTAATTCGGCCTGTCGTTCCTTAATTTCTCTCTGGCTGAGCTTAACTTTTAACTTTCTCCCGGGGATATCAATCATAATCTGATCGCCATCCTTAACAATCGCAAGGGGCCCTCCCCCTTGCGCCTCCGGTGAGATATGGCCGATGCACGGCCCTCTTGTGCCGCCGGAAAACCTGCCGTCGGTAATCAAGGCCACGCTTTCGGAAAGACCCATCCCCACAACCGCTGAGGTCGGGGAAAGCATCTCGCGCATACCGGGTCCGCCCTTTGGTCCCTCATAGCGAATTACAATTACCTCACCCCGCTTAATCTTTCCGCCTAAGATGGCATGCATAGCATTTTCTTCCGAATCAAAACAACGTGCCTGGCCCGAAAAACGCTGCATCTTTTTACTTACCGCTGACTGCTTAACTACAGCTCCTGCGGGAGCTAGATTGCCCTTCAAAATTGCTATACCCCCTTCTTGATGATAGGGGTTATTCAATCGCCTGATTACGTTTTCATCATAAATCTGGGCGCTTGCGGCAATCTGGCTGATATACTTTCCGCTTACGGTAGTTATATTATTCAGGCGGTTTCTCATCCGCCTAAACAAAGCCGGAATTCCCCCGGCCGCATCCAAGTCCTCCATAAAATATTCTCCCCCCGGGCGAAGATTAACTAAATGAGGCGTCTCTTTGCTAATCTTATCAAAGGCATCCAGAGGTAGTTTCATCTCCAGCTCATGCGCCAAAGCGCTAAGATGTAAAACTGTGTTTGTTGAGCCGCCCAGCGCCATATCAACGGCTATTGCGTTATCAATAGCTGCCTTCCTGAGAATCGTGCGGGGCAAGATATTCTGGCGGGCAAGCGCCACGGCGCGTTCCCCGCTCATAAAAGCAATCCTCTCCTTCTCCGCTGAAACCGCCAGAGATGTGGCACACCCGGGCAAAGACATCCCCATGGCCTCGGTAAGACAACTCATGGTATTGGCTGTGTATAAACCCTGACAAGACCCTGCTCCCGGACAAGCCTGCATCTCCAGATTACTCAATTCATCCTGAGAAATCTCACCCTTTTTAAATCTGGCCACGGCCTCAAAGGTATCACGGACCAAGGAAAGCCTCCTGCCTTTATATCTTCCGCAAAGCATGGGCCCGGCAGTAACCACAATTGAGGGGATATTGAGCCTGGCTATGCCCATCAGCATACCGGGAGTAATCTTATCACAGTTTGTCAGGCAGACTAACCCGTCAAAGCAATGGGCGCGGACTATCGTCTCCAGCATATCGGCAATCAGTTCCCGCGAGGCCAGGGAATATTTCATCCCGCTATGCCCCATAGCTATTCCGTCACAAATACCCGGTACGCCGAATAAAAAAGGCGCCCCGCCGCCTGAACAGATTCCCTGCTCGATACTGCGTTCCAGCCGGCGCATCCCTATATGCCCCGGGATAATATCGGTAAAACTTGAGGCTATTGCGATAAAAGGTTTGTTCATCTGAGATTTGGTCAAACCCGTAGCGTAAAGCAAAGAGCGATTTCCCGTTCGCTCCAGACCCTTTTTGACTTTATCGCTTCTCATTTTTCCCCCAATTTCCTTTTTGGGTTAAGGTTTATAGTTATGAAATTTAATTATAACATAGCTGCAATAAATGTCAACTACATTCCCTTATAAACTCTTGGTACACGATTAGTTATGGAACAAACTATCTCGTAAGGAATGGTCCGGGAGACCCGGGCAATCTCTTCAGCGCGCATGTGGGTATTGCCCTTGCAACCAATCAATACTACCTCATCGCCAATCCTGGCATCTTTTATATGTCCCACATCCACCATAATCTGATCCATCGTTACCCTGCCCACTACGGGCGCTCTCTGCCCCCTGACCAGGACAAAGGCGCGGTTGGAAAGGATACGTCCGTAACCATCAGCATAACCGATAGGTAAAGTAGCAATACGGGTGGCCTTTTTGGTAACAAAGGTGCGTCCGTAACTTAAGGAGCGACCAGCCGGCACATCCTTCAGGTAAACGATTCGTGTCTTAAGCGACAAGGCCGCCTTTAACTTCAGCTTTCTGCTAAAACTGCGTTTGGGATACATGCCGTAAACGATAATACCCGGACGCACTAAATTAAAATGGGAACGCCTAAGGTCTACGAGGGCAATGCTGTTGGCGGCATGCCTGTAATCAAAGTGAATACCTCTAGCGGCCAATTCCTCAAGCAAATTCTCAAAAGACTTAAGCTGATATTCGGTAAAGGCGTTGTCTCTGGAGGCATCGGCAAAATGCGTATAGATGCCTTCCATTTTGATGTGTTTCATCTGTGCTATTTTTTTCAAAACATCAAAGGCCTCCTCATGCCAGAGGCCAATCCTGCCCATTCCTGTATCTATCTTAATATGCACGGGCACGCTCCTGTTGCAGGCTTTTGCTTTATTGTTTAGGCTGCGCGCCAAGTCTGCGCTGCAAAGAGTCAAGGCAATATTGTGAGCCAAGGCATAATCCAGCTCCTCCTTCAAAACCAGGCCCAAGACTAAAATCGGCAGCTTTATTCCCTGCCTGCGCAAGAGAGCAGCTTCATCTAAGGTGGCCACACCCAGATAATGAATATCCATTTTCTCAAGGGTCCGGGCCACTTCAATTAAGCCATGACCATAGGCATTGGCCTTAACTACCACCATAATCTTAGGAGACACTCCTTGAGGCTTACTGGTCAGCTTTTTTATCTGCCTTAAATTATACCTGATAGCGGATAAGTCTATCTCCGCCCATGTCGGTCGGGACATCATCTTTAATCTCCCTCATTTATGTTTAATCTGGCATTCTTTGGGATATAAATACAGGGGCTTAAGACTATTTACATCGTCTAATTTACCTTTACGAAAACGCTCCAGGGCCAGGGGAACTGCCTCTGAAATTTTAGGATACCAGAGCTTCTCATTAGCAAAAACGGCTTTTATGCCTCTGATTTTACGGATTTGTTCGCGATAAAGTGAAAGCGCATCTCCTAAAAAGAATATTTCTCCTTTTAATTCTCTCAGCAATTCCCCAAGAGAAAGAAGAAGATACCGCCCCTGCCGTTTAATTGCGCCATTCTTCGACTGATATAAACAGGCATAGACTTTATTCTGCCGGGCATCGACAATGGGGCAAATGAGCTTTTTAGAAAACTTCTTATCCTTAAGGGCGTTCTGTGCCAAGATATCCAGCGTAGGAATTGCCACTACGGGTTTTCTCAAGGCATAGGCCAGACCCTTAACAGCGGTAATACCCACGCGCAAACCGGTAAATGAACCCGGCCCCTTGCTTACGCAGAAGCCATCTATGTCTTTTATAGACAATCCTGCCTTTTTCAATATTTTATCTATCAGCGAGGCTAACTGCGCAGAATGTCTCCTGTCTAATAATTTCTGCTTCCGCCTTAATATGCGATTATCTTTCGCTACTGCCAGACTTAAAAATTTACTTGAGGTATCGAGCAATAAAATCTTCATAGCGCTTATTATGGGCAATAAATTTGATTTCTCTTTTAGTCTCGCCCTTAAGGGCTAAATCAACCTCAAGATAATCGGGCAGGAGCATCTTCATCTTCTCCGCCCACTCAACCACACATACTCCCTTATCGAACAAATATTCATCAACACCTAAATATTCGATATCCTTTATTTTATCCAGGCGGTATAAATCAAAATGAAAAAGAGGAACCTTTCCGCTGTATTCTCTGATTAATACAAAAGAGGGACTTGCCACGGCTTCGCGCCCTGTTACACCTAACCCGCTGGCCATACCTCTGACTAGTGTAGTTTTTCCGGAGCCAAGTTCGCCTATAAGACCTAAGACATCGCCTGCCTTTAAGTGCCGCCCCAGCTTCTGTCCTAATTTAACGGTTTCTTCCGGTGAATTGGTTATAATTTTCATATAAAATGGCGAAAGCCCTTATGTTTTAGAGGCGAAACCATAGCCTTTCTATCAATAAGGGCAAGGCCTCTTTTCTTATCTACAATCTTGCCTATACAGGTGATGGGGAACTTGTCTTTCCTGTAAAACTTGCGCGCAGATTCCAAAGACATGGTAAATAAAAGCTCGAAGTCCTCTCCTTCATAAAGGGCCTGTTTCAAAGATGCGCCCCTTGTAACAGGAACTGACTGCCCAAAGATAACCGCACCCACTTTACTGGCTTCAGCTATCCTCTGCAAATCAGAAACAAGTCCATCCGATATATCGATTAAGGAAGTGGGCTTAAACCTCTTGATTATTCCTTGAGCCTCCTTAACCCTGGGGATAAAATTGAATTGTTTCATCTTCCTTGATCCGCCCAGCGTCCCGGTAACAAATATCAAATCGCCCACCCGAGCCCCGGAACGTAAAGTCAAATTGCGCTTTTTTACCTCGCCAACCAAGAAAACAGACAAAACAATTTTCTTAGAGCGCACCGTATCTCCCCCTACGATATTTACTCCAAAGTCCCTGGCTAAAACATTTATGCCGTGCATAATTTCATTAACTGCGCGCAGAGAAATTTTCCTGGGAAGGCCTGCGGAAATTACGGCGTATTTGGGAATCCCGCCCATAGCGGCAATATCGCTGATGTTTACCGCCAGCGCTTTTCGTCCGATTTGAGCAAAAGTTGCCTCTCTTCGCCTGAAGTGCACGCCTTCAATTAACATATCCGTAGTAAGAAGAAGGTATTTGTCTTTAGTATAGGAAATAACCGCCGCATCATCCCCGATACCGCAGATTACGGATTTATCGCAATTAATCTTTCTGGCAATATGTTCGATTAAACCAAACTCTCCGATTTTTCGTAAGGTTTTCATTTTAACCGCCTCAAACTCCTTTCGTAAGGCTTGCGCAATATTCCGCGCTCGGTAATAATTGCCGAAATCAAACTATTCGGCGTAACATCAAAGGCCGGATTATACACCTTTACATTTTTCGGGGCAACTTGTTTACCAAAGACTTCTCTTACTTCTTGCGGATTTCTTTGTTCAATGGGTATATCTTTACCCGACTTAAGACAAAAATCAAAAGTGGATACCGGGGCAACTACATAAAATGGAATTTTATGAAAATCGGCCAAAACCGCCAGACTATATGTGCCGATTTTATTGGCCGCGTCCCCATTGGCGGCAATGCGGTCGGCGCCGACAAAAATTTTATCAATCTTTCCCTCTTTCATCAGTTGAGCCGCCATATTATCGCAGATTAAGGTAACATCGATTTTATTTTTCATTAGCTCCCAGGAAGTCAAACGCGCCCCCTGCAAAACCGGGCGGGTCTCGTCCGCATAAACCTTGAGTTTCTTGCCTTGCTTCTTGGCCTCATAGATTACGCCCAGAGCTGTGCCGTAATCAGCCGTGGCCAAGGCCCCGGCATTGCAATGCGTAAGAATAACATCGTTTTTCTTAACTAATCCGGCGCCAAAACGCCCCATTCTGCGGCAGATATCCCTATCTTCCTGCGTAATCTTCAAGGCCTCTTTAAGTAAAAGCTCTTTTAAAAAAGAAGGGCTTTTATGATGGTGCGCAAAAACCTGCCTTTCCATTCTCTCTAAGGCCCAGAATAGGTTTACTGCCGTGGGCCTTGCCTTTCTAAGGTAATTAGTTACTCGTTTTAGCTCCTGTTTAAACTTAAGAGAAGTCTTGGCGTGAGAATTGCGCATGCCTAAGACTACCCCGAAGCCGGCGGCTATGCCTATGGCAGGGGCCCCGCGCACCTTTAATTTCCTGATGGCCCACCACATGCTCTTTAAATTATCCAAATCAAGATACGCCAGCTTAAGCGGAAGCTTAGTCTGGTCGATAATTCTTACTTTATTTTTTCTCCATTGAATAGTTTTCATTGGCCAAGCCCCATAAAATATCTGCCCATAAACAGCATTAACACCATCAGGCTGTTATGCAGCATATGAATAGCGATTGAAGGAATCAAAGAACCCGTCTTTTCGTATACATAGGCCAGCAGAAATCCCAGCGCCGCAATGGGCAGAAAGCCAAACAGATTTGCATGCAGACCGGCAAAGACAAGTGCAGTCAGGCTCATGGCCCAAGGCACGCCCCATCTTTTCTTCAGGGCATTGTAGGCAAATCCGCGGAAAAATATCTCCTCCACAATCGGCCCCAGAATAACTACCATTGCCGTCGAATAAATCAGAAACCAGAGTCTATTTTCCTGCAGAAACACCTTAAATACCTCCTGCTGAGGAGGGTGATAATTAAATAATTTCGCCGCTAAAATCAACAGCAAAAGAAGAAAGGCAAAAACGGGCAGAAAAGCGATATAGCTAAACAGCGCCAGAAACACACCTCTTATTGCACCTTTAATTTTAAGTCCCACCACCTCAAGGCTCTGCCTGTATTTTACTTTTACGAAATAGATAATAAAACCCAGAAGCGCCAGGTCCATAATTCCGGCATTTAACAGCGGAATAAGCTTAAGCGCGCCTTCCTCATCCGATGCAAATGATAAAAGATTAGCCTCAACAATCTGCAAAGCATACCCCAAAGAAGCAAATATTATCGCCAGCCTAAAAATATCCCACACCCTCCAGTTAATTCCCAGATGAGGGCTAAACTCCTTAAGTATATCTCTTTTTTTAATTTTGGCCATCAGGATGCGGATATCCAGAAAAAGCCCTAAAGAAAAGGCAAAAAGGGCCAGAAAGCCAAAAATACTTATAATAACGGGAACCTGCTTATGTTCCTGCAGGACTTTAGTCCAGTCTATCTCCTCAGGCGCCTCCAAAATAGTTTCGGGTGCACTTTCTTTTCCGCCGAAGGCGGATCCGCCTCTGGCGGAAAAGGGGGGCAGACGTTCCGAAAAGATAATCATGGCATTGAAGAGAAGGATAAAAGAGAGCAAAAACATATAAAGCTTCTCTTTATTAATAAAAGCTCTTATCCTGGAAATATTGAAATTAATAGACATATTTACACAATCCGCGGAAAAAGCGGTTGGCCTTTATTAATCTTGGTGCCGGAAGGAAAGGCCTTAGCCGAAAGCAGACTCTTAAAAGTCTCTCTATCGGGCTCTATTCCCAATCCCAATTGCTTAAATATCTTTAAGGAGCTCGCAGGGATAAACGGATAAACTAAAATTGCTACGGTCCTTAAGACCCCGAGCAAATTATACACCACCGCCCGCAATTTCGTGGTATTTTTCTGCTTGCTTAACTCCCAGGGCTTGCTATCCTCGATATATTTGTTTGCCGCATTAATCACGCTCCAAATTGCATCCAACGCCAGACCAAACTGCAGACGCTCCATGGCCTGAGAATACTTCTGCGGCAATTCCTTTGCCTGTTGAGTCAAGGCTTTATCAAAAGAATCACCATTGTCTGGCTTAGGCGCCACACCTTGAAAATACTTCTCTACCATAGTCAGCGTCCGGTTGAGTAGATTGCCAAGGTCATTGGCTAAATCGCTGTTCAGCCGTCCCACCAGGGCCTTCTCGCTGTAGGTGCCGTCTAAGCCAAAGGGAACCTCTCTCAATAAAAAGTAGCGAAAGACATCCCGGCCGTAAGCGGAAATCACAACTTCCGGGTCAACAATATTGCCTCTGGACTTGGACATTTTTACATTATCAAGCTTCCACCAGCCGTGCGCAAAAATAGTCTTTGGGAGCGCAAGTTCCAGGGCATGAAGCATAATCGGCCAATATACCGCATGATGCCTTAAGATATCCTTGCCTATTATATGCATATCGGCAGGCCAAAGGTTTTTAAATCTTTTTTTATCGAAAAAAAATCCCGCAGCACTTATATAATTTATCAGGGCATCGAACCAGACATATGTGATATGCCCCTGACTGAAAGGAAGAGGTATTCCCCAGGATAACCTCTGCTTGGGGCGCGAAACACATAAATCGGATAAAGGATTTTCCAGAAAACTCAATATCTCATTTCTGCGCGAGAGAGGCAGGATAAAGTCGGAATGACTTTTGATATGTTTAATCAGCCAGCTTTGATATTTGGACATCTTGAAGAAATAATTCTCTTCCGAAATCTTATCCACAGGACGCTGGCAATCCGGGCAGAGATTGCCTTTTACGACCTGGGCATCGGTCCAGAAGGTCTCGCAAGGCGTGCAGTAGAAACCCTCATATTTTCCTAAATAGATATCCTTCTTCTTGAATAATATATTCAGGACTTCAGCCACTGCATCATGATGTCTTTTCTCGGTGGTGCGGATGAAGTCATCATAAGAGATGGAAAGATCCTTCCAGACTTTTATAAAGCCGGGGACAATCCGATCGGTGAAATCCTTAGGGCTTAGGTTCTGTGCGCCTGCGGCTTGAGCTACCTTCTGGCCGTGCTCATCTGTACCGGTAAGAAAAAAGACCTGATAGCCTTTTAGCCTCTTATATCGGGCAATACAATCGCTGGCAATATTGGTATAGGAGTGCCCAATATGCGGCCGGGCATTTACGTAATATAAAGGTGTGGTAATATAGAATTTCTTTTTCACCTCGCCCTTCCTTTTCTCGTTTTGCCAACTCTAATTTTAGTCTTGTTTAACTGTCTATGTATTTCTTCAAAATTTTTGCCCTACCCTTAATCCTAAAGTGCGGGGTTTTAGGAAGGGCTGGGTTCATTTAACGGGATAAGAAAGTTCTATCTGTTTTCCTTCATCGCCTATTTCTACCGTAACAGACCTCTTTAACGGATTGACACTAATAACTCTGCCCTTGCCCTCTTTGGTATGAATTGTCTCTCCCTGTTTGGGCAGGCCCTGCAAAAGGCCTTTATAGACCTGGTATTCATAACCCAGGCAACACATCAGCCTTCCGCAAACCCCGGAAATCTTTGAAGGGTTAAGCGGGAGATTCTGATCCTTAGCCATGCGCACGGTCACCGGCTCAAAGTCCTTTAAAAAACTTTTGCAGCAAAGAACACGCCCGCAGGGGCCGAAGCCGCCGAATATCTTGGCTTCATCGCGCACGCCTATCTGCCTCAATTCAATCCTGGCCTTAAATTGCCGGGCTAAATCCTTGACCAGCTCGCGAAAATCGACCCTGCCCTCTGCGGTGAAATAAAAAATAAATTTACTGCGGTCAAAAGAATATTCCGCATCCACAAGCTTCATATCCAGCTTGTGCTCGGCTATCTTCTTTGCGCAAATGCCCATTGCCTCCTTTGTCTTTCTCTTATTCTCTTGAATCTGACGCAGGTCGTCTTTCGTGGCGGCTCTGATGATCTTACGCAAAGGGGCTTCGATTTCCGTCTCCGAAACCAATTCCGCCTCAGAGATAACCTGGCCGTATTCCTTGCCTCTCTCGGCCTCGACTATTACATAATCTCCGACCTTGACCTTTCTTAAATGTTCCATCTCCGAGATACTGAAATAGACAATCTTTTCCCCTTCTCTTATTCTTACTAAAACTACTTCCTGCATCCGGCTATTCCTCTGGTCATTACCTCAAGCACAATCTTAGGATTAACATTTTGTTCAATCATTCTCTGCGCTTCATTTATTCCGTATATAATCTCTTCCAAATCCTCAAAATCGAATCTCTGGGCTTGTGATTTTACTATTCCGGCTCTATCGGCATTTATAATGCTGGATAAAGACAATCCCGCCTTAAAAACTAAAATATCCCTGAACCAAATCAAAAGATATCTGATTTGCCTGGCTAATTCTTTTTTATCTTTAATATTAAAAATATCAACAGCCGCCTCACCTCTGTCGAACCGGGAGACGCTCTCAATAAGGCGATTCTTTTCGCCTAAAGCGCCTTCCTCCTTCAAGCTTAAGGCCCGGCCGATTCTCCCTTCGGCCTGCGCCGATAAAAAATGCGCCTCATCGTTACTAAGGCCGTATCGCTGAATTAAAATCTCCTTCAACTTTTCTAATTTCAGCGGATAAAATTTA
This sequence comes from Candidatus Omnitrophota bacterium, assembly GCA_020341815.1. GTDB lineage: Bacteria > Omnitrophota > Gorgyraeia > JAFGHF01 > JAFGHF01. The sequence goes on from CP070837.1 coordinate 91,514, forward strand.
ACTATCTGACAGCGCGAGATTATAGTGGGCAGAAGTCCGCTTAATGTGCTTGAGGTAAGGATTATCAGAGAATCATCCGGCGGCTCCTCCAGTGTCTTAAGCAGGCTGTTAGCAGCCTCCTCGGTCATATGGCGCACCTCAAGGATAATAAAAACTTTGGTTTTCCCTTCATATCTTTTCAAAGACATCTGTCTCTGCAAAATACGGATATCGTCAATGGATATTGATTTGCCTTTCCTTTCAATCCAATGTACATCGGGATGGTTAAAATTATCGATCTTTCGGCAAGAGGCGCAGATATCGCAGCAATCTGTAAACACGTCTCCTTGAGAAACAGGGCTTTCACAATTTAAAAACTTGACTAAATTCCTGGCCAGTAAAGCTTTCCCTTCACCCGGTGCCCCTAAAAACAGATAGGCATGGGCAAGCCTTTCCTTATTTACGGAATTGCGGAAAAACTCAATTGCTCTTTCCTGTCCTTCTATATCTTTAAACGCCATAATACTTCCCTGATTGCGCCTTGTGTCTGGCTAATTTCATCCATTACGGGTATTATTTTTATCCGGTGCGGATTTTCCCTTGCCAATTTGAGATACCCTTTTCTTACCCGCCGATGAAATTCAAGAGATTTCTTCTCAATACGGTCGCGCCTTCCGCTTCTTTTTAAACCTTTCCCTGCTTCTATATCCAAGAGAATAGTTAAATCCGGACAAATACCTCCGGTGACAAATTTACCAATTTGTTTAATCAACTTTATATCTATGCCTGCGCCATATCCCTGATAGCAGATTGTGGCATCTAAAAACCTGTCCAAAATTACGATTTTTTTATCGCGCAAGGCGGATAAAATCTTCTCACGAACCAATTGCGCCCGCGCGGCCTGATAAAGAAGCATCTCGCAAACCGCATCCATATCTTTATTTTTGGCATCAAGCAGGATATTGCGAATCTTCTCACCGATTTTTGTGCCCCCGGGCTCACGCAGACAAACTACCGGAAGACCCCTTCTGCGAAGCTCACTGCAAAGCAGGCGCACATGCGTGCTTTTTCCGCTTCCTTCCGGACCCTCGAAGGTAATAAATATGCCTTTTTTCAGATTTTTCTTCGCCATATCGTTCCCTCTTTTGTATCTTCTAAAATTATGCCTTTTTGCTCCAGCTCTTTTCTGATTTTGTCGGCCTGGGCAAAGTTGCCTTCTTTTCGTGCCTTATTTCTCTGTTCAATTAACGTTTCAAATTTTTCATCTAAATTTCCCCCCATTTCTGGAGGAATATTCAAATCTAAGCCAAAAACCGATCTAATACTAGGAAGAATTATTCGGCAAGTATCATAAAGTTGCTGTAAAGAATCTTCGTGACTCAATAATTGTTTATGACGTATTACTGTTAGATTTTGATTTATAATGTCGTACAAGACCGCTAAAGCCCGTGGTGTATTAAAATCATCATCCATTGCATCTTCAAATTGTTTAAGTCTGAATATAAATTTTTTTTGAGAAGCTTTTTTCTTTAATTCCCTTTCTTTGGTAACGCTGATATGTCTACTAAAAAAACTATTAACCTTGTTCATCATTGTTAATAAACTTTCATTATTTTTTCTTGCTTCTTCAATTCTTTTCTTTGTGTAATCTATTGGGTTGCGATAATGAGTTGAAAGAAAGAAGAATTTTAAAATATTCGGATGTTTATATTCTTTTAGGAAATCATCTACGGTAATAAAGTTCCCCAGGGATTTAGCCATTTTCTGCCCGTTTATAGTCAAAAGGCCATGGTGCATCCAGTTGCGGGCAAACTTTTTGCCAGCGGCTTCTGCCTGGGCAATCTCATTTTCATGATGAGGAAAGATAAGGTCTAATCCACCGCCATGTATATCGAACTCACCCCCTAAGATGTCCGTACTCATCACCGAACACTCTATATGCCAACCAGGTCTGCCTTTTCCCCAGGGGCTATCCCATGAAGGTTCACCTTCCTTTGCTGACTTCCAGAGTGCAAAGTCAAGGGGATTTTTTTTGTGTTCCGTTGGCGCAATTCGCGCTCCGGCCTGCATTGCCTCCTGTGACTGCTTTGATAATTTTCCGTAATTCTTTGCCTTGGTTATATCAAAATAGACATCCCCGCCTGATTCATAGGCTGATTTTTTCTTTATAAGAATTTTTATGAAGTCCTTCATCTTGTCAATATATTCACTTGCCTTTGGTTCTTTAATCTTTGAGCCTTTTGCGGCTATGCCAAGCTCATCCATAGCTTTATAATATGCCGAAAGATATTTGGCGGCTACCTTTTTTACGGAGTTGTCTATATCTTCTGTCTTAAATTCCTCTTTTGCCTTATTGATGATTTTGTCATCCACATCGGTAACATTGCGCACAAATTTTACTTTATATTTTTTATATTCAAAATATCGTCTGATAACTTCGAAAATGTATGCGCTTCTGGCATGTCCTATATGCGGTTCATCATAAACAGTGGGCCCGCAGACATACATCCCCACCTGATTTTTTTTAATCGGTTTAAAAGTCTCTTTTTTTCTGGTAAGCGAATTGTAAATCTTCATTTTTTAATTAAAGCGATTGCGTATGCGCATATTGCCTTGCCTCTGCCGACTGCCCCCTGGCCTTCGGAAGTAGTAGCCTTGACGTTTACTTTCTTAGAGGATATATTCAAGGCTTGGGCGATATTCTTGCGCATCTTTTCCTTAAAAGGGCCCAAGTGCGGCTCCTCAGCCACGACTATAGTATCTATACTGGAAATAGAATACTTTAGCCTCTTTAAGATGGAATTGACTTTTTTTAATAATTTTATGCTGGAGATATCTTTATACGCTGAATCGGAAGGCGGGAAATGGACGCCTAAATCTTTTTGCGCGCAGGCGCCAAGCAAGGCATCACAGACGGCATGTATTAATACATCGGCATCGGAATGACCCAGGAGGCCCTTGTTGTGAGGTATATCTACTCCCCCTAAGATAAGTTTCCGCCTCTTTATGAGGCGGTGGATATCGTAGCCAATTCCAATGCGACTCATTTAGAAGTTTTCCTGCCATTGGCCGGTTTGGTAAAAATCATTCGTCCGGCTGTAGTCTGCAGGACGCTGGTAACTGTGGTCTGGACTGTCTTGCCAAGTAAGTGTCTGCCGTTTTCCACTACAATCATTGTTCCGTCATCAAGGTAACCTATTCCCTGATTGTATTCCTTGCCTTCCTTAATCACTTTTACTTCCAAAACCTCACCCGGCAGAACGATAGGCTTTAAGGCATTGGCCAACTCGTTTATATTCAGGACCTTTATGCCCTGAATCTCCGCAACTTTGCTTAAATTATAATCATTGGTAAATATCTTGGCATTTAAAACATTGGCCAATTTTATCAATTTGGCATCCACTTCAGCCGGCTCGGCAAAATCCTCCTCATGAATCCTTACATCAATATGAGGATTCTTTTGAATCTTATTTAAGATATCCAGGCCCCTTCTGCCGCGATTTCTCTTTAAGCTGTCTTTGGAATCGGCAATCTGTTGAAGCTCTTTTAAAACAAAACGGGGAATAATAAACTTGCCCTCGATAAACTTTGTCTGGCTTATGTCGGCAATCCGTCCATCGATAATTACGCTGGTATCCAAAATGATTAATTCGGTACCTACATCCTGGCGCGTAAGCCTGACATAGGGAATAACTAAGTTAAACTCATCTTTACCGCGCATTGCAATAATCATTCCTAAATAGCAAAAGACCAGCATCAGGATAACGCGCAGCGAAGAACGCAGGGTCTCGGTCATGGGAATCATATTCAGGGCAAAAGATAAAAGCACGGCCATAATCAATCCGAAGATGAGACCAAAAACAGCCGCCGAAAGGCCCGTAACCGAAACCCGGCGCATAAACATCTCCAGAATAATAACAATTATAGCTCCGGCAATACCTATGCCCATACCTATCAAAGTAAAGTCGGCACCGCTTATTGTGCCATAGACACCGCCCAGCTGAATCCCCACCAAAGCGCAAACTATAATAAAAAATATGCGCATCCATATTAATGCCATGGATAACCTCCTTAAGTTACGTACCTATTTCCCAGGAAGATAGATATTTCTTTTGCTCGGGCGTTAAGGTATCAATTTTTGTGCCCAGGGATTTTAATTTAAGAGCCGCGATTTCCTCATCGATACTACGGGGAACACAATAGACCTTTTTCTCTAAAGTGTCTGATTTTTTCTTTATAAACTCGCAGGATAGCGCCTGATTGGCAAAGCTCATATCCATTACCGAAGCCGGATGCCCTTCTGCGGATACCAGATTTATCAGCCTTCCTTCTCCTAATACAAAGAGACGCCTTTTATTCTTTAAAGTGTATTCTTCCACAAACTCACGCAAGGGACGCCTCTTCTCTGCCAATTTTCCTAAGCTCTCAAGGTCAAGCTCCACGTTGAAATGTCCGGCGTTAGCCAAAATTGCCCCATCCTTCATTGAGAGAAAATGTTCTTTTCTGAGCACGCTGGCATCGCCCGTTACAGTAACGAAGATATCGCCTTTCTTGGCGGCCTGGCGCAAAGGCAAAACTGTATAGCCGTCCATTACCGCCTCCAGCGCCCGCAAGGGGTCAACCTCACAGACAACTACATTTGCACCCATACCACGGGCGCGCATAGCAACCCCCCGGCCGCACCATCCGTATCCGCAAACCACAAAGCTTGTTCCCGAAAGCAACTTATTGGTAGCGCGGATTATTCCGTCAATTGTAGACTGGCCGGTCCCATAACGATTGTCAAAGAGATGCTTTGTGTCTGCATCATTTACCGCAATAATAGGAAATAACAAAAGGCCTTTGCGCTCAAGGCTGCGCAATCTGATTACACCGGTAGTGGTTTCCTCTGTTGCCGCCAGGACGTTTTCGGCAAGATCCTTTCTTTTCTGGTGAATACTAGAGACCAAATCCGCCCCGTCATCCATTGTAATCTGAGGCGCTGTATCCAAGACACTGTTTATATGGCTATAGTAAGTTTTAGTGTCTTCGCCTTTTATGGCAAATACGGGGATACCGTAATCTTTAACTAACGAAGCAGCCACATCATCCTGAGTGCTTAAGGGATTGGAGGCGCAAACTACTACATCTGCCCCGCCGGCTTTAAGAGTAAGGGCAAGGTTTGCCGTCTCTGTAGTTACGTGAAGACAGCAGGCAACCCTGGTATCGGCTAACGGCTTCTGGCGGCTGAATCTTTCCCGGATTAAATTTAAGACCGGCATATCCTCACCCGCCCATTCAATACGCACCTTGCCTTTTTTTGCCAGTTCTTTATCTTTAATATGATAATTCATTTCAATCTCCTTAAAACAGATGCTTTATCGGTTTTTTCCCAGCTAAAATGCTCATCGTTTCTACCAAAATGCCCGTAGGCAGCGGATTTTCTATAGATAGGACGCAGCAAATCCAGCATCTTAATTATTCCCTGCGGGGTTAAGGCAAAATGCTTTCTTACCAGTTTTACCAATTTGTCTTCCGAAACTCTGCCCGTACCAAAGGTGTCTATATATATCGCCAAAGGATCGGCCCGGCCAATCACGTAGGCCAGTTGTACAAGACACCTCTCGGCGAGCTCTGCGGCAACAATATTTTTGGCAATATATCTGGCCATATAAGAAGCGGAGCGGTCGACCTTACTGGGGTCTTTTCCGCTAAAAGCCCCTCCTCCGTGCGAGACTATACCTCCATATGTATCCACGATAAGCTTTCGTCCGGTCATCCCTGTGTCTGACTGAGGACCCCCGATAATAAACTTACCTGTCTCATTTACATAAAATTTAGTATCCTTATCTATCCATTTGCCCACTATCGGCTCCACCACTGTCTTGATAATCTGCTTGCGGGCCTTTCTTGTTATCCTCTGTCCGGACTCATCCAGTATCTCGGCAGTATGCTGGCAGGCAATCACCACGCTATCCAGCCGCTTGGGCTTCCCATTGCGATACTCCATGCTGACCTGGGACTTTCCATCGGGCCCGAGAAATTTAAGTATTTCCTTCTTGCGCACTTGCGCCAGGCGCATAGATAACTTATGCGCCAGCATAATCGGCAAAGGCATAAGCTCATGCGTCTCCCGGCAGGCAAAGCCTATCATCACTCCCTGATCCCCTGCCCCGCCGCGATTTACCCCCTGGGCAATATCGGGTGATTGAGCATGAATACCATTAAGAATAGCACATGACTCATAATCAAACCCAAAGTGCGGGTCTGTATAGCCGATATCTTTAATAATTTTTCTTACCAGTCTATGTACATCTACGTAGGCGTCGGTGGTGATTTCTCCTCCGACAATAATCAATCCCATAGTGACAAAGGTCTCGCATGCCACCCGCCCCCATTTATCCTGACGCAAAACTTCATCCAAAACCCCGTCAGAAACCTGGTCGCAGACTTTATCCGGATGCCCCTCGGTCACCGACTCTGAAGTCAAAAGACGTTTCTCTCTAGCCATTCATTTTTCTCCTTTCTAAGTTGAAATCCTTATCTGCTCTTTTATAAATCTCCTGATCTCCAATATCATACCACCTGCCATAAAAAGTGAAGCCATAAACTGCGTCTTTCTTGCACAACCAGCCGATATAATGCCCGGGAGCATCGCGTGAGGCACCCGAGGCGATATATTCGGATATTAGATTCAGTTTTGCCTGCGGGAAAAAATAGATGCATTTGGCCACTAAAGTAGAACTAGGATTCTCTGGCTTTTCTTCAAATTTTATTATCTTGTTATTCCCATCCAGAGAAACCTCGCTATATTTTTTTACCGCTTCCCTGTCTTTAAGGTTGTAAAGCCCGATTGAAGAAGCGGGAATCTTTCCTCTGGCAAAGTCAACAAATTTTCGCAGGCCGTGCTCAAATAAATTATCTCCGGCAATTACCAGTAAATCTTCCTTGACAGCCTCTTCCTTTATGGCAAAATCCATATCGCCTATGGCGCCCAAACGATCGGCTTCACTTAAGCTTTTATCGTTTAAAACCTTAAGCGGCTTTTTTGTGGAAAAATTCCTGCGCCAATCCTCAAACTGCTTGAAGAATTTATCATTGGTTACAATCAGAATCTCATTAACCTCATCAACCTCTTCAATGCGCTCAATTATATGTTCTATAGCCGGTTTTCCTGCCACAGGCAATAAGGGCTTTGCCTTATCCAGGGTCAAAGGATAAAGCCGTGTAGCATAACCGGCTGCTAAAATCAAAGCCTTCATTTCCACTCCTTGAGGCGCTTCTTTAGATAATCAATCCGCTTAACCGGCGTGGGATCTTCTTTATTTAAAATGGCAAGATAAAAACTTACGTAATCCCCCGTATAAATCAAAGAAAAGGTCCGGGCCAGGAGACCTTCTCCATTTGAATAGACTTCCTCAAGCATCATGCCTTCCTTTTGCAAAATCTCTTTATTAATTTCTATTCTCTTTTTGACCTGAGGGTGGTCTTCTTTATCTCTTAAAATAAGCGCAACAAAGCTTTTGAGTAATTTATGCGGATGCTGCCAGCCGACTATCTCGTTATGATTCATCTCCGGAAGCAGATGGCTGGAAGAAAGCGCCTTGCTGTTCTCCGCAAGCTGGCCTCTCCAGCGCGTAACTACGGCGGATAAATGCTCTGCGGCAGCATAGATAACGCAAAACTTATCAAAAAGCCGCAGGGCCAATTTTTTGGCCGGATTAACCTCGCTTCTAACATCTATACCCAAAGACTCATTTTTTAATTTCTCCAAAAGAGAAATTGTTTCAGTTACATCTTTCTCCTTATCCCCGATTAGGCCTATGCGGGAGAAAAGGGCTAAAACAGGAAAGCAAAGGAAAGCCAATGCTCCCCGCGGCGGAAATCCCTGGGGAATCAAAAGGCAGGGATGGCCTTCTTTTTCTGCTAAAGCTGCGGCCTCCCCCCCTGAGGTTATAACAACAATCTTTGCCCCTTTGGCCCTGGCCTCTTTATAGGCGCTTAAGGTCTCCTCTGTATTTCCGGAATAGCTTAGTAAAATTACCAGGCAGTCTTTATCGACAAAACCCGGCAGGGTATAGTCCCTGTTGACATAGAGCGCGAGCTCCAACTCTTTTCTTAAATAAAAACTTAAAGTTTCCGCACCAATGGCTGAGCCGCCCATACCACAAAAGACTATATTCTTAACATCTGCAAAATGGGCAGGGAGAGAAAAATCTTTACCCAATGCAAAGGCCTGCGTGACATGTTCAGGGAACTCTCCAATCACATCGCGCATCCGACGCTGGTCAATCTTTTCAATAAGTTCTATTCTGTCCAAGTTATGCATTTAATTAAGATACCAGCTCCTTTAATTTCTTTCTACTGAAGTCCTCTACTTCTTTACCGGTAGTTAAGCTCAAGGCCTTCTCAACCACCTCTTTTGCCTGTTTTAAACTAACCGAACGGATTATCTGCTTAATGCTGGGCACGGCAGCGGGAGAAACACTAAATTCATCCAGCTCCAGCCCCAGAAGCAAAAGCGCAAAGGCCGGCTCAGAAGCCATTTCTCCGCACATACCCACCCAGACATTTTCTCTATGTCCGGAATCGATAATATTCTTGATTAAGCGCAAGACCGCTGGATGAGTAGGCTCATAGAGATAGGCAATTTTTTCATTTACTCTGTCTACGGCGATGGAATACTGGATTAAATCGTTTGTTCCGATACTGAAGAAATCTGCCTCTTTGGCTAATATATCGCACGTTAAGGCCGCTGAGGGGATCTCAATCATCGCCCCTACCTCAATATCTTTATCAAAGGCGATTCTGCGCCTGCGCAGCTCTTCCTTGACCTCATCCAGCATCTTGTTAGCCTGCCTCAACTCTTCTACCCCGGAAATCATCGGATACATCAGTTTGAGTTTTCCGTAAGCCGAAGCCCTGAGGATTGCCCTCAGCTGTACTTTAAATATGTCGGGCCGGGCCAGGCAAAATCTAATCGCCCGCCAGCCCAGGTAAGGATTCATCTCCTGGGGGATATCCAGCTGGGAAAGAAACTTATCTCCCCCTAAATCAAGCGTGCGAATAACCACCGAATAGGGTTTTATCTGCTGCAAGACCTTCTTATAGGCCTCAAAATGTTCCTGTTCGCTGGGTAAATCCATTCTATTCATATAGAAATATTCGGTACGATAAAGCCCTATTCCCTTGGCGCCGTGAGCCAGGACCGAAGGCAACTCCTCAGGCAATTCTATATTTGCCGCCAATTCTACCCTGTGTCCGTCCAGAGTCTCTGCAGGCAAATCCCTTAATTTCAAAAGGATCTGCTCCCTGCGCACCAATCTTTCGCTTTGCTGTCTATATTTGTTAAGAGTAACTTTATCGGGATTTATAAATACTTCACCGGTTGCCCCATCTATTATTATGGTGTCTCCTGTCTTTATTTTAGCCGTTGCCTCTTCCAAGCCAACTACAGCGGGAATCTCCAGGGCCTTTGCCATAATAGCAGTGTGCGAGGTTTTGCCGCCGATATCGGTAATAAAGCCGATTACCTTTTCTTTATGCATCGAGGCTGTATCCGAGGGAGAAAGGTCATAGGCAACAATAACAAGCTTTTCTTTTAAATTGCTCAAAATGTCGCGGCGTATCCCGCGTAGATTTCTTAAAATGCGTTTGCCGACATCCTCTATATCGCTTAAGCGTTCCCGCAAATAGGGATCATCGATATGCGAGAAGGTCTTGATATAGCGCTTCAAGACCTCCAAAAATATATACTCTACGCAGACTCTTTCTTTTTTCAGGCGGGAGATTACTCCCTCGATTAAGGTCCTGTCTTCTAAAACCAAAAGGTGTGCGTTGAATATCTGGGCATGCCTGACACCCATCTCCCGGGAAATCTTCTTCTGGATATCCAGAATTTCATTACGCGTCTTGATTAAGGCCTCTTCAAAACGGGTAATTTCTTTGGGAATTTGGGCCTCAGCGATATCGCGCCTCTCAACCTGCATATCTTCACTGCCCAGACAAAAGGCTTTGCCCACAACCACTCCAGGTGCCGCAGGAATACCTTTTAATAAAATCTGTTTGCTATTTGTGTTCTTCATCATCCGCTCGTTACTAATTTTTCCAATTCTTGAATTGCCTGCAGGGCATCATCGCCTCGGGCTGTGATATAAATTTTACTGCCGCGGCTTGCCGCCAGCATCATAATACCCATAATTGATTTTCCATTAACTATTTGCTTACCCTTCCTTACGGAAATCTCCGCATCGTATTTATTGGCAATCTGGACAAACAAAGCCGCAGGACGGGCATGCAGGCCCAATTTATTTTTGACGGTCAAAGTCTTCTTTACCGGGTCAGACTGATTCATTCTATTACTCCATGAACTGTACTTTCTATTTCCTTTGCCTCGATTAAATCGACAATAATCCTGGCCAATTTCTGAGCATCATGCCTTACGCAATCTTTTGCGCTCACCAGATTCTCTTTAATCACGGAAAATCCCATTTCTTTAAGCTTCTCTGCGTCGGCAAAAACAGGATGGGCCGCCTCTTCCTTATATTTCTCCAGAAACTCATCCGGTATCTGAGCAAAATTGAGAATGCAATGATTGATGAGCTTACATTTTGCATGAGCCACCAGTGCCTCAACATGGTCGGAGGCCTTATAATTATCCGTCTCCCCGCTCTGGGTCATTATATTGCAGACATAAATCTTGATTGCCTTGGATTCCAGGATAGATTTGGTAATTCCCTCGATTAGTAGATTGGGAATTATGCTGGTATAGAGTGAGCCCGGACCAATTATTATAACATCTGCCTCTTTAAGTGCCTCCGTTGCCTCGGGAGTGGCCAGACAGTCTTCTCGATTTAAGTAAATTCTTTTTATGGATTTTTTCTCACTGGAGATTCTGCTTTCGCCCGATATCTTTGTTCCATCGGCGTATTCGGCAACAAGGTCAACTTCTTGCAATGTGGAAGGGATTACCTGCCCGCGAATAGCCAAAACTTTACTTGAAGCCTTAACCGCTTTCTCGAAATCACCCGTAATCCTAGTCATCGCCGTAATAAAGAGATTGCCGAAACTATGTCCTTTAAGCTCGGCCCTTCCGTCAAAGCGAAATTGAAAAAGGTTTCTCATTAAAGGCTCGGTATCCGCCAAAGCCACAAGGCAATTGCGGATATCCCCAGGCGCAAGCAGTCCAAACTGCTGGCGCAGTCTGCCGGAGGAGCCGCCGTCATCGGCTACGGTGACGATTGCGGTAATGTTACTGGTATACTCTTTAAGCCCCAAAAGTAGGGTAGAAAGCCCCGCACCCCCTCCGATAACCACAAATCTGGGGCCACGAGCCAATTGTCTTTTCTGATACATAAGGTCAAAAATCTTTTTTTCTTCTCTGGGAGGAAGAAAAACAGAAAGAAAGGATTTCACGGTCCTCTCCAAACCCACAAAAATCAAAATTATACCTAAGGCTAACGTAAAGCCGCCCAAAATGCGCACGGCAAGATAATCCGGGGACACCAGGTCTATAGAGCCGACGGAAACCATAACCACGCCCAACATACAGGTCATCATCCATCGCTTAATTTTTATCCCCGGATATAACCACTTAAACTTATCCATATCAGGTCTTTTTTCGGTCTTCCTGTTTAATAATCTTAATCAATACCTTCTCGTCCTTTGCCGTTTTTAAAGTATCGCGAAAATATTTATCTTTAAGCAGGCGGGAAACGCGTGCTAAGGCCTTAAGATGCGGACCGGCAGAGTCTTCCGGCGCAACCAATAAGAAAAAAGTATATACCGCCTCTCCATCCAGCGATTCGAAATCGACCCCTTTGGGCGATATGCCGCAGGCGCCGATTAATCTTTTAACACCGCTGAATTTGCCGTGAGGAATACCTATACCCTGGCCGATACCGGTAGAGCCTAAGGCCTCGCGTTCAAGGAGCACTTTCACCAGCACATTTTTATCTTTCTCCTTGACCTCTCCGGCTTTAATCAAAAGGTCGACCAATTCACTGATTACCTCTTTCTTATTTGTGGCTTGAAGGTTAGCGCTGACTGCCTCAGGATTTAAAAAATCCATGATCTTCATTTTTACCTATTCTCCTTTCTCGTCCGGTCTTGTTGTCTTATTCTTTATAAATAATTTAATGGAGCGGGTGATGGGTCTCGAACCCACGACAACAACGTTGGCAACGTTGTGCTCTACCAACTGAGCTACACCCGCGTAAAAGCCGATGACTCATCTATCCAAATTAACAATTTAATGCGGACGGAGGGAGTTGAACCCCCACGGATTTCTCCATTAGCTCCTAAGGCTAACGCGTCTGCCAATTCCGCCACGTCCGCCCGGCAT
>CP070837.1:103914-118522 GCA_020341815.1 Candidatus Omnitrophota bacterium
GCGGCAGACACACCCCCTTCTTCAAAGGCTACCGGCCCCAGTTTTATTTTCGCACCACCGATGTTACCGGAGTAGCCACCCTTCCCGCCGGCGTAGAGATGGTTATGCCCGGGGATAATGTAACCATGGAAATAGAGCTAATCACTCCCATAGCTATGGAGAAAAACCTGCGCTTTGCCATCCGTGAAGGCGGACATACGGTAGGGGCAGGGGTAATCAGTGAGATTGTACAGTAATGCCGCAAGAACAGATTATATTGGCCTGCGCAGATTGCAAAAGACGCAACTACTATTCTACAAAAAATAAACGTAATGTCTCAGGAAAAATAGAACTGAGTAAGTTCTGTAAGTTTTGCCGAAAACATACTGTTCATAAGGAAACAAAATAAGCGAGGGCTCATTTAAAGGCCTGTAGCTCCAATTGGCTAGAGCGGCGGTCTCCAAATCCGCATGTTGGGGGTTCGAATCCCTCCAGGCCTGCCAATTATAATTAGGGGCTAATATTTAAGATATAGTATTTTGGATGAAAAATGGCGAATAAGCTGAGCAGGTTTTTAAGTGAAGTTAAAAGTGAATTAAAGAAGGTTTCCTGGTCAACAAAAAAAGAGCTCATCGGCTCTACAGGAATTGTAATAGTTACGGTATCTTTACTTGCTCTTTTTATCGGGGTGGTAGATTTTGTTATTTCCCGGCTTGTTAATTTGGTAATCAGGTAAGTCCAATGGCTAAAACGGCTAAAAGATGGTACGTAATCCATACGCAGACCGGACACGAAGAAAAGATAAAGCTCAATATTGAGAAGCGGGCCCGGGAAAATTCCGTAGAAGCGCTTATTTCGCAAATCTTAATTCCTACCGAAAAGGTTTCCGAAGTAAAGTCCGGAAAAAAGAAAATCTCCTTCAGAAAGTTCTTCCCGGGGTATGTATTGATAGAGATGGAGTTGACCGATAGGCTCTGGTATTTAATTAAGACCACGCCCGGGGTAACCGGTTTCATCGGTCCGAAGGCAAAACCGCAGGCGCTTAAGGAACAGGAAGTCAAAACCATTCTTCGCCAGACCGCAGAGAAAAGAGAAAAACCCACACCTAAAGTGGTATTTACAAAAGGCGAAGGAATCAGGGTAATTGAAGGGCCTTTTACCAATTTTAACGGCATCGTGGAAGAGGTCAATCCTAACAAGGGTAAGTTAAAAGTAACTGTTTCTATTTTTGGAAGAGCCACACCTGTAGAGCTTGAGTACTGGCAGGTGGAAAAGGTATAGTCGATAGTCGCTAGTATTCAGTATCTAGTATTTAGTAAAAACAATAAAAATAAAATATTTAAAAACTAAACAAAAAAGATTTTAACTAGATACCAGCGACTAGATACTAACGACTTGAGTGAACGAAGTGAGCGAAAATGGCAAAGAAAAAGATTAAAGCAATAATAAAGCTATATTGCCCTGCAGGTCAGGCAAATCCTGCTCCTCCGGTAGGTCCGGCTCTGGGTCAGCATGGACTTAAGATTATGGATTTCTGTAAGGCCTTTAATGAAAAAACCAAAGGCAAGGAAGGCCTGGTTTTGCCGGTTGTTATTACCGCTTATGAAGATAAATCTTTTACTTTTATAATTAAGAGCCCTCCCGGGGCAGTCTTGTTAAAACAGGCCGCCAATATAGCCAAGGCCTCAGGGGTAGCCGGAAGGGAAAAGGCGGGGGCCGTTACAAAAGAGGAAATTAAAGAAATTGCCAAGACAAAATTGAAGGATTTAAATACCCAGAACCTGGAGGGGGCCATGAAGACCGTGGAAGGCACCGCAAGAAGTATGGGTATAGCGGTTGTGGAGACACAAGAGGAAAAACAAAAGATACTCGCAGAAGTGCAGGCAAAAGTTGCTGCCGAGGAAAAAGCTCCGGCTCCTGCGGCGAAGGCGCCGGCTGAAGAAAGCAAGAAAAAAGAAGACAAAGATGCGAAGCCCAAGTAAGAGATTCAAAAAGTGCCTTGAGAAGGTAGAAAAGAATAAGAGTTACAGCCTTAAAGAGGCCGTGGATATTTTGAAGGGTTTTCCCGTTGCCAAGTTTGATGAAACGGTAGACCTGGCCTGCAGTTTAAATATTGACCCTAAACAATCGGAACAGTTGGTCAGGGGCACAACGGTCCTGCCCCATGGCACCGGCAAGACGGTAAGGGTTTGCGCATTTTGTAAAGGGGAAGATGTAAATAAGGCCAAAGATGCAGGCGCAGACTTTGTAGGAAGCGCAGAGCTTATTGAAAAGGTTAAAAAAGGATGGCTGGAGTTTGATAAGGCCTGCAGTAGCGCTGAGATGATGAGAGATGTGGCTCAATTAGGAAAGGTCCTGGGGCCCAGAGGCATGATGCCCAGCCCTAAGGCCGGAACAGTGGGTGAAGACATTGGCCGCATTGTCAAGGAATTAAAGAGCGGCAAGGTACAATTCAAGACAGATAAGACTGCAAACATCCACGCAGCCGTGGCTAAAGTCTCTTTTTCTGCGCAGGATATCTGCGAAAATGCCTCAAGCTTGCTTAAGGCTATTATTTCCGCCCGACCTGCGTCAGTAAAGGGGCGTTATATAAAGAATGTGACTATTTCTACAACTATGGGACCGGGATTAAAGTTAGATACCGCCCGGTTAAACGCATAAAAGCAAAATGGAAAAATTCGGCATAGGATGCAAAAAACTGATGGCCAAAGAGACGAAAGAGAAAATAAAAAACTCTTCGACTCTTTTTATCGCCTCTTTCAATATGATGCCTGTTTCAGAGCAGGATCTTTTGCGCTCTAAACTCAAAGAAATTGAGGCATCTCTTTTTATGGTAAAGAATCGTATCGTCAAGAGGACATTGAAAGAATTAGATCAGGAAAATATCGCTTCATTATTACAGGGACCTACGGCCATAGCCTTGGGAGGACGCGATTCGGTATCGGTATCCAAGACTTTGGTGAATTTTGCAGGACAACACGAGACCTTCAAAATTCTGGGGGCTTATGTTGATGATGAGCTTTTGGATGCAAGTTCAGTAAAAAGACTGGCAAGCATCCCTTCCAGAGAGGTGCTTCTTGCTCAGGTAATAGGTGGTTTAAACTCGCCGATTCAGGGCCTGGTAAATAGTTTATCCGCAACAATAAAGAAATTTGTTCTGGTTATAGATAGAATACGCGAGAAAAAATAAAAAGGATGGAGGATAACGAAGATGGCAGAAGAAAAAAAGACAGAAGCAGGGCAGCAGGCGCAAGTCGAAGAGAAAAAGCCTAAGCAAGAAGAGGCTCCCAAAGAGAAGCACGAGGAAAAAAAGCCTAAGCAGGAAGAAGCTCCCAAGGAGAAGCCTGAGGTGAAGCTTTCCAAGGCTGCAGAGGACGTACTCAAGACGGTAGGAGATATGAGCGTCATGGAATTGTCGAATCTGGTAAAGGCGCTGGAAGATAAGTTTGGTGTCTCAGCGGCTATGCCGGTTATGGCCGCACAGGCTGGCGGTGGCCAGGCGGCAGGAGGCGCTCAGGAAGAGGAAAAGAGCACATTTACCGCCGAATTGAGCAAGGTAGGCGCCAATAAGATTCAGGTAATCAAAGAGATTCGCGCAATTACCAGCCTGGGATTAAAAGAAGCCAAAGACTTAGTGGATTCAGCCCCTAAGCCGATTAAGGAAGGGGTAACTAAGGAAGAAGGCGAAGAAATCAAGAAAAAGCTCACTGCTGTCGGAGCTACAGTAGAGCTGAAATAACTTATTTAAGCCAAAAATAAGGAGTCCGATAATGGGCAAAAGGGTAAATTTTGGAAGATTGCCTCAAGTTATGGATTTACCCAAACTGGTTGAGATTCAAACCAAGTCTTTTGCTGACTTTTTGCAGGCTAATAAATCCAAGAACAAAAGAGAAAATAAAGGCTTGCAGGAGGTCTTCAAAAACGTCTTCCCTATAGAAAGTTCTGACGGGGCCTATAAGCTTGAGTTTGTAAATTATTCTTTGGCCAGCCCCAAATATGAAATAAGGGAATGCTTAAGGCTTGGCGTCAGTTACGCAGCTCCTTTGAAGGTGACTCTGCGCTTAAAATCCAAGAGCGAGATAAAAGAACAGGAGGTCTATTTAGGAGATATTCCTTTAATGACCGAAACCGGTTCTTTTGTAGTTAATGGGGATGAAAGAGTAGTTGTCAGCCAGCTACATCGTTCACCCGGAATATCCTTCGAAGAAAATATGCACTCCAGCGGCAAAAGGCTTCTGTCTTGCCGGCTCATACCATATCGGGGGGCCTGGATAGAGTTTACTTTTGACGTTAACGATGTGCTTTCGGTAGTGATTGACCGGCGAAAAAAGGTGACGGCTACGGTCTTATTGCGAATCTTTGGCTGCGAGAAAACAGAAGACATTCTAGCGGCCTTTTGCGGGGCGGAGAAGATAACTTCGCCTACTTTGCCTAATTTGCGTAAGCTCCTGGGCAGGAGGCTTGCCCGGCCCGTCACGGATTCTGCAAACCACGTCCTGGTCGACCAATTTGAAGAACTAACCGAAGGCATGATTAAAAAAATCAATGCCGCCTCGGGAGTCAAAAATCTCTATCTTTTAAAAAAGAATATACCCGAAATCGTAAATACTTTAGCTAAAGACCATACTAAAAACAAAGAAGAGGCCTACCTTGAAATCTATCGCAAGATCAGGCCAGCGGATCCGCCAACTTTTGAAGCCGCTTCTGTGCTGATAGAAAGGATGTTTTTTGATGCCAAAAGATATGATTTGGGCAGGGTAGGCAGATATATTCTGAATAGAAAGTTAAACTTAAAACACGATTTGGATGAGCGCCTTCTGGATTTAGAGACCCTGATTTCGGCAATCAAAGCCCTGATTGATTTGAAGAACGGACAGGGAAAGGTAGACGATATTGACCATTTAGGTAACAGGAGAGTGCGTACGGTAGCTGAGCTCCTTCAGAACCAGTTTCGCATCGGCCTGGCCCGCCTTGAGCGAACCGTCAGGGATAGAATGGCGATATATGAGCTGGAAAACATGACGCCGCATAGTCTGGTTAATTCCAAGCTCGTTTCTACGGTTATTAAGGACTTTTTCGGGCGCAGCCAGCTTTCCCAATTTATGGACCAGACTAACCCCTTGGCAGAATTGACTCATAAAAGAAGGCTTAGCGCTCTTGGGCCCGGTGGATTGAGTAGAGAAAGAGCCGGCTTTGAGGTGCGCGACGTGCACTATTCGCATTATGGAAGAATATGCCCCATTGAGACTCCCGAAGGCCCGAACATTGGATTGATTGCCTCAATGAGCACCTATGCCCAGGTAAATGAATTTGGTTTCCTGGAGACGCCGTATAGAAAAGTGGTCAACGGAAAAGTTACGGATAAAATAGAGTATCTTTCCGCTGACATAGAGGATGACAAAATCGTTGCTCAGGCAAACGAACCCCTGGATAAAAAAGGCTATTTTGTAAATAAGATAGTTGCCTGTCGTTTTCGCGGCGATTTCCCTAAGATGCCCAAACAAAAAGTGGAATATATGGATATATCGCCTTGTCAACTGGTTAGCGCAGCCGCTTCCTTAATTCCCTTTTTGGAACACGACGATGCCAATCGCGCACTGATGGGTTCAAACATGCAGCGTCAGGCCGTTCCTTTATTGGAGCCGGAGACTCCCTTAATCGGCACGGGATTAGAAGCGCGCATGGCTTGTGATTCGGGATCGGTGGTGGTGGCCGCTTCAGGCGGCGTGGTTAAATATGTGCAGGCAGATAAAATTGTTATTGACGATACTACATATAGTCTGAAGAAATTTGTGCGCAGCAATACCAATACCTGTATTAATCAGAGACCGTTAGTGAAAGTGGGTCAAAAAGTCAAAGCAGGTGAGACTATTGCTGACGGCACAGCCACTCAGAATGGGGAGCTCGCCCTGGGACGCAATGTCCTTGTAGCCTTTATGCCCTGGCGCGGGTATAACTTTGAGGATGCCATCCTGATTAGCGAGAAACTAATAAAGGAAGATAGTTATACTTCTATCCATATCGAAGAGTTTGAGATTGAAGCCAGAAATACAAAGTTAGGGGATGAGGAGATTACGCGCGATATACCCAATGTGGGGGAAGACGCCTTGAAGAATTTAGGTGTAAATGGCATTATCCGTATAGGCAGCGAGGTTGCTGCGGGAGATATCCTGGTAGGAAAGATTGCCCCCAAAAGCGAGACAGAGCTTTCGCCGGAAGAGAAACTCCTGCGCGCTATCTTCGGAGAAAAGGCGGGAAATGTCCGCGATGCCTCTTTGACTGTGCCTCCGGGGATAGAGGGAATAGTTGTGGATACGCAGGTCTTTTCGCGCAGGGAAGCACGCAGTAGAACCAAGCAGGAGATTGAGAACGGAATTAAACAAATCAAGGAAATTAAGAATTATTATCAGACTCAGATAAAGGAAGCGAAAAAAGAAAAAGCCAAAAGATTATCAAAGCTTTTGCTCGGTCAGACCGTTGCCAAAGATATAGTGGACGGCAAGGCCGGGAAGGTCTTGGTTGCAGAGGGAAAAATTATTACCGCCAAGAAGCTTGCTAAAATCAAACCAAGGCATTTTGTGAAAATTAAACTCAAGAATGAAGCGCGCCAGGAACAAATCAAGAAGGCAATAGAGTTTTACAATGACCAGATAAGCACCTTAACCTATGAAGAAGACAGGGCCATAGATAAGGTTAAAAGAGGCGATGAGTTACCTCCGGGGGTGCTGAAGAAGATTATAGTATATGTGGCTACAAAGAGAAGGCTTTCTGTAGGGGATAAGGTTGCCGGACGCCACGGAAATAAAGGGGTGGTTGCTAAGATTATGCCGGAAGAGGATATGCCCTTTTTGCCGGACGGCCGAGCGGTGGATATAGTGCTTAATCCTCTGGGTGTGCCTTCGCGAATGAATGTGGGTCAGCTTTTGGAAACTCAGCTGGGATGGGCGGCCAAGACATTGGGCTTAACGATTGCCTCTCCGGTCTTTGACGGAGCAGGAGAGGAGCAGATCAAAGAGCAGATGCGCAAGGCCAAGCTTCCCGAAGATGGAAAGTCCCTCTTGTGTGATGGATGGACGGGTAAGCCTTTTGACCAGCGGGTAAGCGTAGGTTATATTTACATGATGAAACTCATTCACCTGGTTGATGAAAAAATACACGCTCGTTCTATCGGACCTTATTCTTTGGTTACGCAGCAGCCTCTGGGAGGAAAAGCTCAGTTTGGCGGGCAGCGTTTTGGCGAGATGGAAGTCTGGGCCCTGGAGGCCTATGGCGCTGCTCACACATTACAGGAGCTTCTTACAGTTAAAAGCGATGATGTGGTTGGCAGGACCAGAGCCTATGAAGCAATAGTTAAGGGTGAAGGCAGCTTCCATCCAGGGACTCCGGAATCGTTAAATGTCTTGATTAAGGAATTACAGGGATTGGGACTGGATGTAATTCCCGAGCAAGATGAAATCCAAAAAAAAAGCGAAGAACAGGAGAAAAAATAAGTGATGAAGGATGTCAACGCTTTTGATGCTATATGTATAAAGATTGCTTCGCCTGAGACTATTCGTTCCTGGTCGAGAGGCGAAGTGAAAAAGCCGGAGACTATCAATTATCGCACCTTTAGGCCGGAAAAAGACGGTCTCTTCTGTGAGAGAATCTTCGGTCCTACCCGGGATTGGGAATGCGCCTGCGGAAAATATAAGCGGATTAAATATAAAGGTATTATTTGCGACCGCTGCGGCGTAGAGGTAACCCGTTCTTCCTTCAGGCGCATACATATGGGTCATATCGAGCTGGCCTCGCCTGTTTCGCATGTATGGTTTTTTAAGGCTGTGCCCAGCCGTATGGCCACTCTCTTGAATGTTTCCCTCAGGGATATAGAAAGAGTTTTATATTATGAGGAATACATAGTAACTAAACCGGGTAATACTCCCTTGAAAAAGAAGCAGCTTTTGTCTGACGAAGAATATCAAAGTTGCCTGGAGAAATACGGGCAGAATTTTACAGCCAAAATGGGTGCAGAGGCTATCCGCGATTTATTAAAAGAGATAGAGTTGGAAGCAACCATCACCAAACTGCATAAAGAACTGGTCGGTTGCAAGACCGATTTCGGACAGAAAAAGATCCTTAAGTCCCTGCGCGTCTTAGAGGCATTTAAGAACTCCGGCAATCGTCCGGAATGGATGATTTTGGAAGTCTTGCCGGTGATTCCTCCGGATTTGAGACCTCTGGTTCCTTTAGACGGTGGCAGGTTTGCCACCAGCGACTTAAATGATTTGTATCGCCGCGTGATTAACAGGAATAACCGCCTGAAAAAACTTATAGAATTGAAGGCACCGGAAATAATTGTCAGGAACGAAAAGAGAATGCTTCAGGAAGCGGTAGACGCACTCCTGGATAACGGCCGCCATGGACGTCCGGTATTAGGACCGGGCAATCGACCGCTTAAGTCTTTAAGCGATATGCTTAAGGGAAAGCAAGGCAGATTCCGCCAAAATCTATTAGGAAAAAGGGTTGACTATTCGGGAAGATCAGTCATTGTGATTGGCCCCGAACTTCAACTTCATCAATGCGGCTTGCCTAAAAGTATGGCTTTAGAGCTTTTTGAGCCCTTTATCATTCGCAAACTAAAAGAACGCGGTTTCGTGCACACTATTAAAAGCGCCAAAAGAATAGTGGAGAAGGCCCGGCTTGAAGTATGGGATATACTGGATGAAGTAATTCAGGACCATCCGGTTTTACTTAATCGCGCTCCTACCTTACATAGATTGGGTATTCAGGGATTTCAGCCGGTGCTCATCGAAGGCAAGGCAATTAAGGTGCATCCATTAGTATGTTCTGCCTTTAACGCCGATTTTGACGGCGACCAGATGGCGGTCCACGTGCCTTTGTCTATAGAGGCGCAGATGGAGTCCCGTCTGCTTATGCTCGCCAGCAATAACATCTTTTCTCCGGCTAACGGAAAACCTCTGGCTACTCCTTCCCAAGACATCGTCTTGGGTTGTTATTATCTGACCAAAGAGAAATTACAACTGGGAACTTACCCAAGAGTCCTGGCCAGCATAGATGAGGTAATGGTGGCTTTTGAAGATAAAGAGATTGCCCTGCATACTAAGATAAAGCTAAAAATGGACGGTAGAATTGTTGAGACTACAATGGGAAGGGTTATATTCAATCAACTTCTGCCGGAAGGCATGCCTTTTGTTAACGAGACGATGAACAAATCAAGATTAAGAACGGTCATTTCTGATTGTTATCGCAAATATGGCTTACATCAGACTGTTTTACTTCTGGATAAACTAAAGAGGGTCGGTTTTGAACAGGCGACCCTGGCCGGCATTTCCATATCGGTTGAGGAAATCAGGATTCCTGTGCAGAAAGAGCAAATCCTTAAGAAAGCAAAACTTGAGGTGTTGGATGTAGAAAACCAGTATAAAAATGGCCTGATTACCGATGGAGAAAGGTATAATAAGATTATTGATATCTGGACCAAGGTTACGGATAAAATCGCCAATTTAATTTTTGAGACACTCGATCCTTTTAATCCTATTTTTATGATGGCCGATTCAGGCGCCCGGGGTTCGCAGCAGCAAATCAGGCAGTTGGCAGGCATCAGGGGTCTGATGGCCAAGCCTTCGGGGGAAATTATCGAAAGCCCTATTATTGCCAACTTTCGCGAGGGCCTGACGGTGCTGGAATACTTTATTTCTACTCATGGCGCAAGAAAGGGTCTGGCCGATACGGCCCTTAAGACCGCCGATTCAGGCTACCTCACCCGCAGACTGGTAGATGTGGCTCAAGACGTGATTGTTACTGAAGACGACTGCGGTACCTTAAACGGAATCTTGATCGCCGCTATTATTGAAGGCGATGAGGTGGTAGTCCCGCTTAAGGAAAGGATTATAGGCCGTGTTGCCCTGGATAATATCGTTGATGTGGTCAGTGACAAAGTAATCGTAGAAGCCGGTGAGGAAATTACAGAAGAGAAGGCGCAGGATATAGAGAAGGCAGGCATTGAGAAGATTCGCATCAGAAGTGTGTTGACCTGTGATGCTAAAAGAGGTGTTTGCGTCAGGTGCTACGGAAGGAATCTGGCTACGGGAAGATTGGTGGAGTTGGGTGAGGCCGTGGGTATTATTGCCGCCCAATCCATAGGTGAGCCCGGAACTCAGCTTACTATGAGGACATTTCATATTGGCGGTACCGCCAGTCGTGTCGTGGAGCAATCGTTTATTAAGTCTAAACATAAGGGAACAATTAAATATATAAACCTGAAAACAATGGAGACTGCCAAAGGCAAAGAGTATCTGGTCCTAAGCAGAAATGGTCAGGTGATAATTCAAGATGAGCTAGAGCGGGAACTGGAAAGGCATACGCTTCCTTCAGGGGCAATCCTTAATGTAGCCGAAGGAGAAGCTATAGATAAAGAAAAGATATTCGTCAAGTGGAATCCTTATATCTCACCGATCATTGCCGAGCTCAGCGGTTACGTTAAATTTGAGGATATTATCGAAGGTAAGACCGTAAAGAAAGAGCTGGATGTGAGCACCGGCCTTTATGATAGAGTAATTATTGACCATAAAGGAGAATACCATCCTCAGGTCGTAATTCTTAATGATAAGAAAGAGATACTGGCTATATATACTATTCCCGTAGGTGCGCATATTGTAGTAAAAGACGGGCAGAAGATACAGGCAGGCACACTCCTGGCCAAGACGCCGCGTAAGATTTCCAAGACTACGGATATTACAGGAGGCTTGCCTCGCGTGGCTGAGCTTTTTGAGGCCAGGCGCCCAAAGGATCCGGCAATTATCAGTGAGATTGACGGAACGGTAGAATTAGGCACGACTAAAAAGGGTCAGAGGAGGATAATCATTACCTCTTCTACCGGTATGAAAAAAGAATATATTATTCCCCATGGGAAACACCTCAATGTTTATAAAGGTGACAGAGTTACATCAGGCCAGAAGCTTGTTGACGGTCCGGTTGTGCCTCAGGATATCCTGCAGGTCTTAGGAGACAAAAAGCTGCAGGAATACCTGGTTAATGAGATTCAGGAAGTTTATCGCCTGCAGGGAGTAGAAATCAATGATAAGCATATTGAGGTTATTGTCAGGCAGATGCTTAAGAAGGTAAGGATTGAAGAACCCGGAGATACGGAATTTCTCGTGGGTATGCAGGTAGATAAATTCAGATTTCAGCAGGAGAACGAGAGAATAGTCAAGAAAGGAAAGAAGCCCGCTCAGGCTAAGCCCATTCTTTTAGGAATTACCCGGGCCTCCTTGAGTATGGAAAGTTTTATCTCTGCAGCCAGCTTCCAGGAGACAACCAGGGTTCTTACGGATGCCGCAGCCAGCGGGCGGCGTGATGAACTATTGGGACTTAAGGAAAATGTAATTATGGGTCATTTGATTCCTGCGGGCACGGGATTCCATTCCCATCGCAATATTGGGCTGGTCAAAGAGGGAGAGCCCGTGGAAAGCCTTGAGAAGACGGAAGAGAAAAAAGAAGATGCCAACAATCAGCCAGTTAATTCGTAAGGGAAGAAAGAAGTTTAGAAAGAAAAGCAAATCTCCTGCTTTGAAGGGTTGCCCTCAAAGAAGAGGGGTTTGCGTCCAGGTAAAAACCCAGACTCCTAAAAAACCGAATTCTGCCTTACGCAAGGTGGCTCGTGTAAGACTGGCGCGGGGTGTCGAGGTTACATCCTATATACCCGGGGAAGGCCACAATCTACAGGAACACTCCATAGTGCTGGTGCGTGGCGGCAGGGTAAAAGACTTACCCGGCGTGCGCTATCATATAGTAAGGGGCACGTTAGACTCTGCCGGTGTCGCCGATAGAAAAAAATCGCGTTCTAAGTACGGAGCTAAACGACCGAAATGAGAAGAAGAAGAGCGGAGAAAAGAAAGCCTGCGGCGGATTTGCAATACAACAGCAAGGTAATAGGGCAGCTTATCAATATGCTTATGCTTAAAGGAAAAAAATCCGTGGCTCAGAGCATAATCTACAATGCCTTAGACCTTGTAAAGGAACGTTCCGGCCAAAGCGATGCGCTTTCAGTGTTAAACAAGGCCGTAGAAAATGTCAGGCCTCTGTTAGAAGTAAAATCGCGCAGAGTGGGTGGAGCTACTTACCAGATTCCCATAGAGGTCAAAACCGAACGCGGCGTTACCCTGGCGCTTCGCTGGATTAGGGATTATGCCCGGGCCAGAAAAGGAAAACCCATGCAGGAGAAGCTCGCTCAGGAAATCCTCGATGCTTATAAGAATACAGGCAGCGCCGTAAAGAAAAAACAGGATACGCATAAGATGGCCGAAGCCAATAAGGCGTTTGCGCATTACAGATGGTAAGCATGGTATGGAAGCCATATTAGAATTGGATAAAATGGAAGAGCTTAATTTAAAAAAACTCAGGAATATCGGAATAATCGCTCATATCGATGCCGGCAAGACCACCACCACCGAGCGCATCCTTTACTATACCGGCAAGATATACAAGATAGGCGAGGTCGACGAAGGCACAGCGACTATGGACTGGATGGAGCAGGAGCAGGAGCGGGGCATTACCATAACCTCTGCAACCACTACCTGTTTCTGGAAGGACACCAGGATTAACGTGATTGATACTCCCGGGCACGTTGACTTTACCGCGGAAGTAGAGAGATCCTTGAAAGTGCTGGACGGAGCAGTGGTCGTTTTCTGCGCAGTAGGTGGCGTTGAACCCCAGAGCGAAACCGTCTGGCGCCAGGCAGACAGATACAAGGTGCCGCGCATTGCCTTTATAAATAAACTCGACCGGGTGGGCAGTGACTTCTTTGGCGTTTGCAAAGAAATGAAAGAAAAGCTGGGGGCAAAGCCCCTGATTTTACAGATACCTATTGGTCAGGAAGATCAATTTAAAGGCATGGTCGATCTGGTGGAATCAAAGGCTATTATTTATAAAGATGAGCTGGGAATAAAGTTTGAAAAGACGGAAATCCCCGAAGAATTAAAACCTCTGGCAAGCAAGTATCGCCTGCAGTTAATCGAAAGATTGGCCGAGGCCGACGAAGTTACTCTGGATAAGTTTGTCCATGATATCGGAATAAGGCCGCAGGAATTAAAGAGGAGCATCAGAGAGGCAACGATAAAGAATAAAATTGTACCAGTA
Source organism: Candidatus Omnitrophota bacterium (assembly GCA_020341815.1). Lineage (GTDB taxonomy): Bacteria > Omnitrophota > Gorgyraeia > JAFGHF01 > JAFGHF01. The sequence goes on from CP070837.1 coordinate 117,031, forward strand.
TTTTGCGGTTCGGCTTTGAAGAATAAGGGCGTGCAGGCATTGATGGATGCAATAGTGGACTTTTTGCCTTCTCCGGAGGAGGTACCCCCGATTAACGCAATAAATCCTGAGACAGAAACCCAGGAAGAGAGAAAGGCCAGCGATGATGAATATTTATGCGGTTTGGTCTTTAAGGTAGTTGCCGACCCCTATGTGGGGAAACTGACCTTTGTCAGAGTTTATTCCGGTGTGCTTGAATCAGGAAAACAGATTTACAACGCCACAAAGAAGATTGAGGAGCGCATAGGTAAGATTGTGCAGCTGCATGCCAATAAACAGAATATAGTTGAGCGTGTCCATGCCGGAGACATCGCTGCCTGTGTCGGCTTAAAAAAGACTACGACAGGAGACACTATTTGCGATGAAGAGCATCCTCTGGTATTAGAGAAGATGCATTTTCCCACACCTGTTATTTCCCGTTCCATCGAGCCAAAAACTAAGATGGATCAGGAAAAATTAAGTCTGGCTCTTCACCGCCTGCAGGAAGAAGATCCTACTTTCAGGGTTTCTTATAATCAGGAGACGGCCCAGACGATTATATCGGGAATGGGGGAATTGCATTTGGAAATTCTCTTGGATAGGATGTTGCGCGAGTTTAAGGTTGCGGCTAAGGCAGGCACGCCCCACGTAGCTTACAAGGAGACTATCACCGCAAAAGTCAAATCCGAGGCGAAATTTGTTCAGCAGACCGGAGGTCGCGGTCAATACGGCCATGTTGTCCTGGAGATTGCGCCTGCGGAGCGTAACAGTAATATTATATTTATTGACAAAATCAAGGGAGGGGCGATTCCGCGTGAGTTTATTCCTGCCATAGAGCAGGGGGTAAACGAGAAGGCACAAACCGGAGTATTGGCCGGCTATCCCGTTACGGATATAGAGGTTAAATTGGTGGACGGCTCCTTTCATGAGGTTGATTCCTCGGAGCTTGCCTTTAAGATGGCTGCATCAAAGGCCTTGAGCGATGGTTTGCAGAAGGGCCGCTGTGTTTTGCTTGAACCGATAATGGATACGGAAGTAATTATTCCGGATGAGTTTTTGGGAGATGTTATCGGTGACCTTAATTCCCGCAGGGTGCAGATAAAGTCAATCGACCAAAAGGGCCCTACGCGTTTGATTAGAGGCAATGCGCCTTTGGCAGAGATGTTTGGCTATGCCACCGTTATTCGCTCTTTAACCCGGGGAAGAGGCACCTATACAATGGAGCCTTCCTTTTATGCGGAAGTGCCTTCAAATATAGTGGAAAAGATAATCGGGAGACACTGAGAACACTGAAGAAAGTCTGAGACCTCTGAGAATTAATTCAGTGGTTTCAATGTAGTAATTTCAGTGGTTTCAGTGATAAAATAAGGAGGCAAAAATGGCTAAAGAAGTTTTCCAGCGCACTAAACCACATATAAATATCGGCACTATCGGCCATGTGGACCACGGCAAGACTACCCTTACCTCTGCCATA
>CP070837.1:118622-124480 GCA_020341815.1 Candidatus Omnitrophota bacterium
AAAACTATTCCCCCTATAATAGCGCCTATAATCAAGCTTTTTAATATGTCCAGTATAAAGGTTTTTACTTTTGTCCTGTTGAAACCATATTTCTCCTCAATGACAAAAGTCCGGTAGGCGGAAAAGGGGATATTCAAGAGACGAACAGCTAACATCAAAGCTGCGGCAAAGATAAGCCCGGTAAGAAGAGGGCCAAAATTAAAATCCCGGGCAAACTTATCTATAAAATTAAATCCGCCGGCCAGAATAAATATAAGAATAAACGAAGTGAAAAAACCTTCTCTGATGAGATTAAAATTTGTATTTTCTTTTAAATAATTCTGCGACTTTTTATATTTATCGGCATCATAATAGGAATCGAACTCTCGAGGTAAAATGTTTGAGGCGCGCCTTACATTCAAGCTTTCTACAAATAATTCCAGTAAATAATCACTAATTAAAATAATTAAGATAATGCTTAAGTAAATATTCATTGTTCTTTCTTCATTTCATCCAAATAGGTTTTTAAATCCTCTACTTGTTTTTTAATTTCTTCATCTCCTACCGCAATTTTTGCCAGATGTTCTTCGATATGGGCAACTTGTTTTTTTACCACTTTAAGGTCTTCTTCCACTCCGGTAAAACGTCCTTCCATCTCCAGAAATCTTCGGGCGGAATAGGCGCTGATATCCTCTACGGTTACTACATTACCCTCTTGTTTCATCTTGGTGCCTTTGGGAACTATAAACCTGACGTTTCCGGCTTCCAAGACCTCCATCCCGTTAGGCACTTCTTCTTCGTTGCCGTTGTCTTTAGCAATAACCAGGACAGCAGAAAAAACAGAGATGAGAACAAAAACAACAAACAACACCTTCCTCATCTTCTCCTCCTTTAATTATTCGCCTATAATCTTTACCAATACCCTCTTTCTGCGCCGGCCATCAAACTCACCATAAAAAATCTGCTCCCACGGCCCGAAATCAAGCCTGCCTGCGGTAATCGCCACTACTACTTCCCGCCCCATTATTGTCCTCTTCAGGTGCGCATCGGCGTTATCTTCTCCGGTTAAGTTGTGCCTGTATTGCGAAATAGGGCTATGGGGAGCAAGGCGCTCCAGCCATTTTTCGAAATCATGGTGCAGGCCAGGCTCATCATCGTTTATAAAGACGCTTGCGGTTATATGCATTGTATTCACAAGGCAAAGCCCTTCCTTCACACCGCTTTTTTTCACGCACTTCTCAACCTGCGCAGTCATATTAATCAATTCAATTGTTTTTTCGGTATTGAACCACAAATACTCGGTGTAAGATTTCACCCCGCCTTTCCTTTCATCCTAATGTCATAGTTAAATTTTATTCTTACCAAACTATTACCCTCACTCGTATCTACTATACAATGCGTGATGTTTGGAAGGGCGGGGTTCATTAAAACTTCTCCCAGTGTATCACATCCTGCAAAGAACGATTTTTTCTCTGTTTAACCTCTTCTTTCGGCCAGCCTAAGGATATTAAGCTTATCAATTTTAAATCTTCCCCGCCCCCTAAGAGTTTCGATACCTCATCCACATAGGGCTTTTTATCCCCGGCTATCCAGCAGGCGCCCAATCCTAAATCTGCGGCGCAAAGCAGGATGTTTTCCGTAGCCGCACAGCCATCTTCAAGATAATATTTGGTCTCCTTACAGAATATCACTATGCAGCAGGCCGCATCCTTAACGAAGCTTCCGGAAGTCGCTATTTCCCCCAGCTTTTTCAGAGTTCGTCTTTCCTGAATAACTACGAACTCCCAGGGCTCAACCGCTCTTGCAGTAGGTGCGCGCCGGCCGGCATCGACAAGCTTCTCTAAAAGCTTCTTTTCGATGGGCCTGGACTCGTATTCCCTGATGCTTGCCCTTTTAGCTATACAATCAAAAGTCTGCATTTTTCTCTTCTCCATAAGTATAATTTATAATCTTACTCTTGCTTAAGTCCAAATTGGGTACAATTACAATTGATTTATCTTCAGCTAAAAACTTGGACCTTCTTACCCCGATACTTAAAACCTCTACAATTTCTCCCGAAGGAAGCTTGATTCTATCCCCTATCCTGAAAGGCACATCAATCATAATCAAAAATCCCGCAATAATATTGGCAATGGTATCCTGGGCGGCCAGGGCAATCGCCAAAGAGCCGACGCCCAAGGCAGCAACCAAGGCGCTTATATTTACTCCATACAGAGGCAGAATTACCAAAAGGGCAATTACCCAGATAGCTATTTTTGCCATCCTCTGAAAAAGAGGAATTAATTTATCATCGAGATGGCTGGCGGTCTTAGCGCTCATACATTCTTTATACCAACTCAAGAAAACCCCTGCGATTCTCTGGGCAATAAAACTTAAACAGATAATAAAAACAGTTCCTATGTATTTTTCCAATTCTTTTTGAAGCTGCGTAGAAATTGCCGGGGCTATTTTTATTTTATAAAATGCATAATATCCAAAGAATAATAAAAGTATAATTAGAGGAAGGAAGGATTTTTTGACTATCTGTCTTTTGGAAGCTTCCATCGTTTAAACCTCCTGAGTGTTTTGCCTTAAGGTTAACTGTTTAATTATGTTATGAGTAAGGCCTTCCTTAAGCTCTATTTTATCTCTGTGGCAGGCTATATAAGTAGGCTGGGCAGCATCTACCCAGGAGCCACAATTCGCATATATACCCTTCTCCATCATTTGAAGCTCAGCATGGTGTATATGTCCGAAGATAACTATTTTTGCTCCCTGCAGCAGGTGATTATCTACTGCCTGCTCAAACTCTCCGAAATGTCCGCCTCTATTAAAATATTCTTTTGTTGCGGGAGTAATCTTATTCCTTACAATCATGGCCTTGCGCAAAAAATCATCCATGCCGGCAATTGCCTTTTTCATCCATACATCGGCATTGGGATGAATAAATCTTTCCATGCCGGCCACAAATAAAGTCAGGCGCTGACCCGCGGGCCATTTAATTGATTCAAGAGGATTCTTGTAGCGATTGAATATATCGTACTGGTGGCCGTGTTCGCCAACAATGCCGCTTCCCTCATCGCGATATTCTAAAGATATCCCCAGGCCTAAATCGGCAAACTTTATAAAAGGTATGTAATCATGGTTTCCGATTACATAAGTTATTTTCAATTTATTTCTTAACGATAAAAGTTTATTTACAATTTCACCATGCCTGAACAGGGCCCTGTCTAAATCGGCCTGCCACAATTCAAATAAATCTCCTAAAATAATTAGCTCCTGAGCCTTCTCCTCCACAAATTCAAGGAATTCAAGGAATTCCCTGTCACGGTGAAAATCATCCGTTCTTGAGCCATCACCCAGATGTAAATCGCTGATAAATATCTTCATTTTGTAACTCTATCAATTATTGTAACAAGCCTATTTTTATCATATTAGCATACATGACGGAAAAAACAAAGCCCGAATTGACCTTTTACTTTTTCACAGTTACTCTGTATTTCTTAAGCATTGCGTCCGGCACATAGGAAGATTTGGCCACCTTCAATGCCTCTTTATCCAGATCTTCCTCAAAATTAAAATATTTATATTTTTTAGGAAGGAGATTGGCCAGATTGTTATACATATATTGATAAATACCCTTAAACTTCCTTTTCCCTTTTGCAAAATTGAGCACAAATACCTCATTCCCCAATTCTGCCCCCAGAATAAAGCCTGCTGCCTCCTTATTCGCATAATATATTATTCCGCACAAGACTAGCTTCTCGCGCATTCTCAATGCCTCCAGGCAAGGGTGGTAGTCTGTTTCCCCTGATGGAATACCCATATCTTTTTGCCAGGCCTCAAGCACGCTAACGGCATCTTCTATCCGCTCTTCGGTCAAGGGGTGTGCGGCATGCTCATAAAGCGTTACAAATTGCTTAAGCAAATTGCGCTTTTTATGGAGCCTCCTTCCTTTATATGTAGCCATTTTCTCCAAGGTATAGATATAATCGGAATCCCCATCTTTATAGCTGCGGCGGAAGCCCTCAATATTAAAAGCCTCCAGCCATTCCTCGGCAATAGGGTAACAAAAATCAACGCCTTTCATGAGTTCCTTAAGGTGGGTTAAATTTATTTTTCGCGGATCTTCCGTAGGCATTATATAGGTAAAATCGTCATAGGTCTTGCCTTTGATAAATAGCTCTTTATCAAAAATCACTTCGTAATTATGCACATCTCTAAAGAGATAAAGATTGGCAAAATTATAATCGGATAAAGTCGCACCCATTTTTTTTAATTTTTCATAAAGCGCATCTTTATGTTTAAAGCTCATCTTTTCAACGTGCATGAAGCTTTGTCTCCCCCTCGATTATACCCCTAAATTATACCCCCTATAAAGCAAAGCCTCAAGTATTATCTTGAGGCTTTGTTCTGATATTTTTATACCTTCGAGCTTATCTCCTGCCTTTATGCATCTCTTCATACATCTCTTTATGCGGATACATGCCTTTGCCCATATATTTGCAGCGAAATACCCCGAACTTAGAAATAGACATTATCACCGCCGCTACCACTATCAACAATACTATCTGCCAAAATAGCCTCCAGCTCATCTTCCCACCTCCCTTCACTGAAATCACTGAATTATCACTGAGAACACTGAATATTCTTCAGTGGTTTCAGTGGTTATTTTTCAGTGCTCTCAGTGTTCTAATTTTTCCACCGTTTATGAGTCCAGATCCATTGTTCCGGAAAGGCGCGGATTTGCTGTTCCAAAAGATAGTTGAGCCTATTGGTCACATTTGGTGTCCAGTTATTTTTGTTCTCTTCAATAGTTACCTCGGGATGAACGCAAATTTCATATTCTCCGCATGCTCTGCGGACGCAATATGCGGGAATAAGGGCAGAACCGGTTTTTTTTGCCAGGCGCGCCGGAAGCGAAGTTGTCGAAGTCGCTACATCAAAAAAATAAGAGCGCACGCCCTCCGAACCTGCCCACTGGTCAATAGTAATGGCTACCAGATGATTGTTCTTCAGTTCCCTAAGAATTTCCCTGGCACCCATTGTTTTATCGCTATGATTAAGCTTCATTATTTTTCTTAAGGACTTGACCCAGCGGTAGAAATAAGGATTTCTGACGGCCCGGCCTAAAACAGTAGTGGGATATTCTTTTAAATAGGAAAGGAAGACAAGGTATTCCCAGGGGCCCAGATGAGACATAACAAGGATTGCCCCCTTGCCTCTGGCAAAAGCCCGATCGAGATATTCGGTCCCTTGAAGAACGACTCGTCCGGATGATTTTTTTACGAACTTGGGCAGCCTGAAAAACTCCATTACGCAAGTCGCCAGATGACGAAAAGACTCTAAAACAAGTCTTCTTTTTTCTGTATCTGTCTTGGCATCCCCAAAAGCAATATTAAGATTGAGAAGGGCAATTTCTCTCCTGCGGGGCATTATCAAAAAAAATACTTCCCCAAGCCTCCTTGCTATCCAAGTGGATACGCCAATAGGAAGGAAATTGATTGTCACCATCATTGTGCGCACAAGCGCATATTCAAGAAAATTCCAGGCCGGAAATAGACTCCGCAGCCTTCGATTGTATCTTTTATTGCCCGCTCCATTCATAAATAGAAATGACCTCAAGCAAACGGGGACACAGTACTTACCTCTTTAAAAAATAAATAACTAAGTAAGGTATCCCCGAAATTAGCCTCCTAGATTACAACTTTACTACTTTTACAGCCTGTTCGCCTTTGGGGCCCTGCTGGACCTCAAACTCGACTTCCTGCCCTTCGTCTAAAGTTTTGTATCCTTCACCTTCGATTGCACTATGATGCACGAATACATCCTTACCTGACTCGGAAGTAATAAATCCATAACCTTTTTGGTTGCTGAACCACTTAACTTTTCCTTTTGGC
>CP070837.1:124580-126401 GCA_020341815.1 Candidatus Omnitrophota bacterium
GGCTACGCATACTCCCTTTAGATTGATTATAGTGGATAATGCCAGCGATAGAGAGACGGCGCAATACTTAGAGAGCGCCAGAGAAAGAAATCCTAAAGCTGTCACCTTAATCAGAAACGCCGAGAATATGGGGTTTATTAAGGCAGTCAATCAGGGCATAGAAGAGTCCCGGGCTCCTTATGTCTGCCTTTTAAATAATGATACGCAGGTTGCTTCAGGCTGGCTGGAGGAAATGCTTGAAGTAGCCGAGACCAAAGAGGATATAGGCATAGTTAACCCCAATAGCAATACCTTTGGCTTGAACCCTAAGCGGGGCCAGTCGTTGGAATCGCTTGCTCAAGAGTTGGCTTCGCATAAAGGAGAGTATTCTGAGATGCCCTGGGCCATTGGATTCTGTATGCTTATCAAGCGCAAAGTGATAGATGAGATAGGGCTTTTTGATGAAATATATGGAAGGGGTAATTTTGAGGATGCCGACTTCAGCAAACGGGCTAAAAGCTTGAAGTATAACAGCGTTTGCGCAAAAGCCGCTTACGTTTATCATCGCCAGAGGCGCTCGTTTATAAAGTTTAAGAGCTTTAAGCAGGATTTTGGACGGAACAGGGACATTTTTCAGGCAAAATGGGGAATGATGCAGCGCCTCCTTTATGTCTTAACCAGGGATGATTCTGCCTATATAGAGAAAATAGCTACAGAGGCTTTACGATTGGCTGGGCAGGGGAATATCGTCTGGATTTTTTTATCCGGCAGAATGGGGTTTCTGCGGAAAAGGTTCGATAACTGCTTCAATGTCTTTGTGTATATTCTGCCGGAGAATTTCTTTAAGGTGGTCAGTATCTGGAGGATTGTAAAGCGCAAAAAGAAGTTTGACAGGATATACGTGGACGATGAAAATTATGGAAAAAGGCTGAATAGCTTTAAAAAGTTTCACAGAGCAGAGGTTATCTATGGAAAATAAGATCCCTTTATCGGTAGTAATAATTACCAGAAACGAAGAGAGCAACATAAAAGCCTGCCTGGAGTCGGTTAAATGGGCGGATGAGATTGTTGTGGTGGATGACAACAGCACAGACAGGACAGTAGAGATTTGCCGGGAGCATACCGATAGAATCTTTCATAAAAAGATGGATATCGAAGGCAGACATCGCAACTGGGCCCATACTCAGCCGCGTAACAGCTGGGTGTTGAGTCTGGATGCCGATGAGAGAGTAACTTCGCAGTTAAGAGAAGAGATAATCGAAACAATAAACAAGGGCCCAGAATTTAAAGGATATTCTATTCCGCGCAGAAACTATATCGGAAATTACTGGGTCAGATACGGTGGGTGGTATCCCAGCCCGCAGTTAAAGCTGTTCAAAAAGGAAGATTTCCGCTGGGAAGAAGCGGAGGTTCATCCCCGTGCATTCTTAAACGGTCCGGCTGGAAGATTGAATAATGACATAATTCATTATTCTTACAAGAACTTTGAGGATTTTCTGAATAAAATGAATAAACAGACCACTCTTGAGGCAATCAAGTGGGTTAAGGATAAGCGGCGGATGGGCTTAGGAAGGGCCGTTCGGCGTACGTGCGACCGTTTTCTGCGCAGTTTTTTTCGCAAAAAGGCATATAAAGACGGTTTTACGGGGTTTGTAGTTTCGGTCTTTGCCGGATTCTATCAGATTTTAAGTTACGCTAAATATTGGGAAATGAAGAATGGTTTCGGAAAAAAATAGACCTGTTTGTGACATCGTTATACCGGTCTGGAACCAGCTGGAGTATACAAAAGGGTGCCTGGAGTCTTTATTTAAGGCTACGCATACTCCCTTTAGATTGATTATA
>CP070837.1:126501-127525 GCA_020341815.1 Candidatus Omnitrophota bacterium
ATTTGTGGTCAAGCTACAAAGGGCTTATGACGGATGACTTGGTGTAAGCAGGCGAAGAAGGACGTGGCAAGCAGCGATATGCTCCGGTGAGTCGCAAGCAGGCTTTGACCCGGAGATTTCCGAATCGGGCAACCGATTCCGAGTTATATCGGAATATCACCCGCTGAATTAAATAGGCGGGAGGAAGCTATACCAGGAGAACTGAACCATCTCAGTACCCTGAGGAAAAGAAAGCGAACGCGATTTCCCCAGTAGCGGCGAGCGAAAAGGAAAGAGCCTAAATCCCGATAACGCAAGTTATCGGGAGGTTGCGGGACTGCAATGTGGGATATGGATGGATAGCTGAACCGGCTGGAAAGTCGGACCATAGAAAGTGATAGTCTTGTAAGCGAAATCCTGAAATACCCTAGCAGTATCCCAAGTATCATGGGACACGGGAAATCCCATGAGAATCTAGGCCGACCATGGCCTAAGGCTAAATACTCGCTTACAACCGATAGCGTAAAAGTAATGTGAATGAAAGTTGAAAAGTACCCCGGTGAGGGGAGTGAAATAGTACCTGAAATCGTAAGCCTACAAGCGGTAGGAGAGCTATGGTCCGCCTTTGGCGGATCACGCTTGACTGCGTGCCTTTTGCATAATGATCCGGCGAGTTGCTGTATATAGTAAGATTAACCCCGATGAATCGGGGGGAGTCGTAGCGAAAGCGAGTCCAAACAGGGCGATTAATTGTATATAGCAGACCCGAAACCGAGTGATCTACCCATGGCCAAGGTGAAGCGGTCCTAATAGATCGTGGAGGCCTGAACCAGTGTTGGTTGAAAACAGCTTGGATGAGCTGTGGGTCGGAGTGAAAGGCTAATCAAACTCGGAAATAGCTGGTTCTCCCCGAAATAGCTTTAGGGCTAGCCTTATAAAATGGATAACGGGGGTAGAGTACTCAATGGGCTAGGGACCCTACCAGGTTACCGAACCCAATGAAACTCCGAATACCGTTACACCTTATTATAGGAGTCAGACAGCG
>CP070837.1:127625-209079 GCA_020341815.1 Candidatus Omnitrophota bacterium
CGCATTTATAAGTTAGAGGTGATGGCGAAGATGGTTAATAGCTTAGCAGAAGTAAAATCTAATCTTGGCATTAGGATGAAAGGAAGGGCGGGGTGAAAAAAACAGGCTTGACCTTTCTTGAGCTTATGCTGACATTGACTATTTTTGCCGTTGTTGCGGTAACGGTATATTCTACCTTTGGCACGGGGCTTTCTGCCTGGAGAAGGGCTCAGAAGACGCAGCAGCTCTATCAGGATGTTCGCATGGGCTTGAATAGAATAGCTTGCGATTTAGAAAATGCGGTTTTTTATTCTGAAAAAGAGGATTTTCCCAATTTCGCAGGCACAGGGAGTAAAGTCTCTTTCTATAGCCTGATGGATGACTATCGGATAATACCGGTGCATCCCGAGCTGAGAAAGATTACATACAGCTTAGATGAGTCTACGCAAATCTTACAGAGATTGGAGCAGACTCTTCCTCTTCCTGAAGAAGGGGAAGAAGTAGAGGCTGAGGCTCAGGAAGCGCTCGCTGAAAAGGTTGCCGCCTTGAAATTCTTCTATTGTTATGAAGATAAAGAAGATAATGAATCTTATAAATGGCTGGATACCTGGAATAATACAGAAGAAATTCCCCAGGGCATAAGAATAGAGCTGGCTCTTGAGGAAGCCGGTGAAGTGCCTTTTACAAAATATGTCTTTATCCCCATCGGTGAAAAAGGCCAGGAGAAATGAACCCCGCCCTTCCAAACATTATGTTTTGCATAGGAGATAAGTGCGGAAACAATAGAAAGAAGGGCGGGGTGAATAAAGACCGCGGCGCAATTCTAATCGTTACTTTATGGGTTTTGGCTATTCTAACGCTTTTTGCCATTGCCCTCGGCAAACAGGCTTCTTTAGAGGTTAAATTGGCAGGATATCAAAGAGATAAGATAAGAGCCATTGGTCTGGCCAGGGCAGCCATAGAAAGGGCTATAGCAGAGAGGGAGAAATGGGAAGAGGAAAACAGTCTCAATCCGGACATTGACACCTTAAATGAGCCCTGGGCCAATAATGAAGAAGTTTTTAAAGATATTGAATTAGGCGATGAGACCTTTAGCGGAACTTTCACCGTGAGTTATTCTCTTGATGGTGATATGCTTTATGGAATGGAGGATGAAAGCAGTAAAATTAATATTAATAAGGTTGGCGTTGGACAGCTTCCGCTTGCAGTTTTGGCTAATTTATTAGATAGTTGTGGTGTAGAGGAGGCGGGTGAAGTGGTCAGCACCATTGTTGCCTGGCGTAACAAAAATGGCGACTTTGAAAGTATCCCTGAGCTGCTTTTGGTGCGCTATGAAGACGAAGAGGATGAGGTCATTACCCCCCAGATTCTTTACGGAGAGGATAAAGATGAAGACGGCAAAATCAGCGAAGAGGAAGCCGAAGGAGCCCTTGCCAGATATTTGACTGTGCATAGTGATGGTAAGATTAATATTAATACTGCCTCAGAAAAGGTGCTTGCCGCCTTAATTAGGGGTACGCCTTCCCAGGGAGAAGACCCTGAGGCCTTACTTGATTTGATTGTAAACTATCGAAAAACAGATGAGGAGATAGGCAATGAAGACGATGGCTGGTTTTCCGCTAATGATATAAAGAATCTTATAGGCCAACCCGCAAAGAATATTGGGAAAAGTTATAATCCTGATACTGGTGAGTGCGCCCCTTTTAACAAGGCAGAATGGGATAAATTGTACAGCTTGGTATCAACAGATAAGCTTTGTGTCAGCTCAGATATATACACAATTTACACTCAAGCCCAGGTGAACAAGGTAAAGGCGACCATTACCGCTACAGTTGACTTGAGGAACCCCGCAAAACCATATCTTTACTGGCACCGCAATTAGTGGTATCATATAGTAATACTAAAAGGACGCATGTCTTATGGGGATAAATACACCTTTAACGGAAAAGAGAATAATTACAGGATTGGAGATTGAAGGCGGCTATCTAAAGCTTGCTCAGGCCAGGGATGTTAAAGGGGCAAGAAGAATAGTCAAGCTTATAGTCAGAAAACTGCCCTCTCAGTCCGAAGAGGATATTGTAACCGCCTTAAGCGATGTGCGCAGCCAGGTTAAAGAAGGGTTGGGGCGTCTGGTCATTTCTATTCCCCGGCATAAGCTTACGGTGAGATTCCTGCGCTTTCCCACCACAAGCGAAAAAGAAATCAAAGGAATGGTCGAACTTCAATTGACCAAAGAGCTGCCCTTCCCCAAAGAAGACCTGAGCAGTGATTATTTAATAACCGAGCGGACTAAGGATGGCTATGCAAAAGTAGCTCTGGCGATTGCTCAGCGGGGTGTAGTTGAGAATTATCTAAATATTTTAAAAAGGGCTCATTTTGAGCCTGAGAGGATAACCTTTAGCGCAGAAGCTATTTTAGGCTGGTGCGAGGCAGCTTTTAAGCAGGATAGGCCGAATGGTTATTCAATCCTGATTGACCCGGATTGCGACAATACAGAGATTCTCCTGCTGCATAATTCACAGTTAGTTTTTGCCAGGGGCTTGAACTGGGGGACTGTGCAAATGATGACTCAGGCGGATTTGAAGAATAAATTGGCCGAGGAAATCAGGCGTACGATAGAGGGCTACAGCAGGCAGGACCCCCATAGGGAGATTGAGAGAATATTCCTGAGCCAGCCGGGTAAAATGATAGAGGGTTTAAAGGAATTTTTGGAGCAGGAATTTAAATTACCTTGTCTGGTGCTTGCGCCCTTAAAAGGTCTAACATACGAAAGAGGGGTTTCCGGTGTGCAGTATAAGCCGGAGCTTTCGTTGTTAAGAGTATTGGGTATGGTTGTAGGCTTGAGCAAGAAAAAAATAAATCTTTTGCCTTTGAACTTGCGTCGTAAGCAGGAAATTAAACTAAAAAGAAAGAAGCTCTATGTGAGCCTTGTCCTTTCGGCGTTTATTATATTGGCGAGCGGCCTTATTTTTGCCAAAAAAATCCATGTTAAACAGCTGCACATCTCTTACTTAAACAGGGAAATCGAAAAGACTGCGCCGGAGGCGCAGAATGTAGAAGCTATGCTTAAAAATATCGAGTTGATTGAGGCCCGAAGTAAGATTGAGGGTTCAAGTGTTGACGCCTTGCGCGAGCTCCACAATATTCTTCCCAAGGATATTTTGCTTTCCAATCTCGATTATGATGAAGGGGCCGGGGCTTTAAGGCTTCGGGGTATTTCCAAAAATATTCCTGATATCTTCAGTTTTATTGAAGCTTTGGAGGCATCAAGTTGTTTTAAGAACGTGCAGTTAAAATATGTGAGTGAGAAGAAGCTGAAGGCTTCCGGATTTGCCGATTTTAAGATCGAGTGCGCTTTAGAGGAGTGAGTTTTAGAAAATGTTTTTGTCGAATCTGTCCAGAAGAGAAAAAAATCTGCTTTATCTTATCCTGGGGATATTCTTTTTGAGCCTGAGCTACAGGTTTGCGCTTAAGCCCTTAAGTGCAAAATGGAGCGAACTTAATCGCCAAATCCTGAGCAAGGAGATGGAATTAAAGAGGAATATAAAATATATTAGAGAAAAGAAAAAAGCAAAAGATATATACCTGAAATATGCGGGGAATATAAAGAAGAGTGCTTCGGATGAAGAGGAAGTGGCTCTTCTTTCTAAAGAAGTAGAAAAAGAAGCCCGCGCCTCAGGGATACGTATTGCCGATATCAGGCCCAAGCCGGTAAAGAAGCTTTCCTATTACAAGAAGTATATCTTGGAGATGAATTGCGAAGGCACTATGGAAAAATATATTGAGTTTATTTATAATTTACAGAAATCGGCCCGCCTGGTCAGGGTAGAGCGATTGAAATTGACCTCCCCAAACAAAGACGGCTCTTTATTAAGAGCGCAAATGTTTATTACCAGAGTACAACCCATCCAATAACCCGTTATTTTGTTATAAAAATAGTTCTTGACATCCTATTTCTTATCTGTTATTCTACTCTCTACGTAGAGAGTAAGGGGAAAGGGGGATGGAGGATGAACCCCGCCCTTCCTAAAAAATGCAACTTAAGAATTAGAGAGAAACGATGGGTAATTTTACTTTTGTTTAAAAAATATACACAAGCTAAGGGATGAAAGGAAGGGCGGGGTGAATAATATCTTTTTACTCAAAGATTTGGCGCGAATGTCCGGTCAGTCAATCCACACGGTCAAATATTATCTTAAAATCGGCTTAATTAAGGAGATAGGCAGGAGTCCGGAGACCCGTTTTCGTTATTTTGATGACTCAAGCCTGAAGAGGCTTGCGCAAATCCGCTCCCTGCGTAAGAAAGACAAATCCATTAGAGAGATTCAGGAGATATTGCATCAAGAGATGGCAGATAAATGTATTACAAGCTCCTAAACTTACAAAAAGAGCCTTTTTCTACCAGCCCTGACCCGGTTTTCTTCTATCGCTCCACAGCTCATAATACAGCCCTGCAGAGATTGGAAATTGCTGTAAGGTTGCGCCGGGGCCTGAGTTTGATTATGGGAGATGTAGGCACAGGCAAGACTACTCTGAGCAGGGCCCTTCTTCAAAGCTTCCGGGATGAGGAGGACTTCCTCTTTTATATGATGCTGGACCCCAATCACAAGTCAGAGTTTGAATTTCTCACCGTGTTGGTGAAGATGATGGGCATTACACCCCTGTTTCGGTCCACCCTGGATTATAAAGAGGCCATAGAGAAATTTTTATTTAAAAAAGGCGTTCAGGAAGACAAAACCGTTGTTTTGCTTATTGATGAGGGCCAAAAGCTTTCTCCTGCGCTTTTAGAGATTTTGCGCACTTTATTGAATTATGAAACCAATGAACACAAGCTCCTGCAGTTGGTAATAATGAGCCAGATGGAGATTTTACCTCGCCTGAAAAAGATAAGAAATTTTTCCGACCGCATAAGCCTGAAGTATATCATTAACCCTCTGGATGAGGAAGAAACCAAAGAAATGATTAAATTTCGCCTATATCAGGCGGGCCATAACTCAGAAAAAGAGCTTTTCAGTGAGGAAGCGGTCAAATTAATCTATGCTTATACTCAAGGATATCCCCGCAGGATTGCCAACTTATGCCATAATGCCCTGGAATCTCTTGTAATGAGGGAGTGCGACTTAGTGGATAGAGATATAATTTCTTCCCTTATTCGAGAAGAGACGGAATTAGGTTTGATAAATGCAGAACAATATCAGTCCTGAAGAAAAGCTGCTGCGTCTTATTAAAGGAGAGACGCAAAAGGCCAAGCCTCCAAGAAAAGAAAAGCCTGTTTTTCAAAAACAGCGTTTCTCCTTAAAAGACCTTAGGCCTATCCCGATTAACCATTTTCTAATGGCGGTTTTTTTAATTTTAGGGATTTATCTGATGGCGGATTTGTTCATCAGCCGCTCCGGAATGATTGAGGAGGAGGTCTTAAGCCTTCGGGACCTTGAGGGAGGCGTTTTAGAGATGCCGCCTATGAGCGTAGCTTCACAAAAGCCCCTTTCCTATTATACTGAATCTTTACAGGCAAGGAACCTGTTTGCTGCCCAGGATACTCAAGATACGCAGGCCAAGGTCACGGCTTCATTTCTGGAGATGGTTTCCAAGCTTAAGTTGCAGGGGATAATTTCCGGTCCTAATCCCCAGGCGATAATCGAAGATACCAAGACCAGACAGGTCTATTTTGTCGCTCCGGGGGAAAATATCGGTGAGATAAAACTCAAAATGATACTCCCGGGAAAAGTGAAATTAAACTACTACGGCCAGGAGACAGAGCTGGCGCTATGAAAGAGGTGTTAGGCTAAATGAAAAAGAAAAATATTCTGATATGGATTCTGATTTTGTTTGCGTTTTTCTCACCCGTTTTATCGGCGCAAGAAGAAGCCGCCACGGGTAAGATTTCCCTGGACATAAAAGGCATGGATGTTATCGATGTCCTGAAGATTCTCTCTATGCGCGGGAATTTGAGTATTGTGGCCGGTAAAAATGTGCGCGGAAAAGTAACCGTCTTTCTTAAGGATGTAGAGCCGATGGAGGCTTTGGAGATTATTCTGGGGGCTAACGATCTGGCTTACGAAGAAAGAGACGGCGTAATTACCGTGATGACCGAAAAGGATTATGAGCTTTTATATGGCGAAAGGAGTTCCGATAAAAAGATTTCCAGGACAATCCGCTTGAAGTTTGCCAAGGCGCTTGAGGTGAGCAAATCCCTTAATCAGATTAAAACCAAGATTGGCAAGGTGATAGTTGATGAGGGCTCCAATACCATAGTCCTTTTGGATGTGCCCCGTAGCGTCAAGGAGATGGAAGAGGCCATAAAAAAGATGGATTTACCCACCGTAACCAGAACCTTCGTCCTGAATTATGCCAAGGCCGAAGACATGCAGGAGAAGATAAAGGAATCACTTACTAATAATGTGGGTGAGATTAAGATAGATGAGAGGATGAATAAGATAATTGTAACTGATTTGCCGGGGAAGATGAAATATATCGCTAGAGTAATTTCCGACTTTGACGAAAGGGATAAGGTTGTCCTGATTGAGGCCAAGATTGTGCAGATTACTTTAAATAAGGATATAGGTTATGGAATTAACTGGAATTCGGTTTTCTCAGGCATTGATGCAGTTGCGGCAACCGATCTGGCCATAAATCTGCCCGGGGTCAGCGCCCCCACCACTTTTACCTACAAGCGGACAAAGGATGACGAGGAGACCGGTGATAATGCGGTGTTGCGCCTTTTGCAAAAATTAGGCAAGACCGATGTGCTTTCTACGCCTCGGATTACGGTAGCCAATAATCAGGAAGCCAAGGTCTTAGTAGGTACAAAAGAGGCTTATGTAACATCTACAGTCAGCCAGAATGAGGGCACCACTACAACCGCAGATAACGTTCAATTTGTAGATGTGGGGGTGAGCCTTTCGGTGACTCCGCTTATAGCCGAAGACGGATATATTAAAATGAAGATAAAGCCGGAGGTGAGCTCCGCTCCCACGTCTTTAGAGCTTAAAAATCCCGATGGCAGCGTGAGGACGAGCGTGCCTATTGTCACCACTTCCGAAGCAGAGACACAGCTCCTGTTAAAAGACGGCACCACCATTATTTTGGCCGGCTTGATGAAAGACAGCAAAATAGACAATACCGATAAGATTCCTATTTTGGGGGATATTCCCTTGCTGGGATATCTCTTTAGAAGCAAGGGCAAGGAAAATGAAAAGAGCGAACTGGTAATATTTCTCACCCCCCATATTATTAAGGAAGGAGAAAACGCCATGCTTGAGGCGGAAAAATACTTGCGTAAACACGAGAAACTATGAGCAGGCTTTTAGGTGAAATACTTATCGATAAAGGGCTGATAGACGCCGAGCAGCTAAATGCCGCACTCACCGAGCAAGAGGGCAAGAAGGGTGAGTTTATCGGTGAGCTTCTGGTAGAACAGGGCTTCTTAAGCGTTGATGAACTTTTACCTGTGCTTTCGGAACAGCTGAATATAGCCCATGTAAAACTAAAGCAGGCAAAAATCGATCCCGAAATAATTAAGCTGGTGCCTGCAAAAATCGCCTGCCATTATAAATTAATTCCTTTAAAGAAAGAAAATGATATCCTTTATGTTGCCGTAAGCGATCCGCTTGACGTGGAGACTCTGGATGATTTGCGGCTTATTTTGAAGATAGAGGTCAAATCAGTCCTGGCGGCAGAAAGTGATATTTTAGAAGCGATTAGAAAATATTACGGAGTCGGTGCTGATACGATAGAGACAATGGAGATAGAGCCTTCTTCTTCGGATAACCTGGAGACTTTCAAGGTCTCCAAAGAGGACTTAGAAGGCTTAGCCCAGGATGCCTCCATCGTCAGATTTGTCAATCAGATATTAATGCAGGCCCTTAATGATAGAGCCACCGATATTCATATCGAGCCCTTTGAAGATCAGCTGCGCGTGAGATTTCGCATCGACGGAGTGCTTTATGATGCCAGCGTACCTTCCAACATTAAATTCTTTCACTCTGCGATTGTCTCGCGAATAAAGGTAATGGCCAATCTGGATATCGCAGAAAGGCGCCTGCCGCAGGACGGCCGGATAGTAATTAGGCTTGCCGATAAAGATTTGGACCTGCGTATTTCTGTTTTGCCTACTCCTTACGGAGAGACTGTAGATATCAGAATTCTTGTTCCGGGCATGCTTTTTAGCCTGAAAGATTTAGGTCTCTTAGAAAGTGATTTAAAGATTTTAGAGTCTTTAATCAAAAAACCGCACGGAATAGTTTTTGTTACAGGTCCCACCGGAAGCGGCAAGACCACCACTTTATATGCCTGTCTTACTAAAATTAACGATGCCCAAAAAAAGATTATTACTATCGAAGACCCTATTGAATATCAGATAAAGGGCGTAACCCAGGTTCAAATTCAGCCCAAGATTAACTTAAGCTTTGCCCAGGGCTTACGTTCGATGTTAAGGCACGACCCGGATATTATGATGGTAGGGGAAGTAAGAGACAGAGAGACGGCTGATATAACTATCCGCGTAGCTTTGACGGGGCATCTAGTTTTCAGCACTTTGCATACCAATGACGCAGCCGGAGGAGTGGCCCGGCTCCTGGATATCGGTATCGAGCCATATTTAGTTGCTTCATCGGTTGAGTGTTTTATTGCTCAGCGCCTTGTGCGCCTTATCTGTCCTAAATGCAAGCATGAAGTTAAATTAGAAGAAGATATGCTGCAGCAGTTACAGCTTAGGCCTGAGGACGTCTCCGGGATTAAGTTCTATGCGGGTAGAGGATGTGAGTTCTGCAAGTTTACAGGATACAGGGGGCGCACGGGAATTTATGAGTTTTTACTGATAGATGAACGGATTAGAGAATTGATCTTACAAAGAGTCTCAGCCGATCAAATGAAAAAGGCGGCTGTATCGGCCGGCATGCATACCCTGCGCCAGGATGGCTGGGAGAAGATAAAAATGGGTCTGACTACCCCCGCCGAAGTAGTCAGGGTTACTCAGCAGGAACAGATGTAATATCCCTTCAAAAAGCGCGTTGTGCTTCCCTTCACGAAACAACTTCCTTGACATTCGTTGATTTTCTTGGTAAATCTATGTATAGTCGCTGATTACTATCCAATAAAAAAAAGGGGGCGTTTACTTGAATTTGCTTTTTGGTGTGCATAATCATCAGCCGGTAGGTAACTTTGAAAACGTCTTTCAGAAAGCAAATCGGGAGTGTTATCGCCCCTTTGTGGACACCCTCTATAACTTCCCCTCCATTAAATGCACTTTCCACTTTAGCGGTTCCCTGATAGATTGGTTATTAAAAAACGACCCCGGTCTCCTTAAGAAAGTCAAAGAGATGCTTAAGCGTGGACAGGTGGAAATCTTAACAGGCGCATATTATGAGGCGGTTCTGTCCGTTATCCCGCAGAGGGACCGCTTAGGTCAAATTGATATGCTCAGCGGTTTTATCAAAGATTACTTTGAGTATGAGCCCAAGGGCATATGGCTGGGCGAGAGGGTTTGGGAGCCGCAGCTGGTAAAGACCTTGTGCGAGGCAGGAGTAAAATATACTATTTTAGATGAAGCGCATTTTCGTCTGGCGGGGATGGATGAGGAAAAAATAAAGGGTTATTATCTTACCGAGGACGAAGGAGAAACTCTGGCAATATTTCCTATCAACGAAAAATTGAGATATATTGTTCCCTTTTCGCTGCCGAGAGAGCCCATTAGATATTTGAAAAAATTGGCGGATGAAGGCGAAATTAACGCCTGCACAATAGTGGATGACGGGGAAAAATTCGGTCTTTGGCCCGGCACCCATAAATGGGTTTATAAAGAAAAGTGGCTGGAGAAGTTCTTCCAGCTCGTTGTAAAAAATCAGGATTGGCTGAAGACAGAGACTATCCATAACTATATGCAGAGAGAAAAACCTCAAGGGTTATTTTATCTTCCCTGTGCCAGCTATGACAGAATGGTTGTCTGGTCCGGAGGCTTCTTTAGGAATTTCTTTGTGAAATATCCTGAGGCAAATAATCTGCATAAGCGGATGCTTTATGTGAGCGATAGATTAAAAGATGAAGGCGACAGAGAAATAAAGAAATATCTCTATATGGGGCAATGCAATTGCCCTTACTGGCACGGAGTATTCGGGGGGATATATTTGACGCATCTGAGGCACGCTGCTTATAAGAATATTATCACCGCCCAGGCCCTTCTTGAAAAGAAACAGAAGAAGCCTTTTCTGGAGAGCGAGATGTTCGATTTTGATAAGGACGGCCATAACGAAATACTTATCAGGAATCCGCTTTTAAATATATTTGTCGCGCCAGCCCGCGGCGGGGCGATTTTCGAGATGGATTATTTAGAACGTCCTATTAATCTGATGGATACGATGAGCAGGCGCCCTGAATCATATCATGAAAAAATTAAAACCAGCCTTAAAAAGCGCTTGCACCTGGGAAAGAAAAAGATTGTCAGTATCCATGATTTGCTAAGAAGCAAAGAAAAGGGCCTGGAGAAGTTTCTGATTTATGATTCCTACAGGCGAGCCTCACTCTTGGAGCACTTTTTCTATCAGGATTTAAGCTTTGAAGATTTCAGGAATTCGCGCTATGAAGAGCTGGGCGACTTCATCAATGCCCCATATTCCTTCAGACAGAGAAGAGATAAGGATACGCTTTCGCTAATTTTATCCAGGCGCGGCACCTTAAATTATAAGGGCGAAAGAGTTCTTCTGGGTCTTTCCAAAGAACTCTCTTTAAATACACAAGAGGCCCAGGTTATGATTAAATATAATCTGGAGAATTTAAGCAACAGGCCTCTAAAGATAATTTTTGCTGTAGAGTTTAATTTTTCAGTACAAGGTAAACTTCAGCCCGATAATTTCCCTATTGAAGCAGAGCGGTTAAGCCTGCGCGATGAGGCCGCAGGCATAGAGTGCGCTTTCGGTTTTGATAAAAGGCCTAAACTCTGGGCGCATCCCTTAGAGACCGTTTCCGCTTCCGAATCAGGGTTTGAACGCAATTACCAGCAGAGGGTCCTCCTGCCTTTCTGGCCCATCACGTTGGAAAAAACCTGGCAGACTGATATAAAAATAGCTGTTTCTAATTGCAATTTGGATGATATTTAGTTATAATCAATGCACGCAGATAGATAAAGAAGGAGGGGGAAGATGCTCCTGAAGATAAGCGCCTTTTGCAGCATTAACCTGGTCCAGTTTTTATTTATTATTTTAGCCATTTATCTCTCGGGTGTATTAATCATCAGGCTGATAAATAGATGGGTAAAGGACGTGCACCATCGCCATACGGGGCGCAAGATTACGCTTTACACGACAGTGCTGGCTATTCTGATAGTTTCTCTGATATTCTGGCTGGAAAGCGTAAAGCCGGTGGCGGTGATGATAAGTATTGTAGGCGCCGGTCTTGTAGTAGCCTTGCAGGAAGTAATCCTTTGTTTTTTCGGTTGGATTTTGATAATTTTTAAGCGTCCCTTCAGCGTAGGGGACCGGGTGGAAATTGGCTCGGTTAAAGGAGACGTCATCGATGTACGGATGTTTCAGACCGCGCTTCTTGAGGTGGGTAACTGGGTTAGCGCTGAGCAGAGCACCGGCAGGGTGGTACATGTTCCCAACAGCAGCGTATTCAGGGAAAGGGTATTTAACTATACCAAAGGCTTTGCCTTTATCTGGAACGAGGTCAAGGTAACCGTTACTTTTGAGACCAACTGGGCCAAGGCCAAAGAGATTGTTTTGCGCCAGGCCGGCTCCCAAGCAGATGAACTGAAAGCAAAGGCGCAGACGTCCATTGAAAAAATGGCTCAGCGCTATATGATTCATTATGAGAAATTTACGCCTATTGTCTATGTAAACATCGTTGATTATGGCGTAGAGCTTACCTTGCGTTATCTGACGCAGGTACGCGAAAGGCGCACGACCGAGGACAGGATATCGCGAGGTATCCTGGAGGAGTTTAACCGGGAAAAGGATATACAGTTTGCTTATCCTACTTACCGCATTGTAAAAAAATGAACCCCGCCCTTCCCAACACTATGCTTTGCATAAGAGATATTGGCGAAGGCAATAAAAGGAAGGGTTGGGGATATAACCCTGGCATAGCGATGAAAGGAAGAGCGGGGTGAATAAGATACTTACATTTATTATGGCCGGAGGAAAAGGGGAAAGACTTTTTCCTTTGACCAGGGAAAGAACCAAGCCGGCGACTCCCTTCGGAGGCGTCTATCGAATTATTGATTTTACTTTAAGCAATTGCATCAATTCGGGCCTACGCAAAGTCTGCGTGCTTACTCAATATAAATCCAGCTCCCTTAATCATCACTTAACTATGGGCTGGAGTATCTTAAACAGCGAATTGGGTGAGTATATCGATGCTGTTCCGGCCCAGCAGAGAATTAGCGATACCTGGTACTTAGGCACGGCCGATTCTATTTATCAAAATCTTTATCTGGTTATCGAAGAGACCCCTGATTATGTCCTTATTCTGGCTGGCGACCATATATATAAGATGGACTATGGCCAGATGCTCCAGTTTCATCGCAAAAGACGCGCCGACCTTACGGTTGCAGTTGTGGAGGCTCAAAAGGAAGAGGCTCATCGCTTGGGTATCCTTGAGGTCGACAGGAGGATGCAGGTGCGGGGTTTTCAGGAAAAACCCAAAGGGCCTGAGGGTATTTTCGGCAGAACAGACTCTGTCTATGCCTCGATGGGGATATATGTTTTTAGCCGGGAAGTCCTGATTGAGGAACTGGCCGAAGATGCTGCCAGGCAAAACTCTGAACACGACTTTGGGAAAAATATAATTCCCCAGATGGTCGGCAAGCGAAAGAAGATTTTTGCCTATAATTTCAAAGACCCCGAAAGCAATACGCCGAAATACTGGAGAGATGTGGGGGATATCGATGCCTATTATGAGGCAAATATGGATTTGGTGCGGGTTACGCCCGAATTTAATCTCTATGATAAAGAGTGGCCTATTCGTACTTATCAGGAGCAGTTTCCCCCGGCAAAGACCGTCTGGAGCGGCCAGGAAAATAAACGGCGCATCGGCCAGGCTATTAATTCTCTGATTGCCAGCGGATGTATTATAAGCGGAGGCTTGGTAAAGAATTCTATCCTTTCTCCTGCGGTGCGCATTAATAGCTTTGCCGAGGTTTATGATTCCATTATTATGGAAGGCGCAGAAATCGGAAGGTTTGCTAAAATCAAAAGGGCAATCATCGATAAAAATGTCAGGGTTTCTCAAGATGCGACAATCGGCTACGACCCGATAGAAGACAGAAAGAGATTTACGGTTAGCGAATCAGGAATTACCGTGGTAGGCAAAGGGGCCAGCGTCTAATGCGATTGAACATTACCGAGAAAATATTGTTAGCGCATACAGATCGAGAAGAGATCTCACCCGGAGAAATTATTGAGGCCCGCGTAGATTTGGCCCTGGGCAACGATATTACCGCGCCCCTTGCTATTAAAAAATTCAAGGCCGCAGGCATCAAAAAGGTGTTCAACCGCGAAAGGATTGCTCTTGTCTGCGACCATTTTGTGCCCAATAAGGACGCTCCCAGCGCCCGTCAGTGCCGGATGGTTGAAGACTTCGCCCGTGATTTTAAGATTAATCATTTTTATCCCCTGGGAGAAGGCGGCATTGAGCATGTGCTTTTGCCTGAGGCGGGCCTGGTTCTTCCGGGAGATTTGATTATAGGGGCCGATTCGCACACCTGCACCTACGGCGCCTTAGGGGCCTTTTCCACAGGAGTGGGCTCAACGGATTTAGCGGCGGTCTGGATTACGGGAAAGATTTGGCTGCGCGTGCCCGAATCGATGAAGTTTATCTATTCCGGAAAATTAAGACCCTGGGTAGGCGGCAAAGACCTTATCCTGCACACCATAGGCGATATCGGGGTCTCCGGAGCTACATATAAGGCCATGGAGTTTACCGGGCCTGCGATTAAACATTTGTCCATGGATGACAGATTCTCGATGTGTAATATGGCTATTGAGGCCGGGGCAAAATCAGGGATAATTGAAGCGGATAAAATAACGCGTAAATATATTAATTCAGTCGCTAGTCGCTTGTCGCTAGTATCTAGTAAAAGATTTTATAAAAGCGATAGGAACGCCAGGTATTGCGACATGAGGGAATATGACGTAAGTAAACTCCAGCCGCAGGTGGCCTGTCCGCATCTGCCCAGCAACGTAAAGCCCGTAGGCGAGCTGAAAAAAGTAAGCATAGACCAGGCGGTAATCGGCTCCTGCACCAACGGGCGGATTTCCGATTTGATGACAGCGGCCAGAGTCCTGAAAAACAAAAAGGCTAATTCCCGGGTAAGGTTAATCGTTTTTCCGGGCACGCAGCAGATTTATCAAGAGGCCCTGAAGATGGGCTTAATGGATATATTTATTGATGCCGGTGCAACTATTTGTCCGCCTACCTGCGGGCCCTGCCTTGGCGGGCATATGGGCGTTTTAGGTGATAAAGAAGTGGCTATCGCCACCACTAATCGTAATTTCCGCGGTAGAATGGGGGCTTTAACAAGTAAGGTGTATTTGTCTAATCCGGCTGTAGCAGCGGCAAGTGCCGTTCATGGCACGATTACGCATCCGGGAGAGAGTTGATAAAGCCTTGAGGCGTTTTTGAATACAATGAAGACGAACCTTAAAACAAAGGAGCGGATACAATGAAAAGAATAGTTTGTATCTTATTGAGCGTTATTCTCCTTAGTGGTTGTGCAGGCAAGAAGATAGCCCAAGTTCCAGGGGTAAGTTATGATAACGGCATTACTAAAGAAGAGGCAAAGATAATTGCCAAGGAATACTTCCTTGATTCAAAATATAAAAATAAATTTCGCTCTACAGATGCTGGAGTATTGAGCAGCGTGGAAACAGCGCAACATCCGGATAGCTGGTTTATTATGTTTCGCCCCAAGAAAATGAAATGGATAAAGTATAAACACATTGTCGGGGTTGATAAAAAGACAGGAAAGATAACATTTGAGGGAACGCTTTCTCCTTCGGGACTTTCCTCCTCTACACCTTATTAAAATGAAGCTTAAAGGCAAAGTTCATAAGTTCGGCAGCAATATCAATACGGATGAGATAATTCCGGCCAAGTTCCTGAATATCAGTGAGGCTAAAGAGCTGGGTGCGCATTGCATGGAAGGGATAGCGCCGGGTTTTGCAAAAAAAGTGGAAAAGGGCGATATAATAGTAGCCGGGAAAAACTTTGGCTGCGGCTCATCCCGTGAGCATGCGCCCGTTTCCATCAAGGCCTGCGGGATTAGTTGCGTGTTAGCCGAAAGTTTCGCCCGTATTTTTTATCGCAATGCTATTAATATCGGCCTGCCAATTTTAGAGTGCAGCCAGGTAAAGAGGATTTCTAAAAATAGTTTAGTGGAAATAGATCTGGATAACGGGGAAATCAGGGATTTGACCAAAAATAAAGTCTATTCTGGGCAGGGTTTTCCTAAATTCATGCAGGAGTTGATCAAGGCAGGAGGACTCTTGCCTTACATAAGAAAGGGACATCGCTAAATGAGCAGGAATTACAAGATTGCCGTAGTGCCCGGAGATGGAACGGGTCCGGAAGTAGTCAGAGAGGGCTTGAAGGTCTTGAAGGCGGTAAGCGAAATTAGCGGCTTTAAATATACCTTGAAGGAGTTTGATTACGGGGCAGAACGTTATTTAAAGACAAACAAGGTGCTTTCCGATTCAGCTTTAGCTGAGTTTAAAAAGTTTGATGCTATTTACCTTGGCGCGGTGGGCGACCCGCGGGTAAAGCCGGGGATACTGGAGCAGGGCCTTCTTTTAAAGATGAGATTTGGCCTGCAGCAGTATATTAATCTGCGGCCGGTAAAGCTTTATCCGGGTGTCTGGACACCTCTTAGAGACAAGGGTCCTGAGGATATCGATTTTGTGGTGGTGCGCGAAAATAATGAAGGTTTATATGTGGGAGAGGGAAAGTTTATTAAAAAAGGCACCAAGAATGAAGTGGCCCTTCAGGTTTCACGCAACAGCCGAAGTGGTGTCGAGCGCTGTATTCGTTATGCCTTTGAGTTTACCCGAAAGCGCAACAAGAGAAAAAAACTCACCCTTTGCGGTAAGACTAATGTCTTGACTTATGCCTGGGACCTGTGGGAGCGCACCTTTGGCGAGGTGGCCAAGGAATATTCCGATATCACCACCGATTATGCCCATGTGGATGCAACGTGTATGTGGATGGTGAAGAACCCTGAGTGGTTTGACGTGATTGTTACGGATAATATGTTCGGTGATATTATTACCGACCTGGGCGCAATGATTCAGGGTGGGATGGGCATTGCCGCAGGGGGCAATATCAACCCCCAAGGAGTTTCCATGTTTGAGCCGATTGGCGGCTCGGCCCCCAAATATACCGGCAAGAACTTAATCAATCCTTTGGCGGCAATCTGTGCCCTGGGAATGCTGCTCGATGAATTAGGGGAAGAAGAGGCCGCTACAACGATAGAGAAGTCGGTAATGCATGTAACCGCAAATAAACTAAAAAGTCTCTCCGCTGGAAAAATGGGTTATTCCACCAGCGAGGTGGGGGACTTAGTGGCGGAGAACTTAAGCAGGGGTTAGAAATGGTTTTTTATGAAGAGACATTGCGGGCATTTCAAAAACAAAAAGTAAAATATGTACTTGTAGGGGGAATTGCCGTTAATCTGCTTGGTGCAATGCGAAGTACCGCTGATTTAGATATTCTTGTCGAAATGAGTGATAATAATTTGAGAAAGACAGTTAAAATTTTAAAAAGGCAGGGTTATTATGTTAAGCAGCCGGTTGATCCGATAAGCATTGCAATTAGAGAAATAAGAGAAGACTGGATTAAGAATAAACACATGAAGGCTTTTAACTTCTATAAAGAAGATGAGTTAAAAGAAGTCGACATAATTATAGAATCGCCCGTATCCTTCAAGGAAGCCAGAAACAGTGCAATACGTATTAAAGCCGGCGACTTAACTTTACCTGTAATTTCCATAGATAAGCTGATCAAAATGAAAAGCAAGGCAGCGCGCTTGGTTGATAAATTAGATATAGAAGAGTTAAAGAAAATAAAAAAATTAAGGAAGAAGCTATGATTTTTAAATGGGAAAGCCAAAGGGAGCGTCTTTTGAGATTTATGAAGATATCACCGAAGAAAAAGTTAGAGTGGCTTCGGGAAATAAATGAATTCACTGCTAAATATTCGTCAAAACGCAGCAACTTAATTCGGCGGAAACTTCGCACGAGGTAAATCAAATGAAGAGATATAATGTAGCGGTAGTAGGAGTGGGAGCGGTTGGTGAGGAAATGCTGCGCGTTCTGCACCAGCGAAAGTTTCCTGTAAATGAATTGCGTGTTTTTGCCCGCAGCTCACGGGAGATTGTCGTAGATAGGCATAAATATAGCGTCCGGAAGGTCTCTCCCGAGGGCTTTGAGGCAATAAATATTGCTTTATTTGCCGGAACCGAAGGCGAAAAGGGCGCAGCCGTAACTTATGCCCCCGAGGCCATAAAAAGAGGGGCGATAGCGATTGATAACGGCGCAGACTTTCGTCTGAGGAAAGATGTGCCTTTGGTTGTGCCGGAAGTAAATCCGCAGGATGTAAAAAAGCATAAGGGGATTATCTCCAATCCCAATTGTTCTACTATTCAGCTGGTTGTTGCCTGCGGGCCTATCCATAAAAAAGTAGGAATAAAAAGGATGATTGTTGCTACCTACCAGGCCGCCTCCGGCGCCGGCAGGGCAGCGGTGGATGAGTTGAACAGGCAGTCAAAGGAGGTCTTAAGCGGGGGCGCAGTAAGTGAGGCTAAGGCCCTCCCGGCCCGGATTGCCTTTAATGTTTTTCCGCAAATCGGCGGCTTCCAGAAGGATGATTATACAACAGAGGAGTGGAAGACGGTTAATGAGACGCACAAGATTCTCCATGATAATAAGATAAAGATTACCTCAACCACAGCGCGCGTGCCTGTTGCCGTAGGCCACAGCCAGGCGGTTTATCTGGAGACGGCTGAAGAGATTTCTCCTGCCGGCCTCAGGCAGTTGCTTAAGAAATCAAAAGGCATAAAGGTGGTTGACGCAGCGCAAGGTGAGAAAGGGCGCAGTTATCCCCAGGCCATAGACGCCGCAGGAGGCGATGATGTATTGGTCGGGCGCATCAGAAAGGACCCATTTGTGAAAAATGGCCTCTGGTTATGGGTGGTTGCCGATAATCTGCGCAAAGGCGCAGCCTTGAATGCGGTGCAGATTGCCGAACTCGTATGCGGAATATCAAGTTAATCATTGAATATGAGGGCAGCGGTTATTCCGGCTGGCAGGTACAAAACGGAAGTCAGAGAAAAACCGTTCAGGAGACGATAGAAGGCGCCTTAGCTCAGATTCTTCAGGAAAAGGTTAAATTAATCGGTTCAGGAAGGACCGATAGCGGGGTTCATGCCCAAGCCCAGATAGCCAATTTTAAGACCAAATCCGGGCTTGATTGCGCCAATATCAAGAGGGCCTTAAACAGTGTTTTGCCTGTGGATATCCGTATCAAAGAGGTCAAAGAGGCCCATCCCGATTTTCACGCAAGATTTGCTGCCCAAAGCAAGACCTATCGCTACACTATAGTTAATGACAGCTTTGCCTCGCCTTTTCTCAGGCGCTACGCGCATCTGATAAAGTACCCTTTAAGTATAACAAAGATGCGTAAAGCAGGTAATTATCTTATAGGAAGGCATAATCTCGCTTCCTTTCAGGCCCAGGATAAAAGAAAGAGGCCGGCGGTGCGCACAATCAAGCGCCTGAACGTGCGCAAGTATAAGAATCTTATACATATAGACATTGAGGCCGACGGTTTTCTCTACCGGATGGTGCGCAATATTGTAGGCACCCTTATTGAAGTGGGCCGAAAGAAGCTTACTCCAGAGGATATAAAGGCCATTCTTAAGGCCAAAAACAGGATTTATGCCGGTCCCTGTGCCCCGGCCAGGGGTTTGTGCCTCTTAGAGGTGAGATATAAAAGGGGTTGACAAACGGCTAAAATTATGCTATACTTCACCTCTCCCGAAAAGAGGCAAAAATGAAGACCTACATCGCTAAACCCAAAGAAATCAAGAGGAAATGGTATTTGCTTGACGCCAAGGATAAAATCTTGGGCCGTATTGCCACGCAGGCGGCGACGATTCTGCGCGGCAAGCATAAGGCCATCTTTACACCTCATGTCGATTGCGGAGATTATGTGGTTATAATTAACGCTAAAGATATAAGGGTAACCGGAAACAAGATGGAAGAGAAGATGTATAAGCGTTATTCCGGATATCCCAGCGGATTGAAGGAAACGCCGCTAAAAGATATGCTTAAGAAAAAGCCTGAAGAGGCGCTTAAGCATGCAATCAAGGGGATGCTGCCTAAGGGGCCTTTAGGCAGAGAGACTTTTAAAAAGCTGAAGATTTATGCAGGAAGCGCCCATCATCACCAGGCCCAGAAACCAAAGGTCTTGGAGCTTTAAGCTATGGAAAAGGAAAAATTTCAGGGGACAGGAAGAAGAAAAAGAGCCGTAGCCAGGATAATGCTTTCGCCGGGCGAAGGGAAAGTGCTGATTAACGGCAGGACGCCGGAGGACTACTTTCCTATTCCGACCCTGCGTGTATGTATCTTGCAGCCTCTGAAAGCTACAGATACCCTAAAGAAGTTTAACGTCCATGTCAATGTAAGAGGCGGAGGTACCGCCGGCCAGGCCGAAGCTGTGCGTCATGGGATCGCCCGGGCTTTAATCAAAGCGGATGAAACCCTGCGCGCAACATTAAAAAGCGCCGGTTTCCTAAGGCGTGACCCACGGATGAAAGAGCGCAAGAAATACGGGCAAAAAGGCGCGCGACGGCAATTCCAGTGGACCAAGCGATAAGTAAGGAGGACCAGCCAGAGATTGTTTAATATTTTTAAGTTTAATATTTAAGGTTTTAAAATGAGCCTACTTATCGACGAAATTTCTTGACGGAGTAGGCTTTTTTATTTTATAATATAAGTGAGGTTATAACTTATGGAACGAAGTAAACATAAGTTATAAGGCCGAACTTATTCCGACGAGTGCGGGAAAATTGTGGAATAGAATTTCCCCGCATCATACGAGTCGGAGAAGAGGATAAACGGTTATGTTAAAAATTGCTATAGTAGGGGCAACAGGATATGCAGGTGAGGAATTATTGAAAGTTTTAGTCAATCATCCCCGCCTTAAGATAACCTCTGTCTCGGCGAAGATAGATAAACCGCAGAAGATCGATCAAGTCTTTCCTTATCTTAAAGGCAAGTTAGATTTAATCTGTAAAGAGCCGGACTTTTCTCAAATTGTACCTGATTGCGATTTGGCCTTTCTGGCGCTTCCGCACCGGGTATCTATGGATGTGGCTCCTCAATTTCTGCATGGGGGAAAGAAGGTTATCGACTTAAGCGCAGATTATAGATTAAAAGAGACTTCTGTCTATGAGAAGTGGTACGCCGCCAAACATAAAGACCCCGAACATCTTAAAGGGGCAGTTTATGGCCTGCCGGAAGTTTACAGAAAAAAAATTAAACAGGCCCAGCTTATAGCCAATCCCGGCTGTTATCCTACGGGAATAATTCTGGGCTGCCTGCCTTTTTTGTCGAAGCATGCGGTGTTCACGGAGAATATTATCGTTGATGCCAAGACCGGCTTAAGCGGCGCAGGAAGAGAAAAAGAGGCCTTGCTTATTCCCCAGATGCAGGATAATTTCAGGGCCTATAAGGTTGATGAACATCAGCATTCACCGGAGATAAATCAGGAATTATCCGGCTTTGCCAAAGAAAAAATAGAGATTACCTTTACCCCTCATCTTATTCCTATAAAGAGGGGAATCTTGAGCACAATTTATTTTCAATTGAAAAATAGAATTTCCCAGGAAGAGGCGCAGAAACTGTATCAGGATTTTTATCAGAATGAGCCGTTCGTGAAAGTGTTACCGGAAGGAAAGTTTCCTCAGCTTAGGGATGTAGTGAAGACGAATTTCTGCCACATAGGCTTGAAGGTAAACCCGGCCAGAAAAACAGCTATTGTTATTTCCGCCATAGATAACTTGGTTAAGGGTGCCTCCGGACAGGCGGTACAGAATATGAATATTATGTATGGGTTTGAAGAAACAGAAGGCTTGAAATGAACCCCGCCCTTCCTAAAAAATGCAACTTAAGTATTGCAAAGAAGCGCTGGGGAGCTTTACTTTTGTTAAAAAAATGTATACAGAATAAGGGATGAAAGGAAGAGCGGGGTGAAGATTATTGAAGGAGGAATAACAGCGCCAAAGGGTTTTACCTCAGGCGGCGTCCATTGCGGCATAAAATACAGAAATAAAGACTTGAGCTTGATATATTCAAAAGCTCCTTGTCTGGGGTGTGGGTTGTTCACCCAGAATAAGGTTCAGGCCGCACCTGTTAAGATAACTCGTGCCCATTTAAAGAATAATAAAGCCCAGGCCATTATTGCCAACAGCGGAAATGCCAATTGTTGCACGGGAGAGCAAGGCCTTAAAGATGCCCGCAGGATATGTAAAGTTGTGGCCGATAAATTGGGCATAAGTCCGAGCGATGTCCTGGTAGCCTCTACAGGGATTATCGGCAAGAGATTGCCGATGGAGAGAATGGAAAAAGCTATCCCTGCGCTGCTTGATAGATTAAGCAACGAAAGAAGCCTTGAGGCGGCCCATGCGATTATGACTACGGATACTAAGCCTAAGCAGATATCCGTAGA
The DNA here is from genome assembly GCA_020341815.1 of Candidatus Omnitrophota bacterium. GTDB lineage: Bacteria > Omnitrophota > Gorgyraeia > JAFGHF01 > JAFGHF01. The sequence goes on from CP070837.1 coordinate 149,322, forward strand.
GCTGAACTTGGGAAGTGCTAAGGTGAGAATTGGCGCTATCGCCAAGGGCGCAGGGATGCTCCAGCCTCATTTGGCTACGATGCTCGCCTTTATTAGCACCGATGCGAAAATAGATAAAACAAGATTACAAAAAGCGCTTAAAGAGGCGGTGGATAATTCCTTCAATCTGATTACTGTAGAGGGCGATACCAGTACCAATGATATGGTTTTGATGCTGGCTAATGGTTTATCCGGCAATAAAAAGCTTAACGCAAAAGAGTTTATGCTTTTTCAGCAGGCCCTTAATTTTGTCTGCCTTTCCTTGGCTAAGATGCTTATTAAGGATGCCGAGGGCGCAACCAAATTTGCCCAGATTAAGGTGGAGCAGGCAAAAAATATTACTCAAGCCAAGCAAGTAGCCTTTAAAGTGGCCAATTCTGCTTTGGTAAAGACTGCCTTATTCGGGTCCAATCCCAACTGGGGCAGGATTGCTGCCGCAGCCGGTTGTGCCGATAGCGCGATCAAGGCTGATAGACTGGATATTTATCTGGATGGGCTAAAGGTATTGCAAAAAGGCGTTGTCTCGAAAGTGGACCGCCAGAGATTAAATGAAAGCTTCAAAAAAGACGAAATAGAGATAAAAATTAATTTAGGATTAGGCAAATCTGCAACACGTGTTTTTACATGCGACCTGTCCGGGAAATATGTCAAGATCAATGCCAGGTATTAACCGCAGGAGTGTTGAAGTTTAATGAAAAAGGCGATACAGAAGGCGGATATTTTATTAGAGGCCCTGCCTTATATTAAGAAGTTTCAGCATAAGGTTATGGTGATAAAGTGCGGGGGCAGGCAGTTAATGAATAAACACATTATTGATAATATCCTGCAGGATATAGTGTTTATGAATTGCGTGGGCCTGAATCCGGTGCTTATCCACGGAGGCGGCCCCAGCATTAATCAGACACTGCAAGATTTAGGCAAAAAGATAGAGTTTCATCAGGGCTTTCGTGTTACGGATAAGCATACCTTAACAGTGGTGGTTAAGGAGTTAAATAAGCTTAACCAGTTAATGGTGAAGAAAATCAGGCAACTGGGAGCAAAGGCCGAAGGCCTAAGCGGTCAAAAGGGTAAGGCAATTAAAGCAAAAAAATTGCATTTCGATAAGAATATCGGTTTTGTGGGAGAGGTGGCCGCGATAAATACGCAAGGGATAAAAAATTTATTAAAAAGAGGAGTTGTGCCGGTACTTACTCCTTTGGGAATAGGCAGGGACAATCAAATTTACAACATTAATGCCGATATGGCAGCGGCGGAGATAGCCGCACAATTAGGAGCGTGGAAACTGGTTCTTTTGACCGATGTGCAGGGTATTATGTATAGTCAAAGGGATAAAAATTCGCTGATTTCGACTTTGAAAATAGCAGAGATTAAAGCTTTGATTAAAAAAGGCATTATCCATGGAGGGATGCTGCCCAAGGTTGCTTCCTGCGTAAAAGCATTAAAAAATGGAGTAAAAAAGACGCACATAATTGACGGGGGAACCCCTCGTTCCTTGCTTCTGGAAATCTTTACCAATGAAGGTATCGGTACCCAGATTGTCAGTTAGTCGCTCGTCGCTCGTATCTGGTATCTAGTAAGAAGTAAGACAGAAACAATAAAATTTTTTAAATATTTAGAAATTACACAAAAAGTTTTTAATAACTAGATACAAGATACTGGATACTAGATACTAGTAAAAATATGGATAAGAATAAATTAATTAAAGAATATGAAAAATATGTAATGCCCACTTATACCAGGACACCTTTGGTGATTACAAAGGGTAAGGGCTCAAAGGTTTGGGATGAGAGTGGCAAGGAATATCTGGACTTTTTTCCCGGCTGGGCAGTCAGCGGCCTGGGACACAGGCATCCTCTGGTAGTTGCGGCTTTATCGGAGCAGGCCAAGAAAGTTCTACATGTACCCAATAATTATTATAATGAATTGCAGGGAGAATTAGCAAAAAAGATTTCTCAAAGTTCTTTTGACGGCAAGGTTTTTTTCTGTAACAGCGGCGCCGAAAGCGTTGAGTCGGCAATAAAACTGGCCAGGCTTTACGGAAGCAGCGCCGGTAAATACGAAATTATCACTATGGAAAACTCTTTCCATGGCAGGACATTAGCTTCTTTGGCCGCCACAGGCCAAAGTAAATATAAAGAAGGTTTTGCTCCTTTGCCGCAAGGATTTCTCCAGGTGCCTTTCAATGATTTGGCGGCCCTGAAGGCAAAAATTAACCCAAAGACGACTGCTGTGATGCTTGAGCTGATTCAGGGAGAAGGCGGGATAAATGTAGCCGACCCCGAATATATTAAAGCTATAAAAGCGCTTTGCGATGAAAAGGGCTTGCTTTTGATTTTTGATGAGGTGCAGACGGGAATAGGAAGAACGGGAAAGATGTTTTGCTATCAGCATTATGGTATTACGCCCGATATAATGACTATGGCAAAGTCCTTAGGCGGAGGCTTTCCTATAGGAGCAATTATTGCCCAGAGAAAAATCGCCGATACATTGGGGCCGGGAAAGCATGCCTCTACCTTTGGGGGCAGTCCTTTGGCCTGCGCCTGCAGTTTGGCGGTTTTTCAGGCCGTAGAGAAAGAAAAACTTTTAGCCAATGCTAAAGAGACGGGCGAATATTTATATAAAAAATTATCCCATTTGAAAGAAAAATATCATATAATAAAAGAGATTAGAGGAAAAGGCCTGATGCTGGGGATAGAATTGGATAAAGAGGGAGGCCCCATATATGAGGAGTGTCTTAAAAAGGGCCTTCTGATTAATTGCACGCACGGCAATGTCTTAAGGATAATGCCCCGCTTGGGCGTATCAAAAGCTGAAATAGATAAGGCGATAGCTATTCTGGATAGCGTATTGCAGGGAAGCTGAGAAAAAAATGAAGAGAGACTTTCTTTCCATTAAGGATTTGCAGTTAGAAGAGATTGAGCATATCTTTAGCCTGACCGATGAGCTCAAGGCGAAGGTCAAGGACCATAGCCGCAGTTTATCGGGTAAGTCCCTGGGGCTCATCTTTCTCAAGCCTTCTTTAAGGACAAGGGTATCTTTTGAAGTGGGGATGAACCAGTTAGGGGGTTACGCCCTTTCCCTGGCGGCGGAAGATATAAAGTTTGGCACCAGAGAAGCGGCTAAAGATTTCGGTAAAGTTCTTTCGCGATATTTAGATGCCTTGGTGGTAAGGACCTTTTCTCATAGCGAAGTTGAGGAGCTGGCAGACTCATCCGATATTCCCGTAATCAACGGCTTAACGGATTTACTGCACCCTTGCCAGGCATTAAGCGACCTTTATACCATTAAAGAGAAAAAAGGTAATTTAGACGATATTAAGCTTGCCTTTATAGGTGACGGAAATAATGTAGCCCATTCTTTGCTTTACGGATGCGCTAAATTAGGAGTAAACTTAAAGATAGCTACTCCCTCCAAACATAAACCTGATGAGGAAATCTTTAATCATGCAAAGGAACTGGCCAAATCATCCGGAGTGGAAATAATTTTGTCGGATAAGCCCTCCAGCGCGGCAGCCAATGCCGATGTAATATATACCGATGTCTGGGCAAGTATGGGCCAGGAGAGAGAATATAAGAAAAAAGTTAAAGATTTTAAAGGATTTCAGGTAAATCAGGAGCTTCTTTCTTTGGCAAAACCAGATTGTCTGGTGATGCATTGCCTGCCGGCGCACAGAGGCGAAGAGATAACCGATGAGGTACTTGACGGGGCCCATTCCATAGTATTTGACCAGGCAGAGAACAGGATGCACCTGCAGAAGGCAATATTATTGATGTTGTTAGGAGGATATTGATGAACCCCGTTACTCCCAAGCACCACGCCTTGCATAATAGATATGGGCGAAGCTAATAAAAAGGAATAGCGGGGATAAAGATTTGGCATTAGGATGAGATGAAAGGAGTAACGGGGTGAAAAAGGTAATTTTAGCCTATTCGGGAGGATTGGATACTTCTTGCTGTGTAGTTTGGCTTAAAGAGCAGGGGTTTAAGGTGATTACCTATACCGCAGATTTAGGCCAGGGAATAAACTTTGCCCAGCTGAAGAAAAAGGCCAAAGATTGCGGGGTAAGCAAGGCCTATGTTCAGGGCTTAAAAGATAAGTTTCTCAAACATTTTGTTTTTCCTACGCTTCGTGCCGGGGCAATCTATGAAGCAAAATATCCTCTGGCTACAGCCTTGGGCAGGCCCTTGATTGCCGAGGGCTTGGTGGAGATTGCCCATAAAGAAGGGGCTGGATATATCGCCCACGGCTGCACCGGAAAGGGTAACGACCAGGTGCGAATTGAGGTCTCTGTAGCAGCCCTGGATAAAAAAATAAAAACGATTGCACCTTTAAGGGAATGGGACTTAAAAACAAGAGAAGAGGAAATAAAATATGCCAAAAAACACCAGATTCAGGTTTCCGCTACCAAAAAGAGCCCTTACAGCACAGACTTAAATCTCTGGGGCAGAAGTATTGAATGCGGGGTATTAGAAAACCCCTATCATGAGCCTCCGGAAGAGATTTATGAGTTAACCGAAAATCCGCTTAAATGTCCAAATAAAGCAACTTATGTAACAATTGAGTTTGCCGAAGGCGTGCCTGTAAAATTAAACGGAAAAGCACAGGGAGCAGTTGCTCTTATATCCAAGCTTAATAAAATAGCCGGTGCCTGTGGTGTAGGCAGGATTGATATGGTGGAAAACAGGCTCGTTGGAATTAAAAGCAGGGAGATTTATGAGGCCCCGGCAGCGATAGTTCTTTACCTTGCCCATCGTGAGCTGGAGGATTTGGTCTTAGATAGAGAAACTGCCCAGTTTAAAAGAATTGTTGCAGAGAAATATTCGCAGTTAGTCTACAACGGCCTCTGGCACACGTCGCTAAAGAGCGCCCTGGATAAGTTTGTTCAGGTCACACAGAAAAATGTCACAGGTGTTGTTAAAATGAAGCTGTATAAAGGCAGTTGTGTATGTGTAGGCAGAAAATCGCCCTTCTCCTTGTACAAAAAAGAACTGGCCACATATGAAAAAGGGGATAAGTTTGATGCATCCGCAGCAAGCGGCTTCATCAAGATTTGGGGCCTGCCATATAATAGTTAATTGATAAAAAGGAGAAAAAACAATGCCTAAAATCAATGTAATACTTTTGATTGGTTTGGCTGCTATTGTTACGAGCACATCCTTTGCCGAAGAATTCACCCTGACCACCTATTACCCCGCCCCATACGGGGTATATCGCGAGATGCGCGCACAAAGAATGGCCATAGGAGATAACTTCTATGATGCCTCGGCCTATTGTTGGCAGGGAACTTGTACCGATGCCATAGGTTCGGCTGCCGATTTAGTTGTACAGGGTGATGTGGGTATTGGAACTCATAATCCTTCAAGGAGACTGACTATTGCCGGAAGCGGCGGATACGGCGAAGCAGGAGCCGCGGCAATCGGGCTGGAAAATACATCAGCAACAGGCACCAACTGGCAGTGGCACGTAAGAGATGACATGCGGGCTCAACTCGTTGACTACACTACAGCAGGCATAACAAGATTTTTGGCTTCATCAGGTAATGCTGTAGGATACATATATGTTGATGGAACAGACGGTAATGTAGGCATTGCCGCAACCGGGACATTTAGTCCTGTAAATAAGCTGGATGTGGATGGAGCAGTTGCCATTGGCGATACTTACGCGGGATCATCCACAGCGCCTGCTAACGGGTTGCTTGTTGAGGGTAATGTCCGTTTCAACAGTGCTATAGCGCGGCAGGGCTCGACCCTGGCAGGTAACGCTCCTGCCACCCACGTTAATTTAGGAGCAAGTAGCACTACAGGGTGGAAAGGAACAGGAGCAGCCGGCTATGCAACAGTGGGGGGAGGATATAATAATAAGGCAATATTGGATTACACCACGGTTGCTGGTGGATCGGGCAACAAAGCAGATAATAGCTGGTCAACAGTTGGCGGTGGAAAGTCAAATAGTGCAATTGACTATGCCTGTTTCATTGGAGGCGGGGATGGCAATTCTGCAAAAGGAGACTGTTCTTCAATTTTAGGTGGCAAGAACAATCAGGCTGCGGATAACTACTCTACTGTAGCAGGAGGCATAGCCAATAAAGCTATCGGCAGAGTGTCTTTTGCAGCAGGAGCATTGGCAACAGCTAGACATGATGGTAGTTTTGTTTGGGCTGACTATTCAGAAAGTGTAGAGTATGCTTCTAATGGAGAAAACACCTTCAACATCCTTGCCGACGGAGGTATCTATTTTACTGGAGCAGCTGGGACCAATAACTTAAGATATAGGCCGGGTGACATTGCAGAGTTTGTCGATACCCTAAAAAAAGACCGACTTCAGGAAGCAGAGATAGTCAGTATAGTGGACAATAATCTTTTTGGCAGGACAACAAAGCCTTATGATGAGAACCTAATGGGGGTTATTTCCGGGGATAGGACCTGTTCTTTTTATATAGGCCAGACCGAAAGTCTCAAAGAAGAGATAGAGCGCTTGCCCATAGCTTTGGCCGGCCCTGTGTATGTGAAGGTAACCAGCGAGTCAGGTAATATAGCTATAGGCGATTCCATAACTTCATCGGCTATTGCAGGTGTAGGGATGAAGGCTACTCGAAGCGGCAAAATCATCGGTTACGCGATGGAAAATGAGGATTTTTCTGATGCCGGAGAGATAAAAGAAATTTTGGTATTTGTTAATATAGGATATTATATGGCAAATGATGATTTTCGAAAGTTAACACAACTTGAGCAAAGCTTGACTAAGATTGAACGCTTAGAAGAAGAGATAGAGATGTTGAAGGCGGAATTATTTTAAAGGAACAGACTTCTTTTTTGCAAATAAGATAAGGTGATAAAATGAAAAAGTTATGGGGTGGAAGGTTTAAGAAGAAGACTAATCCTCTGGTGGAAGAGTTTACCAAGTCTATTCATTATGACTATAAGCTTGCTAAATATGATTTAGCGGGTTCGATAACCCATGTAAAGATATTGGAGAAATGCGGGTATTTGACTTCAGATGAAACGTCTGAATTAGAGACTGCCCTTGAGTCTATTGGCAAAGAAATCGGTAAGAAAGATTTCACCCAGAATGAAAAGTGCGAAGATATCCACACCTATATCCAAAATGAATTACAGAAAAAGGTGGGTAATTTGGCATTGAAGCTGCAGACCGCCAGAAGCAGAAATGACCAGGTGGTATTTGCCACCAAGCTATATTGCAAGGAAGAGGCTATTCCTGATTTGCAAAGTGCTATAAAGCATTTAGTAAAGGCTATAGATAAATTGGTTGATGAAAATAAAAATATTATTCTGCCCGGCTTTACTCATATGCAGCATGCCCAGCCGGTTTATCTAAAAGATTATCTGGGCGCTTATTGCGATATGCTCAAGAGGGATAGCAATAGATTAAAATATATTTCTCAAAATATGAAAGTAACTCTGGGCGCCGGCGCTTTAGCAGGCACTCCCATTAAGGCGGATATTTATGAAGCAGCGGATGTAGAGGCAGTAATCAATTCCATAGATTCGGTAAGTGACAGAGACTTTGTAATCGAGATTATCAGCGCCTTGTCAATTGTTGCTATGCATTTATCCAGATTGGCCGAAGATTTAATTATCTACTCAAGCAAAGAGTTTGACTTTATTGAGATAGATGAGGCCTTTTGCACGGGCAGCTCGCTTATGCCTCAGAAGAAAAATCCCGATGTATTGGAGCTGGTAAGGGGCTATAGCGGAAGATTATATGGTAATTTAGTCAGTATGCTTACGATGATGAAGGGTTTACCCTTAAGTTACAACAGGGATATGCAGCTGGATAAAGAATCTTTATTTTCCTCTTTTGAGATAGTTTCTCAAGAGCTGGAAGTATTGACAGGACTTATCAAGACACTCAAGTTCAATAAGGCAAAGATAAAGGAACATTTGGAAGATGAATCCCTGTATGCGACCGATTTAGTATATTACCTTGTGGATAAAGAGGTTCCTTTTGCTCAGGCCCATGAAATTGCGGGTGAGCTCTACAGATATTCTTTGGATAATAAATTAGGAATAAAAGGGTTACCTCAAAAAAAGCTGAAAAAATTCTCCGACAAAATTGTAAAAAAAGAAATAGTCAGATTATTTAATCCTGCGTTTTCAGTCAGGTCCAAAAAATCAATCAAAAGAGCAAAGGCATAAAATGCACGAGTTCAGATATAAGGGAAATGAGCTTTATTGCGAGGGAGTGAAAATAAGCCGCATAGCTAAGAGGTTTGATACCCCTCTCTATATTTACAGCCGTAAGACTTTGATTGATCATTATCGCAAGATTAAAAAGGCCTTTAGCGCAATTAGGCCCTTAATCTGTTTTTCGGTAAAGGCAAATTCAAACCTTGCCGTATTAAAGGTCTTGGCCAACCAGAGCGCAGGTATGGATGTGGTCTCAGGAGGTGAGCTCTACAGGGCCCTTAAGGTGGGTGTTGCCCCCCAAAGAATAGTTTATGCCGGGGTAGGCAAAAGAGAACAGGAAATCGCCTTAGCAATAAAAGCAGGAATCCTTTTGTTTAATGCGGAGTCTTTTGCGGAGCTGGGACTGATTGAACGGGCAGCCGGCCGCTTAAGGAAAAAGGTGGATGTCTCTTTAAGGATAAACCCGGATGTCGAGATACATACTCATAGGTTTATTACTACAGGGAGAATGATTAATAAGTTTGGGCTGGATATAAGGACTGCTGAGGAAATATTTTTGCGCTCGCGCATCTTTTCGCACCTCAATTTGGTCGGGGTGCATATCCATATCGGTTCACAGATAACCGAGGGGCGACCCTTTGTTTTAGCAATTAAGAAGGCACTTCATCTGATAAAGCGGCTGAAGAGCAAGGGAGTGCAGCTTAAATATTTCAATATCGGAGGGGGCTTGGGTATAGTCTATCGGAATGAGCGTCCCCAGACGGCTGATGAGTTTGCCCAAGCTGTCCTGCCTCTTTTGAAGGAAACAAAGCTTAAGATAATTCTTGAACCCGGCAGGTTTATTGCCGGAAACAGCGGGATTTTACTTACAAAGGTAGTCTATGTAAAGAAGACACCGAAGAAAAACTTTGCTATTGTTGATGCCGGAATGAATGATTTGATTCGACCAGCCCTATACGGGGCATATCATGAGATTTTACCCGTTGTGCGCGCAAAAGATAAGGCCGAGCGGAAAGTGCGCTATGATGTAGTAGGGCCAATTTGCGAAAGCGGGGATTTTTTGGCTCAAGGCAGGGATATGCCTATCGTTCAAGCCGGAGATTTATTGGCGGTGATGTCGAGTGGTGCCTATGGCTTTGTTATGTCCAGCAATTATAATTCCCGGCCGAGAGTTGCCGAGGTCTTAATAGATAAAAATAAAGTTAGCCTGGTGAGAAAAAGAGAATCTTATCGCGATTTGATAAGGGCTGAGGTTATACCAAAGGGTTTATGATGGAATTTGTCAAGGCCGAGGCCTGCGGCAACGATTTTATTATTATCGATAGATTTAATAGCCAGAAACTAGCCTCCAGAAATCATATAGGAAAACTGGCAAAGAGATTTTGTCAGCGTAAGACGTCTGTTGGGGCAGATGGCCTGCTTCTGCTTGAGCGCTCAAAAAGATGTGATTTTAAGATGCGCATTTTTAATCCCGATGGTAGCGAAGTAGATATGTGCGGTAACGGCGCCCGCTGCATAGCTCTTTATGCCGCTCGAGATAAAGTTGTCTCTAGGCGCAAAATGACTATCGAGACCGCAGCAGGAGACTTAGAGGCCGAAGTCAAAAAAGATCTGGTTAAAATAAAGATGTCTCTGCCGCAAGATTTGCGGCTGAAATTCGATTTGAATATCGACGGGCAAAGACAAAATGTAAGTTATATTAATACGGGCGTTCCTCATGTTGTTTGTTTTGTGCAGGGTTTAGATAATTTTGGCGTTGAAAAAATGGGCCGGGCTATTCGCTATCATCCTGAATTTCGCCCGGAAGGAACAAATGCCGATTTCGCCGAAGTATTGCGTAATGACCGTATCCGAATAAGGACCTATGAGCGGGGAGTGGAGACTGAGACCTTAGCCTGCGGCACAGGGGCGGTAGCCTCAGGGATAATCACTGTCTATCAAAGGAAAAAACCTCAAGGTAAATACAGGGTTAAGGTGGATACACGTAGCGGAGAGAGTTTGAATGTTTATTTTAGTATAAAAAAAGACATAATAGACAATGTCTATTTAGAAGGCAAGGCAAAGATTGTCTATAGGGGAGGAATTGAAGATGTTTAAGGGTTCAATGGTAGCAATTGTTACGCCCTTTGAAAACGGCAGGCTTGATGAGAAAAGATTTAAGGCGTTAATAGAGTTCCAGATTAAAAATGGCACTTCCGCTATTGTCCCTTGCGGGACAACGGGTGAGTCGGCAACTCTATCTTTAGAAGAGCACGAAAGGGTGATAGAGCTTACCGTTGAGACCGTAGCCGGCAGAGTTCCCGTAATTGCCGGGGCCGGCTCTAATAATACGGCCGAGGCGATAACATTGACCAAACATGCCAAGAGCGCTGGGGTGAGCGCTGTGCTTTTGATTTCTCCTTATTACAATAAGCCTACGCAAAATGGAATTTACCTCCATTTTAAGGCCGTTGCCGAGGTGGTAGATATCCCGATTGTCCTTTATAATATCGCCTCCCGCACAGGCATAAATATTGAACCTGAGACAATGGCGAAACTTGCTCAGATTAAGAATATTGTGGCTGTTAAAGAGGCCTCAGGCAATATTGCCCAGATGGCCCAGATTATGCGGTTGTGCGGGGATAATATTACCTTGATTTCCGGAGACGATGCCCTTACTTTACCGGTTTTATCTATCGGGGGGACAGGGGTCATCTCTGTGGTTGCCAATATCGTCCCCAAAGAGACAGCCTCTTTGATTAAGGAGTTTGAGCGGGGTAATATAAAGGAAGCAAGGAAAATATATCTCCATTTATTGCCTTTGGTAAAGGCGATGTTTATCGAGACCAATCCCGCTCCGGTAAAGCAGGCCCTGGGGATGATGGGCCTGGTCAAGCCGGAGTTGCGTCTGCCGCTTTGTCCGATGTTGCCGGAGAACGAGGCAAAGCTCAAGAAGACGCTCAAGGAGTATAAGCTGATATGATTAAGTTGGTCATCAGTGGCTGTTGCGGAAAAATGGGCAAAAGGATAATTGCCTTGGCTCTTGCTGACAAGGAATTCAAATTAGTAGGGGCCATAGAAAACAAAGGTCACCCGGCAATAGGAAAAAAAATAAATGAAATTCTGCATCTCTCTGCTTCCGATATTAAGATTACGGATAATCTCGATATAATCAAAAAGGCAGATGCCTTGATTGAATTTACCAGTCCTTTAGCTACTGCAGAACATCTGGGCCTTGCAGCTGAATATAAAAAAGCGATAGTTATCGGCACGACAGGGCTGGACATCCGGCAAGTTTCTCAAATTAAAAAGGCGAGCAGCCAAATACCCATAGTCTTTTCGCCGAATATGTCGGTGGGAGTAAATCTTGTTTTTAGATTAGTTAAAGAATTATCCCGGCAATTGGGTAAGGATTATCAGGCGGATATTGTGGAGGCACATCATATACAGAAGAAAGATGCACCCTCAGGTACCGCCAAGCGCCTGGCAGAATTGATTAAACAGAGTTCCGGGCGCAAAAAAGTAAATATTAAGTCTATTCGCGAAGGTGGAATTGTAGGAGACCACCAGGTGCGTTTTGAAAGCGGGCAGGATGCGATAGTTATAAAACACAGCGCAAAGACTCGGGACATCTTTGCCCAAGGGGCGCTTGAAGCGGCCAGGTTTGCGGTGAGACAGAAGCCCGGCTTGTACGATATGCAGGATGTAATCACAGATAGAAAGGTGATGGAAAAAAGATGAGAATAGAGAAAGCAGAACGCTTAAAGAAGCTACCACCTTATCTTTTTGCCAAGATTGATAAGGCCAAAAGAGAAGCACAAAATGAAGGGCGAGATATAATCGATTTAGGCGTGGGTGACCCCGATCAGCCTACACCCAGCCATATTGTAGATAAATTGCATCAGGCAGCAGGCGAGCCGGCTAATCAACATTACGCCTTAGATCAAGGCATGCGCGATTTAAGAGTGGCCATAGCGAGCTGGTATCGAAAAAGATTTAATGTAGAGCTTGATGCGGATAAGGAAATTTTGCCTTTAATCGGCTCCAAAGAAGGTTTAGCCCATTTGCCTCTGGCCTTAATTAATCCTAACGATGTAGTCTTAATACCCGAGCCCTGTTACCCTCCGTATCGTTCGGCGACTATTTTTGCCGGAGGCAGGCCGAAGTATCTGCCTCTTCTGGAAGAAAAGGGGTTTTTGCCTCAACTTGATAAGATTAATTTTCGCATTCTTGCCAAAGCCAAGCTCCTTTTTCTGAATTATCCCAATAATCCTACTGCGGCAGTTGCTGAGAGTGATTTTTTCGCACGCGCTGTTAAGTTTGCCCGAAAAAATAAGATTTTAATTGCTCAGGATGCCGCTTATTCGGAGATTACCTTCGATAATTACACTGCCCCCAGTATATTACAGATTAAAGGGGCAAAGGATTTGGCGGTAGAGTTCCATTCGCTTTCCAAGACCTATAATATGACCGGCTGGCGGGTGGGCTGGGTTTGCGGAAATCGCGATATTATTGCCCATCTTACTCAGCTTAAGTCAAATATAGATTCAGGGATTTTTCAGGCAATCCAGGTTGCCGCAATATGCGCGCTGAATACGGGGCCCAAGCACCTCGATTCTTTAAGAAAGCTCTATCAGGACAGAAGAGATGTGCTTTGCGCGGGATTGAATAGTTTGGGCTGGAAGGTAGATAAACCTCGCGCTACATTTTATGTCTGGGCGAGGCTCCCTAAGAAATATTCCGATTCCATAAAGTTTGCCCGGCTTCTTCTGGATAAGGCAAATGTAATAGCTACTCCGGGCGTGGGGTTTGGTCCATCGGGAAATAATTATATCCGTTTTGCCCTGACTGTACCCAGGGAAAGACTAGAGCAGGCTAGTGCAAAAATAAAAGAAATTATTTGATGGTAATCTGCTATATTGCTTTAGGTTCAAATTTAGGAAATCGCGCTAAGAATATTGATCTCGCCCTTAAATACCTAAGAGAAGACCCTGCCATTATAATTCTAAAAACTTCCTCTTTTATCGAAACAAAGCCGCAAGGCGTCTTGCTTCAGGCGAAGTTCCTCAACGGGGTAATTAAAATAAAAACCGATTATTCTGCGCAGGAATTATTGAAGAAATTGCAGGCAGTCGAAACCAAAATGGGAAGAAGTCTTCCCCGTCCGAAGAATGAACCCCGCACTATCGATTTAGACATTTTGATTTATGCAGATATGAAGATTGAAGAAGAAACGTTACAAATTCCTCATCCGCGGATGTGGCAGAGAGATTTTGTAATCACACCTTTAAAGGAAATTGCTCCGGAATTATTTTTAAAATGAAAGTTATCTCAAGTATTAACGGAATGCAGAATTGGTCAAAGCAGATGCGTTGCAAAGGCAAGACCATCGGTTTTGTTCCTATGATGGGATATCTGCACGAGGGTCATTTGAGTCTTTTGCGCAAGGCAAGAGAAGAAAACGACTATCTGGTAATGAGTATCTTTGTTAATCCCACTCAATTTGGTCCGAAGGAAGACCTGGGACGATATCCGCGCGATTTTGGGCGGGATAAAAAACTGGCTAAGTTATGCGGCGTGGATGTGATATTTTATCCTGAAGCAAAAAAGATGTATCCGGCGCCTTACAAGACCTATGTTGAGGTTGAGGATTTAAGCGATGTGCTTTGCGGAAAATCGCGTCCGGGGCACTTTCGCGGCGTGACTACCGTCGTGCTCAAGCTTTTTAACATTGTTTTGCCAAACACAGCCTATTTCGGATGGAAAGACGCCCAGCAGGCAATTATTATTAATAAGATGGTCAAGGATTTAAACTTGCCTATTAAGATAAAAACCTTACCCATTGCCAGGGAAGAGAATGGCCTGGCTTTGAGTTCGCGTAATACCTACCTGAAGGAAGATCAGAGGCGCCAGGCCATAATTTTAGATAAAGCTTTACAAGTTGCCGTCGGTATGATACAATCCGGGTATAAAGATCCTCGGAGAATTGTTGCAAAAATGCGCAAAATGATAAAGTCTCAAAAAACCGGTCGCATAGATTACGTCGAGATAGTCGATATGAATACTCTTAAGCCGGTCAAAAAAATCAAAGGACGCCTGTTAATTTGCCTTGCCGTATTTTTTGGTAAAACCCGCCTTATTGATAATGCAATTATTTGTGCCTAGCGGGGAAAGTTTATGCCTTACAGCGAAGAGAACGATAAAAAGTATCGCCAGGAATTAGAAAAAGAGATAGCCAGATTAAAGAAAGAGAAAAATGCGATAATTCTGGCGCACAATTATCAGAGAGAAGAAATTCAGGATATCGCTGATATTGTAGGAGATTCCCTGCAATTGGCTCGCGCCGCAACAAAAGTGGATGCCGATATAATCGAGTTTTGCGGCGTGCGTTTTATGGCTGAGAGCGCCAGTATCCTCAATCCCGATAAAAAGGTGCTTCTTCCGGTGAAGGAGGCGGGTTGCCCTTTGGCCGATATGATTAGTCCGGAAAAACTAAAGGCGCTAAAAGCTCAACATCCGGATGCAGCTTGCGTCTGCTATGTGAATTCCTCCGCAGAAGTAAAGGCCGAAAGCGATGTGGCGTGCACCTCAAGCAATGCAATTGAGGTAGTCAGGTCCCTGCCTAATAAAAGAATTATTTTTGTCCCCGATGAAAACCTGGCTAAGTATGTGCAATCGCAGGTTCCCGAAAAAGAAATCATTATGTGGAAGGGCTTTTGCCCTACACATATCAGATTATCCGAGGAAGAAGTAATCCAAGCCAAAAAAGAGCACCCAAAAGCGCTTTTCCTGGCACATCCTGAGTGTAAGCCCGAGGTGCTTAAGCTTGCCGATCAGGTTTGCAGCACAGGAGGGATGTTTAAATATGCCCGCGCCTCCAAGGCTAAGGAGTTTATAATCGGCACGGAAAGCGGAATGCTCTACAGGCTAAAGAAAGAAAACCCCGATAAGAATTTTTATCTGCCCAGTGAGCATTTGGTCTGTGCCAATATGAAGCTGACTACCTTGGGCTGGATAGCCCATTCCCTGGAATTAGAGGTCAATGAGATAAGAGTCCCTGAGGAAATAAGGGTAAAGGCCAAGAAGTCCTTGGATAGGATGCTGGAAATTACTTATGGGAAATAAAAAGATAAGAATAGGCATAATCGGCTGCGGCGCAATCGGATCGCAGTTGGCCGGGGCAATAAAAAATAACTTTTCTGAACAGGCCGAACTTTTTGCCATTTGCGATATAGATAGGGATAAAGCAGAGAACCTGAAAGCAGATTTTTCTTTAGGGCCTGAGGTGCTCCTTATCGATGAATTGATTGAGAGGAGCGAGTTGATTATCGAGGCGGCTTCGGCGAAAATTTCATATGAAGTAGCCCAGAAGGCCTTGGCAGCGGGTAAAAATGTAATAATTATGAGCGTGGGAGGTATATTAGATAGATATGAGGAGCTTCGCGCCCTGGCACGGGATGCGGGCGGGCACATCTATCTTCCCAGCGGGGCAGTTGCAGGGCTGGATGCAGTAAAGGCCGCATCAATGGTGAGAGTTAACAAAGTCACTTTGACTACCCGCAAACCCCCTCAAGGATTAGCCGGGGCCCCTTATCTTGCAGAGAAAAATATAGACTTATCCGCCATCAAAGAAGAAACCGTGATCTTTGAAGGAGATGCCTCCGAGGCAATAAAAGGATTTCCTCAAAATGTAAATGTCTGTGCTACCTTAAGCCTGGCCGGAATCGGACCGAAAAAGACAAGGGTGAAGATAATTGCTTCTCCCGAATATAAAACCAATATCCATGAAATAGAGGCAGAAGGGGATTTTGGAAGGCTCTTTGCCAGAACGGAAAATCTTCCCTTTCCCCAGAACCCCAGGACGAGTTTCCTGGCTTCTTTATCCGCTATCGCTACTTTGCGAAATATTTTGGATGTAGTGAAAATAGGAACATGAAGGGAGGTGAAAAGACTAATGGCACAAAAAGTAATGAAATGCGGCGTCACTAGGAAGAAGGGCTATCTTTACTACCTTGATAAGAACGGTAACGTCGCCGAGGCAAAGATGGCCCGGGGCAGAAAAAGAGGTGGTGGCTCCAAGGTGGTCGTCAAATGCGGCATCAAGAGGAAAAAGGGTTATCTCTACTTCATTGACAAAAAAGGCGATGTCTCTATGGCCAAAATGGTTCGCGGCGGCCGCAAGAGAAAGAAGAAAAAGGCAACAAGAAGAAGGAGAAGAAGGTAGTTTTATTTAAGTTTTGAGCTTAAGGCCCCTGTAATTGCTGCTTGGCCCGTTCAAAATTTTGAATGGGCTTTACAGGGGCCTTACCCTTTGCTATAATCGGACTAAAGATGCCTAAGGAATATATTATTATAAGAGGTGCCAAAGAGCACAACCTCAAAAGTATCAACCTCAAAATTCCCCGCGACAAATTAGTGGTCGTGACCGGCTTAAGCGGTTCGGGAAAATCTTCTCTTGCCTTTGATACTATTTATGCCGAAGGACAGAGAAGGTATGTAGAGAGCCTCTCCAGTTACGCCCGCCAGTTCTTAGAGCAGTTACAGAAACCTGATGTAGAGCATATCGAAGGTATTTCTCCGGCAATCTCTATTGAACAGAGGCCCGCAGGCAGTAATCCGCGCTCTACGGTAGGCACTCAGACCGAAATCTACGATTACCTGCGTCTTTTATTTGCCCGTGTAGGCAGGGCCCATTGCTATAAATGCGGCCGGGAGATTTCTCGCCAGAGCCCACAACATATCGTAGAGCAGATTCTCAAATTACCTGCCGAAAGCAATATTATGCTTCTGGCCCCTTGCATCCGGGGGCGTAAAGGTGAATTTCGTCAGGTCTTTAGCGACATTCGCAAACAGGGTTTTGTGCGCGTACGGGTGGATAATAAAGTCTACGACATAGACGAAATAAACCCCGCCCTTCTTAAAAACCCTACGTCAAAGAATATGTATAGATTGAGCGACAAAAAGAAGGGCGGGGTGAAATTAGATAAAAAAAGAGCTCATAGTATCGAAGCGGTAGTGGATAGGCTCAAGGTTAACCCTCTTGAGAAATCAAGGCTTACGGATTCGGTGGAGACTGCCTTAAAAGCAGGAGGAGGAATAGTAATTGTTTCCAGACTCATCAAAAAAGGGCGTTGGCAGGATATGCTCTTCAGTGAAGATTATGCCTGCGTTGATTGCGGCATAAGTTTTGCTGAGCTGCAACCACGCGATTTTTCCTTTAACAGCCCTTATGGAGCATGCAGCGCCTGTAATGGGCTGGGCACCAAGATTGAGGTGGATCCGGATCTTTTAGTGCCGGATAAAAACCGCTCGCTTTCCGAAGGCGCACTTGAGCCTTGGAGAAAAGGAGGCAGGGGTTATATCCTATATTATCGAGGGCTGATAAGGGAATTGGCCAGACAAATGGGCTTCAGTATAGATATCCCTTTTAAAAAACTAAATAAAAATGTGCGCAAGGCGATTTTTTACGGATGCGACGAATATGTCTGGGGCAAGCCGTTTGAAGGGGTGATTCCCCACCTGGAGCGTCTTTTCCGGGAGACCGAGAGCGAGTATTTAAAATCCGAAATCAATAACTTTATGAGTATCTTGCCTTGTCCTGTCTGCGACGGGGCGCGCCTGAAAAAAGAAAGTCTGGCCGTAACCATCAATAATAAAAGCATATGGGATGTGGTCAGAATGTCTATTAGCCGGCTCAAAGGTTTTTTCGAAGAGTTGGATCTTACTCCCGCAGAAAGCATAATTGCCCATCAGGCCCTCAAGGGCATTAAGGAAAGATGCAGATTTATGCTCAATGTGGGGCTGGACTATCTGACTTTAGAGAGGGCCGCCGGTACTCTTTCCGGAGGCGAGGCTCAACGCATTCGCCTGGCCACACAGGTGGGGGCGGGGCTAGTGGGTGTGGTTTATATACTGGATGAGCCCAGTATCGGCCTGCACCAGAGGGATAACAGGAAGCTTCTGAACACGCTTTGCGCTCTTCGGGACCTGGGAAACAGCTTGATTGTCGTAGAGCATGATGAGGCCACTATAAGGTCTGCAGATTATATTATCGATCTGGGGCCCGGGGCAGGCCGTCATGGCGGAAAGGTTGTAGCCTGCGGAAGCTTTAAGAGTTTATTAAGGTCGCGCGAGTCTTTAACCGCCAGATATCTGCGCGGGCAGCTTAAAATAGAAGTGCCCAAGGCAAGGAGAAAGATAAATGCCAAGGCCCTGCAGGTCTGGGGTGCACGCGAACACAATCTAAAAAATATAAATGTGCGTATCCCCCTGGGGTTATTTGTCTGCGTCAGCGGCGTATCCGGCTCAGGCAAAAGCACGCTTGTGGATGAGATTCTTTACCGGGGCCTGGCAAAGAAGCTCTACCGCCATAAAGAAAGGCCCGGGGCACATGACAAAATTACCGGAGCGGAATTTATAGATAAGGTGATTGTGGTGGATCAGTCTCCCATTGGCCGCACGCCCCGCTCTAATCCGGCTACCTATTCAGGGGTTTTTACTCATATCCGTGAGCTTTTCTCTAGACTTCCGGAGTCGCGTATGGCAGGATATAAGCCGGGCAGGTTCAGCTTTAATCTTAAAGGCGGAAGGTGCGAAGACTGCCAGGGCGAGGGGATAAAAAGGATAGAGATGCACTTTCTTCCCGATGTTTATGTTAGCTGTGAGACTTGTCGGGGCTTAAGGTTCAACGAGCAGACCTTGGGAATAAAATATAAGGGAAAATCTATTGCCGATGTTTTGAATATGACAACGGAAGATGCCTTGAACTTATTTAAGAATATCCCCAGAATCAGAGAGAAGCTGGCAATTCTTAATGATGTGGGCCTGGGGTATATTCAGCTGGGTCAGTCGGCAACTACCCTCTCAGGAGGCGAGGCCCAGAGACTGAAGCTTTCTGCGGAATTAGGCAAGAGGGCTACCGGCAAGACGCTCTATATACTGGATGAGCCCACAACGGGATTGCATTTTGCGGATATAGATAAGTTACTCGCTGTTTTACAGAGATTGGTTGATATGGGTAATACAGTGCTTGTGATCGAGCACAATTTGGAGGTGCTTAAAAGCGCCGATTATATTATTGATTTGGGGCCTGAAGCAGGAGAGTCCGGAGGCCGCATTGTTGGCTGCGGTACACCGGAAGAACTGGCCAGGATTGAAAGTTCCTTCACCGGTAAATATTTGAAAAAGATTTTGATGAGATGCTAAGGATTATTTATATCTGGATTATTTTATTTTTTCTCAGTTGTTTGAGCGGGACTGCTTCTTGCGAAGAGCCGCAGGATTTATATTTAGCCAAACGGGCCTTCGATGACGGCTTTTATGAAATTGCCCTTAAGCACTTCCAGAAATATCAACAGGTTAATCCCGAGGCACAGATTTTTATCGGCCGTTGTTATCTAAATTTAAATAAGTTTCCGGAGGCCCTGGAGGTACTGGGTGAGATTTTGAAGCAGGATTCCCGCGAAAATAAATTTTTAGACTCAGCTACCTATTGGACGGCACAAACATATTTTAAAGCCAAGGATTATGAAAATGCCCTTAGCTTTTTTGAGAAGGTGATCGGCTCTTACCCAAATTCTTCCCTCCTGCCGCAGAGTTATTATTATCGAGCTTGCTGCTATTATCAACGCCAGCAATACAATCAGGCATTTAATTTTTATAAAGAATTCAATAAGGCTTTTAATAGGCACCAATTGAAGGAAAAAAGCTCTTTCCGTATTGCCCAGTGCCTCTACAATATTAAAAATTATAAGCAGGCTCATAAAGAATTCAAATCATTTCTTAAGAGTTTTTCTAAGTCGGGAGAGAGAAATAGCGCCTTCTATTATTTAGGCGAGATAGAATATACCAGAGGCAATTTCAATAAAGCCCTGGGCTATTATACCGAGGCCGCTGAGCTTCTGCCCAAGGTGAAAATTGCTGCTCTGGCTAAATATGCCAGGGGCTGGTCCTACCTTAAGCTCGAAGAATATAAAAAGGCTCTGAATGAGTTTAACAGATTGCAAAGGGCTTCAAGTTTCGGCCCGGCCTTAGAAGATTCGATAATTTTTGCTAAAGGACGTTGCAATGCTTATTTAAGGAGATACCCGGAGAGCATTCAATTATATGAAAAAATTATCAATGAGTTTAGTCACTCTTCCTGGTTTGCCGATGTCTATTTTTGGAAAGGCCAGGCACTTTATGAAATGGGAGAATACAAACAGGCTTGCCAGACCTATGAAGAGGCCTTGGAGAGGTTTTCTAAAAGCCCTTCTCTTAGAAGAATTGATAAGGATTCAGTCGTCTATGAGCGCGAGGGTTTTTCCGATAATCTAATCGATAATCTTCGTTATAATCTGGGCTGGGCCTATGCCAGAATGAAAGACTATACGCAAGCCATAGATCAGTTCAGGCAGGTCTTCGAACGTTCCGGCGAGCGCTTTCTTAAAAGCGGAGCGCTTTGCAGAATAGGGGATATCTATCTTGAGCAGGCAGATACCAAAGAGGCAATTAAGCATTACGATTCCGTATTGAAAGACTTTTCCGCCTCCTATTATGCGGATTATGCTCAATATCAATTGGGTGTTGCCTTCTGCGAAGAAAAGAGATTTGATAGCGCGATATTGGCTTTTAATGCTTTGATAGCCAATTTTCCCCAGAGCAATCTTCAGGATAAGGCGCATTATCAAATAGCCGCAATATATTTTCGCCAGGGCAGGTTTTCTCAAGTCCAAGAGCAGATGGATAATTTAATTAAGAAGTTTCCGCGCAGCCAGCTTAAAAGCGAGGCTACTTTTCTTAAAGGCTTCGCCTATTACAATAACAAGAAATATAAAGAGGCAGAAGAGGCTTTTAGCGATGTCCTGCGTCTATCAGAAGATACAAAGCTAAAGTTGAAAGCGCAATATCAGATAGGATTTTGTTTTTACCAGAGGGGCGAAGAGGAAAGAGCTATAAAAGAGTTTAAAAAGTTTTTAAGTATTTATCCTGATTCGGAGTTGAGTTGCGACTTATTATTTTGGATGGGAAAGTATTATTTTCGCAAAAAGGATTATAGTAAAGCGCAAAAATATTTCGCCGACTTAAAAGAAGAGTTTCCTCGCAAGGAATTAGTTGATGATGCCTTGTTCTGGCAGGCCAAGGCACTTTCTGAGCAGAATAAGTCGAAGGAGGCGCTTAAATTATTGAAAGATCTGGAGAATGGTTATCCAAATAGCGATTTGGCGGCTGATGCCTTGTTGCTTCAGGGAGATATCTTGAAAGCTGAAAACAGGATGGATGAAGCCAGGAATTTACATAAAATAGTCTGCAGTAGATTTAGGGAAACAAACTTTGAGCGTCTCGCCCATAAAAAAATAGCTGAGATTATGCTTGAAGAGGGGCAGTTTCTTGAGGCCATTGAGGAATATGGCCGGGCCTTGGGTTCCGACAGCGATGACTTCAATGCCCAGATACAATTTGCCATAGCCGACTGTTTTCAAGGACAGAAAGACCTCATCCGGGCCCTGGACGAATACTTAAAGGTCTGCTATCTTTACCCCGATGCCTTTGAGTGGGCAAAGAAGGCCCAGTTTGAATGCGCGCAGATTTTTGAAGAGCAGGCCGATTGGCAAAAGGCCAAAGATATCTATGAAAAATTGGCTAAAGGTAAGGGTGAAGAGGCCGAGTTTGCACGCAAGAGATTAGAACAGTTGGGGGGAGAAAAGTAAACTTGAATAAGCTGCATAAGGTAAGCTTAATCTTTTTATTTTTTGCACTTTTTATTCAGCAGAATTGCTTTGGCGAGAAAGTCTGGCAGCGACTGGATTCGGAAGTCAAAGACTCAGAGATTATCTCAATTTCTGTCTTTTCAGGGAATGATAGTTTTATTTGTGCTGCAAGCGAGAACTGCGTTTATCTTTCAAAAGACGCAGGAGATTCCTGGAAAGAGGTTTTCTCTCTCAAAGTTGCTACGGGTGAGATAAACTTTGTCGCTTTTGATTGTCTGGATGAGGAGACTTTGTATTTAGCTACAACCGAGGGACTCTTTATCAGGAAAGACCAGCGCTGGCAGAAGGTATTCTCAAAACCAAGCGAGGAGGCAAATAATGTGCTTCGGATTGCTCCTGCCTGTTTTGATTCCCGCAAGCTTTATATTGGTACAAAAGAAGGCTTGTACTTTTCTCAGGATAAGGCACAGACTTGGAAGAGGCTTAAAGGAGGCCTGCCTCGCTCGGAAATCAGGTCCATTGCGGCTCATACAGATAATTCCTTTGTTTTATATTTAGCCAATACATACGGCCTTTTTAAATCGACAGATGTCGGCCGCTCCTGGCGAAGGATTTACGTTACCAGCTATAAAGTTAGCGATGAAGAAGAGGAAGAGAGTGACGAGGAAGAGGATTCGCAAAATCTGATTAACTGTATTGCCATTGACAGGACCGATCCCAGAAGAGTGTTTATTGCTACAGGTAAAGGTGTCTTGGTTTCTCCGGATGCGGGAGAAAGCTGGAATAGATTACCCAGCCGAGGTTTGGTTTGCGATTATGTCAATTTTATAGTTATCTCAAGTAAAAAAGGCACGTTATATGCGGCTACAAATAACGGTGTATTCAAATTTTCTCCTCAATCGGATAGCTGGCAGGAAATCTACCAGGGTATGACCGGGCGCAATGTTTATTCTCTTGCCTTGGGTATGGATGAGGAGCATCTGTTTGCCGCTACGGATAAGGGGATTTTTAACACAGTTAGGGCCAAAGATATCCAAAAACAAAAAGTAAAGAAAGAAAAAGATAAACCGGCTCTTGAACAAGTGCTTAAGGAGCTCACCCTGAAGGAGCCGACTATCCGGGAGGTTCAGGAGGCGGCGATAAGATATGCCGAAGTGGTTCATCCTAAGGTATTTAAAGCTCTACGCAGGGATTCCAGGCTCAGGGGGTTTTTGCCAACTATAAGTTTAGATTATGATAAGACTGTATATGGAAGTTCCAACAATAAAGTTGGATTTGTCGGTCCTCGCGACTGGGGGCTTAGCTTTTCCTGGGATGTGGGGGAGCTTCTTTTTAGCGAGCAGACAAGATTGGTGGACAGTAACATCCGCCTGGCGGTGCAGCTGCGTGATGATATCCTTGATGAAGTAACGCGGCTCTATTATGAAAGGCGAAAGTTGCAGACAGAACTTATCGTCAGGCCACCCAAAAAGACCGAAGATAAACTGGCCCAAACCCTGAGACTACAAGAGCTAACCGCAAATATTGATGCCTTAACCGGGGGCTACTTCTCCCGACAGCTGAAAATGGCTAATTGCAAATAAATGTCGGTTATAACCATTTTCTTATCAAGCGGTTACGAATACAAGTTTATTCTTTTGAAATTGTTGAATAATTTGAAATAAATGTTGTATTTATTTTACAACTATGGTATACTTTAAGTAGGCGTAGTAGATATATTACAACACTGCGGTCATTAGAACTGTTAAACAGAAAGGTAGGTGAGTATGATGGTTACCTTTGGAGAATTCTTTAAACAGAAAAGAATTTCTTTAGGTAAGACATTAAGGCAGTTCTGCTTAGAGAATCAACTGGACCCTGGCAATATCAGCAAGATAGAAAGAGGGAAATTACCTCCGCCTGCTTCAGAGGAAAAATTGAAAGAGTATGCTAAATATTTAAATATCCAATTTGGCAGTGAAGAATGGCAAACATTTAAAGATTTAGCTTCTCTTAGCGCCGGTAAGATACCCGATGATTTAAAGAATGAGCAGGAATTGCTTGCAAGACTTCCTGTATTCTTTAGGACATTAAGAGATAAAAAATTCTCGGAAGAAGATTTGAAGGAGCTGATTAAAAAAATCAGAGAATCATGATAGATGGAACTCCAGCCAATATTTAAAACTAAAGAGCAAATAAATTCTGAAGCAGAAAGTTTTTTAAAAAAGTACCATCCATCCAAAGCTATCCCTATCCCAATAGAACAAATAATAGATATACAATTACAAATCGATATTATTTCAATTCCTGGCTTAAAAGATGCCTCTGAAACATTAGACCATGATATAGATGCATTTATTTCTTCAGATTTCAGAAGTATTTCCGTAGATAAGTATATTTATGATAAAGTTGCTACCCGATATAGATTTACTTTAGCGCATGAAATTGGGCATATGATACTTCACGAATATTTATATGCACAATTTAAATTTAATAAAATGGATGAATTTATTACAACCATTAACGAGATGCCATTGAAGGAACGGGGAATGGTTGAATGGCAAGCCGATGAATTTGCCGGTTTAATTCTTGTGCCTCGAGAATTTCTGGAAGAGAAATTTAAAAAAGCGCTAACAAGAGCTGAAGAAGTACTCAATACATCTTTTAAGGATAGTCCGGATTTTGTAATAGATGTGGCAATTGCCTATCTTGCACAAGACTTTGCTGTAAGTGCAGATGTAGCAAGAATACGGCTCGAAAGAGATGGTTTAAAGGAAAAACAGCTTCAATAAATAAACCATACCGACGTTGATATTGCTGTCAAAACAGGCGTTTTGAAGTGGAAAGAGTCATGAACTTTTCTCTTGACTAACCCTATATTTTATGGTATGTTAAGCCAAATTTGCCTCTCTTTAATTAGCCCGTCAAGGTTAGTCCTTTGATGACAGACTCCATATTATTATGAATAAAAAAGTATTGCTTATTGACGGTAACTCCTTTTGTTATCGTGCCTTTTACGCCATCAGAAGCCTTTCCACATCAAAAGGTCAGCCCACCAATGCGGTTTACGGTTTTGTGGCTATGCTGAATAAGCTTATCACGCAGCAAAAGCCCGATTATCTGGCAGTAGCCTTTGACCTTAAAGGGCCTACTTTTCGCCACAAGAAATTTGCCGATTACAAAGTTCAGCGCAAGCCTATGCCGGATGATTTAAGCGTTCAATTGCCTGTGATTAAAAGGGTTCTTCATGCCTATCGTATTCCCATATTTGAGAAAAAGGGCTATGAGGCCGATGATGTTATCGCTACTTTAGCCAAGAGATTAAGCCAGACGAAAGCAGAGATATTGATAGTTACGGGAGATAAAGATATATTGCAGTTGGTTAGCAGTAATATCAAGGTAATCAATCCGCACAAAGACGATTTAGTTTTAGATGAGGGTTGGGTGAAGAAGAGGTTTGGTGTTGCGCCCGATAAAATTACCGAGATTATGGCTTTGGCAGGAGATGCCAGCGATAATATTCCCGGCGTTCCCGGCATAGGTGAGGCCACTGCCGTAGAACTGATTAAGCAGTTCGGCACACTTGATGAGGTATTAGCCAATACGGATAAGATAAAAAATAAGGCCAGGGCCGAAAAGATAAAGGAGTTTGCAAGCCTTGCCCAGATGAGCAGGGAGCTTACCCGACTGGACAGCGACATTACTCACCTGGCCGAAACCGAGCCAGGCCAGCTGCTCGGACAATTGAAAATAGTCGAGGCGGATAAAAAGGAGTTGTTTGAGATCTTTAAGGAGCTTGAGTTTAAATCCTTAATGGAGAAGGCCGCAGAAGAATTTAAGGATGAGACAGGTTATAAAGTTATTTCCGATACTAAAGAAATAGAGGAATATTTTAAAAAGCTTGCGAAAAAAGATACCATAACCTTTTATCCCGCAGGCGGGCGGCCTGACCCTGTGACGGCCAAAATATCAGGCATTGCTTTTACTTTCGAGAGAACGAAGCCGGCGTTTTTTTCTTTCGCAGATATTTCCAAAGACGCCCTGAAGCTTATTCTGGAGAATAAAAATATAAAGAAAATCGGGCACAATTTAAAATACGCAAAAGTGCTTTTCTCCAATTACGGAATTACCTTGGAAGGTATGAGTTTCGATACGATGATTGCCGCATATCTCTTAGACCCGGCAAAACTGAAATACGGCCTGGGTGATTTAGCTTTAGAATATCTTAATTGCAAATTGGGAGATTTGCCTGATGCGGGCCTGTCTCGCCCTCAGGCGGACACAGAAAACGAGGCGGCAGAACTTGCCTGCCAGAATGTAACTATAATTTTTAGATTGAGCAAAACCTTAAAAGAAAAGCTGAAAGAAAAGAGTCTTTTGAGTTTATTTGAGAATATCGAGATGCCCCTTGCGGGAGTCTTGGCGGATATGGAAAGAGAAGGGGTTACGCTGGATAAGAAATTATTGCTTGAGCTCTCCGGAGATTTTGAGAAGAAACTGAATAGTTTAACCAGAGAGATTTATGAGATGGCCGGCGGCAGCTTCAATATCAATTCACCCAAGCAACTGAGTTCTGTTTTGTTTGATAAGCTGAAACTGCCCAGAATAAAGCGGACAAAGACAGGAAGCTCAACAGACACAGAAGTCCTGCGTAAGCTCACCAGCGTTCATCCTCTGGCCCAGCGGCTTCTGGAGTTTAGAGAGATATCCAAGCTAAAGTCCACTTATGTAGAGGGGATGATGAAGCTGTTAAAGTCTTCCTCGTCAGGAAAAATTCACACCTCTTTCAATCAAACAGGCACCGCAACCGGCAGGCTTTCTTCAAGCCAGCCCAATTTACAAAATATCCCTATACGCACCGCTTTAGGGAGAAAGATTCGCCGGGTTTTTGTTCCTTCGGCAGGCGACAGTTTTCTTTTATCGGCAGACTATTCGCAAATAGAATTAAGGATACTTGCCCATCTTTCGGAAGATAAAGGCTTGATTTCGGCATTTAAAGAAGACTTGGATATCCATGCCTATACGGCATCTTTAATTTTTAATGTAAGCGTTGATAAAGTATCCCGCCAGATGAGGAGCGCTGCCAAGACGGTTAATTTCGGAATTATTTACGGAATGGGCGCTTACGCCCTATCCAAGGATTTGGGCATAAAACAGGCCCAGGCAGAGGAGTTCATCGAGGCCTATTTCCAGAGGTATCCCGGGGTGAGGAATTATGTCAAGCGCCAGACAGAAAAGGCCGCAAAAGACGGCTTTGTGACCACGCTTATGAAGCGCCGGCGCTACATCCCACAAATCCAGAGCCCTGATGAAAGCATGCGCCGCTTTGCCCAGCGCATGGCCATAAACGCGCCCGTGCAGGGCTCTGCCAGCGATTTAATCAAGGCAGCAATGGTAAATATTCACAATGCCCTGATAAAACAAGGGCATCGGGCGAAGATGATTATCCAGGTTCACGATGAGCTGGTATTTTCCCTGCCCGAGGAGGAATTGGAGGCGCTCTCTTTGCTTGTTAAGGACAAAATGGAAAATGTAATAAAACTGAAAGTTCCGATTAAGGTTTCAATCAAAAGCGGAAAGAACTGGCTGGAGGTAAAATGAACCCCGCCCTTCCAAATACCACGCCTTGCATAAAAGATATGTGCGGAAGCAATAGAAAGAAGGGCGGGGTGAAAGTCTTATTCTGTTCCAGCGAAGTAGTCCCTTTTGCCAAAACCGGCGGCCTGGCCGATGTAAGCGGGGCCCTGCCGCAGGCCTTAGAAAAGGAGGGTGCCGAGGTAAAGGTAGCTTTGCCCGGATACAGATCCGCAAAGGCGCACTCCCCTAAAATGGGCAAAGATATAGAGGTTTATCTTGTTCAAAACGATAAATACTTCGACCGTAAAGAATTATACGGGACAAGCAGCGGGGATTATCCCGATAATTTAGAAAGATTCGCCTTTTTCTGCAAACAGACCCTCTTGCTATTGAAAGAAAAAGGGTTCTGCCCCGATATTATTCACTGCAACGACTGGCAGAGCGCCCTTATCCCCGTTTACTTAAAGACCAATTTTAAGGATGATGACTTTTTTAAAAAGACAAAGGTTATATTTACTATTCATAACCTGGCATATCAGGGGGTTTTCCCTCAAGATGAGTTTGCCAAGACGGATCTCGATAAGCAGCTCTTTAATATGCACGCCCTTGAGTTTTACGGCAAAGCCAATTTACTAAAAGGGGGCTTGGTTTTCTCGCGCTTTATTACTACGGTCAGCCCTACATACGCCCAGCAGATTCAAAGCGTAAAATTCGGCTGTGGACTGGATGGAGTCTTAAGGAAAAGAAAGAAAGATTTATCGGGGATAATTAATGGTCTGGATTATCATATATGGGACCCTCAGCAGGATAATAAGATTTTTCAGAAATACGGCAGGGATGATTTAGGAGACAAATACATTAATAAGGAAAAGCTGCAGCAGGAATTGAACCTACCTGTTGACAGAAATATTCCGCTTCTGGGGATAGTCACCCGCCTGGCTTCGCAAAAAGGCATAGAACTTATAATTTCAGCATTGAATAAAAAAATGCCCAAGCTCAATCTGCAATTTGTTCTTCTGGGTACGGGAGATGAGAAATACCACCATCAGCTGGAAAAGATAATGCAGAGAGGATATAAAAATATCTCTATCAGTCTGCGTTTTGATGCGGTCCTGGCGCGTAAGATTTATGCCGGGTGCGATATGTTCTTAATGCCTTCATATTATGAGCCCTGTGGGCTGGGGCAGTTGATTTCCTTGAAATACGGCACTATTCCTATCGGGCGAAAGACCGGGGGGCTGGCGGATACTATTATAGATGCACAAAACGGATTCCTTTTTGAAAAATACAGCCCTGGCGAGATGATGAGGGCCATAATGAGAGCTCTCAAATTATATGAAAACAGGGAAAAATGGCGAAGCCTGATGCTCAAAGCTATGGATTGCGATTTTTCCTGGGAGGCCTCCGCTAAAAAATATATCGAGCTTTACGGACAGGCCTTGAAAGAAGTTTAGGGCTTTTATCTTGAAGAAAAAGATATTGGTTTTAGGCATTACGGGAAGTTTTGCCAGCGGCAAAAGCAGTGTTGCTGAGATGTTCAGGAGGCTGGGTGCCAGAATTATCGATGCCGATAAAATATACCACCGCCTAATCAAACCCCCAAACCCTCTCTATAAAAAAATTGTTTCCGTCTTTGGGCAAGACATCTTAAGAAGAAATAAATATATAGACAGGAAGAAACTGGCCGAGAGAGTTTTCACCGACAAAGAGGCCTTAAATAAATTATCGCAGATTACGCATCCTGTAATTATAAAGGAAATCAAAAGAAGATTAAAAAAAATTAAGCCGGGGGTTGTAATAATCGATGCTCCGCTTTTGATAGAAGCGGGTTTAAATAAGATTGTAGATAAGTTGATAGTGGTGAAAATAAACAGAAAGAATCAAGTCATAAGGTGCAGAGAGCAAAGGGGCTTATCCGGCGATGAAATTGCCGGAAGAAACAGGGCTCAAGTAGCTTTGAGTGAAAAAATTAAATTGGCCGACTATGTAATAGATAATAATGGGACTTTTAAACAGACAAACGAACAGGTGGATAAAATTTGGAAAAAGATCAGTGTCAAGCGCTGATTAACAAGGAGGTTTTTAAGATGGAGATAGCGAATTTAAAAGATATGAAAATGGCCGGATTGAATAAGCTGGGAAAGGAGCTTAAGATAAACGGCATAAGCGGCTTAAGGAAGCAGGACCTGATTTTCAAAATCCTGCAGGCCCAGGCGCAAAAGGAAGGCCGCATTTTTGGCGAAGGGATACTGGAGATATTGCAGGACGGCTTTGGTTTCTTAAGGTCTCCTAATTATAATTATCTGCCCTGTCCGGACGATATCTACATTTCTCCTTCCCAGATTCGCAAGTTTGGTCTGCGCACAGGGGACACCGTAGGCGGGCAGATCCGCCCTCCCAAAGAGGGGGAAAAATACTTTGCTATGCTCAAAGTGGAGGCGGTAAATTTTGAGAACCCGGAGGAGGCGAAGGATAAAATACTTTTTGATAATCTTACGCCTCTTTATCCCAAGGAGCGCTATTTGCTGGAGACAAAGGCTGATGAGATTTCCACCCGCATTATGGACCTGATTACTCCTTTGGGGAAAGGTCAGCGTGCCTTGATTGTCGCTCCGCCATACAGCGGAAAGACCGTAATAATGCAGAAGGTGGCCAACGGCATTACCGCCAATTCTCCCGATACCATTCCGATAATTCTTCTGATTGACGAGCGTCCTGAGGAGGTTACGGATATGCAGCATTCGGTAAAGGCTGAGGTAATCAGCTCTACCTTTGATGAGCCGGCCGAACGGCATATCCAGGTTGCCGAGATAGTGCTGGAGAAGGCCAAAAGGCTTGTTGAACACAAAAAGGACGTAGTGATACTCCTAGACAGTATTACCCGTCTTGCCCGGGCCTATAATACTATTGCCCCGCACAGCGGAAAGATTCTTACCGGTGGGGTGGATTCCAGCGCTTTGCATAAACCTAAACGCTTTTTCGGTGCGGCAAGGTGCGTGGAAGAGGGCGGTTCTCTAACTATAATTGCCACTGCCTTGGTTGATACAGGCAGTCGCATGGATGAGGTTATCTTTGAGGAGTTTAAGGGCACAGGCAATATGGAACTTCAGCTGGATAGAAATCTATTTCAGCGCCGGATTTATCCTGCTATTGATATCAAGCGCTCCAATACACGCAAGGAAGAGCTGCTTCTGGACCCGGAGGAATTGAAGAAGGTCTGGCTGCTGCGCAAGGCGCTGAATGAATTAAGTTCCGTAGAGGCAATGGAACTTCTCATCGAAAAATTGAAAAAGTTTAAAACCAATGCCGAGTTTTTGCTGTCTTTGGATAAGCTACGCTTGGCGTAATACACTGAGAGCACTGAGAAAAATCTGAAACCTCTGAGAGTCAATTCAGTGGTTTCAGTGTAATAATTTCAGTGATTTCAGTGATAAAAAAGGAGATAAAATGAAAAAGAAGATACATCCCGAATATAAAGAGACGACAATCAGCTGCGCCTGCGGAGAGGTGATCCACACCCGTTCAACAAAGCAGAATATCCGCGTGGAGATTTGCTCTAAGTGTCATCCTCTCTATACCGGAAAACAGAGACTCGTTGATTCTGCCGGGCGCGTGGAAAAGTTCAGACGTAAATACGACCGACAGAAAAAAAATAAATAAGAGAAAAAACTATGTTTGAACGCTTGCAGGAGATAGAAAAGCGTTATAACCAGCTGCAGGAATTATTGGCGAGACCTGAAACCTTGCAGGATAAAAAGTTATACCCCAGGTATGCCAGGGAGCTGGCAGGCTTGAGTCTTACCGTGGACAGGTATAAGCAATACAAGGTCCTGCTTAAAGAAATAGAGAATATTGAAACAATGCTGGCGAATAAGGAGCATCATGGTGAGAAAGAGTTCCTGAAATTAGCAAAAGAGGAATTAGACCAGCTGAATGAAAAGAAAAAAGATTTGGAGTTGCAGCTGGAGGAGATGCTTCTTGAAGAGGAAGACAGCATTCACAAAAATATTATTCTTGAAATCCGGGCAGGCACAGGAGGCGAGGAAGCAGCTTTGTTCTGCGCCGACCTTTACCGGATGTATACTAAATACGCGGCAAAATGCGGATGGAAAATGGAGCTTTTAAGTTCCCGTCCCACGGCCATAGGCGGTGTTAAGGAAGTTATCTTTTCGTTGCAAGGAGAAGGCGTCTTTAAAAAATTGAAATATGAAAGCGGCGTGCATCGTGTTCAGCGCGTTCCCCAGACAGAGACCTCCGGACGCATCCATACCTCGGCGGTTTCGGTAGCGGTCCTGCCGGAGCCGCAGGAAGTGGAGTTGAAGCTTGACCCCAAGGATATCAAGATAGATGTTTACCGCTCCACAGGCCCCGGCGGGCAGGGGGTAAATACCACAGATTCGGCGGTAAGGATTACGCATTTTCCCACAGGGATAGTGGTCAGCTGCCAGGATGAGCGCTCACAGATGAAAAATAAGGCCAAGGCAATGCGTGTGTTGCGCGCACGTCTTTTAAATAAAATGCAGACGGATCAGAAGAAAGAAATTTCTCAAGCGCGTAAATCGCAGGTAGGCACAGGCGACCGCAGCGAAAAAATCCGCACTTATAATTTTCCCGATTCGCGCGTTACCGACCACAGGATAGGTTTTACCTTGCATAAATTGGAATTGGTTTTGGAGGGGAATCTTGAAGAGATAGTCCAGGCTCTTATCAGCGAAGACAGAAAAAGAAGGCTCAAAGAGTGGAAAAAAGAATAGATTTATTGAAGGAAGGATTTCATTTTTTATCCAAAGAAGGCTTGGCTAATCCAAAGGTCGAGGCAGAGATTTTCCTGTCGCATATAATTAATTGTCCGCGCCTGGGGCTTTATCTCGATAAAGAGCCCATAACACAAAAAGAATCACAGGATTATTGGCATCTGTTGCGCCAGAGGGCAAAGGGGCGTCCTTTACAATATCTTATCGGCTATGTCGAGTTTATGGGTTTAGAGTTCAAGACAGCTCCGGGAGTATTTATCCCCCGCCCGGAAACAGAGATTTTGATAGAGAAAGCATTGGAGCTTTTAACTCTTAAGAGTTATCTTTCATCCGCTATTTTGGATATAGGTACCGGCTGCGGAAATATCGCCATAAGCATTGCCAAAGAAATAAAAAAAACCGATATTTTTGCTTGCGATATCTCCGATTCTGCTCTACAATTAGCAGAGGAGAATGCTCATCTAAACAAGGTAGAAATCAATCTTGTCAAAAGCAACCTCTTTAGCGTTTTTAAAAGGAAGAATTACTTTTCTTTAATTCTTAGCAATCCTCCTTATATCAGAAGCGAGGCTATCCCTGGACTTTCCCGGGAATTGCATTATGAGCCAAGAGGCGCTATTGATGCAGGGAATGATGGCCTCCTTTATTACCGGGCAATTTTGTCTGAGGCTGCGGATTATTTATCCGATAAAGGTATGCTGATATTGGAAATCGGGGATAAACAAGGGGCTTTAATAAAAGAGATTGTTGCCAGGACGAAAAGGCTTTCCGTGATCGAGGTAATTAAAGATTATAACGATATCGAAAGAATAATAGTCGCAGAAAAACAAAGGTAGAATATGGATAAGCTTGTTATTGAAGGCGGAAGGAAACTCAAGGGCACTGTGCAGATAAGCGGGGCTAAAAATGCAGCGTTACCTATCCTGGCGGCTACTTTACTTACGCAGGAGAAGTGCGTTATATCCAATGTTCCCCCCCTTCGCGATGTGCAGACTATGGTTAAAATTTTGCGCAGTTTAGGGGTAAGGGTGCAGATGCAGGACAGCCGCATTACGGTTTACCCGGCTAAATATAAAGGATATACCGCCCCTTATAAATTAGTCAGTACTATGCGGGCTTCTATTTGTGTGCTCGGGCCGCTTCTGGCAAAACAGGCCCTGGTGCGGGTGTCTCTGCCGGGAGGATGCGTTATCGGGCCCCGGCCTATCGATTTGCACCTTAAAGGACTAAGCGCCCTGGGTGCTAAGATTAAGATTGAGCATGGATACATTGTTGCCCAGGGAAAGAAGATGAAAGGGGCGCGCATTTATTTAGGCGGGCCTTTTGGTTCTTCGGTCCTGGCCACGGCCAATGTAATGATGGCGGCAACCTTAACCCCCGGCATAACCATAATCGAGAATGCCGCCTGCGAGCCTGAAGTGGTGGACTTGGCAAATTTCTTATTGAAGATGGGAGCCAAGATTCATGGCCAGAAGACACATACTATTGAAATTGAGGGAGTGAAAAAGTTGCACGGCGCCGAACACAAAATTATCAATGACCGCATAGAGGCAGGAACTTATATGCTGGCCTGCGCTATAACGGGAGGAGAGATTTCCATCAAGGGTGCATCTATCAGTCATCTGGGGGTGTTGATTGATAAACTCAAGGGTGTCGGAACGACAATCAGGCATTCCGGCGACACTATTTTTGTTAAGGCCACGCGCCGCCTGCGACCGGTAGATATTACTACGCTGCCTTTTCCGGGTTTTCCTACTGATCTTCAGGCGCAGATGATGGTCTTGATGTGTATGGCTGGTGGCATTAGCGTGATTACCGAGAAGGTTTATCCCGAGAGATTTATGCATATCAGCGAGCTAAACCGCATGGGTGCCCGAGTTATGAAGGAAGGCTCAAGCGCCATTATTGAGGGGGTGCCGAAATTGAGCGGCGCGCCGGTAATGGCTTCGGACTTACGCGCTTCCGCAGCGCTGGTTTTAGCGGGGCTGGCGGCCTCAGGCAGGACGGAAATCTCGCGGGTTTATCATTTGGATAGAGGTTATAAAACAATGGAAGAGAAACTCTCACGATTAGGAGCAAAGATTTGGCGGGAGAAGGAATGATTAAGGAGGCAAGATGGCAGTAGCAATAAGATTAAAAAGATTAGGCACAAATAAAAAACCGCATTCAAGGATTATTGTCTGCGAATCAAGCAGGGCGCGCGATGCGCGCATAATCGATAAAATCGGTTTTTATAACCCCACGAAGAATCCGCCTTTAGTGAAAGTCGATAAGGAAAAGGCGGAGAAATGGCTCAAGGCGGGGGCGCGGCCTTCGGAGACGGTTAGAAGTATCTTTAAGAGACAAGGTATAGTTTAAGAAGCTTTAAGCTATGAAAATAGATGTAATTACTATTTTCCCCAAGATGTTTTCCCCGGTTTTGAATGAGTCTATCATCAAGCGTGCTCAGGCCAAGGGGCTTCTGAAGATAAAGATACACAACTTAAGGGATTATTCTAAAGATAAGCACCGCAAGATTGATGACCGTCCTTTCGGGGCAGGCCCGGGAATGGTTTTTCAGCCGGAGCCTATTTTTAGGGCAGTAGAAAGCATAGTTCATAGTTCGTCGTTCATAGTTCATAGAAAAAAAAGAATACGAAAAACAAAGTCTAAGACAAAGATTATTTTGTTGAGTCCGCAGGGAAAAAAATTAAACCATAAACTCACTAAGAAACTGTCCAGATACAAGCACTTAATCCTGATTTGCGGACACTACGAAGGCGTTGATGAAAGAGTGCGTCAGAAGTTAGTTACGGATGAGGTCTCCATAGGCGACTATGTCTTGACCTGTGGAGAATTGCCGGCAATGGTTTTAATCGATGCGGTCACCCGGCTTATCCCCAAGGTCTTAGGCAAGCTTGAGTCAACGCATTTTGAATCATTTAGCCAGGACTTGTTAGAGTATCCCCAATACACCAGGCCTTCTGTATTTCGGGGTATGAAGGTGCCTGAGGTGCTTTTATCCGGCAATCATAAATTGATTGAAAAATGGCGCAGGGATAAGGCGCTGGAGATAACCAGGAAAAACAGGCCCGACCTTTTAAAGTAGATAGAGAGAGGAGTGCAAAAAAGATGAAACAGATTGACTTAATGGAATCAGCCCACCTTAAAAAAGAGATCCCTGAGCTTAAAGTCGGGGATACCATTTGTGTATATGTAAAGATCAAGGAAGAAGACAAAGTGCGCATTCAGGCCTTTGAAGGGACCTTGATCGCCAAGCGTGGCAAGGGCCCTAAGGCAACTTTTACCATGCGTAAGGTCTCATACGGAGAGGGCCTGGAGAGAACGTTTCTCCTGCATTCTCCTTCGATTGACAGGATTGAAGTGGTCAGAAAAGGAAAGGCCAGAAGGGCTAAACTCTATTACCTCAGGGAAAAAGTAGGGAAAAAGTCAAAGGTTGCGCAAAAGCTGGAAAAGGCACAATCTAAAACTAAAAAAGTTTGAGAAGAAGCTCCTGGGCGCCAAAAGATATCGACTTGTAGCCGGAGTGGATGAGGCCGGTCGCGGTCCTTTGGCCGGACCGGTAGTGGCTGCTGCCTGTATCCTAAAAAGACACTCATTCACGGCCAGGATCTTTGATTCCAAAAAACTCTCGATTTCCGCTAGAAGAAGGGCTTTTGAGCAAATAATCAAACAGGCTCACATAGGGCTGGGAATAGTGGATAGAGAAACTATCGACCAAAAAAATATTTTGCAAGCTACCATAATGGCGGTAAAGATGGCTTTAGATAATTTGCGCATAAGGCCGGAATGTCTGTTGGTGGACGGCAAGTTTAAGAAAGATACCTGGAGCGTTCCCTGCCGAAGTGTTGTTGGCGGAGACGGATTATGTTTTTCTATTGCCTGCGCTTCAATCATAGCCAAGGTGGCCAGAGATAATTTAATGTCCTATTATTCTGCTCTTTATCCTCATTATGGCTTCAACTCTAATCGCGGCTACCATACACCAGAACATATCCGTGCGATTAATAAATACGGCTTAACTCCTATTCATCGTCGCAGCTTCAGACCTATCCGTAAGACATATTATTAAAATATATAAAGTTTAAAATTATATAAGGGGGAGGTGTTTGATGAAAGAGGAAAACAGGGGTTTTCAGGAAAGAAGAAAATACCTGCGCTTCAGCGCCGCAGTAGAAGTAAAATATACAATTATCGGCAATCCCGGAGCAATAAAAGTTTCCTCGAAGAATGTCGGCGCGGGCGGATTGTGCCTGACTCTTAAAGAACAGCTGAAAGTTGACAGTCCTTTGCAATTGGAGATAAAAATTCCCGATTTAAAAGAACCCATTCGCGCCTTGGGCAGGGTGGTCTGGCAAAAACCGGCTAAGACCTCAGGAGCTCAACCCACGGTGCATTTTGATACGGGAATAGAGTTTATCGGCATCAGTAATTTCGATCGTTTTAATATCAATCGTTATGTAAAGGAGCAAATTGAACCAAAATCGGAAGAAGAAGGAAGCGCTGAGGGCACTGAATAAATAACTGAGTAGGGGCGTATTGCAATACGCCCCTACTTGCGAAAGAACGGTTCAGTGATAAAAAAGGAGGTGGGAAAATGGAAGAGAAAAAAATAGGCGTAGTAACTCATTATTTTGGACACATTGGCGTGGGAATTATAAAGCTCGAGAAAGAAGGCCTCAAATTGGGAGATACGCTTCATTTTAAAGGGCATACATCCGATTTTCAGCAAACGGTAGATTCAATGCAAATCGAGCATAAGGACGTGCAGGAAGCCAAGGTCGGAGACTCTGTAGGGGTAAAGCTGAATGAGCATGTCCGTGAGCATGATGAGGTTTTTAAGGTAGTTGCCTAATTGCTTATGCAAGCCGATAAAGAAAAGCTGGTTCTGGATCTGGAGACCAAGAAAAGCTTTGATGAGGTTAAAGGAAGAAGCTTAGAGTTATTAGAGGTTTCGGTAGTAGGCATATACTCCTACAAGAACGATGAGTTTAAGACTTTTCTGGAAAAAGATATAAAGCTTCTTTTGCCATACCTTGAAGAAGCAGAGCTGGTTATCGGCTTTAACACCAAGGCGTTTGACTACCCTGTCTTGCAGCCCTATCTGGATTTCGATCTGAAGACCTTAAAAAGCCTGGATATATTTGAGGAAGTGCGTAACCGCTTAGGGTTTCGCCTGAGCCTGAATAACATTGCTCAGGCAACGCTTGGAATTGGCAAGATTGGCTCAGGGCTTGATGCCCTCAAGTATTTTCGCCAGGGAGAAATAGATAAGCTTAAAACATATTGCCAGCAGGATGTGTTTGTTACCCGGGAACTTTATGAATACGGCCGCAAACACGGAAACCTGCTTTATCGCCGCGGCTTGCGTCTGGAGACTATCCCTGCGAGCTGGTCCGAGTCTAAGAGCATCGATCAGATTATGCATGAGGCCTTTAATGAGCGCAGGACCGTAGAAATTGATTACTCCTCAGGCTTTAATGCTGCCGGCAAGCTCACTCGCAAAATAGATGTTTATGAGTTTGAGTTCGGCAGGATAATTGCCTATTGCCACCTGCGAAAAGACTTGCGTACTTTTAATATGCGTAGGATTTTATCTGCGAAATTAACTCAACAACAGTATGAGATTCCTTCCTCTTTTAATAAAGAAAGGAAACTGTCGTGAAGATTGTAACTGCAGACCAAATGCAGAAAATCGATAAAACAGCCGAAAAAAGATACGCTATTCCTGCCATAATTCTGATGGAAAATGCCGCAATATCAATCGCCTTTTGCGTCTTTGAGGTGCTTAAAATCGGACAGGGCAATATTGTAATCTTTTGCGGAGAAGGCAACAATGGCGGCGATGGTTTTGCCTGCGCGCGCCATTTGATTAACCGAGGATTTAAGGTGAAGGTATGTTTTTCCGGCAATAAACAGAAGTTTTCTCGCGAGACAAAAATAAATTATATGATTTTGAAGAAGATGGGATGTGAGATTGTCAAGGCGAAAGCCGCCCTCTTAAAAAAAGAACTAAGCGATGCGGATTTAATTATCGATGCCTTGCTGGGGATAGGCCTTAAGGATAAGGTAAGGGAGCCTTTTTACAGCTTAATCGAACTTATCAATAACTCCAAGAAACCCGTGCTTTCCCTGGATATTCCCTCAGGACTGGATGCCACATCCGGCCAAGTTCGCGGCACAGCCATTAAGGCCCAACATACAATTACTTTTGGTCTGTATAAAAGAGGATTTCTTAATCCGCAGGCCGCAGAGTATACAGGCAAAGTAACCATTGGCGACATCAGCCTTCCCCGCAAACTTTTGTATTAGATAGATGGAAAAAGCCGATATTACTATTATTGGAGCAGGAGTAATCGGATTGGCGGTTGCTGCGGCTTTGGCCAGGCAGGATAGAGCCCTCTATGTGCTGGAGAGAAATGCATCTTTTGGGCAGGAGACTTCCGGCAGAAACAGCGAAGTTATTCATAGCGGGATATATTATCCGCAAAACAGCCTGAAAGCCAGGACCTGTGTTAGGGGCAATCGTTTGATTTATGAGCTTTGCGCAAAAAATAATATCCCTTGCGAAAAAAGGGGGAAGCTGATTATAGCCAGCGAGGAGAAGGAGCTCGCAAAACTTAATGAGCTTTTGCGAAATGGCCAAAATAACGATGTCCAGGGCCTTAAAATCATTAGCGAAAAAGAGATTAAAGATATAGAGCCGAATGTAAGGGCGCTGGCAGCTCTATATTCACCCGATACAGGGATAGTCGATTCTCATAATTTGATGCGTTACTTTTTTCAAAAAGCCAAGACCGAAGGGGGAGAGTTCGTTTTTGAGGCCGAGGTGCGAAAGATAAAAAAGCAGGGTGAGGGATTTGAAGTAACTGTTTGCGATGCCGATGGCAGCGACTTTTTATTTTTTAGTCGTATTTTGATAAATTGCGCCGGGTTAAGCAGCGATATCGTTGCGGGATTGGCCGGCATAGATACAGGTAAGGAAAATTACACTTTAAAGTTTTGCAAGGGTCAGTATTTTCGCGTAGGCGCCGCAAAAAGCCGCATGATTACGCACTTGGTTTATCCTGTGCCTGATGAAAAGCACGGCTCTTTAGGGATACACGCCACTCCCGACTTAGGCAAGGGCTTGCGTCTGGGGCCCGATGCCGAATACGTTGAAAGAGACAAAGCAGATTACAGTGTCGATAATTCAAGAAAAGAGCACTTTTGGCGCGCGGCAAACAGATTTCTACCTTTCATTGAAGCGAATGACTTGACTGCTGATACCTCTGGCATCAGGCCAAAGCTGCAGGGTGAAGATGAGCCTTTTCGGGATTTTGTGATTTCGCATGAGGAGAAAAAGGGTTTAACAGGTCTGATTAATCTTATCGGTATTGATTCACCCGGCTTGACCGCTGCTGCGGCTATCGCAAAACACGTAGAGGATATGGTAGAGGATTTAATTTAACTTAAAAAATGAAAAATAAGGAAGTGGCGGAGATATTCCGCCAGA
The DNA here is from genome assembly GCA_020341815.1 of Candidatus Omnitrophota bacterium. Taxonomy (GTDB): domain Bacteria; phylum Omnitrophota; class Gorgyraeia; order JAFGHF01; family JAFGHF01. Next base: position 188,980 of record CP070837.1, read on the forward strand.
TTGCCGAGATTCTGGAAATTCAGGATGAGAATCCTTTTCGTATTCGCGCTTATCTTAAGGCGGCGCAAAATATAGAGAGTTTAAGCCGGGATATCGCCGAAATCGCCCGCAAGGATGAATTGGAGAAGATTCCGGGTATTGGGAAAGACCTGGCCGAGAAAATAAAAGAGATTGTCAAGACAGGGAAGCTGAAATTTTATAATCAATTGAAAGATGAGATCCCCGAAGGGCTAACTGTGTTGATGTCTATCCCCGGCATTGGCCCTAAGACCGCCAAGCTTTTATACGATAAATTAAAGATAAAGAATATCAAGGACTTAGAAAAGGCCGCAGCTAAGCATAAAATAAGCGCCCTGCCCGGAATAAAAGAGAAGACCGAAGAGAATATCCTGCGCGGAATTGCCTTGAAGAAAAAGGCAAAGGAAAGGATGTCCCTGGCCCAGGCCTTATCTATCTATGGAGAGCTGGAAGAGCCTTTAAAAAAGTTGAAAGAGGTAAAAGAGATTGCCCCGGCAGGCTCCTTGCGCCGCCGAAAGGAGACGGTGCGGGATATAGATATCCTGGTTACCTCATCCCACCCGGAAAAAATTATGGATGTCTTTACAAAATTGCCGCAGGTAAAGGAGATTAATGCAAAAGGCCCAACCAAGTCCAGCATATTGACTAAAGAGGGTGTGCAGGTTGATTTGCGTTGTGTTGAGCCCAAGAGCTTTGGCGCAGCACTTCTATATTTTACCGGCTCCAAGCAGCATAATATCAAACTGCGCCGCCTGGCGGTAAAAAAGGGCTGGAAAATTAATGAATACGGCCTGTATAAAAAGGACAGGTGGCTGGCGGGAAAGACCGAGGAAGAGCTGTTTGGCAAGTTCAACCTTCCTTATATAGTACCTGAGCTGCGTGAGGATACAGGCGAGATTGAGGCAGCTTTTAAGGGAAAGTTGCCTAAACTCATAGAATTGGAACATATAAAAGGTGACTTACACGTCCATTCTAAATGGAGCGATGGCGCATCAAAGATTGAGGATGTTGCCCGGGCCGCTAAAAAAAGAGGCTATAGCTATATTGCAATCTGCGACCATTCCCAGTCTATAAAGATTGCTAGAGGCTTAAGTATTGAACGCTTGAAGAAGCAAATAGACCTAATTCATAAATTGAATAAAAAGTTAAAGGGCTTTCGCATTTTGACGGGCAGTGAAGTAGATATCAAGTCGGACGGAAGTCTGGATTATCCGGATAAGGTATTGAAAGAGCTGGATGTTGTGGTGGGGGCTATCCATACCGGATTTAAGCAGAGCCGCAGACAGCTCACCCAGAGGATAACTGCGGCAATGGAAAACAAATATGTCAATATTATTGCTCATCCTTCAGGGAGGCTTATAGGTGAGCGTGAGCCTTATGAGCTGGATATGGATGAGGTCTTAAAGAAGGCGCACCAGACAAACACCTTTATAGAGATTAATGCTTTCCCGGAGAGGCTGGACCTTACGGATATAAATTGCCGCCGGGCCAAAGAGCTGGGCGTAAAAATGGCTATTTCTACCGATAGCCATATGCTGGAGCAGTTGGATTATATGTATCTGGGTCTAACCGTTGCCCGCAGAGGATGGCTTGAGAAAAAGGATGTAGTGAATACGCTTTCTCTGGATAAGCTCTTAACGTTGCTTAAAAAGAAAAGATAAAATGGCAAAGCGTGAATTTTCCGCAGGAGGAATAGTCTTTAAGAAAAAGGACAGGGGTTTTGAGATTCTCTTGATTAAAGATTCCTACGGGCGCTGGACCTGGCCCAAGGGAAAGATTGATAAGGGTGAGAAATCCCTTGATGCAGCAGTGCGTGAGATAGAAGAGGAGGTGGGGCTAAAGGATGTAGATGTCTTAGGCCGGATTGGCCGCACTAATTATTTTTATCGTTTAAAAGGGGGCTTGATTTTTAAAACGGTGTTTTTCTTTTTGATGGAAGCGAAGGGAAATGAAAAATTGAAGATTCAAAAAGGTGAAATCAACGATGCTCGCTGGTTTAAATCATCCGAGGCTCTTGAGAAGGTTGAATATAAAGGAGCAAGGGAAATGCTGGAGAAGGCCATAAATATGTATAAAAAGGAGAGGAAATGTTCAGAATAGAATATCCTTTTAAGAAGGAGATTTTGGCCTGTGGAGCGCAAAGTGAGGCCGGGTTTTGCCTTACCAAAAAGAATCTCGGTTATGTAATCAATGGCTTAGGGAAATGGCTTGAAGATTCTGTGCTTGAGCATTACCGCCAGCAGATAGGACGTGCCAGAGATGAATTGAAGATTAAGCCGAAGGTTATTGCGCACGATTTACATCCTGAGTACGCCTCTACGAAATACGCCCAGAGCTTAAGTCAGAGTTCAAAAGGTTTGAAATATTTTCCCATCCAGCACCACCACGCCCATATTGCCAGTTGTATAGCGGAAAATAGACACGAGGGGAAGGTGATTGCTGTAGTTTTTGACGGTGCCGGATATGGTGAAGACGGCAATATTTGGGGCGGAGGGTTCTTTGTCGGAGACCTTCGGGCTTTTAGGAGGGTTGCCTATTTAAGAGACGGCGCAGCAAAAGGCGCTGCCTTGAGCGCAGCGGGATTGTTTGATGCGGTTTCGATATTGGCGGGCCTGCGTGAGCAGGTAGAGTACGAAGGCCAGGGGATAATCGATTTGGAAAAGATAGTTAACCGTTCAACCCATGTAGCCAGCAAAAATTATGAGTTTACGCTGGGTTCGGAAAAAGGCCAATTTTCAATTAATACAGAGCCGATATTGCAAAATATTAGCGAGGACTTAAAAAGCAATATTTCCAAGTCAATCATCTCTGCGGCCTTTCACAATACTCTCGTTGAGCTCATTGTTCAAGTTTGCCATAAAATCAGTCAGAAGGAAAAGACTAAGAGCATTATTCTAACCGGCACAGTCTTTCAGAATAAAGTGTTATTAAATCGCCTTAAGGATTTATTGAGCCGGGAAGGTTTCGAGGTAATTACCCATAGGCATTTTTCCTGCAATGACAGTAATATTTCCTTTGGCCAGGCGGTCCTGGCAGACGCGAGATGTAAATGATCGGACGATTGTTGCCTAATAATTACAGATTGAATTTAACCGAAGGTAATACCATAAAAAATATCTGGGTCCTGGCCTTTCCGATAATGCTGGGAAATATCCTGCAGACCGCTTTTAATGTGGTGGATATGATTTGGGTGGGCCGCCTTGGTGAAGCGGCGATAGCCAGCGTAGCTATGAGCGGAGGCGTGCTTCTGGTGATTATAACTTTAGTTATCGGGGTTTCTGCGGCAACTCATAGCTTGATAGCCAGATTTACAGGAGCCGGCAATCAGCAGGCAGCAGAAAATGTAGCTATGCAGTCTTTGATTGTTGGCACCGTTCTTTCGGTGATACTGGCAGCGGCAGGTTTGATTTTTGCCCGCCCGATTTTAGGGCTTTTAGGGGCAAAGGCGCAGGTTCTTGAACTGGGTACAGATTATCTGAAGATAATTCTAATGGGCGGCGTTGCAATGGTGTATCTATTTTTAATATGTGCCATCTTTCGCGCCAGGGGAGATGCGGTTACGCCTATGCTGATTATGATTGGGGCGACAGTTTTGAATGTTATCCTCGACCCTTTAATGATTTTTGGTATCGGCTTTCCCTTTATGGGTGTCAAGGGTGCGGCCCTGGCCACTGTAGTTTCTCGGGGGCTGGCAGCTTTTCTGGGGCTTTATATTTTATTTCGGGGCTCATCCACATTGCGGCTAAGCCTGGTGAAATTGCGCGCCGATATCAAAAGCATTGGCAATATTATTAAGCTGGGATTCCCTAATTCTATACAGATGGCCCTGCGCAGCATAGCCGGCTTAGTATTGATGGCTATCGTTGCCCAATATGGCACCTATGCCCTGGCGGCATACGGTATCGGCCTGCGGATATTTTCGGTAGTCTTGATGCCGGGATTTGCCCTGGCCACGAGTGCCGCTACACTAGTAGGGCAAAACCTGGGAGCAAAGAAATTATTGCGGGCGAATACCTGTGCAAGGCAGGCAGCAGGGTTTAATAGTCTGCTGATGGGATTAGTCGGGGTTGTTTTTTTTGTATTTTCTGCCCAGTTGATAGCTCTATTTAATACCAATCCCGATGTAGTTAAGTTAGGCACCGAGTATCTAAAGATAACCTCTTTTGGTTATGTATTTGTGGCCCAGGGGTTGGTCTTGGGACGGTCTTTAGTGGGTGCGGGGGACAGTCTTTCCCCAATGTTGATTTCTGTTGTTACGCTTTTAGGTATTCAGCTGCCTTTAGCCGTTATCCTTCCCGATTATTTAAAGATAGGAATAAACGGGGTTTGGTGGGCAATTTTGATTTCTTCGGTTTTACAAGGTATATTGACGCATTTTTGGTTCAATCTAGGACTAAGGAGGCATTTTTAATGAGCACTGTTCGTTTATCCGACAGCCAGTTTAAGCAAGAGGTATTGCAATCCAAAGAACCTGTTATAGTTGATTTCTGGGCACCCTGGTGTGGGCCATGCATGGCCGTTGCTCCGATTTTGGAAGATTTGGCCAAAGAATATAAGGGCCGCCTTAAAGTCTGCAAGGTAAATATAGATGAGGCCCAAACCGTAGCGACAAAATACCAGATTTTAAGTATCCCCACCTTGTTATTCTTTAAAGACGGAAAAGTTACCAACCAGTTGGTGGGAGCAAAATCCAAATCAGAAATAAAGAAGGTGATTGCATCATTATGTTGAGAGTAATGTATAAATCCAAGATTCAGAGAGCAACTATTACGCAAACCAAACTGCACTATCAGGGCAGTATCGGCATTGATAGCGACCTTATAGAGATGGCCGATATATTGCCGAACGAAAAGGTGCAGGTGCTTAATTTAGATACGGGTGCGAGATTTGAGACCTATGTAATTAAGGAAAAGGCACGTTCAGGCACAATATGTCTTTATGGGCCGGCTGCTCACTTGGGAAAGGTCGGTGAGAAGATATTTATTATTTCTTATTGCCTGCTCGATACTCACCAGGCCAGCAGCCTTAAACCAAAAGTGGTCTATGTGGACGAACATAATCGAGTAAAGCCAATCTAAAAGAAAGAGTTGAGGAAAATGGCTAAATGCGCAAAGATTGTGGGCACAGGTTCGTATTTACCTAAAAAGAAAATTAACAATGAACAGATGGAAAAGCTCGTGCGCAATTTTGATTATGAGCGGGCGGGTATGCCTTTTAGCCAATGGGTTGAGAAGGTGACCGGTATAAAAACGAGATACTTCGTGCAGGAGGAAGATACCGAAAGCATGGCTCGTGAGGCCTCCCTGCGGGCACTGGAGGCAGCGCAGATGAATCCGGAGGAAATAGATTTTATTATTGTTTCCAGCTTTACGCCTACAAGGGATATTCCTAATTTAGCCTGTTCGTTGGGGGCCCTGATTGGGGCTCAAGGGGTCGGAGGTTTTCCTTTAAATGCGGCCTGCGCAGGATTCGTCTATGCTTTGTCTGTTGGATATGCCTTGATTAAATCCGATATATATAAAAATATTCTGGTGGTTTCTTCAGAAACCCTCTCACGGGTAACCGATTACGGCGATCCAACGACAGCGGTGCTTTTTGCTGACGGAGCGGGTGCGGCCATCTTACAGGCCTCAAGCCAAAGCGGCATTTGCAGTCCACCGTATTTAAGTTCAAGTTTTACCGACCACTTTGAATTGCGAAACTCAGATGCCTATGGCCCTGAGAATATAAAGGAGATAGAGGGGCAGGAATTTTTTCCGCGCAGCACCCTGCATATGCCCGGGGGGCCTCAGGTATTAAGGAAGGCGGTAAATGGAATGGCAGAGGCCCTGCTTAAGGCATTGGAGGCGAGTCCCTACGAACTAAAAGATTTGGATTTAATTATTCCTCATCAGGCAAATCGGAGAATTACTTACGGCCTGATTGAGAAATTGAAAATCCCGGAAAGCAAGGTTTGCCGGGTTATTGATATGATTGGTAATACCTCAGGCGCCTCGGTAGCAATAAGTTTGGATATGGCCGCGCGCAATCAGCTGCCGGATGTAAAGATAAAGCGGGGCGATAAAATCGCCATGACCACAATCGGCGGGGGTTACAGCATAGGGTCAATCGTCTTCGAATATTGATGAAAAAAATATTAATTTTATTTGCCGTCTTTGCGTCTTGTTCAAGTTGTAGTGAGTGCGCTCTGATTAAACAAACTAAGCCCGCCTTAGGCACTATTGTAGAGATTACAGTCGCAGACAAAGATAAATCTCACGAGCTTCTTTACGGCGCAATAGAAAAGGCTTTTAGTGAGATAGAAAGAATAGAAGGGCTTTTTAGTAGATTTAGGCCCGAGAGCGATATTAGCCGAATTAACAATTATTCTTCTCTTAAGCCCATTAAGGTAAGCCCTGAGACAATAGAGGTGCTTGAGGATTCAATCAAATTCAGTCGGCTTACCGATGGGGCCTTTGATATTACGATTTGCCCCTTAATGGAGGATTGGGATTTCAAAAGGAGAAAGATTAAAAGCTTGCCGCAGGATGCACAATTGAAGGAGTCTTTAGATAAAGTAGGCTGGCAGAATATAAATATTATTAAGGAAAAGAGGGTTGTATCTTTTGGGCAACCGCAGATGAGTCTGGATTTAGGGGGTATTGCCAAAGGTTATGCCGTGGATAAGGCCGTAGAGGTGCTTAAGCAGGAGGGGATTGATAACGCCTTAGTTAATGCCGGGGGAGATATCTATGCCTTAGGCAAATGTAGTAAAGTTAATAAATGGCATATTGGTCTGCAGCATCCGCGCAAGCGCGATGCGATTTTGACGGTATTAGAGTTAGAGAACAAGGCCGTGGCTACATCCGGTGATTATCAAAAATATATTGAGATTAATAAAACACGCTATAGCCATATTCTTAATCCTGAATCAGGCTGGCCTGCCTCAAAGAACGCGATAAGCGTAACGATATTGGCCGATAATTGCACCAGCGCTGATGCTTTGGCTACCTCTGTATTTGCTTTGGGCCCAGAGAAGGGAATGAGTTTAGTTAATCGTTTAGAGAATACTGAGGCTATTATGGCTGGTTTTGAAGAGGATAAGTTGTGCTTTTGGCTTTCGGAAGGACTAAGAGAAAGAGTGAGGCTTAATCAGTGAATAAGATACTCTTTAAAGAAGATTTGGCGCCCAATATAAAAAAGATTGTCCTGGAGGCTCCCTTTGTAGCAAAGAAGGCTTCGCCTGGTGAGTTTGTCGTAATTATTGTTGATGGACAAGGGGAAAGGGTGCCCTTGACAATTGTCGATAGCGATAAGAAAAAAGGCACGATTACCTTAATCTTTCAGGAAGTAGGAAAGACAACTTATAAGTTGGGAAAACTCAAAACAGGTGATGCGATTTTAAATCTTTTGGGCCCCCTGGGTAAAGCAGCAGAGATTAAGAAAATAGGCACAGTAGTTACCGTAGGCGGAGGGGTGGGTATTGCTGAGGTTTATCCGCTTACCCGTGCTTTTAAGGAAGCGGGCAATTCGGTTATCTCTATTATCGGGGCAAGGTCTAAGAAGCTTTTAATTTTAGAGCAGGAATTGCGCAGCGTGAGCAACGAACTCTTTGTCACTACCGACGATGGAAGCTATGGCCGCGAGGGATTTGTCAGCGATGTCTTGGAGGAAGTAATGGCCTCTTCCAAGAAGCCGCAGCTGATTTATGCGGTAGGGCCGGTAGTGATGATGCGAGTAGTCTCTGAGCTTAGCCGTCCTTATAAGATAAAAACGCTGGTCAGCCTCAATCCGGTTATGGTTGATGCTACGGGGATGTGCGGCTCATGCAGGGTTTGCGTATGCGGAGAAACAAAATTCGGTTGTGTGGATGGGCCGGAGTTTGACGGACACGAAATAGATTTTGCAGAGCTGGAGAAACGTCTAAAATTATTTTCGGAACAGGAAAAAATAGCTATGGAGGGCTTAAAAATACATGCGACCTGAGATGCCCAGACAAGCGCCGGGAGAGCGGATTAAAAACTTCAATCCTGTAGCCTTAGGATTGACTCAGCAGCAGGCGCAGGATGAGGCAAAAAGATGCCTTAAGTGCAAGGCCTCACCCTGCGTAAAGGGCTGTCCCGTAGAGATAGATATAGTGGCCTTTATAAAATTGATTGCGGAGGGGAAATTTACAGAAGCCGCTGAAAAAATAAAGGAGAAAAATAACCTTCCGGCAGTCTGCGGGCGGGTTTGTCCTCAGGAGGCGCAGTGTGAGCTTTGCTGTACTCTGGGGAAAAAGGGTAAGCCTATCGCTATCGGGGCGCTGGAGCGATTTGCCGCCGACTGGCAATTAAACCATCCGTCGGAAAAAAAGAAAAAAATTACTAAGAAAAGAAAAGCCGTAAAGATAGCGGTAGTGGGCTCAGGGCCTTGCGGGTTGACTTGTGCGGGAGATTTGGCTAAAATGGGGTATCAGGTAAGCCTTTTTGAGTCTTTGCATAAACCGGGAGGGGTATTGGTTTACGGTATCCCGGAGTTTCGCCTGGCCAAAAAGATTGTAGAAACAGAAATCGATTATATTAAAAGTTTGGGTGTAACTCTTAAGGAAAATACCCTTATAGGCAAGACCTTTAGTTTAGAGGACTTGTTGAGTAAAGAGGGATATAAAGCCGTCTTTATTGCAGTGGGGGCGGGTCTTCCGCAGTTCTTAGGTATTCCCGGTGAGAACTTAGACCGGGTTTATTCCGCCAATGAGTTTTTGACGCGGGTCAATCTGATGAAAGCTTATCTCTTTCCTCAATATGACACGCCCATAAATATAGGAAAGCGAGTTGCAGTGATTGGCGGGGGAAATGTGGCCTTTGATTCGGCACGCTGCGCCATCAGGCTGGGGGCAGACGAGGTCTTTATTGTTTATAGACGCACAGAAAAAGAGATGCCTGCCAGAGTTGAGGAAATAGAGAATGCCAAAGAGGAAGGAGTAAAGTTTCATCTTTTGACCCTGCCGGTAAAAATAATGGGCGATATACGGGGATATGTCAAAGGTATGGAATGTTTAAAAATGCGCCTGGGCGAACCTGATGCCTCCGGCAGAAGAAGACCCCTTCCTATCGAAGGCTCAGAGTTTATATTAGATGTAGATACGGTTATAGTTGCCATTGGCCAGAGACCCAATCCTTTACTGATCAAGGCCACCCCGGAGTTAAAAACCGCGAAAGGCGGAATTATCGCTATCGATGAGAAAACACAAAAGACAAATTTAGCCGGAGTATATGCCGGAGGAGATATCACTACAGGCGCAGCTACGGTAATCAGCGCCATGGGTGCGGGAAAACGCGCAGCAGGCGCTATAGATAAATACATCAGGAGGCAACATGATTGAGGAAACCAGGATTAGCCGGGCTATTATTAAGACAGCAGTCGATGATTTATTAAACTCTCTAGAGGTTGATGTAGGTATTGCCGGAGCCGGCCCTGCAGGCTTGACATGCGCTTACTATTTGGCAAAAGGCGGAGCCAAGGTAGTTATTTTTGAGCGTCGCCTGAACTATGGCGGGGGCATACCCGGAGGAGGCATGCTTTTTCCCCGTGTAGTTATTCAGGAGAAGGCCATACCTATTATAGAAGACATAAAGGTAAAAATAAAAGAGTTTGCCCCGGAGTTATATACCGCTGATTCCGTAGAGATGGTGGCAAAATTAGGTACCGCTGCTATCGATGCGGGGGTGAGGATATTCCCCGCGGTCTTCGTGGAGGATGTAGTTATCCGCGAAAACGACAGAGTAGCCGGTCTTGTTTTGAATTGGACTGCAATACATATGTCCGGATTGCACGTAGACCCTTTAGGGCTTAAGGCAAAGTTTGTAGTTGATGCCACTGGACATGAGGCCCAGATTGCCCGTATAATAGAGCGTAAAATATATGGCGCGAAGTTCAGGACGCCCACGGGTAAAGTTATGGGTGAGAAATCGATGTGGGCGAAAGAGGCGGAAGAAAAAATAGTGCAATATACGGATGAGGCCTATCCAGGCCTTTATCTTGCCGGAATGAGTGTCTCTGCGGTATATGGCCTGCCGCGGATGGGCGCTATCTTCGGAGGGATGCTTCTTTCGGGAAAGAAGACGGCGCAATTGATATTGCAGAGGTTAGAGGAAGAGGTAATTATATCAAGTAAGGATAGTAATCTGGCGGCCCACCAGTAATTCTGGTGAGGCTCGCCGAATTACTGTATAATAATCTGGCGGCCCACCAGTAATTCTGGTGAGGCTCGCCAAATTGCTATATAACAATTTGGCGGCGTAGCTCAGCCTGGTAGAGCAAGCGGCTCATACCCGCTATGTCAGTGGTTCAAATCCACTCGCCGTCACCAAAAATCAAAGATGGACAAAAAGCTTAAGTGGTTTTATCGCATATCTATATGGATGATTATAGCGTTTCTTTCATCTAATATTTTAGCTAAGATGAATATTTGGCGGGCTGCTCCAAGAAGACATTTTTATCTGATTAATTATCCGCAATATCCTATAGCTTTAATCAAAGCTATTCCTGTGAGAAGATATGTAACCAAGGAAACAGAGGAGCGTTTTAACAAAGCAGATATCCTACTTGCTCCTGCATTTACGCTTCTTTTTGCAGTTATAGCTGTCAGATTGATTAAAGTGCCCGAACTTTTTGAAGGAGAGGATTAACCAGGAATAAATTCGGAGGAAAAAATGGCAAAATCTGTTGGACGGATAATGGCTATATTGTTTTTTCTGTCACTTATAGTGGGGGGAGTATTTTGTTTGCAGAGATTAGCCGAGGATATAACGGCGGGAAAATATTTTAGCAACCCAGAAGATCTGCGCTATGAAATAATTTTTCTCACTTCTTATATCTTTATTATACTTTTTGTCTTGCGTTACGGATATTATCTGGCAATAGGCCGAGTCAACTGGAAGACTGCCAAGGACGATTTTATTTATCTGCTTAATAAAAAACATTTCAGTAAGACTCAATGGTTATTGAATATGCTTTTGTTTTGGCTTTCCTTAATCGGCTTCGTTTATTCTATGGCTATTTCCGTAATGAAAGGAAATCTCTAAGGCATGATTTTAGAAAAAGTAAAACAAGCTATTCGGAAATTCGATATGCTCAAAAAAAACGACAGGCTCGTTGTAGCTGTCTCAGGTGGGCCGGATTCGATCTGTCTGATGCATCTTTTGAATAAACTAAAGAAAAAATGGGGGCTTCATCTGCATATCGCCCATTTGAATCATATGCTCAGGGATAATGAATCCGATAAGGATAGCTTGTTTGTCCGTCAGCTGGCAGAGAAACTGAACATTCCCGTAAGCTGCGAAAGTATAGATGTCAAGGGCTTTGCGCAGGAAAATAAACTTTCTATTGAGGAGGCTGCACGTAATCTCAGATATGATTTTCTGCTTAGGGTGGCAAAACAAACTTTTGCCTCCAAAATTGCTCTTGGTCATAATCAAGACGATCAGGCCGAGACGGTATTGATGCGTTTTTTGCGCGGGAGCGGCATCTCGGGCCTGCGCGGTATTCCGGCAAAGAGGGCGTTAGGGGATTGCCTGATTATTCGTCCCTTGATTGAAATAAGGCGCCGGGAGATTATGCGTTTTCTCTCAAGCAAAAACATTCCCTGTCGCAGCGATTCTTCAAATCTAAAAAATTTATATTTTCGCAATAGGGTGCGTAATGAGCTTATGCCTTATCTGGAAAAAGATTTCAATCCCAGCATAAAAGAGATGCTTATAAACCTGGCAGAGAACGTATCCTGGGACTTTGATTATCTAGAGAAGGCCGCAGAAGAGAGATTTAAAAAAACCTCTAGCGCTTCTAAAGAGAAAGAAGTCGTTTTGAAAAGGGATAAGTTTATTACTCTGCATAAGGCCCTGCAGAAACTCCTGGTGCGCCTGGCGATTAAAAAACTTAAAGGCAATGTACGCAGGATTGATTATCGCCATTGGAAAGAATTGGAAGATTTACTCACAGATAGGCCGCAAAATTCAATTGTGGACTTACCTGGCGGAGTCTCGGCAGTCAAAAAAAACGGAAAAATAATTTTTTATCACAGAAACCCAAAATAGCTTGATAATATAGCGAATATTTGGTAAAATAAGTAAATTTAACCGAGGAGCATAGATGGACGGTCAAAACAGAATGCAAAAACCGCCTAATATGAAAGGGCAAATGCCCCAGCCTAAAATTAAACCTTTCAGGTCACTATTGCTGTGGCTGCTTATAATTATGAGCTTAATTTCTCTTTATAGGATGGGCTCTGTCAGCATTCAGGGTGAGCCTTACAAGCCCAGTTATAGTGAGTTTTATCAGATGGTAAAGGGCAATAAAGAAAGCGGGCAAATCGCATCAGCCGTTAGAGCCGAAAGCACTATCGAGGGAAAGTTATCCGACGGCAGAAGATATATTGTTTATGTGCGTCCGGAAAATGAGGACATAGATACATTGCTGGCGGAAAATGTAGCAGACTTCAGCTACAAAACTGCCCGTTGGTGGGCCGCGGTTCTTTATTCGCTCGGCCCGATGATTTTATTCATTCTGGTTCTGTGGTTTTTCTTTTACCGCGGGGCAACTCAGGGCGGAGGAAGATTGCTTGCCTTCGGGAAAAGCCGTGCCAAGGAGCTTACCAGTGACAGGCTGAAGACCACCTTTAAAGATGTAGCCGGCGTGGATGAGGCAAAGGAAGAGCTGCAGGAGGTAATAGAATTCCTTAAAGACCCCAAGAAGTTTCAGCGTCTGGGAGGTAAAATCCCCAAAGGAGTGCTTCTTCTGGGGCCTCCGGGATGCGGAAAGACCTTATTGGCCCGTGCCGTTGCCGGTGAGGCCAATGTGCCTTTCTTCAGCATCAGCGGTTCGGACTTTGTAGAAATGTTTGTTGGTGTGGGGGCCTCGAGAGTACGGGATTTATTTGAACAGGCCAAGAAGTCATCGCGGGTGAGCGGAAAAGGCTGCATAATATTTATTGATGAAATAGATGCCGTGGGCAGGCAGAGATTTGCCGGTATCGGCGGAGGACATGATGAGAGAGAGCAGACCCTTAATGCCCTTTTGGTGGAGATGGACGGCTTTGATACGCAGGAGGGCATTATTCTGGTCGCCGCCACCAATAGGCCCGATGTGCTTGACCCGGCCCTTCTTCGTCCGGGAAGATTTGACCGGCGAATAGTAGTTGACCGACCGGACTTGATAGGAAGGGAGGAAATCCTCAAAGTCCATACCCGCACGCTGAAATTAGATAATAATGTGGATCTCAAATCCATTGCCCGTCAGACCGCAGGGTTTTCCGGGGCGGACTTGGCCAATCTTGCCAATGAAGCCGCACTCTTGGCTGCGCGTAGGAATAAAGAGGCGGTAGGTATGAAAGAGTTGGAGGCATCTATTGAGAGGGTAATTGCCGGGCCGGAGAGAAAATCAAAGGTAATCAGTAAACCCGAGAAGAAATTGACCGCTTACCATGAGGCGGGACATGCCTTGCTGGCTTTGCTTTTGCCTGAGGCCGACCCTTTGCATAAGGTATCCATTTTGCCGCGCGGGATGGCCTTAGGATACACTATGACCCCGCCCATAGAAGACAGACATATTTATACTAAGGATAAATTGATGGCGGAGATTACCATGACCTTAGGCGGGCGCGCCAGTGAAGAGCTTATTCTGCAACAGGTTACCACCGGGGCCCAAAATGACCTTGAGGTAGCCACGGATTTAGCCCGGAGAATGGTTTGCGAGTTCGGGATGAGCGCAAAGCTTGGCCATCGCACTTTCGGAAAACGAGAAAGACAGGTATTTCTCGGTCGGGATATATTGGAGCACAAGAATTACAGCGACCAGACGGCCCTGCGCATTGACGAAGAAGTGCATAAAATAGTAGATCAGTGCTACAGGCAGGCTAAAAGCGAATTAAGCAGGCACAGAGACGAATTGAAAAAATTGGCCGATGCACTTTTAGAGAAGGAAGTCTTAAGCGTAAAAGAGGTAAAGGAGCTCACCGGTCTTGAGGCATCACACCAGAAGGCAGTTTGAATTAGTTCTGAATCGTTTCAACTTAAAGTTGGGCCAGACTACCAAAGTAATGGGCATATTAAATACCACGCCTGACTCCTTCAGCAGAGATGGAATTTATAAGGATGCAGAGCGGGCCAAAGATTTAGCTTTAAAGATGGTGGAGGATGGGGCAGATATCATAGATATCGGAGGAGAATCTACGCGGCCGGGGGCTGAGGCGATTTCAGCAAAAGAAGAAAAAGAGCGGGTCTTGCCGGTAATCCGAAAGTTAGCCAAAGAAATTAAACTCCCTATTTCCATAGATACCACCAAATCAGAAGTCGCCTGCGCTGCTTTAGAAGAAGGGGCAAGTATCGTCAATGATATCAGCGGGTTGAACTTTGATTCTCGCATGGCCTCTGTCGTTGCCCGTTTTAAAGCGGGATGTGTGCTTATGCATATCAAGGGTGAGCCGCGCACCATGCAGGATGAGCCCTTTTACGCGTCTCCGATTGAAGAAATAATTCAAAGTTTAAGAGAAAGTCTAACTAAAGCGACTGCCGCCGGTATCGATAAAAAGAGTCTAATTATCGACCCGGGGATCGGCTTCGGCAAGACCACAGAACACAATTTAGAAATAATCAATAGATTAGAAGAATTTGCCTGCTTGGATGCGCCTATTTTGATTGGCACCTCGCGCAAGTCGCTTATCGGTAATTTGTTGAACTTGCCTGTAAACAGGCGTCTTATGGGTACGGCTGCTACAGTGGCAGCAAGTGTCTGTAACGGCGCTCACATCGTGCGCGTGCACGATGTAGAAGAGATAGTCCAGGTAATCAGGGTGCTTGATGCCATTTTGAATTCTCAAGGAAATAAAACTTTTCAGGAGAGTTTGATATGAACTTATTAATTATGTGGCGTCCGGTATTAGAGATACTCGTTCTTTGGTATGTCGCTTACCATCTTTTGGTTTTTATTAAGGGAACTCCTGCGGTACAGGTGCTCAGAGGGCTGATTTTTCTGATAATTGTCTTTTTCATTTCTCTTTTTATCGCACAAAGATTGGGACTGACTATAATCAGTTGGATATTACCGAAGCTCTTTGCTGTCTTTTTGTTGAGTTTTATAATTATCTTTCAGCCTGAGCTAAGGCGGGGCCTGGCCCAGTTAGGCCAGGGCTCCATTCTGGGCATGTTTGTCAGGGAAGAAAGAATAATCGATGAAATAAGCGAGGCCGTTTTTATGCTGGCCGAGAAAAAAATCGGGGCAATAATTGCTGTAGAGCGCGAGATCGGACTTAAGCCTTATATTGAAAGCGGGGTTTCTCTGGACAGCAAGGTCAACAGCGAACTGATTAATACCATCTTTATGCCGCACAGCCCTCTCCATGACGGCGGAATTATCATTCAGGACGGAAGAATTATTGCCGCGGGATGTCTTTTTCCCCTCACCCAAAATCCCAGAATCAGTAAGACGCTCGGCACGCGCCATCGCGCCGCAGTGGGCTTAACCGATGAAACAGATGCCCTGGTGGTCGTGGTTTCGGAGGAAACGGGCCATGTCTCTCTGGCCAGAGAGGGCAGATTAACCACCGATGTTGATAGAGATTCACTGGTGAGAACCCTCAATAATATATTCGGCCAGCCCAAAAGGCCGAGATTTACATTGAGAAAATTATTTGTCAGGAAAAAGTAAAATGCATAAATTGATTACCAACAATTTTTGGTTAAAAGTAATCTCGTTAATTTTAGCAACTATAACCTGGTTTTATATTTCCGGAGAGCTGACAAAAAGTAAATTCAACTCTTATCCGCGACCTCCGGCTATATTTAAACCTTAAAATTTTTAGGTTATGGCAGAATTATTCGGCACAGATGGTATAAGAGGCGAGGTAGGCAGTTATCCTCTGACAGAAGATGCCGTATTTACTATAGGCAGGGCCTTAGGGGTGTGGCTTGCGGAACAATATCCTCAGCAGAAAGATCCCTTAAAGATTATTGTCGGCAAAGACACCCGCGATTCCGGCCGGCAGCTGGAGTTGACTTTATTAAAAGGCGCACAACTTGAGGGTCTTGAGGCCTTGCGCATAGGTGTGTGTCCCACCCCGGCTGTTGCTTATTTGACTAGGAGCTTTCACGCCCATTTGGGAGTTGCAATTTCCGCCTCTCACAATCCCTGCAGCGATAACGGAATAAAATTTTTTGATTCGGATGGGTATAAACTTTTGTCCTTTTCCGAAAGACGCATAGAAGAGATATTTTCCGACCTTTTCGGCAAAAGTAAAGACATAGACTTAAAATCGGAAGATTTACCCGAAGAGCTTAATTGCCTGCGTCTCTATACAGACTTTGCCAGGACGCATCTGAAAAGCCAAGATTTATCGCATTTAAAGATTGTCGTTGACTGCGCCTTTGGGGCATTTTCTGAAATTGCTCCCGAGGTCCTCCGGGGATTAGGAGCGGAAGTTTTTCCTATAAATAATAACCCCGATGGAAGCAACATCAATGTAAATTGCGGCACCCTTCACCCTGAGGGGATGATTAAAGAGCTCCTTGCTCGTAAGGCCGATATAGCCATAGCCTTTGACGGAGATGGCGACAGGGTAATCGTTGCCGATGAAAAAGGTAATATTTTAGACGGAGACTATATCCTGGCTATTTTGAGCGGGCATTTCCTCAAACAAAATAAACTTGCCGGCAATTCGGTGATCTGCACTCAAATGAGCAATCTTGGCCTGGAATTGTATTTGCAGCGCCAGGGAATTAACGTAATCAGGACCGATGTAGGCGATAAATACATTCTTGAGCAGATGCTTAGAAGAAATGCCAGCCTGGGGGGAGAGCAGTCGGGTCATATTATTATGCTTGAACGCACCACCACAGGCGATGGCCTAATTGTGGCTCTTGAATTGATCGAGGTAATGCTTAAGACAGAGAAATCTTTAAGCGCACTCGGGAAAGAGCTTGAGAAATTTCCCCAGACTCTGGTAAACATAAAGGTGAAAGAAAAAAGGCCCTTCGAGAAAATTCCGGGCCTAAATGAAAGAATTAAGGATTATCTTGCGGAATTAGGTGAGAACCTGCGGATATTAGTCAGATATTCGGGAACGGAGAAATTGGCCAGAGTAATGGTTGAGGGCCGTGAGCTTTCCGAGATTTCCCATATCGCCGATTCTTTAGCCGGAATAATTCAAGAGGCAGTAGGAGAAAAATAGGCGATGAAATTGGGTGTCAACGTCGACCATGTGGCTACGCTGCGACAGGCAAGAAGGATAGATGTTCCCGACCCTGTTTTAGCGGCGCAAATTTGCGAAGGGGCCGGGTGCGACAGTATTGTCTGTCACCTGCGCCAGGACAGGCGGCATATCAATGATAAAGACCTTGATGAATTGCGTAAGGTCGTAAAAACTAAACTTAATCTTGAGATGTCCTGTGCCCAGGAGATAGTAGATATTGCCTTAAGGGTAAAGCCGGATCAGGCCACTTTAGTTCCCGAGCGCAGGGAAGAGGTTACCACCGAAGGTGGGCTGGATGCAGCCGCCAATAAAAAAATTGTCAGGGACGTAGTAAAAACCTTAAGTTCGGCAGGCATAGCGGTGAGCCTTTTTATTGACCCGGAAAAGGCGCAGATAGAGGCAGCAAAAGCTACAGGGGTTGAGTGTATTGAATTACATACAGGAAGATACGCCAATGCCTGTACGGGTCCTGAGATTGCTTCGGAATTAGCCACGCTTAGCGAAAGCGCAAGATTTGCCCGTAGCTTAGGTTTACAAGTTTTTGCCGGTCACGGCCTGAATTATGAAAATGTAAAAGAGATTACCGAGATTAATGATATAGAAGAATTGAATATAGGACACTCGATAATTTCCCGGGCAGTCTTTGTGGGTTTGGAAAATGCAGTAAAAGAGATGCTGGACTTGATACGATGATCGCAGGAAACGGCATAGATATAGTTGAAGTGGAAAGAGTCCAGGCTATCCAGAATAGATGGCAGAACAGATTCTTAAAAAGGGTTTTTACCGAGACGGAATTAAATTATGCAAAAGGCAAGCGTGCCACAGCAGAGCATCTGGCTGCGCGCATTGCCATTAAGGAGGCGGTGATTAAGGCCTTCAGCAATAGCGGAAAGAAGTATATCGGCAGGTGGAAGGACATCGAGGTTTCCAATGATAGAAGCGGAAAACCTTATGTCAATCTCTACGGCATTTTTAAACAAGCGCAACGAAAACGCAATATCGCAGAGTTAATTATCAGTGCCTCACATACGCATAAATATGCAGTGGCTTCTGTAATTCTATGCCCACAAAAAAGTTTAAAGAAATAATTCCGCCTCGTAAAGCACATTCGCACAAAGGAGACTTTGGCCACGTTTTTATTTTGGCCGGCTCCCGCGGTCTAACGGGTGCGGCTTATCTTGTGAGCCAGGCCTGCCTTTTGTCCGGCAGCGGCCTGGTTACTTTAGGCATCCCCGAAAGCTTAAATCCAATAATGGAAGTTAAGCTTACAGAGGTAATGACCAGGCCTTTACCGGAAACAAAAAGTCTCTCTTTAAGCTTAAGAGCCTTAAAAGAAATTAAAAAAGGTATATCCAATTTTGATGCACTGGCAATCGGCCCGGGACTTTCGCAAGATACTCAGACTCAAAAGTTGGTGCAGAGCTTACTTCCTTTAATTATCCGGCCTTTGGTTTTAGATGCAGACGGTATTAATGCCTTGGTTGGAAAATTAAAACTCTTGCATAATCTTAAAAGTCAACTTATAATTACACCTCATCCCGGAGAGATGGCCAGGCTCTTGAATGTAAAAGTTGAGGCAGTCCAGAAAAATAGAATTACGATAGCCCGAGATTTTGCCAAGAAACATAATGTAATAGTTGTATTAAAAGGCCATCGCACGGTAGTCGCCGATACAAACGGAAAGACATTTGTCAACGAAACAGGAAATCCCGGAATGGCCAGCGCAGGATGCGGCGATATATTAACCGGTATGATTGCCGCATTTTTAGGGCAGGGGGTAAGCCCATATTTTTCAGCAAAGCTGGCGGTTTATCTTCACGGATTAGCAGGCGATTACGCCGCAAAAGAAAAGGGACAACTTAGTTTAATCGCCACCGATATATTAGAAAAATTACCCCAGGCTATAAAGACGGTTGTTTGAAAACATGCCGGTGTGGCTCAATGGTAGAGCAAGGGTTTTGTAAACCCTGGGTTGGGGGTTCGATTCCCTCCACCGGCTTTAGATAAAATAAAGTAAAAAATATTTAATTGGGCAGGTGGCGGAGTGGCCAAACGCACCAGACTGTAAATCTGGCGACTTATGTCTACGGAGGTTCGAACCCTTCCCTGCCCACCATTAATTTTTCTTTGAAAATTAATGGTGAGGCTCGCCAAATTATTTCTTGCTAGCCATAGACAATTTGGCGGCCCACCATCCTTGCGGGTGTAGTTCAGTGGTAGAACAGAAGCCTTCCAAGCTTCATACGGGAGTTCGATTCTCCTCACCCGCTCCATTCGGTTTGGCACGCCTGTTGCTTTGTCCAGAAAACCGCAAAAAAACACAAAAAAACACTTGACAAGGTGTTTATTGTATGTTATATTTCAGGTCTATGTTTTAGCATAAATGCACGTTACTGAAATGCGAATTAATACGAATTATTCGTGAAGATTTGTGTTTTCAGGAGGTGGTTTGTATGAGTAGAGTAATGACGGTGCATGAGGTGGCAAAATACTTGAATATGGTTCCTGATACAATTTACAGGAAGGCAAGAGCAGGTGAAATTCCGGCGGTAAAAATGGGAAAATGCTGGAGATTTCCTAAAGATACTTTGGATAAGTGGCTGAATGATAGAGCCCTGGAATCCAATGGAAACGGGAAGAGCGCAAGGGATATTCTTAGTGAGATTACCAAATGATAAACTCGGCCCTTGTAGCTCAGTTGGTAGAGCACGTCCTTGGTAAGGACGAGGTCACCGGTTCAATCCCGGTCGAGGGCTTCATTTAGTAAAAAACCAATAGGAGGCGAAAATGGCTAAAGAAGTTTTCCAGCGCACTAAACCACATATAAATATCGGCACTATCGGCCATGTGGACCACGGCAAGACTACCCTTACCTCTGCCAT
>CP070837.1:209179-306025 GCA_020341815.1 Candidatus Omnitrophota bacterium
CAGGACTATCGTTGCCTACGAACCGCTATGGGCAATTGGCAACAAAAGAGCTGAGACGCCTGAACAGGCTCAAGAAATGGCCCTATTTATAAGAGGAATCGTGCAGGAAGAATTTGGTGAACAGGCAGCACGTAATATAAGGATTGCTTATGGCAATTACGTAACTAAAGATAATGCAAGAAGCTATCTTTTAGAACGCGATATAGACGGTGTTATTCTTGGTGGAGGGGGTGTTAAAGCAGATGATGTAAAAGCTGTTGCAGAAACAGCCCAGGATATAGAGTTTATTAACGGAAAAAAGCTATACATTGGTGTTAACTGGAAAGATTTCTTGATAGAGGAACCCTTCCATGCCTTTGTAGAGGCGCTTAAGGATATTAATCAGGAAAAAGTTCAAGTTGCAATTGCGCCTTCTTTGGCAAAAATTGCTAAATTATCTCGCGCATATGAAACAGAAGAGAAGATGGTGTTTGTTCCCGATTTGCCAATAGATATTCTTGCGCAGAAAGTTGCTCCTAAAAGAGGAACGCTGACAAACGCACAAACAGGCGAAGTCTATATTGGTGATGCCACTGAAGAAGGCATAGATGGTATTATTGCGGGTCATTCTGAATCCAGAGCTAATTTTATAAGAGAATCAGATGCAAGAATAAATGCCCAGATTAGAGCAGCCCATGAAAGAAAATTAAAGATAATCATTTTATGTGTGGGTGAAACCGCCAAGGAGAAAGCGTTAGGTGATTCTGAGAAAGTACTAAAATCTCAAGTTTCGCTTGGACTAAAAGGCCTTACGCCAGAACAGGCAGCCAGGACTATCGTTGCCTACGAACCAAGATGGGCAATAGCAGGTAGCGGTTATGGAAAACCAGCCGAACCCCAAGATGCTCAAGATGGGGCTGCCTTTATAAGAAAAACGATAGAAGAAAAATTCGGTCCAGAGATTGCAAAAAGAGTAATAATTCAATACGGTGGTTCTGCTAATAAGTCTAACACAAAGGATTATCTATCTCAACCCGATGTGAACGGTCTTCTTGTAGGGGGGAAAAGTACCAGTTTAGAAGAGTTTATACCTATGGTTAAAATAGCTCAAGAGATAGGTCCGACTGAAGGGAGAGTACCTCATATCTATGCTAATTGGAAAATTTACGAGATAAAAAATAGGTATACAGATTTTATCAGAGCTTTAAAGGGTATAGATACAGCAAGAGTACGGGTAGGCATTGCTCCTTCTTTAGTAAAGATAGAAAGATTGGCTAAGGCACGTGCATTAGTAGTAATGCTGGAGGGCTTATCCAACTATGTGGATGAGTGTAAAGCACTTGGTAAAATAAATGAAACAGAGGCCAGAGATACATTGGCAAGGGTTGAGGATTGGCTTAGTAATCCCGCTTATCCCCAAAAATTGGTTAATAAGCTTAGAGAGTTAATTGCTGAAAAAAACTGGTCTCTCATTACGCAATGTTTTTATCGTAAGGTTGCGTTCGGCACAGCCGGAATACGCAGCATGCAAGTTGATGCAAAGGGGGAGGTTTTACCGGGAACAAATGTTATCAATGATTATACGATAGCAGAATACACTTTAGCCCTTGCCAGACACCTGCTAAAGAAAGGACAAGCAGATAGAGGTAGTATTTTAGGAGGAGATACAAGAATAAGGTCTATTTTACCTTACCGAGGTGAAATTTCCTATACGAATTTAGAGGCCAGGATTTTCAGGATACTGGAGATAAAGATTTATCGTTTTTTAGGTCCACGCGCTATTGCCCAGGCGGCCCGGGCAGTAGCTAGGTATGATGCTGCATCTATGGTATATAATTCGGCAAGCCATAATAAATACGATGATAACGGCGTTAAGGCTACCAATGAGTTTACTGCACAGCTTTTTCCCGATGAGCGGGAGGAAATTTTAGCTGAAAGAGAACAGGTTACGCCTGAGGATATTGCAGCCCTTAACCTTGAGGAATTTGATTTGGAAAAAGACCGCAAGGATAATCCCGATATGCATATTTTATTAGGTGGTGCGCAGGATAAGCTTGAAGACCCCACTGTTATTGATGATGACGCCGTATTTATAAAAGAAAATCATGGTTTCGCGATTCGCAGAGATATTATACGAGAATATTCTGGCCATGTTCATTCTGTATTTACGCCGGTTCACGGCGTCTCTATTCATACAATTCCGCAACTTTTAAATAATGGTGGAGATTTCAACTTTAATATGCATCTTTATAAAGAGCAGGCCTACCAGGACCCGGAATGCCGTTTTCCTACAGTAGAAAAACCGGACCCCAATTTTGTTAATTTAGATACAAATGTGCGGACACTGGATAAGGCAATAGAGGAAGCTGAGCGTATTGAAAGAGAAAGGGGGGTAAAGATTGATTTTGTGTTTGGGCTTGACCCCGATGCAGATAGAGTCTCCTTTGCCGTAAGAAATAGAGCAGGTGATTGGGTGATTCTACGCGCAAATGATGTCTGGTCACTTTTTGCTTGGTACATGTTAACTCAGCGCGAAGATCTAAGAGGTAAGTATATTATTAAAACCTGGGCAACTACGGATCTTATCCGGGCTATTGCTGAGGATCCAAAGTTTGACTTAACAGTTCTTGAGCCGGCAGTAGGATTCAATA
The DNA here is from genome assembly GCA_020341815.1 of Candidatus Omnitrophota bacterium. Classification (GTDB taxonomy): domain Bacteria; phylum Omnitrophota; class Gorgyraeia; order JAFGHF01; family JAFGHF01. The sequence goes on from CP070837.1 coordinate 211,810, forward strand.
AGATTGCCGAAGTTGCCTTAAAAGAAATCGCTCTACCTATTCAGGCTGAAAGAAGAGGTGTCGATTTAGCTAAATTACGGGAACTCAAGCCGTTAAGCTTAGATGGATTAGTGCAGGCTTTAGGCGCATCTTCCCGTAAGGAAGTATTGGATGAGATAATTGCCATACTTAGAGAGTACCTAGCCTTTGGAGGTGAAGAAAGTAACGGTATTGCACCGGGCGGGCATACATTGGAAAAAGATGCCGCTACAGCTACGCTTATTTTTCATGAGATAGCCGCTTATGTGAAATATATAAATGCCAACAAAGAGGAGGCCTCCAAGAATGATCCCTATCTTAAGGACTATTTTAAGACATTTGGCAATAAAGATTTGACTATTTCCGGATTCTTAGACCGTGTATATTTAGAATACGGTTATTTTGCAACAGCCAATATCGCGCTTGAGTTTTGGGGATTAGACGGAATGGCCCAGAAAGAAAAAGTTCTTACTGCTATGAATGAGCTGGCCGAGGAAATAAATAGCAAAACAACCGAGATGAAGGTATTAGGCAGGCCGGTAGCAAATACAATAAGCGGCAGCAAATATACGAGCACTGAACATGTGACATTCCTTGAACTCGGCTATAAATATTTTTTGAGCCTTTGGGATTTTTTTATCAATCGTCCTTCCGGTACGGAACCGTATATACGCGGCTACGGACAGTTACATGTAGCAAATGAAGAATTAACCTGGGGTAATATTGAGGATAAAAAAGCTGAAGCAGATGCTCTTGTTGAAAAAATGGTGAAGGAGAACCAGGAAATAGCAAAACTTAGAGCAGGAATCGCTGCCAGTCCAATTGTTGAGGTAAGAAAAGTCAGCAGCCCCGCAATACAACAGCAGGCTAGGGAAGTCGCCGGAGTTGACTTAAGCAGCATAACCTTTAAAGTTATATTTTGAAAAATAAAAGTAGTTGACATAAGGCATTTTTTGATTTAAAGTAATATTGACAATTTAATATATTGCAGATCGGGTGTTTAGACTTAATAGGGAAGCTCGTGCGAATCGAGCGCGGTCCCGTCGCTGTAACCCGAGGCCTTTTCCGATAAAGAAAAGGCGGGCCTCTTTAGCAGCTTTTGCCACTGTCTTTTAGAGATGGGAAGGTAGCTAAATGAGGTCTTAAGGGAAGCCAGAAGACCTGCCTGATTTGTGAAAGATGTGGTTTTAAGCTTTACGCGGTATAGAGCTTAAAAGTTTTTTATTTGGGCCTAAGTAAATCAGGGTGCAGCCCTGTACCGTATGGTACAGGGTTTTTTATTGGTGGTGACAGGAATGAACCCCGCCCTTCCAAACATCACGCCTTGCAGAGGAGATGTGGGCGAAGGTAATAGAAGGAAGGACGGGGATAGGAAACTCGGCATTAGGAAGAAAGGGAAGAGCGGGGTGAAAAAAATTACCTTTGTTCTGGGCGGGGCAAGAAGCGGAAAGAGCAGTTACGCAGTGGAATTGGCAAAGAGGCTAAATAAAGAGGTAACCTTTATTGCCACGGCCTCACGCACAGACAAAGAAATGCAAGAGCGCATAAAAAAACACAGGCTCTCCCGCCCCGGCCACTGGAAAGTAATTGAAGAAGGAAAAAACATCAGCGCAGTTTTATCCGAACTGAATAATAAAGACGAAGTTATCCTGATTGACTGCCTGGGCTTATTCATATCCAATCTGATGATGGATAATTTAGATGATAATGAAGTGGAAGATAGACTTAAAGAGCTTATCGAGAATATTAAGAGACGCGCACTTAGCGCTATTTTAGTTTCCAATGAGGTAGGCAGCGGCATAGTTCCTGATAACGCTTTGGCCAGGAGATTTCGCGACCTTTTGGGCTTATCCAATCAGATGCTGGCAAAATCTGCAGATAAAGTTGTCTTGGTGCAATCAGGTATTCCCGTAACAATAAAAGATAACACTGAGAGCACTGAGTAAATAATACTGAGGACACTGAAATAAAATCTTCAGTGGTTTCAGTGTGTAATAATTTCAGTGGCTTCAGTGAGAGGAGAAAAAGATGAACCCCGCTCTTCCAAACATCACGCCTTGCAGAGGAGATATGGGCGAAGGTAATAGAGGGAAGGATGGGGATAAGAAACTTGGCATTAGGAAAGAAGAAAGGAAGGGCGGGGTGAATAAAATAAACGAGACGATAGCTAAGATTGAAAAGATAGACTATAGCTTGACGGAGAAAACACAGAAAAGGCTGGATAGTCTTACCAAGCCGCAAGGAAGCCTGGGCCGCCTGGAGGAGATTGCCAAAACTATAGTAGAGATTACCGCAAATGAAAACCCGTCTCTTAAAAATAAAGTTATATTTACCTTAGCCGCTGACCACGGCGTGGCAAAAGAAGGAGTGAGCGCCTTTCCTCAGGAGGTTACGCCTCAGATGGTCTATAACTTTGTTGCCGGCGGAGCAGGGATAAATGTTTTGGCCAGACATGCGGGGGCAAGAGTTGTGGTCGTGGATATGGGGGTAGCAAAACAGTTGACAGTTGACTGTTCACAGTCCACAGATTTCAAAACTAAAAAAATAGATTTTGGGACAAAAAATATGATTAAAGGGCCCGCTATGACTAAAGAAGAAGCGGTTAGGTCTATTGAGGCCGGGATAGAGGTGTTTGAAGAAGAATTACCCAAAGGTATAGACATAATCGGGACAGGCGATATGGGTATTGGTAATACTACACCGTCTTCGGCAATCGCTACCTGTTTTACCGGCAGGCCGGTGGAGGAGCTCACAGGAAGGGGCACAGGGATTAATGATGAAGGATATCAGAATAAGATTGCCTTAATCAAAAAAGCCCTTGAGGTAAATAAGCCCGACCCCCGGGATGTAATCGATGTGCTCTCCAAGGTCGGCGGTTTTGAAATCGGAGGCCTGGCCGGCGTAATTTTAGCGGCCGCCTCCCGGAGAATACCGATAGTAATCGACGGCTTTATCTCTGCGGCCGGGGCGCTCATTGCCTATCATTTGGAGCCCACGGTGAGGGATTACCTTATTGCCGCGCACTCTTCCGTTGAGCAGGGCCATAAAATTGTCTTGGCCCATATGAGATTGGCGGCTCTTTTAGATTTAAACTTAAGATTGGGGGAAGGCACGGGTTCTGCCCTGGCAATGAATATAATAGAGGCCGCCATTAAGATTCTAACTCAGATGGCCACCTTTAAAAGCGCCTCTGTTTCCGAGAAGATAGATGAGACAAAGGTAGAGACATGAAAAGATTTTTAATTGCCCTGCAATTTTTGACAATCCTGCCTGTTAAGATTTCCTCAAAATTGGAGAATAAAGACTTTGGGGGTTCGCTCGTTTATTTTCCTCTCATAGGTGCAGTTATCGGGCTGGTATTGACGCTCGTTTTTTTGGCTTTTAATTTTCTCCCCACTTTAGTCATGGCTGCTTTAGTGTTAATCGCTTCAATTGTTATCACCGGGGGCGTGCATCTGGACGGCCTTGCCGATACCTGTGACGGCTTCTACGGTTTCACCTCCAAAGAGAGGACACTTGAGATAATGCGGGATAGCCGCACCGGGGTAATGGGGACAATTGCCGTTGTTTCTTTATTGCTTTTTAAGTTTACTTTACTGGCGAGTATTAATAAAAATATTTTCCCTCAGGCCTTAATTATGATGGCTGTATTTGGCAGATACGCTCAAGTCCTGGCGTGTTATGCGTCCCATTATGTTCGCGAGCAAGGAAAGGCAAAATATTTCATCGAGTATGCCAGCGGGAAGGGATTTTTTATCGCCCTTATTTTTACGGCAGTTATATCTCTATTATTGATGGGGTTAAAAGGAATTGTAATTTTTGCCCTATCTTTAATTCCCGTATATTTATTCATACATTACATCAAGAAAAGAATCGGTGGCATGACCGGAGATACTGTCGGGGCCACATCTGAAATTGCAGAGAGCATTATCCTTTTCCTTATTTTGATATGGCAGGCGAAGCACTTCTTTTGATGTGTTGTTATATTTCGGATTTAGCCCTTGGGGACCCGGAAGGCTTGTTTCATCCGGTCAGGCTAATCGGGCGCCTGATAAGTTTTCTGGAGAGGCGCCTGAACAGAAAAGATAACAGGCGGATAAAGGGAGCGATAACGGTCTTTATTGCCGTAGGAATAAGCGCCTCTTTTGCTTATTTATTGATAAAATTGGCCAAGGGATTACATCCTGCCTTAGGGGCTTTGGCCTGGGTCTATTTGGGCTATAGCGCTCTTTCCGTGAAAGACCTGCGCCGCCACGCAAAGACAATTTTACAAAAGATAGAAGGCAATTCTATTTTTGAGGCGCGCAATGAACTCTCTAAAATTGTGGGAAGAGATACCGCAGACTTGGATAGGGATAGAATAACACTGGCCGCAATAGAAAGTGTTGCTGAGGGCACTAATGACGGTATCGTGGCCCCTCTAATTTATCTGATTTTGGGAGGGCCTGTTTTGGCAATAGCTTATAAGAGCATAAATACGCTTGACTCCATGTTGGGCTATAGGAATGAGAAGTATCTTCAATTCGGCTGGTTTGCGGCAAAATTGGATGATATCGCCAACTTTATTCCCGCGCGGATTTGCGGATTTTTGATTTCGGTTTCTTCCCTCATTCGCGGAAAGCCGAAGGAATCTTATAATGTTATGCTGCGCGACGGGAAAAAGCACCCTTCACCTAATAGCGGCATTTCCATTGCCGCTATGGCCGGGGCTTTAGGAGTGAGGCTGGGCGGGGCCTGTTCGTATCAGGGCGAAGTTTGTAATAAGGAATATATGGGTGAAGAAAAAAGGGCTATTCAGCCTTATTTTATAAATGAGGCTTTGAATATAAGTTTGGTTGTTTCTTTAATGACGATTTCACTGGGGATATTGTTGAAATGGGCTATTTAGATTTCGCACACGGCGGAAACATTTATGAAGTGAGGAGAAAATACAAGAAAGAAATAATCGACTTCAGCGCCAATATCAACCCCTTAGGCTTACCCGAAAGAATAAAAGAAAATATCATTAATAATTTTAATAGAATTCTGCATTATCCCGATCTCCAAGCAGAGAAACTCACTGAAAAGCTCGGCAGCTATTGGAAAATAGATAAGGAAAATATTCTGCTTGGTAACGGCTCTATCGAGCTTATTTATCTTATCTTTTCCGCCTTTAAGCCGAAGTCCACTTTTATACCCGTGCCTACATTTTCCGAATATGAACGGGCCGCCAGAAGCGCAAATAGTAAAGTGCAATTCTTACGGCTTAAGGAGAAAGATAATTTCAATCTGCCGGAGAGAATCGATGCCGGCGGGGCGGATATCTTTTTTCTCTGTAATCCCAATAATCCCACGGGCAATCTCATCCTGCAAAAGCAAAGAGCGGATAATTTGGCTAAATTGACCGTTATCGATGAGACCTTTATGGATTTCCTGCCTGATCAGGCCGCTCACAGCTTAATCGGTGAAGCGCCGAAAAATAAAAAGATTATTGTCTTGAGGAGTTTTACCAAGTTCTTTGCCCTTCCCGGCTTAAGAATCGGCTATCTCATAGCGCATAAAGATACTGTCATGAGATTACGGAAATATCAGCTTCCCTGGAGCGTCAATACCTTTGCTCAAATGGCCGCAGAACTCGCCTTAGATAATGAGGCATATGCGCAAAAGACCAATTGCCTTATAAAAAGAGAAAGAAGCTTTCTTTTTAGAGAAATTGCAAAAATCAACAGGTTATCCCCGTATCCCTCGCGAGCCAATTTTATCTTGATTAAGATAAATGATAAAGAAATCAACTCTTCTCTATTAAAAGAGAGATTGATTGAAAAGGGAATACTCGTAAGGGATTGCGCGAACTTTCGGGGGTTAAGCGGTAAATTTATTCGTATAGCGGTGCGCGCCCGCGGAGAAAACCAGAGGCTTATTCAGGCCTTGGGGAGGGTAATATGAGCAAAATTATTAAAGATTTGAAGAGATTGCTTTGTCAGGCAGTAGAAAGAAATCCCTATAAAAATTTACTTTTTTCGGGCGGGCTGGATACTTCGATTCTGGCAAGCTTACAGCCCAAATTGACCGGGATTACGATAAGCTTTGGAGATAAGGCCGAGGACATTCATTATTCAAGCAGCTTATCGCGCCTCTTCAAGATAGAACATTTTCACCGCAAAGTAGATATCGATGAGGCGCAAGAGGCAATTCCCGAAGTGATAAAAATTCTTAAATCTTTTGATCCGGCCATCCCCAATGATCTGGCGGTCTATTTCGGTCTTCTCAAGGCCGAAGAGCTCAAAATCCGCGAAATAGCCACGGGTGATGCCAGTGATGAGTTATTCGGCGGATATTCATTTATGAGAGAAATAGATGATTTGGAAAGTTACATTCGAAGGATTTCTCAAAATTTAAAGTTCAATTCCAACGACCTCGGCGACTATTTCGGCATTAAAATAATCCAGCCTTTTGTCGATAAGGATGTTTTAGATTTCGCTTTAAAGATACCCAGAGAATTAAAAATAAGGCAGGGCAGGGGAAAATGGATATTGCGCAAGGCCTTTGAGGGCGTCCTGCCGTATGAGGTCGCCTGGCAGGACAAAAGGCCCCTGGAATACGGCTCGGGATTTAATAGAATACGCGAAATTATTTCTAATAAGATATCCGATGAAGAGTTTGCCCAGAGGCCCCCTTTTATGAAGTTTATCAGTAAAGAACACTTCTATTATTACAAAATATATCGGCAAGTAGTGGGAGAAATCCCGAAAGTAAAGGAAGGCCAGGCGAGTTGTCCCGGCTGCGGCGCAGGAATGAAAAAGGAGAGTTTTCATTGTCAGATTTGCGGCTATGTTATAAATAACACTGAGCGCACTGAACAATAGCACTGAAACCACTGAAGTTTTTATTCAGTGTTTTCAGTGTAACAATCTCAGTGACTTCAGTGATACAAGGAGGTGATAAGAGATGAAAAAAACAAAGGTCAGGAAGAAAAAAGGTATTGTCGCTTTTCGTAAAAAATGCAAAGCCAGCGGAACAGGCCTTTCGCATTACATTCTTTTAGATAAAAAATAATCGGGAAAATAGGTTATGGAAAATTACGCATCATCGCGAGGGATTTATTTCAATACAGGAGGAGGCATTCCGCTTCAACCCGTAGATATCAGACATAAAGATTATATTGGATTGGTATCGGCGGATTCTGCCTTCTGGGCATTAGTTAAGAAGCATCAGCTTGCTAAGCTCTTGGCAAATCCGTCTTTTTTGCGGAAATACCGCAATAAAGAGAGGGCTTTCCTCAAGGAAATAAATACCTTAAGATTTGGCCTGAAGCCTTCGGCAGTTTATTTTAATCCTACCGACCGCTGTAACCTGAACTGTTCTTATTGTTATATTCCGGAACAGTTGCGTCGAGGCGGCAGGGATATGCCCTCTAAGAAATTATTTGAGGCACTTGAAATTTTAAAGGTTTATTTTGGGGCAACTTTACCTAAAGGCCAAAAGGCGCAGATTATTTTTCATGGCGCCGAACCAATGCTTAATAAAGAAGCGATTTTTTCGGCTGTGAATACATTCGCAGGAGATTTTCACTTTGGCATTCAGACAAACGGCACGCTCATGAGCGATGAAGCAATAGAGTTTCTGACTTCAAGAAAAATAAGCATCGGGCTATCGCTCGACGGCCATATTGCAAGGGTGGCCGATCGCCTGCGCAAGAACTGGAGCGGCGAGGGCGTTTTTCAGAAAGTAGTAAAGATAATAAAGGCCCTGAGAGGATATGAAAATTTTTCGGTAATTTGCACAGTAACAGGGGAAAATATGCTCTCGCTCGTTAAAATAGTCGAGTTCTTGCACAGGATGGAAGTGCCCGTCTGTATGCTGAATCCTGTGCGTTGCACTTTAGCGGCCGCCCGTAAAACTAAGCCTCAAGACCATCGTTTGGCAAAGAATTATCTAAAGGCACTGGATCGCACCTACGAACTTTACAAGAAAACCGGTCGACGGCTTATAGTAGCGAATTTTGCCAATGTCCTGATGGGTATTATTGCCCCCGCCGGCCGCAGGCTGATGTGCGACATCTCGCCCTGCGGCGGCGGAAGATGCTTTTTTGCGATTTCAAGCAATGGAAATTTATTCCCTTGCAGCGAATTCATTGGTCTAAGAAGATTTAAAGGCGGTAATATTTTTAGTGATGATATTAGTAGAGTTTTGCAAACGGAGCCCTTTAGGCTTGTTACAGAGAGAGATATCGAGAACATTAGGCCTTGCTCTGATTGTGCCATAAGACATTTTTGCGGTTCGCCCTGTCCCGCAGAAGCATATGAGATGAATGGCTCTATGCAGACACCGGGTGCCTTCTGCGAGCTTTACGAGGAACAGGTTCGTTATGCCCTGCGCTTGATTGCCGATGGCAAAGAAGACGCATATCTCTGGAATGGATGGAATAAAGGAATCGTTACTACTTTGAAAATAACCGATATTTAGGAGTCTTGAGAATGAACCCCGCTCTTCCCAACACCACGCCTTGCATAAGAGATATGGGTGAAGGCAATAAAAGGAAGGGCTGGGGATATAACCTTGGCATTACGATGAAAGGAAGGGCGGGGTGAAAGCATTTGTTTCCTGGAGCGGAGGAAAAGATGGTCTGCTCGCCTTCTATAAGGCAAAGCAAGATCGAGAGGTAGAGATAGTTTATCTTTTAAATATGATTTCTGAAGATGGCACCCATTCCCGCACTCACGGCATATCGGCAGCTCTTCTTCGGGCTCAGGCCGATGCTTTAGGTCTGCCTATTATCCAAAAGAAAACTGCCTGGGGAGATTACGAGGAGGAGTTCAAAAAAACCGTCTCGGTTTTAAAAAAGGAAGGCATTCAGGCGGGAGTGTTTGGGGATATCGATCTTCAGGAGCATCGCGATTGGGTGGAGAGGGTTTGTAGTGAGACGGGTATTAAGCCCTTTTTTCCTTTATGGCAGATGGAAAGAGAAGATATTATGCGTGAGCTTATCGCTTCCGGGTTTGAGGCTACTGTTGTGGCAAGTAAGCGAGATGAGCTGGGCCCCGAGTGGCTGGGGCGAAAAATAGACGAAGCATTTATAAAAGACTTGAAGGGCTTAGGAGGAATTGACCTATGCGGAGAGGCCGGCGAATATCACAGCTTTGTAAGCGGCGGGCCCCTTTTCAATAAGAAGATAGAACTCTCAAAGACGAGAAAGGTCAAAAAAGATATAGGCTGGTTTTTGGATGTAATGGATTATGAGATTTGCGCTAAGTAGAATTGTTATTTTATTATCTTTGTTGATACTGCCTGTTTCGGCTAAGGCGGAAACTCCCCGGAGGATAATTTCTCTGGCTCCCTCGATAACGGAAAGCTTATATTATCTGGGGGCAGAGAAAGAATTGATAGCGGTGAGCTCCTATTGCAATTATCCTGAAGGTGCCCGCCAGAAGGAAATAGTCGGTACTTTAACCAATCCCAATATCGAGAAGATATTTTCCCTTTCTCCGGACTTGGTTCTGGCGGTCGAGGGGTTAAATCGCACCCAGACCATAGAGAAATTGAAAAGTTTAGGAATAAAGATAGAGGTCTTTGATGCGGGTGACAGCTTCGATGATGTTGTAAAGAACTTTGTTCAATTGGGAAGATTGATAGGCAAGGAAGATAAGGCCGAGGAAATAGTCGAGCAGGTAAAGAAGCAGATAAAATCTATCAATAACAGGCTTAAAGGGAGATGGCGCCCGCAGGTCTTCTGGCAGGTGGGCGCCAGGCCTTTGGTCGGGGCCGGCGAGAAATCATTTGCCAATGAGTTTATCCGCTACGGGGGCGGTGAGAATATCTTTTCCGATACCGCCGCCAGATACCCCCGCCTAAGCCGCGAAGAAGTCTTAAGCAGAAATCCGGATGTAGTCATACTGGTTACAATGGGGGACATCACAGAGAAAGAAAAGGAATACTGGCAGAAGTTCAAAGATTTATCGGCCGCTAAGGCCAGAAGGATTTACATAGTTGATGCCGATAAGGTCTGCCGGCCGACGCCGGTGAGTTTTTTAACAGGTTTAAAGCAGGTAGCGAGGGTTCTTCATCCCGAAGTTTTTGCACAGGAGCGTTAACTTTGGATAAAAAGCGTCTTCGGATATTTATTTTACTGTTTGTGATATTTGTTGTCAGTATTATTGTTTCTGCTTTTTCCGGAGCAAGCCAGCTTAAGCTTGACACGGTAGTAGGAAAAGATATCCTCTGGAAGATTCGTATTCCCCGGATTGTTCTGGGGTTGCTTGTGGGCGGGGCGCTGGCTTGTTGCGGGGCGGTGTTTCAGGGGCTCCTGCGCAATCCTTTGGCCGAGCCCTATACCCTGGGGATTTCCGGGGCAGCTGCTTTGGGAGTAACCTTAGGTGTTACTTCAGGTGCCAGCGGCATCTATTTGCCTGTTTTTGCTTTTGCAGGGAGCGCCTTTAGTGTATTTCTGGTGTATAGCGTAGCGGCAAAAAAACGCTTTTCTAATCCCAGTTTGATACTGGGTGGGGTTATCCTGAGCTTTCTTTTTTCTTCCTTGGTCTTTTTAATCTTTTCTATTTCTAAGGCAGAGGATATCCACGGAGTAATGTTATGGCTGATGGGGGACTTATCATCAGCTTCGGATTATTTAATAAGAATTATACCATTTTTTATTCTGCCGGGCTTGGGGTTGCTTTTCGTCTTCTCCAGTGAACTGAATATCCTTACTCTGGGAGAGGAAAAGGCCCGACATTTGGGTGTCAATGCCGAACAGGTTAAAAAGATACTTTTTATTACTGCTTCCTTCATCACAGGGGCCTGCGTAGCTGCTTCCGGGATAATCGGTTTTGTAGGGTTGATAATTCCCCATTTTATGCGCAGGATAGTGGGCGTTGACCACCGCGCGCTTCTGCCTGTTTCTTGCATAGCCGGGGCCGGCTTCCTTGTCCTTTGCGACAGTATAGCGCGCACCATTATCCGGCCGCTGGAGTTACCCGTAGGGGTGATAACAGGGATATTTGGGGGAGTTTTTTTCTTAAGCTTTTTGCTTAAAAGCAAACAATGGGAAATCTTTTAAATGAATATACTGGAAGTTAAAGATTTAAGATGCGGGTATGATTGCGAGCGGGGAGCGGTGATAAAAGACATCTCTTTTTCTGTGAGGGAAGGAGAGTTCTTAGGTGTGATTGGCCCAAACGGGGCGGGAAAAACCACGCTCTTTCGGGCCGTAAGCGGGGCATTGAGGCCCTGGGAAGGAAATGTCTTTTATAAAGATAAAGAGATTTGCCGTATTGGTCCTCGTGATTTTGCCTCGCAGGTAGCGGTTATGCCCCAGATGTTAGAGATAACTTTTTCCTTTTCGGTGGAGGAGTTTGTATTGATGGGACGCTTTCCGCACAGAACTAGATTTTCCGCTTTGCGAGAAAAAGACCTTGCGATATTGGAGGAGGTTTTAAGGCTAACCGATACCTTTTCTCTGCGCAGGCGCAAGATTCTTGAGCTCTCAGGGGGCGAGAGACAAAGAGTGCTTCTGGCCCAGGCTTTTGCCCAGGAACCGCAGCTTTTACTCCTGGATGAGCCCACCTTGCATCTGGATATTTCCCATCAGGTGCAAATTTTGGATTTGGTCAGGAGATTGAATCAAGAGAAAAGCCTGACCGTAATTATGGTCTTGCATGACTTGAATCTGGCCAGCAGTTATTGCGACCACCTGCTTTTACTTAAAGAGGGAAAGGTATTTAAGCAAGGCTCAGGGAGTGAGGTGCTTACTTATCAAAATATCGAAGAGGTCTATAAGACAGTGGTTGTGGTGAAGCAAAACCCCATCAGCCATAAGCCGTATGTATTGTTAGTATCCGAGGAAGAACAAATGATGAGAAGGAAATTGAATAATACGGAGAGGAGGTGGGAAGAAAAAGAGACACTGAGAACACTGAGTAATAACACTGAAAGCACTGAAGAATAACTTCAGTGATAAGAAAGGAGAATTCTAATGCGCAGAATAGCCGGAATTATTATAGCGGTTGCCTTATGTCTTTCATCGATAGTTGCCTGGGCCGATAATGAAAACAGCAAAGGTATTATTGTAGAAATTGACTATGGAAGGCTGCGCCCATCTAGAACAATAGAGGCCCCTTTGGCAAAAGACAGGACAATTCTTGAAGTGTTACAGAGCGTTGCTACGGTAGAAACACATCCTGTGGGCAAATATGTTATGGTTACTTCCATTGACGGCGTCAAGGGTAAGCGCGGAGAGATGGCCTGGTATTATACGATAGATGGAAAATCAGCAGACAAAATAGCCTATTCAAAAGTCGCAGATAGCGCCAAACATATAAAATGGGTATATAAGAAGGATGTCTGCTCGCCAAAGGTGGATTGCTTAAATACAGCGAAAAAAGAAGATTGAGTAAGTATCTAGCCGGATAGCCAAGGGAAGTCTTCGTGAGATTCGAAGCGCTGCCCCGCAACGGTAATCCCTGAGCTTAGTCTTGAGGGGAGTCCGGACCATTGGTTATTTTGGGAAGCCCGCCGAAGGCGGGTAAATATTCTCGAGGGAGAAGAAGATGAAAAGAAAGATTACAATTCTAATAGGTATGTTGGTTTTATTAAAGGCTAATTGCATTTGGGCCGAGGAAAAAACCTCTTCCTCTGCCGAGTATAATCTGGGAGAGGTGCTTGTTTCTGCCACGAAAGTAAAAAGCCATCAGGCCGAAGTGGGAAGCTCCTCCTCCGTAATTACCGCTCAGGACTTAGAGAAATCAGGTAAAAAAAGTGTTGGGGAAGTCCTGCGAAATGTTCCCGGAGTATCGGTTATGCAGAGCGGAGCATTTGGGGGAACGAGCTCCATTTATGTCCGCGGCTCAAAGCCGGGGCATACTTTGGTGATGATTGACGGCGTAGAGGTAAACGACCCCATCTCAGCCAGAGGCTATTTTGATTTCGCCCATTTGACGACCAATAATATTGAGCGCATTGAGATTGTGCGTGGTGCTCAATCCACTCTCTATGGCTCAAAAGCTATAGGAGGGGTAGTTAATATCATCACCAAAAAAGGCAAAGGCCGTCCCGGGTGGCAGTTTGCTTTTGAGGGCGGTTCTTACAATACTTTTCAGGAGACATTGAGCTTGAGCGGTTCGCAAAATAAACTAGATTATTCTCTCTCTGTATTGCGCCTGGATAGCGAGGGCATCTCAAAGACTTGTGACACTTCAGAAGATGACGAATATGAGAATATCACATTCTCAAACCGCTTAGGGTATGAAGTTTCCGAAAGCAGCAAGCTTGATTTTGTCTTTCGCTTAACGGATGCCAAATATGATTATGACGGCGGCGCATATCAGGATGATTCCGATAAAGTGGCATGGTGGAGAAATATAATAGGAAAGGCCGCCTTTAGTCAGGTCCTGACTTCAATCTGGGACCATGAGCTTTCGTTTTCTTATGCGCAGACCAGAAGAAAATACAGAGATGACCCTGACTTTGACGATGCACCGGGCACAGGCCGCACGCACAATTGGTATAAGAGCAGAATAGGAAAGACCGAATGGCAGCATAACATCTCTGCCCTTGATTGGTACACATTGACTTGCGGATTGGAGTACGAAGAGGAAAGGGGCTTTGCCGATGGGCGGGTTTCTTCGAACAGGCTTGATAGAAGAGCCGTGGATAGTAAAGGCTGCTATCTGCAAAATCAGTTTAAGTGGCGGGAGAGTTTATTTATTATCCCGGGCCTGAGAATAGACGACCATGAACTCTTCGGCACCGAGACCACCTATAAAGTATCTACTTCTTATATTATTCCCAGGATAAAGACCCGCCTTAAGGGCAATTGGGCTACGGGTTTTAAGGCGCCTTCTCTGTATCAGCTCTTTCATCCCCGATATGGCAACGAAGCTCTCAGGCCCGATGAGAGCAGAAGTTATGACTTTGGATTTGAGCAGGGCTTACTTGATGATAAACTGACTTTTGGATTGACCTACTTTCATAATGATTTTAAGAATATGGTTGAGTGGGATACGAATGCTCTAATATATAACAATATCGACAATGCCCAGACAAAGGGTTTTGAGCTGGAAGGCTCCTTTAGGCCGATAGAGGACTTAACGCTAGGAGCTAATTACACATATACTAAAACTAAGGACAAAGACACGGGCAGAAAGTTAACCGAAAGGCCGGAAAATCAGGTAGGCCTTGATTTGAACTGGGCCTTTCTTGAAAAAGGAAATGTTAATTTAATGGCAGCCTATGTCGGGCACCGTTGGGATAATAGCGCAAATACGCGCAAAGTAAAGCCATATACTAAAGTTGACTTGTCCGCCTCTTACGATTTGACGGAAACTTTTCAGATTTTCGGCAGGATAGACAATCTTTTTGATAGAAACTACCAGCAAATTCGCGGATACGCCACTCCCGGAAGATCTTTTTATGCCGGCAGCAAAGCGAGTTTTTAGATAGGCGGATGAATGGGCAGTATGTTTAAAAATAGAGAGATGAGGATTGCCTTATTTTTATCTTTGGCAGGGCATCTTTTATTTTTGGGGATGCCCGGAGGCGCGAGGCAGGACCTTAAGATAGAGAGGGACGATAAGGAACTGGAAATAGCCTATGTAAAAATAAAAGAGCCCACGCTTTTACCCAGAATAGATAATATGGGGGAGGAAAAAAAGCTAAAAGAGATTAAGGAGAAGCCAAAATCTCCTGCCGAGCCAGAGCCCGTCCCTGAAACTGTAGCCATGGAGAAAGAACCGAGCTCAAGAGAAAAAATTGATGCGTTGGATTTAGCTCAGGAGGCAATGCTTCGCTATCAGGATATGGTAAAACAGAGGATAGAAGAGGCAAGGAGATATCCTTCCTGGGCAAAAAGACAAGGGCAGGAAGGAATTGTCTATTTAGACTTTATAGTTTTAGCCAATGGTCTGAGCCGGGATATCGAAATTATTTCCTCCTCCGGCTCAGGTATCCTTGATAAAGAGGCCGTTGCTACTATCCAAAGAGCCGGCCCTTTCCCGCCCATTCCTCAAGGAATAAAGCGGAACTCTACCAGAATGCAGGTGGCTATTGTTTTCGCCTTGGATTGAGGAAAAGCTCACTTTCCAATTTTTCATTTGAAAATAAAGCGAAATTAAACTAAAATAGTCTTAAAGAGATATTAGGCAGATAATAATGGCAGTAAAAAAGTTTAAATATATCTACGGGCCGGTGCCTTCCTGGAGACTGGGTGAGTCCTTAGGGATAGATTTGCTCTCCGGAAAAAATAAGCCCTGCTCCTTTGACTGTATCTATTGTCAGTTGGGTAAAACTTATCCCCGGACACTAAAGAGAAAGCTCTATGTCCCTACCGAGAAAATTATTGAGGAGATAAAAGCCTTACCCGATATTCATATAGATTATATTACCTTCTCCGGAAGAGGAGAGGCCACACTGGCCAGCAATCTGGGTGAGGCCATAAAGGCCCTGAGGCGCTTGCGCAGAGAGCCGATAGCGGTCTTGACCAATGCCTGTTTGCTCAACGATAAGAAGGTAAGAGAAGAGCTTGCCCTGGCAGATTTGGTAGCGCTAAAATTGGACGCCCCTTCGCAGGGATTGTTGAACTCGATAAATCAGCCGGCAAGAAGAGTAAAGTTTGCCGCTATTTTGGAAGGCATCAAAGAGTTCAGGAAAGAATACAGAGGTAAGCTTGCCTTACAGATTATGTTTGTCAGGGGAAATGCCTCTTTTGCTGAAGATATCGCAAAGCTTGCCCGAGACATCCGGCCCGATGAGGTCCAGATTAATACACCCAGAAGACGCTCGCCTGTTAAGCCGCTTTCACGCAGTGCTATTCTCAAGATAAAGAAGGCTTTTTCAGGGATGAACGTGATTTCGGTTTACGATGCCAAACACAAAAAGACCCGTCCCTTAAGCGCAAAAGATACTAGACGCCGCCGAGGTAAGACTTTGTAATGAAGACACGCTCAGAATGCATCCCCTGTTTTTTCAAGCAAGCCCTCTCTGCCGCTCGCCTGGCCGGTGCAAGCCTCACCCTGCAGAAAAAAATACTGAGTGAGCTCGTCCAGGAAATCCTTAAGTTCAATTTGGACTTGTGTCCCTCCCAGATGGGTAGAACCCTCTATCGCCTGGTAAGAAAAAGGACCGGCAAGCACGACCCCTTTAAGCAGCTTAAGGAAAAAAGCAACAAGATTGCCTTGAGCCTTTATCCCCGCCTTAAAGAAAGAATAGCCCACTCAAAAAACAGGCTTTTGACTGCTACTAGCCTGGCCATCGCCGGAAATGTGATTGATTACGGTGTGGGGACCTCTTTAGATGTTGCCAGAGAGATAGAGAGGATACTTGCCGAGGAAAACAGGCTTGTTCGCAGAGAGACTAAAAAGATATTTAATTATTCCGGTTTTGAGAAGGCCGTAAAGAAAACAAAGAAGATTCTATATTTAGGCGATAATGCGGGTGAGGCGGTATTTGACCGTGTTTTAATCGAAGAGCTGAAAGACAAAGAAATTACTTATGTGGTAAGAGGCGGCCCGATAATCAACGATGTTTTAAGAGAAGATGCCGTATCTTGCGGAATAGACAGATGCGCCCGGATTATCTCTTCGGGTTGTGATGCCCCGGGCGTAATATTAAAATTTTGCTCAAGCAGGTTTAGAAAAATCTATCACCAGGCGGAATTGATAATTAGTAAGGGCCAGGGTAACTTTGAGGCCTTATCGGGAAGAGGTGAACCCATCTTTTTCCTTTTTAAGGCCAAATGCCCTGTAGTGGCTGAGCATTTAGGGTGTAAACTGGGAGATGTCATCTTAAAATAAGTGAGGCCACGACTTAGTGAATGATAATGAAACTAAGTTGTCTGGCCGAACTTACCCCGAACCAAAATACTACATAGTGTTGTATTTTGGCAAGACTCGTGCCATATGGCATTAGATTGCTCTTAAAAATTAACTGTTGTTAGTATTTTGGTACGGGGTTTAATTCGCACAGCGACTTATGTTCACTGTGTTCCATAAGTCACGTGCTCATTAAAGGAGGTTTATTATGGCGGAATGTAATATAAAGCAAAACAAGCACAGCTGCAACTGTTCTTACGAGCCTTGCTCAAGAAAAGGTATCTGCTGCGAGTGTATCCAGTATCACCGCGCTCAAAAACAGCTGCCTGCCTGCTTTTTCCCTGCCGATGCAGAAAAGACCTACGACCGCAGCATTGAAAACTTCATCCAGAGCTGCGGACGCTAGGAGTGAGGCCTTGACGAATTAAGCCAGTTGTAGTAAACTCGCCTTACCGAAAGGAATTTGAGATGTCCTATATTATTGGTATAGATATAGGGGGCACAAAGACCTCCGTGTCCATAGGAACTGCCAGGGGTAAAATCCTTAGCCGCCGGGTTTTTCCTACAGAAAAAGTAGAGCCTACCCTTGCCGAGGTAAAGGGATGTATTCGGTCATATCTTAAGAAATACGCTAAGGGCCTGAAGAAGGTTAAGGGTATCGGTATTTCCTGCGCCGGTCCTATGGATCCGGAAAGGGGCATCTTGATTAATCCTCCCAATATGCCCACCTGGCGCAACGTTCCTTTAAAGAGGATTTTTGTCCGCAGCTTTAGGTTTCCTGTGGCTATGGACAATGATGCAAATTGCGCGGCTTTAGCCGAGAAGACCTTCGGAGCCGGCAGGGATGTGCAGGACCTTTTTTATTATACGGTGAGCACGGGTATCGGCGGCGGGTTGGTTATTGAGGGAAAGGTTCATCGCGGCGCAAGCTTTGACGCCGGAGAAATCGGCCATTCCGTAATTTTACCCGAAGGCCCCAGATGCAACTGCGGAAAACGCGGATGTCTGGAGGCCTTAGCCAGCGGCACAGCTATAGCCAGGGTCGCCAGAGAAAAAGTAAAGGAAAGTTCCCTGATTTTGAAATTGGCCGGCGGGAAAAAGAAGGATATCAACGCAGTCTTTGTTGCCCAGGCGGCTGCCAAAGGAGATAAGCTGGCCCGGGCAATATATGCGCAGGCCGCTTTTTATCTGGGCTTAAGCGTTACCAATGTTATTCAGATAGTCAATCCTGAGATGATTGTTATCGGGGGAGGAGTCTCTTTTGCCGGCCCGATACTTTTTCAGCCGCTGATAAAGACCGTGCGCGCTCACGCCTGGCCCAGGCCTTATCACAGCTGTAAAATTGCCCCGGCTAAGCTGAAAGAGAAAGCGGGGGATCTGGGAGCAATCAGCCTGTTTCTTAAGGAACTGGACCTTGGCCGAGTTTAGAGAGATCTTGAAAAATAAGAATTTTCTTTTCCTCTGGTTAGGGCAGATTACTTCTCAATTTGGCGACCGCTTAAATCAGATGGCCCTGATTGCCTTAATTTATGCCCGCGCCCCCGGCTCGGCCTTACAGTTAGCCAAACTGCTTTCCTTCACGATTATTCCCGTATTTGTCGTGGGACCTGTTGCCGCTGCCTATGTGGATAGATGGGACCGCCGCCGGATAATGATAGTTTGCGATGCGTTGAGGGCGGTTCTGGTAGCTTTGGTGGCCTTCTTCTTCCTGGGGGCAAAAAACCTCTGGCCGATATACACAGCCCTTTTTTTGATATTTTCCGTGAGCCGTTTTTTCATCCCCGCAAAAATGGCCATTATTCCGGAGCTGGTTTCCAAAGAGAAACTGCTTTTGGCTAATTCTCTTTCCTCTACCAGCGGGATGATTGCTGTGGTGGCCGGACTCGGGGCTGGCGGGTTGATTGTCGAGGCCGTAGGTGCGCGCGGAGGACTTGTTATTGATATGCTCACTTATCTTTTTTCCGGATTTATGGTCTTTATGATTACTTCGCGCGCACACACTTATCTTAGAAAGGAACGCCCGATAGAGGCACTCAGGGATGCCGAGAGGCTGTTTAAGAAAACGCTTTTTTCCGAGATTAAAGAAGGCTGGCATTATCTTATCGGAGACAGCGACGTACGTTTTATCGCCCAGAGCTTTTTTCTCCTGGGCTCAGCCGCAGGAGCGGTGTTTGTAGTAGCGATTATCTTTGTGCAGAGGGCCTTTGGTTCTGTTACACAGGACTTAGGAATCCTGGCGGTGTTTTTGGGGCTGGGACTCTTTGTTAATTCTCTTATATACGGCAGATTGGGCGCAAAACTCTCCAGAATAAAGGCGATATTTATTTTCCTGGGGGCAAGCGGAGTTGTTTTAAGCGTATTTACAATTTCTTTGAAGTTTTTTCCTTCGATGTTTTTGGCCGTAATTTTGATTTTTCTTCTTGGCATGGCTCTTGCTCCCATTATCATATCGTCATACACCCTGATTCATGAAATAACCAAGCAGAAGATGTACGGAAGGATTTTCGGGTCGCTTGAGGTGGTAGCGCATTTAGGTTTTCTTTTATTTATGTTTCTCACCTCTTTTTTAGCGGAAAGAATCGGACGCTTTCAGATTTTGCTCTTCGTGGGAATAGCGCTTGCCGTTATAGGATGGGGAGCATTGGCCTTGAAGCTGGACAAAAGAAGGATTTAGACTATGGCCGAATATGACCTCATCATTGTTGGCGCAGGGCCTGCGGGCTTGAGCGCCGGGCTTTATGCTGTCCGGGCAGGAATGAAGACAATAGCCTTGGAGCAGGCCTCTTGCGGCGGGCAGATGC
Source organism: Candidatus Omnitrophota bacterium (assembly GCA_020341815.1). Taxonomy (GTDB): domain Bacteria; phylum Omnitrophota; class Gorgyraeia; order JAFGHF01; family JAFGHF01. The sequence goes on from CP070837.1 coordinate 231,407, forward strand.
TTTTAACGGAAATTGTGGAGAACTATCCCGGCTTCCCTCAGGGGATAAAAGGACAGCTTCTCGCCGAGCAATTTAAGGCCCAGGCAGCGGGGGCGGGACTACGCATTATTAACCAGGGCGTAAAGGAAATAATTCCTCTGGACTTAACTACAGGTTGTACCGTAAAGACAGATGAGGCCTCCTACGGGGCCAAGTCCCTGATCCTGGCCTGCGGGGCCAATCCCAAAAGATTAGCCATTCCGGGCGAGGAGCGTCTTATAGGGCGTGGGGTTTCCTATTGTGCGACCTGTGACGGCCCTTTATTTCGCGGACGCCAGATAATCGTGGTAGGCGCAGGCAATGCCGCTTGCGAAGAGGCCCTTTTCTTAAGCAAGTTTGCGCGCAGGGTTACCCTCATCCATCGCCGCTCGAGGCTGAGGGCGGATAAGGTATTTCAGGAGAGGCTAAAGGCCGAGCCAAAAATAGATTTTATCTGGAACTCGCGGGTTATTGAGATAGTGGGAGAGGCAAAGGTGAGCGCGGTGACGCTTGAAGATGTAAAGACGGCCAGGAAAAAAAGTGTTTCCTGCGACGGGGTATTTATCTTTGTTGGCCTTAAGCCCAATACGGATTTTATTAAAGGTTTGGTAGATATGGATTCGCAAGGTTTTATTCTTACGGATGAGAATCTCCAGAGTTCCCGCAAAGGCATATTTGCCTGCGGAGATTGCCGTCTGAGGCCCTTGCGCCAGGTAGTTACTGCCTGCGGCGAAGGGGCAGAGGCGGCTGTAGCTTCCTATAATTATGTGGAAGAATTAAAAGGGACTGCTTATGGGAAAGACCAGACTTTCGCCTCCTGACTTTAAAGAGAGAACGCGCGCCTTGCCTATAAAAGCAATGGGTGCTGTGCCTGAAGTGGTGCTTCCGCTATTACAGCATACAGGAGCCCCATGCGGCCCTGAGGTTGCAGCAGGAGACAATGTTAAAGCTGGCACATTGATTGCCCGGTCAAAAGAATATGTCTCTGCGCCGATTCACTCATCCGTCTCCGGAAGCGTAAAGGCCATTGAAGAGAAACCTCATCCTATCCTGGGCCGCTACAAGGCCATAGTAATTGCCTCCGACGGCCGGGATGAGCAGGATAGCTCTATTCAGGATAGAAAGGACACCGCTTCTCTTTCTGCGGATGAGATAAGGAAAATTATTCGTGACTGCGGGATTGTCGGGCTGGGGGGAGCGGCATTTCCTACCCATATAAAGTTGAAGCCTCCGAAAGAAAAGCCCATTGACACCTTTATCTTAAATGCCGCAGAGTGCGAGCCTTTTTTAACCGCCGACCACAGGCTGATGCTGGAGAAGCCCGAAAGAATTATTGAAGGTATGCTGATAGCGATGAAGGTCCTGGGAGTGAAAAGGGCCATAATAGCAATCGAGGAAAATAAACCCGATGCCATAGAAGTGATGAAAAAAATAGTCGATAATGATTCTATTAAAGTCGTTTCTTTAAAATCGTTTTACCCTCAGGGTGCAGAGAAGCAGCTTATTAAGACTATTCTCAGGCGGGAGGTTCCTCCGGGCGGACTCCCCTTTGATGTAGGATGCGTAGTAAACAATGTGGCCACCTGTTTTGCTATTTATGAGGCAGTTTATAAAAATAAACCCTTATATGAAAGGGTAATTACCGTAAGCGGAAAGATTGTTAAAAATCCCGGAAATATTTTAGTGAGAGTGGGGACTAAGGTAGGCGATATAATTGAGTTCTGCGGGGGCTTAAGTGAAGAGGCGGCCAAAGTTATTGTCGGCGGGCCGATGATGGGTATTGCCCAATATACGCTTGAGGTGCCCGTGATTAAAGGCACTTCAGGCATAATTGTTTTTGGCAAAAGCCAGGTAAAGGCGCCTCTTTCTCAGGCCTGCATTCGCTGCGGGAGGTGTATCGAGGTCTGCCCCATGGGGCTAAACCCTTCGGCCATTGCCCAGGCAATAGAAAAGGGCAGGTTCGATTTGGCGGAAGAATACAATGTCTTGGATTGCGTTGAGTGCGGCATCTGCAGCTATGTCTGTCCGGGGAATCGCGATATCGTGGGCCTGGTCAAATTAGCCAAACAAAAGCTAAAGAATAAAGAGCGAAAATAAGGACGTGAAGGAAAACCTGAGATATATTTTAACCCTGACTTTGATCTGTTTCGTTACCGCCTCTTTGCTTACGGGCGTTTATCTTTTGACTCAGCCCAGAATCCTCGAGCAAAAAGAGAAAGAGAAAACAGAGGCCTTAAAAGAGGTAATGCCGGAGGCAGGATATTTTGATGCGGTTAGCGAGGAGGGTAAGGTTATTTATTATCGGGCTTATCCTTCGTCCAACAAACAGAGACTATTAGGCTTTGCTTTTACGGCCCGGGCTCAAGGGTATTCCGGAGTGATTGAAACTATGGCCGGCATAGATAGAGAGGGCAAAATTACGGGGGTAAAGATATTGCAGCAGACTGAGACCCCGGGCCTGGGGGCCAGGATTAGCGAAGTCCTTAAGCAAAAGACTCTTTATGAGGCAACCAAAGATCTTTTTTCCAGAGAAAAGAAAATTGATGAGATACCCGATAAGCCCTGGTTTTGCGCGCAATTTAAGGGCAAAAGAATTAGTGATTTAATAGTGGTAAAAACTCCCACCGAAAAAAATATTCAGGCCATAACCGGGGCGACGATTTCTTCGGAGGCCCTGACTGATTCTGTGCGCGAGAAGGCAAAAGAGATTTTAAGATATGAACCCCGCCCTTCCAAACACCACGGCTTGCACAATAGATATGGGCAAAAGTAATAAAAGAAAAGGTAGGTATAAAGAGTTGGCATTAGGAAGAGAGAAAGGAAGGGCGGGGTGAACAATAAACTGATTGTTTCGACCTCGCCTCACATTTATACGCGGGAGAGCTCTGCTAAGATAATGTGGATGGTAACACTATCTCTCGTTCCCGCAGGCATTGCCGGGGTGTATATCTTTGGGTTGAGCTCCTTATGGGTAATTTTAACCGGCATTATTTCTGCAGTATTAACAGAGGCAGCAATTCAGAAGTTACGTGGGGCAGCAGTTACTCTTTATGACGGCAGTGCCCTGCTCACGGGCCTGCTTTTAGCCTATTGCCTGCCGCCGGCAGTTCCTTTGTGGGTGGTGGCTTGCGGCTCCGTGTTTGCCATTGCCATTGGCAAGCAGGCCTTTGGCGGACTGGGACAGAATATCTTTAATCCTGCGCTTGCCGGACGGGCCTTTTTGCTGGCGGCCTGGCCGACATATATGACTACCTGGACAAATCCCCGAGGCGCGCTTGATGCAATAACCTCGGCCACCCCTTTAGATAACGCCTTTGTTGGAGTCACTTACTGGGATTTGTTTATCGGCAGGCGCTCTGGCTGTATCGGCGAGGTCTGTATTATTGCACTTTTAGCCGGGGCATTATTTTTGTTGATGTCGGGATATATCAGCTGGCATATCCCTTTTTCCTTTATTGCTACGGCGGGCATATTTACCTGGGCGTTCGGCGCAGATACTTTATTTAGCGGCCAATGGCTGTTTCATATCTTGTCCGGCGGGCTTATCCTCGGTGCCTTCTTTATGGCCACCGATTATGTCACTTCTCCCCTGACCAATAAAGGTAAATTAATCTTTGGCTTTGGCTGCGGTCTGTTTACAGGCATAATCCGGCTCTGGGGAGGGTATCCTGAAGGTGTCTGTTATGCAATCCTGCTGATGAATGCGGCTTGCCCCTTGATCGACAGATACACAAGACCGAGAAGGTTTGGAACAAAATGAACCCCGCCCTTCCTAAACATCGGAAGGATGGGGATAGATAAGTGGCATTGGGATGAAAGGAAGAGCGGGGTGAAAAAATTATTTCAGGAGTTTACGAAAGGTATTCACAGGGAAAATCCTATTTTCGCTTTGGCCCTGGGGCTCTGCCCGACATTGGCAATTTCTACTTCAGTAAAAACTGGCTTAGGCATGGGTCTGGCGGCGACATTTGTCCTGATAGGCTCAAATGTGATTATCTCCGCTATCCGCAACGGCATCCCTCACAAAATCAGGATTCCCTGTTTTATCGTGATTATCGCTACTTTTGTAACTATTGTTGAGCTGGTTATGCAGGCATACTTTCCGCCCCTGAGCAAGCAACTGGGTATCTTTGTGCCTTTGATTGTGGTTAACTGTATTATTATGTGCCGGGCCGAGGGCTTTGCGGCAAAAAATCCTCCCACCAGGTCCTTATTTGATGCCCTGGGCATGGGCGCAGGCTTTACCCTGGGGCTGGTTTTGATTTCGGCAATCCGTGAAGCTATTGGTTCAGGAAGATTATTCGGTTATATATTATTTAAGGGCTATCAGCCGGCATTGACGCTGGCCTTAGCACCGGGAGCGCTTTTGGTCCTGGGGCTTCTTTTGGGATTATCCAATTTAATTTTTAAAAGGAAATAAAAATGGATTTAGGGTTGCTTCTTTCAATCGTTATCGGCAATATCTTTATCAGCAATTTTATTCTTTTTAAATTTTTAGGATTGTGTCCGTTTATCGGCGTCTCAAGAAAAACGGGCCCTGCCTTGAGCATGGGCGCAGCGGTTATCTTTGTGATGACGCTTTCCTCCATTATTACCTGGTGTATCTATAATTTTTTACTTTTACCCTTTAATATGGAGTTTTTAAGGACGATTTCTTTTATTTTGGTGATTGCCAGTTTTGTCCAGCTGGCGGAGATGATTATTTTAAAGACCAATCCCACACTTTACCGTGTATTGGGAGTTTATCTTCCCTTAATTACCACTAACTGTGCTATCCTGGGCGTAACGGTATTGAATATAGATATGTTTTTTAAAGAGGGCAAAGCTTTAAGTTTTAGCTTTTTCTATGCGGTTCTCCAGGGTTTCTGCGCAGGATTAGGGTTTCTCCTGGCTATGCTTTTGATGTCCGGCATTCGCGAAAGGCTGGATATCTTAGATGTGCCCGATTCCTTAAAGGGTATTCCTTTGGCCTTTATCGTTGCCTCTTTGATGTCTTTAGCCTTTATGGGTTTTTCCGGATTTAAATTTTAGGAGAGATAATGCAATTCTTAGCACCAATACTTACATTAACGGCCTTAGGCCTTCTTTTTTCTCTGGCGCTTTTCTGGGCCTCCAAGAAATTCGCCGTGGTGCAGGATGCCAGAATAAAAGAGATTATGGAGAAGCTTCCCGGGGCTAACTGTGGCGCCTGCGGTATGGCCGGATGCAGCCGTTTTGCCGAGGCCCTGGTGCGCAAAGAAGTGGCTATCGAAAATTGTAAGGCCTGTTCCGAGGAGACTGCTTCCGAGATTGCCGGCATTTTAGGCGTGGACTTTCTGGTAAAAGAGAAAATGCTGGCCACACTGCGTTGCCACGGCGGCAAAAAGGCCAGGGATAAGTTTATCTATCAGGGGATAAAGGATTGTCAGGCGGCGGTTGAGCTTTTAGGGGGACATAAGCTATGCAATTTTGCCTGTGTCGGCTTTGGAAACTGCCAGCGGGCCTGCCCCTTTGGTGCTATCCGGATGAGTGACGAGGGGCTGCCCATAATTGATAGCGAGCTTTGCACCGGCTGCGGAAAGTGCGTTACGGTCTGCCCGAGAAATTTATTAGTCTTAATCCCGCGCAAGGGCAAGGCATGCCCCGTTCGAAAAGATGATATTTCATCCGCTTTTTCGAATGGGGTGTATGTCGGCTGCAGCTCGCACGATGGTGCAAAGATTGTGGCCTCTGTCTGTGGCGTGGGATGCATTGCCTGCAAGAAGTGCGAAAAGGTCTGTCCCGTGGATGCGATAAAAGTAGTTGAAAATCTGGCGGTAATCGATTATGATAAATGCACCTCTTGCGGAGAGTGTGTTAAGGTCTGCCCGAGAAAGATTATAAAGGAGCTATAATGAATATCGCCGTTCTTTGTTCCGGAAACGGCAGTAATTTTCAGGCAATTGCCGATAGCCTGAAGAGTGGCAAGATTAAGGGCAAGGTTGCTCTGATGGTCTGTGACAACCCAAAGGCCTTTGCCCTTACCCGGGCAAAGAAAGCGGGAATAAAGACCGCTCTTATTGAGAGAAAGAACTTTAAGACCACCAGAGACTTTGAGGCCGAAATTATCAAGAGCCTGGAAAAAGAAAAAATAGAGCTTATTTGCCTGGCCGGTTTTATGCGTATTATGGGTGCGGAGTTCGTGCGGAGGTTCCGCAATAAAATCTTAAACATACATCCGGCACTCCTTCCTTCTTTTAAGGGTGCCCATGGAATAAAGGATGCCTTGGATTACGGAGTAAAGGTCACCGGGGTTACCGTGCATTTCGTTGACGATAAAATGGACCATGGCCCGATAATCCTGCAGGAGGCGCTGGAAGTCAAAAATGATGATACGCAAGACTCTTTGGGCCAGCGTATTCACAAGATAGAGCATAAATTGTATCCTGAGGCAATAAAGCTTTTTGTAGAAAAAAGATTAAAAATAGAAGGACGCAGAGTAAAGATAAAATAAGATGTCTATTAAGTTCGGCACCTCCGGCTGGCGCGCAATTATAGCCGATGAGTTTACCTTTTCCAACGTACGTATAGTTTCACAGGCAATAGCCAAATACCTTAAGAGCCACCATTTGCAGGATAAAGGCATAATCGTCGGGTATGATACCAGATTTCTCTCAAAAGAGTTTGCTCAAAGCTGTGCAGAAACTATTGCCGGGAGTAATATCGATGTATATCTGACAGAGCGTGAGGCACCCACTCCCGTAATCGCTTACCAGATATTGAAGAGAAAAACCGGCGGGGCGATTAATATAACCGCCAGCCATAATCCTGCGCAGTATAACGGCATTAAGTTTTCTTCTGCCTCAGGCGCCCCGGCGCCTCCTGAGGTAACTAGTGAGATAGAGAAGAATATCGGAAGTGCCGCCGGCAGCTCTTCAGGCAAAAAAGGTCAAATCGAAATATTTGACCCCCGTCCGGAATATTTAGAACAGATTAAAAAATTGGTTAATTTCGGGGCTATTGGTCAGGCTAAGCTTAAAATAGGAGTCGACCTTTTATATGGGACAGGGCGGGGATATCTGGATGAGCTACTTCGGGAGGCCGGATGTGAGGTTATATCTTTACACGATAGGCTTGACCCATCATTTGGCGGTTTGCCTCCTGAGCCGGCCAGCCTTCAGCTTGCCGAATTGACTAAGTTGATTGAAAGCAAAGGCCTGGACCTGGGTCTGGCTGTCGATGGTGATGCCGACCGCTTTGGGGTTGTGGATAGAGACGGCACATATATTAGCGCTAATCAGGTAATCAGTCTTTTGAGCGCCCATCTGATAGCTACGCGGCCAGGATACAAAAGAATAGCCCGGACCATAGCCACCACGCATATGGTCGATGCCTTAGCCCGAAAAGAAGGCTTAAGAGTTACAGAGACCCCTGTGGGCTTTAAGTATATTGCAGAGGAATTGATGAAAGGGGATTGCCTTATCGGGGCAGAGGAATCCGGAGGGCTTTCCATCGCCGGCCATATCCCTGAGAAGGACGGCATTCTGGCCTGTTTCTTGATTGCCGAGATGGTAGCCGTAAGAAAGAAGCCGCCGGGCGAGATATTAAAAGAATTATATAAAGAAGTGGGAGATTTCTTTAGCGCGCGGGAGGATTTTCATCTTCAGGAAAAGGCTATGAAAAATTTTTCTAATCAAGCAAAATCTTTTTCCTCTTTATCCTCCTTGGGAGGGAGGAAAATAAGCAGTTTTTCCCAGCGCGACGGATATAAGTTCATTTTTAATGATGAGAGCTGGCTGATGTTTCGTTTAAGCGGCACCGAGCCTGTAGTAAGGTGCTATTGTGAGGCTAAGACCAAAGCCGGCCTGAAGGAGCTGCTAAAATTAGGGGAAGGAATGGTTAATGCTTAAAGACCTTGACAATAGAGAAGAGTTGGGGTATAGTAGCACCACCGAAAGTGACGACACTATGAAAATCAAAGACGCAAAAGCAAGAGAAATAATTGACTCCCGGGGCAATCCCACCGTCGAGGTAGATGTAATCCTGAACGATGGGATTTTGGGTCGGGCTGCTGTGCCCAGTGGTGCCTCTACCGGAGAACACGAGGCCGTTGAGCTTCGCGACGGAGACAGGGCAAGATTCTTAGGCAAAGGGGTAACCCGGGCAATAGAAAATGTAGTCAATGTTATCAAACCGGCAATTCTGGATAAAGATGCTTCCAATCAGGAAGAGATTGATAAAATCCTTATTGACTTGGATGGCACAGAGAATAAAGGGCGCCTGGGGGCCAATGCTATTTTGGGGGTTTCTTTAGCCTCGGCTAAGGCCGCAAGCGCTGCGGCAAAACTACCGCTTTACCGCTATTTAGGCGGCGGCAGTGCGGTGACTCTGCCGGTACCGATGATGAATATCCTAAACGGAGGAAAGCACGCCGATAACAATGTGGATATTCAGGAATTTATGATTTTTCCTCTGGGCGTGAATAGCTTTTCTCAAGGTCTGCGCGCAGGATGTGAAGTTTTTCAGCATCTGAAAAAGATATTGCATAAAAACAAGCTCTCCACAGCCGTGGGCGATGAAGGGGGATTTGCCCCTGATTTGAAGTCAAACACCGAAGCTATCGAGGTGATTATTCAGGCAATCGAGCAGGCAGGATACAAACCGGGTAAAGACATCTATCTGGCTTTGGATGCCGCAGCCAGCTCCTTTTACGATGGGAAAAATTATATCCTTGAGGCGGAAAAAAATCCAAAGAAGACGGCGGATGAGCTTATCGAGTTTTATCAGGAATTAGTCGAGAAATACCCCGTTGTTTCAATTGAGGACGGCTTGGCCGAAGACGACTGGGACGGCTGGAGGAAGATGACCGAAAAATTGGGTCAGGATATTCAGATAGTAGGTGATGACCTTTTTGTAACCAATACAAAAAGATTGAAAAGGGGTATAGACGAGAAATGCGCCAATTCCATTTTGATTAAGGTCAACCAGATCGGCACCTTAAGTGAGACCTTGGCGGCTATCAAGATGGCCAAAGAAAATGGCTTCAGCTCGGTGATCTCGCACCGCTCGGGTGAGACGGAAGATGCAACCATTGCCCATCTTGCCGTAGCCACATCCTGCGGCCAGATTAAAACCGGCTCCACCTCACGTAGCGAGCGCCTGTCCAAATATAACGAGCTTTTGCGCATCGAAGAGGAACTGGGCAAAGAGGCAGTTTACGGAGGCGGGCTTTGGAGAAAAAGAAGATAATTGCTCTTGGTGTTTTGGGTTTGATTTTATTGGGGGTTATTTTTATTCCCGGATATTTGAGAATTAAGAGATTGGCCGCCCAGAATAGAGACTTGGAAAAACAGATTAAGGAAATCAAAGAGGCCAACAGAAGATTGCAGGAAGAAAAGCAGTTAATCGAGACCGACCCTGTTTATTTTGAGAAGATGCTCCGTGAAGAATTAGGCCTGGCAAAAGAAGGAGAAATAGTTTATAAGGTTTTGCCACCGCAACAGAAGCAATAGATTATTCATCTATGATAGCAGAATTAAATGTAGGCGACATAGTAGAAGCAAAAGTTACTAAAATTACCGATTTCGGCGCTTTCGTTAAAATTAACGGACGAAACCGCGGCTTAATCCATATTTCCCAGGTATCCAACGATTTTGTGAAGGATATCAATAAATATCTTAAAGTGGGGGATGAGGTAAAGGCGCGGATAATCAAGCTTGGGCCCGGCAATAAAATCGATTTGACCTTGAAAAAACCCAAAAGTGACCGGCCCCAAAAGAAAGATAAGTCGTCCGGATTTAAGTCCTCTGATTTTGAGGAGAAGCTAAGGAAGTTTTTAGAATAATCGCGGGGTGGAGCAGCCTGGTAGCTCGGCTCGTAAAAACACTTCGTGTTCACGAGCCGGCACGTGGGCCGATGAAATCGGCCTTTACGTGCCGCAAGGCTCATTTGGATTAAATGTATTACGTTTACCTTCTGATTAGCACAAAGGATAATAATCAATATATCGGATTCACTGAAGATATCGATAAAAGACTAAAAGAACATAATGCTGGTAAAGTAGTATCTACAAAGAATAGAAGACCATTAAAGTTAATTTATTTTGAGGCTTATCTAGATAAAAGAGATGCTCAAGGTAGAGAGCAATTTCTTAAAAGTGGAGCAGGTAAGAGATTTTTACGAAAACAATTGAAACACCATTTGGAAACAAGTAATCGCGGGGTGGAGCAGCCCGGTAGCTCGCAAGGCTCAAAATGGACACAAAGCTCAAAGCCGACATTGCGGAGTCAGCTGTAGTAACTAAACTTCTGGAAAGAGGTTTTAGAGTACTGCGGCCTGTGGGAGATCGACTTTCCTACGATTTAGGCGTCGATCTCGACGGAAAGTTCATTCGCATCCAGGTGAAGAGTGCTTGGTTCAACAAGAAAGGCAGTTGCTATACTGTTGATGTGCGTCGAACCAAGACAAATCGCCGACATATGTTGAGACAACGTTATGATGCAAATGACTTTGATTTCGCAATTATCTACATCGCTGATTTGAATGTGTTCTACGTAATGCCTGTATCTGCATTCTCTCGTTACGGAAGTAGCGTAACATTTGTAGAATCAGATAAAAGGCAGCGTAAACCAAAATCAGCGAATTATAGAGAGCAATGGGATTTGTTGTTCAATGGGTCCCTCAGGCGGCAACGTCTGATGGAAAACCTGTCAAATTCGGTGGAGCCCTCGACATTAGATCAAGGTAATACCGAGCCAAGTCTCCCGATGGCCATCGGGGGAAAGGTGTAGAGACTAGGTGGCAGGAATCCTGAGGAATCAGGATTAAGGTATAGTCCAGACTACAAATGCCGTAAGTTCGGCAGCAGTGAAAACTGTAGTAGTAAGCATAACCTTGAGGTCGGCCGTTCGAATCGGCCCCCCGCTACCATTTAAGAGAGTCCCGGCTTACTGTCGGGACTTTTTATTTGACGTAACCCCTTATATTTGATATAATAATGGTTCTGAAAAGCCTCCGGCTCTACTCTCCGAGTCAACGACTCGTAGAGTCGGAGACGAACCGTAGGCTCGGAGAGGAGGTAAAAATGATTAAGAGATATACGCTTCCCGAGATGGGCCGCATTTGGGAAGATGAGAATAAGTTTCATTGGATGTTACAGGTAGAACTCTTAGTCTGCGAAGCCTTAAGCCGAGAAGGTAAAATTCCCAAAGAGGCCCTGAATAATATCAAACAAAGAGCCAAAATCGACCTTACCCGTATCCAGGAAATAGAAAATAAGACCCGCCATGATATTATCGCTTTTGTCGCCCAGGTTTGTGAAAATTTAAAGGAAGAATCCCGCTATTTCCACTTTGGCTTGACCTCGAGTGACCTTTTAGATACGGTTTTGGCAGTAAATTTAAGAGAAGCGGCAAAGATTTTAATTGCGGATACCAAAAAACTCCTGAACTCTTGCGCTAAACGGGCCCGGGAACATAAACGCACTGTCTGCGTAGGCAGAACGCATGGCATGCATGCTGAGCCGATTACCTTTGGGCTAAAACTTGCCCTTTTCTACGACGAAATGAAGCGCAATCTGCAAAGCTTAGAAGAGGCGCTTGAGGCTATAAGTTATGGTAAGATTTCCGGAGCAGTAGGCACTTATGCCCATCTTTCCCCCGCCGTAGAGGCGTATGTTTGCAAAAAATTAAATCTTAAACCCGCAGGTATCGCCAGCCAGATAATCCCCCGCGACAGGCATGCGCGCTTTATCAGCTCGCTTGCCCTTGTGGGCAGCTCGTTAGAAAGGTTTGCCCAGGAAATCCGCCACTTACAGCGCAGTGAAGTGGCCGAGGTCTTGGAGCCTTTTACCAAGACGCAGAAAGGCTCAAGCGCCATGCCGCATAAGCGCAATCCTATTCTTTGCGAGAGAATCTGCGGCTTGGCTCGTATCTTAAGAGGCAATGCCCAGGTGGCCCTGGAAAATATTGCCCTCTGGCACGAGCGGGATATCAGCCATTCCTCGGCGGAAAGAATAATTATCCCTGACTCGACAATCCTGCTTGACTATATGCTCCAGAAGTTTAACTGGGTTGTAGAAAATTTGGTAGTATATAAGGACAAGATGGAAGAAAATCTGGAAGAGAGCCGTGGGCTAATCTTTTCCCAGCGGTTGCTTTTACGCCTGATGGAAAAGGGCCTCTCCAGAATCGAAAGTTATGATTTGGTCCAGCAGGCCGCATCGCGTCTCTGGGAGACAAATTTGAACTTTAAAGACGTCCTGATGAATACCCCCGAGATTAAAAAATATCTTAAGGTTCAGGAGATTGAGGATTGCTTTAACGTAAATTCATACTTGAAGTATGTAGATAATATATTTAAACAGGTAGGATTGTAAGACCGTGAAGAAGGGCAAACTTATTTACGAAGGTAAAGCCAAGAGGGTGTATGAAACCGATAACCCGGACCTTTTGATTCAGGAATTTAAAGACGATGCCACCGCCTTTGACGCCAAAAAGCGGGGCACAATAAAGAATAAGGGTGTCTGTAATAACGAAATCTCCGCCCGGCTTTTCGGGCTTTTGGACTGCCGGGGCGTGCCTACGCATTTTGTCAAGCTTTTAAGCGCACGGGAAATGCTGGTAAAAAGACTGGAGATTGTGCCGGTTGAGGTAACTATCCGCAATGTTGTGGCCGGTGGTATGGCCAGGATGTTCGGACTTGAAGAAGGCACAACCCTTTGCCCTCCGGTTTTGGAATATCATTATAAAAACGATGCCTTAGGCGACCCTCTGATGAATGAATACCACATCTTTGCCCTGAAATTGGCTGAAGAAAGAGAACTTAAAACAATTGCTAAATATTCATTTGAGATCAATCGCATACTATCGAAATTCTTCGATGAGCGCAATTTAAAGCTCATCGATTTCAAATTGGAATTCGGTCGGCACAGGGGCAAAATTTTATTAGGCGATGAAATTTCGCCTGATACCTGTCGTCTGTGGGATAAAGCTACGAATAAAAAGTTAGATAAGGACAGATTCCGCCGCGACCTGGGAAATATAGAAGAGGCCTATCAGGAAGTATTGCATAGGGTATTGGGATAAAAACAGATATGCCCAAAAGAAATATTACATATAAAAAGGCGGGAGTGGATATCGATAAGGCCGAGGCCTTTGTGCAGCAGATAAGGGAGTCGGTTCAATCCACGCGACGGCCGGGATGGTTAAGAGATATCGGCTCATTCGGCGGTTTTTTCGAGCTCCCTAAAAAATATAAAAATCCTATTCTGGTTTCATCGTCCGACGGAGTGGGCACAAAATTAAAGCTGGCATTCCTGGCCGATATCCACGATACCGTGGGCATCGATCTGGTGGCGATGAATGTGAATGACTGTCTTTCGTCAGGGGCAGAGCCCTTGTTTTTCCTGGATTATATCGCTACAGGAAAACTGGAAAAGGAAAAATTAGTCGATGTCGTTAAAGGCATTGCCGCCGGTTGCCGCGAAGCTAACTGCGCTTTAATCGGAGGAGAGACCGCCGAGATGCCCGGCTTCTACCGCGAAGGAGAGTATGACTTGTCGGGCTTCTGCGTAGGAGTAGTGGAAAAAAGTAAAATAATCGACGGCTCCAAAATAAAGTTAAAAGATAAGGTAATCGGCCTGGCCTCCTCGGGCCTGCATTCCAATGGTTTTTCTCTGGTAAGAAAGATATTTTCTGAAAAAGAATTGAAAAAACGCGCCAAAGAGTTCTTAACTCCGACGCGTATTTATGCTAAAGCAGTTTTATCTTTACTGCGAAATACGGAATACGCACGAGGCAATAAAATAAAAGGTATTGCCCATATAACCGGCGGCGCTTTTATCGACAAGGTTCCCCGGATAATTCCTGAAGGATTAGCTATTCGGCTCTTTGAAGACTCCTGGCCCGTGCCGCCCCTCTTTGAGGAAATTAAGGTCCGCGCAGGCCTGAATAAATATGAGATGTTTCGCACCTTCAATATGGGAATAGGTATGGTCTTGGTAGTCTCTGTCGAGAGTTCCGAAAAGATAATAAAACTATTAAAGCAAAAGTTTAATTTGAACTCCTGGATTATCGGCGAGATAACACGGGGCAAAAGAGAAGTAAAGATATGAAGGTTTTAGTTGTCGGCTCGGGGGGACGCGAACACTGCCTGGTTTGGAAGATTGCCCAGTCGGACAGAATCAAAGAAATCTTTTGCGCCCCGGGAAATGGCGGGACGGAGAGCTTAGCTAGAAATATTAATATCCCCGCTTCAGACATTAAGACCTTAGCCGATTTTGCGAAATCAGAGGCGATTGACCTGAGCGTTGTTGGGCCGGAAGTGCCTTTGGTCGGGGGCATTGTTGATGAGTTTCTTCGACGTGGCCTGAAGATATTTGGCTCCCGAGAGGAAGTTGCCCGCCTGGAAGGCAGTAAGGTCTTTGCTAAAGAAGTAATGGCGAAGTTTTCTCTGCCCACGGCAGAGTTCCGCATCTTTGACGATAAAAGACAAGCCGCGGATTATATTCGCACGCGAAGCGCTCCCTTGGTCGTGAAGGCCGATGGCCTAGCCAGCGGAAAAGGCGTATTTGTCTGTGAAAGTACCGATGAGGCTTTGGCAGCCATAAAGATAATTATGGCAGAGAGAAAATTCGGAGATGCCGGAGGCCGCATAGTAGTTGAGGAGTGCCTCAGAGGTGAGGAGGCTTCAATCCTGGCATTTTCCGATGGAGAAAACATTCTGCCTCTGGCCTCCTCGCAGGACCACAAGAGGATTTACGATGGCGACCGGGGAGCAAATACAGGTGGCATGGGCGCATATTCACCGGCTCCCGTAATTACAGAGGCACTCAATCAGAAGATAAATAGCGAAATCCTGCAGCCTCTGATATCAGGTTTGAATAATGAGGGGAAAAAATATATCGGTATGCTTTACGTAGGTCTGATGCTTACCGATAGTGGCCCCAAGATATTGGAGTTTAATGTGCGTTTCGGCGACCCGGAGACTCAGGCAATTCTGCCCAGATTAAAGAATGATTTGGTAGAGGTTATGCTGGCGACGATAGAAGGCAAACTGGATAAAGTAACTTTATCCTGGGAGAGGCGTCCCTGCATATGTGTGGTTATAGCCTCAGGAGGCTATCCACAAGAGTATGAAAAGAATAAGGAAATCTTTGGCTTGAACCAGACAGAAAAGCTTCCCGATACATTTATTTTTCACGCCGGCACCAGAAGGGAAAAAGAGAAATGCTTTACAACGGGCGGGCGTGTATTGAATGTAGCGGCTTTGGGAGATACGCTTGATAAGGCTAAGGCGCGCGCCTATCAGGCAATCGAGAAAATAAAGTTTGAAAAAATGTATTTTCGCCGGGATATCGGCTGGAGGGCATTGCAAAGATGAAACCAGATGTCGCAATAATAATGGGAAGCAAATCCGATTTGCCTGTTATGTCCGAGGCAGAAAAAATGCTTGATTCTTTCGGGGTAAAGGCCGAGATAAAAGTCCTTTCGGCGCACCGCACGCCGCTGGCCACCATCAATTATGCGGTTTCAGCCAGGCAAAGAGGCATAAAGGTGATTATTGCCGGCGCCGGAGGTGCTGCGCATTTGGCGGGCGTAGTCGCTGCGCACACTACCTTACCGGTTATCGGCGTGCCTATGCCCAGCAGGCATCTTAAGGGAATAGATTCCTTGTTTTCTACGGTGCAGATGCCCTCAGGCGTGCCGGTGGCAACCATGGCTATAGGGGCATCGGGTGCGAAGAACGCGGGTATTCTGGCGGTGCAGATTATAGCGCTGGAGAACGAAAAGTTAGAGAAAAGATTAGTCAATTTCAAAAAGAAGCTCGCCGCTTCGATTAAGCGAAAGAAGGGATAATAATGATTCAGCAGATTATAGAGCAGAGCTTTTTGGGAAATCGTATTCTGGATTATCTGATTTCTGCTCTTTTGTTCTTGATAGGCTTCGGTGTTATTAAAATATTCCAGTGTTTTGTTCTCAAGCGCTTAAAGGCCTGGGCGCAGAAGACGGCTACCACCCTGGATGATTTCCTTGTGAAGATTATCCAAAGCATCCTTCTTCCTTTGGCTTATTTCGGTGCTTTTTATTTAAGCGTAACCACTTTAAGCTTAAATCCTCTGGTAAAAAGAGGCATTGATATTATAGGCATGGCCATCCTGACTTTATTTGCCGCGCGCCTGGGCACAGTTATTGCAGGTTATGGATTTAAGGTTTACCGGGCGAAAAGAGCGGAAGATGCGACTTTAGAGCGCAGTCTAAGCGGGATTTTAAAAGTAATAAAAGTAATTATATGGGCACTGGCCATTATCTTCTTCCTGGATAATCTGGGGTTTAAGATATCGGCTATTATTGCCGGCTTGGGTATCGGCGGCGTAGCCGTAGCTTTAGCCGCACAGGCAATTTTAGGGGATTTATTCAGTTATTTCGCTATATTATTCGACCGGCCCTTCGAAGTCGGAGATTTCATTATATTAGAAGACTTTCTGGGGACTATCGAACATATTGGAATTAAGACCACGCGCTTGCGCAGTCTAAGCGGGGAACAGTTAGTCTTCGCCAACACCGATCTTACAAAATCCCGCCTGCGTAACTATAAACGGATGGGAAAAAGAAGGGTTGTCTTTAAGCTCGGCGTTACATATCAGACAAGCCTTGAAAAACTAAAAGCCATACCGGGGATGATAGAGAATATTATAAAAAGTGTTGAAAATACTGCTTTTGACCGGGCGCATTTTTTCTCCTACGGAGATTTCAGTCTTGTATTTGAAATTGTCTATTATGTTATGAGCAGGGACTACAATCAATATATGGATATCCAGCAGGAGATTAATTTTGCCATAAAGAAAGAGTTTAAGGCGCGGGGTATCGAATTTGCTTATCCCACGCAGACATTGTATTTAAATAAGAGCTGAATAAAATGCCTAGCAATAAAGAAAAACTGCAAAGAACCGTTCGCGAGAAGTTAAAAGACTACCAGGTGGTGGTAGCCTCCAACCGCGAGCCATATCTGCATTATTTAAAAGAAGGAAAGATTGCCTATCTTAAGCCGCCCGGGGGCGCTGCGCATACGCTGGATTCAATTCTTCAGGCCTGCGGGGGAACATGGGTTGCTTACGGCAGCGGGAATGCCGATAAAAAGGTTGTGGATGCCCAGGGCCGGGTTCGCCTGCCTCCCGATGAGCCTTCCTATACCTTAAAAAGAGTGTGGCTAAGCAAAGAAGAGGTAGATGGATACTATTACGGCTTCTCAAATCAGGCGCTGTGGCCCTTATGTCATATTGTTTATACCCGCCCGATATTCAGACAATCCGATTGGAAATATTATCAACAGGTGAATAAGATGTTTGCCGAGGCCGTACTTAAGGAAATAGGCAGAAATCGCGCTTTTGTCTGGATTCAGGACTATCATCTGGCGCTTTTGGCTAAATATATCAAGGAAAAAAGAAAAGATGTAATCTGTGCGCAATTCTGGCATATACCCTGGCCGAACCCTGAGGCCTTTAGAATCTGTCCGATGAAAAAGGAAATTCTTCAGGGGCTTCTAGCCAATGATATGCTCGCCTTTCACGTGCGCTATTATGATGAAAATTTTATCAGCGCGGTGGAAAGGGAAATCGAGGCCCGCACCGATAAAGAAAAGACTTCCCTGATTTGCCATGGCCACGAAACTATAATCAGGGCTTTTCCCATCAGTGTGGATTTTCAAAAGGTGAGCCATGAGGTTGATTCTACAGCCGTCAAAGAGCGCACTATGCGCTTCAAAGAGGAATTTTCTCTGGGCGAAGATATGAAGGTTATCTTTGGCTTGGATAGAATCGATTATACCAAGGGAATCCCGGAGAGACTAAAGGCCATAGGCCGTCTTCTGGAGAAATACCCCCAATATAAAGAGCGTTTCGTCTTTATTCAAATGGGCGCTTTAAGCCGCGTGCATATTTCCCAATACCGGGATTTGAACGATGAAATAAATGATCTGGTGGAAGAGATTAACTGGAAATATTCGACCGAGAACTGGTCGCCGATTATCTTTGTAAGAAGGACGTTGTCTTTCCTGGAGACCCTGGCGCTTTATCGCCTGGGGGATATCTGCGTAGTCAGCTCTCTCCACGACGGAATGAATATCGTAGCCAAAGAATATATTTGCGCTAAAAATAATTTAGACGCAGTGCTTCTTTTGAGCCAGTTTACCGGAGCAGCCCGCGAGCTTCCCGAGGCGCTGATGATTAATCCCTATGATATCGAAGACTTCGCCGAAAAAATAAAAGATTCTATAGAGATGTCTAGGGAAGAAAAGGCCCAGAGAATGAAGAAGCTCCGTGAGACTATAGCCGACAACGATATCTATAAATGGGCAGATAAATTTATTAATGAGCTGGCTAAGACCTTAAAAGTCTTGCGTTGACCCTAGAAAGAGAGAATAAGATGCGCATTGCTATGTTGCACTGGGGATTTCCCCCGATTATCGGGGGCGTAGAGACGCACCTGACTATGCTCTGCCCGGAACTGGTAAGGAAAGGCCATAAAGTATTTTTACTTACTTCTTCCGTAGAGGGTTTAGGGAAGATAGAAGAAGATTTTGCCGGCAGCGCTATAAAAAGAACTCCCTTGATGGATTTGAATTGGCTTTATAAGAGAGGCCTGGAAGGTCTGGATGACAGAGTTGAGGAGGCTTTTTCGGATTTTATAGAGCGGGCCCATCCCGATATTATTCATGCGCACAATATGCACTATTTCAGTCATGTCCACGCCAAGACCTTAGAGTCGTTGGCAAAAAAGAAAGGCGTTCCTCTGGTCTTGACGGCCCATAATGTCTGGGATGATATTGTTTTTTTAGATTTAACCCTGGGTATCGGCTGGGATGCAATAATAGCGGTAAGTGAATTTATTGCCCGGGAGTTAGTTAGTGTGGGCCTATCCAAGAAAAGAGTAACCGTTGTCCATCACGGCATCGATATAGATAAGTTTATCCCCGGCAAAGCAGGCAGGGTCTTTAAAAAATATCCCATGCTTAAAAATAGAAGAATAATTTTTCATCCTGCGCGCACGGGATTGGCTAAAGGAAGCGATATCAGCGTAAAGGCCTTAAGGATTATCAAGAAAACCATACCCGACGCTCTATTAATCCTGGCAGGTACCAGAAGAATAATCGATTGGGGCTCTACGCAGCATAAAGATCTCGCCTATATTACCCAGCTGGTGAAAAGATTTGGCCTGGAGAAGGATACGTTTGTAGATGTATTTACCAGAAAAGAAATGCCGGAATTATATCAGGCCTCCGAAATCGTCATTTATCCTTCATCGGTAAGTGAGCCCTTTGGCCTGACTATGCTGGAGGCAATGGCCTGCAGCCGGCCGATGATAGTGACCAATTCCGGAGGAATGCCGGAGATTATCAAAGACGGCGTGAATGGTTTTGTGATTAAGGTCAGGGACTATAAGGCCCTGGCGGATAGATGCATCAGCCTTTTTCAAAACGAAGACTTAAAGGCTTCTCTGGGGCAAACAGGCAGGGAAATAGCCGAGGAGAAGTTCACTCAAGGCATAATGACGGAAAACACTCTCAGCGTCTACCGAAAACTCGTAGGCAAGAAAAAGTAATATGCAATACATCTTCGATTATTGGCCCGGCCTAAAGCCGAGATTGCAAGCAGCCAAGCGCATTCTTTTATGTTTAGACTTTGACGGCACCCTTACTCCCATTAAGCCGACTCCGCATGAACCTAAGCTTGAGAGAGATATTAAGTTGCTTTTGCGCAGGATATCTCAAGATAAATCTTTTGTTGTGGGAATTGTCAGCGGCCGTACATTAAAAGATATCAAGAATAGAGTCGATATTAAAAGCTTATTCTTCGCCGGCAATCACGGACTGGAAATCTTTTATAAGAATAAAAAGTTTATTTATCCTGCGGCAAAAAAATATGTTCCGATATTCAAGCGAATTTCCCTGAGCTTAAAAAAACATTTAAAGCTTTTCCCGGGAGCTATTTTAGAGGATAAGGGTTTTAGCCTGAGCTTGCATTACCGCCTGGTTAAAAAAGAAGAAGTCCACGCGCTTAAGAAAATATTTTTAAAGATTATCGAACCTTATTTAGCCAGGCAGAAGATAAAATTAACTTACGGTAAAAAGGTCTGGGAGCTCAAGCCCCCTGTAGAGTGGGATAAAGGAAAGGCCGTCGTAAAGTTGGCAGAAAAGTTCAAAGCAAAGGATTTGTTTACTCTATATATAGGGGATGATGTGACCGATGAAGATGCCTTCCGGGCGGTAAATAGAATTAAGGGAATGAGTATCCGCGTAGGGCAAAAAAGGGCTTCGGCTGCGCAATATTACCTGAAGAGTGCTCAAGAGACCAAGAGGCTTTTAGAGAAGATAGACGAGCTTAAATGAAGAAATTAAAAAAGGCAAAACAGGCCTTTACTTTTTACACGCGTTTGCATCTGCAGGAGTTAACCGGGTATAAAGCACGCGACCTTAAAGGGCTTCTTAAGGGCATTAAAGAGCTTTCCGGTTCCGTCATCTATCACCATACCCACCGCTTTCTCCAGCAGCATCAGTTTCTTTCGCCGGAACCCCCCAATGATTTTGCCTATTGGGTAGCGGAGGTCTTGGGGGAGCACAAATTAGGGGAAGAACTGGCCAGCGTCGATGTAATTCAATTCTCCAGTATCCGCGCCTTAAGAGAAAAGCTTATCCAGACTATCGAAAATCATATCCGCTATATGGAAAATACAGGCCGGGGGCAATTCCGCGTCTCAGGCATGGAGGAGCAATTTCATTTTATTAAGACTATAAGTTTTGTCTTTCCCACTTCTTATGTAGTGCATAACCTTTTAGAATTTGTAGAATCCTTGAAGAAAGTCACGATTAATTCCATATATTTTCATGTTTTCGAAGCAAAGTTGCGCCTGGAAAAAAGCATAAATGATTTTTCTTACTGGATTGATACCAACTGCGGGGAAAATGAGCTTTCCAAGGAACTGGCCCGGCTCGACCCTTATACATATACCCTGGAAGGATTAAGGACAAAAATTATTAATCTGATCGAGAAAAGGATAAAATAACTTAATGAAGCTTTCCGATTACGAAGCGGTAGTGGGCAAAAATATTATCGAAGAACTGAGAGTTTTAGGCAAGCGTCTTACGGGAAAGGTGGTGCGTAACGTCAATTCCACCGCCGTCGGCGGAGGCGTAGCGGAGATTTTAAACCGCATGAATCCTCTTTTAAATGAAGTGGGGCTTCGCGCCCATTGGAGCGTAATCAAGGGAGGGGAGGAGTTCTTCTCCGTTACCAAAAAGTTTCATAATATGCTGCACGGAAAGGATGAGGCGCTTTCCGATAAGGAAATGGAACTATTTTTGCAGACAAGCGAAGAAAACCTGAAGAATATGGACCTTTCCGCCGACATCATATTTGTTCACGACCCCCAGCCTATTGTTTTGATTAAAAATAAATCCCGTTTTAAAAAAAGCAAGTGGATTTGGCGCTGCCATATCGATGTCTCCCAGCCCAATGCACAGGTATGGAATTTTTTAAAAGATTATGTCGAGCAATATGATGCCTCGGTCTTTTCTTCGCCCAGTTTCGCCCAGATTTTAAAAATCAGGCAGTTTTTGATTTCCCCCTCAATCGACCCCTTGAGCGACAAAAATAAAGAATTGAGTAAAGAAAAAATAGAAGAAGTGCTTAAACACTTCGGCATTGCTCAGGGTAAGCCGATTATTGCCCAGATTTCCCGCTTCGATTATCTCAAAGATCCCGTGGGCGTAATTGATGTTTATCGGCTGGTAAAAAAATATATAGATTGCCAGTTGGTTTTAGCCGGAGGCACCGCCACCGATGACCCGGAATCAAGTAAGGTTTTGGCCGAAGTAATGGAGCGGGCAAAGGGAGATAATGATATTCACGTCCTGGCCATTCCCGCAGCAAGCGATATAGAAATAAATGCCCTGCAGAGAGCCGCCGATGTAGTATTACAGAAGTCTATCCGCGAAGGCTTTGCCCTTACGGTTACCGAGGCCCTCTGGAAGGCCAAGCCCGTAGTGGCTTCGGCGGTGGGAGGCATTCCTTTACAGATAAAACATAAATACAGCGGGCTTCTTTCGCGGACAATAGAAGGCACCGCCTACTGGGTAAAACAGCTCCTGAACAGCCCTGCCTACGCCAAAAGATTAGGCCAGAGCGGGCGGGCCTACATTAAACAGAACTTCCTGCTTACCCGCCACTTGAGAGATTATCTTCTTTTATTCCTGGCGCTATATCATACAGAAGATATTATAAATATATAACAGTTGTGAAGACCAAAATTATAAAGATAGACCCGGAGAATATAGAATTAGCCAAGATTAAAAAGGCGGCAGAAGTTATTAAAAAAGGCGGGATTGTTGCCTTTCCCACAGAGACTGTTTACGGATTGGCAGCGGATTTCTTTAATAAAGAGGCAGTGGAAAGAATTTATAAGATAAAAAAGCGCCCTAAGGATAAACCTTTAAGTGTTCAGATAGAAGATATTTCTTATTTAGAAAAATTGGCCTGCGGTATTCCTACCTCCGCTTATCAACTAATGAGCAAGTTCTGGCCCGGGCCTTTAACTTTAGTTTTACCTGCCCGCCCTGAATATGACAAAACAGGAGGGACAATCGGCGTGCGCATTCCCGATAGCAAAATTGCCCAAAGTCTATTGAAAGAATGCTCTACTCCCCTGGTGGCCCCCAGCGCCAATGTCTCAGGCGAGCCTGCTGCTACCACGGCGCCTGAAGTATCACGTTATTTTGACGGCCTCATAGAGATGATTATCGATGGCGGTAAAGCAAAATTAGGCGTAGCCTCCACAGTCCTGGATTTGACCGCCTCTCCTTATAAAATATTGAGAGAAGGGGCAATTACTCAAAAGGATATCCAGAGTGTCTGCAATTAAGACAATTCTTTTGGTCTGCACAGGCAACAGCTGCCGCAGCGTAATGGCTGCGGGCCTCCTGAAGAAGATGTTAAAAGACAAAGGCGATTACAGGATAATGACTGCGGGAACAATGGCAATAAGAGGAATACGCCCCAGCCCCGGGGCAGTTGAGGTTATGGCAGAGGAAGGTATTGATATAAGCGGGCATTATGGGCAGCCATTGAGTGATGAAATGTTGCGTCAGGCCGATTTAATTTTGGTGATGGAGGAGAGGCAAAAGGAAAATATCTTAATGCATTACGGTGATGTTGAGCACAAAGTACATTTATTAAGTGAATTTGGCAGGATTGCCAACGAAAATAAATTGGTTGACCCGAATATTCCCGACCCCATCGGCAAGTCTTTGGATTTCTACCGCAAGGTTTATAGTATTATTAAAGAAGGCATTACGCGCACAGTAAAGAAATTAGAAGAGGAGGAAAAGTGAACCCCGCCCTTACAAAACATCAGAAGGACGGGGCTAACGCTTTGACATTACGAAGAAAGGAAGGGCGGGGTGAAGATTGCTATCGGCGCTGACCACGGCGGATATAAAATGAAAAATGGACTGGTAAAATTCCTCAAAACAAAAGGCTTTGCCCTTGCCGATATGGGAACGCATAACGCCGAGTCTTGCGATTATCCCGCTATCGGCTACAAGGTCGCCGCCAGCGTATCAAGCGGGCAATTTCCGCGGGGAATATTGATTTGCAAAACAGGGGTCGGTTTTTCCATAGTAGCGAATAAGCTTCCCGGGGTGCGCGCGGCGCTTTGCCTCAAAGCATCTCAAGCCCGCTTAAGCCGCGAGCATAATAACTCCAATATCCTTATCCTGGCAGCCAATTACCTGAACATAAAGGAAGCTTCACGGATTGTCGATGCCTGGTTGAAGGCTGAGTTTTCCCCGCGGTCTCGCCATGGCCGCAGGGTGAGGCAAATTGCTAATATAGAGAGAAAGTTGAAGAAGTTAAAATTATCAGGAGTCAAAAGATGCATTGCTTAAAGACGATGGACCCGCAGGTATATAAGGCAATTGCCGCTGAAGTTAAAAGGGAGCGCAATACTATAGACCTGATTGCCAGCGAAAACTTTACTCACCCGGCAATTCTGGAAGCCCAGGGCTCGGTGATGACAAATAAATATGCCGAGGGGTATCCTTCGGCGCGCTGGTATGACGGCTGCGAATATGTGGATGTAGCGGAGAATTTGGCCAGGGACAGGGCAAAGAAGATATTTGGCGCCGAGCATATAAACGTCCAGCCCCATTCCGGCACCCAGGCCAATATGGCCGTATATTTTGCTATGCTTAAGCCGGGTGATACGGTTTTAGCAATGGATTTAGCTTGCGGGGGACACCTATCTCACGGCCATCGCCAGAACTTCTCCGGGAAATATTTTAATATTGTCTCTTACGGCGTAAATAAAGAAGACGAGAGAATAGATTATAATGAGGTGGAAAGTCTCGCCCTGAAGCATAAACCCAAGATGATTCTGGCGGGGGCCTCGGCCTATTCCAGGGTTATCGATTTTGCCCAGTTTCGTAGAATTGCCGATAAGGTTGGGGCTTTTATTTTAGCCGATATCGCCCATATTGCCGGCCTCATAGCCTGTAAGCTTCATCCTTCGCCCGTTCCGCATGCCGAGTTTGTCACTACCACTACCCATAAGACCTTGCGCGGACCCCGGGGCGGAATGATAATGTGCCGGAAAGAATTTGCCAAAAAAATAGACAGCGAGGTTTTTCCGGGTATTCAAGGGGGGCCCCTGATGCATGCTATCGCGGCAAAGGCCGTAGCCTTTAAGCTTGCGCTTGAGCCTGAGTTTAAGGATTATCAAAAAAGCATAATTGCCAATGCCAAAAGATTGGCTAGTGAATTACAAAAGAGGGGTTTGCGTATTGTCTCCGGCGGAACAGACAATCACCTGCTCCTTGTGGACTTAAGAGCTAAAAAGATAAACGGAAAAGAGGCCGCTTCCAGTCTTCACAAGGCCAATATCGTGGTAAATAAGAACTTGATTCCTTTTGACCCTCTGGGGGCAAGGCTGACCAGCGGCTTAAGATTAGGCACCCCTTCTGTCAGCGCCAGAGGAATGAAGGAGGATGAGATGACCCAGATAGCCTGTCTAATGGACGGGGTTTTGTCCTCTTGCGAGGACAAAAAGACAATAGAGATGACCAAACAGGAAGTAGTTAAACTTACCAAAAAGTTCCCTTTATATAAGGAGCTCACAGCGTGAAAACCGAAAGCAAAATGAAAAAAGATGCCCGCCCCAGCTGGGATGAATATTTTTTGGAGATTGCCGGGATTGTCTGCAAACGCTCTACCTGCTTGCGCAGAAAAGTGGGTGCTTTAATTGTAAAGGGAAGGCGCATCCTGGCTACCGGTTATAACGGCACACCCAGCGGAATAAAGCATTGTGCTGAAGTAGGCTGCCTGCGCACAAGGCTTAATATTCCTTCAGGCCAGAGGCATGAGCTCTGTAACGGCTTGCATGCCGAGCAGAATGTCCTTTTGCAGGCGGCACTTTACGGGATTAGTTTAAGAGAGAGCAGTCTTTATGTTACCCATCAGCCCTGTATCATTTGTGCCAAAATGATTATCAATGCCGGGATAACGGAAGTAGTTATTGCCGGTGAATATCCCGATGAGATGGCCCGCAGATTTCTGGATGAGGCGGGAATAAAGGTGCGTAGGGTGGGATGAGTCCGAAAAATCGCATTTTTTGACAGAAATAAAGCTAAAAACACAAAGAGAGAAAGTTAGCTATTAATTATTAAGCATAAAATATTATGGAAAAAATAAAAACAACTCTTAGAAAGTTAATAGAAGAAGCTGGAGTTTTGCTAAAAACTTCTAGTAAACAGGAATTAGCTTTTCAAAAAGCCCATCGTTGGGTTGAGCGAAGTGAAATATTATTGAAGAAATATTTTTCTGCCGAGGAAGCCAATAAATTCAAAAATACAAGAGGTGGTATTCGAATGGGTGATCCATGGGGGAACCTTCATAGAATGATAAAACCAAAAATATCTTTCCTTGAAGTTTTACAAGAAGAACTTGAAATCCATCCTGATTTTTGGAAAGAAGAATTAAATAGTGATTTAAATGAAAGTAATAAAAATGACTATCGCGAAGGTTTCTTTATAAACGGACAATATTATGAAGCACAAAAAATTATCCGTAAAATGGTTTTATCTGCAAAAAAGTCGATTTATCTTATTGACAATTATATAGACGAAAATGTTTTAGATTTATTGACAGACAAAGAATCATCGGTGATTGTCAATATATTAACTAGATCCATCAAGCCCTCTCTTAAGGCTGCTGCACAAGCATTTAATAAACAATATGGCGGAATGCAAGTAAGAACATCAAATAATTTTCACGATAGATTTATAATAATAGATGATTTAACTTTATATCATTTAGGAGCGTCGATTAAAGATTTAGGAAATTTATCTTTTATGTTTTCCTTAATTGAAGAAAAAGCAATAATAAATATGTTGACAAAAAAATGGAATAAAGAATGGAAGCAAGCAACAACTATTGTATAAATAACAATTTAGCAACTCGTTGTAGTGAATCTAACAAGGCAGCATTTTAGGTCGCTGATTTCAAATATTGTAGGAAAAGAAATGCCCAATCCATTTAATCCATTAGACTGGTTAACTGCTGCTCAAAATTGGTTTGCCAGAACAGAAAAATCTAGTGGTTTCCGACCATATCTCATACTTTTAATATTAGTTTTCGGTCTCGCTATGATACTTCTAACTTTCTTTAATAAAGAAGGAGAATTTACAAGCTTTATTATTTTACTTATTTCGATACCGCTTGGCATTTTTATCTTACTCTATATTATAAAGTGTTTTCAAGATCCAAACTTTTGTAGATCAGAAAAACATATAGAAACTGTTCGCCGTATTGAACTTATGCAACAAAAAGGAGAATCTAGACCAACTATAATAAAAACAGAACATATAGAATTAATTTCAAAACCAAAACATCCATCTTTACCTCCATCCAAAGGAGGTGCTAAATGAAAAAAGCATATCTCCTTACATTTAGCAATAGCTTAGGAACGCAAGAGGAAGTGAAAGAATGTTTAGATACAATTTCTGCAGTAGAAATTTGGCGTTATGATATGCTAAATGCTTTCTATATTATTTCTGAAGATAATGCAGAAAGAATATTTAATCAAATTAAAAGACATTTTAATAATAATGGAAGATTTATAATCGCCGAAATTACTGATAATAGTCAAGGCTGGCTAACCAATAAATCATGGTATCTAATTGAAAACAAAGAGATTAAAGAAGGTTAAAAATGCTTCTTATAAGGAGAATCAGAGGTAATGAAATGTCCTTATTGCGCAAATCTGGAGGATAAAGTGGTGGATTCGCGCCTGGCGACAGAAGGCAGCTCCATCCGCCGCAGGCGGGAGTGCCTTAAGTGCCAGAGGCGCTTTACCACTTATGAATATATTGAAGGGACTCCTTTAATGGTGGTGAAGAAGGATTCGCGACGCGAGCCCTTTGAGCGCAAAAAGATTTTGGCAGGATTAGTCAAGGCCTGTGAAAAAAGGCCGATAAGCATGCAGCAGCTGGAAGAGCTCGTAGATAAAATAGAGTTCACCCTGCAGAAGAATTATGATAAGGAAGTAAAGTCAAAAGATATCGGGGAGCTCCTGATGAAGATGCTTAAGGAGCTCGATGAGATAGCTTATGTGCGCTTTGCTTCCGTATACCGCCAGTTTAAGGATATCAGCCAGTTTATGGAAATCTCCAGGAAATCCAGGCACGAAGCTTAAGGACCCCAGTGGCCATAAACCTTGAAGAGCAAATATTGAGCGGCCTTAATGCCGCGCAGAAAGAAGCGGCCCGGCATGACAAGGGGCCTCTTTTGATTATTGCCGGAGCCGGCACCGGAAAGACCGCAGTGATTACCCGCCGCATCGCCCACCTTATTTCCACAAAGCGCGCCCGTCCTGAAGAGATATTGGCTTTGACCTTCACCGATAAGGCCGCCTCCGAGATGGAGGAGAGGGTGGACATGCTTGTGCCTTATGGCTATACCGATATCTGGATTTCTACATTTCACGCCTTCGGCGATCGCATCCTGCGCGAGAATGCATTGGAGTTGGGTCTGGATCCGGAATTTCAGGTTTTAACCCGTCCCGAACAACTCATCTTTTTAAAAGAGCACCTCTATGATTTTAATCTGGATTACTATTCTCCCAAAAGCGACCCCACCCGTTTTCTGGAGGCGCTTTTGGCCCTGTTTAGCCGCTTAAGAGACGAAGATGTTTCCTGGGAGGAGTATCTAAAATATGCAAAAGGGCTGCAGGAAAAAGCCGACGGTAAAGAAGCAGAAGAAAATGCCAAAATACAAATGGAGCTGGCCTCGGCCTATGAGGTATATCAGAGACTCCTGATGCAGGAAGGCAAGGTGGATTTTGCCAATCAGGTGTATCTCGCCTTACATCTTTTGCGCCGGCACCCCTTAATACTTAAGCGCTACCAGAGGCAGTTTAAATATATCCTGGTGGATGAGTTTCAGGATACCAATTACGCTCAATTTCAGCTGGTGAGATTGTTGGCCGAAGGGCATAAAAATATTGTTGTCGTCGGAGACGATAACCAGTCTATCTTCAAATTCCGCGGGGCGGCCATCAGCAATATCCTTAACTTTATGGAATATTATCCTCAGGCAAAAAGGATCGTCCTTACCGAGAATTATCGCTCGACCCAGACAATCCTGGATCAGGCATATCAATTGATAAAATATAACGACCCCGATACCTTAGAGGTAAAATGCAATATCAGCAAAAAATTAGTGGCCCGGGAAAACGAGGGCCCTTCCATTAAACACCTGCATTTTGATACGGGCGCCTCGGAAGCCGATGAAGTGGCGCGCCTGATTGAGGAAAAGGTAAGGCAGGGAAATCTCTCTTTCGGCGATATAGCAATTCTGGTGCGCTCCAATAATGATGCCGAAAGCTTCCTGCGCGCCTTGAATATGCGCTCTATCCCCTGGCGCTTCTCCGGAAACCAAGGACTTTATTCTCAAGAAGAGATTCGTTTTTTAATTTCTTTTTTACGCACTATCGCCAATCCCGATGACAGCGCAAGCCTCTATCATCTGGTGAGCTTTCCGGAAGTATATAATCTGGATATGGCCGATTTGACTCGCTGCCTTAACTGCGCCCATTATAAAAACCGCTCTTTATTTACCGTCTTTAGCCGCCTGGATGAGTTTGGCGAGCTTCGCGAAGTTTCAGAAGAGAGCAAAGCCCGGATAAAAAAGATTGTCGAGGACATCAATTATTATTTAAAAGAGGCAAGAAATCTTTCCACCGGAAGACTGCTTTATCTATTTTTACAGCAAAGCACCTATCTTGAGAAATTGGTAAAGGAAGAAAGCTTAGTTAATGAGCAGCGCATCAAAAATATCGCCCGTTTCTTCAGTATTCTCAGCAACTCCGAAAACCTCTCCCAGGAGAATCGTCTTGCGTCTTTCATCCGCTATTTAGATATGCTGATTTCCTCCGGAGACGACCCGGCGCTACCTGAGGCCGATTTGGATTTGGATGCGGTCAATGTCCTGACCATACATAAGGCCAAGGGCTTGGAGTTTGAGATAGTCTTCATGGTGAATCTGGTCCAGGGGCGTTTCCCCTGGCCCAGAAGGCGCGAGAGCCTGGAAGTGCCTCTTGAGCTTATCAAAGATATTCTCCCCGCGGGGGATTATCATATTCAGGAGGAAAGAAGGCTCTTTTATGTGGGGATGACCCGGGCCAAGAAGGAGTTATATCTTACCTGTGCCCTTGATTACGGAGGAAAGCGCCTGCGTAAGGTGAGCCAGTTTGTGTTTGAGGCCCTGGGAAAGAGCCCGCAGAAACCTGAGATAATCAAGACCCAGGCCAAAGAGGAAATCGAGCGTTTTGCCCCCCGTGCGCCCGCACCCTTTTTAAAAGAAAAGCCCATGGCAGAAAGTGAGCTTTTGCAATTGAGCTTCCGCCAGATCGACGATTATCTCACCTGCCCCCTGAAATACAAATATGTGCACATTCTGCACATTCCCATTATGCGCCATCACAGCGTGGTTTACGGCAGCGCAATTCATAAGGCAATCGTAAATTTCTATCAGGCTAAATTCAATAAAAAGAGCTTTACGGAAAATGATTTAATCAAAAGTTTTTCCGCGGCCTGGAAAAATGAGGGCTTTTTATCGCGCGACCACGAAGAGCAGAGATTTGCCCAGGGGCAAAAGACGCTTAAGCGCTTTTATGCCTCGGAAAAAGAAAAGGCCGCGCCGGCTTCCGTAGAAGAAAGCTTCAATTTCGTCCTGGGTAAAGATAAGATTGCCGGCCGCTGGGACAGGATTGACGGGGCAGGGAGTGAGGCGGTAATTATTGATTTTAAGACTTCCGATACAGTCAAGAAGCAGGAGCAGGCAGATAAGAAAGTTAAGGAGTCCCTGCAGCTTTCAATTTATGCTCTGGCTTATCGTATAATTAAGGGTGAGCTTCCTTCCAGGGTCGAGTTGCATTTTGTAGATACGGGCCTGGTGGGCAGCGCCCGGCGCACAGAAAAGGATTTCGAAAAACTCGGGGAGCTGATTAAAGAGGCATCAGGCGGCATCAGGACAAGAAAGTTTCCGGCAAAGCCCGGATATTTTGCCTGCAATTATTGCGCATATCGTGAGGTCTGTCCTCATACTTAATCAGTATCTAGTATTTAGTATCTCGTATCTAGTCGATAGTATTTAGTAAAATAAAAACACTTATAAATATTAAAAATTATATAAAAAAGTTTTTAACTAGATACTAGCGACGAGCGACTAATAACTGTGAGGAACGCAGTGACGAACAATTGTCCACATTGCCAGAAGCCTATATATGATGATGACGCCTTATTATGCCTTTATTGCGGCGAAAGCTTAAGCCGTGATGTGGGCGTTCTGGGAAAGCTAAAGTATTATCGCCCCAGGATAATCATTGCACTTATAGTGCTTTTGATTGTATCGGCTTTTGTTATATTAATTATTAGATAAAGAAAAGGAGAGATAAGGATGCTTAAATTCGAAGATTTCAAAAAGATGGATATTAGAATCGCCACTATTGTTGAGGCGGAAAAAGTATCCGGCGCGGATAAGCTTTTGAAATTGATTGTTGATTTGGGTGAAGAAAAAAGACAGCTCATTGCCGGCATAGCCTTGCAATATGAAGCACAGGATGTAATAGGAAAGCAGGTTCCGGTGCTCTGCAATCTTGAGCCGGCAAAAATCAGAGGGGTGGAAAGTAACGGTATGGTCTTATGCGCGACGGCGCCTGATCCGGTTTTGCTTTCGCCGCTAAAAAAGGTGCCCGCCGGCAGTAAAATAAGGTGAGCATGATGAACCCCGCCCTTCCAAACACTAAGCTTTGCATAAGAGATATGGGCGAGGGTAATAGGAAAGGAAGGACGGGGCTAACGCTTTGATATTACGAAGAAAGGAAGGGCGGGGTGAAATTCAGTTTTGTTTATATCACGGCAAAAAATAAAGAAGAGGCGCGGAAAATCGGCAAGGAGCTGGTAGCCTCAAGGCTTGCAGCCTGCGTAAATATAATTGATAATATGAACTCTATCTACCGCTGGGAAGGCAAAATCCAGGACGATAACGAGGCCGTTCTTATTGCCAAGACTAAAGAGTCTTTAATGGATGAATTGATAGAAAAGGTAAAGTCCCTGCACAGCTACAGCTGCCCCTGCGTAATTTCTCTGCCTGTCTTAAATGGTAATAAGGATTATTTGGCCTGGCTTGCGAAGGAGACAAAATAGATGAACCCCGTATTATCATATTCACGGTATAATAATATTAAACAATTGAATTAATTCAACGTCAATTATCGGGCGGCCAGCCAGCCGCCCCTACAGGACATTTAAATAGCGACAGCGCCTATATATTGTACCCGTAGGGGCCGACGGCTGTCGGCCCGATAATAATACAAAATAAGGGAAACATATTTGGTGAATATAAAAATATCGTAGGGGCGGGGTGACCCCGCCCGAAACGTCTAAACAAAGATTGGAGGGATTTCTAACGGGGTGAAAAAAGAGTCGATGCATTGCGAGATACTGGAGGCGGGTAAGGTCAGGTGTCTTCTCTGTCCTCATGTTTGTCTGCTTAAGAAGGGCGAAGTGGGCCGCTGCGGCGTAAGGCAGAATGAGTATGGCCGGCTCTATTCTTTAATCTACGGCGAGGTCACGTCTTGTGCCTTAGACCCCATTGAGAAAAAGCCCCTTTATCATTTCCATCCGGGTGAACATATTCTTTCTTTAGGCACAAAGGGATGTAATCTCAAGTGTCCCTGGTGCCAGAACTGGGCGATTTCTCAAGAGTATGCAAGTTGTCCCACAGAAAAGTTAAGCCCTCAGGAGGCAGTTAGCCGGGCGAAGGAATTGAACTCCTTTGGCATCGCCTATACCTATAATGAACCGTTTATCTGGTATGAGTTTGTCTATGATACCGCACTTCTTGGGCACAAGGAAGGCCTGAAGAATGTCCTGGTGACCAACGGATATGTTAATCAGAAGCCCCTGGAGGAAATTATTTCACTTATCGATGCAATGAATATCGATGTTAAGTCAATGGACGATAATTTTTATAAGAAATACTGCGACGGAAGGCTCTCGCCCGTATTGCGCACGGCAGAGTTTTCGGCTGCGAGGTGCCACGTCGAAATTACCAATTTGATTATCCCCACACTTAATGACAGCCGGGAGAATTTCCAAAAATTGACGGACTGGGTGGCCGAGAAGTTAGGAAAGGACACCCCGCTTCACTTTTCCCGTTATTTTCCCGCCTATAAAATGGATATCCCGCCTACGCCGATAGAGACGCTGAAGGCGGCCGAAGAAATTGCCAGGAAGAAATTGCGTTATGTATATCTGGGTAATACTTAAGGTAGGGATCGATTTTTAAGTTCCCCGAGATTGCTTAATAAGTTTGCTTGCCTTTTCAAATCTTCCAGCCAGTTGTTGAGAAAAACCATCTGTTTTCTTAAAAGGATTCTTTGACTGAATGTTTCCTTTTCCCGGGTAAATGTCTCTTCCTCAAAGGGAGCAATATCTATCAGGCTCAAAACGCAATACCCCTTGGAGATACTGAATAAACCGCTTATTTCACCGGGTTTAAGCCCGAAGGCAGCTTGCGCAAACTCGGCGCTGTCACCGATACCGGGAATATAATCTATTCTGGCAAATCTTTCGGTTTCCTCAACTGCCAGGGAGAGGTTTTCCGCTGCTTTTGAAAAACTCATCTTTTCTTCCTGCATCGATTTTTTGATTTGTTTAAAGTACTCTTCAGCTTTATCTTTAGCCAGCTGCCGGGATTTTTCTTTAATCACCGCCTGCTCAACTTCCTTTTCGGCTTCTTCTAAAGCGGGAATGTAGCTTTCCTTCTTTTCCTTTAGTTTGATGATGAAAAAGCCCTGGGGAGTCTCTATTACATCGCTTACCTCGCCTACCTTCATAGAAAAGGCGGCATTGAGCAGCTCGTAAGAAAGCCCTACCTCCGGAATAACGTCCTGCGGGCCGAAAAATCCGGTTTCTTTAATGCTAAGCTGATTCTTCTCTGCCGTTTCTTTGAAGAGCGCGGAGTTATTTGCGATTTCATCGGCTATCTGCCAGGCTTTATCTTCCTGAAGCGCGTAGGCCTTCTCTTGTCTCAAGACTCCTTTGATCTGCGCCTTTACTTCTTCTAAGGGCGTTGTAATTTCTTTATCTTTTTTATCTTTTCGGGTGAAATCTTCGATGTGTTCCTGGTAATAACTGCCGATTTCCTCTTCGGTGGCCTCTATTCCAGAGAGGGCCTCTTCAAGATAAAAAGCCAGATATTGCAGATTGACCTGGTCGGGTTTTTTGAATTCGTCTTTGTGACTTTGATAATGTTCTTTTTTCTCTTCGTAGGAAGGATGGACTTCTTCTGTGAATTGCTGCGGTTCAATCAATATATAGAAGACCCTGGCCTTTTCGTTTTCCTTCCTGTATTCTTCTTTTATTTCCTCTTCACTAAGAGAGACTTCATTGATGACAGTCTCTCTTAGCTTATTAATCTTGAGCGTTCCTCTTATCTGTTCTTCGAAATCGCGCGAGTTTGTGCGGAATACATAATCTAAGAGCAGATTATATCTGTCCCGGCTGAAGCGCCCGTCCTTTTGAAAAGAAGGCATCTTCCCGATAAAATCAATTACTTCGCGGTCTGAGACCTTTATCTTTTCCTTTTTCGCATGATAAAGCAGGATAAGCCTATCCCAGGCGGTCTCTTCCAGGTTAAGGGCTTTAGCCACCTGGTTAAAGTTGTCCCCGTGAATAAGTATGGCCTGGTTCCGGCAGGCCAGATACGAGGCCTCATATTGGCTGAAGGAAACTTTCCTGCCGAAAATCTCACCCGCGTATTTAGGCAGGCCCTTTTGCCTTACGGAACTGCCGCTTCCCCATAAGACAAAGGCAGGGATAATCAATAGAGCCAAAACCCACATAATCTTTTTGACGTTTTCTCTTTTGCGCAAGAACTTGAGCATTGTTTTTTACCTCGACTTTCTTTTGGGTTATTATATCCCAATCGCCTTAAATTGACAAGCCCGATTTATACAATAATCTTTACAAATCTCTTCCGATATGTTAAAATTTAAGGACTAAAAGGGGTATTTACCTTGACATTTTAGCTATAACAGGATACAATGTTAAAGCCAAAATCGCCGATAAAGATTAGAAAGCGCTGGAAGATTAACCCCAAGACTAAAATCAAGGAAAGCGCCAAACGTTATTCCAGAAAGAAAGATAAAAAACTTGTGCGCAAAGCCATCAAAAATGCAGAAAAAGAAATTACTTAAATTAGGCCTGCCCAAGGGCAGCCTTCAGGAAGCGACCTTAAAGATGTTCCAGAATGCAGGCTTTAAGGTCAGCGTCTCGAAGCGGTCTTATTTCCCGGATATCGACGATCCCCAGATAGAGCCGATTTTGTTGCGTGCCCAGGAGATGTCCCGTTATGTAGAAGCGGGAGCGCTTGACTGCGGTATTACCGGAGAAGACTGGGTTTTGGAAAATTCCTCCCAGGTAATCAGGGCCGCAGAGCTTATTTATGCAAAGAGAAAGCTTGTGCCCATAAGGTGGGTGCTGGCGGTTCCCGCTAATTCCAGGATTAAGAGTGTTCGGGACTTAAAAGGAAAACGCATTGCCACGGAGCTGGTAAATGTAACGCGTAAGTATTTGGCCAGAAATAAGGTCAAGGCGGATGTTGAGTTCAGCTGGGGCGCCACAGAGGCAAAATTGGCCACCGGGCTTGTGAAGGCTATAGTAGAACTTACAGAGACCGGTGCTACGCTTTCCGCGCACAATTTGCGCATTGTGGATACGGTATGCACTTCTGTAACGCAAGTAGTTGCCAACAAGAAAAGCTGGCAGGATTCCTGGAAAAGGAAAAAGATTGAGGAGCTGGCCCTTTTGCTCAACGGGGCGGTGGAGGCCCAGGAGAAGGTGGGCCTGAAGATGAATGTGCGCGATGAAGATCTGAAAAAGGTCTTAAGCGTCTTACCGGCAATGCGCAAGCCCACTGTTTCCGGATTAAGTCAGAAGGGATGGTCGGCCCTGGAGACCGTAATCGATGAGAAGGTGGCCAGAAATTTAATTCCCAGATTAAAAAAGGCCGGCGCAGAAGGAATTATTGAATATCCATTAAATAAAGTTATTCATTGATCGGAAACACAGGAGAAACTCAGAATGCCTTGCGGGAAAAAGCGAAAAAGAAAAAAGATGGCCAAGCACAAAAGAAAAAAGAGAATGAGACGAGACAGGCATAAGAAGAAATAGACTAATCCATTGTAAATGCGCAAATTAGCGAGTGTAACGATAGCCTTAATTATATTTTTCTCCTGTGCCGGAATAAGGATGAGTTTTTCCGATCTTTCTCTGGAAGGCTTCAGCCCCCTGCCTCCGCAAACGCCAAAAACTCTCTCCCAGACTTTCGCCCACTATATCCGTGGTCTTCTATATGACAGCCAGGACAAGGTCGATGAGGCTATCGAAGAGTATCTTCAGGCCTCGGCATTAGATTCGACGGCCTGGGCAATTCGTAAAAAGCTGGCCATAGATTATATAAGGAGCGGACAGTACGATAAGGCCGAGCAGGAACTGCTTGTAGTCAAAAAGCTAAAGCCCGATGATAAAAACGTGCGCCTGATTTTGGCCCACTTCTACACCGCACAGGAGAAGTTCGAGGAAGCTACCGCCGAATACGAGGAATTGCAAAAAACTTATCCTTCCGACCTGGAAATCCTGGCTTCTTTAGCCGACCTTTATGTGGTTCAGGAAAAAATCGAAGAGGCAATTGCGGTATATCAGAAACTGCTCCAGGAAAAACCGCAATCGGCGCAGATACATTTTAACCTGGGTACAATCTATACGAAGGTCAACGAGCTCGATAAAGCCGAGGAGCACTTTAAAAAGGCCCTGGAGTGCGACCCTGAATATATGCAGGCGGAGCTGGCCCTGGGTCTTTTAAGCGAGGTCAATCAGGACTTGCCCGGGGCCATCGAGCACTATCAGAAGGCCCTCGAGGTGGATCCGCTTAATATAGGCGTGTATCGCCGTCTGGCACAGACGTATTACCGCGATAAAAGAATCGAAGAGGCTATCCGCCAATACAGATTTATCCTGAAGCTCAAGCCTAACGATATAAATACCTACCTGGAGCTGGCCTATGTTTATTTGAATCAGGAGCGGCCTAAAGATTGTATCGAGCTGCTTAAAGAGGCCCAGGAGTATAAAGCAAGTTGGGGGGCAACGAAAGAGGAGGAGGCCCAGCTTTATCTTATGTTGGGCTTAGCCTATATTCGTAATTCGCAAGAAGCCGAAGCCATCAAGGCCTATAAGGACTCTATCGAGGCCCAGCCGGCAAGCGGGGTAAGTTACTTTTATCTCGGCGCCGCATACGAGCAGAGCGGCAGGCGCCGTGAGGCTTATGAGGCCCTGAAGAAGTCCGTGGAATTGGACGAGGCAAATGCCGATGCCTTAAATTACTTAGGTTATATGTATGCCGACGACGGCATAAAGCTTGATGAGGCCGAGAGACTGATTGATAAGGCCCTGGAAATGGATCCCGATAACGGCGCCTACATCGACAGCCTGGGCTGGGTTTATTTTAGAAAAGGAAAGATTGAGGAAGCCAAAGACTTGATAGAGAAGGCCGCAGGCCTCTTAGAAGATGCGGAAATCTTTGAGCACCTGGGGGATGTTTATCGCACCCAGGGGCGCATGGAAAGCGCAAAAGAGGCCTATGAGCGCGCCCTTAAGCTTGAACCGGAACGAGAATCAGTAAAAGAGAAATTAAGAAAATGTCTCATACTCCAGAGAAGATAAAGGAATTAGAGAAAAAGGCAAAAAAGATCAGGCGGCTGATTGTTAAAATGCTGGCCAAGGCTGGCTCCGGGCATCCGGGAGGCTCGCTTTCCTCGACGGATATAGTAACCTCTCTTTATTTTTCGGTTATGCGATATGACCCCAAAGACCTGCGTTGCCTGAAGAGTGACAGATTCCATATGTCCAAAGGGCACTGTTGCCCTTTATTGTATGCGGTTCTGGCGGAGACGGGTTACTTTCCGGAGAAGGAACTCTGGACCCTGCGTAATTTAGGCAGTATTCTCCAGGGGCATCCGGACTGGAGGACCCCCGGGGTAAATGTAGCCAGCGGTTCTTTAGGCCAGGGGCTTTCCGTGGCCCTGGGGATGGCCTTAGCCGCAAGGCTTAATAACTCGCCTTCCAGGATATATTGCCTTTTGGGGGATGGGGAGATACAGGAGGGCCAGATCTGGGAAGCAGCAATGGCCTGCGCCCACTACGGCTGCGATAATCTCTGCGCTATTTTAGACCACAACGGTTACCAGATCGACGGCAAGGTCAAGGATATAATGAACATTGAGCCTTTGGCGGATAAATGGCAGGCCTTTGGCTGGCACACCATAAATATTGACGGACATAACATCGCCCAGATACTCACCGCCTTTGATCGGGCTAAAAAAGTGAAGGGCAAGCCCACAATTATTATTGCCAAGACAACCAAGGGCAAGGGGGTCTCTTTCATGGAAAATGTAGTTGATTTCCATGGCCGGGCCCCGACAGCCGAAGAAGCAGAGCAAGCCCTTAAGGAGTTAAGTTAAATATGACGGAGATGCTTTATGCCAGGGACGCCTATGGCGAAGCCCTGGTAGAAATAGGCCAGAAGAATAAAGATATCGTGGTTTTGGATGCGGACCTGGCCGGCTCAACCAGGACGGCCAAGTTTGGCAAAAAGTTTCCCCGGAGATTCTTTGACTTTGGCGTAGCCGAACAAAATATGATGGGGGCCGCAGGCGGCCTGGCCAGCTGCGGGAAGATTCCCTTTGTAAGCACCTTTGCTATCTTCGGCTCAGGCCGTGCCTGGGACCAGGTGAGAAATACTATTTGCTACAATAAGCTAAACGTAAAGATTGTCGTAACTCATGCCGGTATTACCGTAGGCCCCGACGGCTCAAGTCACCAGGCTATCGAAGATATCGGCTTAATGAGAGCTATTCCCAATATGACTATTGTAGTTCCTTGTGATGCCCCGGAGACAAAAGAAGCAATTTATGCCGCGGCCGAATATCGCGGGCCGGTCTATGTGCGCCTGGGCAGGTCCAAGGTTACTACTGTGAGCAAAAAAGGTAACTTCAAAATTGGCCAGGCATGTATCTTGCGCGAAGGCAAAGACGTCAGTATTATTGCCTGCGGGATAATGGTAAAACAGGCCCTGGATGCCGCAGAGATACTGGAGGCCGAAGGCGTAAGCGTGCGAGTGGTGAATATGCATACCATAAGGCCGCTGGATAAAAAAACTATTATCGAATGCGCAAAATTGACCAAAGGAATTGTCAGTTGCGAGGAGCACCTGCTTAGTGGCGGTTTGGGTTCTGCGATAGCGACTGTCCTGGCTGAAAATATACCTACCCCTATGGCAATGATAGGTATCAGGGACAGATTCGGGCAGTCGGGTGCTCCGGATGAGTTAATTAAAGAATATCACTTGACCTCAGAGGACATTGTTCAGGCCTGCAGAAAATTATTAACTTATGCTCGCTAACTACTTTTTAACATGCAGATAATTAATCTTAAGGCGCCGGCTAAAATAAATCTTCACCTGGATGTATTGGCAAAGCGACGTGATGGGTTTCACGATATTGAGACCATCTTTGAAAAAATAGGCCTCTGCGATGAAATCAGCTTAAGCAGGCAAAGGCAGGGCATTACGGTTTTCTGCCGGCACAAAGATGTGCCCAAAGACGCAAGTAACCTCGGGTTCAGGGCAGCGCGGCTACTGCTGGCAAAGACCGGTTGCGCAGGCGGAGTGCGGATAAAGATAGTTAAAAGGATTCCCGTAGCTTGCGGTTTAGGGGGAGGAAGTTCAGACGCCGCCTCCGTGCTTTTAGGTCTGAACGAACTACTGGGGTTAAAGCAGACCCGGCCCCAGTTGCTTAAGATAGCGAAAGAGCTGGGAGCGGATGTTCCGTTTTTTATTCTGGGCCAGACAGGGGCAATTGGCCGGGGAAAAGGCGATATCCTGACCCCTTTAAGGGTAGAGAGAAAAAGCTGGTATATTTTAGTGATTCCCGAATTTAGGGTTTTTACCCCCATGATGTATAAAGCCTTGAGAATAGCCTTGACAAAAGTCCCCCGCAGTGTTAAAATTGTGCTCCACGCCCTCAAAACCGGCAACCTAACTGCCTTTGACAAATACAGTTATAACAGTTTTGAGCCGGTTCTTATAAAAAAATATAGAGAAATTTCAAAGATCAAAAAGGCCCTCAAATCTTGTGGAGTCAACGCAGCTAAGGTATCTGGAAGTGGGCCTTGTGTTTTTGGGATTGCTCGGACTCGAAAGGAGGCGATGGATATAAGTAAAAAGTTGCGAGCAACAGGAGAAGCCTGGCGGGTAATAGTTACCAAGACATATCAGAATCATTAAGGTGAGGAGGGCTTAAGGAAATATGGAAATAACAGAGGTGAGAATTTTTTTACGAGATAATCCAGCGACGAAACTCAGGGCTTACGCCACAATTACCTTTGATAACGCTTTTGTAGTCAGAAATATAAAGGTCATTGAGGGCAATAAAGGTTTATTTGTCGCAATGCCTTCCCGGAGAATTGAAGACCCCTGTCCCAAGTGCGGGGCCAAAAATTCCCTAAGAAGCAAGTATTGCAATCAATGTGCAAGTCTTCTTCCGCAAAAAGAAAGCCCGATATCGTCGGAAAATGAAAGAATTTTTGCTGGCGAAGATAAAACTGATCGCCGCTCCGAACACAGAGATATCGCTCATCCTATTAATATGGAGACCAGGGAATACATTCAGAATAAAATTTTAGAGACTTATGATTTGGAGAAGGCCCAGAGGTTGCAACACAAAGAAGTATAATAACGTTGCCCGGTGGTGAAATGGGTATTCACACCGGCCTTTGGAGCCGAGGTTCCTGGTTCGAATCCAGGCCGGGCAACTCTTGTTTTATTTAATCTTTACAATTTAAAACTTAATAGCATAATATAAAATGAAAGATGTTACTGCAGTAGTATTGGCGGCGGGAGAAGGCACAAGGATGAAATCCGCCAAACCCAAAGTGTTGCACAAGGTTGGCGGCGAGCCTATGCTCAAATGTATGCTTGGGCTTCTTAAGCGGATAGGGATTGACGACTACATTGTGGTTGTAGGGCATAAGGCAGAGGAAGTGGAGCGGGTTCTCAAAAACGCCGACGGTAAAGTCAGAACCGTTAGACAGCTGAGGCTTTTAGGCTCGGCGGATGCGGTCTGGCAGGCGAAGAGCCTTTTCTCCAATTTTAAAGGAGATGTGCTTATCGTATACGGAGATACGCCGCTTATAACCCATTCCAGCCTTAAAAAATTAATCCATTCTCATAGGACAAAAGAGGCCGATTGCACAATCCTGACCGCTGTTACCAAAAACCCCAGCGGTTTCGGCAGAATTATCAGAGGGGAAAATGAGCGTATTGTAAAGATAGTCGAGGAACAGGAAGCCGACAAATACGAAAAAGCAATCGGAGAAGTCAATGTCGGTGCTTATTCTTTTAAGGCAAAAGAGCTTTTCTCTGCCCTGGAGGAGATTAAACCCGACAACGCAAAAAAAGAATATTATTTGACCGGCGCTATAGAGACCTTATTCAAAAAGAAAGCGAAAATAGAAAGTGTTTGCGCGGATGATGAAGAAGAGGCCCTGGGCGTTAATTCCCGTTCCGACCTTTCTCGCGCCAACGCTATAATAAATAAAAGAAATATGAAAAAATTGGCCCAAAAAGGTGTGACCATAATAGACCCGGCCACAACTTTTATATATGGAAATGTAGAAATCGCAGGCGACACGGTCATTTATCCGCATTGCGTTATCGAAGGCACGATAAAGATTGGAAAAGCCTGCTCTATTGGTCCTTTTGCCCGTCTTCGTCCGGGCACTATATTGGAAGATGATGTCCAGGTAGGCAATTTTGTGGAAGTAGTCCGCTCAAAAATTGCATCAGGCTGCAAGATAAAGCATCACAGCTATATCGGAGATACCGTTATGGGTAAAGGGGTGAATGTTGGTTGCGGCACTATTACCGCAAATTACGACGGAAAAAATAAAAATCGCACTATTATCGGCGAAGGAGCCTTTATCGGCGTAGGCACTATCCTGATTGCCCCGGTTAAAATCGGCAAAGGGGCAATTATCGGAGCAGGAAGCGTAGTCACCAAAAACAAAGATGTTCCTGCCGGAGTAACCGTAGCGGGTGTACCCGCCGCAGTTCTTAAAAAAAGACACAAGGCGCAGGGCGTTAATTCATAAGAAGATCCAAAGAGGGGTGATGAAATGTTTGATAAATTGGCAGTATTTTGCGGTAACGCCAATCCTAAATTAGCTAAAGATATTTGTAAGTATTTGAGGCTTAAATTGGGCCAGGCCGAAGTTACCAGATTCAGCGAAGGAGAAATCCGGGTTAAGATTAATGAAAATGTGCGCGGGAAGGATGTTTTTCTTATCCAGCCGACCTGTTCTCCTCCGAATGAAAATATGATGGAGCTTTTAATTATGATTGATGCCCTTAAGAGGGCATCGGCTTCCCGGATTACAGCGGTGCTGCCCTATTACGGATATGCGCGGCAAGACAGGAAGGACCAGCCCCGCGTGCCCATTACGGCCAAGCTGGTGGCAGACTTGATAACCGTGGCCGGGGCCTCAAGGCTTTTGACTATAGACCTGCATGCCGGCCAGATTCAGGGTTTCTTTGACATACCCGTGGATCACCTCTATGCCATAAATACCTTTGTGGAATATTTTCAAAAATTACGGCTGCAAAACCTGGTAGTGGTATCTCCCGATGTGGGAGGAATAAAGATGGCCCGGGCATATGCCAAGCGCTTTAATACAAACTTGGCAATAATCGATAAGCGCAGAATCAATACCACCCAGACCGAGGTAATGAACATAATGGGTGAGGTCAAGGGTAAAAACGCAATTATTATCGATGACCTGGTAGCCACTGCCGGCTCACTGGTAGAGGCAACCCAGGCCTTAAAAAATCAGGGCGCAGAGGATATTTATGCGGCTATTACCCATCCCGTTCTTTCGGGGCCGGCCCTGGAAAGAATTGAAAAATCTGCCTTGAAACACATCGCTGTCTGTGATACTATACCTGTTGAGGATGGTAAGATCCATCCTAAGATTAAGGTGCTAACGGTGGCTCCTTTGCTTGGGGAAGCAATTAAGAGGATTCACAATGAAGAATCGGTGAGCTGCCTCTTTGATTAAGGAAA
Source organism: Candidatus Omnitrophota bacterium (assembly GCA_020341815.1). Taxonomy (GTDB): domain Bacteria; phylum Omnitrophota; class Gorgyraeia; order JAFGHF01; family JAFGHF01. The sequence goes on from CP070837.1 coordinate 274,168, forward strand.
GACAACAATGGAGAAAATAAATTTAAAAGCTAAAATGAGAGAAGAGCTGGGAAAAGAGGCGGTAAAGAAACTCCGCAAAGAGGGGCTTGTGCCTGCGGTAGTCTACAAAGAAAGCAAGTCCCTTAATCTGAAAGTATCCGCCAGGGACTTATTCGAAGCAACCCATACCAAGGCGGGAGAAAATGTGATCATCAATTTGCAGATAGAATCCAAGAAGCCCGTACGTACCACTATTATTAAAGAGATTCAATACCACCCTGTAACGGCGGATATCCTGCACGTGGACTTCAACGAGATATCCTTGAATGAAGTCTTGACCGTGAAAGTACCCGTTGCCGTTAAGGGCGAGGCCGAAGGCATTAAAGAGGGCGGGGTAGTGGAGCATATCCTCTGGGAGATAGAAATAGAGTGTTTGCCTACCCAGATTCCGGAAGATATCCCCGTGGACGTCTCTGCCATGAAGATTGGGGACGCTGTATTGGTAAAAGATTTACATCTGCCCAAAGAGATAAAGGTCCTTACGGACCCCGAGGCTACAGTGGTAACCGTAGCTGTGCCCCACGTAGAAGAAGCAGAAGAGGCAAAGCCGGAAGAGGAGCAGGTAGAGCCCGAAGTAATTATGGAAAAGAAGCCTAAAGAGGAAGAGGCGCCTGAGGAAGAAGGGGCGGCTCCTGAAAAGGCAAAAGAGCCTGCAAAAGAAAAGAAACAAAAAGAATAAGGGCTAGTGAAGGCAATATTAGGGTTAGGTAATCCCGGCTTAAGATATAGGCTTAACCGCCACAACGCAGGTTTTTTAGTAATCGAAAAATTGATGAAGCAGCGCACCTTGAATAGACAGCAGGTGCTTCTGGTTAAACCTTTGACCTTTGTTAATTTAAGCGGACACTGCGCCCGCTCGATAGTAAGGCGCAATAAAATACAGTTAGAGGATTTGCTGGTTGTTTGCGATGATGTGAATTTACCCCTGGGTAAAATCCGCATCAGGCCCAGTGGCAGTGATGGCGGGCACAAAGGTTTGCGTTCGATTATAGAGGCCTTGCAAAGCGAAAGATTTCCTCGTTTAAGGATTGGCGTAGGTGCGCCAATCAGGGCAAAAGAAGATACGCTCAAAGAGCACGTCTTGGGAAACTTTGATAAAAAAGAGATTAAGGTTATAGAAGGGGCAATAGAAACAGCTGCCGCCTGCTGCTGTGTCTGGGCAGAGGAAGGGATTGCGGCGGCAATGAATAGATTTAATCGGAAAGGAGATTGATTTTGTCAGCGTATGAGGCAATGTTTATATTTCAACCCGGCTTGGGCGAACAAGAACAGAAGACGCAGGTGGCAGGAATCGAAAATATTTTGAAGGAAAATCAGGCCAAGCTCCTCAACTCACAGGTATTCGGCAGACGTCAACTTGCCTATGTGCTCAATAAGCATAAAGAGGGTCTTTACCATCTGATGGACTTTTCTGCCTCAAGCGGTGCAGTTGTTACGAAATTAAAAAAGGCCTGTGGCATAAACGAGAACATCTTGAGGGTTTTGATTGTTAAAAAGGAGGCAAAAAGTGGCTAACTTCAATCGCGTATTCTTGATGGGCAATCTTACGCGCGATCCGGAATTAAGATACACTCCCGCGGGAGCTGCGGTAGTAAACTTAAGGATTGCCGTAAACAGAAGATATAAGACCCAGTCCGGTGAGACAAAAGAGGAAACCGCATTTATTACTGTGGTGGCCTGGGGTAAGCAGGCGGAGACCTGCAGTCAGTTTTTGAGCAAAGGAAGACCTATATTTGTGGAAGGAAGGATACAGATGCGTTCCTGGGAGGGTCAGGACGGACAGAAGCGCAATGTCTTGGAGGTAAGGGCTTCGCGCGTGCAATTCCTGGGCAAACCTCAAGGCGCCTCCGAAGCCTCTGAGGCGAAGGAAGAATCGCTGGAGGCCCTTCTGGATGAAGAGAGGAATCCCGATTCAAAAGAGACGCCTTTCTGAGCGAGATCTAAAAGGAAAAACTTATGCCTAAATTTAAAAAGAAAAAAAGACAGATGAAGAGGCGCGTTTTCAGAAAGAAGGTTTGCGCCTTCTGCGTCGAAAAGGTTAAGGAAATAGATTACAAGGATATAAATAAATTAAGCAGATTTATTACCGAAAGAGGCAAGATAAGTTCGCGTCGGGGCTCGGGAGTTTGCGCCAGGCACCAGAGAAAACTGGCCTCCGCCATCAAGCGGGCGCGCTACATAGCCCTTTTACCTTTTGTAAAAAAGTAGGCATGCTTTATGCGGGTTATTCTTAAAAAAGACATCGAAAAATTGGGTAAGGCAGGCGAGGTTGTGACTGTCAAGCCCGGATACGGCAGAAACTTTTTGCTTCCCCAAGACGCTGCCCTGGCGGCAACGGAGGCTAATTTAAAGCTCATGGAGCAGGAAAAGGCAAGGGCGCACTTTCGTCAGGAAAAGGAAAAAAAGGAAGCCGAGGCCTTGGCAGCTAAAATCAGCTCTATCTCCTGCACAATTCCTGTAGCGGTAGGCCCGGATGGAAAGCTTTACGGCAGCGTAACGACCCAGGACATCGCCCAGGCCTATAAGCTGGAAGGAATTGATATTGACAAAAGGAAGATAGAGCTTCCCCAGGCGATTAAGGAAGTAGGAGTCTTTAAGATAAATATAAAGGTGCATCCCGAACTTAACATAGAAGCCAAGGTGTGGGTAGTAAAGGAATAACATGGCCGCAAGGGGCATTAAAGATATCACAAAAGATGTACCCAATGTAAAAGATATAACCTTGGAGAAGGTCCCGCCTCAGAGCCTGGAGGCGGAAATTGCCGTCCTGGGTTCGATGTTGATCGAAGAAGATGCTATTTCTCAAGGAGTGGAAATAGTCAAGCCTTCTTTCTTTTACAGGGATGCCCATCAAAAGATATTTCAGGCTATAATCGATTTATATAGCCTGAACAAGCCGGTAGATTTGGTTACCCTGACCGAAGAGTTGAAGAAAAGAGGCAGCCTTGATGATATAGGGGGCGCTGCCTATTTAACCGAGTTGACCGCCGCTGTGCCTACAGCGGCTAATGTTATCCATTACGCCAGGATTGTCAAAGAAAAGGCGATCCTGCGCAATTTGATTAATACGGCAACGCACATTGTCAGCCAGAGCTACGGGGCTCAGCAGGATGCTGGTATCCTTTTGGATAAGGCGGAGAAGCTGATATTTGATATTTCCGGCTCCCACCTGCAAGGCGTCTCCGTATCCATAAAAGAGATTGTCAAAGACAGCATTGAGACTATCGAGGGATTTTATCGCAGGAAGGCCCATGTTACAGGGCTTCCCACCGGTTTTGACGATTTAGATATGATGACCTCCGGCCTGCATAAAGGAGATTTGATAATCGTCGCCGGACGTCCCTCTATGGGTAAGAGCGCCTTCGCGACCTGTGTTGCCGAATATATCGGTGTGCATGAAGAAAAGCCCGTAGCTATTTTTAGTATAGAGATGTCCAAAGAGCAGCTGGTGCAGAGGATGCTGTGTTCGCATGCCCGCATTGAGTTGCAAAAGGCCAGAAGCGGCTTTTTAACCCAGTCTGATTGGCCGAAACTCGTGACGGCCGCAGGCAGGCTTGCCGAGGCACCCATATATATAGATGATAGCGCCGGCCTCTCGGGCCTTGAGCTCAGGGCCAAGGCCAGAAGAATGAAGAGCCGCTATAATATTGAGCTGATTATCGTAGATTATCTGCAGTTGATGAGCGGCTCAAGCAGCACAGAAAGCCGCCAGCAGGAGATTTCGGAAATATCCCGTTCTTTAAAGGCATTGGCAAAGGAACTCAATGTGCCTTTGATTGCCGTCAGCCAGCTTTCCCGTGCGCCCGAGAAAAGAGAAAGTTACCGCCCCAGGCTTTCCGATTTGAGAGAGTCCGGTGCCATAGAGCAGGATGCGGATGTGGTAATGCTTTTGTTTCGCGAGGAATATTATAATCCCAAAGATACGAATAAAGGCATTGCCGAAGTAATCATGGCCAAACAAAGAAACGGCCCGGTAGGTTCGCAAAGTTTGATGTTTTTAAGCGAGTATACCAAATTTGAAAACTTATCCAGACGTGAAGAGTAAATTTATCATACTATCTTTGGTGGTGTCTTTAATCTCGTGCTTTCTGTTAGCCGAGGCCGATGAGCCGGAGGCCCCTGCCCAAAAAATAGTTACCGCCGTAGAGGTGGAAGGCAATAAGAACTTAAGCGAAGCCAGTATCCTCTCCAAGGTCAGGACAAAACAGGGCAAGGGCTTTTCTCAGCTTATTGCCAGCGATGACCTGAAGCGCCTCTATGCCCTCGGTTATTTCGACGACATTAAAATTGATCTTAAGGATGTCGAAGAAGGCGTAATCGTAATCTTTCGGGTCAGCGAGAAGCCCATTGTCTCAGAAATCACTTTATCGGGGAACAAATCCGCCCGTACGGAAAAGCTGCAGGAATTAGTTAAGTCAAAAACCGGAGAGTTCTTTAATGTCCAGCAGCTTAAGCAGGATATGCGCGATATCCAAAAGGACTATGAAGCGCGCGGCTTTCCTCTGGCGAACATCGACTATGATATGCAGCTTGATAAAGAAACAAATGAAGCAAAAATAATAATTAATATCCAGGAGAAGGTGCGCGTTAAGATCAAGCAGATTTACGTTGAGGGGAATAATGCCTTTTCGGATAAAAAAATATTGAAGCTTATGCGCACGCGCCGCGACGCCTTTTTCACCTCCGGTTTATATAGAGAAGATATTCTGGATATGGACCTTGAGCGCATTACATCATTTTATCATCAGAACGGTTTTCTGGATGTAAAGGTAACCTCAAGCAAATCTTTCGCTGAAGAAAAAAAGAAGATGTTTATCACCATTGAAATAGATGAGGGCAAGCAGTATCGGGTAGGCGAGATTGAAATTCGCGGCGCGGTTATTTTCCCGGAAAGCGAGGTAAGGGATGTGCTTACCATGAAGCCGGCCGAGGTCTTTAATAAAGATGTCTTAAAATATGACATTTCCAATGTGCAAAGTTTTTATTTCGCAAAAGGCTATATTACCGCCGAGGTAGATGTGGATACAATTTTGGATGAGAGGACCGGACGCCTGGGTTTAGTCTATAGAATAAGAGAAAATGAGTTGGCCTACATCGATAAGATTAAAATCAGGGGCAATACAAAGACACGCGATATCGTAATCAGGCGCGAGCTTCGTTCTTATCCCGGTGAGGCCTTTGACGGGGAAAAATTGCAACGCAGCAAAGAAAGGTTGTATAACTTGGGTTTTTTCCAGGAAGTCAGTTATGATACGGAAAAGACAAAAGACCCCAACAAAAGGGACCTGGTTGTCAATGTCAAAGAAGCAAAGACGGGTGAGTTTTCCTTTGGGGCGGGTTTTAGCTCTGTGGAGAGATTTGTCGGCTTCGTAGAGGTGGCCCAGAGGAATTTCGATATCAGTAACTGGCAGACCTTTACCGGAGCAGGCCAGAATCTGAAAGTCAAGGCAGAGTTCGGCTCCAGCCGCCGGGAGTATGACTTGAGTTTTACCGAGCCCTGGATATTTGGCTATCCTTTATCTTTCGGCATAGACGGCTATAATAAAGTCCGCGAGCGTTCCGGCACAACCGGCTACAGCTATGACGAAGAAAGAAGCGGGGGAGATATCCGCCTGGGCAAAGAACTTACCGATTTTACGCGCGCGGATTTAATGTATAAATTGGAAAATGTGGAAATTGAAAATGTTCCGGATGACGCCTCTACGGATTTAAGAAATGAGGTAGGGGAAAACACCATCAGCAGCCTGTTTTTAGGCCTGACACGCGATACCCGCGATAACATCTATAATCCCTCAAAGGGCCTGGTCTTAAGCAGTTCGGGCGAGGTAGCCGGAGGGTTTTTGGGACAGGATAAGGATTTCTTTAAAGTAATAGGCTCAGCCGACCTTTATAAGACTTTCATGGAAAAGCTATTATTTCAATTGAAAGTGATTGCCGCAGGATGCGACACCTACGATGATACCGATGCCATGCCTATATATGAGAGATTTTACGCCGGAGGCACCAATACGATCAGAGGCTTTAAGGAAAGAACCGTTGGCCCGAAGGATACATCCGGCGAGCCCGTAGGAGGCGAATCCGCTCTCTATGGAACGGCCGAACTTACTTATCCTTTATTTAAACTGATTAAAATTGCTACTTTTTATGATTTTGGCAATGTTTGGGAAAAATTGGGAGAGTTTGCCAGCGGCGATTTCAAGTATAGCGCAGGGCTGGGCGTAAGGGTCAAGACACCGATAGGTCCGGTAAAGTTAGATTACGGCTATCCTCTAAAGGTTGATTCCGGCGAGGAGAAAGAAGGCCGTTTTCACTTCAGTATGACCCGGGGATTCTGAAAAGAAAAATATATATTCGATTTTTCGATACGGAGGTGTAAAAAATGCGTAAGCTGATATCGATGTTGCTGATAATATCATTTTGTAGCTGGGTAGCTCCGCTTTATGCGCAGGATTTGACCATGGGATTTGTCAACCTGAAAGAGGTTTTGGATAAATACAAGAAGGTTAAAGACGGCGAAGATCAATTGCTGAAAGAAGCGGAAGACAAAAATACCAAAAGAGAAAAGCTCGTCAAGGAAATCAAAAGTCTGCGCGAGAAATTGGATTTGCTGCAAGATAAGCAGAAGGAGAAAAAACAGCAGGAATTAGACCAAAAGCTAAAAGACCTGCAGGATTTTACTTACGAGACCCGTGCGGACCTGCGTCAAAAAAGAGACGATAAATTCAGGGAAATCATGAAAGAGATTAAAGATGTCCTCGAAGAATACGGCTCAAGCCACAATTATAATATAATAATTGATGATACGCTTATTCTGTACAAAGATGCCAAGATGGATGTAACAGAGGATATAATTAAGACCTTAAATAAGAGATATAAATAGAAAGTTGAAATGGAAAAAAGTTTAGCTGAGATAGCCGAGCTTGTTGAGGGTGAGGTAATTGGTGATGCAACTGTTGCCATCAGAGGGGTCTCAGGCATAAAAGAGGCCACTGATGGGGAGATAGCCTTTGTGGCTAATCCAAAATACTTTTCCCTGATTAACGAGACCGCTGCCTCGGCAATAATAACTCCCCGGGGTGTTAAAGAAGCGGCAAAGCCGATAGTATGCACAGAAAATCCCTCCCTGGCCTTTTCCAGGGTAGTTTCTTTGTTTACGGCGAATGAAATAAAGCCTCCTCAAGGCGTGCATCCGACCGCAGTTATTGGCAAAAATGTAGAATTAGGGAAAGACGTGGCCATTCAGCCCTATTGCGTAATCGAGGAGGGCGCCAGAATAGGTGCGGGCACTATTCTTTACGCAGGGGTTTATGTGGGCCAGCACACAGGGATAGGCGAAAATTGTATACTTTACCCGTACGTATCTATTAGGGAAAGAATAAATATCGGTAACCGCGTAATTATCCATAACGGTACGGTTATCGGCAGCGACGGCTTTGGTTTTGCCAAAGTGCGGGGAATTCATCACAAGATTCCCCAGATAGGCACGGTGGTAATTGAAGACGATGTAGAGATTGGCGCCAATGTAACCGTTGACCGGGCGCGTTTTGACAAAACCCTTATCGGGCGGGGCAGCAAGATTGATAATCTTGTGCAGATTGCCCACAATGTAGTAATCGGCGAGGGCTCCATTATTGTTGCCCAGGCGGGTATCTCCGGAAGCACGGTAATAGGTAAAAATGCGACCGTGGCCGGTCAGGCGGGACTTGTCGGCCATATCACAATCGGCGAAGGTGCCATTATTGCAGCTCAGGCCGGAGTAACTAAGAGCGTTCCCGCTCACGCTTGCGTCTCCGGATATCCGGCCAAACCCCATCACATAGCCAAACGTATAAATGCCTATATCCAGAAACTTCCCGATTTATTTAAGAAAGTAGCCCAATTAGAAAAATGCCAAGACAAAAAACAATAAAAAAAGAAATTAAGGTTAGCGGTGTCGGTATCCATACCGGCCAAAAGGTAGAGCTTTTGTTTAAACCGGCCGAAAAAAACACAGGGATAAAGTTTATCCGCGTAGATTTGCCGGGTAAGCCGGTTATTGCCGCCTCTATTTCCAATGTCATGGAGAAGAGCCTTAAGTCCCGCCGCACTTCTCTGGGAGAGGGGAAGGCTTGTGTCCATACCGTAGAGCACGTGCTTTCTGCGCTATTCGGCTTAGGGATAGATAATATTATTATTGAAGTTAAAGGAGAGGAAGTCCCGGCCTTAGATGGCGGGGCGCTTGGTTTCTGCCGGATTTTGCGCCAAGCGCAGATTATCGAGCTGAATAGCCCCAAAGTTGAGTTTGCGCCTCATGAGGCAAGTTATCTGGATGAAGATGGGGGTTCTCTGGCGGTTTTTCCGGATGATAAGTTCAGGATTTCCTATACCTTAAGCTATCCCGAAGCCGGCTTGAATCAACACCTGGATTTGGTTGTAACAGAGGAGAGCTTTATGCGGGAACTTGCCCCATGCAAGACTTTTTGTTTAGAAAATGAGGTTGAGCGATTGCAGGGTGAGGGATTAGGCAAAGGGGCATCAATAGAGAACACCATTGTTGTCGGCAAAAAAGGTATCGTAAAAGGAAAGCCTACCTTTAGTGATGAGTTTACCCGCCATAAGGTCCTGGACTTAATCGGTGATTTTTGTCTTTTGGCTCCTTCCATCAAGGCCCATGTCTTAGCAGTAAAAAGCGGACATCCTTTAAATATCAAGTTCCTGAAGAAACTAAGTAAGACTGGAAGTAAGCATAGCGCGCCTCTGGCTGCGACGCACAATCCGGGAAATCCCACGCCGCCGCCTTTTGATATAGAGAAGATTATGCAGATTTTGCCCCACCGCTATCCTTTCCTTTTGGTAGATAGAGTGCTGGACTTTGAAGAAGGAAAGCATATCGTGGGCGTGAAGAACGTAACTATCAATGAACAATTCTTTAACGGACACTTTCCGGGACGCCCGGTAATGCCGGGGGTTTTGATTCTCGAGGCCATGGCCCAGACCGCCGGAATCCTGATGCTTTCCCGTCCGGAAAACAGGGGGAAGCTTGCCTATTTTATGAGCATGGATAAGGTCAAGTTCAGGAAGACCGTAGTTCCGGGCGATCAGCTTATCCTCAAAGTAGATGTAGTAAGAATAAAGTCCAGGATTATTCAGATTAAGGCCGAGGCCTTTGTTGCGGATAAATTAGTTGCCGAGGCCGACCTTATGTTTAGCTTGGTGCCTAAAGAATGATTAACAGCAATATCCAGTCTACCGCCCAGATTTCTCCCGCAGCCCAGTTAGCCGAAAATGTAGAAGTTGGCCATTACGCCATTATCGGGCCTGAGGTTAAGATTGCCGAAGGCACGAGAATAGGCGATCACTGCGTAATTACGGGCAATACCGCTATTGGAAAAAATTGTCAGATTTTTACCGGAGCAGTTATCGGCAGTGTCCCCCAGGATTTAAAGTATAAGGGGGAAAAAACTGAACTCATCATCGGTGATGACAATATAATCCGGGAATATGTAACAATAAATATGGGTACCGCCGCAAGCGACAAGACTATTATCGGCAATGGCAATCTTATTATGGCCTATGCCCATATTGCCCATGATTGCGTAATCGGCAATAATGTAATTTTAGCCAATGTAGGCACTTTAGCCGGACATATCGTCATTGAAGATAAGGCTATTTTGGGAGGTCTGGCTGCGGTGCATCAGTTCGTGCGTATCGGTCGGCTCGCAATAGTCGGAGGCTGCTCCAAGGTAATTCAGGATATCCCTCCTTACTCTATGTGTGACGGCCATCCCGCCAAAGTGCGCAGTTTAAATAGGGTGGGCTTAGAGCGCGCAGGAATAAATCATCAGGCAAGAGTAAGCCTAAAAAGCGCCTTTACCATTTTATTCAATTCCGGCTTGACTATCCCTAATGCCCTAAAGAAGGTCGAGACAGACATAATGCCTTGCCCTGAAGTTACCCACCTGATTAATTTTATCAAAAATTCCCAGCGCGGTGTCTGTAGATAAAATATGAGTGAGCGTATCGGTTTAATTGCAGGAAATGGTCAATTCCCCATCCTCTTTGCCAAAGGGGCCAGCTCCCAGGGCAGGGAGGTTATAGCTATTGCCGTGCGCGAAGAGACGGATGCGCAGATAGAGAATTACGCGCATAGGACGCATTGGATTGGCGTGGGGCAGTTAAGAGAGTTTTTTGAGATTTTGAAAAATGAGAAATTGAAAAGAGTGGTTATGGCCGGCCAGATTAGGCCGGCCCATATTTTTGATAAGGCCGTTTCTAAAGATGAAGCCCTGACCAGTTTCTTAAAAAGGGTGAAAGACAAAAGGGCCGATTCTTTGCTGGGTGGGATTGCCAGGCTGCTAAAGGCGATGGGGATTAAGCTGTTGGACTCCAGCATGTTCCTCAAGGACCACCTTGTCGCAAGAGGTGTTTTAACTAATATTGCGCCCAGCGATATCCAGTGGCAGGATATTAAGTTTGGCAGGAAAATCGCCAAGCGCATTGCCGGTTTGGATATCGGCCAGACGGTGGTGGTAAAAGATAAGGCTATTTTGGCTATTGAGGCAATTGAGGGCACGGATGAAGCAATCAGGCGGGGAGGTAAATTAGGTAGAGAAGCAGGAGTGGTGGTTAAGGTAAGCAAACCTCATCAGGATATGCGCTTTGATATCCCTCTCATTGGGCCTCGGACTTTGGATTCTTTAATTTCTGCCTCTTGCGCGGTTTTGGCGATGGAGGCGGGCAAGACCCTTTTTCTGGAAAAGGAAGAGTGTCTAAAGATTGCCGAGGAAAATAAAATCTCTCTTGTAGGGATTTAAGTAGGGGGCTGACTCGGTGACGCTTCACGCGGGGACGCTCGTTTTGTCCCGGCGTGACAAAACTCGCTCGGGCTTTGGCCTTCGCTCTCCCCGACATAAATGTCGGGGAACCATGCCCGCTTAAGGCCTGCGCACGCCCCGCTTTGAACCGATCACCTCATCAGCCATTTCATAAAAAGCGTCCAATCTTTTTTAGAGATAGCGATGAAGAAGAAACTGCTTGGCAAAATAATCCTGGTTTTATTGGTTTTGGCAACTTGCATTGCTGCAATTGCCTCACCCCTAATCGGCAGGCGGGAGGCCCTCTATTACAGCAAGATAGACGATAAAACCGTGCAGTGTGAGCTTTGTCCCCGCCGCTGTCTTTTGAGAGAGGGCGCCCGCGGGGCCTGTCGTGTGCGCCAGGTGAGAGGTGGAAAGCTCTATACATTAGTATACGGAAACCCTTGCGCCTTTCATATCGACCCCATCGAGAAAAAACCCGTCTATCATATGCTTCCGGCAAGCACAAGTTTTTCCATTGCTACTGCCGGATGCAACCTGCGCTGTAAGTTTTGCCAGAACTGGACTATCTCCCAGCGCCCGCCTGAGGAAACCCATAATGTGGAAATGATGCCGCATCAAGTGGTGGAACTGGCCGTGAGAAACGACTGTTCTTCGATAGCTTATACCTATTCAGAGCCGATAATCTTTTATGAGTATATGCTGGATACAGCTAAACTGGCAAAAGAGAAGGGTTTGAAAAATGTGATGGTTACCGCCGGATATATTAACGAAGAGCCTTTGAGAGAGCTTTGTAAATATATCGATGCAGCCAATGTGGATTTGAAGGGGTTTGATAAAAAATATCTGCGCAAGGTTTGCGGACAGGAGCTTGAGCCACTTTTAGAGGCCTTAAAGATATTCAAGGAAGAAGGCGTCTGGCTTGAGATAACCAACCTGATTGTGCCCACCTTAAACGATGATATGGAGACAATCAAAAAGATGTGTATCTGGATTAAGGATAATTTAGGAGAAGAGACCCCGCTTCATTTCTCGCGTTTTACGCCGATGTATCAGCTGAAAAACCTTTATCACACCCCCGTTGCCACTCTGGAGAAGGCAAAACAGACCGCGGAAGAGGCAGGGTTAAAATATGTATATATCGGGAATGTGCCTGCACATTCTGCTTCAAATACCTATTGTCCTGATTGCGAGGCCTTGCTTATCGAGAGAATAGGCTATACTATCGCTCACAACAATATTCTTGAGGGCAAATGTAAGTTTTGCGCTCGAACTATCCCCGGGATTTGGTAAAAATGAGAAGACCTGTAATATTCGCTACATTTCTTATCGGTTTTACAGCAATGAGCGCCCAGATAGTCCTTTTGCGCCAGTTAATGGTAGTTTTCTACGGCAATGAGGTTTCTTTGGGGCTTACTCTCGGGGCTTGGCTTTTCTGGGGGGCAATGGGCAGCTGGCTTTTAGGCAGGTTTGCCGATAAAATCATTAATCGGCAGTTTATTTTTGCCGCTCTGCAAGTTGCTTTGGCCTTTATTTTAGTCGGTGCTATTTTTATAATCAGGCACGCCCGGACAATCCTGGATGTTATGCCAGGTGAGATTATCGGCTTTGTGCCTATGGCTGCTTTTAGTTTCTTTACGCTTTCTGCAGTCTGCATTATCTTAGGGTTTCTCTTTGCCCTGGCCTGCCGCCTTTACCCCGCCCTTCCTAAAACTAGGTCTTGTGCAAGAGATAAGGGCGAAGGTAATGAAAAGAAGGGCGGGGTTTATCCTGCTTCCGATAATGAAACCGGTGCCACTCGCATAGGCCGGGTATATATCCTGGAGGCTCTGGGTGCGGTTTGCGGGGGATGCCTGGTGAGCTTCTATTTTATCCGTTATTTTGACGGCTTTTATATAATGCTGGGCCTGGCCCTGCTTAATCTTTTCTCGGCGTATCTATTGCAGACGGGATTTAATCAGCTAAAGCTTATCCGCATGGTGCGCACTTTTACTCTGGCCTTGATTATAATTATATTTATTTCCTTATTTACTCAAGAAGCCAAACTAATCAACCAGGCTTCAATAAAGAAGCAGTGGAGCCCCATTGCGGTTTTGGCTGCGCGGGATTCCATTTACAATAACCTCATCGTGAGTAAAGACGAGGAGCAATATTCATTTTTTAGTAACGGCCTGCATATGTTTAGCCTGCCGGATGAAGCAGGCAGTGAAGAGGCGGTGCATTTTGCCCTTTTGCAGACGCCCAGTCCAAAACATGTGCTTCTTATCGGCGGCGGCATAGGAGGGTTGAGCGAGGAAATCTTTAAATATCCTCTATCAAGGCTTGATTATCTGGAGCTGGATGCTGAGATTATTGAGCTGGCAAAGGAGTTTCTTCCTCCGGAGAAACTCAAGTTTTTAGAAGATAGGCGCCTTGAGGTGCTTCATCAGGATGGCCGTCTGTTTATCAAGCGCATTACAAAAAAAGAGACACCCGTTTTATACGACAACATCATTCTCTATTTAGGCGATCCTTATAATGCGCAGATAAACAGGTTTTACACTCTTGAGTTTTTTCAGGAGGTAAAAAGATGCCTCAAAAGAGATGGCGTGCTTTCCTTTGGTTTGGGGTCTTCCGAGAACTTCCTGAATAAAGAGCAGCAGCAGTTTCTCTCATCTATTTATAGGACTTTAACGATGGCATTTGCGGATGTCAAGGTAATCCCGGGGGATACGGCCTACTTCTTAGCCGGCGCCAAAGAAGGATTAATTACCCGTGATTATAAGGAGCTTTCGCGCCGCTTGAGAGAAGGGGGTATCCGCACCAAATTCGTACGCCCGGAATATCTTTTTTCTAAATTGTCGAGTGAGAGAATAGCTTATTTAGATGGGATGATTAAAGCCGAAGAAAAGGCAAGGCCCAACAGAGATTTTCGCCCCATTTCCTATTATTATGATATGGTCCTCTGGAGCACCCGTTTTGCCCGGCCCTGGCGGAAGATTTTCTCCTGGCTTAATGAAAGGAGGCTTTTGGTTCTTTTCTTTTTGTCTTATCTATGGATTCTTTTAAGTGCCTTTATGCGCAGAAAAAAAAGAGGCGCAAGGGAAAAATTCGTGCTTTTGGCTGTTTCTACTACCGGCCTCACCGAGCTTAGTTTTCAGGTGGTGATTTTGCTTGCTTTTCAGATAATTTACGGGTATCTTTATTATAAGCTGGGTATTATCTTAAGCTTCTTTATGGTGGGTTTGGTTTTGGGAAGCTGGCTGATTACAAAGAGGCTAAAAGCCTTAAAAGAAGGTTACGGCCTGTTTATCAAGACGCAGATAGCCATATCACTCTATCCGATAATTTTACCGCTGGTATTTTACGGCTTAAATCGCTCTGCAGCCGGAAGCTTTAGCAACTGGATGGGCAGTAATGTGATTTTTCCGGCCTTGCCGGTTATTTCCGGGTTTATCGGCGGGTTTCAGTTTCCCCTGGCCAATAAAATTATTTTAAAAGACACAAATAACATCGGGCGCATCTCAGGCTTAAGTTACGGCATGGATTTGCTGGGGGCCTGTTTTGGTGCGCTTTTGGTCAGTGCCTTTTTAGTGCCGATTTTAGGCATTACGAAGACCTGTATTATTGTGGCTTTACTTAACGCAACTATCCTTATATGTTTACTTCGGTTTTATCGCGAATCGGAATAATCTTTATTATTCTTCTGGTAGGCACTTTAGCCAGGTGGCGCCGGGTGCTTACGGAAGAAACAGCAAGCGGTCTCTGCCGCGTTGCAATTGAAATAACCCTGCCCTTTCTTTATTTTTATACCTTATCCACAAATCTCAACCTTCATATTTTTTCCTCTAATCTGGTGCTGCCCTTATATGCCATACTTTTGACATTTGCCTCCTATTTTTTAAGCCGGATTGCTTCCTTTTATCTTAAGCTGGATTTAAGACAAGCCGGTACTTTCAAGTTTTTGCTTACCTTTTCAAATTATGGGTTTTTGGCCATACCTTTGGTCTTTGCCCTGTTTGGCCGGGCGGGGCTGGTGAGAGTATTTATATTTAATCTGGGGATTACCTTTCTTTACTGGACCTTTGGCATAGCAATTCTTTCGGCTCCCAAAACCGCACCCCTTAAACTCTTTAAGAATTTGTTAAATAACGCGACAGTTGCCTTGGTATTGGGGCTGATAGCGGGGATTATTTCTCTAAAGCTGCCTCGCTTTATCATGGAGGCCTCAAATCTGATAGGCAATGCCACAATTCCCCTTGCCCTTATTGTAGTGGGCTCGATGCTCGCCCGTAACAATTATAAAAGGGGCGCTTCCTTTAAAATAATTTTTACTCTGGCGTTTTGCCGGCTGATTATTATGCCTGTTTTGGCTATTTTATTTATCAATATATTTGATAATTTACCCAATATGCTTAAGGTAATTATCGTGCTTCAGGCGGCGATGCCTTCGGCGTCCACCACCCCAATTCTCGTTAAGAGATTTGGCGGGGATGCGGAGCTGGCCGCCAGCGGGGTATTCTTTACCACCTTATTCAGCATTATCACCGTTCCTTTTTTTATAAGTTTGGTCTTGCAATAAATAAGCAGTAGTGATACAATAAGCCAGCCCGATGAGAAAAGTAGGATTTGACAGCGAAAAATATCTTGCCGAACAGACAAAGGCCATTTTGGATAGAGTAGCCAAGTTTGACCACCGGCTTTATCTCGAATTCGGCGGAAAACTCCTTCTCGATTATCACGCCGCACGCGTCCTTCCCGGTTATGACCCCACCGTCAAGATAAAACTCCTTCAGGCCCTTAAGGAAAACATCGAAATTGTTATCTGTATATATGCCAAAGATATAGAGTCGGGCCGCCTGCGCGGGGACTTCGGAATGACCTATGATATGGCCTGCCTTAAGACCATCGACGACTTAAAGGATTGGGACTTAGAGGTAAATAAGGTAGTGATTACCCGCTTTAAGAATGAAGCCCTGGCAATAAAATTCAAGAATAGGCTGGAAAGAAAGGGAATCAAGGTCTATATCCATCGGGAAATCAAAGGCTATCCCGAAGGTATTGATAAAATAGTCAGCGCAAGGGGCTACGGGCGCAATGATTATATCAAAAGTGACAAACCTATAGTTGTTATTACCGCTCCCGGTCCGGGAAGCGGAAAGCTGGCAACGTGTCTTTCCCAGCTTTATCACGACCACAAAAAAGGGATAAACTCAGGCTATGCGAAGTTCGAGACCTTTCCCATCTGGAACCTGCCTCTAAAACACCCGGTAAATGTGGCCTATGAGTCGGCAACCGCAGACATAGGCGATTATAATCTGGTCGATCCTTTCCATCTTAAGGCCTATAATAAGAAAGCCATTAACTATAACCGCGATGTAGATGCCTTCCCTATCCTAAAAAGCATTTTGCAGAAGATTGTCGGACGGGGGAAAAAGATGCTGATGTATAATTCACCCACGGATATGGGCGTAAATCGCGTAGGTTTTGGTATCGTGGATGACGAAGAGGTAAAACGGGCTTCAAAACAGGAAATCATCCGTCGTTATTTCCGCTATAACTGGGAATATATGCTGGGGGCAGAGAGAAAAGAGACTATAGAGCGCGCTAAGGAATTGATGAAAGAGGTGGGCGTTAAAGAAACCGACCGCGCCTGTGTCTCAGCGGCAAGGCTTGCCGCAGAGGCAGCAGCAAAGGTTCCCTCAAAAGGCAAAAACGGCATCTTTTGCGGGGCGGCCATTGAGCTTGCGGAGGGTGAAATCATAACCGGTAAAAACTCACCCCTTATGCATGCAGCCTCAGCGGCAATAATCAATGCCGCCAAACATTTAGCAGGCGTGCCCGATAAAATGCATCTTTTGCCGCGTAATGTAATCAACAATATCGCCGCCCTGAAAAAAGAAATCCTGGGCGCAAAGAGCGAAAGCCTGGATCTTGAGGAGACGCTGGTTGCCCTTTCCATAAGCGCAGCCACAAATCCCGCTGCCGAAGGCGCGGTCAAGACCTTGAAGAGCTTACGGGATTGCGAGATGCATATGACAAATATGCCCACCCGCGGAGATGAGGCGGGTCTGCGCAAGCTCAAGATTAATTTTACTTGTGACGCCCAGCCGGCCTCTCATTATTTTTTAAGGTAAAAGGAAGCAGGGGTAAGTTATGAATGAATTAAAGATTGATTCGGCAATAGTTAAGGATAGGCTGGTTAAGTTTATCCGCAAACAGGTCAAGGATGCCGGTTTAAAGAGGGTGGTTGTTGGTTTATCCGGCGGGCTGGATTCCAGTCTAACTCTTTATCTTTGCGCTCAAGCCTTGGGCGAGAATAATGTCTTTGCCTTGATTTTGCCTTATAAGACTACAAGACCTGAGAGCGTAAATGACGCAAAACTCGTTGCCCAAAAATATCAGGTAAAGGCAAGTGTAATTGACATTACCCCTCAGATTGACGCCTACTTTAACAGCTTTCCCCAGGCCGATAAAATCAGGCGGGGCAATAAAATGGCCCGAGAGAGAATGAGCGTGCTTTTTGACCACTCAAAAGAATTAGGTGCTCTGGTTGCCGGAACCGGCAACAAAACCGAAGTCCTTTTAGGATACGGTACGCTTTATGGAGATACGGCTTGCGCCTTTAATCCCCTGGGTGGTCTTTATAAAACTCAGGCACGCCAGTTGGCGCGTGATGTGGGTATTCCCGAAGAAATTATCAAAAAGGTTCCCTCGGCGGAACTGTGGCCCGGCCAGAGCGATGAGAGTGAACTTGGCCTTACCTACAGTGAGGTGGACAGGCTACTTTATTATCTGGTGGATAAGAATTCTTCCGATAAAAAGTTGCTGAGGTTAGGATTTTCAGAGGCAATGATCGAAAAGGTAAAAAGGCGCATCAGCGAAAATGCATTTAAGCGTAAACTTCCTTCTGTAGCTCAGGCTTAAAGTATGGGCAGGTATTTTTTGATCTCGTGAGAAGTAATCTGGATACGATATTCTTCCCATTCGCGTTCCTTATTTAAGATGAAGCGCGTAAAGATGTGTTCCCCCAGAGTCTCCCGCACCAAGGCGCTTTTTTTAGTCTCTTCGATGCCCTCAAAGAGGTTTCCCGGAAGGGCGTGAAGCCCTCGTTTTTTTCTCTCCTCCATTTCCATTTCATAGATATTGGGCTCTACGGGTGGGGCAATAGGATATTTCTTCTCTATGCCTTCTAAGCCCGCCGCCAGCATTACCGCAAAAGCCAGATAAGGATTGCAGGAGGGGTCCGGACAGCGCAGCTCCGCGCGTGTGGCCTGTTCGTTTCCCGGCCGATATAAAGGAACGCGGATAAGGGCTGTGCGGTTGCGCTGGGCCCAGGAGATATACACCGGGGCTTCATAGCCTGCAACTAAGCGTTTATAGGAATTTACCCATTGGGCGGTTAAAGCGCAGATTTCCCGCGCATGTTTAAGCTCTCCGGCGATAAAGTATTTGGCTGTTTGAGAGAGGTTATACTTATCTCTCTTGTCGAAAAAGGCATTTTTCTTTCCCTGAAATAGCGACTGGTGCAGGTGCATTCCCGTTCCGTTTACGCCAAACATCGGCTTGGGCATAAAGGTGGCGTAGATACCGTGCTTCTGGGCTACCTCTTTAATTACAAAACGGGAAGTGATGATATTGTCTGCGGCATTTAAAGCATCACTATATTTAGGGTCAATCTCATGTTGCGAGGGTGAGACCTCATGGTGAGAGGCCTCTACCACAATGCCCATTTCTTCCAGGGTCCTTACCGTCTGGTTGCGCAGATTATTGGCCATATCATTGGGGATTAATTCAAAATAGGTGCCTTCATCCAGGACCTCCGGACTTTTATCTGTTTTGAAATAGAAGTATTCTATCTCCGCCCCTACATAAAAATCAAAGCCCATTTTCTTAGCGCGCTGGAGTATGCGCTTAAGGGCATATCGCGGGTCACCCGCATAAGGGGTGCCGTCGGGATTTAAGATATCGCAGAACATCCTGCCGATGGGAAAGTCGTTCTTTGTCCAGGGAAGAATGGTGAATGTATTCGGGTCGGGCCGGGCGATAATATCACTTTCCTGGGCCTCGGCAAAACCGGTGACGGAGGAGCCGTCAAATCCCTTGCCATGGCTTAAGGCCTCAGGCAATTCCCCTGAGGTAATAGAGATACATTTAAGGGTGCCTAAGATATCTACGAACCACAGCTGAATAGTTTCAATCTTTTTCTCTTTGACCAGGCGCAGGACATCCTCATGCTTCGAGCCTTTCTTTAGGGGTTTGGCCTCAGAGCCTGCGGAACTTACTTCCTGGCGGGGGATGATATATTGCCTGCCCACCTTAATTGCCTTAATTGCACCCCGCCTGATTCGCTCTATTACCGCCTGGCGGGAAATCTTTAGTTTTTTGGCCAGCTGAGTAGGGGTAAAATACTCTTCCATCACAGGCTCCTTTCCAAGTGACAAGCGTTCATTTTAGCTTAAAACTACCTTGCAATCTTACAATTGTAAAGTATAGCACCTGTCTTGACATTTGTCAAGCAAAAAATTTTAAAACAACCCGTTTAGATGAAACTGGAGATTATCTCGGCGGCACGCTGGCTGGCCCCGGGGGTGCCCAGTTCCTGGCGCAGCTGCATAAGGCGTGACTTTATTTTGGTGAGCTCTTCTTGACTGCTTAGGATATCCAGGGTCTTTTGTGCAATTAAGGAGGCCCGTGCCTTGTGTTGAATAAATTCCGGAACAATCTTTTTGCCGGCGATTACATTTACCAGCCCGATAAAGGGAAGCCTGATCAGGCATCGGGCAATCAGCCAGTTCAGGAAGGATACTTTGTAGACGATGGCCATTGGTTTTTGCATAATCGCCGTCTCTAAAGTGGCAGTGCCCGAGGCCACCAGCACAAAGTCGCAGGCCCCCAGAAAATCATAACTGCGGCCCTCCCAGGCAACAACAGGCACGTCATATTTTTTTATCTTGTTTTCGAAAAGTCCTCTTTCCAGGCCCGGTGCCTTTAACAGGGCAAACTGGCTCTGAGGTAATCTTTGCTTGATTATTTTTGCGCTCTCCAGAAGAATAGGCAGAATCCTTTCCACTTCCATCCCGCGTGAGCCGGGAGCAAGTCCGATAGTCGGTTTTTGAGGAGTGAGCCCCAGGTTATTTAAAAAATCTTCGCGTGAAAGCTGGGAATAGGCTTCTTCCAGAAGAGGATGCCCGACGAAAGAAACATCAATTCCTCGAGTTTTATAAAGGGCCTCTTCAAACTTAAAGACCACAATCATTTTATCCACAAAGCGCTGAATAGTCTTAATCCGACCCTTCCACCAGGCCCAGATTTGCGGGCTGATATAATAGATTACCTTGATGCCTCTTTTTTTGACTTCCTGGGCCAGCTTTAAATTAAAGCCGGGATAGTCGATGAGCACTACGGCATCGGGGCGTTGGGCGTCTATTTTCTCAAGTATGGCTTTAAAGATATGTTTAATTTTTTTTAGATTTGTCAGGACGCCCGTAAAGCCGATAATAGAAAGCTCAGAAATATCAAAATAAAGCTCAGCGCCTGCTCTTCGCATATTGTCTGCGCCTATTCCGGATATCTCTATATCGGGATTTATCTTTTTTAAGGCGTGGATGAGGCGGCTGGCGTGAAAGTCACCGGAGGGCTCTCCGGCTATAATCATGATTCTCTTATGCATGGATGGCATCAGACTTTTTGAGCAATCTTAGGATTTCTGCGGCTACGGCCAGGGCATCTCTTCCTTGCCGGCCGCTGACTAAAGGGTCTTTTTTCTCTTTTATGCATTGGATAAAAGATTGAAGTTCTCTCTGTAAGGGTTTTTCCTTTTTGATATTGATTTTTCTTTTATTGATTTTTTTGCCCTGCTTTTCGTAGATTAGAGCTTCCTGAGCCTCGTAATCCAAAGAGATATAGGCATTTTCCTGAAACAGGCGGATTTTGCGCATTGATTTGGCGCTGATGCGGCTTGAGGTAATATTGGCTACGGCCCCATTCTTAAAGTTAAGCCGGGCATTGGCGATATCTTCATGCCTGGTAAGTACGTTTACCCCTACGGCCTGGATAGACTCAACCGGAGAATTAACCAGCCCCAGGACGATATCGATGTCGTGAATCATTAGGTCTAAAACTACCCCTACATCCTTGACGCGGCTGGCAAAAGGACCTAAGCGGTGGCATTCAATAAACATAGGTTTTCCCGGAAGCCTCTGGATGGCCTGGACCGCGGCATTAAATCGTTCCACATGCCCCACCTGAAGCAGAAGGCCTTTTTCATCGGCAAGCCGCAGGAGCTCATCGGCCTCTTCCACGGTATTGGTAAAGGGTTTTTCCACCAGGACGTGGATATTGTGCTCCAGAAAGTCCCGGGCAATCTGATAATGTAAATTAGTGGGCACAACAATACTGGCAGCATCCACCAGCCCGAAAAGCTGCCGATAATCGCTAAAATAGCCGCAGCGCAAGCTGCGCGCGACCTTTTTTGCCCTTTTCAGGTCAATATCGGCAATAGCTTCCAGTTGCGCATCGCTAAGCGCAGAATATATTTGGGCATGGATGGCGCCTAAAGCCCCTACCCCGACTACTCCTATCCTTATCTGTGACATAACCTAAATTATACAAAAGATATAGACAAAAATCAACAAATATGTTATACTTCTACCTACTAAAATGAGAGATTTTTTTAGACTTTTAAGGTTTATTAAGCCTCATCTGGGGCTTTTTGTCCTGGCAACGGTGTGCATGCTGGTCTCGGCAGTGTTTGACGGTATCCAGATTGCCCCGGCCATCCCGATGATTGACAATGTTTTCACGGGCCAGGGGATAACGATTTCCCGCTCTTTGCCGGATTTTCTCACCCGGATCATCGCGACAATCAACGCCCTCCCGCGCCTGAAACTGTTAAAATTTATTGTACTGGGATTTTTGGGGTTATTTGCGCTTAAGAGTTTTGCCGAATTTATCCGCCAGTATCTGATGACCAAAGTGGGGCATTTAATCGTACGCGATATCCGCAATAGCCTCTACGCCAAGTATCAGAATCTTTCCCTGGATTATTATACCAAAAGCAAGGCCGGCAATTTGGTTTCGCGCATCACTTACGATGTGGGAGTAATTAATAATTCTATTGCCCAGGGCCTGACGGATGTGTTTTATCAGACTTTCAAAATTGTCATCCTGCTCGGCATCGCTATCCTTATTAATTGGAGGCTTTTTTTGATTTCCATTGTGCTTTTTCCCTTTATCAGTATCCCTGTGGTCAGGATTAGCAAGGCATTGCGCAAAATCAGCGCCAAGGGTCAGGAGAAGATGGGTGAGATAACCTCCACTCTTTATGAAGGCATTACGGGAATCAGGATAGTAAAGACCTTCTCTATGGAAAACTATGAAGTAGACAGGTTTGCCAGGGCCAATGAGGGTTTTTATAAGATTTCAATGAAGTCGGCAAAGCGGATAATCGCTATCAGCCCGATTACCGAATTTATCGGTTCCTGCGCGGCAATGTTTGTCTTATATGTAGGCGGCCGGCAGATAATTGAAGGAACCTTATCATTTGGGCTTTTTGCCGCTTTTATGGGGGCGATGTTTCAATGCACCCAGCCGTTTAAGCGCCTGAGTAATCTCAGCGCCGTTATGCATCAGGCCTCAGCCGCGGCCAAGCGCATCTTTGAGATCCTGGATACCCCGGTGGATATGCAGGATGCTTCATCTGCAATTACTTTGCCTGCGGTGTCCGAGACAATCCGTTTTGAAAACGTCAATTTCAGATATAAGGACGAAAAAGAAGATGTGCTTAAAAATATTAACCTGGAAGTGCCCTCAGGCAGTATTTTGGCTATTGTGGGGCCTACGGGAGCGGGCAAGACTACGCTGATTAATTTAATTGCGCGTTTCTATGATGTAACAAGAGGTAAGATTGCTATCGACGGATATGATATCCGCAATATTCGGCTTAAGTCTTTAAGAGAAAAAATCGCTATCGTTACCCAGGAGATGTTTCTCTTTAATGATACGGTAGGTGTCAACATTGGTTATGGCGATATTCAGGCAGAGCATGAAGACATTGTCCGCGCAGCATCCGCTGCAAACGCAGACGGCTTCATCCGCGCCCTGCCCGAAGGATACGATACGATTATCGGAGACAGGGGCTTCAGGTTGTCGGGAGGCGAAAAACAGCGCCTTTCTATTGCCCGGGCGCTTTTGAAGGATCCTCCCATTTTAATCCTGGATGAGGCCACCTCCCAGCTGGATTCTCAATCGGAGAGGCTGGTGCAGGAGGCTTTGGATAAGCTGATGCGCGGGCGCACAGTCTTTGTCATCGCCCACCGTCTATCCACCGTAAGGCGGGCCGATAAAATTGTTGTTTTGGATTCAGGCAGGATTAGCGAATGCGGCAGCCATGAAGAGTTGATGGAAAGAGGCGGTTTATATAAGAAGCTGTATCAGCTGCAATTTAGAGACGAGTAAAAAAGGTTGAAAAAAAGATGGGTTGTTGCTATACTCACAATTTAGAAAGGAGAGATGCAATTTGGCAGTAGAAACTTTGATTAAACAACTTTTAGAGGCGGGTGTGCATTTCGGACACCAGACAAAGCGCTGGAACCCGAAGATGGAAAAGTTTATCTTCGGTGAAAGGAGCGGCGTCTATATTATCGACCTGCAAAAAACCGCTCAGCTGCTGAAGGAAGCCGGAGACTTCCTTAAAAGTTTAGCGGCCAAGGGCCAGCAGGTCCTTTTCGTGGGCACGAAAAAGCAGGCTCAGGACATTATTGTCTCTTCCGCCACTCATTGCGGAATGTTTTATGTCAATGAGAGATGGTTGGGAGGAACCCTGACGAACTTCAAGACCGTCCGCAAAAGTGTTGAGCGTCTGCATGAGCTGGAGGCGCTAAGGGCGCCGGACAGCTCGGTCGCCTTATCCAAAAAAGAAAAGGCAGGACTTGATAAGGAGATCGCCCGGCTTAAGAAAAAGTTATCGGGAATAGTAGAGATGAAGAAGCTGCCGGCGGCTTTGGTAATAGTTGACCCGAAAAAGGAAGAAACCGCTGTGCGTGAGGCAAAGCGGCTTTCTATTCCGGTGGTTGCGCTTTTGGATACCAACTGCGATCCCAAGAATATCGATTATCCCATTCCCGGAAACGACGATGCCATCAGGTCGATTACCCTGATTATTTCTATGATTGCGGATAATATCCTGGCGGGAAGGCAAAAATATCTGGAGATCGAAGGAGTGAAAAAAAGGGTCTCCGCCAAAAAGGCAGAAGATGAGGCGGAAGAGAAGAAAGAAGAGAAAAAACAAGTCGAAGAGGAAGAGGATGAGGTAGATAATGAAGATCAGCGCTAAAGATATCCAGGAGTTGCGTCAGGCAACGAGTGCGGGGGTAATAGATTGCAAGCATGCCCTGGAAGAGGCCCGGGGAGATTTCGATAAAGCGATGCAGGTTTTGCGCGAAAAGGGAAAGGCCAAGGCCGCAAAAAAATCCTCGCGGAAAACCGGTGAGGGAAGAGTTGAAGCCTATGTCCACCTGCACAACAAAATCGGAGTTTTGCTGGAAGTAAATTGCGAGAGCGATTTCGTTTCCAGGTGCGACGAGTTCAAAAGACTTAGTAAAGATCTGGCCATGCAGATAGCCGCGCTTAGCCCTCTCTATATCAAAAAAGAGGATGTGCCCGAGGACGTAGTCAAGGAAAACAAGGCCTGTCTGGAAGATTTCTATAAGACAAATTGTCTCTTAGAGCAGCCTTTCGTCAAGGACCATGCAAAGATTGTTAAGGATTATCTGACGGAAGTGATTGCCAAGGTGGGTGAGAATATAGTTGTGCGTAGATTTATTCGCTTCCAACTGGGAGAGTAAGGGTTGTGAGCGCAGGCTCAAGGAAAAAAAAGCCGAAGTTTAAGCGGATAATGCTCAAAATCAGCGGCGAGGCGCTTGTGGGCGCGCGCTCCTACGGGATTGATACCGCTGTAGTTAATTCGCTGGCACAGCAGATAAAAGAAGTAACAGGCTTAGGAGTAGAGACGGCGATAGTAATCGGCGGAGGAAATATCTTTCGCGGTCTTGCCGCGGCAAGCCGGGGTATGGACAGGGCATGCGCCGATTATATGGGGATGCTGGCTACGGTAATTAACGGCCTGGCTCTTCAGGATGCATTGGAAAAACTCAATGTCTTTACCCGGGTGCAGACGGCCATTGCCATGCAGGAGCTGGCCGAGCCTTATATCAGACGCAGGGCCGTAAGGCATTTAGAAAAAGGACGCGTGGTAATCTTCGTAGGGGGCACAGGCAGCCCCTATTTTTCTACCGATACCACTGCCGCACTGCGCGCTAATGAAATAAACGCCGAAGTAATTTTAAAGGCCACCAAGGTAGACGGCGTATATTCTGCGGACCCCAAAAAAGATAAAAACGCCAAGAAGTACGGGCAGCTCAAATATATCGAAGTCCTCAAGAGGGGCCTTAAAATAATGGATGCTACGGCAATTAGTCTATGTATGGATAATAATTTGCCGATTATCGTATTCAATCTGACCAAGGCTGGTAATATCAAGCGTATTGTCCTGGGAGATAAAATCGGGACGGTTGTGAAGTAGGGGGTGGAAAGTGACAATCAAAGATATTTTATATGATACCGAAAATAAAATGAGAAAGACTATCGAGGCGGTAAAAAGGGAGTTTAGTGAGGTGCGCACAGGCAGGGCATCTCCCAGCCTTGTGGAAGGTATTATGGTGGAGTATTATGGGGCCAAGACCCCCATTAAACAACTGGCCACTATTTCTACGCCTGATGCCCGCTTGATTGCAATTCATCCCTGGGACCCATCCATTATCTCTCAGGTAGAAAAAGCTATTTTACAATCCAATGTCGGGCTTACCCCCAATAATGACGGCAAGATTATTCGCATTTCCATGCCCCATCTTACCGACGAAAGGCGCCAGGAGTTAGACAGGATTGTCAAGAGAGTTGCCGAAAACGGCAGGGTCTCCCTGCGCACTGCCCGGCGCGATGCCAATGAATCCTTGAAACAGCTGGATAAGAGCAAAGAGATTGCCGAGGATGAGCGCTTTAAGTCGCAGGACAGGGTACAGAAGCTCATCGATAAGTATTCTACGCAGATCGACGATCTTCTGAAGACAAAAGAAAAAGAGATTCAGGAAGGATAGTTATTTGAAAATTTCGGTGGGCCGCTAGCTCAGTTGGTAGAGCAACGCCCTTTTAAGGCGTGGGTCGAAGGTTCGAATCCTTCGCGGCTCACCAGATTATTTGCCCACTTTAGATATCTTATAAGGATTCGAGGGGAGCTTTGCGCCGAGCAAAGCGAGGAAAAGCGAGCGAACGATAGGTGAGCGAGCGACAGCAAAGCGGGTGGCCGACCCGAAGTCTCCTGGCGAGCGAAAGCGAGCCGAGACGAAGGGCGCCGAATCCTTCGCGGCTCACCAGATATTCATAAACCCAAAAGGAAATATGAAGCAGTATGAAATTATCGATCATACAGCGGATATCGGATTGCGCGCCTATGGCAAAGACTTAAAGCAGCTCTTTATCAATGTTGCCAGAGGCATGTTTGATATTTTGGCGGAATTGAAAAATGTGCAGGCAAAAGATAAGGCAGAAATAAAATTAGAAGCTCCCAATATTGAGGAGCTTTTTTTATCGTGGTTGAGAGAGCTTCTCTATCAATATAATAGCAGAGGAATAATTTTTAAAGAATTTTTGATTGATAAATTAAGCGATAATTCGATTTCCGCCTCAGCAGGCGGGGAAAAGGTTGATTTAAAACGCCACCGCCTGAAGACAGAAATCAAGGCGGTAACTTATCATCAGCTGAAGGTGCAAAAAGTTAAAGGCGTCTGGCAGGGTGAGGTAATATTTGACGTATGAAAAAAGACCTCTGGCAGGGACCCTTAGAGAAGATTGACGATTACAGGTGGCGCATACCTAAGAGGTATAATCCGGGCATGCGTGTTCCGGGCATCATTTATGCCGATGAAAATTTGCTCAAGGATATCCGCACAGACCGCGCCCCGGAGCAGGTGGCCAATGTGGCTCATCTTCCGGGAATCGTCAAGTATTCCCTGGCCATGCCCGATATCCACTGGGGGTATGGTTTTTGTATCGGCGGAGTGGCGGCAACGGATGTTGAAGCTGATGGTGTAATCTCACCCGGAGGAGTAGGCTTTGATATCAATTGCGGCGTGCGCCTTGTGCGCACAAATTTAAGCGAAAAAGATATCAAGCCAAAACTGCGCGATTTGGTTTATGCGCTGTTTAATAATGTTCCTGCCGGTGTCGGCTCCAAGGGAGAAATCCGTATCAGTTCCCAGGAGGAGAAAAAGCTCCTGGTAAAAGGAGCTAAGTGGGCGGTGGAAAAGGGCTATGGAAGGAGTGAAGATTTAGAATATACCGAAGAGCACGGGGCGATTGAGGGGGCAGATCCCCAGGTGGTATCAGCGCGCGCCTATGAGCGTGGGCAGAAACAGCCCGGCACACTGGGCTCGGGCAATCATTTTTTAGAGATACAGGTTATTGACCAGATTTACGATAATCAGGCCGCCGCTGTATTTAACTTGCATCAGGGCCAGATTACCTTAATGATTCATTCGGGTTCACGCGGTTTTGGTTATCAAATCTGCGATGATTATGCCAAGGGTATGGTGCGTACCTTGGGTAAATTCGGTATTACTGTGCCGGACAGGCAACTGGCCTGTGCGCCGGTAAAGTCACCCGAAGGAAAGGCCTATCTGGGGGCGATGCGCTGTGCAGCCAATTATGCCTGGTGTAACCGCCAGGTGCTGATGGAACTGGCCCGCAGGGTCTTTGAGAAGTTTTTAAAACTCAGCCCTAAGGATTTAGGGATGGACTTGATTTATGATGTGGCGCACAATATCGCCAAGATAGAGAAGTATAAGATTGACGGGGAAGAAAAGCTCTTGTGCGTGCATCGTAAAGGGGCCACGCGCGCTTTTGCCCCGGGACACCCTGAGCTTCCCGAGAAATATAAATCAATCGGCCAGCCGGTAATAATCCCGGGCGACATGGGCAGGAACTCCTATCTTTTAGTAGGTACAGAAAAGGCCGCAGAGACTTTCTACAGCACCTGCCATGGAAGCGGCCGTGTAATGTCGCGCTCAGCAGCAATCAGGCATCTTAAGGGCCGCTCTATTGCCAGGGAATTAGAGCAAAAGGGTATTTATGTCTGTTCTGCCGGGCGCCAGACTCTGGCGGAAGAGGCCCCGGAGGCCTATAAGAATGTTAACGATGTAGTCAATGTAGTCCATGAGGCAGGGATTTCCAGGCGCGTCTGCCGTATGCGGCCATTGGGAGTAGTTAAAGGATAGAGGGATTATGTTAGATATAAAATTTATTCGGGAGAACCCAAAAGAAGTAAAGAAGGCGATTAAAGACAGGGGCCTGAAGCTGGATTTGGATGCCCTGCTGGAATTAGACGCCCAGAAGAGAAAATTAACCACCGAGATGGAAGAGCTTAAGTGCAAGAAGAACCTTCTATCTGAACAAATCGCCCAGATGATGGTGGGGCAGAAGGTCGGGGCAAAGGATTTGGTCAGCGATGCTAAGACATTATCCCAAAAGATTGCCCAAATTAAGCAAAAAGTGGAGGAAGTTGAGCCAGAATTGAGTAATATGTTGCTCAACGTCCCAAATATTTGCCATAAATCCGTTCCTGTGGGCTCAGGGCCGCGCAATAATAAGATAGTGCGCAGCTGGGGTAAGCCCCTTAAGCCCACCTTTAAGCTGCGTAATCAATTGGAACTGGCCGAGCACCTGGGTATTATTGATTTTACCCGGGCCAGCAAGATAGCAGGTTCTAACTTTGTACTTTTTATGGGCCAGGGCGCGCGCCTGGAAAGAGCCCTGTATAATTTTATGCTTGATTTGCATACCAAAAAACACGGCTACACAGAAGTGTTTCCTCCGTTTCTGGTAAATCGGGCCAGTATGACCGGAACAGGCCAGCTGCCCAAGCTGGAAGAGGATATGTATCGGCTTAAGGATGATGATTACTTCCTTGTGCCTACGGCTGAGGTGCCGGTAACCAATATCCACCGCAATGAGGTCTTTAAGGAAGAAGAGCTGCCTAAATATTACACCGCTTATACCGCCTGCTTCAGGCGCGAGGCCGGCTCTTACGGCAAGGATACCCGCGGCTTAACCCGCGTGCATCAATTTGACAAGGTGGAGTTAGTGAAGTTTGTTAAGCCTGAAGGTTCTTTTGAGGAGTTAGAGTCTTTGCTTAAGGATGCCGAGGAGGTCCTGCAGCTTCTGGAGATTCCTTACCGGGTAGTAATCTTGTGCACGGGTGAGGTGAGTTTTGCCGCAGCCAAGTGTTACGACCTTGAGGCTTGGGCGCCGGCGAGCAATATGTGGCTTGAGGTCTCCAGCTGCAGTAACTTTACCGATTTTCAGGCCCGCCGGGCAAATATAAAGTATAGAAGGACAACCACGGGCGAACAGCGAAAAACGGAATATGTGCACACCTTAAACGGCTCAGGGGTTGCCCTGGCGCGCACGCTAATTGCCCTTCTGGAAAATCACCAGAAAAGCGACGGAAGCGTATCTATCCCCAAGGCGCTGGTGCCTTATATGGATGGAAAGACCGAAATTAAGCCGTAATGCTAATTCGCATAATTAAGGTTTTAATCGGGATTGCCCTTTTGCCTGTTAGCGTGGCTGTAGCCATTGCCTTTGCCGGGCAATTGGGGCACATTCAAGCTCTTCAGGATTCATCCGCTTATTTTTTAAGAGGGGCGAGCATCTATGCGATTATGCACCTGGTCTTGTATAAGCCCAATTATTTTTATGTTCTCGGCCATGAGGTTGCGCATAGCTTGGCTACCTTTATTTGCGGGGGGCAGGTTAAGGCATTTCGCGTCTCCCGCCGGGGAGGAGGCGTATTAACCACCAAATCTAATTTTTTCATTGCCCTTTTTCCCTATTTTTTCCCTACTTATACGATATTTTTCTGGCTGAGTTATTCTTCGGTTTCGTTATTTCGGGATGTCTCAAGGCTTACGCCATATTTTTTATTTCTGCTGGGGTTTAGCCTGGTATTTCATCTGGTAATGACCGTAAATTCCCTGAAGATAAAACAGAGCGATATATTAAAGAGCGGGTATCTTTTTTCCGTATCTTTAATCTGCGTCCTTAATATTGTTTTAGTCAGCTTTATCTTAAGCCTTATTTTCAAGGATTTCTCTTTTTCTGCATTTTTTCATTCAAGCATGCAGCAGGCAAAAGATATCTATAGCGGTATTTATGCGTATTTATTTCTTTAAAGAGACGAAAAAATGCTTAAAGACCTTACTCAGCCAAGAAAAATTTTAAATAAAGACTATCTGAAAAAGAGATATTTTAGAGAGAAAATGACATTGAAGCAAATTGCGACTGAAGTTGGCGTTTCAGTTAATAGGATAGCTTATTTGATGTCAAAAAATGGATTAAAACGAAGAAATGCCAGCGAAGCTACATATAATTATTTTAATAAGGAAGAATGTTTTAAAATTAAACGTTTGTCAGCCAATGGAGAATTGTTAAAAAATGTAGCTTTAATTCTTTACTGGTGCGAGGGGACAAACAAAAGGTTTGGTAAAAAAGCAACAACTACCTTAGCTTTTACTAATACAGATATCGGAATGCTTAAAATTTGGTTAAAATTTTTGAATCTTGTTTGCAATCTGCGTGCTAATAAAATTAAAGCAAGATTATACCTACATAAAAATCAAAAAGGAGAAAAATTGAAGAGATACTGGTCATCTACTTTAAGGATTCCCTTAACTCAATTTGAGAATATCTCTTATACAAAGAAGGATTCCACACAAAATGAATATAAAGGCACTGTTAAAATTAAGGTTCATAATGTGAAGTTGTATCAGTTGGTTCAAGATTGGATAGCAGAACTTAGAGACAGAATATTAGAAATAGATATTTGATGGGATAGAAAGTGCTTTGAAAATAAATGGTGGGGTGCGGGAGTCCGGTTTATCCGACCTGTCTTGAAAACAGGCGTCCATCTTAGATGGGCCGTGAGTTCGAATCTCACCCCCACCGCCATCCGTCCTTATTTGAATTTGATGAAATATACGATAAAAAACTGGCCGGAAGAAGAGCGCCCCAGAGAGAAGCTTTTTAAATCGGGGGAGCACACCTTAAGCAATAGCGAGCTCATCGCTATTCTCCTGCGAAACGGCACAAAAGGACAAAGCGCAATAGAGTTAGCCAGAAGCATCATTTTTAAGTTTAAGACATTGCGCGCAATGAGCCATATTAACCTCTCCCGCTGGAAAGAAATCAAGGGTTTGGGGCCGGCTAAAATTGCCCAGGTCCGTGCTGCGCTGGAAATCGGCAGGAGATTCCGAGAGGAAGAGGTAAAAGAGAAGCGCCCTAAAATAACATCTTCGGAAGATGTAGTAAAAATTTTAATGCCGAGAATGCGGGATTTAAGGAAAGAGATATTTAAGGTTTTACTTTTAAATTCCCAGAACAGGATTATAGATATAATAGAGGCCGAAGAAGGGACCGTAAATCAGGCAAATCCTATAATAAGAGAAGTCTTTCAAAAGGCCTTACAGCATTTCGCCGCATCCATAATCTGCATCCACAATCACCCCTCGGGAAACCCCCAGCCCAGCCGCAATGATAAGGAATTTACGCAGAAGCTGATTCAGGCGGGCCAAGCCCTCGAAATAGAATGCTTAGACCACATAATCATCGGCCAGAGCAATTATTTTAGCTTCCTTGACGAAGGGCTAATGTGAAGGCAGGAAAAAATCAAACTTCTTTTTATAGATTTCGGCAAGCTCTTTTAATTGAATGATGTCAATTCGCCTCTGTCCCGCCTCTATTTTAGAGACATAAGACTGCGTCCGGCCCAGCTTTTTGGCAACATCCTCTTGCTTAAGCCCTGCTTTCTTGCGGGCTTTTATTAATTGCCCCACCATATATCTATGACTTTTCGTATAGATTGTTTTACCCATAGCTTGACGCTCCTTCCCCTATATGATATATTACATTATGTCATATTCCAAAACGGAATA
>CP070837.1:306125-387095 GCA_020341815.1 Candidatus Omnitrophota bacterium
CCATGTGGACCACGGCAAGACTACCCTTACCTCTGCCATAACCATGGTCTTAGCCAAAAAGGGTATGGCCAGTGTAAGGAGCTATGACTCCATTGACAATGCTCCAGAGGAAAAAGAGCGCGGCTTGACCATTGCCATCAGCCACGTAGAATATCAGACAGATGCCCGGCACTATGCCCACATCGACTGTCCCGGACACGCAGACTACATCAAGAACATGATTACCGGTGCCGCTCAGATGGATGGGGCAATCCTGGTAGTCTCCGCCAGTGACGGCCCGATGCCTCAGACCAGAGAGCATATCCTGTTAGCCCGTCAGGTCAACGTGCCTTCTATCGTAGTCTTCTTAAATAAATGTGATATGGTGGATGATAAAGAACTGCTGGATCTGGTAGAGCTGGAGGTGAGGGAACTGCTCAGCAAGTATAAGTTCCCGGGAGACAAAACCCCTATTATTAAAGGAAGCGCCCTCAAGGCCTCCCAGTGCGGCTGTGCCAAGGACGACTGCCCCCAGTGCAAGCCTATACTTGACCTCTTAAAGGCCGTAGATGAGTTTATCCCCACTCCCAAAAGAGAGATAGATAAGCCCTTCCTGATGGCCGTGGAAGACGTCTTCTCCATCACCGGACGCGGTACCGTAGGTACCGGACGTGTGGAACGCGGTAAGATCAAAACAGGAGAAGAAGTGGAAGTCGTAGGTATGGGCACAAAGCCTACCAAGACCGTAGTCACAGGCGTAGAGATGTTTAGAAAAACCCTGGATGAAGGTCAAGCCGGAGACAACTTAGGTCTGCTTCTGCGTGGTATCGATAAAGAGCACCTGCAGCGCGGACAGGTCCTGGCTAAACCCGGCACCATCACCCCTCACACCAAGTTCAAGGCCGAAGTATATGTTTTAACCAAGGAAGAGGGCGGCAGACACACCCCCTTCTTCAAAGGCTACCGGCCCCAGTTTTATTTTCGCACCACCGATGTTACCGGAGTAGCCACTCTTCCCGCCGGCGTAGAAATGGTTATGCCCGGGGACAATGTAACCATGGAAATAGAGCTAATCACTCCCATAGCTATGGAGAAGAACCTGCGCTTTGCCATCCGTGAAGGCGGACATACGGTAGGGGCAGGGGTAATCAGTGAGATTATACAGTAATGATGGCCACAGCTACTAAAAAGAGAACAAGAACTAAGACTGCCAAGAAAGAAAAGAAGCAGGAGCAGAAGGCGCCGGCCCAGAAGATCAGGATTAAATTGAGGGCTTATGACCATAGAATCCTGGATCAGTCTACCGAGGAGATTGTAAATACCGCCAAGCGTACAGGCGCCCGGGTTTGCGGACCTATTCCTTTGCCTACAAAAAGGGAAGTGTTTACCGTTCTACGCTCACCGGTAATTGATAAGAAGTCCAGGGAGCAATTCCAGATCAAGACCCATAAGAGACTGCTGGACATAGTCAGTCCTACGGCCAAGACTATCGATGCCTTAAGAAAGCTGGATTTGCCCTCAGGCGTGGATGTGGAGATAAAATAGTGATAGGAATATTAGGTAAAAAGATAGGTATGACGCAAATCTTTGGGGAAGAAGGAGAGATTCTGCCCATAACTGTCATTGAAGGCGGCCCCTGCTCTATTTTAAGAATAAAAACAAAAGAGAAGGACGGCTACAATGCCCTTCAGCTGGGTCTTAACGACAAGTTTGTAAAAGAAGTTGCTGTGCCGGATCCGGAAAATTATAAAGTCGGCCAGAAGCTGGATAGCACTCAATTTCAGCCGGGAGAGTTTGTCGATGTGGTAGGCACTTCAATAGGCCGCGGTTTTCAGGGAGGCATAAAAAGATGGCATTGGAGTCGCGGTCCGGAGAGTCACGGTTCGATGTCTCATCGCGCACCCGGCTCTATCGGCGCAAGCGCTTTTCCCTCAAGAGTGCATAAAGGGCATCACCTGCCCGGGCATATGGGCAACCAGAGGACCACTATCCAAAACTTAGAGGTAATTAAGGTAGATGCAGAGCATAATCTTCTTGCCCTTCGCGGTTCGGTCCCGGGGCACAAGAATTCCTACTTAATAATAAAGAAGGCGAAGAAGAAAAAGTTTAAGGTTGTCAAGAAAGAGCCGGAAGTAAAGAAAGAACCCGAAGCCAAGAAGGAACCCGAAAAGAAGAAAGAAGAAAAAAAGCCTAAGCAGGAAAAGCAGGCCAAGAAAGCCCCCGAAGGTAAAAAGAAATGAACCCCGCCCTTCCCAACACTATGCCTTGCATAAGAGATATGGGTGAAGGCAATATAAGGAAGGGCTGGGGATATAACCCTGGCATTGCGAAGAAAGGAAGAGCGGGGTGAAGAGCATCTCGGTTTTAGATAAAAAAGGAAAAGTTGCCGCAAAGTTTTCGCTGGACGAGACTTATTTTGACGGCAAGGTAAATAAGCCTTTATTGCACCAGACCGTCCTGATGTATCTGGATAGACAAAGGAAGCGCACGGCTTCCACCAAGACTCGCCGCGATGTACGCGGAGGAGGACGCAAGCCCTGGAGGCAAAAAGGGACCGGCCGGGCAAGAGTGGGCACCATCAGGTCTCCTCTCTGGAGAGGCGGCGGGGTTGTGTTTGGACCGCATCCCACTCAAAGTAAAGCCAAGTTACCGAAAAGTATAAAAAGTCTTGCACTAAAGATGAGTCTCAACGGCAAAGTTAAGGATAATGAACTCGTTGTAGTAGATAAGATTCCCGAAGGCGAATCCAAGACCAAAGCATTTGCCCTTTTTTTGAAGGCTTTAAAGGCAGAAGACAAACCTTTGGTGGTCCTGGAGAAGCATAATTCCGATATCCTGCGCGCTACACGTAATATTCCAGGAGCAGATTTCAAGACCTTCAATAACATTTCTGCCCTGGATGTATTAAGGCATAAAAAAGTAATATTTTCTAAACAGGCCTTAGAGAATTTAATAAAATCAAGAAAAGAATAAAATGATGCGAATTCCCTATGACAGCGTGATAAGTCTATTAAGGACAGAGAAGGCCTCGGATCTTTTGCCTTTAAATAAATATTTATTTCTTGTCAACAAGAAGGCCAACAAGTTTCAGATAAAAGCTGCAGTAGAGCAGATTTACAAGGTAAAGGTAGACAAGGTTAATACGGCAGTTGTCTCGGGAAAGACTAAAAGAGTCAGATATAAAACAGGAAAGACATCCGATTGGAAAAAAGCCCTGGTTACTTTAAAAGAAGGGCATAAGATAGAAGTAACTTAATCTAGTCGCTCGTCGCTAGTATCTCGTATTTAGTAAAAATATAAAGAAAATAAAAGATTTAAGAATTGAATAAAAAAGTTTTTAACTAGATACCAGATACTGAATACTAGCGACTATTACGAACAGAGTGAGTAATAATGGCAGTAAAGAAATACAAACCAAGGAGTCCCGGCAGAAGATGGATGAGCGTCTCTTCCTTTGAAGAGACTACAACTCGGAGGCCGGAGAAGTCCCTAACCCGGCCCTTAAGAAAAAAGGCTGGCAGAAATGTTCACGGGCGCATTACGGTGCGACGTCGCGGCGGAGGGCATAAGCGCCGGTTGAGGCTGATTGACTTTAAACGCAATAAGCTGGATATGCCCGCTCGTGTTTTATCCATCGAATATGATCCCAACCGCTCAAGCAGAATTGCCCTGATTCAATATGCGGATGGAGAAAAAAAATATATCCTCAGCCCGTTGGGACTTGCGGTAAATGATGAGATTGCTTCCGGCAGCAATATAGAGATGAAAACAGGCAATAGCCTGCCTCTGCGCAATATTCTCCCCGGGGTGCCTATCCATAATATAGAATTGACCAGGGGTAAGGGCGCTCAGCTTGTGCGTTCAGCCGGGGCAGCGGCAATCATTATGTCCAAGGAAGGAAATTTTGCCCAGATTAAGCTTCCATCGGGAGAAATACGCAAGGTTTCTCTTGACTGCCGGGCAAGCATCGGTCAGGTGGGCAACATCGAATATGAAGGGTTATCCAGAGGTAAAGCAGGAAAAACCAGATGGCTGGGAAGAAGACCTAAGGTTCGGGGAGTGGCGATGAATCCCGTTGATCATCCCTTGGGTGGAGGCGAAGGTAAATCTTCCGGCGGCCGGCATCCAGTAAGCCCATGGGGCCTCAACTCAAAAGGATTAAAAACCAGAAAGAAAAACAAGGCATCAAATAAATATATCGTGAAGAGAAGGGGGTAGGAGTAAGAAATGGGGCGTTCGTTAAAAAAAGGTCCCTACGTGGATGAAAAGTTATTAAAAAAGCTTAAAAAAGCCTCTCGCTTAGGAGGA
This sequence comes from Candidatus Omnitrophota bacterium, assembly GCA_020341815.1. Classification (GTDB taxonomy): domain Bacteria; phylum Omnitrophota; class Gorgyraeia; order JAFGHF01; family JAFGHF01. Next base: position 310,413 of record CP070837.1, read on the forward strand.
GAAAAAAAGCCGATTAAGACCTGGGCCAGACGCTCTATGATTAGTCCTGAATTTGTAGGTTTTACATTTTTGGTTCACAACGGCAATAGATTTATCCCCGTTTTTATTACTGAAAATATGGTTGGGCATAAATTAGGGGAATTTGCTCCCAGTCGCTTCTTCAGGAAACACGGCGGCGTAACCAAGATATCTATTGAGAAGACTTAAAAATGACGAAGATAATACCGGCATCAAAGGCCTATGCAAGACATATTCGAATTTCTCCGCGAAAGACAAGAGAGGTTATAGACTTAATCCGCGGAGAAAAAGTGGGCAGGGCTTTGGCGATTTTACAGGCAACAAACAGAAGAGCTGTGGTATATGTACGGAAGCTCTTGAATTCGGCTATAAGCAATGCTAAAATAAACCCCCAAATTATACTCGATGAGCTTTTTATATCTAAAATAACCGCCGACAACGGACCTATGCTCAAGCGATATCGTGCCGCGGCGATGGGCAGAGCTTCAATGATTCGCCGCAGGACTACACACCTGGCGATTGAACTGGCTACCCCTGAAATACAACCTGTCAAAACGAAAGTTAAAAAGAAGATGCCTCTGCGGCGAAGCCGGGAAAGGGTTCAAAAACACTCACAGAAGTCGGCAAAAAAACAATCACTGAAACCACTGAAAAGAAAGGAGACGCTGAAACCACTGAAGAGTAAACACTGAAACCACTGAAGTTTTTTTCAGTGTTCTCAGTGCTATTAATTCAGTGCCCTCAGTGTAACGAGAATGGGTCAGAAAGTTCACCCTTATGCATTAAGATTAGGCTATATAAAGAATTGGAAGTCGTCCTGGTTCTCCAAAAAGAACGATTTTCCAAAGCTTCTCCATGAAGATATTAAAATCCGCAAATATATAAAGAGTAGTTTTACCAATGCGGGTATCTCCAGTATAGAAATTGAAAGGGCCTCGGGAAGGGTAAGGGTTATTCTGCATACTTCCAGGCCAGGCGTAATTATCGGCAGGCGAGGCGCCGACATCGACCGGCTTCGAGACGAACTTCAGGATATAACGGGCAAAGAAGTCTTTATTGATATAAAAGAGGTTAAGAATCCCGCAATCGACGCCCAGCTTGTGGCAGAGAATATAGCCTTTCAGCTGGAGAGGAGAGTAGCCTTCAGAAGGGCAATGAAGAAGGCTATTCAGATGGCTATGAATGCCGGAGCCGAGGGGATAAAGATTGCCTGCCGGGGAAGATTGGGCGGAGCGGAGATGTCCAGAAGGGAAGGTTATCGCGAAGGAAAAATTCCCTTGCAGACTTTCCGGGCGGATATAGATTATGGATTTACCGAGGCAAGGACTGCTTACGGAAGCATTGGAGTTAAGGTTTGGACGTATAAAGGCGAAGTTCATCCAGAGAAATTAAAGGATAAAGATAAAAATGGCGTTGATGCCGAAAAGAGTAAAATATCGTAAATACCAGAGAGGGACGCGTCGGGGACTCTCAACAAAAGCCTCTCGTGTCGCCTTTGGTGAATACGGACTGCAGGCCCTGGAGAATGCCTGGTTGAGTAATACGCAGATTGAAGCGGCCAGGGTTTCTCTAACCAGACACCTGAGAGAAGCAGGCAAAGTCTGGGTCAGGATTTTTCCCGACAAGTCGGTAACCAAAAAACCCGCGGAAACAAGAATGGGCAAAGGTAAAGGCATGCCCGAGCACTGGGTTGCTGTAGTCAGGCGCGGACGCATTCTCTTTGAGCTGGAAGGCGTGCATGAAAATATAGCCCGCCAGGCCTTGAGGCTGGCGGCGCACAAAATGCCTTTTAGCACAAAGTTTGTCTCCCGCAAACGTTAGGTACGGAGAAAAAAATGAAGCCGAGCGAATTGAGAGAAAAGACCTCATCGGAACTGACGCAAAAGCTCCATTCTTTAAGAGAAGAATTATTTAATTTAAGATACCAGGCAAAAACAGGAAGGCTGGAGAAGCCCAGCCTTATCAGGAACATTAAAAGGGATATCGCCAGAATCAATACAATAACCAAGGAAAAGAAGGATGCAGAAAGAGCGCAACAAAAGAAAAGTTAGAAAAGGCACGGTTGTTAGCGACAAAATGGATAAGACCATTGTGGTAAGAGTAGAGAGGCTTACCAAACACCCGAAATACGGTCGTGTTATATGGCGTGCCAGCAAATTTAAGGTTCACGATCGAGAAAACCAAGCTAAGATGGGCGACAAAGTGCGGATAATGGAAACCCGCCCGCTTTCCAAAGAGAAAAGATGGCGGCTTATAGAAGTAGTATCTAGTCGCTAGTATTTAGTCGTTAGTATTTGATATTTAGTAAAATAAAAAACAATAAAAAACTTTTAACTAGATACTAGATACAAGCGACCAGCGACTGTGAGGAGCGAAGCGACGAACAATGATACAGATGCGCACAATATTAGATGTAGCGGATAATACCGGAGCAAAACGGGCTTCATGTATCGGTGTAATAGGACGTTCGGGCAAAAGGTTTGCGGATATCGGAGATATTATCAGCTGCAATATTAAAGAGTCCACTCCTGACGCAGCGGTAAAGAAGGGTGAAGTCGTAAAGGCGGTCGTGGTGCGGACTAAAAGCCCCATCCATCGAGCGGATGGCTCAAACCTGAAGTTCGACCGCAATGCCTGTGTAATTATCGATACCCAAATGAATCCGCGGGGAACAAGGATTTTCGGGCCTGTTGCCCGGGAGTTGAGGGATAAGAATTTTATGAAAATAATCTCTTTAGCGCCAGAGGCCATTTAAAGCTATGCCAAAGATTAGAAAAAACGATACAGTAATCCTGCGCGCAGGAAAAGATAAAGGGAAAAAAGGCAAGGTCTTGGGTGTCTTCCCTAAGCGCAATCGCGCCATCGTGGAGGGTGTAAATTTTATAAAAAGGCACACCCGTAAAACACGCCAGGACGCGCAGGGAGGAATTATCCAGAAAGAAGCGTCTTTGCATATTTCCAACCTGATGCCTTTCTGCAATAAATGCAATAAGCCCACAAGGATTGGTTTTACCCTGTTGAAAGACCGTACCAAAGCAAGAATTTGCAAGAGGTGCCGTGAGGTCATAGGATGATGATTCCCAGGTTATTAGAAAAATATAAAAAAGACATTATTCCGCATATAATGCAGAAATTCGGCTTCAAAAACAGGCTTCAGGTCCCCCGCCTTAAAAAGATAGTCATAAATATGGGTCTGGGGGCCGCCGCGCACGATGCCAAACTTCTGGAACAGGCGACAGCCGATTTGGCTTTGATTACAGGGCAACGTCCGGTAATTACCAAGGCGCGTAAGGCTATTTCAAATTTTAAGATAAGGAAGGGGTCCAAGCTCGGATGTAAAGTTACGCTTCGCGGACGCAGGATGTATGAATTTCTAGACCGCTTGGTTAATGTGGCCCTGCCCAGAATCAGAGACTTTCGGGGTTTTTCACAGAAGTCTTTCGATGGCCAGGGTAATTACTCTTTAGGGATAAACGAGCAGACTATTTTTCCGGAGATAGATATTGATAAGACCCAGAGGCTTCAAGGTATGGATATTACTATAGTAACCACAACCGAAAACCAAGAGCTGGCGCGTGAGCTCTTAAAGGAATTCAACTTCCCTTTTATGAATCATGGCTAAAAAATCACTAATAGCGAAAGCGGAGAGAAAACCTAAATTCAAAGTCAGGAAATACCATCGCTGTAAAATTTGCGGAAGGCGCAGAGGATATATGCGCCGCTTTGGAATCTGTAGAATCTGTTTTCGTGAATTGGCCTGGCGCGGAGAAATTCCCGGTGTCACTAAGGCCAGTTGGTAACAAGAGGAAGGCATAAAAGATGAGCATAACTGATCCCTTAGCGGATATGTTCACGGTTATCCGCAATGCAGGAAACGCAAAGAAGGATAAGGCGGAATTTCCCTCATCCAAATTTAAAATAGAAATCCTGGATGTCCTGAAAAAAGAAGGATATATCAGAAATTATAAATATATCAGCGACAAAAAACAAGGTCGCTTACGCGTTTACTTAAGGTTTAAAAAAGAAAAAAAGCCGGCCATAACCATGATAAAACGTATCTCTAGACCGGGCCTCCGAGTCTATGTGTCAAAAGATGAGATTCCCCGGGTACTGCGGGGAATGGGCATGGCCATAATTTCTACCTCTTCCGGAATCCTCACCGACTCCCAGGCAAGAACGCAAGGCGTGGGTGGAGAGGTAATCTGTTATTTGTGGTAAAGGAGTCAGAAGGTGTCCCGTATAGGAAAGAATCCAATAAATATTCCTGCAGGCGTCAAGGCCCAGGTCAGCGGTTCAAATATAACCATCGAAGGGGCGAAAGGCAAGCTGAGCAGGGTTATCCATTCACGCATAAAAGTGCAGGTAAAAGATAATCAAATTGTAGTAACAAGGCCTACCAACTCAAACCAGGACAGGTCCTTGCATGGCTTAACGAGGAATCTTATTTATAATATGGTTAAAGGCGTAAGCGAAGGTTTTAACAAAGAGTTAGAAATAAAGGGTGTGGGTTTCCGTGCTCAAGCCAGCGGCAAATCCTTAAACCTTCAATTAGGATTTTCTCACCCGGTAGTTTTTACTATCCCTGAGGGTATTTCTATAGAGACGCCTAAGCCTGTGCAGATTGTAATCAAAGGGATTGATAAGGAAAAGGTAGGCAGTGTAGCGGCAAAAATAAGGTCTTTTTATAAGCCTGAGCCTTATAAGGGTAAAGGAATCAGATATAAAGACGAATATGTCAGGCATAAAGTTGGTAAGGCTGTTGCTTAATCAGGAAGACGAATGGACGAGAAGAAAATAAAGCGAATCAGAAGGCATAAAAGAATCCGCAGGAAAGTCTTTGGCACAAAGACTAAACCCAGACTTTGCGTATTTCGCAGTCTGAACAATATCTACGCCCAGCTCATTGACGATATAAATGAGCGGACTCTATTATCAGTCTCTACGGCCAATAAGGATTTCAAGAAAAAAGTCAAAAGTTCCAGCGGAAATGCCAAGGCGGCTGCGGCCTTGGGCGAGGTTTTTGCCGAAGAGGCAAAGAAAAAAGGAATCAGCGAAGTCGTTTTTGACAGGGCAGGATTTCTTTATCATGGCAGGGTGCGCGCATTGGCTGAGTCTGCGCGCAAGCACGGATTGAAATTTTAGGATTAAGGACTAAACCAAAATGGCGGAGAAAAAATCACAAAAAAAAGCAGAAGAGACGAAACAGGCCCGCCTAAAGACTGGCGGACAGGCCCGCCCGCCCTCGGCTTCGCCGAGAGGCGAGACGGCGAGGCAGGAAGAGCTGAAACAGCCGGAATTAATAGAAAAAGTAGTTGCTGTTAATCGCACTGCAAAAGTAGTTAAGGGTGGCCGGCGTTTCGCATTTAGCGCTTTGGTAGTGGTGGGGGATGCTTGCGGTAATCTGGGTTATGGCTTCGGCAAGGCGCGTGAAGTGGCTGAGGCCATTCGTAAAGGTTTAAATGCAGCCAAGAAACATATGTTTAAGGTTTCCTTAAAAGATACCACCATTATTCATGAAATTGAAGGAAAGTTTAGCGCGGCAAGAGTTATTTTAAAGCCCGCCTCAAAAGGAACAGGGGTAATTGCCGGCGGGGCGGTGAGAGCGGTATGTGAAGCCGCGGGAATTAAGGATATATTAACTAAAAGTATTCGTTCCGATAATCCTATCAATGTAGCCAGGGCCGCTATCGAAGGTCTGCTTAGTCTGAAAACTGAAAAAACTCAAAGTCAAACTTTCATAGATGAGTCTGAGGCTGAGGCCGAAGAAGAGGCAACTGATGCGACTCAATGATTTATATCCCTCAAAAGGCACAAACAAGAAGCCCAAGCGCGTAGGAAGAGGTATAGGCTCCGGTCACGGCAAGACTTCCTGCCGGGGGCATAAAGGTCAAAAGGCCCGTTCCGGCAGAAAACTGCGACCCGGTTTCGAAGGAGGGCAGATGCCTATAGCGCGCAGGCTGCCAAAAAGGGGATTTAGAAATCGTTTCAAAAAAGAATATCAGATAATCAATGTTGAGCAGTTGAATAAGTTCAGGAAAGATTCCACGATAACGCCTCAGATACTTCAGGATGAGGGTCTGATTAAGGATGCTCAAATGCCTATTAAGATTTTAGGCAAGGGAAAAATCGCAAAGGTATTAAATATTCAAACCCCCGCCATCTCCCAACAGGCAAAAGAGAAGATAGAGAAGGCCGGCGGAAAAGTAAGCACGGTATGTTAAAGGCTTTATCGAATATTTTTAAGATTCCGGATCTAAGACGAAGGGTGCTGTTTACTCTGGGTCTTTTTGCTGTTTATAGAATCGGCGCGTTTATTCCTACGCCGGGAATAGACAGCTCAAAACTGGCTCAATTTTTTGATAACATCGCTAAAAGCCAGGGCGGTACGCTCTTTGGAATAATGAATATGTTTAGCGGCGGGGCGATGCGCAGACTTACGGTATTCGCCCTGGGGATTATGCCCTATATTTCGGCCTCAATTATTCTGCAGCTTTTGACTACGGTCGTGCCTTATCTGGAAAAATTAAGCAAAGAAGGCGAAATGGGCAGAAAGAAGATTATCCAGTATACCCGCTACGGAACTATCGTTCTTTCTATAATCCAGTCCTTTTTTGTGAGCGTGTGGCTGGAAAATCCGGCTCATTTTCAAGGCCTGCAGATAGTGCAGCTTCCCGGATGGCCTTTCAGGCTGCTGACAGTATTAACATTGACTACGGGATGCGCTTTTATTATGTGGCTGGGAGAGCAAATCCAGGAATACGGAATAGGCAACGGAATTTCCCTGATTATTACCGTAGGAATTATTTCCCGGCTGCCCAGTGCCCTGTATCAGGTTGGTTTCTATTTGAGAAGAGGACAGATGCAGCCTTTTATTCTGTTGCTTATGGTGATAATAATGCTGGCGGTAATCGTGGCGGTTATTCTGATTACCCAGGGCCAACGCAGGATACCGGTGCAATATGCCCGCAGGATTATCGGGCGCCGGGTTTACGGTGGACAGAGTACCTATATCCCCTTACGGGTAAATCAGGCAGGTGTAATACCCATAATCTTTGCCCAGTCCATTATACTTTTTCCGGCAACTTTAGCCGGGCTTATGCCGTCTCCTTTTTTGCAGTCTTTAGCTGCTTCGCTTACGCAAGGGGGGCTTTTGTATTTTATTTTATATTCGGGGCTGATTATTTTCTTCAGTTATTTTTATACGGCAATAACGTTTAATCCTGTGGACGTAGCCGAAAATATGCGCAAATACGGAGGCTTTGTTCCCGGAATAAGGCCGGGAAAACCCACCGCTCAATATTTCGATTTTATTTTAACGCGGATAACGCTTCCGGGAGCAATCTTTCTGGCAATAATTGCTATATTTCCGCAGTTTATCGGCGCATGGCTGCGTATTCCCTACCTGGTAGCTTCGTTTTTCGGCGGCACAGGGCTTTTGATTATGGTAGGTGTTGTGCTGGATACAATGAGACAGGTGGAATCGCATCTTCTGATGAGACATTACGAAGGATTTATGAAAAAAGGGAAATTGAAAGGACGACGCTGATTATGCGATTGGTGCTTTTGGGTCCACCCGGAGCAGGTAAAGGCACGCAGGCGAAGCTGCTTTCGGAAAAATTTAATATTCCGCATATCTCTACAGGGGATATGTTGCGCGATGAGGTGCGCGAAAAAACAGAGCTCGGGCATAAAGTTGCCGAATTTGTCAAAATCGGAGAATTGGTTCCGGACGATATCGTTATAAAGGTTGTTATACACAGATTAAGTAAACCCGATGCTAAAGCCGGATTTATCCTTGATGGTTTTCCGCGCACGCTTAAGCAGGCTGAAGAACTGAACAAGGCCCTAAGAGAGTTAAATATTTCTATTGACCGGGTTATTTATTTTCAAACAACACCCGAAGTGAGCATAAAGAGGCTTTCGGGAAGACGGGTTTGTGAAGGTTGCGGGGTAAACTTCCACCTGATTAATATGCCGCCTAAACATGAGGGAATTTGCGACTTTTGCGGCAAAGAACTCTTTTTAAGAGAAGACGATAAGGAAGAGACAGTAAAGAAAAGGCTGGAAATTTACCGGAAGGAAACAGTTAGTTTAATCGATTATTATAAAAATAACGGAAGTTTAAGGGAAGTCTCCGGAGATTTAGAAGCGAACAAGTTAAATAGTCAACTCCTAAAGATGTTTGCCGAAGAAAAATTGATAGCTAAATGATAAAGGTTAAGAGTGCCGAAGAGATTGAGCTGATCAGGCGTGCCTGTGGGGTGGTAAGTGAGGTTATTAAACAGCTCAAGGTTTATGTACGAACAGGCATTTCTACAAAACAACTGGATGAGCTGGCCAAGAAGTTGTTGAGGGAACTCGGAGCAACTTCGGCCTTTAAAGGATATCGGGGATACCCCGCTAATATTTGCACCTCGGTTAATGAACAGGTTGTTCATGGTATTCCCGGCAGCCGCCGGCTCAAAGAAGGCGACATAATAAGCATAGACGTGGGGGCAAAGTTAAAGGGATATTTCGGAGATGCGGCCTGCACCTGGCCCGTAGGAAGGATTTCGCAAAAGGCCGATAAGCTTTTGTCTGTTGGCCGCGGCGCCCTGGCTGCAGGTATTGCTCAGGCTTGCGAAGGCAATCATCTTTTGGATATTTCCAGCCACATCCAATCCTATGTCGAATCTTCGGGGTGTTCGGTAGTGCGTAAGTTTGTAGGGCACGGGATCGGTTCTCAAATGCATGAAGAGCCGGAGATACCCAATTTCGGAAAAGCCGGGCTTGGGCCCCTTTTGAAGGCCGGAATGGTGCTGGCAATTGAGCCTATGGTCAATGAAGGCACCTTCGAAGTCGAGATTTTGAAAGACAAGTGGACGGCAGTAACTAAAGACAGAAAACTTTCTGCGCATTTTGAACACACTGTCTGCGTAACTAAAGATAAACCGGAAGTTCTAACTGCCTGGGAGTAGGTAAAATGGCTAAAGAAGAACCCTTGGAAGTTACCGGCACGGTTACCGAATCTCTGCCCAACGCTACCTTTCGCGTAGAATTGGAAAACGGACATAAGATTCTCGCCCATATATCCGGAAAAATGAGAATGAACTTCATCAGAATTCTACCGGGAGATAAGGTAACCATAGAGATGTCGCCTTATGATTTAAGCAAAGGGCGAATAGTTTATCGGAATAAGTAAGTGAGGACATAAATAATGAAAGTTAAGGCCTCTATAAAAAGGATTTGCGAAAAGTGTAAGATTGTAAAACGCAAAGGCGTGCTGCGAGTAATTTGCGCCGACCCCAAACATAAACAAAGACAAGGATGATTTGATATGCCCAGAATTATAGGTGTGGATATACCCAAGGAAAAAAGGATTGAGATAGCCCTTACCTATATCCATGGTATTGGTCGCTCCATCTCAAATAAATTATTGCGCCTTGCCGCAATTAATCCTGATATGCGCGCCAAGGATTTAACCGAGGAAGAAATTGCCAAATTGACCGGCGTGATTCAGAGAGAGGTCAAGGCAGAAGGAGATCTAAGAAGAGAACTTGCGCAAAATATCAAGCGACTGATTGAAATCGGTAGCTGGCGGGGTTTAAGGCACAAAAGAGGGCTTCCTGTGCGGGGCCAGAGAACCAGGACCAATGCCCGGACCCGAAAAGGTCCTCGTAAAACAATAGGCGCGATAAAAGCAAAGGCCGCCGCAGCTCCTGCTAAAGAAGCGGCTAAATAAACCTACTAATATAAGAGGAAAAAAATGGCTAAACCCCAACAAAGAACAAAAGTTAAAAAAAGGGTAATTCATGATCCCTCAGGTTGCATTGCCCACATCCAGGCAACTTTCAATAACACGATAATTACTATTACGGACAATAAAGGTGGCGCCATTAGCTGGGCCAGCAGCGGATTGGTCGGTTTTAAGGGTTCAAAGAAATCGACTCCCTTTGCCGCGCAACGAGCTGCCGAACATGTCGCCCGTAAAGCCAAGGAACTGGGAGTAAAACAGGTAGAGGTATATGTAAAAGGCCCCGGTTCAGGCAGAGAATCAGCCATTCGCGCCATACAGGCCGCAGGACTTTCTATCGTGGCAATAAGAGACGTTACTCCTATTCCGCATAATGGCTGCAGGCCACCAAAACGCAGGAGAGTGTAATGGCAAGATATAGAGGCGCACTTTGCCGGCTATGCAGAAGAGAAGGGACAAAGTTATTTCTTAAAGGCGAAAGGTGTATGACACCTAAATGTGCACTGACCAGAAGGTCTTATTCTCCCGGTCAACACGGCAAACGACGGGCTAAGCTTTCGGATTACGCCTTGCAGCTTCGGGAGAAACAAAAAGTGCGCAGGATTTACGGCATTAACGAGCATCAATTCAGATTATATTTTGAGAAAGCCGAAAAGACCAAGATGGTTACAGGAACAGTTCTATTGCAACTATTGGAAAGAAGACTGGATAACGTAATTTTTAGTTTAGGCTTTGCTGCTTCTCGCAGTCAGGCCAGACAAATAGTTAAACACAGATTTGTGTGTGTAAATTCAAGGCCGGTGGATATCCCCTCTTTTTTAATTAAAGAGAAGGATGTAATTTCCATCAAGAGCGATGAAAAGAAAAGAAAGCGGCTTCAAGAGATTATCAAGCTTACCAAAGATAGAAGCGTACCTGAATGGCTGAAGGTTGAGCCTGAAAGATTAGAGGGCACTGTTACAAGACTGCCCCAGAGGGAAGACATCCAATTTCCCATCCAGGAGCAGTTGATTGTAGAGCTGTATTCAAAGTAAACCAGGAGGCAAAATGGGAGTTAAATGGAGAAATTTTGAAATGCCGAAGAGATTGGAATGTGATGAGTCCACATATTCTGATTCTTATGCCAAATTTATTGCGGAGCCTTTTGAACGAGGATATGGCATTACTGTCGGCAACTCTTTGCGAAGGATATTGATTTCTTCCATAGAGGGTAGTGCCGTCACTTCTGTTAAGATTGAAGGGGTATTGCACGAATTTTCCAGTATTCCCGGAGTTGTCGAAGATGTCCCTGAGATTATCTTAAATATCAAAAGGCTCATCTTGCGCGCACACACTAAAAACCCTAAGACCATTTTTATTAAAATAGAAAAGAAGGGAGACGTCAAGGCCCGGGATATCATTACGGATGAGACCGTTGAGGTCATCAATCCCGATTTGCACATCGCTACGCTTTCTAAAAATACGAAGTTTTATGTGGAGATGGAAGTGGGGCGCGGCAGGGGTTATGTCTCTGCGGAAAAAAACAAAAAAGAATCCCATGCTCTGGGAGTCATACCTGTAGACTCGATATTTTCACCGGTAACAAGAGTAAATTTCCATGTGGAAAACACCCGCGTAGGGCAGATGACCGATTATGAGCGGCTTATTCTGGAGGTCTGGACCAATAAAAGCATGAACCCTAAAGACAGTCTGCTTTATGCCTCTAACATACTGCAGAAACACCTGGAGGTATTTGTCGGCTTCGGTCAGTTGCCCGAAGAAGAGGTAGCCGAAGAAAGCGAAGAGGATCAGGAGCTCTATGAAAAATTAAGGCAGCCTATTTCCGAGCTTGAGCTTTCGGTAAGAAGCGTCAATTGCCTGGAGGAGGCAAAAATCAAGACTATCGGAGACCTGGTGCAGAAGACAGAGATGGAAATGCTCAAATACAGAAACTTTGGCAAAAAGTCTTTAACCGAGATCAACAATATTCTTAAATCGTTATCTTTGTCTTTAGGGATGAAAGTAGACACAAAGAGATTGAAGAAAAAATAAGGAGACACTGAAACCACTGAAAAATAATCACTGAAACCACTGAAGTTTTTCTTTCAGTCTTCTCAGTGATAATTTCAGTCTTCTCAGTGATTACAAAAATGCGCCATCGAAAATTTTCTAAAAGACGCATCAGTCGCAAATATGGGCATCGCCGCTCTACATTGCGCAATCTGGTAATCAATCTTTTAAAATATCAAAAAATCAAGACTACGCCCGCTAAGGCACGTCTTGCGCAGTCTTCATTTGAACATTTGGTCTCTTTAGCCAAAAAAGACACGCTTCATTCGCGCAGACAGGCCTATAAACTGCTGGATAACAGGGCTGCGGTCTTGGAGCTCTTTTCACGAATCACTCCTTTATTTAAGGGGAAGACTTCAGGCTTTACCCGAATAATTCGCACCTCTTACAGGCACGGAGACGGCGCGCAATTAGTCTTTCTGGAACTTACAAATAAGTTGCCTAAGGTAAAGCCCCGCAAAGCTCCGCATGAGAAACCTAAGGCGGAAGTTAAAGAAAAGGAAGAGATAAAACCTAAAGAAAAGCTCAGGGCCCCTAAGAAATTGAAGCCGAAGAAATTTTTAGGAGGCTTACGCCGGCTATTTAAAAAGGAAAGAGATGCTCTGTGAACCCAGCCCTTCCAAATACCACGCCTTGCTATAATAGCTATGGATAAAAGCAATAGATAAAAGGAAGGATGGGGATAAAGGCTTGACATTATCAAGAAAGGAAGGGCTGGGTGAAAATAGCCCGAAGAGTAACAGAAGTTGCTCCTTCGCTGACCCTGGAAATTACATCTTTGGCAAGAAAAATGAAAGAGCAGGGCGGAAAAATAGTTAATTTTGCCGCCGGAGAGCCGGATTCGGATACCCCCGAATATATAAAAAAGGCGGCAATAGAAGCTATCGAGCAAGGATTTACTAAATATACGCCCGCAGCAGGATGGCCGAAGCTAAAAGAAGCTATATCTAAAAAGTTCAAAAAAGAGAATCAGCTAAGCTATTCCCCCGAACAAATCGTTGTCAGCTGCGGGGCGAAGCACGCCCTCTATAATATCCTGCAGGTCCTCTGCGAAAAAGAAGATGAAGTAATTATTGCCTCTCCCTACTGGGTAAGTTACCCTGAGATGGTAAAACTGGCAGGGGCAACCGCGCATATTGTGCAAACCCAACCCCAGAATCAGTTCAAATTAGATAAAAGATCATTAGCCTCCGCTATTACCAAAAAAACTAAAGCAGTTATTCTTAATAGCCCCGCAAACCCTACCGGCTCTGTCTATTCCCAGGATGAACTTGAGGAAATCTGCGCTCTGGCGGTTGAACGGAACTTTTATATAATAAGCGACGAAATATATGAAAAATTTATTTTTGACGGAAAGAAACACATCTCTTGCGCCTCCCTGAATGAAGAGATTTACAGGCGCACTATAGTAGTCAATGGGGTATCCAAAAGTTACTCTATGACCGGATGGAGAATCGGCTACCTGGCCTCACCAGATGAGAAAATAATCCAGGCAATAAAAAAACTACAAAGTCATTCTACCTCCAATCCCTGTTCAATTAGCCAAAAGGCCGCATATCAGGCTTTAGAGAAGACAGACAAAACCCAAATGCAAAAGATGCTGAAGAGCTTCCAGGAAAGACGCGATTGCATGCTGAGGGGCTTGGATGAGATTTCCGGTTTATCTTATATAAAGCCGGAAGGCGCATTTTATGTATTTTGCGACATCTCTCAATTAAAACTGGACTCGATTACTTTTTGCCGAAAACTGCTTGAAGAGGCCGAAATAGCCGCTGTTCCGGGTGAGGCATTCGGTCGAGATGATTATATCCGTTTGAGTTTTGCTACAAGCAGGAATGAAATAGAAGAAGGCCTGCGCAGATTAAAGAAATGGGTTACACGATAGCAGAAAAAATACTTTCTCAACACAGCCGCAAGAAGGTCAAAGCCGGCGATACAGCCCTTTGCGATATAGACTTTTGCTTCGGTCAGGACGGAACCTCGGAACTTGTAATTGACAGCTTCCTGGGGCTAGGCAAAAAAAGGGTCTTTGACAAAGAGAAGTTTTGTATAGTAATTGACCACAGCACCCCCAGCCCAAGAGAGGCTATTTCCAACATCCATCAGAAATTGAGAAAATTCACTCAGAAACAAGGAACCTTACTTTTTGATGTGGGTTGCGGTGTCTGTCACCAGGTAATCCCCCAGGCCGGACTTATTCTACCGGGAAATTTGGTAGTAGGTGCGGATTCGCATACCTGTACCTACGGAGCGCTTAATGCCTTTGCCTGCGGTCTCGGCTCAACTGACGTAGCCGTGGCCTTGGCCAGCGGCAAAAATTGGTTTAGAGTCCCTGAGACAATTAAATTGATTGTAAAGGGGAAGTTACCCAAAGGGGTAACGGCCAAGGATATCATTCTCTATATAATCGGGCAACTGGGCGCCAATGGCTGCACATACATGGCGGTAGAGTTTACCGGATGCGTTATTGATAAGTTAGGTATGGACGGGCGCTTTACCATCAGCAATATGGGCGTAGAGATGGGTGCTAAATGTGCTTTGTTTTGCGCAGACGAAAAGACACTGAATTGGTTAAAAGGACGCACAATAAAGAAATTTAAATCTGTTTTTGCGGATAAAAATGCCGATTATAAAGAGATTAAGGAGTTTGACATTTCAAAGCTGTCTCCTCAGGTGGCTTCTCCTCACAGCGTAGATAATGTAAACAATATCGATGAGGTTCTGGGTACAAAGATTGATGTGGCCTTTCTGGGGACCTGCACCAACGGCAGATTAGATGATTTGAAGGCAGCGGCAAAAATCTTAAGAGGAAGGCACGTTAAAAAAGGGGTAAGGCTGGTTGTAGCTCCGGCCTCAAAAGAGATATATTTAGAGGCTGCCCGCCTTAAGATCTTGGAAGTTTTCCTGGGGGCCGGAGGCGTAATTTTACCTCCCGGCTGCGGGCCTTGCGTGGGTACGCACGCAGGCGTGCCGGCAGATAATGAGGTAGTCATCTCCTCGGCAAATAGAAATTTCAAAGGAAGAATGGGTAATCCGCGCGCTTCTATCTTCCTTGCTTCACCCTTGACTCTGGCTGCCTCAGCTATCGAGGGCAAAATAGCTGATGCGCGAAAATACAGCAAATAAAAAGCAAGAAAGGTGCCAATATGAACTTGGAAGGATTGTTAAAAGAGGCTCAGGCGAAAGGAGCCTCGGATTTGCATATTACCGAGAATGCACCGCCGATTTTCCGTATTAACGGGAGGCTTATGTCTACGGATTATAAGCATCTAACCCGCCATGACACCAGAAATATGGTTTACGGCATTCTTAATGAGGAGCAAAAGAAGGCCTTTGAAAGAGATTTGGAGCTGGATCTTTCTTTGACTATGCCCGGCATTCAGCGCGTGAGGATAAATGTACATATACAAAGAGGCAGCATAGAAGCAGCTTTTCGCCTGGTGAGTCTAAAGATTCGCTCGATCGCAGAGTTAGGCTTGCCTATGATAGTTGAGGATTTGGCCCGCAGGCCTTCAGGCCTAGTATTGATAACCGGACCTACGGGGGTAGGTAAGACCACTACTCTTGCGGCAATGGTGGATTTAATTAACACTGAACATGAGCATTTGATTGTAGTTGTCGAAGATCCTATCGAATATATACATGTCAATAAAAAAAGCGTAATTAAGCAAAGAGAGCTTTATTCCGACACACTCTCTTTTGCCGAGGCTCTCAAGCATGCGCTGCGCCAAGACCCTAATGTGATTGTAGTAGGAGAGATGCGCGATTTGGACACCATCTCTACCACCTTAACCGCTGCGGAAACCGGACACCTGGTCCTGGCCACTTTACATACACCGGATGCCCCGCAGACCATAGATAGAATAATTGACGTCTTTCCCCCTTACCAGCAAAAGCAGATAATGGTGCAGCTGTCAAGTTCTTTACTGGGAGTGGTTTCGCAGCGTCTCCTGCCCCGCATAGATGAGCCCGGCAGGATAGTAGCTACGGAGGTAATGGTGGCTACTGCTGCTATCCGCAATCTTATCCGCGAACACGAGACAGAGCAGCTGCTCACGCTTATCCAGACCGGTTCTCAATACGGTATGAAAACAATGGACAAATCTTTAAAGGAGCTTTACGATAAACGTATAATTTCTTACGAGACAGCCGTTTCCTTCGCTAAAGAACCTTCAGAATTCAAAAGATGAAAAAGACCGGCCGCGCTTATAAATTCGGGGACAATATCAGCACAGATTTGATTATCTCCGGCAGATATAAGTTCGCTATCCGCAGTATGAAAGAGCTAGCCAAACATGTTATGGAAGATGCAGACAGTAACTTTTATCAGAAAACAAGGAAAGGTCCTTCTTTCATAGTGGCAGGGTGGAACTTCGGTATGGGCTCATCCCGTGAACAGGCCCCCTGGGCCATAAAAGAAGCGGGAATTTTAGCGGTAATAGCCAAAAACTTTGCCCGTATTTTTTACCGTAATTCCTTTAATATCGGCCTGGCCTTAATAGAGTGCGATACCGACCTGATTTCGCAAGGCGATATCCTGGAGCTGGACATAGATAAGGGTTATTTAAAAAATAAAACTAAAAAAACGCTCATTGCCATAAAGCCGTTGCATCCTTTAATGAAGGATCTGCTTAAGTCAGGCGGGATTGTAAAATATTTTAAAAAGCACAGGGGGTTGAACTTTGGCGCATAAAATTACGCTTATTCCCGGAGACGGTATAGGTCCTGAGGTTAGCTTAGCCGCTAAAAGGTGCATTGAAGCCACAGGAGTAAAGGTCCAGTGGGAGGAGGTGCCGGCGGGTGAAGAGGCTTTGAAGAAATACGGCAAGGTTTTGCCGGATGAAACTATCGCCTCAATTAAGAAAAATAAAGTGGCTATCAAAGGACCGGTGATTACGCCTATCGGTGAAGGATACCGTTCTGTAAATGTCCAGATGAGACAAACGCTCAATCTCTATGCCTGCCTGCGTCCCTGCAAATGGTATGAAGGTGTAAAGGCCCCTTATAAAAATATTGACCTGGCGGTAATCAGGGAAAATACCGAAGACCTCTACGCGGGTATTGAGTTTGAAGAGGGAAAAAACGCAACACGTAAGCTCTTGAAAGACATTAATAAGCTTAGTAAAAAAACAATAGCCTCAGATAGCGCCATCAGCATAAAGCCTATCTCACGTAAGGCTACCGAGCGAATCGTGCGTTTTGCCTTTGAATACGCCATAAAGAACAAAAGAAAGAAAGTAACCTGTGTTCATAAAGCCAATATTATGAAGTTTACCGACGGGCTATTTTTAAAAGTTGCCAAAGACGTGGCCCGGGATTATGAGGGAAAGATCGAATTCGAAGATAGATTGATTGACAACATGTGCATGCAGCTGGTTCAGAAACCCTGGGATTATGATTGCCTGGTTTTACCTAATCTCTACGGGGATATAATTTCGGATTTATGCGCGGGATTGGTAGGAGGCTTAGGGGTTGCCCCGGGGGCAAATATCGGTGAGACCTGCGCCATCTTTGAAGCCACTCACGGAAGCGCCCCTAAATACAAAGGAAAAAATAAGGTAAATCCTGTAGCAATGATTCTCTCCGGAGTAATGCTGCTTAAGTTTATCGGCGAAGAAAAAGCCGCCCAAAGATTGGAAGAGGCAGTAAAAGAAGTAATCAAAGAGGGAAAAAGAGTAACCTACGATTTAAAAGCGGATAAAAACGACCCGACCGCCGCAGGCACCAGCGAGATGGCCGATGCTATTATTGAAAGGCTAAAATGACACCAGGGATGAAGGTTGCTATAATAGGTGCGGGAAATGTTGGGGCGACTGCGGCCTTACGGATTGTCGAAGCAAATCTGGCCGATATCGTCCTTATGGATATCGTAGAAGGAAAGGCTGAAGGCCTGGCCCTGGATTTAAGCAGCGCCTCTTCTATTGTGGGACATTCGCGTTCGATACTGGGAACGACTGATTATAAGGAAATCTCCGGGGCGAATATAGTCGTTCTTACCGCAGGACAGGCCCGCTCTCCCGGCCAAAGTCGCGAAGAATTATTATCAAAGAATGCTGAAATAGCCAAAGACGCCTCGCGAAAAATAGTTCAATATGCCCCTTCGGCAATAGTTATAGTAGTCAGCAATCCTCTTGATGTACTGACTTATTTGACTCTTAAAGCCACAAAGTTTTCCCCTGCCAAAATTATCGGCATGGGCGGGGTATCCGACTGCGCCCGGTTTAATATGCTCATCGGGAATGAATTAAATATTGCCGGCAGTCAGGTGCAATCTGTAATTATCGGCCCGCATGCAGATAATATGGTAATTTTACCGCGCCTTACAACTGTAAAGGGTAAGGCACTTAACGAGCTGCTCAGCGAGAAAAAAATAGAAGAAATCGTCGGTGAGACGCGAAACTTTGGCGCCAGAATTGTCAAACTCTTAGGTAAAGGTAGCGCCTATTACGGGCCCTCGGCGGGCATATTTGCGCTGGTAGATTCTATTGTCAATGACCGCAAGAAGTTGTTATGCGCTTCCAGTTACCTTAGCGGTCAATACGGCCTTAGCGATTTATGCCTGGGGGTGCCGGTAAAGATAGGAGCGGGAGGCATAGAAGAGATAGTTGAATTGGAGTTGACCGATGGAGAAAAGAGCGCACTTATGAATTCGGCCGCATCAATAAAAAATTTAATTAAAAAAATCCGGAGTATATAAAATGCACGAAGCAAACAGAATGAAAAGACTGCCTCTTTATCTTTTTACAATTATTGACCACTTAAAAGACGAAGCAAGAGAAAAGGGGATAGATATAGTGGATTTGGGTATGGGCAACCCCGACCAGCCCACCCCTAAACATATTATCGATGAATTATGCAAGCAGGCCCGGCTTCCTGAAAATCACCGCTATCCCCGTCCCAATGAACCGGCAGAGATAAAATTAAAAGAGGCTATTGCCAATTGGTATAAGGACAGGTTCAATGTAAACCTCAACCCCAAAACAGAAGTCTTACCCCTGATTGGCTCAAAGGAGGGCGTGGCTCATTTATCTTTGGCTTTTTTAAATCACGATGATATTGCTTTGGTTCCTTCACCGGCCTATCCTGTCCACTTCAACGGCGTAATTATGGCCGGCGGTATCCTTTACAATATCCCTATGACCGAAGAGAATGGTTTTAAGCCGGATTTAAGAAGCGTAAATGACAGCGTAGTTAAAATGGCAAAGATGTTATTCTTAAGCTATCCTCACAATCCCACCACCAGCGTGGTGGATTTAAGCTTCTATGAGGATATTGCCCGCTGGGTGAAAAATAAAGATATTATTATTGCCAGCGACCTGGCCTATTCAGATATAGTATTTGATGATTACAAAACCCCCAGCATGTTGCAGGTAAAGGGGGTAAAAGAAAAGACCATTGAATTTCATACGCTTTCCAAGTCCTTTAATATGCCTGGTTGGCGTATAGGCTTTGCTGTGGGCAGCGAATCCATTCTGGCTTCCCTTGCCAAGACCAAAAGCTATATTGACTTCGGCATCTTTCGTCCCATTCAATACGCTGCGGTCAAGGCCTTGAGCAGTTCCCAGGACTGCGTGAAAAAGACCGTAGAGATTTACAGAAAAAGAAGAGACGTATTCGTGGACGGCCTCAATAAAATCGGCTGGCCGACAAAGAAACCCAAAGCCACCTTTTATGTATGGACACGCATCCCTCTTAAATACGATGCCTTGACCTCAATGGAGTTTGCCGAGCTCCTGGTTAACGAGGCGGGCGTGGTAGTTGCTCCGGGAATCGGATTTGGCGAATACGGCGAGGGTTATGTCCGTTTTGCCCTGGTGGAAAATGAACAGAGGCTTAAGCTGGCCATTAAACGCCTGGAAAAAGTCCTGGCCATGAAGCCCTGAGTACGCTTAAAATAAGATTTCCCAAGGCGCCTCTAGATTATGCTTGAGGCGCTTTCTCTTTGGCAATCTTTTTTGTTTGCCCAAATAGTCAATTTATGCTATATTAGAAAAGTTCACTGTCAAAAAAATAGAGGAGGGGCCATGAAAAAGAGTATTTCTTTAGCGCTGGTGTTTGTTATGTCTTTATCTCTGTATAGTTGCGCAACCTACTTAACCAGGACGAATGAGATGCGCGATAAATTGGCAACAATAAGGATTGGCATGTCCACGCTTCAGGTAATTGAGATTGCCGGCCAACCCCACAGCAAAGAAACCCTCTTATGGGAAGATGGAGAGCTGATTCAATTTTACAAATATATCACAGAATATACTCTTGACGGACCCGTTCTTAATTCTGACCTGACACCGGTTTGCCTTAAACAAGATAAAGTAATCGGTATAGGACACAAATTCTATAAAGAGCGGAAGAAAACCGCAAAAAAGATTCTGTATCCATAATTCGGGGGGGGAGTCCTGGAAATGGGGGATAAGAGGATACTATTGCTGCATATCTCCGATGTCTCGGGCCATCGTTGCGCGAGTTTAGCTATTCAGAAGGCCCTGCAGGAGATAGATGCAACTGTCAAGACAAAAAGCATTAATGCATTCAATTATACGAATCCCTTTTTGGAAAAATTTATTAACTGGCTTTATATGTTTGTTATTAAAGCCACTCCCGGAATCTGGGATTATCTTTATGACAATGAAGCTGTGCTGAAAAAAGCCGGAAAAACCCGGCTTTTGATTCATAAGCTAAATGACAAGAAGATAAAGAAATTATTTGATGATTTTCGGCCGGATATCGTAGTTTGCACTCAGGCTTTCCCTTGCGGAATGGTGGCAGATTATAAACGCAGGCACAATTTAAATATACCCTTGATAGGCGTCTTGACGGATTATGCACCGCATAGCTATTGGTTAAATAATTTGGTAGATGCTTACATTGTTCCTGCCCCAAAGATAAAAGAGAGATTTCTGCAAAGAGGTGTCTCGGAGGCCCGCCTTAAGGTTCTGGGCATCCCCATTGATAGCGAATTCGGTAAGCGGGGCGATCCCCAACAGATCCGCCAACGGCTGGGGTTGGATTTAAAACTTCCTGCAGTGCTTATTATGGGTGGGGGACAAGGCTTAGGTCCAATAAGGCAAATAGTGCAGATATTGAATAAATTAAAAACTCCTGCGCAATTAATTGTAGTTTGTGGTACAAACAAGCGTCTTTATAAATGGCTGCAGAAGAATAAGACTGCTTTTAATAAACCTCTGTGGGTAAGGGGTTATATGGATAAAATTAACGACCTTATGGAGATATCCAATTTTATTGTGACTAAACCCGGAGGCTTGACTTCTACCGAAGCCTTAACCAAGTCTTTGCCGATAATAATCGTAAATCCTCTTCCCGGACAGGAGAGTATGAATACACGGGCCCTTTTAGAAATGAAGGCGGCCTTAAAAGTGGAAAGTTTCAGCGAGCTGGCATCTTTAGCCGAAGAACTATTAAGTAATTCCGCCAGACTCACAACGCTACGTAAAAATGCTGCCGCTGCAGCAATTAGAGATTCGGCACCAAAGGCGGCTCAACTGATATTAAGCATGATTAAAAAACAAGCACAGGATGCTATACCATCTCTATAGAATAGCCAGGTTTCTCGCAATAACTTTGCCGGTAGGGTTTTCTTATCGAATAGCGGATATCTCAGGTAGCTTGTATTATCTTCTGGCAAATAAAGACAGAAAAATTGTCAATGATAACATTGAAGTAATATTGAAATATAATAACGATAAGCGTGCCGTTGGAAGATTGAGTCGTGAGGTCTTTACAAATTTTGCCCGGTATTTAGTTGAATTCTTTCGCGCCTCTAAAATAGACTTAAAGTATATAGAAAAATATATTGATATTCAGGGCAGGGAAAACTTAGATAAAGCCTTAAGCTCAGGTAAAGGCGTTTTATTGGTTAGCGCACACTTGGGAAACTGGGAATTAGGGGCAATGGCTTTATCTATACTGGGATATCCGCTGAATGTTGTTGCCTGGACGCATCGAGACAGAAAAGTTAATGAGTTTTTTCTTGGGCAAAGGCAAAGCAAGGGCGTTAAAATAATACCTCTGGGAGTAGCCATAAGAAGAGTCTTATTTGCTTTAAAGAATAATGAAGCCGTAGCCTTCCTGGGAGATATTGATTATGCTAACCCTGAGATAGGAGTAACGGTAAAATTATTCGGTCAAGACACAATTATGCCCAAAGGTCCGGCCGTCTTCAGTTTAAAAACAGATTGCCCGATCGTCCCGGTATTTGTGGTTCGGGAAAAAGGCAACAGATTCAAGTTCATCATTGAAGAGGCAATATCATACAAACCTACGGATAATTACGAATACGATGTAGCCAATTTAACTCAAAGCTTGAGCAAAAGACTGGAATTTCATATTTCCAGAAATCCGGGACAGTGGTTTATGCTTACTCCCCGCTGGCCAGCTTAAAGATAAGGAAATGCCAATTGAAGATATGCGTGCTTATTCCCTCATATAATGAATCCAAGGCAATAAGCTCTTTGGTGAAAAGGATAAAGGCCGAGGGTCTGGATATATTGGTAGTTGATGACGGCTCAATCGACTCTACAGCCGAAGCCGCAGAGCTTGCCGGGGCCTGTGTGTTAAGAAACGAACAGAATAAAGGAAAGGGTGCTTCTCTGAAGGAAGGTTTTCGTCACATTTTAAGGAAAGATTACGACGCTGTGATAACAATGGATGGAGACAGCCAGCACAGCCCCGATGACATTTCCAAATTTATTGCCGAAGCCACTAATCCCGATGTGGATATGATTATAGGCAACCGCATGTCTTTCAACAAGGATATGCCTTTTGTTCGCCGCCTGACAAATTATTCTATGTCAACCCTTATTTCTCTGATTTGCCGCAGGAATATACCGGATAGTCAATGCGGCTTCCGCCTGATTAAAAGAAATGTCCTTGAAAAACTGAATCCTATCAGTTCTAATTATGAAATAGAATCGGAAACAATCATTGATGCGCATCGCAAAGGCTTTAAGATTAAGTTTATACCTGTGCAGACTATCTATGCCAAACAGGTAAGTCAAATCAATCCTTTTGTTGATACAATTCGTTTCTTTAGATTTTTATTTATTAAAGCCTTCTCGTCTTTCTTTAACAAAAGATAGAGAAAATGGATTTTTCGGCCTTAAGAGAAGAAATGGTCCAGGATCAGCTTATTCGGCGAGGAATAAGCGATGAAAAGGTGCTTAAGGCCTTTCGTGAAGTCCCCAGACATAAGTTTGTGCCGGAGAAATATCTGGATAGCGCCTACGGAGACTTTCCTTTACCTATCGGTGAGGGACAAACCGTCTCCCAGCCTTATATGGTAGCGCTAATGACGGAGTGCCTGGAACTTTCAGGCAAAGAAACTGTCTTAGAAATAGGCACCGGCTCCGGTTATCAGGCAGCTATTTTGGCCAAAGTAGCTGGCGAAGTCTACAGCATAGAGCGCATAGCACCTCTAGCAAGGCAGGCCCAGCTGCGCCTGAAAGACTTAGGCTACCGCAATATCCACATAAAGACGGGAGATGGAACTATGGGCTGGAAGGAGTTTGCTCCTTATGATGGCATAATAGTTACGGCCGCGGCCCCTTCGGTGCCTGAGGTTCTTTTCGAGCAAATGGGCCTTCAGGCAAAGTTAGTCATTCCTCTGGGCACCAGGTTCAGCCAGATATTGACCGTGGTTAGTAAGCACAGAGACAAGATAGAAACAAAGGAAATCTGTGCCTGTGTATTTGTCCCTTTATTGGGAAAATACGGCTGGGGCCAAGAGTAGTAAATAGAGAGACTATGTTGGCTAAGATATTAATACTGATTTTGGTGACATTTATTCCCGCTTTGGAACTGAGGGCCAGTATCCCCTTGGGAATCCTATCCGGACAAATCAACATATTCAGTTTAAGATTACAGGGTTTTGGCCTTAATTTTATTCTGGTATTTGCAATTTGCGTTATTTCCAATATAATTTTAGGAATTTTAGTGTATTTCTTTTTAGATAAATTTGTAAAACACTTGATGCATCTTAAACTATTTGCCAAGTATTACAATAGAAAGGTAAAGAAGACTCAAAAGAAAATAGGGCCTTACGTCGAAAAGTACGGGACGCTGGGCATTTCGATGTTTATCGGCCTGCCCATACCGGGAAGCGGAAGTTATACCGGCGCCTTGGGGGCATATCTATTAGGCCTGGGTTATAAAAAGTTTATTGCAGCCAATATTATCGGTGTTATTGCCGCCGGCGTGATAGTTACCATGCTTACTTTGACAGGGATTGGCTTCTTTCAATGCCTAATACCTTTCAATTAATAAATCTGTTTATCCTGGGGCCTCTTTTCTTTTATCCTTTTTCCTTTTGCCCCTTTCGAATGCCCTATCTATATTGTTTCATATGTCCCATTCGCTGTCTTTG
Organism: Candidatus Omnitrophota bacterium; assembly: GCA_020341815.1. GTDB lineage: Bacteria > Omnitrophota > Gorgyraeia > JAFGHF01 > JAFGHF01. The sequence continues at coordinate 334,592 of CP070837.1, forward strand.
GTATCGCCTCAGGTGGCCGATTCTTTTAATAGCGGTAGGATTAAATATAAAGAAGGACTCTTTTTGCAATTATATTTGTCCCTTCGGCACAACGCAAGCGCTTCTGTTTAAAATTAAATGCCGAAAAGCTCATACGCCTAATTTCTTGCATAATTTCAAATATGTCAGTATATTCCTGATAGCCTTTGTGGTAAGCATAACGATATGGAAAGGGAAATTCCTGATGCCCGTAATAAAGTTAAGGGAGTTGATATTTGCAGTATTTCTCTTGAGCATGGCCATGAGCATATTCGCTTATCGTGCTTTTTGCGAAAATCTCTGTCCTGTCAGGGCATTAAGCAAGATATCACATTTTCTCCTAAAACCAGGAAAGTCGGGTTGTTCATGTTTTTAGACAGGCCTTTAAAAATTGCGCTTTTGCTTTCCATGGCTTTTCATACGATAATTTTCCTGCCTTTATTACGCTTTAATAAGCTCGCGTCCCAGAAACGTCAAGTGCTTAAAATTACCTATGTGGCACCGAAGGCAAAGCCCCAACCGGAAACCTCTTCCGTCAAAGAAATTATCCCTCCGGCAAAAGAACAAACCTCTGTGCCCGAAAAGCCAAAGATGGAACCGCCTATAAAGCAGCTTAAGGAAACGGACAAATCGGCAAAAGACGAAATTCAGGTTCCGCCGGAATTGCCCAAAGAAAAAGAAAAGGTCTATCTGGAATATTACAAGGCCGTCCGCGAAGAAATCCGCAGATTTGTAATAGAGAGTTCCCCGCGTTTTATAGCCTGCGGTGAAGTCTGTTTATATTTTGTGCTCTCTTCTGACGGAAAATTAGAAGAAATCAAAGTGGTAGAAGAGCGCTCAACCAAAAACCAACAGCTTAAAAAAATAGCCGCTCGCGGCGTTCAGGGCGCTGCGCCATTTTCGCCTTTTCCTGAAGACCTGGGGGAGAAGCAATTATCATTTAATGTGGTGATTTCTTTTGAACTGGAAAATTAATAGTTCGACTTCGCTCACTATTAATGCTTTAAAATTTAGGTTGATATTTGCTTCTTAAAATGGTATACTAAAGTTCAATCGAAGGGGGCAAAGAACAGATGAGGGCTAGCATAAAAGATAGTATGTTGGAAAATGCAAAACTTAGCCTGAAAGTTATCTTAGGAATTATCCTTTTAGCTATAGGCGCCTGGCTTATCTGGCTCTGGAAGGAAGACGTCTGGACGGTAATCAGGGGTTTCCTGGGTATTATCGTTATTCTTTCCGGAGCGATGTTTTTAGCTATCGCTAAGGAATAAAAAACTTTTATATTTTTAGAGAAAAAGAAGGAGAAGAGATGTCGCGGGTGGAGGTAAAAAGCAATGAACCCCTGGAAAGGGCACTGAGAAGGTTCAAGCGAAAGATAGAAAGGGAAGGAATTCTCAAGCAAATCAAGGCTCGTAAACATTATGAAAAACCCAGCGAGCGTAAGAGAAGAAAAAAAAGAAAATAACAATACAATTAACCACGGAGAATCCAACCTAAAACGCTACTCTCTGTGGTTTATTGTTTTTACAGGCCTGACTTTCCTCTTTGGTGCTTCGGGCGCCTCTGCTTACGATGAGGTGGAGCGCCTCACTCTGGATAACGGCATGGTCGTTCTCCTGGAAGAAAAGCCCAAGCAGGAGTTGGTTAATCTGTTTCTCTGTGTCCGCGTGGGAAGCGGCCGGGAGGGAAAGTATAGCGGCAGTGGAATCTCTCATTTTATCGAACACATGACCTTTAAAGGCACCGCAAAGCGAGCAACAGGCGACATATTTAAAGAAATCGAGTCTTACGGCGGAAAGATTAACGCATTTACCAGTTACGATTATAGCGGCTATAATATTACCGTGCCGGGTGATTTTGCTCCTTTGGCTTTAGAACTGCTCGCCGACATGACCCTGAGGCCGACTTTTGACAAACAGGAGCTGGAGAAGGAAAAGCAGGTTGTTTTAAGAGAAATAAGATTGAATTATGATGACCCCCAAAGGTATTCCTCGCGGCTCCTTTGGCAGAGCGCCTATTCAACCCATCCCTACAAATATCCAATTCTGGGCGAGGAAGACTTATTCAAAAAGCTCAGCCGCAGGGACTTGGTCGAGTTCCATCAGGCCGCATACACCCCCGATAATATGATTTTAGCTGTTGTAGGCGGTATAGAGAAAGAATCGTTTCTGGCTCTTACAGAAAAAACTTTTAAGCCTTTCAAGCAAAAATATGTAATGGACCTTGGGGTGTCCCGCGAGCCCCAGCAGACCCAGCTGCGCAAGCACGAAGAGAAGTTTACATCCGGAATGAGCTATCTCTTATTTGCTTTTCACAGCGTAGCCATAACGGATGAGGATTGCTTTGCTTTGGATGCCTTAGGGACAATATTGGGAGAAGGGGAAAGCTCAAGGCTCTATAAATTAATCTGCGCCAGAAAAAAGCTGGCCTATGGCATTGAGGCGGTAAATTATACGCCCCGGGATCCGGGATTATTTATTATCTCCGCATTTCTGGAAGAACGCCATCGTGAAAAAGCGCAATCTCTAATATTTGAACAGATAGAGCTGCTTAAGAAAAAGGAAGTCTCTCCAGATGAATTGGAAAGCGCAAAGAATAAGATTATCAGCGATATCCTGTTCCACAGGCAAACCGTAGAAGCCCAGGCGCAGGACTTAGCCTTAAATGAGGCCTTGTGCTCAAATTTTAGATTTACGGAACTTTATATCCAGAAGATAAAACAAGTAAGCCCGCAGGATATTATCCGTGTGGCCAATAAGTATCTTATCGAGGATAAGCTGAACATAGTTGCCCTGACGCCTCGTGAGGATTCGCCTCGGGCCCTGGAACCTATTAAGAAGTATGTTCTCGGCCCGGGCATTAGACTTCTGATTAAAGAGGACAGCCAGCTGCCTTTGGTCTCTATGAAAGCGGTCTTTAAAGGCGGCTTACGCGCCGAAAGCGAGGAGACAAACGGCCTCTGTAACTTAACGGCGCAGATGCTGGATAAGGGAACCCGAGGCAAAAACGCCGCAGAGATAGCCCATCTGGTTGAATCGAAAGGCGCACGGCTTTCTTATTTCAGCGGAAACAATAGCTTCGGGCTCTCTCTGGACTCATTAAGCCAGGATTGGGGCCAGATGCTCACCTTGCTCTCTGAGTTAATTGCCGACTCTACATTTCCGAGACGTGAATTTCGCAGAGAGAAAGAAAAGAACTTGGCCGGGCTTCTGGCACAGGAAGATGACATATTTGAAAGCGGAAACAGGCTCCTGAAAACAACCTTATTCCAGACCCATCCATATAGATTCGTGACGCTCGGAAACGAAAAGTCACTGAAGAAACTCACACACCGCGACTTAATAACCTTTTACCGAAATTTCTGCCGGGGTAAAAACATGGTCCTGGCAGTATTCGGCGATGTTAAGGCAGAAGAAGTTCTGGCAAAGGCGGAAGAAGTCTTTGGCAGACTTAAGCCCGGTGAGGCCCCCATCATAGTTACGCCAAAAGAACCGCGGACTGAGAGATTGCGCACAGCTGTCAAATCTTTGCCTAAACAGCAGAGTCTGGTGCTGATGGGTTTTTACGGAAGCAATCTTTTTAGCCGCGATAGGTATGTCTTAGAAACGATTTGCCAGGTACTCTCTCAGGCCTCAGGCAGATTATTTACCCAGATAAGAGAGAAAAAAGGCCTGGCTTATACCCTGGGGGCATATTCGGTATCGGGGCTGGATCCCGGATATATCGTTATTTATGTTGCTACGCTGCCTGAAAATACAGAAACCGTGAAAAAGGAAATATTAAATCAACTAAACCTGCTTAAGGAGAAGCCTCTAAGTGGAGAAGAATTGCTTCAGGCCAAAAGGGCGCTTTTGGGCAGAAAGCTGATTGCCCGTCAGACCAACTCTGCCTGTGCTATGGAAAGCGCCCTGGACGAACTCTATGGCTTAGGTTATGATAATTATCTCAACTATTCTGAGCAGATCAATTTGGTTGAGGGCCGTGACATTATAAGATGCGCCAGGCAATATTTTGATTTTAATAATTACGCGACAGTGCTTATCGGACCATGAGAGAAATGTTTGCTTTATCTACTTCCTGGAATGCCTCAAGACATTCCAGGGCCAAAGACATAATAGATGAAATTAAAAGCCTCGGCTTCGGCCAGGTAGAGCTCAACTTCAACCTTACCTCAAAGATGGTTGAAGATATGGTTTCACTAAAGGAAGAAGGGGCAATAGAAATAGTCTCTGTGCATAACTTCTGCCCTATACCTGAAGGCGCCTCGCGGCAAAATGCCTCGCCTGATATGTTTTCTCTATCGGCTCTGGATGAGGCAGAGCGCAAAAAGGCGATTGATTATACAAAAAGGACTATAGATACAGCCGTAAGAGCCGGCGCAAAAGCCGTGGTATTGCACGGGGGCAAGGTCAAGGTGCAGGAGAGAATTAAGGAGCTGATTCTCTTTCAGGAAAATAGGCAAAAATATAATGAACTAAGACAACAGATGCTAAAGGAAAGGCAAGGCAAATCAAAAGACTTCTTTAATCAGACTCTTAGGAGCCTTGAAGAATTATGCCGCTATGCCCAGAGGCAAGAAGTAAAATTAGGCATTGAAAACAGATATTACTTCAGCGAAATCCCCGACTTTAAGGAAATGGAAATAATTCTGGCCACTTTTTCCGGAGGGCCGCTTTATTACTGGCACGATGTGGGACACGCCCAGGTATATGAGTATTTGGGATTTATTAAACATAAGGAAATATTAGACAAGTTCGCTGATGGTATGGTTGGTATACATCTGCATGATGTAGAAGGAATAGACGACCATCGCGCCCCTTTAAAGGGAAAATTTGATTTTAGTCTGCTCAAGCCTTATCTGAAAAAAGAAACCCTGAAAGTGCTGGAGCCGCATTATCCGGCAACAAAAAAAGAGGTATTAGAAGGCAAAAGATACCTGGAAGAGCTGTTTGAAAAAGTAGGGAGCGAAAAATGATAAGAGAGCCAGAAGTAGCAGGGCAATTCTATCCGGCAACTCCCGCAGCCTTAAAGAAGGTGCTGGAGCACCTGGTCGAGAAAAAAGGAAAAAAAGAACAGGCCTTGGGACTGCTTTCGCCTCACGCCGGATATGTATTCTCGGGACAGGTAGCGGGAATAGGCTTTTCTAAAGTTAAATTAACCGACACCGTGATTATCTTAGGGCCCAATCATACCGGGCGGGGCGCACCTTTCAGCATTATGACAGAGGGCACCTGGCATATGCCTATGGGTAATGTGGAAGTAGACAGCGAGCTGGCCAAAAATATATTGGAGGAATCGAAGTATCTGGAAGAAGACGTAGAGGCGCATATATATGAGCATTCCATCGAGGTACAACTTCCGTTCCTGCAATTTCTTTTACCTAAAATTAAGATATTGCCGATAGTTCTCTCTGCGGCAGACTTTATGATTTATGAGGAAATCGGCAAGGCCATAGCCAAGACCTTAAAAGCCAACAAAAAGAATTGCCTAATTATAGCCTCAAGCGATATGACCCATCATGAGCCCCGTAAAAAAGCAGAGGAGGACGACAAATTGGCTATCGAGGCAATGCTTAAGCTGGATGCGCAGGAACTCCTCAGGCGAATACAGAAGTTCAATATTACTATGTGCGGCTACGGTCCGGCGGTCTCTATGCTTTGCGCTGTCAAAGAACTGGGGGCAAAAACGGCAAAGTTAATCAAATACCAGACCAGCGCCGATGTAACGGGGGATGAGACCTCGGTAGTGGGCTATGCCGGCATAATGGTGTTATAGAATGAACCCCGCCCTTCCAAACATCACGCTTTGCATAATAGATATAGGCAAAGATAATAAAAGAAAGGGCGGAATAAAATTTAACCTTGGCCTTACGAAGAAAGGAAGGGCGGGGTGAAAAAAAACAAATTATTTGTTTTTTTAAGAATATTGATTAGCCTCTGTTTGCTGGCATTGCTGCTATGGCTGGGCCGGGACAATTTCGCAAAAATCGGACAACTATTGAGCTCGGTCAATATATCTATTTTTGGGCTGGCTCTTGTGTTATTTCTGCTTAGTATTATTATTATGGCCTGGAGGCTGCGGCTTGCGCTGATTGTGCAGGGAAGCTCTTTCGGTGTGGGTGCGCTATTTTCTCTGACACTGGTGGGGCTTTTCTTTAGCAATTTTATGCCTACTTCGGTCGGTGGGGACTTGGTAAAAGGCTATTATATTTCTCGCAAAAACAAAAACAAAATGTCCTCATACGCCTCCGTCTTCGTTGACCGGGTAATAGGCGTCTTTTCCCTTGCCTTAATCGCAAGTGCTGCCCTTGTGATTGGCAGGGGAGATATTGAGCATAAGTTTATATTCTGGACCATTGGCCTTTTACTTGTGGCCTGCATTATATCTGCACTTTGTCTGATGAATAAGAAATTGCTGAAGAAAATAAGCGGCTCCCTGGGCATCCTGCGTCTTTTGCGCATCTTAAAAGTCGATTCTCTTCTTAAGAGGGCATATGAGGCTATAAACATTTATATAAATTACAAAAAAACAATCTTTCAATTATTTACTCTTTCTCTGGTCTCGCAATTTATTTCCTTTTTCTCTATGTACATTTTGGCTAACAGCCTCTCACTTTACATTCCTTTTGAAAGGATTCTTCTGGTTATGCCGATTATTATTGTCTTATGCATGCTGCCTCTGACCATGAATGGATTGGGCCTGCGCGAATGGGCCTTTGTCTTTTTCTTCAGCCCCAATGTGGGCGAGGCCGCTGCGCTTTCATTTTCGCTGTTATATCTGGCAATGTTTCTCTTGACCAGCCTTTTGGGTGGAATAATCTATTTATTCTGGAGGTAAAAAATGGATGAAGAACTATTGAATATTCTGGCCTGCCCTGCCTGCAAGGCCGATGTAGAATTAAAAGAAGACAAAGTAGTCTGTAAGGGCTGTAAAGCCAAATATCCAATCCGGGACGGTATTCCCATTATGTTAATCGAAGAGAGGGAAACAGAACAATGACAAAGATATTAGTTATTCACGGGCCCAATCTGGACCTTTTAGGTAAGCGCCAGCCGGAAATCTATGGTAGTTTTACCCTGGATGAAATCAACAAGCGCATGAAGAAAATAGCACAGGAAGAGAAGATAGAAATAGAATTCTTACAATCCAACCACGAAGGCGAGATTGTCGATGCCATCGGAGAGGCAAAGAATAAGTTCTCCGTCCTACTGATTAATCCGGCTGCCTACACCCATACCAGCGTGGCTATTCGCGATGCCATCAGCGCCTCAGGCCTGCCTTGCGTGGAAGTTCATCTGTCGAATATTTACGCCCGCGAAGAGTTCAGACACACCTCTTTAATTGCCCCTGTGGCTAGAGGCCAAATCTGCGGATTCGGCATTGACAGTTACCTTCTAGGGTTACGCGCGGCAATAAACCTGGCAAAGGCAAGGGGCGCTTAAGGGTGAACCCCGCCCTTCCAAATATCACGCTTTGCATAATAGATATAGGCAAAGATAATAAAAGAAAGGGCGGAATAAAATTTAACCTTGGCCTTACGAAGAAAGGAAGGGCGGGGTGAATACTGCGGCCATAAATAAATTACGTCAGGAACTCTCCCGGCATAAGCTTGACGCCTTCCTGATAAGTAAAGGCACAAATGTAGCCTATCTCAGCGGGTTTAGAGGGGAGGGCCAGCTTTTAATTACCCCGAGCAAAAAAATCCTGCTTGTCGACTTCAGGTTTAAAGAAGAGGCTGAGAAACATTGTGCATCTTGTCGCGTTTATACGCGTGAGGCCTTTGAGCCGTTGGAGAAAAGCCTGTTTTATTTAGTTAAAAAATTAAGGTTCAAAAGGATAGGGTTTGAGGCCTCATCTTTGTCCTATGAGTTTCATCATAAACTGAAAAATATTTTTAAATCTATAAAGCTATTACCTCTTGGGAGAGTTATAGAGGCCCTGCGAGCGGTAAAGAACGGGCAGGAGATTAAGCATCTTAAGGCGGCCGCCGCCCTGAGCGTAAGGAGCTTTGACTTTGCCAGAAAGATTATCCGGCCCGGCAAAAAGGAGGCGGAAATTGCCCGCGAACTTCAATACTTTATACGCAAGCAGGGAGCTGAAGACTCTGCCTTTGATATAATTGTGGCCTCCGGCAAGAGGAGCTCGCTGCCCCATGCGCCTGTTTCCGCTAAAGTTATCAAAAAAAATGAGGTGGTTCTGGTAGACTTAGGATGCCGCCTGAACGGCTACAATTCCGACTTGACAAGGGTGGTCTTTTTAGGTAAAATTAGGGACAAAATTAAGCGGGTTTATGAGGTAGTTCTTCGGGCGCAACGGCTTGCGATCGAGGCCATAAAGGCGGGCGAAAGGGTAAGCGAGATCGATAAGGTGGCGCGCCAATACATAGCCAGCGCCGGCTTAGGGGCCCTTTTTGGACATGCCTTAGGGCACGGCATCGGCAGAGAAGTCCATGAACAGCCCTATATTTCCCCTAACAATCAGGACTTCTTAAAAGAAAATATGGTATTTACGGTGGAGCCGGGAGTTTATATACCTGGCTTAGGCGGGATAAGAGTGGAGGATATGGTTCGCGTTACCAGAAGAGGCGTTGAGGTATTGACCCAGTGATTGGCACAAATCAGTTTAAAAATGGGATAACAATTATATTGGATGGAGCAATTTATACCATTCTCAGTTTCCAACATGTGAAGCCGGGTAAGGGCGGGGCCTTTGTACGCACCAAACTGCGGAATTTAAAATATGGTAATGTTATTGACAAAACATTCCGTTCCGGTGAAAAGGTGGAACAGGCCTTTATAGAACAAAAGAAGGTGCAATTTTTATACCATCACGGACACTTCTATCATTTTATGGACCAGGACACCTTTGAAGAGATGGAGTTTTCCCAGGAACAGCTGAGTGAAAAAGTAAAGTTTCTTAAAGAAAATATGGTGATTTCGGTGGCTATGTGCGAAGGGGCTATCACAGATATCAATTTACCTACTTTTGTAGAGCTGAAGGTTGAGGATACCGAACCCGGTCTGCGCGCAGATACGGTGAAGGCTGGGAGCAAGACAGCTACCCTGGAAACAGGAGCAGAGATTTCTGTCCCTTTATTTATAAATAAAGGCGACATGATTAAGATAGATACCCGTTCAGGAACGTATATCGGGCGAGTGTAGGGAAAGGTGGGGATAAAATGAACCTAAAAGAAATAAAAGAGATGATTAATCTAATGAACGAACACGATTTATTAGAGCTGGAGGTGGAAAGGAACGGCCTCAAGGTTAAGCTAAGGAAAAATGCCGGCCAAGTCCAGCAAATTATCACCACTCAGGAGGCCCCTTCTGTAGCTGCGCCAGCTATCCCCAGAGAAAAAGGGCCCGCCCTTGAGCCTGAAAAGGAAAAGCTGATAGAGATAATCTCACCTATGGTAGGAACCTTCTATCGCGCCTCCTCTCCGGAAAGCGCCCCCTATGTAGATGTAGGAAGCGAAATCCAGCCGGGTGAGGTCGTCTGTATTATTGAAGCAATGAAACTGATGAACGAAATAAAGGCGGAAGTTAAAGGTAAAGTGAAAGAAATCCTGGTGGAGAACGGCAGTCCTGTAGAATTCGGACAGGTATTGTTCCGTCTGGAGCCTGCATAAGAGATGTTTTCTAAAGTCCTGATTGCCAATCGGGGAGAGATTGCTTTAAGGATTATCCGCGCCTGCAAAGAAATGGGCGTGCGCACCGTAGCGGTCTACTCCCAGCCCGATGTTAATTCTCTACACGTGCGTCTGGCGGATGAGGCCATCTGTATCGGCCGCGCCGCGCCGGCTGAGAGCTATCTGAGCATCCCCAGCATTATCAGCGCAGCCGAGATTGCCGATGTGGAAGCCATCCATCCCGGTTATGGCTTTCTGGCGGAAAATGCCCACTTTGCGGAAATCTGCGCTTCCTGTAACATCAATTTCATCGGGCCAAAGCCTGAGCCGATGAGGTTAATGGGCGATAAGCTGCAGGCGAAGGCCACTATGCGCAAGGCCGGAATACCGGTTGTGCCCGGCAGCACAGAAGCGGTGCAGGACAAAGACAAGGCCATAAAGATTGCCCAGCGGCTTAAATATCCGGTGATTATTAAGGCCGCAGCCGGAGGCGGCGGCAAAGGAATGCGCGTATGCCATAACGATGTGCGCCTGGTCAGCGCCCTGCTTACAGCCCAGGCGGAGGCAGAGGCAGCTTTCGGCAAGCCGGAGGTCTACATAGAGAAATATTTTTCCCGGCCGCGCCATATAGAGTTTCAAATCCTGGCGGATAACTTTGGGCGCATAATTCATTTAGGGGAAAGGGACTGCACTATCCAAAGACGCCATCAGAAGCTAATCGAAGAATCGCCCTCTATGGCTATCAATGCTAAACTGCGCAAACGTATGGGGGAGGCCGCCATCAAGGCCGCCAAGTCCGTCAATTACAATAGCGCAGGCACCATAGAATTTCTTCTTGATGAAAAAAACAATTTTTATTTTTTGGAAATGAATACGCGTATTCAGGTTGAGCACGGCGTTACCGAAATGGTTACGGGCGTAGACCTGCTCAAAGAGCAAATCAGGATTGCCGCGGGAGAGAAATTACGCCTTAACCAGGACGATGTCAAAATAAAAGGATGGGCAATGGAGTGCCGCATCAACGCCGAAGACCCCAACAACAACTTCACGCCTTCCCCTGGAAGGATCACCTCCTACAATGTCCCGGGCGGACCGGGGGTGCGCGTTGACAGCTGCGTATATCAGAATTATAATATCCTGCCTTATTATGATTCCCTGATTGCCAAGCTGATTGCGCACGGCAAAACAAGGAATGAGGCCATCCGGATTATGCTGCGGGCGCTTGAGGAATACGTAATCGAACCGGTAAAGACGACTCTGCCTTTTTGCAGAGACGTATTGAACGACGCGCGCTTCTTGAGAGGCAAGGTTTATACAGATTTTACGGATATCTTGATTTCCGAAAAACAAAAAGAGTAACACTGAGGACACTGAAAGAAAAATTTCAGTGGTTTCAGTGTAACAATTTCAGTGATTTCAGTGATAAAAGGGAGGTAAAAATGAGGGCATTGGCAGCAATAGTAATCTTCGTTTGCACTCTTGTCTTCGCAGCCTTGGGAGGTATTTTAGTTGCGCTTTCTCTGGATTTATTCACCTTGCAGAACCTGACGGATTTCCTGCGCCTGGCATTTGAGATCGAAAACATCAATCTAATTGTCGGCGGATCGGGCCTGTTTTTGATTATCGCCAGCATCTGTATCGCCCAGATTTCCTTTGGCAGGATGCAGAGAGAAAAGACTATTGCTTTTGATAATCCTGACGGGCAGGTGAGCGTTTCTCTTTCGGCGATAGAAGATTTTATCAAACGGCTCTCCTCGGGCATGTCGGAAGTCAAGGACTTACGCAGCAATGTCGTTGCCGGCAAGAAAGGCATAGAAATAAATGTACGCGTTAGCCTTTGGGCCGACGCCAATATCCCCGAAAGCACCGAAAGCATTCAGGCAATAATCAAAAACCGCATCCAGGAAATGCTGGGAATTGAAGAGACAATCATAGTGAAAGTGCATGTGGGAAAGATTGTCCCCAAGGAAAAGAGGCGCTTTAAGAAAAAGGGCAAGGAGAAGGAGAAAGAGGATGTGCAAACACAGGAGAGATTTGCCCCTTTTCAAGGAAATATTGAATATGGAGACTGAAGAGTAGAAAGGATCAGGAAATGATTAAAAGAGTCGCAGTTTTAACCGGCGGAGGAGATTGTCCGGGAATCAATTCGGTAATCAGGGCGATAGCCCGCAAGGCCTTGAAAGAAAATTATAAGGTTATAGGTATCAAAAACGGCTGGAAGGGTCTAATCGAGAATACTACGATACCTCTTGACCTCGATTCTGTCTCCGGAATACTGCCTAAAGGCGGAACGATTCTGGGTACCTCAAGGACCAATCCTTACAAAAATGAGGCGGATTTGAAGAAAGCCAAAGGAAACTTTAAGGCCTTAAAAATTGACGCCCTGATTGCTATTGGGGGAGAAGATACCTTAGGTGTAGCCAGCAAGCTGTACAAAGACGGCTTCAAGGTTGTGGGTGTACCCAAGACTATCGATAACGACCTCTCGGCTACAGACAGGACATTCGGTTTTGATACCGCCGTTAATATTGCCACCGAGGCCATTGACAGGATACATACCACAGCCGAATCCCACCATCGGGTAATGGTAGTGGAAGTTATGGGGCGCCATTCCGGATGGATTGGGCTTGAGGCCGGCATTGCCGGCGGGGCTGATGCCATTCTCATCCCTGAGTTTCCTATTGACATCAAGGAGGTCTGCGGCTTAATAAAAAAACGGCATGGTCGTGGCAAAAACTTCAGTATCGTTGTGGTAGCCGAAGGCGCCAAGTTCAAAGAAGGCTCAGAGATATTGCAGGAGGAAAGACTTGATGCCTTTGGGCACGTAAGGCTGGGCGGTATAGGCCAAATCTTGGGTGATGAAATTGAGAAAATAACCGGATTTGAAACACGAGTTACGGTATTGGGCCATATTCAAAGAGGAGGCAGCCCCACCGCCTTTGACCGCGTCCTTGGCACTCGCTACGGAGTTAAAGCTATGGAGCTGGTGCTGGAGGAAAAATTTGGTCAGATGGCCAGTCTGCAAGGGGATAAAATAGTCTCTGTTCCTTTGGAGCGAGCTGTGGGCACCCTTAAGACAGTCCCCAAAGAGTTCTACGATATCGCCACTACATTTTTCGGGTAAGGATAACTAATATGGAAAAGGCAATAAAAACTATTTTAAAAGAGAGCATTGCCGTTAAACAGGGTGTTCTCGAAAATAATATTGCTGCAATCGCCAGGATTACGGAGCTGGCTATTGCCTGTTTGAAAAAGGGAGGCAAAATCATCCTCTTTGGTAACGGAGGCAGCGCTGCCGACAGTCAGCACCTTGCCGCAGAACTCGTAGGAAGATTCACCCGTGAAAGAAAGGCCCTGGCGGCAATAGCCTTAAGCTGCAACAGCTCCAACATCACCTCAATCGGCAATGATTACGATTTTGAAAAGGTTTTTGCCCGGCAGATAGAGGCGTTAGGAAAGAAGGAGGATTTGGCAATCGGCATATCTACGAGCGGCAATTCCGGCAATGTCCTTAAAGCTATAATTTCAGCCAAGGCAATGGGGATGAAGACCGCCTGTCTTAGCGGTAAGGAAGGAAAACTGGCAAAAGAGGTGGATGCTGCGGTGTGCGTGCCATCAACCAACACCGCACGTATTCAGGAAGCCCATATTGCTATCGGACACATTATTTGCGAATTAACAGAAAAAGCCTTTTCGTGACTAAAGATAAGATTAAAAACTTAAAAACTTTAAAAAGTATAGTAGCTGCCTGTAAAAAAAGACGAGAAAAAGTCGTTTTTACCAACGGCTGCTTCGATATCCTGCATCTGGGCCATATAAAATACTTAGAGCAGGCCTCCTCTTTAGGAAAGAGACTTGTGGTTGCCGTAAATAGCGACGCCTCCGAGCGTCTCTTAAAAGGAAGCACCCGCCCCATAATCCCCGAAAAAGAAAGAGCTGCTTTGGTGGCAGCCCTTGAGTGCGTAGATTATGTAACTATCTTTAATCAGCCTACACCCCTGGCCTTAATTAAGGCCTTAAAGCCCGATATCCTGGTTAAAGGAGGCGACTGGCAAAAGGCGGATATAGTGGGAAAAGATTTTGTCGAGTCTTACGGCGGAAAGGTTGTAGCGGCAGATTTTGTCAAAGGGTTCTCTTCCAGCTCAATAATTGCCGGAATAAGAAAGGGCAAATGAAAAAGGACCTCTTTAGAATTATTGATGCCAATCTAAACCGCTCCCGCGAAGGCTTAAGGGTCTGCGAAGAAGTTGTCCGCTTTGTCCTGGAGGATGAAAAGCTAACGGGTGAGTTTAAAAGAGCCAGGCACAGCATTTCCCGCAGCATTAAAAGATTTCCCGGTGCGCTTCCTGAACACAGAAATACCGCAACTGATGCCGGCAGAGATATCGTAACCAAAAACGGACGAAAAAATTATCAAGATGTTTTTTCTGCCAACATCCAGAGAAGTAAGGAAGCCCTGCGGGTTTTGGAGGAGTTCTCCGGTATATTCAATCGTTCTTTAAGTAAAAGTTTTGGCCGGATAAGATTTCAGGTTTACGACTTAGAAAAGAAGACCATTGCGCGACTTTAGGTTATATGTAATTTTAGATGTTGATATCGCTGCCTCATGCGGCAAAATAGAGGAAATAGCCCATAATGTTCTTTCCGCAGGAGCCGATATCCTGCAGTTAAGGGCAAAAGGTAAAAGCGATAGTGAGGTTTTGAAAATAGGCCGTTCTTTAGGAAATTTAGCCCGTAAAGAAAAGGCCTTATTTATCCTTAATGACCGTGTAGAGCTGGTAGATACTATCAATGCTGATGGAGTGCATCTGGGTCAGGAGGATGCACCCTTCAGTGAGGCGCGCAGGGCCTTAGGCCCTAAAAGAATAATCGGTATCTCCACCCACAGCGTAGAAGAGGCGCACGAGGCAGAAAGACAAGGGGTAGATTATATCGCTATCGGACCGATATTTTCCACACAGACAAAACCGCAAAGTACTCCTCTGGGGCCTGAAATAATTACAGAGATTAAGGACAAAGTTAAAATCCCTTTTCTGGCTGTGGGGGGCATAAATCTGGAAAACTCAAACCAAGTTTTAACCTGTGGCGCTCGGCGCATTGCCGTCTGCAGGGCTATCATTAAAGCAAAGGACGTCTTTGGAACTACGGAGAAATTCAAACAAAGGCTAAACAACCCTACTTACACCTCGTAGGTGTAAGTAACGAAGCGTGGATTGTGCGCTTAAATTTTGAAACGGAATGTACAGATGACCCAACTGGAACAGGCAAAAAAGAATAGAATAACTCCTCAAATGAAAAAGGTGGCTCGTAATGAAGGGGTTAGTTTTGAGTTTATTCGCGAGAAGCTTGCTGAGGGAAAAATAGTCATCCCTTACAATAAAATCCATAGCCCCAAGAGGCCTTGCGGCATAGGGGAGGGCTTAACCACAAAAGTCAACGCCAATATCGGCACTTCCAGTGACTATTCAAAGATAAACGAGGAACTGAAGAAAACGAAGATATCGGTCTTGGCCGGGGCCCATACCGTTATGGACCTAAGCACAGGGGGGAATATTTCTCAGGTGCGCAGAGCTATTTTACGAAATTGTCCTGTGCCTTTGGGGACCGTGCCTATCTATCAGTCCGCAATCAATGCAGTAAAAAATAACGGCTCCATTGCCGGAATGAGCGAAAACGACATCTTTGCAACCATCGAAGAACAGGCTAAAGACGGGGTGGACTTTTTCACTCTGCACTGCGGGGTAACGCTTGAGTCCGTTGCCCGCTTAAAGAATCAAGAAAGAATTACCGATGTGGTCAGCCGGGGCGGAGCCATTTTGATAGAATGGATGTCAAAGAATAAAAAAGAAAACCCCTTATATGAACATTTCGATCGGGTTTTGGATATTGTCAAGAAATATGATGTGACCATAAGTCTGGGGGACGGCATGCGCCCGGGCTCAATAGCCGATGCCACCGACAGAACCCAGATTCAGGAATTAATTTTATTAGGAGAGTTGGCCGAGCGCTGCCGAAAAAAGGGCGTGCAGGTAATGATTGAGGGGCCCGGACACATGCCCCTGAATCAGATTCAAGCCAATGTCTTATTGCAGAAAAGGCTCTGCCACGGCGCTCCTTTCTATGTATTGGGGCCTTTAGTAACGGATAGCGCTCCCGGCTATGACCATATCACCGCTGCTATCGGCGGGGCCCAGGCCGCTTCTTACGGAGCCGACTTTCTCTGTTACGTAACTCGTTCGGAACATCTGAGGCTGCCTACGCTTGAAGATGTACGCGAAGGAGTAATCACTACGCGTATCGCTGCCCATGCAGCCGATATCGCCAAAGGAATAAAAAAGGCCATAGACCATGATGCAAAAATATCAACTGCGCGCAGAAAAAGGAACTGGAGAAAACAGATAGAGCTGGCCATTGACCGTGAACGTCCCGGCAAGATGCGCCGGAAGTTTAAGTCATCGACCAAGGATGTCTGCACTATGTGCAGTGAATATTGCTCCATGAAATTAATGGATTCGGCAAAAAGGGAGTTAAAGAAATGAGCATTTTAGTCGTAGGTACGGTAGCCCTGGATACGGTCCAAACTCCTTTCGGTAAAGTCAAGAATGCTCTTGGCGGTTCGGCCTCATATTCGGCCCTGAGCGCAAGTTTTTTTAGCAAAGTAAAACTCTCCTCTATTGTCGGAAGCGACTTTCCTCAAGAGTTTATAACCCTTTTCCAGAGAAGAGGAATTGACACCGAAGGATTGGATATAAAAAAGGGTAAGACCTTCAGATGGTCGGGCTTTTACAGCTACGACCTTAACACTGCCCAGACTCTAAAGACAGAATTAAATCTGCTTTCGCATTTTAATCCGGATATAAGCGGCGATTATCAAGATGCAAAATTTGTTCTTCTGGCGAATATCAGCCCGCATGTTCAACTGGAAGTTATCAGGCAACTAAAAGGCCCTCGCCTAATCGTCTGCGACACAATGAATTACTGGATCGAGCATGAACAAAAGCCCTTAAAGCAGGTGATTAAAAAAAGTGATATATTGATTTTGAATAATTCCGAGGCGCGGGAGCTGACTCAGGAATCCAATCTGATTAAAGCAGGTAAGGCCCTTCTTGCCCTCGGCGTGCGTCTGGTTATTGTAAAGAAAGGGGAATACGGCTGTTCGCTCTTTTCGCGAGGCTCCTCATTTTCTATCCCTGCCTATTTACTGGAAAATGTCTTAGACCCTACGGGAGCAGGGGATACCTTTGCCGGTGGATTTTTAGGCTATCTTGCTGCCTGCCCTAAAATTACCGAATCCTCTTTTAAGGCGGCAATTGTCATAGGAACTATTATGTCTTCCTATGTCGTAGAAGACTTTAGCCTCAACCGTTTAAATAAATTAAAAAAAGAAGATATCCGCAACAGGTTCGAGGCTTTTCAACGTATGACTAATTTCAGCAACAGGATTAATTTAAGGATGCGGGTGTAGTTCAATGGTAGAACATTAGCTTCCCAAGCTAACAGCGGCGGTTCGATTCCGCTCACCCGCTTTGCAGCTACTTGACAATTGACAAGAGAATGAAAATGAAAAAGTTTTTATTATATATTGTATACTGTATACTGACAATTAGTTTAATTGGCTGCGCTACCGGTGGCAGCAGGCGGGTGCCTCTTCCGCCGCAAGGAGCCAAGGGGCTATATCATCGGGTCAAAAAAGGCGAAAGCCTCTGGAGGATATCCAAGGCCTATGGGGTAGAGCTGGAGAAAATCTCCCGCACTAATCGGCTGGCCGACTCATCCAGAATTTATGTAGGCCAGCTTATTTTTATTCCGGAGGCAACTAGTGTTATGGCCGATTTAACACTGGAGACGGACTTTACAGATAAAGGAGGCAATTTTATCTGGCCGGCGAAGGGCAGGGTCACCTCCTTTTTTGGAATGAAAAACGAGGGAGTGAAAAACAAAGGCATCTCCGTCCAGATAAACAAAGGTAATCCCGTTAAAGCAGCCCGCTCGGGAAAGGTAGCCTTCTGTAGTGAAAACCTAAAGGGTTACGGAAGGACAATTATCCTGGATCATTTAGACGGGTATTCCACAGTTTATGCTTACAATTCGGAGAACTTGGTAGAATTGAATCAGCTGGTAAAACAGGGCCAGGTTATTGCCCGCGCAGGCACAAGCGGCAGGAAAAAAACCCCTGAGCTTTATTTTGAAATCAGAAAAGGGCATAAACCCCAGAACCCTTTCTTTTACCTGCCTTAAAGATAAGAGGATATATGTTCAGCGATCCTGTTGTCGGCAATAAATTTTTCGGAAGAAACGTACCTTTAACTCTATTTTCCAAAAGGGTTAACGGCTTAAAGGACGGCTACCGGCAGAATATCGCAATTATCGGTCCTGAGCTTATCGGCAAGTCCTCCTTTGTCCTGCATTTCTTTTCCCAGTTTAAACACCCTCAGATTATTCCTATCTATATTGACTTAAGGCGAAATTCCTTCAGCCATTTTATTTATAAGTTCCTGGGCACCCTGCTTTATCAATATCTCAAGAATATAAATTTTCATCTTCCCCAGGAGTTTGAGGCCCTTAAAGAGTATGCCGAAAAGACTGTTCCCCAGACAGTCGGAGATATCCGCAAAGTTGAAGAATGCGTCAAGAATTCGCAATTTGACCGGGCCTACGAAAGCCTTTTAAAGCTGACTGCCGTTTTGAAAGAAGAAAGCGGCATGTCCTCTATAATCATACTGGATGAATTTCATCTTCTGGACAGCTATAAAATACGCTCGCCATTTTCCGTTTTCGCCAAAGAAATCATGATGCAGAAAGACACTATGTATGTACTTATCAGTTCACAGGTAAGTTATGCCAAAAGAATTTTTGCAAATGAGCTTTCTCTTCTGTTCGGAAATTTCGAGATTATCCATCTTGCGCCTTTTGATTACAAAACTTCCTGCGAATTCCTCAAAAAACGCTTTTGCGATATCAATCTGCCGCAAAATATCAGGGATTTTTTAATCGCTGAAAGCAACGGCCACCCTTTTTATCTGGATATATTGAGCAATAAGCTGGCAGAGAAGGCCAAAGAGCTCAATAAGAGCGAAATTACGAGCATTCTTTTGGCCGAGGCATTTAATTCCTTAATTTATGACTCCAAGGGAATCCTCAACCAATACTTTACAAATCTCATCGGCCAGAGTCTTAACGGCGCCGATTATTCAAACTTTATGCCTGTTCTGGTATCTGCTACCACCCGAGCGATGAGCCTTGCCGATATATCCAGAACTACAAAGCGCCGGCCCAAGATTGTCTCGCGACAAGTCAATTCTCTCCTGGATAAAGACCTGGTTGGTAAAGTAGGGACATTTTACAGAATACAGGATAAGATATTCCGCTTTTGGTTAAAATCGGTCTATCATAGAAAAAGCCTTTCCTTGAGCGTAGACCCCACCAGCCAGTCAAATGACTTCTCCAAGGAAATAGAAGCGCAAATCACGAGATTTTCCGAAGAGAATAAAAAGGAATTGACCGAAAGAATAAGCGACCTCTTTAAATCTTTCGATAATGAAATTGTTGTGATTCAAAATAAATCTTCGAAATTCTGGCGCTTTGAAGAGGTCCGGCCGTGGCTGGCGAAAGAGTTAGATAATTGTATAATTGCCCGTTACAAGGACGGATACTGGGCCTGCCTGATTAAAAAAGAGCAGATTACGGAAAGCGAAATACAACAGTTCCTGCATTGTTGTAAAAGCTCGAAATATAAAATAAATAAGGCTATTGTTGTTGCTCTTGAGGAGCTGGACTTAAATGTGCGCCTGGCGGCTTTAGAGAAAAAACTCTGGATTTGGAACCTTTGCGACCTAAAGCTGCTTCTTGATATCTACGGAAAGGAGCAGATTGTCCAATGAAAATAGGTATAATTTCCGATACCCACATACCTACGCCTGAGGACCTGCCGGATGAAGTCCTTAAAGCTCTAGCCGATACAGACTTAATCCTGCACGCAGGGGACCTGGTGAGCCTGGCTATTCTGGCAAGATTGAAAGAAATAGGCCCCGAAGTTAAAGCGGTATGGGGGAATATGGATCCGCCGGAGGTAAAACGCGCCCTGCCGGAGAAACAACTCATTCAAATAAAAGAATTTCGTATTGGCCTGACGCACGGCTCAGGCGCACCAACAGGCCTGGTGGAAAAAGTGAAAGAGAAGTTCAAGGGGGAGCGGATTGATTGTATAGTTTATGGTCATTCCCATTCTCCCGCCAACGAAATCCATGAAAATATCCTCTATTTCAATCCCGGCAGCCCCACCGATAAAGTATTCGCCCCGTATAATTCATACGGAATACTGGAAATAGACAAAAAGATAACGGGCAAAATAATAAAATTAACCGGTTAAATTATGCTTAAGCGTAAAGAGTTCGAGAAAGCCGAAGATAATTTCCTGGCAAGCTTTGCCGTCAAGAGCAAAAACTCTAAAGGACGCGTTTACCCAGAAAAAGAACACCCCTATCGTTCGGCTTTTCAACGCGACAGAGACAGGATTATCCATTCCACGGCCTTCCGCAGGCTGGAATACAAAACCCAGGTTTTTGTCAATCATGAAGGCGACTATTACCGCACGCGCCTGACCCACACCTTAGAGGTTGCCCAGATTGCCAGGACCATTGCCCGGGCTCTTCGGCTAAACGAAGATTTGGTAGAGGCTATAGCCCTGGCTCATGACCTCGGGCACACCCCTTTCGGCCATGCGGGTGAGGAAACGCTAAATGAGCTAATGGCAGCACACGGCGGCTTTGAACACAATGCCCAGGGCTTGAGAGTAGTGGATTATCTTGAAGAAAGATACCCCGATTTTAAAGGGCTGAATCTAACCTGGGAGCTGAGGGAAGGCATCGTTAAACACTCAACGGCTTTTGACCACCCGCGCTTATGTTCGGAAGAATTCAAAAGTTACAGGTTTCCTACCTTAGAGGCACAGGTAGTGGATGTTGCCGATGAAATTGCCTATGACAGCCATGACACCGATGATGGCATAACCTCAGGGCTTATTGATATCGAAGATCTTAGGCAGATTGAGCTTTGGTGCCGGGCTCAGGAAGAGATATCCCAAAAATACCCTCAATTGAAAGAAGAAATTCAAAAATACCAAATCGTTAAATCCCTGATCAATCTTCAGGTGCAGGATATAATTGAACAGGCAGAGCGGAATCTGGGTGAGTTTAATATCCGTTCTTTAAACGAAGTGAGAAATGCTTCCTCAAGGCTTTTGACATTTAGCGATGAAATCGCCGAAAAACGAAATCAGCTCAGACAACTGCTTAATCAAAAACTATACCAGCATTATAAGGTAGTAAGAATGTCCAGCAAGGCCCGAAAGTTCATTCAGGAGCTTTTTCAATGCTATATTTCCAATCCTCAGCAGCTTCCAACTACAAGCAGGGGAAGGCTGCAGGATGAAGGGGCCCACAGGGTTGTTTGTGATTATATAGCGGGCATGACAGACAGATACGCCCAGAATGAATACCGCAGACTTTTCCAGCCCTATCAAAGCATATAAAGCAGATAAAGATATATTTATGCTTGCCAGCTCTTATCTTTTAGGATATAATTAGAAGTTAATTAAAATGAGAAGAGATAAGAAGAAGTATCAAGAGGAACTCCTTAAGAAATTATCCAAGAGCCCCGGCCTTGGGAAAGAAAAAGAGCTCATCGCGCAACTATTTAAAAAGCCTCTGTTCTGGATAGCTGCAGGCCCAGGCGCAGATGTAATGTCTCTTGCGCGCGCCAATTCAATTTGCCGGGGAAGAAAAGGCCCAAAAAAAGAAAAGTGCCTTGAGTGCTTCAACCGGGTTCTGAAAAAGGCGAAGAAATCACGAAAATTAGAACGGTTTTTATGTCCGGCTCACTGCGGCGAGGGTTTTTGTCTGCCCCTGGTCCAAGGGGATGCCCTTTATGGCTTTTTGATGGTCTGCCATTTAGAGAACCGTCCTTCCCGTGAATTCTTGCGCTTATTCGAAGCCTTGAATAGCACGCTTCTGGAAAAGGCACAGAAGGAACTGGAGTTATCCAAGCTTTATCAAAGCATCAGGCCCCGGGCAATAGCCTTATCTACGGTCCATACTATTTACAGGCTAATCAGCTCAAGTCTTAATCTGGACGAATTGCTACCCAGGATTGCCAGACTTACGCTTCAGATATTACGGGCCAGGCGCTGCGTAATTAGTTTAGTGGATAAGAAAACCAAGCGGCTTATCCCCAAAACGGTTATAGATCTTTCTAAAAAGAAAACAAAGTTGCAAATCTCACCTATTCTCAAGAGAGTGCAGAGCAGGGTGATGCACAGCGGCAATATTTTGCTTAAGAAATCATATCTTTCGGTGCCATTAATCGATGAAGAGCCGATAGGGGTAATTACGGTCTCCGAGAAAACGAACAGAAAATCTTTTGATAATTTTGACCGGGAAATATTGACCGCTCTTTCTGAACAGGCCATAGGGGCGATAAAGAATGCCCAGCTTTATAAAGAGCAGGAAGATATGCTTCTGGGTACTGTTAAGTCGCTTTCGACTTTGCTTAAGGTCAAGTCGGGTTATCCCTATGCCCATTCAAAGATATTTATGGATATCGTCATGGGTATTGCCCAGGAATTGCACTGCTCCGAAGAAGAGTTACGAAACTTGCGATTTGCCGCAATGCTGCATGATGCCGGAAAAATCGGAATTCCTGAAGAAATCTTAAAGAAACCCGCGCAGCTAAGCGGCAGGGAATACGAGATTGTTAAAAGGCATCCCAAAAAAGGGGCAAAAATCTTAAGTCCTCTGGAGCGGCTTAAACCCGCTGTTGAGGTTATCCTGCATCACCACGAGAGGTTTGACGGAACCGGATACCCCGACAAACTCAAAGGAGAAAAGATACCTCTGGGGGCCAGGATTATGGCCGTGGCCGATAGTTTTGAAGCTATGATTTCCCGGCGGCCGTATCGCAAATCTACTTCAATCCTTGAAGCTATTGAGGAAATCAAAAGACAAAGCGGAAGGCAATTTGATCCGCGGATAATAAAAGCCTTTTTGAAATTCGCCAGAACCAAAGCTTTTGAAAAATTAATTTTTAAACGCATTCATCTGCCGGCTGAGCAATGGCCTGTACTCATGCGTATAATAAAAAAGGAGGGGGCGCATGTTTAATTCAAGCGGTAAAGATAAACAAGCGGAATTCTTCAGCGACTTGCCTCAACCCAAAAAAAAGACCAAGAAAAAGGCTTTTGCCCTAACGCGCATCGCCATATCTTTATCGTATGAAAATCTTATATTTCTGGCAATTGGCTCGGTAATGATTCTGATGGTTTCCTATTCCCTGGGGGTAGAAAGAGGAAAAGGCTTAAATCCAGTTAAAACTGCAATAATAAAGGTTGAGGCCGAAGAAGAAGAAATTAAAGAAACGCCTACGGAAAAACGCCCTGAGGCCCAGAAAAAGATAAGGATAGAGGTTGCTTCCGGAAAATATACGATTCAGGTGGCCACTCTGCGCAGAACAAACTCCGTGGAAAAGGAATTGAAACGGCTTGAGAATCGGGGTTATGCCCCGTTCGTAATTAACCGGGGGAAATTTTCCGAAATATGCGTGGGAGACTATAAAGATAAAAGTGAGGCCTATATAGATTTGAAAAAATTAAAAAGCCTCTATGCCGATTGCTATATGCGCAATAAGTAAAATGCTCAACGAGGAAAGGAGAAATGCAACATGTCTGTTCACCCCAGTTTAAGCTCAAAAGGTAAAAGTAAGCGCAGCCGAAGTGTGCTTAAGCGCTTTGAAAGAGTGAAGCATCTGGAGGAAAAAGAAAAAAGAAAAGCAGACGATTCCGTCTTTGGCTTACCTAAAGTTAAGGCCGTTCGATGGAAGCTCAAGAAGACAAAGAAAGCCGCTGAGGCAGAGGCAGAGAAGCCCGAAACACAAGAGACTAAGGCGCCTGCCGCAGAGGCACCTGCTGCCAAGAAGAAACCTGCGTCAGGCAGGGAAGAAAAACCTCCTAAAAAATGATTTTGATTTCGCTTCCGATTTTCTTTATTGCGGTTGTGATTCATGAATATGCCCATGGCTGGGTGGCCTACAAATTAGGCGACCCCACGGCGAAGTATGCCGGCAGGCTTACTCTCAACCCCCTGGCCCATATAGATATGATGGGAACGATAGTTCTGCCGCTTCTGTTAATCATGATGCGTTCTCCGTTTATCTTCGGCTGGGCAAAGCCTGTGCCCATAAACTTTGCTCTTCTGCGCCGGCCCAGGCAGGATATATTCTGGGTAAGCATAGCAGGGATTGCCGCTAATCTCTTACTGGCTGTATTTCTTGCTTTTTTATTAAGAATAAGGCTATTTCCGCTTAACAGCTATGGCTGGCTATTTTTAAATTACGGAATTATCATCAATTTAGTGCTGGCGGTTTTTAACGCCATCCCCATACCGCCCTTGGACGGCTCAAAAATTCTGTTGCGATTTTTACCCACGGATTTGGCCCGTTCATATCTTCAGCTTGAGCGTTTCGGTTTTCTTATCCTCATAATCCTTTTGTGGATGGGGCTATTAAGAAAGATTATCTGGCCGTTGGTAATAACCCTGGCCCGTAGTTTAGGAGTAAGCTTTTAAAACAGTATTTAGTCGTTCGTATTTCGTATCTAGTAAAACAAAAAAATAATAAAAATTTTTAACAAGATACTAGATACTAGCGACTAGATACTATATAGAAGAAAAAATTATGAAGAAATTAAAAGTTAATTTAGGCGAAAGAAGCTATTCTATCATAATCGGCAAAGGGTGCCTGACTAAGCTAAAAGGTATTGTCAAAAAGCTTAAGCTTGGAAAGGTAATTGCGGTAGTTACCAATCCTACAATCAACCGCTTGCACGGGGCCCTGATGCAAAAGGCGCTTAGAGGTTCGGCGGCCGAGGTGCATTTTGTAGAGGTGCCCGATAGCGAGGAGAGTAAGTCCGCTCAAGTATGCATCAGTCTGATTGAAAGGTTTGCCGAGCTGGACAGGGGAAAGGGCTTGAGCCTGATTGCCTTTGGCGGAGGAGTGATTGGAGATTTGACCGGCTTTTGCGCCTCTGTTTACAGAAGGGGCATCCCTTATATTCAGGTACCCACAACGTTGCTGGCCCAGGTAGATTCAAGCATCGGAGGCAAAACGGCTATCGATTTGGCCAGCGCAAAGAACCTGATTGGCTCTTTTTACCAGCCGCGCCTGGTCTTAAGCGAATTGCGCTTTTTAAGCTCGCTGCCCGAGGCCCAGATAAAAGAGGCCTTAGCGGAAATCATCAAATATGCAATTATTGCCGATAGCCGGCTTT
Organism: Candidatus Omnitrophota bacterium; assembly: GCA_020341815.1. Taxonomy (GTDB): domain Bacteria; phylum Omnitrophota; class Gorgyraeia; order JAFGHF01; family JAFGHF01. The sequence goes on from CP070837.1 coordinate 359,554, forward strand.
TTCAATTTTTAGAAAAAAATCTTGAAGCTATATTGGCGTTGGAGCAGAAAAAAATAGAATATATCGTAGAGACCTGCTGCCGGATTAAAGCAAATGTCGTAGAGCAGGACGAAACCGATAAAAAGGACAAAAGAATAATCTTGAATTTCGGACATACAACGGCTCATGCCCTGGAGGCAGCCGCCGGTTACGGAGAAGATTATACCCATGGCTATTCCGTAGCCTTAGGGATATTGGTGGCCTGTGAAATCGCAAGAGAATTAAAGCTGATTCATGGCAAAGCCGCAGAACGGATAGAAGCGCTTATTGCAAGGGCGGGGCTGCCCACTAAAATATCGCAGCTTAAGCTGGAGGATATCTTAAAAGCCCAGGCCCACGATAAAAAATTTATTGGCGGAAAAAATCGCTTTGTGCTGCCTTTGGCTATTGGCAAGACCGTGGTCAGGGAAAACGTATCTAAAACAACTATCGTAAAAGCGATAAAATCAAAAATGGGGAGGTGAAAGAATGGCTAAGGTAAGGTTAGACAAGCAACTCATAGCGATAACCGAAAATAAGGTAGGTATGCTCGCTGAGGTAAGCTCGGCAGTATCGGCAACAGGAATAAATATTCAGGCTATTTGCGCTTACGCCATGGAGAATGAGGCCCATTTCATGCTGGTTACCGACAATAATCAAAATGCCAAAGCGGCCCTGGAGGCAAAGGGATATAAGGTAAAGGAAGAGGATGCGGTGTTGGTGGAATTACCTAATCGTATTGGCGTGCTTCAGGAAATGGCAGAAAAATTAAAGGGAGAATCTATCAATCTGGAATATATTTACGGAACGACCTGCTCTGCTAAATGCGACTGCCTGCTAATATTCACTTCGGACAATAACGCCCGGGCAATAGAAGTGCTTAAGAAGGCTTGATTTTACTTAATTTTGAGCTGGAACTCCGCCCCTTCAAAAGAAAGCTTGACGTAATTGGGCTGGATTTCTAAAAGCTTTGCCCCTTCAACAAAAGCACCTGTAGTCACTATCTGCTCATTAATTATAGCCAGGGGTTCTTCCGGGTCGTAAAGAATACCCGTCAATTGGAATGTCGGAAGGTCCAGAGTAATAGTTACGTCTTCCGTTATCGGAACCGGCTTGAGCTCTTCGGCGGCATTAATTGTATCGGCAGGCCCTTTCAAAGAATTTGTTGCCAGGAAAAATCCCAACAAACAAATTACGCCTGTGCCTGTCCAGATAAGCCATCTTTTTAAGACAAATCTTTGAGTCTCTGTCCTGAACTCGTCCGTCCTTTTTAAGGCATCATTTATAATACTCATTTAGCCTCACTCCTTTCCAGGCTTACAATTCTTCAATACATTCTTTAACAATTCCTGAAATAATACATTTAGTCCTGCGCACAAAGGCGGCAAGAAGCGTCTTGTCACATAACATATTTATCAGCCGGGGAACGCCCTGGGAGTATTCATAGATTTTTTCAACTGCCTCCGCCGTAAACTCAACGGAATTAGTTGCGCCGGCCACAGACATCCTGTGATTGATATATTGATCTATTTCATTCTTATCCAGCGGTAAAATATGATAACGCACGCCGATCCTCTGGCGCAGCTGCATCAATCTCGGCAAGTTTAATTTATCCCGCAGCTCAGGTTGGCCCACCAAAACAATCTGCAGGAGTTTTTGCTTTTCCGTCTCCAGATTAGATAAAAGCCGTATCTGCTCAAGCAGGGAAGGCTTTAAGTTCTGGGCCTCATCAATAATCACGACCACGTTAGTCCTCCGGGGTAGCTGCCCAATAAGAAACTTATTCAATTGGCTTACCAAAGAACCCCCGGAAGACCTGCCGATATCAATTCCCAGGTCCTGCAATATGGTCTTTAGCAGCTGAAATTTGGAGAGGTCCGGATTTAAAATCAGGGCTGTCTTGGTGTCCTTATCCAGCGAATTCAATAATAGCTTGCAGAGGGTAGTTTTTCCGGTGCCTATTTCTCCGGTAATCTCCAGAAACCCCTTGCGCTCTTTGATTCCGTAAATAAGATGGGAGAAGGCCTCTTTGTGGCGCCGGCTGAAAAAAAGAAATGCCGGGTCTGCAGTTACATTGAAAGGCTTTTCCTTTAAGCCAAAATAGCTTTCATACATTTTTTCTCCTTATGAGACAAGTTATCTTTTAGTATACCACCGGCAATTTTTCTTGTAAAGGGAAAATTAGCAAAAAGCTCTCTTGACAATGCCAAAAAATCATTGTAAGATAGCCAGCGTAATGAGCCAGCATTCCGATTTTGTCCACTTGCATGTGCATACCCAATACAGCCTCTTAGACGGCGCCTGTAAGATTGAACCGCTTCTCAACTTAGCCAAAAACCTCCGTTTTCCGGCTCTGGCTATCACCGACCACGGCAATCTATTCGGCGTTATAGAGTTTTACCGCCAGGCTATCGCCTGCGGTATAAAGCCGATTATCGGCTGTGAGGTCTATGTTGCGCCCCAGAGCCGTCTTGACAAGACCGCGCAGTTAGCCCAGGAAAATGCCTACCATTTAATTCTCTTAGCCAAAGACGATCGGGGATACAAAAACCTGATGAAGCTGGTAAGCGTGGGCTTCTTAGAGGGCTTCTATTACAAACCAAGGATAGATAAGGAAATCTTACGCCAGCACTCTCAAGGGCTAATAGCCTTGAGCGCCTGCCTGCAGGGGGAAATCCCCCGCCTGATCCTCGCCGGGCAAGAAGAGAAGGCCGGGCAATTAACCGGCCAATTCAATGACATCTTCGGCCCGGGAAATTTCTATCTTGAATTACAAAACAATAAAATTCCCGAACAAAACAAGGTAAACAGGGCCCTGATAGACTTTAGCAAGAAACTTTCTATTCCTCTGGTAGCCACTAATGATGTGCATTATCTTAATAAAAACGATGCCCGTTCGCATGAGGCGCTTCTGTGTATCCAGACCCAGACCATACTTTCCAATCCCCAGCGGCTCAGATTTTCCACGGATGAGTTTTATTTCAAAACCACTGCCCAGATGAAGGAGCTCTTTCAGGAAGTGCCCAGTGCCCTAAGCAATACGCTATCCATTGCCGAGAAGTGCAATCTGGAACTGGACTTCACCAAGACTTATCTTCCCCATTATGAGCCGCCCAAAGGAAAGACCAGGGAAGAATACCTGCGCCAATTATGCAACGAAGGCCTCAAGAAAAGATATGACGGCAAAATAGACAAGACCGTTACGGAACGGCTAAATCACGAGCTGGAGATTATTAAAAACTCAGGATACATAAGCTACTTTTTAATTGCCTGGGACTTTGTGCATTATGCAAAAGAAAAAGGTATATCTCACGGGCCCGGCCGGGGCTCGGCCGCAGGAAGCCTGGTCAGCTATGCCTTGGGGATTACCGACATTGACCCTTTAAGATACGGCCTGATATTTGAACGCTTTTTGAACCCCGAGCGGGTCAGCCTTCCCGATATAGATATAGATTTCTGCTATGAGCGCAGAGGCGAAGTAATTGATTATGTAATCGAAAAATACGGAAAGCATAACGTTGCCCAGATAATCACCTTCGGCACGATGGGGGCAAAGGCAGTAGTGCGCGATGTGGGCAGGGTTATGGGCATAAGCTATGGCGAGGTAGACAGAATCGCCAAGCTAATCCCCAACGATTTGAACATTACCTTGGGAGCTGCTCTTCAGACCGAGCCGGAACTAAAGCTGCTTTATAAAGAAAATCCCCAGGTAAAAGAACTTCTGGATACGTCTTTGGCGCTGGAAGGCTTGACGCGTCATGCCTCAACGCATGCTGCCGGAGTAGTAATCGGACAAGGCGCGCTCACCGACTATATTCCTCTTTTTAAAACCAGTGACGGACAGATTACCACCGGCGTAGCCATGGGGTCTTTAGAAAAAATCGGCCTTTTAAAAATGGATTTTCTGGGCCTGCGCACACTGACTGTAATCGATGAAACGCTCAAGATAATTAAGCGAATGAAGGGCGAGGAATTAAAGATAGAAGAGATTTCCCTGGAGGACGAAAAGACCTATCAAATGCTTCATCAGGCCCAGACGGCGGGAATATTTCAGCTGGAAAGTCGAGGCATGCGTGACCTGCTCAAAAAATTGAAACCGGAAAAATTCGAAGATCTCCTGGCCCTTTTAGCCATATACCGCCCCGGGCCTATCGGAAGCGGTATGGTGGATGATTTTATCAAACGAAAACACGGACAACACCCCATTGTTTATGACGACAAACGCCTGGAGCCCATCCTGCGGGAAACCTACGGAATAATTATTTTTCAGGAGCAGGTAATGCGCATTGCCAGCGTCCTTGCGGGATTCAGCCTAAGCCAAGCCGATATCCTAAGAAGAGCGATGAGCAAAAAAGAAAGCGAGGTTATGGAGGAGCAGAGAAAGTATTTTGTTGACGGCTGTGCCAAAAAGGGAATAAGCAAAAGGGTGGCTGAGAAAATCTTCAACCAGATAGAATATTTTGCCGGTTACGGATTCAATAAATCTCATTCGGCGGCTTACGCGATGATCAGCTATCGCACAGCCTACCTTAAAGCAAATTTTCCTGTTGAGTTTATGACGGCCCTGTTGACCTCAGAACGCGACAATACCGATAAAATCGTCGCCTACATCAACGAAGCAAATAAAATGGGCATAGAGATTTTATCTCCCGATGCAAATGAAAGCTTCGCCCAGTTTACTATGGTCTCTGAAAAATCTATCCGCTTTGGTCTTTCAGCAGTAAAAAACGTGGGGCAGGGGGCAATAGATTCTATTGTCCGGGCAAGAAATAAGTACGGAAGATTTAATTCCCTGCATGAATTTTGCGAATATACGGATTCGCGCCTGGTAAATAAAAAGGTTATTGAAAGCCTGATTAAATGCGGGGCATTTGACAGCCTGGGTCTTTTTCGCGCGCAGCTTCTGAGTATGCTGGAGAAGGCAATGGAAACTGCCCAGGGCCTGCAGAAAGACAGACAAAACGGACAACTCTCCTTCTTTGACCGCAGCCATCAAAACCAGACATTCAAAAAGAACCTTTATGAGATACCGGATATCCCGGAATGGCCGGAAAATCAACTGCTGGCCTTCGAGAAACAGATGCTGGGTTTCTATACCAGCGGACATCCTCTGGCTAAGTATTCTACGACCTTAAAAAATTATGTCACCCACTCCACCCAGGAACTCGCCAATCTTCAAGAAACGGAAGAAATCTATATCGGCGGGATAATCAATAAGCTCAAAAATATCACCACAAAGAAAAATGAGAGGATGGCTATTTTGAGCCTGGAAGACCTTGACGGCTTTACAGAGGTCCTGGTATTCCCCAGGGTCTTTTCGCAATCTCTCAAGGTAATGAAGATGAACGCAACGGTTCTCATCAAAGGCAAGTTCAATCTGCGCGACCGCGACAAAGACACCAAAATTGTTGCGGAGGAGATAATCCCTCTGGCGGAAGCCCAGAAGCGTTACACCAAGGCTATTGTTATAAACCTCTTTACCCCCGGCCTGGAAGAGGCAGTGCTTAAGCGGCTTAAGGACATTCTTAAGCAGCACAAGGGAGAAGCGCCTGTAAGCTTAAGTTTCAGCAGTCCCGACAATCAACGGGTGCAACTCCTAATCAGTCCCGAATATTACGCCGAACCCTCCGAAAAACTCATTTCCGAAATCGAAGCTGTCTTGGGAGAAGGGGTAGTCACTCTAAAGAAATAGAGAAGTGCTTGACAGCTTATCCTTTTAATGCTATATTATTCAAGTCTTGCGATTACTTAGACTTAAGGAAAGGTGGTGAAGCAGGAAATGACCAAAAAAGAGATAGTTTTAAAGATTGCTGAAGAGACCAAAATTAAACAGGCGGATGTAAAAAAGGTGGTCCAGAAGACACTGGAAGAAATCGTAGTGGCTCTGGCTAAAGGCGAGCGAGTGGAGCTGAGGAATTTCGGTATCTTCAAGGTCAAGTCCAGACAGGGCCGAACAGGGAGGAACCCCCGCACAGGAGCAGCAGTCCCTGTACCGCCCAAAAAGGTGGCCGTATTTAAACCGGGCCTGATTATGAAACGGGAGATAAAATAAAGCCGATAAGCTATGCAGATAAAAGCTATTAGGGGAACAAAAGATATCCTCCCGCAGGATTCCCGACTTTGGCGCTCCATAGAAGAAAAAGCCAAAAATTTATCCGAAGTCTACGGCTACCGCCAAATCCGCACTCCTATCCTGGAAGAGGCGCGCCTTTTCGTGCGCAGCATCGGCAAATCTTCCGATATTGTGCGCAAGGAAATGTATGCCTTTTTAGACCGCAAAAAAAGGCTCTTGTGTCTGCGCCCGGAAGCTACCGCCTCGGTAGTCAGGGCCTACCTGGAACACGGCTTCGATAAAACTATATCTCTGGCCAAATTCTATTATCTCGGTCCGATGTTCAGGGCCGAGAGACCCCAGGCAGGAAGACTGCGCCAGTTTTATCATATCGGGGTAGAGGCCATTGGTTCGGCAAGTCCTTATTTAGATGCGGAAGTAATATCGCTTGCGGTAAGGATGTTAGAGGGAATCGGACTGCAGGGATTTGCGCTGCACCTAAACAGTATCGGCTGTCAAAAAGACAGGCAGAAATATAAAACTAATTTAAAGGCGGCATTAAAAAATAAATTAAAATCTCTGTGTGCGGATTGCCGCGCCCGCTATAAAGTAAACCCGCTGCGTGTCTTTGACTGCAAAAATCCTCACTGCAAAGAAATAATCAATTCTCTGCCGAAAGTAGCCGCATCCCTCTGCCGGGAATGCCAGGATCATTTCTCTAAAGTCAAACTGGCCTTAGAATCTTTAAATATCGATTACGCTTTTAGTCCGCACCTGGTGCGCGGGCTTGATTATTATACCAAGACCTGTTTTGAGATAACCCATCCCCAGCTGGGCGCGCAAAACGCCGTGGGGGCCGGGGGCAGATACGATGATTTAGTCAGCGACCTCGGCGGCCCGCAAAAGCCTGCGGTAGGTTTTTCTCTTGGCGTAGAGCGGGTAATTGCCGCATTAGGGCCGCAAAAAACCGAGGCAATTCCGCCAAAATTGTATATGGCTGCCATAGGAGAAGAAGCCAAGCGAACTGCTTTTAAAGTATTAGACTCCCTGCGGGCAAAAGGTATAGCAGCCACCGCAGGCTATCAGGATAGCTCCTTAAAGGCGCAGATGCGCCAGGCAGATAAACTGGGAGCCAGATATGTAACTATCCTGGGCAGCGAAGAGCTAACTAAAAAAACAATAATCCTGCGGGATATGCAAAACAAAACTCAAGAAGAGATCCCGATTAACAAACTATTTGAGGAATTAAAATAATGTTGCGCACACACAGCTGTGGAGAGCTAAACGAAAAAAATATAGGCAGTGAAGTAACGCTTTGCGGCTGGGTTCATGCTAGACGCGACCACGGAAATATAGTCTTCATCGACCTGCGCGACAAAAGCGGCTTAACCCAGATTGTCTTTTGGGGCAAAGAACTTGTCCGGCAGATTGCCGAGTTAAGATCTGAATATGTGATATTGATAAAAGGCAAGGTCAATCCCCGGCCCAAAGGAACAGAGAATCCTAAGATACCCACAGGTTTGGTTGAGGTTGGCGTCTCCGAATGCGAAATCCTAAACCCCTCTAAGGCAATCCCTTTTGAGATTGCCAAAGACATAGAGGCAACCGAAGAACTAAGGTTTACCTATCGCTATCTTGACCTGAGAAGGCCGGGAGTCAGCCAAAACCTTATATTGAGACATAAAATCGTTAAAGCGATGAGGGACTTTCTGGATAAGCAAGAGTTTATCGAGGTGGAAACGCCTCTTTTAACCAAAAGCACGCCTGAGGGGGCAAGGGACTATCTGGTTGCCTCGCGCCTGAATACGGGTAAATTTTATGCCCTGCCGCAGTCGCCGCAGTTATTCAAACAGATTTTAATGATTTCGGGGCTGGAAAAATATTTCCAGATTAGCAAGTGTCTCAGGGATGAAGACCTGCGCGCAGACAGGCAGCCGGAATTCACCCAGCTGGATATAGAGATGTCTTTTATTGAAGAGGAAGGCATTTTTTCTCTGATTGAAGAATTGTTGAAATATATCTTTGATAAAGTCTTGAATATTTCTCTGGAAATTCCTTTCTCCCGATTGACTTACAGAGAAGCACAGGAAAAATACGCTACCGACAAACCCGACTTAAGGGGGGAGAAAAAAGAGGGCTTTAAGTTTATCTGGATTAATGAGTTTCCTCTTTTTAAATACAATGAAGAAGAAAAGAGATGGGATTCCGAACACCATCCTTTTACCGCGCCTGCAGGCGCCGAACTACTATCTAAAACCAGGGAATTGGGTAAAATTTCCGCCCGGGCATATGATTTGGTGCTCAATGGCGTAGAAATCGCTTCAGGCAGCATACGAATACATCAAAGGGCGCTTCAAGAGGAAATACTCAAGATTCTCAAAATAGACAAAAAAGAGGCCAGGGCGCGTTTCGGCTTTTTATTGCGGGCGCTGGATTACGGGGCGCCTCCCCATGGCGGAATTGCCCTGGGGCTGGACAGATTTATCGCCCTTTTAAGAAACCAGACGAGTATCAGGGAAGTAATTGCTTTTCCTAAGACACAAAAGGGGGTCTGTCCCTTAACAGGTGCGCCTTCCGATGTATCCGCAGCACAATTAAAAGAATTAGGATTGAGTATTAAGAAACCGAAAAAGAAAAGGAGGGGGGTAAGATGAAAAAGCATACCTTGATGATGACGCTTCTATTGGGATTTATCTGCATCCAGATGACTGGATGCGCCAGAAATGTACGCACTACCACTCTGCACAAACCCAGGGCAGACCAGGAGGTTTCCGGAAATCGCGGATTTGTCTCCGGGGAAGCAACGGATGCTCCAAAAGAACCTGCATTTACAGAGAGAAAAGTCTACCAGCTTGAAGTAGAATTGCCGCAGTGGGGACAAAGAAACGCAGAGGCAGCAGAAAAGACTTCGGATAGTGCTCTTTGGGGGAACAGGGGATATATTTTCGGCGGGCCTTATGAGAGAGAAAAAGCCGTGATACAAGAAACGCCGATTACGAAATTCAAGGAAAAAGTATCTGAAATATTTAAACCTGAACCAGTGACTCAAAAATGCACTTACAAAACCAGAAAGGGTGACACCCTGCAGAAGATTTCGCAAAAGTTCTATGGCACAACCAGAAAATGGACTCTACTCTATCAGGCCAACAGAGATAAGTTAGAGAGCCCGGATGAGCTTTATCCCGGACAGGTCCTGGTTATTCCTGAAGTAAAAGAATATAAAAAATAACCTTAATGCAAAAAATAATAAAATTACGTGGTACCGAAGAGGCGCGCAAGCTCTTCGGGAATCAAGACGAAAACCTGAAATTCATTGAAACTGAGTTTTCTGTAAAGGTTTTCGCCCGGGGCGAAAACTTCACCCTCAAGGGTGAGGCCCTGAATGTCCAGAAAGCGCATCATTTCTGCCAGGAGCTTCTGGCAATAATCAGAAAGGACGGAGTGCTCAAGAAACAGGAGCTGCGCTATGCCGCTAAATCAGTAAACTCAGGCGCCATTAATAAATTCGGACATATTTATATGGACAGGATCGAGGTATCGGCAAAAAGAAAATATGTAGTCCCCAAGACCAAAGGGCAAAAAAGCTACATAGACGCAATCAGAAATTACGATATAGTCTTTGCCATCGGCCCCGCAGGCACGGGCAAGACATATCTGGCAATGGCCCTGGCCGTTCAGGCCTTGACGAGACATGAGATCTCCCGCATTATCCTCACCCGTCCGGCAGTAGAGGCCGGAGAAAGCTTAGGCTTTTTGCCCGGTGATTTATACGAAAAGGTCTCGCCGTATTTACGTCCTTTGTATGATGCCCTTTACGATATGCTGGAGACGGAAAAGATAGAATCCTACACCAAGCGGGGAATAATCGAAGTAGCGCCCCTGGGTTTTATGCGGGGCAGGACTCTTAACGACGCTTTTATTATCTTGGATGAAGCCCAAAACTGTAAACCCGAGCAGTTGAAGATGTTTCTCACCCGCTTAGGGTTCGACTCCAAAACAGTAATTACGGGCGACATAACTCAAAGTGACTTACCCGGAGGAAAACCCACAGGGCTCATTCAGGCGCGCGATTTGCTCGGAGACATTAAAGGCATAAAGTTTATCCATCTGAGCGACCAGGATGTAGTCAGACACGAGCTGGTTCAGGAAATTATCAAGGCCTATACCAAAAAGGGATAAAGGAAAATGAAAAAGAATTTTCAATGGAAGAAAACAAGATATAGGGCCGTACAGACTACCACCCGGGGAGTTCTGGCAATAATTATTTGTCTGGCTACAATCTTTACCGTCTACATCGGAAGAAAACCTTACGGCGAGGAGCTCAAGGAAGGAGATATTTCCTTAAGGACGATATATGCGCCGATAGATTTTAAATATCAGATAGGTGTAGACGAAGAAAAAACTGAAATTGCACGCAAAGAAGCAATGGCGGCAGTTGAAGAAATCTATGAAATAGAAGCGCAAACTATACAAAATACAAATGAAAAGCTCGATAACTTTTTCGCACAGATTATCCTTGTTCAAAACTCAAAAGAAATTGAAGAAAATGAAAAATTAAAAAGAATAAAGGAGGCTTTAGGCCTTGAGCTTTCCGATCCTGATTTAAAGACTTTTCTGTCTGATGTCAACCCTGAAGAGACAAAAAATAAAATCAAAACTCTCTTGAAAAGGATTTTCACTAAAGGGATAATCTCCGGTGAATTGGAAAACAAGATAGCCGAATCCGGACAAAACTATGTCGTACTGAAAGATATAGACGGAACAGAGGAAACCAAAGTCTCCATAGAGAGATTTTCTAACATGGCCAAGGCAAAAAAAGAAATTGCCGTTGACGTGCAAAACCTGATGCCGGAAAACCGAAAATTGAGAATAGCGGCGATATCCCTGAGCGAGCTTTTACTCAAACCCAATGTCCAATTTAACGAAGAGCTGACTAATCAAAAGCGGAAGCTCGCCTATGAAAACGCTCCTTTACAATATAAGGAAAGGGAAGTCAAGAAGGAAGAGTTGATTATAGCCCGCGGCGAAAGAGTCCTCAGGGAGCATCTGGTCAAAATCAAAGCAATTTTCCGCCAGCAAATTAAGGCCAATCGCTTTATGTTTTTCTCCGGAGCGTTAATGTTGACTTTGATCTTCCTGGCCATAATTTCTATTTATTTAAAGTCCTACGAACCCAGGATATATTTAAGCACACGCAAATTAACAGCAGTGGCTATTTTATTTATTTTAATACTTATTCTGGCCAAAATCATCACCTATTCTCCACTGCCGAGTTATGCAATACCCACTGCCATTGCCTCCATACTTATAGCCATGCTGGTCAGTCCCCGACTGGCTATTATTGTCACCGGCATCCTGAGTATCCTTATAGGAATCATTGCCGGAGATAAGCTCAATATAGCCGCAGTGTGTTTTATAGGCGGTGTGGTGGGCGTATTTTTCATTAAAGGCGCACGGCGGCGTTCGCAAATCCTCATGACGGGATGCCTTGTGGGCCTGGCCAATTTCCTCACTATCTGTGCGATTGAACTTCTGCATGGATTAAAATATACGGTGCTTTTAAAAGAAGGTTTCTGGGGGATAATTAATGGCTTAGGCTCGGCGGTAATTATTACCGGAATCCTGCCTGTATTCGAAGGCCTCTTTAATATAACTACCAATATCAGCCTATTGGAGTTGTCGGACCTGAACCATCCTTTATTAAAAGATATGGTTTTTAAGGCCCCGGGCACATATCACCACAGCTTGATCGTGGGAAATCTGGCCGAGGCCGCCAGCGAAGCCATCGGGGCAAACGCCCTTTTGGCGCGGGTGGGTTCATATTTCCATGATATCGGTAAAACCGAAAAGGCGGAATATTTCAGCGAAAACCAGATAGGCACGGCCAAAAAGAAACACGATACCCTAACCCCCAGCATGAGCAGCCTGATTATTACCAACCATGTCAAAGACGGAGTGGAGCTTGCCCGTAAATATAAACTCAATCAAGCGGTAATTGATTTTATCGAACAGCATCACGGTACAAGCCTTATTTATTATTTTTATCAACGGGCCCTGGAAAAGGCGGAAGAAGAGCTGCCCAAAGAGGAAGGCTTCCGCTATCCCGGTCCCAAGCCGCAGAGCAAGGAAACCGCAGTCGTGCTTCTGGCAGATTCGGTGGAAGCGGCCTCACGCACACTGGCTGACCCCACGCCGGCAAGAATAAAGGGCCTGGTGCGCAAAATTATCAACAATAAATTCATCGATAATCAGCTCGATCAATGCGAGCTGACCTTAAAAGACCTGGAAGTAATTAGCGATATCTTTGCCCATATCTTGATGGGGATATTTCATTCCCGGGTAGAATATGAAGAAAAAGAGAAATCCGGAGAAACATTAAAGAGTGAAAATAAGAATAAAAAACAACCAAAGAAAAATAACCATAAATAAAAAAGATATAGCCAGAATCGCCGAAAAGATTCTTAAAATAAAAGGTTTCGAAAACGCAGAATTAAGTATTTTATTTACCGGAAAAAGAAATATCTGCGCGCTCAACAAAAAGTTCAGAAATATAAACAGGCCCACCGATGTCCTGGCCTTCAGCATGCGCGAAGGAGAGGATGCCGGCTTACACCCTGAGCTTCTGGGTGATGTGGTAATTTGTCCGGAAATTGCGCAAGGCGAAATTTATCTTTGTCTGGTGCACGGCATATTACATCTTCTTGGGTTTGATGACTCGACTGACAAGAAGCATTCTATAATGAAAAGGGAGCAGTCACGAATCCTAAGGCAGGTTACCCAAAAATGAAAAAACAAAATCTCGTTCAAAGCTTCAATTCCGCAATCGAGGGTTTCATTTATGTGGTCAAGACCCAGAGAAATATGCGCCTTCACTTTTTAGTGGCTATTTTGGTGCTTTTTTTGGGAATCTATTTGAATTTGGAAAAGGTGGAAATCCTGCTTTTATTCATAGCTATCTGCTTTGTAATGCTTGCGGAAATGTTTAATACAGCCATAGAGATGAATACAGATTTACTTGAAGAAAGTTTCAATCCCATAGTGCGCATAATCAAAGATATCTCTGCGGGATGTGTGTTAGTGGCTTCGGTAAATGCCTTTATTGTGGGGTATCTTTTATTTTTAAGCCGGCCATGGAAGGTGCATATCGAAAGCGGAATAGACAAAATTAAGTCTTCCCCCTGGCATATTACGCTGATAACCCTGGTTGTCGTTTTATTTCTGGTTCTCTTAAGCAAGGCTCTCCTGCACAGAGGCACTCCCTTAAGAGGGGGCATGCCCTCGGGGCATGCGGCGCTGGCCTTTTCCATCTGGACAACCATCTCTTTTCTCGGGACCAACCATATAGCAATAGTCCTGGTTTTTATTCTGGCTCTTTTGGTAGCGCGTTCAAGGCTCGCAGGAGGCATCCACACCATCTGGGAAGTAATTGCAGGGGCGGCGTTAGGGGTGCTTGTGCCTACATTGATATTTCAAATATTGAGATAATTAATCTTAAAATTACCGGGAGTGAAAAATGTTTAATAAAATAAAAAATAATTTTCTTACCGGGCTTGTGGTAATCCTTCCTCTTATTCTTACTATAATAATTTTCCGATTTCTGATAAAACAGATTAACGATATTGTGCTGGTGCCGACAATGGAATTATTGGGTCTGCATTTCTATAATCCTTATTGGGTATATATATCCAGAGGCATCGGTTTTTTGATTATAGTTCTACTTATAATCTTAATCGGCCTGGCAACGAGATTGCTTCTCTTGCGTAAATTTTTCGGCTTCTGGGAAAAGCTGATAGCAAAAGTGCCGATGCTCGGCAAAATCTATATTACTATAAAACAGATAAGCCGCGCATTTTTAGGGCAGGGTAAATATGTATTTGATAAGGTGGTACTGGTCGAGTATCCGCGCCGGGGCATATATTCCCTGGGTTTTATTACAGCCGAAGGCTGCGAAGAAATCCAGGAAAAGACTAAAACAGGCAGCGTTTATGTCTTTTTACCCACTACCCCTAACCCTACCAACGGCTTCTTCTTAATCATCCCCAAAGAGGAGGTCGTACCGCTTTCGATGTCCGTGGCCGATGCTTTTAAACTTATTGTTTCCGGCGGAACCTTCTCGCCGCCACATAAATAGTATCTAGTATCTAGTCGTTAGTATCTAGTTAAAATTTTTTTGTCTTTTACTAGATACCAGATACAAGCGACTAGCGACTAATTAGCGACTAATAATATGGCTATCCAGAAAAGCGAAGCGATTGTCTTGAAAACTTCTGACTTTCGCGAAACCAGCCTCGTGGTAAATCTTTTCACAAAGGATTTTGGCAAGCTCGGCGGCCTCATCAAAGGCATAAGGCTTACCCCCCAAAGATACGGGGGAATGCCTCTGATTTTCTCCCGCAGCTCCATTGTGTTTTATCAAAATCCCAAAAGAGATTTAAGCCTGGTTACCCAGTGCGATGCCCAGGAACAATTCCTGCCTATCCGGGAAGATTTAGAAAAGACCGCTTACGCCAATTATTTTCTCGAGCTTCTGGATACGGTTACCCAGGATTATGATAAAAACGAAAGGCTTTTTGAATTAACGGTCGATGCCTTAAGAGCCCTTTGTCATACCCGGGAAAGCTGGCGGATTGCCCGCATATTCGAAATTCGGCTTTTGAATTTTTCAGGGTTTAAGCCGCGCCTGGATTCCTGCGTCAACTGCCAAAAAGAGATTGTTCAAGAGGCCCGCCTAAAGACTGGCGGGCAGGGCAGATTTAGTTCAATCCTGGGAGGCATACTTTGTGAGCGCTGCTTTGGGCATGATAAAAATGCCCAGGCAACACTAAAAGGAACCCTGGCCTCCATAGAGTATATTGAAAAATCGGACTGGTCCAAGGCACTGCGTCTTAAAATAGCTCCTGATATAGCGGCAGAGCTGGTAACCATTTTGAATAGCTTCCTGGATATCCACTTAGACAAAGAGATCAAATCCCGAAAATTTTTACACTGAGGGCGCTGAATTATCACTGAAAGCACTGAAAAAAATGACACTGAGAACACTGAATAAAACTCAGCGGCCTCAGTGGTCACTCTTCAGTGATTTCAGTGACAAAAATTCTTGATTTAGAGACGAAATTGTGTTAAATTAAACAGACTATGGCCAAGGCAAAGACAGAAACATCAATGGAAAAAATCACCTCTCTGTGCAAGCGCAGGGGCTTTATCTTTCAGAATAGCGAAATCTATGGGGGCCTGGCCAGTACCTGGGATTACGGGCCCTTAGGAGTAGAGCTTAAGCGAAATGTCAAAGAGGCCTGGTGGGCAAGTTCTGTTTATGAAAGAGACGATATTGCCGGACTCGATGCGGCAATCCTGATGCATCCTAAAGCCTGGCAGGCTTCCGGGCATGTGAAAAGCTTCTTCGATCTTTTAGTGGACTGCAAAAATTGCAAGAAGAGATTCAAGCTTGAAGATTTAACCGAAAGCGGAAAGAAAAAGATTGGCCAGGCTAAATGCCCTAATTGCGCGGGCACTTCCTTTACCGAACAGCGCCCTTTCAATTTAATGTTCAAGACATTCCTGGGGCCCGTAGAAGAGACTGGCTCCCAGATTTATCTTCGTCCGGAAACCGCTCAGGGGATTTTCGTAAATTTCAATAACGTCCTCAATTCCACGCACAAGAAGCTACCTTTCGGAATTGCCCAGATAGGCAAGGCCTTTCGCAATGAAGTAACCACAGGAAACTTCACCTTCCGCAGCCGGGAATTTGAACAGATGGAGATAGAATACTTCGTGCGGCCCCCTGAGGCAAATAAGTGGTATAAGTACTGGATTAAAGAGAGATTTGACTGGTATGTTAAATTGGGCATTAATCCGGATAATTTGCGAATAAGAGAACACAAAAAAGATGAGCTCGCTCATTACGCCAAGGCCTGCGCGGATATCGAATATAAATTTCCTTTCGGCTGGGCGGAATTGGAAGGCATTGCCAATCGCACAGATTTCGACCTTAAGCAGCATGCCAACTTAAGTGGCAAAGATTTAAATTACTTTGAACAGGATTCAAAAGAAAGACTCGTTCCTTATATTATTGAGCCGTCCGGAGGCGTGGACAGAACAATGCTTGCTTTTTTGATAGATGCCTACCGGGAAGAAGAAGTGCGCGAAAGAAAAAGAGTGGTCTTAGGATTGGATAAGCGCCTTTCACCCATAAAGGTAGCGGTGCTTCCGCTATTGAAGAATAGAGCGGAAATTGTAAAACTCGCAAAATCCATAACCGATGATTTACGAAAAAATCTATGTGGCGGTGGAAAGAGAGTAGTTTACGATGATACCGCTGCCATTGGCCGGCTCTACCGCCGCCAGGATGAAGTGGGCACGATATTCTGCGTAACGGTTGATGTGGATTCACTCCAGGATAAAAAGGTTACCGTGCGCCAGCGCGATTCAATGGAACAGGAACGGATTAGTATAGAGAATCTAAAAAATTACTTAGGCGAGAAATTGCAAAGCTGATAACACTGAGAACACTGAAAAAAGAGACACTGAGGGCACTGAAAAAAGCCTCAGTGGTTTCAGTGTAACAACTTCAGTGGTTTCAGTGAAAGAAGGAGGAGTAAAAAGCAATGACTACGGCAACAAAGGCGAAAAAGATGGTTTATTTCTTCGGCCACGGCCAGGCCGATGGCGAAGCTTCAATGAGAAATCTCTTAGGGGGTAAAGGCGCAAACTTAGCAGAGATGACTAATTTAGGCATTCCGGTGCCCCCGGGTTTTACTATATCCACCGAGGTCTGTATGAGTTTTTATGCCAACAAGAGGAAGTTTCCTCAAGGATTGAAGGAAGAGATGAAGAGCAACATGGCTAAGGTGGAAAAGGTTATGGACATGAAGTTCGGCGATGCAAAAAATCCGCTTTTAGTTTCGGTGCGCTCGGGCGCGCGCACATCCATGCCCGGGATGATGGATACGGTTTTGAATCTGGGCTTAAACGATGAAACAGTCGAAGGTTTGATTGCCCAGATTAAAAATGAAAGAGCCGCCTATGACAGCTATCGCCGTTTTATAATGATGTATTCCAATGTTGTGCTGGGAATAGATAAAGATCTCTTTGAGCATTTATTGGAAGAGAAGAAAAAAGAAAAAGGCGTAAAATTAGATACGGAGTTATCCGCACAGGACTTAAAAGACTTAATTCCCCAATATAGAAAGATCGTGCAGGAAAAAACAAACAAGCCCTTTCCGCAAGACCCTGATGAACAGCTCTGGGGAGCAACGGGAGCAGTGTTTGACTCCTGGCATAATAAACGGGCGATTACCTATCGCAAATTAAACAAGATTCCCGATGACTGGGGAACGGCCGTAAATGTGCAGACAATGGTCTTCGGAAATATGGGCGAAGACAGCGCAACGGGCGTGGCCTTTACGCGTGATCCGGCTACAGGAGAAAACGTCTTTTACGGAGAGTATCTGGTCAATGCCCAGGGCGAAGATGTAGTGGCGGGAGTGAGGACGCCACATCCTTTAAATAGGCTTCAGAAAAAAGCCAAGAAATTAGAATTAAGCTCTCTGGAAGAAGAGATGCCCGAACCTTATAAAAAACTGGAAAGCATCCGCCACAAGCTGGAAAAACATTATCGCGATATGCAGGATATCGAGTTTACTATTCAAAAAGGTAAACTCTGGATGCTTCAGACCAGAACCGGAAAAAGAACGGCCTTAGCTTCAATACGTATTGCCGTGGAAATGGCCCAAGAGGGATTGATTAAAAAGGAAGAGGCGATATCGCGCATTGAGCCGGACCAGCTGGATCAGATTTTACATCGCATGTTTGACCCCAAGGCAAAAAAAGAAGTCATCGCCCGCGGCCTGCCGGCCTCACCGGGCGCAGCCACAGGGGTTGTGGTCTTCAGCGCCGATGAGGCGGAAGAAGAGGTTAAGAAAGGCGAGAAGGTAATCCTGGTGCGCCTTGAGACCTCACCGGAAGATATCCACGGTATGGTTGCCGCCGAGGGAATCCTGACTGCCCGAGGGGGAATGACTTCCCATGCGGCAGTGGTTGCCCGGGGCATGGGCAAATGCTGCGTAGCCGGGTGCGAGGCAATAAAGGTTAACTACAAAAATGAGCAATTCACGGTCGGCAATGAAATCATCAAAAAGGGCGACTATATATCTATTGACGGGACATCGGGTGAAGTAATGAAGGGCCGCGTGCCCACGGCAGATTCGGAAATCACCCAGGTAGTAAAAGGGGTGTTACCTGCAGAGAAATCCAGCGTCTATAAAATCTATAGTCAGTTGATGCAGTGGGTACAAAAAGTAAAACGCTTAGGGATACGTGCCAATGCAGACACCCCAACTGACGCCCGGATTGCCCGGGCATTCGGGGCAACAGGAATAGGGCTCTGCCGCACTGAGCACATGTTCTTCGGGGAAGAGCGCCTTCCGGCTGTAAGGGCAATGATTTTAGCAGACAACGACGAAGAAAGAAAAAAGGCCCTGGATAAACTTCTTCCTTTTCAGCGCGAAGACTTTAAAGGCATCCTCAAAGCAATGGACGGGCTACCGGTAATTATCCGTCTGCTTGATCCGCCCCTGCATGAGTTTCTGCCTAAACATGAAGAGCTATCCAAAGAGATCGCTAAATTAAAGGATTCTAATGGCGATCAAAATGAAATTGCCCGCCTGGAGAAGGTCCTGGCTAAAGTAGCGGCTCTTCATGAGGCCAATCCCATGCTGGGCCATCGCGGATGCCGCCTGGGAATAACATTCCCCGAAATTAACCGCATGCAGGCCAGGGCTATCTTTGAAGCCGCCTGCGAATTAATCAAAGAAGGACTTAAGCCCTTCCCGGAAGTAATGATTCCTGTAGTCGGCCATGTCAATGAAGTAAAAGTGGCCAAAGGCGATATTCATGCGGTAGCCGAAGAAGTAATCAAAGAAAATAACGTAAAGATGAAATACCTCATCGGCACAATGATTGAGCTTCCCCGCGCAGCCTTGACTGCCGATGAAATCGCCAAGGAAGCGGAGTTTTTCTCCTACGGTACCAATGATCTTACCCAAACCACTTTCGGGTTCAGCCGCGATGATATTGAGGGAAAGTTCCTGCCGGTTTACATTGACAAAAAAATCTTAACTCACAATCCTTTCGCTGTGTTAGACCGAAAGGGGGTAGGAGAACTCATCCGCATCGGAATAGAAAAGGGAAGAAAGACCCGGCCCAATTTAGAAGTAGGTATTTGCGGCGAACACGGAGGCGAGCCCTCCAGTGTAGAGTTCTGCCATTTAGCAAATATGGATTACGTGAGCTGCTCACCTTACCGCGTGCCTATTGCCCAGCTGGCCGCGGCTCAGGCCGTTATAAAATGGAATCACTAAAAGCATATCTAAAAGATATCAAAAAGATACCCCTCTTAAGTGCGCAGGAAGAAAAAGATTTAGCGCGCAAAATTAAAGAGGGTGACGTTGAGGCCAGGATGAAGATGATTAAAGCAAATCTGCGCCTGGTGGTAAGTATTGCCAAAAGGTATTCCCATTTTGGAGTGCCGCTGATAGACTTGATCGAAGAGGGAAACATAGGGCTGATGAAGGCAGTAAGCATGTATGACCCAAAGCAGCGATTCAGGTTTTCTACTTATGCTGCCTACTGGATCAGGCAATACATTACCCGCGCCCTGGCCAACCAGGCTAAAACGGTGCGGGTTCCTGTATATATGGTAGAGGCCATTGCCAAATGGAAACGGGCAGTGGAGCGCCTTACGCAAAAGCTGGGAAGGCGGCCGCGGCTTAAGGAAGTGGCCAAAGAGATGAAAGAGTCCGCCAAAAAAATAAAACAAATCCGCAGCACGATTACCCGGATTACATCTCTGGAAGCTCCCATAGGCAAGGACGGCACCGGTCAATTTGTCGACCTTATTCCGGATGAATCCAGTGCCTCGGCAGTAGATGAGATAGCCCAGGTTATGCGCGAGGAAAGCGTTGATGAACTTCTGGAGAAAATGAGCGCCAGGGAAAGAGAAGTATTGTCTTTAAGATACGGCTTGAAAAACGGAACTACGCACACTCTCAATGAAATCGCCAAGGAGTTTGGAATCACCCGCGAGAGAGTAAGGCAAATCGAAGAAGCGGCAATGCGCAAACTAAGAGCATATGTTGAAAGTAAAAGAGGAGAGACTAATGAGTGAAAAAATTATTGATGAATTGAAGGCTTCTATCAGGAGTATTCCCGATTTCCCTAAAAAAGGAATTTTATTCAGAGATATCACTACCTTATTAAAAGATGCTCAAAAATTCAAAGATACGGTGGACCTTATTGCCGATAAATATAAGAATAAAAAAATAGATAAAGTGGTAGCAGTAGAGGCGCGGGGTTTTATTTTCGGAGGAGCGCTTGCTTATAAGTTAGGCGCAGCCTTTATCCCTATCCGAAAAAAAGGAAAACTGCCGGCTGAGGTCCTGGAGGCTACTTATGAACTTGAATATGGCACAGATACACTTCAGGTCCATCGCGATGCAATTGGAGCGCAGGATAAGATATTGATAGTAGATGACCTTTTAGCTACAGGCGGAACGGTCAAGGCAACGTGCGAGTTAATCGAGAAATCCGGCGCAGAAATCGTAGGTATCGAGTTTTTGATTGAACTGGTGGAGTTAAACGGCAGGGAAAAGCTCACCGGTTATCCCGTAGATGCAGTAATAAAGTTTTAAACTTTTTTATCTGCCCCTGTAGCTCAGCTGGATAGAGCGAGGGCGTCCTAAGCCCTGCGTCGGGGGTTCGACTCCTCCCAGGGGCGCCAAAAAATAAAAAAAGACTTGACAGGCCGCAGGTAAACAGGTGTATAATAGAAAATAATATATAATAATATATTATTAAAAGGGTAAGAGGTGATGCCGATGCAGATCAATATGATAAAATTATTTCTAATCCTTATATTAGCATCGTCCCTGGCAGGGTGTGCCGCTTTACAAGGAGCAGGTTCTTCAGAAAAAGACGAAGAGGCCTATGCGCCGGGTTCGCTGGCGGTCACGGCAAAATTGCGTTTCCACGATGTACCTGTGCCTGCGGGTTTTAAGTTAGAACAGGATAAGTCTTTTATCTTTCAGGCCGAAGGCACGCGCGTGGCTTTGATGAAGTATGCAGGCCGCGCCAAAACCCAGGAATTAATCAATTTTTATAAAGAACAGATGGCCCTTTATAACTGGAACTTATTAAACGTAGTGGAATACGGCAGGAGCGTGCTCAACTTTGAGCGGGAAGAACAAAGCTGCATTGTCACCATTGAAAGTAGGGCCATGAGGAAGTTGGTCACCATCTCCGTAGCCCCCAAAGGCTCAGGTCACCTGGAAGCAGAACTGCAAAAAGATTAAGTAGTTACGAGCAAAAAGGGCTTGACAAACATATTTTCATATGGTATACTTAGGAATTGTTTATTGGTTTCAAGCGGAATATACCACCATAGACGACTTAAATCGGGGCAGGAAAGGAGGGGAAATAAAGTTTAGCTTAGGTTGTCGCTAAATGGTGCTATATTATATAAAAGTTAATCTCTAGGGCTGAAAACCTAGTTGAAGCAATATTAAGAAATTGTTGTTAATAAATTTAAGGAGGGAAATTAAATGGGTAGAAAAATCGCCTTGTTTTGCGCTTTGATAGGCGTGGTGGCCTTTTTGGCTGCTCCCGCTTATGCCGAAGTGCAGAACATCAAAGTTTCTGGCGAGCTTACCGCTATGGGCGTCTACCGCAATAACTACGATTTGGAAAACAGCAGGTGTCTTATCTCCGGCGGCGAATATTCCAACCGCATTGCAGAAGATCAAGACTCCTTCTTCTTCTCCGTAGCAAAACTGCGTGTAGATGCTGATTTAACCGACAATGTGTCTGCCTGTGTAAGCATAGGCAATGCCAGAGAGTGGGATGTAGTAGGTGGTGCCAGTGAAGATATCATCCTGGACTTAGCCTACGTCACATTAAAGGAGATGCTTTATTCTCCTCTCACTTTAATTGTCGGTCGTCAGGAACTGGAATATGGAACCGGTTTGGTTGTAGGCCGTGGCCGTTATCAGGACTCCACCGGGATTGCTCCTGGCACAACTAAGTATGACGACTTACTTCCATTTCACGGGTATGACGCAGTAAGAGCCATTCTTGATTATGACCCATGGACACTGGATTTATTCGCGGTTAAGATTACCGAACTTGATGACGATGCTAACATGGCGCCCGCTGCCGCAAATGATGATGTTACAGATGCCGGAAACGATACACTTCAGGGAAACCAGCAGGAAGACCAGGATGTCTATGGCGCCAATCTCGGTTACAAGTTCAACAAATATGACGCTGAGATGGAAGGTTACTTCCTTTATAAAAGGGATGAGAGTTACGCTTTGAATATAGATCTTCTCCATTGCACTAGCAATGAGCGTGTCTTTGATGAAAATAAGGTTTACACCGGAGGCCTAAGAGCAAGTTTTGTCCCTGTAGAAAACCTGACAATGGGCGGCGAATTTGCCTTTCAATGGGGCGAAATCGAAGACGTAAATGCAGGCCCGGATGACCTGCCTCTGACAAGAGACCGCGATGCTATGTTAGGCAATGCTATGGCCAACTACGACTTCGCTAATGTCCGCTTTACTCCTTCACTGGGCGTAGAATACCTCTACTTAAGCGGTGAAGAAGCGGCGAATGAAGGCGACTTTGAGTTCTGGGACAGCATGCTGCGTGGTAGGCAATTAAGCACTATTCGCGATTGCCTGGAAAACCTATATACCACCAATGATCCCGACGACACCAGCGGCTGGACCAACCAGCACACTCTCAAGGCCATGAGCTCTATGGACTTGGGCGAGTTGGTTGACGGTTTAAGTGTAGACATAGCCTATTTATACTACTGGTTTGACGAAGAGCCGATTGACGGCGTAGATGATGAAATCGGTAGTGAAGTGAACCTAAAAGTGACCTATGACTACACCGAGGATGTCGAGTTTGCTGTAAACGGCGCCTGGTTTATGCCTGGCGATTACTACGACAGCTCCGTCAACACGGCCCAGAATGTCCCGGTAGCAATAACCGGTGATCCCTTAATAAACGCCAGCCCCACTGATGCTGCTAACGCCCGTACAGGCCGTCTGGCACATGACAGCGCTGTTTCTGTCATCGGTTCCTGCAAAGTTACGTTCTAAAGTTGGTTAGTTAGTTTTAAAACCCCCGGGGGTTAATTCTCCCGGGGGTTTTTATTTGCCCCGCCCCAAAGCGGCGAGGTCTGCGGAAAATCCGTAAGGATTTTCCTTGACAAACCTTCGCTCTTCGTAGTAGGATAGGTTTATATACTGAAAGAGACCTATTCTTATGGAAGAGACAACTTGCCGATTTCGGCCAATCGTAATAGCCCTTTCCTTATTATTAACCTTCGTTATAAGCTTTTCTCTAAGCGCAGACGATAGTCTCGTCCCCACTATACCTTGTGACTTTGTGGGATATGAAGCAAAACCGGGTAGCCTTTTGGTGGGGGATAAAGTCTCTGTCAAAGATGTCCAGGGAAATGCGCTTGCTGAATGTTTAGTAGAAGTTGACGGCCGATTTGGCTTCTTAACCGTCTCTCCACCTGATCAAGAGGACAGAGCCGTCTCTTTCTACATCAACGGCGTTGAACAGGAAAACACCGGCACCTGGCAGGAGGGAAAGTCGGTCCGGGTTGATTTAGGAGCTCCCAAGACCCCTCTTAGCGTTGAAATAATCTCACCTGAGGCAGAATCGGTAGTTAATGAAACCACCTTTAGCATTGATATTCAAGGCTATGTCAATAATAAACAAGCCCTGGTAGAAGTTACCGTTAATCAGAAAAAAACTTTCACGCCTCAAGTCAATCCCGACGGCACCTTCCTTATAAATGATGTCAGCTTATTAGGCGGCTCTAATATTATTCAAGCTAAGGCAGAGGATCCTGCCCGTAATACCGCCAGCAGCCAGATTGGCCTTTATCAGGGCTGGGTCCTGCATATAGACCTGCCTGAATATTACGCTGAAGAGCTGCTCCCTGAGCCTTATAACTTTGCCTCATCAGGCGCAGCCAGCGCTCAGATGATTATAGACCTGATGCGTCCTGAGGATGATACGCCCTCACAGCTCGAGATTTATGAATACGGCCATCCCTACAATGAAATCTCTATCGATGAGATGGACCCTCGTGCTCTAGATTATGCCTTAGGACATTTTGATTATTATGACCCGGCTGATCCTGCAGGAGAGGGCCATCCAAGCTATGGATACAACTTTGGTGTTGAGGCCTATGAAAACGACCAATTCAATGAATACTTAAGAGACATCACTCATTGGATAGCCTATCCTGTTACAAAAAGACACTGGTGGAATTACCGGGACGAAACAGATTTAGTAGCAGAGCCCTATACGCCAGCTGCAGTGCCGGCCTACGGCACTTACGAGCACTGGCTGGTGATAAACGGTGCAGCCTGTGATATAAACCCCTATCCCTTTGAGCCGCATAGCCGTTATCATCGGCTCTCGGATCTTAGCAAGTTTACGGTTTACGGTCTCTGGTTAACTGACCCGAAAGGCGAAGGTATAGGTCAGGATGTCTATGTCACAGCTACTGAATGCCAGAGCACCATGCTACTGCCTCTTGAGAGCCCTGATGACTATAACGGCAAATACCTTCAGGTCGCCGAGCCTCCTGAACAAGAAAGCCAGGCAAAAGCAGAAATCGCCCCGGAAGAAGTTACTACTTCCGGTCTAAACCTACTCAAAATTGCCCAAGAGATAGAAAACAAACAAGGAGACTACATCAACCACCTTCTTGACCCCGCAAGAGTAGTAAATTTAGATGGGGAAGTCCTTCTGCCTTCCTTAGATACAAATTTAATCTATCTTTTCAAACCAGATACGTCTATTCAAGATACTTCCCAAAAAATCTCCTGGCGAACAGTTCTTACTCCCCAGGCCCTCACCGACCCTGACTTTCGCCAGGCCATAGAGGGAAGCTATCTCTGTCAAGTCTTTAAGGTGGAAAGGGAAGATATCCAAAGTTCATATTACATTATTCCCTTTGTCAAACAAACCAAAGGACAATTTTTGGCCTCAGCAGCGCTGATCATAGATGTCCAGACAGGTGTACTTAAACAAGCCAGCTGGGTGGATGAACCGGTAAGGTTTGTACCTATTACAAAAGAAGAAGCTCAAAAACTAGCATTGAATTACGCAAGAGAAAACCTCAGGCAACATCGCCTGAAGATAACTTCTTCAGAACTTATCTGGCAGCCTCAAGGTCTATCTAATTCGCCATTTTCACCTTACTGGAAGGTTTCAATAGGCAAACACACCCTTTATGTGACGCAGGAGGGCGGTATATCTACAGGTAATGATTAGAAAATTATTCTTAACTATATTGCTGCTTAATCTAATTGGCTCTTTTTGCTATGCTGATGAGTTTGAGCTCCCCTTAAAGCAAGGTTTTAATTTCGTTTCCCTGCCGCTAAACCTCTCTAACCCTTCTATTGATGGAGCGCTATCTTCCATCGACGGAAAATACAGCAATATCTGGCTGTATGATAACACAAACCCTCAAGACCCCTGGAAGCACTATCACCATCAATATATCAGTTTTTCCGACTTAGAGAACATTAATTCGGGTCTGTCCTATTGGATTGAGGCAGATGAAGACTGCACGCTTAGCGTAACGGGAAGCCTTATTACTACACCCCTCACACTTAATCTAACCGAAGGGTGGAACTCCTTCGGCTGGCCTTATCTTGAATCTCAGTCTGTTCAAAATGCACTTTATAATTTAATTAAAAATACAGATTTTGCTCGGATATGCCGCTTCAATCCTCAAAATAAAACTTTTGAAGAACAATTTGACAGCTTTGATGCAGGTTATGGATATTATATTTATGCCTTGCGGAATTGCCAGATTAATTTTTTACCTCTGCCGGAATTAAGTATAGAAATAAGCAAGTTTAATGATCCTATAATTACTATCAGCGGCAAAATGAACCAACCGGGGGATGTCGACATAAATGGTGAATCTCTACCTGTTGGCGACGATGGCACCTTCAAGGGTGATATTACTGTACCTCAAGGACAGGATAAAGTTACGGTTATCGCTACCAATCAAGCGGGAAACTCCGTCTCCACAATTATTGACTTAAAAGGGACTCTTGTTCCTATAACAGGGGGAGAAGTTACTTCTTCCGACGGAAAAGTTAAGCTAATAATTCCTCCGGCTGCGCTCCTTGAGCCCACTTACATAAGGCTGACCTCCATAGATAGAGAATCGCTGAGAGAAGATGCCCTGCCTGAAGAATATACCGCCTTAGGTATTGTGCAATGTGAGCCTTCGGGTCTCAAGTTTCAAAAAAATGCACAATTGGTCTATATCTTAGATGAAGCGCAAGACCAAGGCACGCTTCTAAGATTAGGTCTTTACAATCCTCAAGAGGATAGGATTAAATTTACCGAAGAGGGCACTCTTATCGGGGAAGACCCTCACGCGGTTACATTTAATATTTTGGGTTTCTCTACCTATGCTGCCTTAAAGCACCTGACTCCTTCCAGCGGCGCGCCAATCGGCTCAGGCGTGCAAATACCCTTGCCTGATATGTTTACCGGCGCATTCAGTCATTCTGTGGCTTTAACCGTTCCTCCCGGACGCAAGAATCTTCAGCCCAACCTGCAATTAATTTATCGCAGTTCCAATCCCAATTCCTGGTTGGGAGTGGGCTTCAGCCTTAATCCCGGCTACATAGTCCGCTCTACACGACTGGGACCTCCTACATATCTGGATGATAAAGATACATTTTGTCTGATTACTGACGCCGGCTCGACGGAACTGGTGCATGTGAAAGATAATCTCTATCAGGCCAGGATAGAGTCTGATTTTACCATGTTTTTCAAAGAAGGGGACTACTGGCGCGTTGCGCAAAAAGACGGCACAGTTTTATACTTTGGCCAGAGCGCCGAATCAAAAGAGGCAGGTCTCAATAACACAACTAACACAACTTTTAGCTGGCAGTTAAATAAAGTAATAGATACCAATGGAAATTATATCCAATACAATTATATTAAGGATGAAGGGAAAGCCTATTTAAGCTCCATAGAATATACAGGAAATGAAAAAACCGGATTTTCTCCCATGCACAAAGTAGGGTTCTTTCTGGAAGGAAGGGATGATGCCTTCTCCAATTATATAAGCAGCATAAAGATTAATACAGCAAAAAGATTAAAAAGAGTAGAGGTAAAGATAAATAATGCGCTGGTCTGGAAATACGAACTGGAATACATCTATAGCAGTGATACGGGACGCTCGCTATTAAAATCAATAAGGCAGTTTGGCAAGGACGGCAAAGCCTTCCCTGCGCAGACATTCAAGTATCAAAGTGCCCAAAAATAAGAAGGATAAAATAAAATGAAAACATTAACCAGGCTAATCTTAGGAATAGCACTCTTAGCCTTCAGCTTAAGCGCCCGGGCAGAAGTGCCT
>CP070837.1:387195-436145 GCA_020341815.1 Candidatus Omnitrophota bacterium
CGTTGGCCCGATGGGGCGGCCAGCCGGCCGCCCCTACAGACATTTGCAATAAAATAAAATGAAAATATACGGGTTAATAGGATTTCCGGTTAAACATAGCTATTCGGCAATAATGCATAATGCCGCATTCGGCGCCTTAGGTATAGATGCCCGTTATGAGTTATTCGAAATAAAACCCCAAGACTTAGAAGAAGAGTTTAAGAAAAAGGTCTCCGATGGTGTTAGCGGATTCAATGTAACTATCCCTTATAAGGAAAAGATTATCAAATTTTTAGACAAATTAGACCCTGAGGCCGAGCTTATCGGCGCGGTAAATACAATAAAGGTGAATGAGGATAAGACTACAGAAGGCTTTAATACCGATGGCTCAGGGTTTATTGCCCATCTTAAAGAGGTGGTGGGCGTTAGTCCTGAAGGCGCAAAAGTATCTATCTTAGGCGCAGGAGGAGCCGCCCGCGCCGTCTCTGTTCAACTGGCTAAAAATAATGCCGTAAGCATTTCTTTATTTGATATTGATAGTTCTCGGGCAGAGGCATTAGCCGCCAAGCTGAAGGCGCATTTTCCTAATTGTAATATAGAATTGGCTTATGACGCCGATGGCCTCTTGGAAAAGAAGCCCGACCTATTAATTAACGCTACGCCTTTAGGGATGCGCAAGGAAGATAAATTGGTCTTTAACCCCGAACTCTTTCATTCCAAATTGATTGTTTACGACCTGATTTACAATCCGGCCCAGACCCTTCTTTTAAGAGAGGCCAAAGCAAAGGGGTGTCGGGCGGCATTTAACGGATTAGGCATGCTTCTTTATCAGGGGGCGCTGGCTTTTAAAATCTGGCTTGATGTAGAGGCGCCGATTGAGGTAATGGAAGAGGCATTGAGAAAGGTCTTAACCAAGGTATGATTATGGATCCGATTATTGCGATTTTTCTGTTTTGTTTGGGAGCGGCGATAGGGAGTTTCCTGAATGTATGTATTTATCGCATGCCGCGCAAAGAGTCGGTTGTGCGTCCTCCTTCGCATTGTCCTCATTGCCAGCATAAGATTGCCTGGTACGATAATATTCCTTTTTTAAGTTATATTTTACTTAAAGGCAGATGCCGCCATTGTCAAAAGGGTATTTCTTTTCGTTATTTTGTGGTGGAATTAATTACGGCTGCGCTTTTCGTTGTATTGTTTAATCGTTTTGGATTAACGCTTGATTATGTTATGTTTACGTTATTTTCTTGTGGGTTAATCGTGGCCTCTTTTATTGATTTGGATTACCGGATTATTCCCGATGAGGTTTCGATCGGGCTTTTGCTTTTCGCCCTGGTAATAAATCTCTTGAGGAGTTTTGCTCAATTTTACAGATTTCCTGAAGTGCCCATAATTGATTCTTTATTTGGAGCTATCTTCGGCAGCGGCTTAACCTATGTAGTGGCAGCCATCTTTAACTTTTTCTTATTCGTAGTCATCGGCAGGATTTATCAGTTATTCGGAAAAGAGTTTTACCTGACTAAAGAATTCAAAGATGAAGAAGAGCTGACTTGTATGGGCGGCGGAGACGTGAGTTTAATGGCGATGATTGGCGCCTTTTTGGGCTGGCGCCTGGCGCTGGTTACTTTTTTCGTTGCTCCTTTTTTTGGCGCAGTCGTAGGTTTATATATTTTACTTAAGAAAAGAAGCCACCTTATTCCTTATGGCCCGTTTTTATCTCTGGCGGCTTTAGTGGCCCTTTTATGGGGAGAAGATATTATTCGCTGGACAATCATTTTGGTTGCCGGCTAAGGTCTTAGGAGGGGAAGATGTTAAGATACTTAAGCGCAGGTGAGTCACACGGCAGATGCCTCGTTGGTATCCTCGAAGGCGTGCCTGCCGGCCTGAAGATAGATAAAAAGCAAATCGACAGAGAGCTCACCGAGCGCCAGAAAGGATACGGCCGGGGCGCAAGAATGAAGATAGAGAAGGATAGACTCAAGATTCTCTCCGGCTTAAGGAAAGACAGGACTATCGGTGCGCCTTTGGCTCTTTTGATTAAAAATAAGGATTTCAAGATAGATACATTGCCGTCGGTCACTTGCCCCCGCCCGGGACACGCGGATTTGGCCGGTGCCTTAAAATACGATACCAAAGATATAAGGGATGTCTTGGAAAGAGCCAGCGCCCGCAGTACGGCAATGCGCGTAGCTATTGGGGCAATATGCAGGACTTTTTTGGAGGGATTCGGGGTTAAAATTATCAGTCATGTCAGCGCAATCGGCAAGGTTCGCGCCCAGACTGAAAGTTTTTCATTTGATCAGGTTCGCCATAATGCGGCTAAATCACGCCTTAAGTGCGCGGATAAGATTGCCGAGAAATTAATGATTTCCGAGATTAATAATGCAAAGGAAGCAGGGGATTCATTAGGAGGCACTTTTGAGATAATTGCTGCGGGTGTGCCTGCGGGCTTAGGAAGTCCTTTTCATTGGGACAGGCGTTTGGATGGAGCACTTTCGGCTGCGGTTATGTCTATTCCTGCGGTTAAGGCGGTAGAGATAGGAGCGGGTTTTCTTAATGCGGCATCGAGGGGTTCGGAGGTTCACGATGCCATATTTTATTCATCCGCCAAAGGATTCTTTAGAAAGACCAACCGCGCCGGGGGCTTAGAGGGCGGCATGACTAACGGCGAGCCTTTGGTTTTGCATTGCGCAATGAAGCCCATTGCCACTTTGAAGAAGCCCTTGGCCAGCGTAAATATCAGGACTAAACACGAGACTCATGCCGCAGTAGAGAGGGCCGACGTCTGTGCGGTGCCGGCATGCAGTGTTGTGGGTGAGGCCGCGGTAGCTTTCTGCTTAGCTAAGGCATATCTTGATAAGTTCGCAGGAGACACTATTGGCGAGACAAAGAGAAATTACGAGGGATACCTAAAACAACTGAAGGATTTCTGATGAATATCGTATTAGTGGGATTTATGGGTACGGGCAAGACCGCCATAGGTAAACTCCTGGCAAAAAAATTAGAAATGAAATATATTTCTACGGATGAGCTTATCGAACATAAAGAGCGCCGCTCGATAAATGACATCTTTAAAAAAAGCGGTGAGCCGTATTTTCGGCGTGTGGAGAAAGAGGTGGTTAAAAAGGTGGCCGAGCTGGATAAGTTTATAATCGATGCCGGAGGAGGCGTGGTTTTGGATAAAGAAAACATCCAAAACCTAAAGAGAAACGGAAAAATTATTTGTCTGGCGGCAACTAGTGACGTAATCCTTGAGAGAACAAAAAGGTATTACCACAGGCCTTTATTAAATACGAAAAACCCAAAAGAGAAAATCGAAGAGTTATTAAAGAATAGAGCGCCTTTTTATGCCCAGGCGGATGTAACTATCGATACGACGAATATGACGCCTGAAGAGGTCGTGCAGGAGATAGAAAACAGATTAGAGAATGAGATTTCCAAGCAGCAATAAAATTAAGACTTTATCTCTGAATGATAAGGAATATCCTGCAAATTTAAGATATATCTATTCGCCGCCTCTTGCGCTTTATGTCAAGGGAAATATCCTTGCCGAAGACAGTATTGCCCTAGCCATTGTCGGTTCGCGGAAGGCTAGTTATTACGGCCTTAAGAATGCCGAGAGCTTAGGTTTCAAGCTGGCCTCACAAGGCATTACTATAATCAGCGGTTTGGCCCGGGGCATTGATACCGCAGCGCATCGCGGGGCTTTGGCCGCAGGCGGGCGCACGATTGCTGTTTTAGGCAGCGGCTTAAATATAATTTATCCCCGCCAAAATAAAGGATTAGCGGAAGAAATCTCAAAAAACGGCGCGGTTATTTCGGAGTATGCGCAAGATACTCCGCCACTTCGCCAAAACTTCCCCCGCAGAAATCGCATAATCAGCGGTTTATCTTTAGGGGTAGTGGTGGTGGAGGCGGCCAAAAGAAGCGGGGCATTAATTACTGCCGACTTTGCCCTCGAGCAGGGAAGAGAGGTATTTGCCCTTCCCGGGAAGATTGATTCCTTTACTTCCGCGGGGACGCATGAGTTAATTAAAGACGGGGCAAAGCTTGTAGAGTCAACGGAAGACATAATTGAAGAGCTGGAGGCGCTTAAACATTCCAGTTTAAATTTAGATAATAAGCAGAAAATTACAAAAAAGAATAATGGAAAAGAATAGATTGGTTGGAACGATATTATTAGCGATTTTCGATTTAGTATGCAGTTTAATATTATTCTTTTTTGCTATAATGCTTCAAGGCTGTTCCTGGTATCTTTTATTAGCATTGTTATATTTTATTTCCGGCATTCTAATTTTAATGCAGAATATAACGATTTTTAAAATATTATTATACGGGATTATGCCTTTAAATGTTTTAATAAGCACTTTAGCGATATTTGAAATTATAAGTTTGATGGGCGGAAGTCCTGAAGATCCATATTATACACCAATTAAAGTAGGATTAATAATTATAGGACTTACTATTTTGTTTCCTTTCTTCTGTAATATTTATTACTTCACTCGCCCCAAGATAAAGGAACAATTTAGATAATGTTGAATAAGCTTTAATATTAGAAAGGCGGAAGATGGGAAAAATGGCCTTGTTTCTAATAATTATTGCTCTTGTAAGCTGTCCATTGGCTCCAGGAGTTTTTGGTCGGCAAGAGGATATTGATGCCGAAAGTCAGGCAATAGATTTAAATGAGGCTCAAAAAATTGCCGAAGAATATCTCGATTTGTTGAAGCAAAATAAGTTTGAGCAGGCATTTGATATGATACATATGCCTAATTATAACCCAGAAAATAGGGATATAGATCTTGAAGCTGCGAAATTATTAAATGAAGGATTTGGAAATATAATCGGCTATAAATTTAAGGATTCCGAATGGCACAAACCTTTGTTTCATTACCATTGGGACCCCGATGAAATACCTTTAAAAGATGAACCGGTAAAGATAAAAGAGCCCCCATATCTTTCGTTAATTTATGAAATTGAATATAGAACTGCCACGGGAGAAAAAGAGATTCAGGTGGTTAGTGACAAAGGTATCTTGAAGATTCAAAAAGCAGTAGATACATTTACTTCTCCCGGAGCAATATTGAAGATGATGAATTTAATGAAGAAACTGCCTAAGAAAGCTAAAGATGTTGAGCGATAAAGAAAAGAGAGAAATATTTGAAGATGCCGCAAGCGCAAAGAGGAAGGCGAATTTCCGTTTTGCAAAAAGGAAAGTTGTGCATAGGGTTAGTT
Organism: Candidatus Omnitrophota bacterium; assembly: GCA_020341815.1. Lineage (GTDB taxonomy): Bacteria > Omnitrophota > Gorgyraeia > JAFGHF01 > JAFGHF01. The sequence goes on from CP070837.1 coordinate 392,404, forward strand.
CTCTTGATGAATACATTTTATTTTTGAATAGCATTCAGAAAATCTTTACAGCATTTAAGATTTCAAGGCAACCGGTTTCTACAAACAGGAATAAGCTTTAATATTAGAAAGGCGGAAGATGGCAAAGGCTTTAGTGATAGTGGAGTCGCCGGCGAAAGCCAAGACAATAAATAAATTTCTTGGCCCGGTAGAAATAAGCAGGGGAATAGCTTGCTTCGGAGCTTCAACTTTAAGATACATCAAGGGAATTTTAAGCCAAGCAGGGCTTGACAAATGTTTAACCTTCTGTAATCTTTAACCCTTAAAACGAGGCGGAGAAAGAGAGCCTTGCAATGAGATTACTTATTATTATGCTTTTGGTCATATTCAATACCAAAGAAGCCTATGCCTTTGATTGTAATTATCGTAAGAATGGTCCAACTTCAACAAGTGGTTTTGGTGGTACCGCTTACGGATTTGCGGTTCGAGAAGCAAGAAAGTCCGTTAATCTGTTTGAAACACTAGATAATAATTGGAATAACTTTAAGCAGGCAAACCCCCAGGCGGAGAAAAACAACTATTTAGGGAAAGTCTTTAAGCACCAGAATACTTTTATCTATGGAGATTATAAACCCGGCGGTATTAAATACGATCCGGCCTTCGATGTCAATAATGCTTGTTTTAATCCCCAGCCTGAAATAAGCGTATTTCTTGAGGAAAAACAATATCTCACTTCACCAAAGAGTTTTGGCGGACATATTGGAATAAGAATTGATAATACGCTTTACGAGATAAAGCCCATAAGCAAGGGAAATGCTACTTGGGAAGCGAGACCTTATAACGATATGCTTAATTCCCCAAGATCGGAGAGAGAAGTCCCTGTCAATTTTTTATCTTTCGAGCAGTCAATACAGCTTCAGCAGAACATCATAAATAGCGTAGGGAATAAGACCATTTATGAGTGGACTAACAATAACTGCGTTAATGCCCTTAAAGACCATTTCGGAAAGGTAGGAGCAATCTTTCCAAACGATCCTATTGACACGCCTGTAAATATGCTTAATCAGACAAAGATAATGAACCAAACATATACTACCCCGTATAATTGGCAGGAGATAGGCCGGAGCTTTAATACCTCTTCTTATGATATGCCGGTAAATAGGATAAATACTTTTTCGAATATAGAGACTGGAATTACTAAGGGAGTGGGGGCAGTAGTAGCTCCTCAATTACTGCCATATATCAAGACCCCAGTAACTTCGCCGAGCAGATTTCAGCCGACCTTTCCCTCTATGCCCCCGAACAGATATAATACTTTTCAGCAGGTAAATAAAGATTATGGTCAATTCAGGAAGATATACCCAAACCCGGTAATTCAGCCGATAATACCGCCTAAAGTTACACCACCACAAACAATAAACCCTTTTAAGTTTAATTCTTCCATGAGGGAGATAACACGATGAAAAAGCTATCGACGGCTTTAATGATTTTAGGGATTTTATTTTTCTTCTTTGGCATATCGGTAGCAATGGGAACTTTAGCGGTTGTCTTTGCCTTATTCTTTCTCTTTGCACACTTAAGAGATCCTATCCGGCGGAAGTGGGTTATTGCCGGAATAATTGTTGGAAGTATTGCCCCTGTTTTTTGGTGGATAGGCGGTTGGGCCTTAGACAAGATCTTAAGTTTATTGGGAGTCAGCGAGTGGGGGATAATTTCTATTCGTTATTGGGTAGGAGTAGCGCTATTCCCCTTCGGGTTTATTTTAGGCTGTGCCACAAGCGATATGCCTTTCTTTTGGATATATTATATCGGCCTTGCCATTATAAACATAGGCTTTTATGCAGGGGTGTTTAACCTTATAGGATACATAGTAGAAAAGATTAGGTTTTTCTTCAGGGGGAATAGGGCTTGACAAACGACTTAACTTGCGGCGATATTGATATAATAAATATTCCATAGGAGTTATTAGAAAGGCGGAAGATGGCAAAGGCTTTAGTAATAGTGGAGTCGCCGGCGAAAGCCAAGACAATAAATAAATTTCTGGGTAATGATTTTATGGTGGAGGCCTCAGGCGGCCATATAATGGATTTGCCCAGGAGAAAAATGGGCGTGGATGTGGAGGGAGATTTCCAACCGCAATATGTAGTTATTCCTGCGCGTAAAAAAACAGTCAGCCAGATTAAGAAAGACGCCAAGGATAAGGAAAGCGTCTATCTTGCCACCGACCCCGATAGAGAAGGCGAGGCCATTTGCTGGCACCTTAAGCAGTGCTTAAATACCGATGCCCATATCTACAGGGTGAGCTTTCGTGAGATAACCGAAGGCGCGGTGAAAGAGGCTTTCGCTCATCCCGGCTCTATCGATATGCATAAGGTCCAGGCCCAGCAGGCCCGCAGGGTTTTGGATAGGCTGGTGGGATATAACTTAAGTCCCTTGCTCTGGAAAAAAATAAGCCGGGGGCTTTCTGCGGGCAGGGTGCAGTCAGTGGCGCTTAAGCTTATTGTGGAAAGAGAGCGGGAGATAGAGCGATTTAAGCCTGAAGAATACTGGGAAGTGGATGCAGAGCTTAAATCAAAAGGAGTGAAAAAAAGCTTTATTGCCAAGCTGGATAAAATCGGGGAAGCCAAACCCGAGATAAAAAATAAAGAAGAGAGCGATAAGGTATTAGAGCGGCTGGGTAAGGAAAAATTCATAGTTAAGGATATCGAACAAAAGGAGAAAAAAAGAAATCCCCAAGCTCCCTATACAACCAGTAAGCTTCAGCAGGAAGCCTTCAATCGATTAAATTTTTCCGCAAACAGGACTATGCGCATTGCCCAGCAGCTTTATGAAGGCCTGGATATAGGAGATGAAGGGAGCGTGGGTTTGATTACATATATGCGTACGGATTCGGTAACGATTTCTGAGGCTGCTCTGGCGGCCTGCCGGGATTATCTTGAGCGTAACTTCGGAGCGAAATACTTACCCCCAAAGCCGCTTAGATATAAGTCCCGTAAGAGCGCACAAGGCGCGCACGAGGCCATCCGCCCGGCCTTACCCTTAAGAGAGCCGGATAAGATTAAACAATACTTAAGCACCGACCAATATAAGTTATATACCCTGATCTGGAATAAGTTTCTGTCCTCTCAAATGCGTCCGGCAGTTTATGCGGTGACTTCGGTATCTATAAGCGCAGGAGGCGAGTTTTTATTTAAAGCGGTGGGTTCAAGTGTAAAGTTTGCCGGATTTATGAAAGTTTTCGGGCCAATATCGGAGGAAAAGAAGCAAATCTTGCCTCCCCTGAAGAAAGGCGAGGAACTGACTTTGGTGAAGTTGGATACGCATCAGCATTTTACCCAAGCGCCCCCGAGATTTTCCGATGCCTCATTGGTAAAGACATTGGAAGAAAACGGCATTGGCCGGCCTTCAACGTACGCCCCGATTATCCATACTATAATTTTACGGGATTATGTGCGTAGAAAGAAAAATTACTTTTTTCCCAGTGAACTGGGCTTTGTTGTCAGCGATATGCTCAGTGAACATTTTCCCCGGATTATGGATGTAGAGTTTACCGCTACTCTTGAAGAAGAGCTGGATGAAATCGAGGAGGGAAAACTCGACTGGGTTAAGGTGGTAAAATTATTTTATGAGCCTTTTACGCAAGAGCTTACTAGCGCCCAGCAGAAGATTAAAAAAGAGGTTATCTCGACCGATGAGGTTTGCGAGGTCTGCTCCCGTCCAATGGTAATGAAATGGGGAAGGCATGGACGTTTCTTAAGTTGCTCAGGGTTCCCCGAATGCAAGAATGCCCGCAGTATAACCACTAATATCAAGTGCCCCCAGGAGGGCTGCACAGGAATGCTCGTTGAACGGCATACAAGAAGAGGCAGAGACTTTTACGGCTGCTCGAATTATCCTAATTGTAAATACACAACCAATAAGCTTCCCGAAAACACAGAAAATAATGGATAGGCACATCAGGAAGTTCTTAACCTATCTGGAGATAGAAAGGAACGCCTCGCCCCATACGTTACTTAATTATCATATAGACCTGAAGCAGATGCGCCAGTTTTTATCAGGGAAAGACCCGCAGGAGATAGATCGCTTAGATATCCGCAGATATCTGGCTTTCCTCAAAAGTAAAAACTTAAAAAAGCGCACTTTATCCAGGAAATTATCTACTTTTCGCTCTTTTTTCAGATTTTTAACCCGCGAGGGATACGCAAAGACAAGCCCTGTTTCGGCAATAGCTTCACCTAAGCTGGAAAAAACACTGCCTATATTTTTGGATGTGAATAAAGTTGCCAGACTCCTTGAGGCGCCAGAGGAGAAGCAGCTTCTGGGATTGCGTGACCGGGCAATACTGGAGACCTTATACAGCACAGGCATGCGCGCAAGTGAATTAATCGGCTTGAATATCGGCCGCGTTGATTTTATCGCAGGTATGGTTAAGGTTTACGGAAAAGGCAGGAAAGAACGCCTCGTTCCCATAGGGGACAAGGCCTTAAGGGCAATAAGGGAGTATCTCGAGAAAGACACTTTCCACAAGAAAGACACGCGAAGTTTATTTTTGAGTAAAAATAACCGCAGATTGACTGCGGCTGGTGTGCGAAAGATAATTAATAAATATATACAGAGGACTTCCTTGAAAGAGAAAATTTCTACCCATACCCTTCGCCATTCCTTTGCCACGCATTTATTAGATAAAGGCGCAGATTTAAGAAGCGTTCAGGAATTATTAGGCCATGCGAGTCTTTCTACTACGCAGATTTATACCCATATAACTACGGAACGGCTGAAAACCGTTTACAATAAGGCACATCCGCGCGCTTAAAGAATATGCTAATCCTTTACGATATACTCTATATCTTTTTTGCCATATGTTATTTTCCGGTTTTTCTGATCAGGAGAAAATATCATCGTGGCTTTCTAATGCGTCTGGGCATTTTTCCGCAGGGCATAATTGATAAGCTCAAAAGTAAAAAAATTATCTGGCTGCATGCAGTAAGCGTAGGAGAGGCTCAGGCCTCAGGCACCCTGATAAAAAGTTTAAAAGAGATTTATCCGGATTGCTTTCTGGTTGTTTCCACCGTAACCAAGACCGGTAACAAGATTGCGCGCAATCTAACCGATAAGCAGGATTTAGTTATTTATTCTCCGCTGGACATAGGTTTTGTGACCAGGCGGGTAGTTAATTTGATAAGCCCCAAGATCTTTATTATTGCCGAGACCGAAATCTGGCCCAATCTCATAATCAGTCTGGCAGAAAAAGACGTGCCTCCGATTTTGGTGAACGGAAGAATTTCTTCCGCTTCTTTCCGAGGTTATAAAATTATCCGTTCGTTCTTGAGAAAGGTTTTGGAGAGTTTTAGCCTTTTTTGCATGCAGACAGAAAAGGACGCGCGAAGAATTATTGCTCTCGGAGCCGATGAAAATAAGGTAAAGGTCACAGGCAATATGAAATTTGATATTCTAAATGCGCAGAACCTAAATCATAACTTAGATTTAAGCTTATGTGAAAATGAGCAGCTCTTTATTGCCGGGAGCACTCATCGCGGCGAAGAAGAGATTATCCTGGAGGTATATAAAGAATTGAATAAGGATTATGCGGGTTTGAGATTACTAATTGCGCCCCGGCATATCGAGAGAACCCAGGAAATAGAAAGACTGATTGAAAAGTTTGGTTTTGAATCTCAAAAAGTATCACGGCTTACTTTCAATAGAGAAACTTCCGGGCGCAGGCAAGTATTAATTCTTGATACCATCGGCCAGCTAAAAGGATTATACGCCCTTGCGGAGCTTGTTTTTATCGGCGGAAGCCTCATACCTCATGGCGGACAGAATCCTATCGAGGCAGCCGTTTTTTACAAACCTATAATTTTTGGACCTTATATGTTTAATTTTTCCGCCGTTACCGAAACTCTGCTTAAGGCCCAAGCCGCGATAATGGTAAAAGATTCACGAGAATTAAAAGATGAATGCACCCGGATTTTAAATGATTCTGCACTCAGGAAAGAGTTAGGCCGAAGAGCCAAAGAGGCCGCCCAAGAAAACACAGGCGCAACCGCAAAAAATACAAATTTAATTAAAGAATTAATAAAAATGGGGGTGAATTAATGAAGGTTAGAGATTGTATGACCAAGGAAGTAATTACGGTAAAACGGTCAACTACCTTAAGCCAATTAATCGAAGCTTTTCAAGAATATAATTTCCATACCCTTCCGGTCATTGAGGCCGATAAACGCTTAGTAGGAATTGTTAATTTTGAAGATATCCTGAAAGTCTTTCAGCCTTACAGCACGGAGTTATCTACCATGCTGGAGACCGTGCCTTTTCTGGAGATGGAGGGCAAGGAAGAAGATTTTCAGGATGCCGATATCTCCGAAGAAATGGGAATCCTGGTGGTTGTGGACGATATAATGGATACCCATTTTGCAACACTTGATCCCGAAATAGATATCAACAAGGCCCGCAGTCAGATGAAGTTACATAATGCCGCGCGTCTTCCGGTTGTTGAAGGGGGAAAATTAGTGGGAGTGATTAGTCTGTTTGATATTATTTTGACAGTCTTTCGAGAAAGAGGAGTTATTAAATGACTATTTTGAGTTTAGGCTTTATTCTTTTAGCCGGCCTTTTAGCGGGCAAGCTTATCCGTCAGCTTAAGATACCTGTAGTTACCGCTTATCTTCTCTTAGGCGTTATCATTGGCCCCTCGGCCTTAAATCTGGTCAGTACAGGCCTTTTATCTTCCTCCGGTCTTATTTCAAATATAGTTTTAGGGCTGATTGCCTTTAGTATCGGACAGAATTTTGCCTTGGAAAGATTTAGTAAAATCGGCAAGCCTGTTTTATGGATTTCTTCTCTTGAGGCGACGAGTGCCTGGTTATTAGTTACCCTGACTTTCTGGCTCCTGTTAAAACAGCCGTTTTATATTGCTTTACTTTTTGGAGCTATGTCTTCGGCTACGGCCCCGGCAGCCACAATGATGGTAATCAGAGAATATAAAGCCAAAGGTTCTTTTACCGATACCCTCTTGGGGGTAGTGGCAATTGACGATGCCTGGTGTTTAATTATTTTTGCCTTTTCTTTTGCTATTGCTAAAGCTATGTCCATACATATGACCTCTAATGCCTTTGTCTTTAAGGCAATGCTTAATTCTGCATTAGAGATTGGAGGGGCTTTTATCCTGGGAGGGGTCTTAGCTCTTATTTTATCTTATTTATCACGCTTTATAACCACACCTTCGGATTTACTTATCTATACCTTAGGATTTATTTTTCTTAACACGGGACTTGCGCTTTATTTTAATTTTTCTGTATTGTTAGCCAATATGTTTATGGCCGCAATTTTAGTTAATGTACACAAGGTAAGCTTTAAATTCTTTGAATCCTTAAGAAGCATAGATTCACCTCTTTATCTTTTGTTTTTTGTACTGGCGGGGGCAAATCTGGAAATAGGCCTGCTTAAGGGCTTGGGTTTACTGGGAGTAGCATATGTTGTCTTCCGTTCTATGGGAAAGATAGGCGGGGCATATTTGGGTGGTACGATTGCCCAGGTCCCTCTAAGGATAAGGAAATATCTGGGCTGGGCGTTGTTGCCGCAGGCAGGTGTGGCCTTAGGCGTAGCCTTAGTTGCCAAGGCAAAATTTCCCCAGATAGGCGGCATGATTTTTACTACCATAGTTACTACCACGGTAATCTATGAGATTATCGGACCGTTGGTTACTAAAATCACCTTGAGAAACGCTGGAGAAATATAACTTGTTAAAGAGCCTTAAAAAGTATTATATAGATTTGGCAAAGGGCAGGAGGAAAGGCGTACTTTTTGTGCCCTTTGAGCCTTTGCTGATTCTCCCTTCCTTTATATATGGGCTTGTTGTAAGGCTGATATTGCTCTGCTATGAAATAGGCCTGTTTAAATCTTATAAAGCTGATTGCAGGGTTATCAGTGTAGGCAACATTACCTGGGGCGGCACAGGCAAGACGCCCCTGGTAGAGGCGCTGGCGAGATTCCTTAAAAAGGAAGGAAAGTCCCCGGCGGTTCTAATCCGGGGATACGGCCGGGATGAGGCCTATATGCTTAGAGATAAACTCAAAGGTATTCCTGTTTTGGCCGGAAGAGACAGAATAAAAAGTGCGCGGGAAGCCTGCATGGGCTATGGGGCGGATATACTGATTTTAGATGACGGCTTTCAACATTGGCGCTTAAGGAGAAATCTGGATATTGTCTTGGTTGACGCGAGCTCTCCTTTTGGTAACGGAGGCCTTATTCCCCGCGGCATCTTGAGAGAATCGCTTTCTTCTTTGGCGCGGGCGGATGTATTTGTTCTGAGCAGGGCAGATGCAAATCCTCAAAAAATAGAGGCAATTAAAAAAGAATTGCGCAGATATAACCCCCGGGCGCCGATTTATCAGGCAGTTTATACACCGAGCTTTTTGCGTCGCCTAAATCCTGCTACAGAGCGTTATGGGCTTTCTAAAATAAAAAATGAGAAAGTTGCCCTTGTCTCAGGTATCGCCGACCCCCAATACTTTTCCAGGATTGTGGATTCATTAGGCGCTGAGATTGCTTTAGAGTTTTGCTTTCCCGATCATTATCAATATAATATCAAGGACTTGCAGAATATCCAGAGACAATGCCTGGAAAAAAGTATTAAATATATCATTACCACAGAAAAGGATGCTGCGCGCATGAGGGGGTTATTGAATAGAGAAAAGCTGAATGTGGAGCTCCTGGCGCTTTGCATTGAGATTAAGATAATCGATAACGAGGAAGGATTTCTTGATTTTATAAGAACCGGCAAAGATGGTAAAGTGCCTTACTCTATTTTAGTCTTAAGCGATGGCAAGGCCGGACACTTAAATCAATCAAAGGCCCTGGTGCGGATAATCCAGAAAATAAAAAAAGATGCAGGCGTAACTAACGGACATCTCAGCAGCAGAATAGTAGAGGTTAAATTTAGGAACGGGCTCTGGCGTATCCTGCTTGGGCTCGGCTCTATTTTTCCCAGCGGCATATGCCTTTGGTTATTGCGCTTTTGTTTGAAGAAGGATTCGTTCTGTGAATTGATGCAGTCGCCGGCTGATATAATTATTTCTGCCGGTTCATCTTTATCTTCGGTCAATCTCCCGCTTACTTATAAGAATAAGGCCCGAAATATTGTATTGATGAAGCCTGCGCTTGCGAACTTGGACAGGTTTGACCTTGCAGTTATCCCTGAGCATGACCACATAAGGCCGAGAAATAATGTTTTATTAACCAGAATAGCGCCTAATTTGATTGACCAGGAATATTTGGAGAAACAGGCGAATACTTTAGATGCGAAATGCGCAATACGAAATGCAGAATGTGAAAATAAAGCTCCGAGGATAGGCCTGCTCATTGGGGGGGATACTTCAAAATACAGAATAGGCGCTAAGCTCATAAATAAGATTATTGAGCAACTTAAAAGCTTAAGCCATAATTTTAGTTGCCAGATTTTAGCAACTACTTCCCGGCGCACGCCTAAAATAGCAGAAGAATTATTAAAAAATAAACTTGCAGGTTTTCCGGGATGTAAATTGCTGATTATTGCCAATGAAAAGAATATCCCTGAGGCTGTGGGAGGGATATTGGCATTAAGCGATATTGTTATTGTTTCCGGAGAAAGCATCTCTATGGTCTCAGAGGCGGTGAGCGCCCAGAAGTATGTGCTGGTATTTGAGATGGAAAAGAAGGTCCGAACTTCCACCCGACAGGAAAGATTTCTAAAAGCCTTAGAGCAGGAAGGGGTATTAAAGGTAATTGCCGCAGATAATCTGGCTGTAGAGATAGAGCGCTTATGGAATGAGAAGCCTCACAGGAGAAAGATAAAAGATAATGAACGGATTTATCAGGCCTTAGGTGAATTAATATGAAGGTTCTGCAGATTTTACCTGAATTAAATATGGGTGGCGTAGAGCGCGGATGCATAGATTTGGCCCGCGAGCTCATTAAGCGCAATCACCAGGCCCTTGTTGTCTCTGGCGGCGGGCGTCTTCTGGAGGCTCTTGAGGCTACGGGTGCCCGGCATATAAAGCTTGCGGTACATAAAAAATCCCCATTCTCTATTTTAGCCAGTATCCCCAGGCTAATAAAAATTCTCCGCGAAGAAAGGGTTGATATAGTGCATGCCCGCTCAAGAGTGCCGGCTATAATAGCCTTTTTTGCCTGCCGATGCGTATCCACGGCTACTTTTGTAACCACCTGCCACGGCCATTATAATAAGGGTCTTGCCAGCCGCGTTATGGGCTGGGGGAAGGTTGTCATAGCCCCCAGCAGTGCAATTGCTCATCATATGATTGAATCCTTTGGCGTGCCCCCTGAACGCATCAAATTGATACCCCGCGGAGTGGATTTAAAAGAGTTTAGGTTTCTTAGGAGAAAATCCGCCCCGCCGATAGGCAAACATAAGCCGGAAACTTTTACCATAGGAGTTATAGGAAGACTTACACCCATCAAAGGACATAAATATTTTTTACAGGCCCTGGCTAAGGTTATTCGCCTGATGCCTGAAGCACGGGCAATGATAGTGGGGGAGGCTTCCTCCGGCAAGGAAAGATATATAGAAGAACTTAAAATGCTTACAAGAAGACTGAGCCTGGATAGATATGTTGAGTTTGCCGCAGCTAAGAATGTTTCAGATATTTTATCTCGCCTCGATATTCTGGTTTTGCCTACGATAACGCAGGAGGCATTCGGCCGCGTGCTTATCGAGGCTGGGGCCAGCGGCGTTGCGGTGATAGCAACGAGAGTCGGCGGGGTGGTAGATATAATCGAAGACGGGAAAAATGGAATCTTGGTTGAACCCCGGGATGCCAATGGTTTGGCCTTAAGCATTATTAGGTTGCTTAAGGATAGCCAGTTACGCCATAGCTTTGAGACTGCGGCCAGAAAAAATGTGGAAGATAACTTTTCGCTTGAGCAGATGGCGGAGAAGACAATTCGCGTATATGAAGAGCTTCAGAAAACTTTAAAGATTCTGGTAATAAAATTAAGCGCACTGGGGGACATAGTTTTATCTATTCCTGCTTTTGCGGCCCTGCGAAAGGATTTTCCTCAGGCGCATATAACGGCTTTGGTGGCCACTCCTTTTAAGCCAATTTTGCAAAATTGCCCTTATATTAATGAAATTATCGAATTTCCTTTAGAAAATAAAAGCTATAAAAAAATTTGGAAGTTCTCCCGTCTATTGAGAAAATTGAATTTCGATGTAGTTATAGATTTACAGAACAATCGCAAAAGCCATATCCTGGCATATTTGAGCGCTTGCAACAGAAGATATGGCTATGATAACGGCAAGCTCGGCTTCCTCTTAAATAAAAAAATAAAGGAGATAGACATGCCCCTGTCTCCGATAAAACATCAGGCACGCACCCTCCATTTACTGGGGGTAGAAACTGTAAAAGAACAGTTAGAGTTGTGGCCGGAAGAAGCGGATGAGACCTGGGCTGAGGAATTTCTTAAACAACATAGAAAAAACAGCTCTCTTCCTTTAATCGGCATAAATATAGGCGCCTCCGTCAATTGGGCTTCCAAGCGATGGGGTATTGATAAGCTAAAGCTCCTTTTAGATAAATTATCAGAAGAGGGGATAGAGGTGTTGGTTACAGGCCAGGGGCAGGATAAGGGGTTCTCAAGGCATTTAAGAGATCTTTGCAAGAATGATTTTATTGATGCAGTAGGTGAGACTTCGATTATGCAATTGGCCTGTTTAATCAAGCGCTGTAATGTTTATATTACCAGTGATAGCGCTCCCTTGCATATAGCCTATGCCGCCGGCACCCCTGTGATTGCTTTATTCGGGCCTACCGAGCCCAGGCGTCACGCCCTTCTTGGGCCCAGACAGGTAATTATTAAGAAAAAAATAGATTGCGCCCCCTGTTATAAGAGAAACTGCCGCAAGCATAATTGTATGGAAGAAATCAGGACAGAAGAGGTACTCTCAGCGGTTAAGCGTCTCCTGGGGGTGAATGAAGGCAAACCCTATGAAGATACTGTTACTGACAACGCATCTTAATCTCGGCGGTATAGGGATTTATGTGCTTTCGCAAGCCAAGGGTCTTGTCCAGAGGAACCACGAGGTTTTCGTGGCTTCTTCAGGTGGAGATTTGGTTGCTCTGCTTGAGTCTTTCGGGGTAGAGCACCTGCTTATCAATATAAAGACCAAATCGGCAGTAAGCCCGAAGATATTATTAACTCAGAGAAAAATAGCGCGAATAATTAAAGAAAAAAACATAGAAATAATTCATGCCCATACCCGTGTAACTCAGGTTTTGGCGCATCTGCTTTCTAAAAAAACGGGTGCGCCTTATGTAACTACCTGCCACGGTTTCTTCCGGCCGCATAGATTTAGGAAGATTTTGCCCTGCTGGGGAAAGCGCTCTATAGCCATAAGCGAGGCGGTAAGAGAGCATCTGGTCAATGATTTGGGGGTAAAGAAGGAAGTGGTTACGGTTGTGCATAATGGTGTGGAGATAGAGAAGTTTTCTCCCGATAAGTTCAATCGGGCCCAAAAAGAGGAGTTCAGAAAAAATTATGGGCTGAAGGACACCGGGCCCGTAATCGGCACGGTTGCCAGATTTTCTTCTGTTAAAGGACAGCGTTATCTTATCCCGGCAATGAAAAGAATATTAGAGACTCATCCTGCGGCGCAGCTTTTATTAGTCGGTGAAGGTCCGGAGAAAAAAAGATTGCTTGATGAGGCCGAGGAATTAGAAATAGAAGATAAGGTCTTTTTCGGGCCTCCTGCCTTGGATACCTCTGTGCCTTTATCTATTATGGATGTGTTTGTTTTGCCTTCTCTTTTGGAGGGATTAGGCCTGGCTATTATTGAGGCCCAGGCCATGGGCCTGCCCTGTGTTGCAACCGATGTGGGAGGCATCTATACCCTGGTTAAGGATGGAGTTAATGGTTTCCTGGTACATCCTAGGGAGCCGACTGCCTTGGCAGAGGCGATTCTAAAATTGCTGATAGATAAAGAACTGGCTCAAAAGTTCGGGCGAGAGGCAAGAATACAGGCAACTGCAAGCTTTAACTTAAAACAGATGATCGATGGGATTGAAGAGGTTTACAAGGAAGTCTTAAAAAAATGAAATTAAAAAAGGCGCTTTTAGGCGCGGGTTTAATAATACTTGTAAGCTTTGTTGCTTTCTATCTTTATCTCAAGCCTAAATATGTTGTGCCTATTTTGATGTATCATCATATCGATGGGAGGAGTAAAACTTCTTTAGTCAGTGTTTCTCCCCAAAACTTTCGCCGGCAGATGCGTTTTTTGTCCGAGCGTAATTATAATGTAATTTCTTTGGACAAATTCGTTCAAGACAAGCTTAATGGACAAGAATTTCCGCGAAATACGGTCGTGATAACCTTTGATGACGGCTATGGAGACAATTTTACCTTCGCCTACCCCGTTTTAAAGGAATATAATTTGCCGGCGACTATTTTTGTAATAACTGATTTTATTGACAAGGAAGGATATCTCACCTCCCGGCAAATCAAAGAGATGCTTTCTTCCGGCCCGATTACGATCGGTAGCCACACCTTATCCGAGGCTTTTTTGCCGGCAAAAAATACAGAAGAGCTTGAGCGGGAGATAGGCCTCTCTAAAAAATTGCTGGAGTCAAAGACTGGCGGAAGAGTGGATTTTCTTTGTTATCCTTTCGGTCATTTTACTCCCCAGGCCCAGGAAATTGTAAAAAGATATAATTATTTGGCCGCTTGCACGACAAATCGGGGGAAAGAGAATACCTACTTGAATGACGACCTCTTTGCCTTGAAGCGAATTAAGATTAAAGATAGCGCTAATCCGATTGTCCTATACGTAAAGCTTTCGGGATATTACAATTCTTTTAGAAGGGTAAGGAAGCCTTATTGAAGATGGAAAGGATATTGATAGTAAACTTAAATTGGCGGGGGGATGTTTTATTTTCCACGCCTTTTATCCGGGCGCTTAGAGAAGCTTACCCTGAGAGCTTTCTTGCCACGCTATTGGTGAGACGTTGTGCGCCAATTGTTGAGAATAGTCCTCATCTGGATGAAGTTATCATATTCGATGAAGATAAAAACCATAAAGGCCTGATGGGTAAATTGAGATTAATCAGGCTGTTGCGCGCTAAGCATTTTGATACCGTCTTTCTTTTGCACCGTTCTTTTACGCGCACCTTGATTTGTTGGCTTTCCGGTATCCCTGAGCGGATAGGCTACTATACAAAAAAGAGGGCAAGACTGCTTACTAAGAGTATTATGCCTTCGAAGGATGAACCTCACAGGATAGAATATTTTTTAGATATTGCCAGATCCTGCGGGATAAAAGCGGAAAATAGCGGTTATGACTTTTTCGTGTCCAGAGAAGACAAAGATTATATCAAGGAACTTTTACACGAGGAAAAACTTCTTAAGGAAAGCGACTTTTTAGTGGTGATTAATCCGGGGGGCAACTGGGATCTTAAGCGCTGGCCAAAAGAAAACTTTTCTCAACTCGCCGATAGATTAATTAAGGAGTGCGATGCGAAAGTTATTATTACGGGTGCGCAAGATGACCTAAAGTTAGCACAGGATATAAAAGCCGGCATGAAAAATTCTCCCCTAATTTTATGCGGCAGGACAAGTCTGGGGCAGCTGGCGGCTTTAATGGCCAGGGTAAATCTGGTTATCTCCAATGATTCAGGGCCGATGCATATTGCCCTTAGCCAGAAGGCAAATGTAGTTTGTCTTTTTGGGCCTACCTCCAGTAAAATTACCGGTCCCTGCGGCAATGGAAATTATACGGTGCTTCAGAAAGATATAGGTTGCCAAGTTCCCTGCTATGAGCTTAATTGTCCTGATAACCGCTGCATGAAGGCAATAGGGGTGGATGAAGTATTTCAGGCGGTCGAGAAAATCAAAAATGGATAAAACAAAAGTTAAAAAAATTCTGGTGATTGGCTTAAGTAATATCGGAGATGCAATTTTGACTACTCCGGTTATAGAGGTGTTACGGGAAAACTTCCCTCAGGCGCAATTGGATCTATTAAGCAGCCAGCGGGCATCCGTTGTATTTAAAAGCGATATCCGTATCGATAAAAAGATCATTTATGATAAAAGTATCAGCTGGATAGAAAAACTGAAATTGATAAATAGATTGAAACAAGACAGATATGATTTAGCGGTTGACCTGCGCCAGACGGCATTTAACATCTTTTTAGGGGCAAGATATCACACTTCAATTTTTGCCAGGGCACCAAAATCTTTAATGCATATGAAAGACAGGCATCTGTGGAAATTGAAATCTCTCGGCCTGGATATAAGCAATGTTATGAGTCCTTCCGTTATGTTTGGTAAGGATGAGCGCAATTATATTAACAATTTGTTCAATAGCTGGCAGATAAAAGAAGAAGATATTGTAATTGCCTTAAGCCCCGGTGCGCGCAATATGACCAAGCGCTGGGAAAAAGAGGGGTACAGGCAGTTGGTTGAGCAGTTGATTAAAAACTATAACACTAAGATTATTATGTTGGGCGATGATGAGGATAGGGTTTTGGCACAGGAGATAGCTCGTCCTTTCAAGACCCTTGGGGTGTTTCAGGCCGCAGGCGTAACCACTATTTCGCAGCTGGCTCATCTTTTGACCAGGTGCAGATTACTTGTTTCAAATGATTCGGCTGTAATGCATCTGGGTTGGGCGGTGAACACTCCGGTAGTTGCTATATTCGGGCCGACAAGCCACGAGAAATACGCTCCCCAGGGAGCGCATGACATAGTGGTGCGTAAGGAGTTGGATTGTTCTCCCTGTGAGGAGTCTCTTTGTCCTGAGGGGCAGCGTCAGTGTATGAAGTCTATCAGCGCAGAAGAGGTGTTTTTAGCCTGCAGAAAGATATTAAATGGAAAGCGTTAAGAGAATATTGATTACCCGCACCGACCGCATTGGAGACGTGCTTCTTTCTACGCCTGCGATTAAGGCATTGAGAAAAGCCTTTCCGCAAAGCCATATCGCCGTAATGGTAAGGCCTTATGCCCGGGATATAGTTTTAGGTAACCCCTATTTAGATGAAGTAATTATTTATGATAAATATGGGGCGCAACGCTCATTTTGGAAGACTATAAAGTTTGCCCGGGATTTAAGAGCCAGGAGATTTGACTTGGCGCTTGTGCTTCATCCTACCCGCCGTCAGCACCTGATAACCTTTTTAGCGGGAATAAAAAAGAGAGTCGGCTTTAACCTGAAATTGGGTTTTTTGCTTACGGATAAGCTTGAGCACAAAAAACAAGAAGGCAAGAGGCATGAGCTGGAATACACCCTGGATATAGTTCGCTCACTCGGCATTAAGGCGCAGGATAAAGATTTATTTATGCCGATACGAAAAGACAGCGAGATGCATATAGAGAGGCTTCTGCAGGCAGAGAATATCAATAAAATGGTTGCCCTTCATCCGGGAGCAAGCTGTGCTTCCAAGCTCTGGCCGCTGGAGAGATTTGCCCGGGTAGCCGATGCGCTTATTGAAAGGTTTAATGTAAAAATAGTGGTTTTATCTTCCAAGGATGATATAGCCAGAGGAAAGAGGCTCTTAAGCCTTATACATCATGCTTGTATCGATGCCTGCGGCATGACTACGGTCAGTGAGCTGGCCAGTCTTTTAAGAAAGTGCTCTCTTTTAATCTGCAATGATTCAGGCCCTATGCACATTGCCGCAGCTCTCAAGATGCCGGTAATTGCTATCTTTGGCCGGGCCCAGGCCGGCTTAAGTCCCCGCCGCTGGGGTCCCCGCGGCAAGGATAATGTAGTTTTACATAAGGATGTGGGATGCTCTGAGTGCCTGGCCCATAATTGTCAAAAAGGTTTTGCCTGTCTTAGTGCCGTTTCCGTGCAGGAAGTAGTGGAAGCGGCAGTAAGGGCGTATAGCAATACACCTTTATATATTCAATTGACAGCCTAATAGGTCACGTGTTAAAATAATGGTTCTGTGAGGTTACGAGATGATGAATTGGAATAAAGCAGGACTAAAAAGGGTTGTTGCCGGTTTTAAGCGGGCAAAGATACTGGTTATCGGGGACTTAATCTTGGATGAGTTTATCTGGGGTAAAGTCTCCCGCATCTCTCCGGAGGCCCCGGTTCCGGTAGTCTGGGTAAACTCCGAATCCTTTATGCCGGGAGGGGCGGCAAATGCAGCCAATAATATTCATGCCTTAGGTGCTCAGGCCTATATCTGCGGGGTTATAGGGGGCGATGAGCGGGGCAGAGTTCTTACCGATGAATTACGCCGCAAGAATATCGATGTAGAAGGTATAGTTATTGATAATGAACGGCCCACCACCTTGAAGACCCGTGTAATCGCCCATCATCAGCAAGTGGTGCGTATTGACCGGGAAAAAGTGGAGGAGATCGATGATAATATCATCAATCAGATGCTTACCTTTGCAAAAGAGAAAATCAACGAAGTCGACGCCGTACTTATTGAAGATTATGGCAAAGGAGCGGTAGTCTCTAGGCTCCTTCAGGAAGTTATTGCTCTGGCGCAAAAACATAAAAAAATTATCACGGTTGACCCCAAAGAAAACCATTTTTCTTTTTACGAGAATGTTTCTTTGATTACCCCCAATCATTACGAGGCCGCCCGGGCAGTAGGCCGGGAAATAAAAAGCCAGGCGGATTTGGAGGAAATCGGCCGCAGCTTGCTTGCCAAACAGAAATGCCGTGCTGTATTGATTACTCTGGGAGAAGAAGGGATGTGCCTTTTTGAGGATAAGCGCCAGTCGGTGCATATTCCTACCGTAGCCCAGGAGGTATTTGATGTCTCAGGGGCCGGAGACACAGTAATCAGCGCAGCCTCCGTGGCTTTAGCCAGCGGCGCCTCGATGCTGGAGAGCGCATATATTTCCAATTATGCCGCCGGGATTGTAGTAGGGAAGGTAGGCGTAACAGTGGCCACGCAGGAAGAATTATTGGAGGAATTGAGCAAATGAACCCCGCCCTTCCTAAACACTCCCATTGATAAGTCAAGGGCGAGGGTCAGGATGTTTAATCATATGGTTGATAGTTTAGCAAAAGTAAAGTCTAACCTTGGCATTGCGAAGAAAGGAAGGGCGGGGTGAAAGCTATAGGCGTAATTCCGGCAAGGTTTGCATCAACTCGTTTTCCGGGGAAGGTTCTGGCTGAGCTCAATGGGCGCCCTTTAATTCAGCATGTTTATGAAGAGGCCCTTAAGGCCAGCAGCCTGCAGGATCTTCTGGTTGCTACCGATGAGGAAAAGGTGGTAAAGGCAGTGGAAGACTTTGGGGGCCAGGCTGTGCTTACGGCCAAGGAACACAGGTCCGGCACAGACCGCTTAAGAGAGGTAGTTAACTCAATTGATGCCAAGATAGTAGTGAATATCCAGGCGGATGAGCCCATGATTCATTTCTCGATGATCGATAGGCTGGTGAATTGCCTCTCGGAAGATCCGCATGTTCCTATGGCTACGCTGATTCATAGAATTGAAGATGTACATGAGCTGGATAATCCCAATGTGGTGAAAGTAGTCAAAGACAAAAGCAATTTCGCTCTTTATTTTTCACGTTCTCTGATTCCGCATTCACACTTGCCTGTTTTTATCTCGCGCTCTTTATTTTTATATAAACACCTGGGGATTTATGCCTACACCAAAGATTTCTTATTTACTTTTACTAATCTGCCGGTGAGGGAATTGGAGCGGGCGGAACAGCTGGAGCAATTGCGTGCCTTAGAGAACGGCTATAAAATAAAAGTTATCGAGACAGATATTAATACCATCGGAGTAGATACGCCCGAGGACTTGGAGAGGGTCAGGCAGAGGATGCAGCAAGATGAGGCAAACGCGAGAAGTTAAAATAGGCAGGATAAAATTAAGCAATAAAGCGCCCTTGGCTCTCATTGCCGGACCGTGCGTGATTGAGGGTGAGAAGTTTTGCCTTGATTGCGCGCGCCAGTTAAAGAAGATTTCGCTTAAAATGGATGTGCCTTTTATATTCAAGGCCAGCTATGATAAAGCCAATCGCACATCCTTAAAATCTTTTCGCGGCCCGGGAATAAAAAGAGGCCTCGAGATTTTAAAGAAGATTAAGCAGGATTTGTCTTTACATGTGCTTAGCGATGTTCACTGCCGTACAGAGATGGATAAGGCCGCTTCTATTTTAGATGTAATTCAAATCCCGGCGTTCTTATCCCGTCAAACAGACCTGCTTTTGGCCGCAGCCAGAACAAAGCTGCCCTTAAACATAAAAAAGGCCCAGTTTTTAGCCCCGTGGGACGTAAAAAATGTTCTTGAGAAGGTTACCTCTGCCGGCAATAAAAATATAATCGTTACCGAGAGAGGAAGTCTGCTTGGTTACAACAATTTGGTCAGCGATATGCGCGCTCTTAAGATTTTAGGCGGGTATGGTTACCCGGTATTCTTTGATGCTACGCATAGCGTGCAACTGCCTGGCGGGGCGGGTGTCTCTTCCGGAGGACAGAGAGAGTTTGTTCCTGCTCTGGCTTGCGCCGCAGTTGCAGTTGGCTGCGCCGGACTTTTCCTGGAAGTTCACCCTCATCCCGATAAGGCGCTTTCGGACGGGCCGAATATGATTACTTTTAGTGAATTGGAAAAACTATTGAAGCGTCTTAAACAGATTGATAAAATCATAAAAAGTTCTAACTCATAGGTTAAGAAGATGTCGATCGAACGGGCAAAAGAAGTTTTGAGAATTGAATCCGAAGCAATATCCAGTCTGACAAAACGGCTGGATCATAATTTCCAAAAAGCCGTGGATATGCTTTGCTCCTGTCGCGGGAGGATAGTGGTTACCGGTATGGGTAAAGGCGGGATAATTGGCCGAAAGATTTCGGCTACCCTTTCTTCTATCGGCAGCCCCAGTCTCTGGCTTCATCCGGCTGAGGCTATTCACGGCGATTTAGGGCGGGTAATAAGTGAAGATGTAGTTTTAGTCATTTCTAACAGCGGAGAAACAGAAGAAATCGTAAAACTCCTTCCAACTATTAAAAATATTGGGGCCAGCCTCATAGCTTTAACAGGAAATCTGAAATCCGTCCTGGCCAAAAACAGCGATATTGTCCTGGACATAAGTGTAGAGGAAGAGGCTTGTCCCCTGGGCCTTGTTCCCACTGCCAGCACCACCGCAATGCTGGCTATGGGAGATGCCCTGGCAATTGCGGTGCTGGAGAAAAAGGGCCTTAAAAAAGAGGAGTTTGCCTTTTATCATCCCGGCGGGAATTTAGGAAGAAGGCTCCTGCTTAAGGTAAAAGATATAATGCGCAAAGATGAGGCTAGTCCCGTGGTCAAAGAGGATGTTTTGGTTAAGGATGCGCTCTTAGCCATTACCTCTGCGCGGGCCGGCAGCGTAAGCGTGATTAATAAAAAAGGCATTTTAACAGGCATTTTTACCGATGGAGACCTCAGGCGCCATCTGGAAAACGACCCCAATTTATCTATGCGCAAGATAGAAAAGGTAATGACTAAAAATCCTGCCGTAATTGAGGCTGAGAAATTGGCTGCTGAGGCCTTGACGATATTGCAAAGCAAAAAGATAGATGAGATTCCTGTTGTGGATGATGAAGGTCGGCCCGTAGGGCTTTTGGATGTACAGGACTTATTGAAGGCGGGCTTGGTATGAAAGAACGTGCTAAAAAAGTTAAGATGCTTATCCTGGACATCGATGGGGTGATGACCGACGGCCGGATTATCTATGACAGTCACGGCAACGAGCTGAAATGTTTTAATGTCTTAGACGGCATGGGCCTGGCACTTTTGGGTTATAGCAAAATAAAGGTTGCTCTGATTACCGCCAAGGCATCAAGAGCCGTCTTGAGACGAGCCCGGGATATCGGGGCAGTGGAAATTAAGCAGAATTCAATTGATAAGCTTACCGCATTTCGGCAGATTCTTAAGAAACATAAATTAAAACCCAAAGAGGTTTGTTTTATGGGTGATGACTTATTGGATTTGCCGGTACTCAGGCGCGCAGGCCTTGGCGTTACTGTGCCCGGCGCCTGCAGTGAGGTAAAAAGAGCGGCCCGTTATATAACAAAGAGAGAAGGCGGCAAAGGTGCGGTCAGAGAAGTGATTGAGATTATTTTGCGCGCACAGGGGAAATGGCGCAAGCTCATTAGCGGATACTTAAAATAAATGAAAGAAAATATTTCATCGGGCAGGATTTTAATTTTTGTATGCATAGTTTCTTTGCTGGTCTCCGGTTGCGCTCGGGAAGATAAGGTTGAGGTAAAAAGAGAGCTGGAAGAGGCGCCGGATGAGATGCTGTCGGTCTTTTCTTTAAGTGGTTATACTAAGGGCGGAAAAAAAGAATGGGATTTGGAGGGCAAAAGCGCTGATATAAGCCTTGAAGAGATTAAACTGAAGGATGTAACCGCCAAGCTTTACGGCAAGGATACCAATATGACCATTGTGGCAGATAAAGGCAGCCTCAATCGGCTGAATAACAGCGTGCATTTGGAGAAGGATGTTGTAGTTACCTCTGACGATGGCGCTACTTTGACTACGGATTATCTGGACTGGGATGCCGAGGCGCAGAGGCTTGCCAGCGAGGCCCCGGTTTGGATAAAAAGAGGGATGATGGAGGCCGCCGGCATAGGCATTACGGCTCAACCGGTATTAAACCAGGTAGAATTAAAAAAGGATGTGACGGTAAAGATGTCTTTGGGAACTACCATTACCTGTAAAGGCGTTTTGGCGGTCGATTATCAAAAAAATCTGGCTATTTTTCAAGATAACGTAAAAGTAAAGGATAAGCGGGGTGAGATTTTCGCCGATAAAATGGATATCTGTTTTGCCACCCAGAATGAAGAGGAAAAACAGTTAGAGGGCATGGAAGGCATGGGTATAGAAAAAGTTACGGCTGTCGGCTCGGTCCAGATACATCGCGCCGACAACATTACTTATAGCGAGCGAGCCGTCTATGATACAAATGAAGGCAGGCTTACTTTAACGGGACAGCCGAAACTTGTTATTTATTCTACAAAAGACTTCAGTCAGCTTATGGCAGGTGAATAAAATGCATTTACTTAAGACAGAAAATTTAATTAAATCTTATAACGGCCGGCGGGTAGTAAATCGGGTAAATATTACCGTGCAAAAGGCAGAAGTAGTCGGGCTCTTGGGCCCGAACGGGGCAGGAAAGACCACTACTTTTTATATGATTGTGGGAGTGGTTGCGCCGGAGAAGGGTAAAATCCTTTTTAACGATAAGAATATTACCCAGCTGGCTATGTATCAACGCGCTCGCCGGGGAATTGGATATCTTGCCCAGGATACCTCTGTATTCCGTAAGCTCACGGTGGAAGAAAATATCATGGCGGTTCTGGAGACGCTGGATATTACCCGCAAGGAGCGTACGCGGCGCCTAAAAAGGCTCCTGGCAGAATTGAATATTTCGTACCTGGCTAAAAATAAGGCTTATACGCTTTCCGGAGGCGAAAGAAGAAGACTGGAGATAACCAGGGCCTTAGCTACCAATCCCAGTTTTATTCTATTGGATGAGCCCTTTAGCGGAATCGATCCTATTGCCGTATTTGAGACCCAGGAGATTATAACCACTCTTAAGCAAAAAGGCCTGGGTGTTTTGCTCACAGACCATAGCGTGCGCGAGACCCTGGCTATAACCGACCGCGCCTATATTATGGCGGAGGGCAGAATCCTTATTTCAGGCACGGCGCAGGAATTGATTACAGACCCTAAGGCCAGAGAGATTTATCTTGGTGAAAAGTTCAGGATGTAAATTAAATGAAGAGTAAAATTGAAAATAAAACCGGATGCCGAAGGACACTCAGCATCGAGGTATCCAATGATGACCTCAAGCAAGAGTTTGACCGCGTCTATGCGGAGATCGGAAACACCGCCCGTATTCCGGGTTTTCGTCCGGGTAAGGCTCCCCGGGATTTATTGGAGGCGAATTTTGGTCAAAAAGCCAAAGAAGAAGTAGTTAAACGGGCCATCCCCGCATATTACCTAAAAGCCGTCAAGGAAGAAAACCTGGTTCCCGTTGCGCCTCCCGAGATAAATAATGTGCAGTTTAAAAATGAGACACTTTTTTTCAATGCAACGGTTGATGTCGAACCTCAGGTAAAAATAAAATCATATAAGGACTTGAAAGTAATAAAGAAAAAGGTTAAAGTAGAGCAGGCTCAGGTAGATATGCTCCTGGATAGGTTGCAGAAGGCAAAACATGCCTCGGCCAAAGATGATGCCTTTGCCAAAAGCTTAGGTTTTCAAACATTTCAGGAATTGGAGCAATCTGCCCGCAAAGATTTAGAGGCAAATGCCGAAAAAGAGATAAAGATGGATATGGAGCGGCAGATTTTAGATCAACTCTTAAAAAGGGCTACTATGGATGTGCCTGAATCGCTGGTGCATAGCCAGGGAAAAGAGTTGTTAAATCAAATAAAATTAAACCGGGTTTTACAAGGCACAAAAAAGGAAGAGGTTGAGTCTAAGGAAAAAGAGCTGGAGCTTCAGGCAAAAAATGAGGCTATCTATAGAATAAAGGTATTCTTTATTCTGGAGAAGATTGCCGAGATGGAAAATATCCAGCTCAGCGAAGAAGATCTCCATGAAAGAATAGCCGGTATTTCGCACAGCTCAGGCAAGAGCGAAAAGGAAGTGATGGAATATCTGGAAAAACAGAATCTCCTGGCGAGTCTTAAGGCAGAAACAAGAAGCAGAAAGATTATGAAGTTTTTGTTGGCAAATGTTAAAATAGAATGACACTGAAAGCACTGAGTAAATAATACTGAGGACACTGAAGTAAAATCTTCAGTGGTTTCAGTGTAATAATTTCAGTGACCTCAGTGAGAAAAGGAGGAAAAATGACAAACTACGCTCAGGGCCTTGTGCCCATAGTAGTCGAACAGACGCCCAAGGGAGAAAGGGCATATGACATTTACTCCCGCCTGCTTAAAGACCGGATTATTTTTATCGGCAGTATCGTTAATGATATCATAGCCAATATAGTTATAGCACAGATGCTTTTCTTGCAGATGGATGACCCCGACAGAGAAATCAATGTCTATATCAATTCTCCCGGGGGAATAGTTACCTCAGGTCTGGCTATCTATGACACCATGCAGTTTGTCAAGCCCGATGTTTGCACTTATTGTGTGGGCCAGGCTACCAGTATGGGCGCCGTACTTCTGGCCGCCGGCGCAAAAGGAAAAAGATATGCCCTTCCTCATTCCCGGGTGATGATTCATCAGCCTTGGGGTGGCGTGCAGGGAGCAGCTGCGGATATCAGTATTCAGGCAAAAGAAATCTTGACCCTTCGCGATAGGCTTTACGATATTTTGGTCAGACACACAGGACAGTCTATGGATAAGATTAAGAAGGACTGTGATAGAGATTTCTTTATGTCTGCTGATGAAGCCGAGAATTACGGCCTTGTGGATGAGGTAATTACAGGCGGAAAGGCTAAGAAAAGAAGATAAGCGAGGTTCGCCAATGAAGAAATACCTGCTTACTCCCGGACCGACGCCCCTTCCGGATGAGGTGCGCAAGGCTTTAGCTCTGCCGATTATTCATCACCGCACGCCCGAGTTCCAAAAGATATTTATTCGGGTTAATGAGGGGCTGAAGTATCTCTTTCAGACCCAGAATGATATATTTACTTTTGCCGGTTCCGGAACAGCGGCAATGGAGGCGGCGGTAGTTAATCTACTTTCTGCGAATGATACGGCAATAGCGGTTTGCGGGGGTAAGTTTGGCGAGCGTTGGCGTGAAATCTGCCAGGCTTATAATGTGAAGGTTATATCTATCGATGTAGAGTGGGGAAAGGCAGTCGAACCTGCTGAAATTAAACGGCTGCTCGCAGAACATAAAGAGACCAAAGCCGTATTTACCACTTTGTGTGAGACCTCTACGGGCGTAACCAACGATATTAAAACTATCGCCGAAATAGTGAAGGCATCACCCGCAGCATTGGTCGTGGATGCCGTCAGCGGCCTGGGCGCAGAGGAATTGCAAACCGATAAATGGGGTGTGGACTGTGTCGTGGCCGGCTCGCAAAAGGCAATGATGCTTCCGCCGGGTTTGAGTTTCTGCAGCATAAGTCCCAAGGCGCGTAAAGCGATTGAAAGCTCAAAGCTGCCCAAATATTATTTTGATTTGCGAAAGGCAAAGAAGGCGCTGGATAAATCGGATACGACTTTTACGCCCCCGGTCTCCCTGATTGTTGCTTTGGCCGAGGCCCTAGATTTAATCAAAAAAGAAGGCCTGGAGAATGTTTTCAAAAGACACAAAATAATGGCCGAGAGCGCCCGAGGCGCCCTTTTGGCTTTGGGCTTTAAGCTTTTTTCGGAAACTTTTTGCAATGTAGTAACGGCAGCTTATACTCCGGAAGGAATTGACAGCACGCAACTGGTAAAATTGCTGCGTGATAAATACGGAGTGAGCATTGCCAACGGACAGGAGCAATTTAAAGGCAAACTCATCCGCCTTGCCCATCTGGGATATATTCAACCTTCCGATATAATAACGGGAATTTCTGCAATAGAAAAAGCCTTATCTGAATTAGGGTATAAGGTAGAATCAAAAAAAAGCGTTCACGCCGCAGAGCGGATATTCGATAATTATTTTAAAGGAGCGAAAAAATGAAGGTTCTGGTAAGTGATAAGCTTGCCCCCGAGGGTCTGGCAGTCTTTAAAAAGGAAAAAGGTATTCAGGTGGATGTAAAGACGGGCCTTTCTCATGATGAATTGAAGAAGATTATCCGCGATTATGACGGCCTGATTGTGCGCAGTTCCACCAAAGTGACCAAAGATATAATCGCAGCGGGAAAAAAATTGAAGATTATCGGCCGCGCCGGAGTAGGCCTGGATAACATTGATGTAGAGGCGGCCTCAAGAGGCGGAATTGTGGTGATGAATGCACCCGGTGGAAATACTATTTCTACTGCAGAGCACACGCTGAGCATGATTTTAGCACTTTCGCGCAATATTCCCTTGGCATGCCTTTCCTTAAGAGAAGGCCGCTGGGACAGGAAAAAATTTATGGGCGTAGAGTTATACGGTAAAATCTTGGGGGTTATCGGCCTGGGCAGAATTGGTATTGAGGTGGCCAGGCGGGCAATGAGCTTCGGAATGAAGGTCTTGGCGTTTGATCCCTATCTTTCCTTAGATAAAGTAAAAACCCTCAATGTCGAAGCGGTTGATTTGAAAAAACTTCTTAAACAATCCGACTATATTAGTATCCACACACCCTTGACAGATGAGACCAAACACCTGATTTCCGATAAAGAAATGTCTTTAATGAAAAAAGGTGTGCGGCTTGTCAATTGCGCCCGGGGCGGCATCATTGATGAGGAGGCTCTCTTTAAAAATCTAAAATCCGGCAGGATTGCCGGTTGCGCTTTAGACGTCTATGAAAAAGAACCTCCTTTACATAGCCCTCTTTTGAAATTGGATAATGTAGTTGCTACACCTCACCTGGGGGCCTCTACAGAAGAGGCACAGGTGCATGTAGCTATTGATATGGCAAAACAAATCTCCGATGGCCTGATGGGCCGGGGGATGTGCAATGCGGTTAACGCTCCCTGTCTGAGGCCTGAAGTTGCAGAACTGCTTAAGCCATATGTTGCTTTAGCCGAGAGGCTCGGCTCTCTGCAAAGTCAGCTTGTTAGCGGACAAATTAGCCGGGTAAAGATTGAATACAGAGGAGATATAGGAGGGTATGAGACCGCCCCCATAACGGTTGCCTGTATTAAAGGATTGCTTACGCCTTTTATGGGTGATACGGTCAATTATGTTAACGCCTGTGTCCTGGCTAAGGATAGAGGTATAGCCGTAGAGGAAACCAAGACAGAGAGAATAGAAAACTTTGCCAAT
This sequence comes from Candidatus Omnitrophota bacterium, assembly GCA_020341815.1. GTDB lineage: Bacteria > Omnitrophota > Gorgyraeia > JAFGHF01 > JAFGHF01. The sequence goes on from CP070837.1 coordinate 419,198, forward strand.
CTGATTGCTGTCAAGGTCGCGACCTCAAAAGAGGAATTGGATGTCTGGGGCACGATTTTTGCCAGGGAAGATGCGCGCATAGTAAAGATTGATAAATATTATGTGGAGGCGCATCCGAAAGGATATATGCTGATAATCAGAAATCGCGACCTGCCCGGTATAGTAGGGCATATCGGCACTCTCTTAGGCCAGAATAGAATTAATATTGCCGAGATGACCTTTGGGCGGGAGAAGCCCGGGGGAGCGGCAATTACGGTATTAAATGTGGACAGTTCCGTGCCTGCCGGAGTTTTAGAAAAAATAAAGAAGGCCAAAAATATATTTGATGCAAAATTAATTAAATTATAATAGTTCGTAGTTCATAGTTCGTGGTTCATAGATTTTTATCTTTTGTCTATGAACTATGAACTCATAACTATGAACCATTTTGATTTATTTTTAAAGAAAGGCAAAATAAGATGAAGAAAAGGCCAAAAATTTATCTTTTTGATGTAACCAATCGTGATGGGGTGCAGACTTCGCGCCTGGGGCTGGCCAAATTGCAGAAGACAATGATAAATCTTTATCTTAATGAGATGGGTGTGCATCAGAGCGAGTTTGGTTTTCCCGCCACGCACCACGAAACAAATTACCTTAACGCCAATTTAGAGCTGGCGAAAAAAGGCGTGCTCAAGCCCATAATTTTAAGCGGCTGGGTGAGGGCGATTACGCACGATGTGGAATTAGCCTTGAAATTGACCAGCATAAAACACTTAAATCTCTCTATTTCCACATCGGAGCAGATGATTAGAGGAAAATTTCAGGGAAGAAAAGGCCCTGAGGACATTATTAAGGTGATGACTGCGGCAGTAAGGCTTGCCCGGAAAAAAGGCATCAAGACAGTTTCCGTGAATGCGGAAGACGCCTCCCGCAGCGACATAAATTATCTCATCAGGTTTGCCGCAGCCGCCAAGGAATGCGGCGCCGAGCGAATTAGATATTGCGATACTTTAGGGTTTGATGACCCTTTGACTATTTATGAGCGCGTTTATCAGTTGGCACGCGCGGTGAATATGCCTATCGAATTACATTGCCATAATGACCTGGGGATGGTCGTGGCCACATCGGTTATGGGCGCAAAGGCCGCAAACGACGCCGGGTGCGACGCCCATATTAATACAACGGTTAATGGTATGGGTGAGCGTGCGGGTAATGCCGATCTCGTTTCGGTAATCCTGGCGCTTAAATATTCCAGCGGGCTTAAGGATAAATATCTTTTAGATGAGAAGGTTAATTTAAGCGGTGCCTGGAAGATAGCCAAGTATGCCTCTTATGCCTTTGGTGTGCCTATACCGATAAATCAGCCCGGGGTAGGCGCTAATGCCTTTGCACATGAGTCCGGCATTCATGCCGACGGCGCTTTAAAAGACAGGCGCAATTATGAACTCTATGATTTTGAAGAGTTAGGCCGCGGTGAGGCAGAAACCATAGAGACCGGAAGAAAGATTACCGCCGGAGAGTATTCAGGGATAAAGGGATTCAGGAATGTTTATGAAAAGCTGGAGATAAGATTTAAGGACGATAAAGAGGCTACCAGGATTTTAGAGCTTGTGCGTTATGCCAATGTGCATACGCAAAAGCCGCTGACCAACGATGAATTGTGTTTTATCGCCAAGTATCCGAATATCGCCAGAAAAATATTTACAATGAGCCCATAGGCCGAATAAAAGGAGCTATGCCTAATACAATACTAGTAGGGACACAGTGGGGGGATGAGGGCAAGGGTAAGATAATCGATGTCCTTTCCCGGCAGGCAGATATCATCGTTCGCTTCCAGGGTGGAAATAACGCCGGACACACAATTGTGGTCAAGGGTGAGAAATTTATTTTACATCTCATCCCTTCGGGAATTTTACACAAGGATAAGGTTTGTGTTATCGGTAACGGCGTAGTTGTCGACCCGCAGGTTTTGCTGGAAGAGATAGAGAGTTTAGAAAAGCGAAATATAGAGATAAACAGCAACCTGAAGATTTCCGACCAGGCGCATCTAATCTTTCCCTACCACAAGATTATCGACAAACTGCGGGAGAGCAAAAAGGCAACCCTTAAAATCGGGACAACCGGCCGGGGAATCGGTCCCTGCTATGCCGATAAGGTCAATCGCACCGGAATTCGCCTGATAGATCTTCTGGATAAAGATGTATTCCGCAAGAAATTAAAGACCGCTTTAGTCGAGAAAAACGAAATATTTAGAAAGATTTACCGCCACGAAGGGTTTTCCTTTGAGGAAATTTACGAGAAGTATCTCAGTTATGCCCGAAGAATAAAAAAATACGCCTTCGATTGCACTTCCTTCTTAAACGCCGAAATCAAAAAAGGTAAAGACATACTTTTTGAAGGGGCTCAAGGCACGAGCCTGGATGTGGATTTCGGCACCTACCCCTATGTAACTTCTTCCAATACTACAGCCGGCGGCGCCTGTATCGGCAGCGGCATATCTCCCGTGGATATCGATAAAATAATCGGCGTAGCCAAGGCCTATACCACCAGGGTTGGCAAAGGGCCTTTTCCTACCCAGTTTCCTCAAGGGCTGATGGAGGAAATCCGTCACAAAGGTGGAGAATTCGGTGCCACCACCGGCAGGCCCAGAAGATGCGGTTGGTTTGACGCCGTGGTTGTCCGCCGCTCCATTACAGTTAATCATCTTGCGGCCCTGGCCATAACCAAGCTCGATGTTCTGGACGGGCTGAAGAAGATTAAAATCTGCACCGGCTACAAATATAATGGTAAGATTTATCGGGATTTCCCGGCAAGCATTAAGGTGCTTGAAAACTCCCAGGTTGTCTATGAAGAGCATTCCGGATGGCTTAAACCCACATCTTCCGTTACGCACTTTAAGGATTTGCCTGTAAATGCCCGCCGCTATATAAAAAGACTGGAAGAGTTGTTAGAGACAAAAGTGAGTATGGTTTCTGTAGGTTCGGAAAGAGAGCAGATTATTAAAATCTAAAAAAATGACGAGGTTATCGACATGATTTTACTTGCTCCCATAGGTTCGGTATTAGCACTTTTGTTCGCCGCATATTTAATTTCGACTATTCTTAAGCAGGATGAAGGAACAGAGAAGATGAAAAAGATTGCCTCCTGGGTAAGGGAGGGATCTTTGGCTTACATCAAGAGACAGTATAGCACCGTGGGATTTTTCTTTTTAGTAGTTTTTCTGCTTTTATTTTTACTTGTGCGCAAAGGGTATCTGACGATGTTTGTGCCTTTTGCCTTTTTAAGCGGCGGATTTTTCTCCGCTTTTTCCGGTTTTCTGGGGATGTGGATTGCCACCCGGGCCTCATCGCGTACAACTTCGGCGGCACGACATAGTCTAAATGGGGCGCTGCGTATTGCTTTTTCCAGCGGCACGGTAATGGGGCTTGTGGTTGTAGGCCTGGGGCTTCTGGATTTAAGCGCCTGGTATTTTATTTTAAACTGGTATTATTCGACCCATGCCCTGCCCCTGCATATGACCAAGATCGCCGCTATTACCTCCACCATGCTTACCTTTGAAATGGGTGCAAGTCTCTATGCCCTTTTTGCCAGAGTAGGCGGAGGGATATTTACCAAGGCGGCCGATGTGGGCGCGGATTTGGTAGGCAAGGTGGAGGCGGGTATTCCGGAGGATGACCCGCGCAACCCCGCAGTAATTGCCGATAATGTTGGTGATAATGTCGGCGATATCGCCGGTATGGGTGCCGACCTTTATGAGTCCTATGTCGGCTCGATAGTAGCGACTATGGCCTTGGCGGCGGTGGCGGGATTAGGGTTGGCTGGCGTAACCGTGCCTTTGATTCTGGCTTGCATTGGTGTTATCTCTTCTATTATCGGAACCTTTTTTGTGCGCTCGAAAGGCGAGCCTTCGCAGGAGGTTTTGCTTAAGGCTTTGAGACGGGGAGTATTTATCAGCGCAGCAGCGATTGCGGTGTTTTCTTTTCCGGTCATAAAATATACTTTGGGTATGGAGCACATCGGTGTCTATGGTGCAGTGATTACAGGCCTGGTTTGCGGAATACTCATTGGTTTATCTACGGAGTTTTTTACCTCTTATAAATATGGTCCTACCCGGGGCGTGGCTTCCGAGGCACTCACCGGCCCGGCAACTGTAATCATTGCGGGCCTATCTTGCGGTATGGGCTCTACGGCTATCCCTATTTTAGTAGTTGGTGCGGCCATCTTCGGCAGTTATTATCTTGCCGGAGGGGCAGCCAGTTTTGACAGCGGTGTTTACGGCGTGGGAATTGCGGCGGTAGGTATGCTTTCTACATTGGGGATAACTTTGGCTTCCGATGCCTACGGTCCGGTTGCCGATAATGCCGGCGGCAATGCCCAGATGGCGGGTGAGCCCGAATATGTCAGAGAGCGCACCGATGCTTTGGACTCTTTGGGTAACACTACCGCTGCTACAGGTAAAGGATTCGCTATCGGCTCAGCGGCCTTGACGGCCTTGGCCTTGATTGCCGCTTATCGCGATGAAATACTGCTTTTGGGCAAGAAAATAGACCTGTCACTCTTGAACCCGCATGTGCTTGTAGGCCTTTTTATAGGCGGTATGCTTCCTTTTGCATTTTCTTCCTTAACTATGCGTGCGGTGGGTCGGGCGGCAGGTAAGATAGTGGTAGAGGTGCGCCGTCAGTTTAAAGAGATTGTCGGGCTGATGGAAGGCAAAGCCGAGGCCGATTATGCCAGATGCGTAGATATCGCTACTGTTACCGCCCAAAAAGAGATGATTTTACCTTCCCTTTTGGCTATACTTACTCCTTTACTTGTAGGTCTCCTCGGGGGAGTTGCCTCGGCGGTAGGACTTTTGACCGGAGCGCTAGTTTGCGGGTTTGTTCTGGCGGTAATGATGGCCAATTCCGGAGGGGCCTGGGACAACGCTAAGAAGTATATTGAAAGCGGAAAACACGGAGGCAAAGGCTCATTAGCCCATAAGGCCAGTGTTGTGGGTGATACCGTGGGCGATCCTTTTAAAGATACGGCCGGTCCTTCTTTGAATATTTTAATTAAGCTTATGTCCATGGTCTCGGTAGTATTTGCTTCTTTTGTAGTCGCCAATACATTGATTAAGTAAGCGCAATTTTTCTTGACTTTGTATTGTCGGGGTGTTATAGTTAAAAATTATAGATAGACAAAAATATAAGTTATGGACATCGAACTAAACGGAGGTGAGAGATGAAATATTTTTTAAAGACGTCCGTTAAGGTTTTATTTATATTCTGCTTGGTTATCAGTTTAGGCGGTTGCACGGTAGTCCTGCAAAAAAGGCACACCAGCGACGTAGAAAGAATCGAGTCTTTAAGCGATCAGGTAAAAAGACTCAAGATGACGGAAGAGGAGCTGCTTAAGCTTAGAGAGGCCTATAATGCTTTAGAGAAGAGCCTGAAGAGAGAAATCGAAGATAAGAAGGTGAGTTTAGGCATAGAGGAAAGAGGCCTGGTAATTACTTTTGTAGATAGCGTGCTTTTTAATTCCGGGAAGGCCGAGCTCCGAGCCGAGGCCAACAGAACCCTGGATAAAGTTGCTAATGTCTGCCGCAGAGTAGTAGCGAATAGAGAAATAGGCATAGAGGGTCACACCGATAATCAGCCGATTAGATATTCGGGATGGGAGTCCAATTGGGAGCTTTCCACTGCCCGGGCCACCAGCGTGTTGCATTATCTGGTAAAGAAAGGCATTTCTCCCGAGCGCATCTCAGCCACAGGTTTTGGTAAATATCGTCCCGTGGCCACAAATGAAACCGTTGAGGGGCGTCAGAAAAACAGAAGAGTAGAAATTGTAATTTTGCCCAAGAGGATAAGCCGAATGCGGCAGGGGGCTCAGGGCAGATATAAAAAGTAATATACCATATATCACATAATGTTTAGATCTTAGAGTCTTATGGGGGATAGGGTAAGGACATCCCCCATATTTTTAACTTATAAATTATGGATTGCAATCTCGAAAAGATACCAAAACACGTCGCTATAATTATGGATGGCAATGGCCGCTGGGCTCGAAGAAAGGGTTTGCCTCGCCTTGAAGGTCATCGCAATGGAGCGGGTGCAGTAAAAGAGGCCATCCAAAGTGCTCTCGAGCTGGGTATAGAAATTTTAAGCCTTTATACTTTTTCTACCGAGAATTGGCAGAGGTCTAAAGGAGAGATCGACAACTTAATGAGACTTCTCAAGCAGTATTTAAGCAGTCATTTGCCTGAGCTTAAGAAGAACGGTATCAGGCTTGCGATCTCAGGAGACAAAATGGCTTTGCCCTCTGCCTTGCAAGTACAGATAGATGAAGTAATTAGCCAGACAAAAGATAACTCCCGGCTTATTTTGAATTTGGCTTTAAATTATGGAGGCCGTCAGGATATATTGCAGGCGGCCAGAAAAATAGCTCACAAGGTAAAAGACAATGCCCTTAAGATTGATGAAATTGACGAGAAGATATTCTCGGGCCATCTTTATACGGGTGAGCTGCCCGATCCCGACCTTTTAATTCGTACCGCGGGAGAGGAACGGGTGAGTAATTTTTTCCTCTGGCAAATTAGCTATTGTGAATTGTATTTTACTTCCAAGCTCTGGCCGGATTTCAAAAAGCAGGACCTGATCGATGCGGTTTTGGAGTATCAAAAAAGAGAAAGAAAATTTGGGGCATAGGAGCGCCTTGACTTATGTTGTTACATAGATTATTTACAGGTTTAATAATTACCGCAATTTCTGCATTAGTCCTTTTTGCCTTTCCTGCTTGGACCTTCACTGTTTTAGTAACCATCTTTATTATTCTGGGACTTAATGAATTTTTTATCCTCATTGAAAATAAGCAGATTGGAGTAAACAGAAAACTGGGCATTGTATTGGGTGCGGTCGTAGCTATAATTACTTATTTTGATTATAAAATACCCTATGATTGGTTTTTTATTTTTATTCCTGCTATCTGCCTGATTATTTTTATAATCCAGTTTACCAAGCGCGATAACCGCGCGGTATTAAGCATCTCTACGATATTGTTTGGCCTGGTTTATGTAAGTTGGTTTTTGAGCTTCATGATCAGGATACGAACAATGCCGGTGGGTACGGAGCTGTTGCGCAGATACTTGATTGCCTATCTTATTTTAGTAACCAAATCAGGAGACATAGGAGCATATTTCATCGGGACGAGACTGGGCAGACATAGACTGATTCCCCGCATAAGCCCGAAGAAGACTATAGAGGGGATGCTGGGAGGTCTGTTGCTTAGCGTGCTTGTTTCTTTGGCTTGCGTGAAGTTTTTACCTTCTTTTTCGCTATTACGCCTGCTTATTTTAGGGTTTCTCCTGGGAGCTCTTGCGCAGATTGGCGACCTTTCAGAGTCTTTAATCAAGAGGGATTGCGAGGCTAAGGATTCAGGCAAGACCTTGCCCGGATTAGGGGGCGTCTTGGATGCGCTGGACAGCCTGCTTTTTACCGCTCCCGTATTTTACTTCTATGTAAAGGTGTTTATGCAATGAACCCCGCTCTTCCAAAACACCACGCCTTGCATAATATATATGGGCGGAGGTAATAAAAGGAAGGATGGGGGTAAAAAATTTGGCATTAGGATGAAAGGAAGGGTGGGGTGAAGACCGTTGCCATATTAGGCTCCACAGGCTCTATCGGTAAGAATACACTTAAGGTTATCTCCCAGCTAAAAAATGAGTTTGAAGTAGTAGCCCTGGCCGCAGGGAGCAATGCGCGTCTTTTAGTTGAACAGATAAATAGATTTCGTCCGCGCATCGCGGCTATTATGGATGAGAGAAAATTTTCCTCTCTGAAGAAAGCGATAGGCGCTCAGACAAAATTATTTGTCGGGGATGAGGGGATAGATAGAGTTGCCGCCTGCGGAGCTGATATAGCGGTGATGGCTATCGGCGGATGTGCAGCGGCAGTACCTACTTTAAGATCTTTGGAAAAATCAAAGCGCCTGGCCCTGGCGAATAAAGAGGCCCTGGTAATGGCCGGGGATATAATTATGCGCAAGAGCAGGGCTCGCGGCGCAGAAATTATCCCCATTGACAGCGAGCACAGCGCAATCTTTCAGTGTCTGAAAGATGAAAAAAGCCCAAGCTTAGAGAAGATATATTTGACCGGCTCAGGTGGACCTCTCAACAAGACAAAAAAGGATGCCCTGGAGTTCGTTAGTCCTGAGTGTGCCCTGCGTCATCCCCGTTGGAATATGGGTAGAAAGATATCCATCGATTCGGCAACCTTGATGAATAAAGGCTTTGAGATAATCGAGGCCAGCCACCTTTTTAACCTGGCACCCAAAAAAATAGAAGTATTGATTCATCCCCAAGCCCTGATACATTCTTTGGTTCAATTTGTTGACGGCTCTATGCTGGCGCATTTAGGTATAGCCGATATGCGCATCCCTATTCAATACGCTCTTACCTATCCGCATAGAATGCCGGCAAGGCTAAAGCGGCTGGATTTTTCTAAAATCAAAAATCTCTTTTTTCAGTCGCCGGATTTTAAAAAGTTTCCCTGCCTGGGCTTGGCTGTTGCAGCAGCCAGACAAAAGGGCCTGGCGCCGGCGGCGCTTTGCGCTGCGGATGAAGAGTGTGTGGCGGCTTTTCTTAAGGGTGAGATAAAGTTTACCGCTATTGCCGGAATAATTGAGGATGTATTAGCTAACTTGAAGAATAAACTCAAACCCTCTCTGGAAGAAATCCTGCAGGTAGAGGCTTGGGCCAGGGAAGAGGTAAGGTCAAGGATATAGAATGATTTCTACGCTTGCTTTTATATTTGTTTTCGGGATTCTGGTATTCATCCATGAATTGGGGCATTTTCTGGCAGCCAAAAAAAACGGCGTGCGGGTAGAGAAGTTTTCTTTCGGCTTCGGACCAAAGTTGTGGGGAAAAAAGAAAGGCGATACCGAGTACCTGATAAGCGCAATACCTTTGGGCGGCTATATCAAGATGGCCGGGGATGAACCGGATAAAGCGCGCAAAGGCAGGCCTTGGGAATATCTTTCCAAGAGCTGCGGACAGCGGGCGCAGATTGTAGCGGCCGGGCCCATATTGAATTATTTCTTGGCCTTTTTGCTTTTTTCTTTTATATTTGTCATGGGCGCTCCTGTTTTGACTACTAAAGTAGGTGAGGTGTTAGAGGATTCTCCGGCAAAGAAGGCAGGAATAAAAAAAGATGATATAATTTTGACTGTGAACGGAGAGGATGTAGGGGAATGGCAGAAGATGGCCGAAATTATTCAGCAGAAGACCAAAAAGGAACGGCTTCTTTTAAATATAAAAAGAGGAGATGAGGTTTTAAAAATCGGCCTTGTGCCCGAAGTTAAAGAAACTACGGATATCTTTGGCCAGAAGACAAACGTTGGCTTAATCGGTATTGCATCCGGGGGTGATGTCGCCAGCGTAAAATATGGCTGGGGAAAATCTTTCTATAAAGGGGGCGAGAAGTTATTTACTTTAACCGGCTTTACCTATAAGGCGCTCTGGTTTATGATTACCCGCCGCTTATCATTCAGAGAATCCATTACCGGTCCTGTAGGTATTTTCTATTTTACGGGAAAGGCGGCAAAATTAGGATTTGTCTATCTCTTGAATTTAATGGGGCTTTTAAGTATGAGCCTGGCTATCTTTAATTTTTTGCCTTTTCCCGTGCTTGACGGAGGGCATATTTTCTTTTTGCTTTTGGAGAAGATTCGTAAAAAACCCTTGAGCGCAAGGACACAGACGATAGCCGCCCAGGTAGGGATGGTATTTTTATTTGGTCTGATGACTTTCGCCGTTTATAATGACTTGATACGCTTTGGTGTGTGGGAGAAAATAGCCCAGTGGTGGAAGGGCGTGGGACCAAAATAATGATTAAAAGAAGAAAGACAAAGACAGTTAAAATCGGCTCGGTGAAGATGGGGGGAAGATATCCCGTTTCTATTCAGTCAATGACCAAAACAGATACTGCCTCTGGCGCTATAAGGCAGATTAATGCCTTGGAAAAAGCAGGTTGCGAAATAGTAAGAGTGGCGGTGAAGGATATGAGTGCGCTTTCGGCTTTAAAGAAAATCAGAGCAAAAACAAATATTCCCTTAGTAGCCGATATCCATTTTAATTATCGCCTGGGGCTGGAGGCTATAGCATGTGGCGTTGATTGTCTGCGCTTAAACCCCGGTAATATTTATCGCCGAGAAGAAGTAAGACGAATTGCGCAAGCCGCGGGAAAAAGAAGGATTCCTATTCGGGTAGGGGTTAACTCCGGTTCACTACGAACTACGAACTACGAACTACGAACTATAAAGATAGAAACTTTAATGGTTAAGGCTGCGCTCGATTATATAAAAATGCTGGAGAGTTTCGATTTTTATGATATTATAGTTTCAATGAAGGCCTCGGATGTATCGGCAACAATAAATGCTTACAGAAAGATGTCCAGGCTCTCTAGTTACCCTTTTCATTTAGGGGTTACAGCTACGGGGTCAGGCCGCGAAGGATTGATTAAGTCGGCTATCGGCATAGGCAGTCTTTTGTTAGAGGGTATTGGTGATACCGTAAGAGTCTCTTTGACGGGGAGCCCGCAGGAAGAAGTTAAGGCGGCGAAAGAGATTTTACAGGCATTAGGGTTGCGCAGGTTTGACCCTGAAATTATTGCCTGTCCTACCTGCGGCCGCTGCCAGGTTGATTTGCTTAGAATAGTTAAAGATGTTAATGATAAATTAAACACAATAAAAGCTGAGGTAAGGCCGGCTAAAGTGGCAATAATGGGTTGTGAAGTTAACGGCCCTGGCGAGGCGCGTGATGCCGATATAGGGGTTGCCTGCGGGAAAAGAAGCGCGGTTTTATTCGAAAGAGGAAAAGTCATCAGAAGAATTAAAGAAAGTCAAATAGTAGATACCGTTATCAGAGAAATAACATCTAAGGAGAGGGAAGATGCTCTGGTCTGAAAGCCTGATTCCTACTTTAAAAGAGGCTCCGGCGGAGGCAGAGGCCATAAGCCACAAGCTGATGCTGCGCGCGGGGTTAATTCGTAAACTCTCCTCGGGAGTTTATTCTTACCTTCCTTTGGGCTGGAAGGTCTTAAATAAGGTAGAGCAGATTATCCGTCAGGAGATGGACAAAAGCGGCGCCCAGGAATTACTTTTGCCTGCGCTTCAGCCGGCAAAATTATGGAAGGATTCGGGCAGATATAAGGAGATAGGCGAGGTAATGATTTCTTTTCGTAATCGCCGCGATAAGGAAATGACCTTGGGACCTACGCACGAGGAGGTAATTACCGAAATCGCCAAGGCCTACTTCAAGTCTTATCGGCAGCTGCCTCAGATCCTATATCAGATTCAGACCAAATTCAGGGATGAGCCCCGGCCGCGCTTCGGGATATTGAGAAGTTGCGAGTTCATTATGAAAGATGCCTACAGCTTTGACAGGGACCGCCAGGGGTTGGATAAAAATTATCAGAAAATGTACGATGTTTATCATCAGATATTTGACCGTTTGGGATTAGACTTCCTGGCGGTTGAGGCAGACCCGGGAATTATGGGCGGGGATATTTCCCATGAGTTTATGCTGCCGGCAAAAGGAGGGGAAGACAATATTGCCAGATGTCCTTCGTGTTCCTGGGCCACCAGCCATCAGCTTCGCCGAGAGGCGAGCAATATTACCGAGCAGCTTAAAAGAAGTAAAGCCTGCCCTAAGTGCAAGGGGGAGCTCCAGATACAGACGGCAATCGAACTGGGACATATATTCAAATTAGGGACGAAATACAGCCAGACCCTGGGGGCGAAATTTTTAGATGAGGATGGTAAGGAAAAGCCCATTGTTATGGGTTGTTACGGGATTGGGGTTAACCGCATTGTAGCAGCGGCTATCGAAGAGAATCACGACAAAGACGGCATCATCTGGCCGGGTGAGCTAAGTCCTTATCAGGTCTTGGTTTTGCCCCTGAATATACAGGATAAAAAGTCGCGTGAAGTGGCTTTTAAGATTTACGGAGATCTTAAGAAAGACAATGTAGAGGTGCTTCTGGATGAGCGCGATGAACGGGCCGGGATTAAGCTTAAAGATGCGGATTTGATCGGCCTGCCGGTTCAGATAATTATTGGGGAAAGAAACCTTCAGGAAGGCAAAATCGAGATAAAAATAAGGAAGAAAGGCAAATCCGAGACAACAAAAAAAGATTTGACAAAATTTAGGGTTTGTAGTATATTGAATCTACTCTAAATCTTTACCCCGTTACAAAATACCAACAAGGGTTGAGTTTAATAGCAAACAATGCCTGGTTGGTATAGTTTATAATTTAGCTATAAAGGTAGCAGTATTTTGGAACGGGGTTTATTGGAAAGGGGAGATTAGTGGGTAACGTAGCAAGAAGACCCACTTTTTTATTATTATGGACCAAATATTATTGGAAGAAATCAAAAAAAAGGTCTCTTCTCTATTGACTAAAGAGGCAGTAGAGTTGGTGGATTTGATTATAGTAAGAGAAAGAGGCAAATCTATCTTGAGGTTTTTGCTGGATAAGTCCGGAGGTATAACACTGGATGAGTGTGCCCGGCTTAATCGGGAGATCGGTTCTCTTCTGGAGGATACCATCCAGGAAAGTTATGTTCTGGAGGTTGCCTCACCCGGTCTGGACAGGCCAATGAAAATCACAAGAGATTTTGAGCGTTCTATGGGGCAGTTGGCAAAAATTGTTTTACACAAACCTTTTAAAAGACAAAATGTATGGATTGGGGTTATAGAGGGGGTTGACGAGGACAGCGTAACTATTCGCACTGAAGATAAGGAGCTGTTGCGAATAGAGCGCAGTGATATAGCCTGGGCGAGACTGGAGGTATGAGCTTTAAATGAACGACGAATTGTTGGTGGTGCTGGAGCATATTGAACGCGAAAAAGGCATAAAGAAAGAAATTCTTATTCAAGCTGTGGAACAGGCGCTGATTTCTGCGGCCAGAAAAGACTTAGGTCCGACGGCTGGTGAGATTGAGGTCAAGCTTAATCCTAAGACGGGTGGCATTCAGGTCTTTTCCGACGGCAAAGAAGTTACCTCGGGTAAGTTTGGCCGGATTGCCGCCCAAACAGCTAAGCAGGTAATTATTCAGAAGATTCGCGAGGCCGAGCGCGATGTCATCTACGAAGATTTTCACAAGAAAGTAGACACTCTTACCAATGGCCTGGTGCATCGCTTTGAGAAGGGTAACATCATTGTTGATTTGGGAAAGACAGAGGCAATTTTGCCTAAAAGCGAACAGGCGCCTAAGGAGACATACCGGCAGGGAGAGAGGATACGCGCCTATATCCTGGATGTAAAAAAGACGCCCCGCGGCCCGCATATTGTGCTTTCCCGTACAAATGCCGGTTTGGTTAGGCGGATGTTTGAGCTGGAAGTTCCCGAAATATATGAGGGGATAGTCCAAATAAAATCTATTGCCCGACAAGCCAGCGAAAGGACCAAGATCGCTGTACATTCCGCAGATGAAAAGATAGACTGCGTAGGGGCTTGCGTGGGAATGAGAGGCTCAAGAGTAAAAAATATTGTCCGTGAGTTAAGGGGAGAAAAGATAGATATCATCAGATGGAGTGAGGATCCCAAGGAGTTCATTGCCGCTGCCTTAAGTCCGGCAAAGATCCTAGAGACGGAAATAGATAAAGAAAAGAAACTGGCTCGGGTCCTGGTTGAAGACGATCAGCTTTCTCTGGCTATCGGTAAGCGCGGCCAGAATGTCCGGCTGGCTTCCAAGCTTACCGGCTGGGATATTGATATCAGAAGTAAGCTTCAGGCAGAGGGAAAGAAAAAAGAGGAAAAATCCGAACTTATGAGCCTTGAGGGTATCGGCGAGAAGTCTCAAGGAGCTTTGCGGGAGGCGGGATTTAAAACACTCGCTAAGCTTGCCCAGGCACAGGTTTCGGATTTAACCGAAGTTAAAGGCATAGGAGCTAAGAAGGCCGAGAAGATTATCGCGCAAGCAAAAGAAAAATTAGAGCAGGAGAAAGATAAATGAGCATAAGGGTGCATGCCCTGGCCAAGAATCTTGGGCTTTCCAGCAAGGACCTTCTGGCTAAACTTAAAAAACTTAATGTCAAAGTCAAAGGGCATATGAGTTCTTTGGACGATGAGACTGCGCAGATAATACGGGAAGAGCTAAAATCAAAACCCAAGTCCAAGCCTAAGGCTAAACCTAAGCCTAAAGTAGACAAGCCCGCTTCCGTCAAAAAACCGGATGAGAAAAAGCCGGATGAGAAAGAGCTAAAAGAGCTGCAGATAAAGATACCTCTTACAGTGAAAGAATTGGCCGTTAAGATGTCTCTTAAACCTACCGACCTTATAAAGACACTGATGAAGATGAAGATAATGGCTACTATTAATCAGTCACTTGATGAGGAGACCGTTAAGAAGGTAGGTGAAGAGTTTGGCTTTAACCTGGGACGGCTTCCTACGCTTGAGGAGGAGTTTTTAGAGCGCCATAAAGAAAAAGATACTTCGGGTAAATTAGTTGCCCGGGCGCCGGTGGTGACCTTTATGGGTCACGTAGATCACGGCAAGACCTCGCTTCTGGATTTAATTAGAAAGACAAAAGTGGCCGCCCGTGAGGCCGGCGGGATTACCCAGCACATCGGGGCCTCCGAAGTTGAAGTGGACGGAAAAAGGATTACTTTTTTAGACACCCCGGGCCATGAGGCCTTTACTGCCATGCGTGCCCGCGGCGCTAATGCTACGGATATCGTAGTATTGGTTGTTGCTGCCAATGACGGAGTGATGCCCCAGACTATAGAGGCCATTGACCATGCCCGGGCCGCAGATGTGCCCATTGTTGTGGCGATTAACAAGTGTGATTTGCCCAATATTAATATTGCCCGGGTTAAGGCACAGCTTAGCCAGCATGATTTAGTCGCTGAGGATATGGGCGGGAAAACTATTACCGTTAATGTTTCTGCCAAGACCGGCCAGGGTATCGATGATTTGCTGGAGATGATTCTTTTGGAAGGGGAAATGCTGGAATTAAAGGCCAATCCTAATCGCCCCGCTCGTGGGATAGTCGTTGAAAGTAAACTTTCCCGCGGTATGGGTCCTACTGCTACTATTTTGATTCAAAACGGCAGTCTTAAAGTGGGGGACGTTTTGATTTGCGGCGATTATTATGCCCGGGTCAAATCGATGCTTAATGACCATAGAGAGCAGATTAAGGAAGCGCATCCCTCTAACGCCTTGGAAATTTCAGGACTAACGGGTGTGCCTGAGGCCGGCGATGCATTTTATGTGGTAGAAGATGAAAAAAAGGCCCGTGAATTTTCCCTTCAGCGTTTGGAAGAAAAGAGATTGAAGGGGGCAGTTGCAATAACGCATATTTCTCTTGAGGATTTGTATAGCCAGGTTAAGGAAGGCAAGATTAAAGAGCTAAATATTATTGTAAAGGCCGATGTTCAGGGCTCACTTCAGGCACTTATAGAATCATTGCAAAAACTAAGCTCCAAAGAGATAGCTATCAAGGTAATTCATAGCGGCGTGGGCAATGTCAATGTCTCTGATATAGTCCTGGCCGCAGCTTCCAATGCTGTTGTGATTGGGTTCCATGTGGGCACGGAATCGCGCGCTCAAGCCGCGGCAGAAAAAGAAAAGGTGGATATCCGCCTTTATAATATCATATACGAGGTTACCGCAGATATCAAAAGCGCACTGGAAGGAATGCTTGAGCCCCATATTAAAGAAGTCTTCTTGGGCCGCGCCCAGGTTCGCCAGATATTTAAGGTTTCCAAGATAGGCAATGTGGCCGGTTGCATGGTCTTAGCCGGCAAAATGGTTCTGCATGCGCCGTGTCGCGTGGTTCGCAGTAATGAAGAGATATTCCGCGGCAAGATAAGCTCCTTGAAGAAATTCAAAGAAAATGTCAAGGAGATGAATGCGGGCAGTGAATGCGGTATCGCTGTTGCCAATTTTAAAACTATCCGTGTGGCCGATATTATCGAATGTTTTGAAATAGAGAAGGTAGCCAGGAGATTATGAGAAAGCGCTTGTTGAGCGGAATGCGTCCTACAGGCCCTCTGCACCTGGGACATCTGGTGGGGGCCCTGAAAAATTGGGTTTTGCTTCAGGATGAATATGACTGCTTTTTTATGATTGCCGACTGGCATGCGCATATGAGCGAATATGAGCGGCCCGCAGATATAAGAAAATATACCCTGGATAATGCCATTGACTGGTTAAGCTGCGGAATAGATGCGCGAAAAAGCACCATTTTTGCGCAGTCTCAGGTAGAAGAGCATGCCCAGCTCCATATTATTCTTTCTAACATTACGCCCTTGGGCTGGCTTGAGCGTTGCCCTACTTACAAGGAGCAGTTAAGGGAAATAAAAACACGCGATTTGCACACCTATGGATTTTTGGGTTATCCTGTACTACAGGCTGCGGATATCCTTATTTATAAAGCCTCTGCCGTTCCCGTAGGGCAGGATCAGTTGGCGCATCTGGAATTGACGCGGGAGATTGTCCGGCGCTTTCAGCATATTTATAAAAAGAAGGTGTTCCCCGAGCCCCGGTCTATTCTAACGCAGACGCCCAAGCTTTTAGGTATCGATAACCGGAAGATGAGCAAGAGTTACAATAACTTTATCGCTCTTTCCGATTCGCAAGTCGAGGTGCGCAGGAAATGCGCGCAGATGTTTACCGACCCGAAGAGAATTAAAAAGAGCGACGCAGGGCACCCGAAGACGTGCAATATTTATGCATATTTTAAGACATTTAGACCTGAGATAGCGGAAGAAGTGCGTCAAAGTTGTGCCAAAGCCGAAATTGGATGCACGGAATGCAAGAAGAGACTGGCGGAGGTACTAAATGAAGTATTGGAGCCAATTCGCCAGAGAAGAGAGGAATTCGTTAAAGAAAAATCCAGAATAGAAGACATCCTAACGGAGGGTAGAAAAAAAGCAAAGAAAGTTACTCTTGAGACCTTGGCTGAAGTAAAAAAGCTGGTGGGATTGTAT
>CP070837.1:436245-530858 GCA_020341815.1 Candidatus Omnitrophota bacterium
GGGATAAAGAGAAGAATCAAAACGGGTAATCGGGCTGATGAAAGAACGCCCCTCCCGGATATGCCGCCAGAAATTGGCCTTGCCCACTCCCGGTGGGGCGACTATTCCCATTCCTGTAATTACGATATCCTGCATTAATTTTCCTCCCAGCGCTTAAGAACCATAGAAGAATGTATCCCGGAAAAACCGGAACTGGTCTTCAAGATATATTCAGGCCTGCCTTCCCTTCCCTGGTTAGGGATATAATCTAAGTCACAATTTGGGTCGGGAACTTCCTGATTGATAGTGGGGGGTAAAAAATTATTCTTAAAGATTAGGCCGCAGGCAACCAATTCTACTGCATTGGCCGCAGCCAAGGGATGTCCAAACATAGACTTTAATGAACTTGTAGGGATTTTATAGGCGTAGTCGCCAAAGACCTTTTTATAAGCGCTGGTCTCGAAGACATCGTTCTGGCGGGTGGATGAGCCGTGGGCATTGATGTATCCTATTTTTTTCGGCTCGACACCGGCGTCTTCCAAGGCAAGTGTTATACAATCGGCCATTGCCTCCCCGTCAGCAGGAAGGTCGGTCATATGAAAGGCATTATTACAGGTGCCGTATCCTATTATTTCTGCATAAATCTTGGCTCCACGCTTTCTGGCGTGCTCTAACTCTTCTAGGATTAAGATGCCACAGCCCTCAGAGATAACAAAGCCGTTACGCCTGGCATCAAAAGGCCGTGAGGCCTTGTGGGGCTCATCATTAATTGTGGAAAGGACATTAACCACATCAAAGGCGCCGAAGGTAATCGGGGTAATCGGGGCTTCGGAGGCACCGGTAATAATTATATCCTGTTTTCCATCCTGAATCATCTCCATAGAAAGGCCCACCGAATCCGTGCCAGCGGTGCAGCCGGTCGAGACAGTAAGACAGGCGCCATTTAATTTATAAAGATTAGAAATTTCACTGGAAGGAGTATTGAACATAGAGGCATCATAAAGATCGGGGCGCACAAGACGCGGATCGATAGGCAGCTTTCCGTTATCGGTTACACGCAGGAACTCCTCTTCCATATACTTTGTGCCGCAGATGGCATTTGCTAAAATTACGCCTAGGCGCTCTCTTCTCTCCTGGTTAAAATCTAAAGAGGCATCCTCAACTGCCATCTTAGCCGCAACCAGGGCAAACTGCACATAGCGGTCCATTCTCTCTGCCTCGCTCAGGCCAAAGTTATGCGGGATGAAGTCTTCCACCTGCGCGGCAATCCGGGAATTAAATTGAGAGACATCAAAATTATCCACCCGCTTTACCGCTGAATTGCCCCTTGAGATATTATGCCAAAACTTATCCAGCCCGATACCGCTGGGCGCGATTATTCCTAAGCCGGTTACTACTACTCGTTTTTTCTTCATTGAGAAATCCTGCTTACTTTAAAAACGATATTCCCCTTATCCGGACAGGTTACCGTATCTATGGAATCGGGATTGGGCATAAAAAAGAACTTTGCCCCGAAGTTAAGGGCAAAGAGCGCCGGAAACATCAAGTGATACGCCGCCCCGCAGATATTGGGAATACACTTTAATCCTTCAACCTCAAACTTATCACCCACTTTATATCCGTAGGTACACTTGCCTTTGGCCTTGATTACCTCAACCAGCATCTTCTGAGGCCTGGGGCCTTTATAGGTAGGGTCTTTGGGGATTGAGGCAACATTGCCGTCCACATCCAAAACCTCGGCCTTAAACTCCAGCTTCCCTCCGTCAGGACAGGTGACAAAGATAGAGCGCTGATTATCCATAAAGGGAAAGTGTCCGGCAAAACTCAAAGCGTATACACAGGGAAAGAGGGCGTGAGCCAAACCCAAACAGAAGTGTTCGGGAGGATGAGTAAAGTCTTCCAGAACAATCTCATCTCCCATTTTATAGCCGTGATAACAGACGCCTTCTACTTTACTAACCGTAAGTTTTAATTTGGGAAAAGGCGTATTTACCATATTTAGTTCGTAGTTCGTAGAGAAAGAGTTTCTTTAAGCAATTCCTCTTCGCTGAAAAATTGCTTGTCTTTTTCTACCTGATGCACCATCTGCACCAGCTTTTCATTTAATGATGCTCTCTGACCAACAGACTCCGCAAGCCTTAAAAACTCTCCGTTGATATAATCTATCTCTGAGGGACGATTTCTTTTGATGCTCTGCAGGATTGAGCCGTAAAGCGGTTCTTTACTTAAGTTGGTCATTATATTAGAAAAAATCCCGGCCGATTTATCTTCGGGTAAATCAAGAAGATTACTAATTCGCTCTAAGGGAAAATTAGGCAGAGAGCTTAAGTTTATCCGGGCACGATTTACCAAGCCCCAGCCTTCCCGCCAAATCTGCATACTAATTTTGCAGATAGAGAGATTCTTAAAGGTCTCCTGCATGCTCTTACCCAAAATCGCCGGCAGGCAGTTATTGGCGTTTAAGAATAACTTAAGCCACTTCATCGCCATTATATCGCCAGCTATCGGGGAAGGAAATATCTGTGAAGTTATATTACTAATCTGCTTGAGGGTCTCACTCTCGGTTGAATCTGCCTTTCCCAATATCCAGTCGCCTTCAAAATTATGCACAACCTTACCCGGCGCAAGATTGGTGGCCCCAAACATAACTATGCTGGAAAATAGATTATCTTTACCGAGTCGGCGGGCAATAATTTCTTCTGCCCTGATGCCGTTTTGCACGGTGAGAATAAGTGAATCCTTTAGATAATTGATATTTTCCGAAAGGGCCTTTTCCAGGTCCTGGGTTTTGGTGGCTAAAACAACCAGCTGAGCCTCATCATCCAGTCTTTCCTTGGCGGCTACCTTAACTGACATCCTGCCGCGGGTGCCTTCTATATTCAGACCGCTTTTAGAAATCTCTGCGCACTGAGCAGGATGAGCTGCCAAAGCTACATCTTCGCCTTTATCGGCAAGATATGCCGCCACTAAACTCCCGATGGCCCCTGCTCCGATAACGGCAACTTTCATCTTAGTCCAACTCAGTTTCTTTTAAAAGGTCGACTAAATAATTACGAAATACCTCGGGCACCTCAGACAAAAAGGCGCATTTCAAGTCTTCCTTACTCACAGTATCTGTGCCTCGTTGAGCAGCCAACTCCCGGGCCTTCCTGGCTACCACCTCTTCGGCGATGTGCCTGTGGAAAAAAGGCAATTTCGAAATCAACAGCTTAAATTGTTCTTCTACTTTTTCTTCCCAGCGCATAGTAAAATTTTACTATTTAAATTTTAGCATATATTATACTGATGTATCTTCTTTCTGTCAACAAAATTCTGTTCAATTTTTATTTAGGAGGGTTGAGAGTCTCAATCAGACTTTTTGTAAAAGCGATATCGGCCTTGGTCAGCCTGATTTGATGCTCAATAATAGTAAGCAGGTGGTAGGATTTGACGTTTTCCTTCAAAGTGGCTTTTCTCTCTTTAAGCCAGCGCATTATCCTTTTCATCCCGCGCAGCCTCGAACGCAGGCGGCTTTGGGCTAAGCCCTGTTTTACCAGAGGCAGGAAATAAAGCGAAAGGTCAACATTGAAGCTGGGCCTCTGAAAGGTAAGAAAGTTATCGTTAAGAAGTCTCTCAAAAATCTTCTCCCCCTCTTTGGTTATCTTATAAATGAACTTCTCTGGACGCTTTCCTTTACGCGCCGGCTTCTTGTCGACCAAACCCTTTTTCTCCAGCTTCCTAAGCGGATAGTAGATGGACTTGGAGTCGACATTGGCAAAGGTGTTGAGCACCTGGTCAATGGTTTTTCTTATCTCATAGCCGTGTTTGGGGCCTTCTTTCAAGAGGCCCAGGAGAACTAAGTCCTGTAACATAGTAAGGCAATTGTAGCATAAGCCAAGGCGCAGTGCAACAAAAAATCCGTTCTTCTCTTACGAGAAAAGCGGATTTTTTGCAAACCCTAAACTTGAGGGTTTAGTCGCCTTTTAGAACTCAAACACGTACTTGGGTTCCATTACCGGCTTGTCGTATGGAGGAAGGTAGAAGGTCCCTGTATCATAGACCCCTAAACCTGTTCTCGCTACTCCATAAGCAACACCTTTAATCTGTCCCCAAGTAAGTCCAACGGCGATATTGTGTTCCTTCGAGGTCTCCACTATCTGTTTTGGATATTCGAGCCAACCCGTGGCACCGTTAATCAGCCCTCTACCTAGCTTGTTAAAGCAATTCTCGGCAAAGCAGGGAGACGCCATCGAAATAACAATGGCCAAAGCCATCGTCATACCTAGCAGTCTTTTCATCGTTTGTCACCCCCTTTTTCTTGGATTTTTGCTTTCGCAAAAAAAAATCCCTATTCCGTTCGGAATAGGGTTGTGTATATATTTTGGGCAACCCAGCTACCTTACTCCGCGGAGTTTAGGCCTGTGGCTTTGCGGCCCCATCTTTTCAGATGGTTTGCCTTTATCCTTCTTCTATAAACGTAAGTATATCATATCGGCAGGCAAAAGGCAAGGGAGGGTATTTCAAGCTTAAGGCTTGGCGCTACCTAACATATTGCCAATGCTTTGGTTGGGAAGGGGCAATTCTTAAGCAAAACCATGCTGTCTGAGGAAGGAGGGGTTAAGACTTGAACGGGAAGCCCCTTTGGAGGCAAGCCCTTTATATATATATTTAGCCAGGATATCGCACTCGATATTGAGCAAATCGCCCTCTTTTTTGGAGCCAAGGGTGGTATAGTTCAAGGTATGCGGGATAAGGCTTACCTGGAAGCAATCTGTTCCTTCAGCCGAAACCGTCAGGCTCACCCCTTCCAGGGCTACCGAACCCTTCAGGGCTATGTAGGGCAAAACCCGTCCGTTAGGGCTTTTCACTTCCATTATCACATCACTGCCTTTTCTCTGCCTTTTGCTGATGGTTCCGGTTGCATCTATATGCCCGGTTACGAAGTGTCCGGAATAACGCCCCCCAACGCCTAAGGCCCTTTCCAGGTTGACCTTATCTGCCCTCTTCAAAAGGCCCAGGTTTGTCAGCTTAAGCGTCTCCTGCATCACCTCAAAGCAAAGCTCATCTTTGCTTACCTCAACTGCGCTTAAACAGACCCCGTTAACACAAACGCTCTCCCCCAGCTGGATACCGCAAGCTGTCTTGGGGGCGAAAATCGCCAGCCTGCAAATAACCCCTGGTTTATCTAAGGACCTCACCCTGCCTAATTCTTCAACAATTCCCGAAAACATTTTAATGAGCACTGAATTTACGGAATACTATCTGTTCCGTAAATTCATCTTCTCCTGTTTTTCTTCTTTTAGCTTGTGCGAATTAATCCCGAAGCTTAAGGGGAAATTGTCGAAGAGAATTTCCCCTTGTTTAAGCAAGGGATAACCTATGCCCTCACTCGGCCTTCTATAATCAATTCCGCGCCAAGCCGCTTAACCTTTATATCCTCAAGGCGTAAGGCCTCATCTATTCTTTCTATGCCTCGGCCCTCTACTGCCGTAGGTGCCTGGCGGCCGCCGATTATCTTGCAAGACACAAAGACCACCATCCTGTCTACCAACCCCATTTTTAGGGCTGAGGCAATCAATTCTCCCCCACCTTCAATCAGAATATGGGCCAGTCCCTCCCCTGCCAATTGCCTGAACAGGGCCTTAAGATCCACTTTCCTATCTTTATCTTTAGTAATAATTACCCGGGCCTTTTTGTTAAGATAGGAAACTCTCTTGGATGGGGCAAACCGGGTGGTGGCAACAATTATCTCTGCCTGGGGAGAGGTTGAGAATATCCTTAAATCCGGCCGTAGCCTTAAGGTGCTATCTACGATAATCTTCTTAGGCTGTTTATTGCCCAGGGGCCGGCAATGCCGGCAGTTCAGTAAAGGATTATCTGTCAAGGCAGTATTTACCCCCACCAGCACCGCATCTGCCTGAGCGCGTAACTTATGGGCCAGCTTGCGGCTGGTTAATGAGGTTATCCAGCGGGAATCACCGCTTGCAGTGGCAATCTTGCCATCCAGGCTCTGGGCAACCTTTACAGTAACAAAAGGTAGCTGCTTTGTAATATACTTAATAAAGACCTGATTAATCTGCCTGGCCTCTTTCTCCAGGATGCCGGAAACTACCTTTATCCCCTGCCTGCGTAACAATCGTGAACCCTTACCGTTATTTAAAGGGTTGGGGTCAGCCATGGCAAAGATAACCTCTTTTATTCCGGAACTCACTATTTTATCTACGCAGGGCGGGGTCTGGCCAAAATGCCGGCATGGCTCTAGTGTCACATATAAGCTTGCGCCGCGGGCAGCACGACCTGCCTTATCCAGGGCAACGACCTCTGCGTGGGCCAGGCCTGCGACCCTGTGATAACCTTCACCCAGAACTTTTCCTTTTTTAACCACCACTGCCCCTACCAAAGGATTAGGGCTGGTTCGGCCTTTGGCCCGCTGGGCCAACCTTAAGGCCTGGCGCATAAACTTCTCGTGTTTGACTCTACTTTTGTCCACTTTTCAAAAGTTCTGCCTCTTTTTTAAGCAGCTCCACTAAATTATAAGGAATCTTAACCTCACCCATCAAGATTCTATCTTTACCCAAACCATGACAATCGGAGCCACCCGTAACCAAAAGCCCGTACTTTTCCGCTAGTCTCAGGTAATGCTCAGTCTTGGCCTTGTTGTGCTCGGGATAATAGGCCTCTATCCCCCGCAGGCCTAACTGGATAAAATCTGCAATCAGCTCATCGTTGCCAAGGGTATAGGGATGGGCCAGAACGGCCAGGCCCTTTAATCTATGAATCATGTCTATTGCCTCCCCAGGCGTAAGACGAAATCTCTTGACATAGCAGGGGCAGCCCCTGCCAATATACTTTCTGAAGGCCTCCTGAATTGAACCGACAAATCCTTCTTTCTGCATTATCCGGGCAATGTGCAGTCTGCCTACCGAGCCAAACCCCGCCTCACGCATAACCTCATCCACATCCAGCTTTATACCCAGGGCGCCTAACTTCTCTATTATCGATAGGGCGCGCTTCTTGCGTACATCGCAGATTTGCTCAAGTTTTTTCCTAAACCACTCTGCCTGCCAATCAATAAAATAACCCAGGATGTGCACTTCACAGTCATCTAATTCAGCGGTCAGTTCCACCCCCGGGATAAGCTCAATACCCAGTTTTTCCGCCTCCTGCATTGCCGGCTCAATTGCATAAACCGTATCATGGTCGGTAATAGCAATACAGGCCAGACCCGCACCACGGGCCTGTTCAATTACGCGCTGCGGCGAAAAAGTTCCGTCGGAAAAATTGGTATGAATATGCAAATCGGCGTATTTCACCCCGCCCTTCCTTTCATCCTAATGTCAGAGTCAGATTTTACCCTTGTTAAATTATTTCCCTCGCCCATATCTCTTATGTGAGGCGCAATGTTTGGAAGGGCGGGGTTCATCTACTCTCGGCGTTATGGATTTTATCCAGGATACCGTTAACGAACTTGCTGGATTCGGTATCGCCGTATCTTTTTGCCAGCTCTACTGCCTCGTTTATGGCAACCTTGGGAGGAACATCTTCCAGGAAAAGAAGCTCAAAACACCCCAGACGCAGGATATTCCTGTCGATTACCGCCATTCTCTTCAGTTGCCAATTTTGGGCATACTTCGTAATCACAGAATCAATCCGGGCTAAATTTGCCTGTGTACCCTGAATAAGCTGGATGGCGAAATCCTTTACCTCTTTTTCGGCCTTGTGCTCCCGCCAAAACTCCGAAAGCACACAAGGAAATTCTTCCTTGGTTATGTCAATCCGATAAAGGAATTGTAGCGCCAGAACCCTGGACTTGGTTCGCTTACGCATTGCTCGTCGCTCCACTCCTCACTAGTCGCTGGTATCTAGTCGCTAGTATCTAGTTAAAATCTTTTATTGTCTTTTATTTTGCTAAATACTAGATACTGAATACTAGCGACTAATTATATTTTTTCTATTAAATTTGCCATCTCGATTGCCGAGAGCGCCGCATCCGCTCCCTTATTGCCTTGCTTTGTGCCGGCGCGCTCAATGGCCTGCTCAATATTATCTGCGGTAATCACGCCAAAGCTTACCGGTTTTCCCGTAGCCAGATTTACCGAAGCTATGCCTTTAGCGGTCTCTCCGGCAATATAATCAAAATGGGGCGTGCCCCCTCTGATTATTGCCGCCAGGCAAATCAAGGCATCGTATTTCTTGGTTTTGGCCATCTGATTGGCTGCTAAGGCCAGCTCAAAGGCACCGGGAACCCAGACTACCTTCAAGTCCTCCTCAAGAGCTCCGTGGCGGATAAGCGTATCCACGGCCGCCTCCAGAAGCCGCTTGCTGATAAAATCATTGAAGCGGGAAACAATCAAGCCAAACTTTTTACCCTTAGCAATCAGTTGTGCTTCAATCGTCTTAACCATTTTCTTTCTCCTCTCATACTCTCTTTAATCTGTGTCCTAATTTATTCTTTTTCACCCGTAAATAGTCTATATTCGAAGAGTGGGGCTCTATTTCCAGAGGCAGGCACTTACTGACCTTAAGCCCATATCCTTCCAGCCCCACAATCTTCCTAGGGTTATTGGTTAAAAGATGAATATTCTCTAACCCCAAATCGGCTAAGATTTGCGCGCCGATACCGTAATCGCGCAGGTCTGCGGCAAAGCCCAGGGCATGATTGGCCTCTACGGTATCCAGGCCCTCATCCTGAAGGGCATAAGCGCGGATTTTATTAGCCAGGCCGATACCCCTTCCTTCCTGGCGCATATATAACAAAACTCCTCTTTTTTCCTTTTGAATTAATTCCATTGCCCCATCCAGCTGCCTTCCGCAGTCACAGCGCCGCGATTCAAAGACATCCCCGGTAAGGCATTGGGAATGAACGCGCACCAGAACAGGCTCAGGGCCCTTAACCTCACCAACAACCAGGGCCAGATGATGCAGCTTATCCACGCTTGACGCATAGACTATAAGTTTAAAGGTGCCGAACTCCGTAGGAAGGGTGGTGGTTTCAATCTTTTTGATTAATCTGGTTTTCTTTCGGCGGTATTCGATTAAATCACGCACAGTGCAAATCTTAAGCTTATGCGTTGCGGAAAACTTTAAGAGCTCATCCGTCCTGGCCATTGTGCCGTCTTCGTTCATAATCTCACAAATCATCCCTGCCGGGTAAAGCCCAGAGAGCTTCATCAAATCCACACAGGCCTCGGTGTGTCCAGCCCGGGTGAGCACCCCGCCTTTTTGCGCGCGCAGAGGAAAGACATGTCCCGGCCTGACTAAGTCATTAGGGCTGGCCTGAGGGTCAATCAGAGTCTTTACGGTTTTAGCCCTGTCGGCAGCAGAAATACCTGTCGTAACACCTTCTTTTGCGTCAACCGATATTGCCCAGGCAGTACGAAAAGGGTCTTTTATCTGATTTGCCATAGGATAAAGCCCTAATTCATCCAGGCGCCCCCCTTCCATAGGCATGCAAATAAGCCCCCGACCGTGCTTGGCCATAAAGTTTACCGCCTCCGCCGTAACAGAGGCAGCCGGCATAATCAGGTCGCCTTCGTTTTCCCGTTCAGGGCCGTCCACGACAATAATCATCCTGCCCTGCTTTAAGTCTTCTATTATCTCCGGAATGCTGTGGAAATTTGACATTGGCTACAATCCTACCCCGAACCAAAATACTAACAACGGTTAATTTTTAAGAGCAATCTAATGCCATATGGCATTACTTAGGCCAAAAGGTAACCCTCAGCAGTATTTTGGTACGGGGTTAAATTCGGCCATATAACTTATGTCGCACTTCCTGCTCCATAAGTTAAGGCCTCATTTAAAAAAAATCCCCGAATTTTCTCTTCGGGGTATAAATAACCTATAAATCATCAACCAGTAATCATCTTCTCCCTTCTAGACTTTTACTATCGGCACTGGAATTCCTGCCTCGCCGAAGCCTTGGCGAAGGCGGGACACCAGTTCTACCCCAGAAATTACTTGGAGCTCGCGGGCTTTACCGCCGGTCGGGAATTGCACCCTGCCCCGAAGATGGCATCTATTATAACACCTAAAGCGCAGTTGTCAAGTCTTTTTGGAAATACCTTGATTTTAGTTGACAAGCCGTGCATTTTGCTATAGTATTATTTCATTATGGATAAGCCGCAACTTCAAAAAGACTTAGAGAAATCACGAGCGGAACTCTTGATGTTTTATGAAATCGGCAACTTAATGCGCACTACGCTTAAGCTCGATGAGATCCTCTACATTATCCTCACCTGCGTCACCTCCCATGAGGGCCTGGGATTTAACCGGGCTATGCTCTTTCTGGTAAATGAGAAGAAAAAGATCCTTGAAGGCAAAATGGGCATCGGCCCGCATAGTGCTGAAGAGGCGGATAAGATATGGAAAAAGATCGAAAGTGAAAAAACCACGCTCAAGGACCTGACCAAGTCCTATAAGGCATTTGCCAAACGAAAGGACCTGCGGCTGGATAAACTGGTTAAGTCTGTAAAGGTGCCGCTGCGGGAGAGTGCCGGAATCCTGGCCCTTACGGTTTTAGAAGGCATGGGTTTTGAGATTACCACCGATAAAGTAAGCAAAAAGATTAAGGATCCCCTTTGCGCACTACTGAAGACCGAACATTTTGTTACTGTGCCCCTAAAGGCAAAGAATAAGACCATCGGTGTTATTCTGGTAGATAATATCTTCAACAAAGCGCCCATAACCAAAGATGACATAAGAATCCTGACTATGTTTGCCAATCAGGCGGGCCTGGCAATTGAAAACTCTCATCTCTATGAAAGGACCGTCAGTCTTTCTCATTCGGATTCTCTAACCACCCTTAGCAACCACGGCCGCTTTCAGTATCTTTTAAGCCGAGAGCTTAAGAACGCCACTAAAGGCAAAAAGCCGCTTTCCCTGGCCATGATCGATATAGATAATTTTAAAAATTACAACGATACCCTGGGCCACCCTGCTGGGGACAAGGTCCTGATAAATATATCTAAAATTATCAGGAAGATCTGCCGCTCAACAGATGTCTTTGCCCGATACGGCGGAGAAGAATTTATTGTCGTATTTCTTAATGCAAATAAAGAATCTGCCTGGGGGCTGGCCGAAAGACTAAGGCAGGCAATAGAAAAGTTCGAATTTCCCGATCAAAAAATCCAACCCAATAACAATCTTACCGTCAGCATAGGACTGGCCTCCTTCCCCGAAGACGCCAAAAATAAAGAAGGCCTTATCGCTAAAGCAGATAAGGCGCTTTATCAGGCTAAAAGGGCCGGAAAGAACAGAACCCATATTTATTCCGCAGAGATAGAGCAATAACACTGAAAGCACTGAAAAATAAACATTGAAACCACTGAGAATACTCAGTGCGCTCAGTGATAATTCAGTGTTCTCAGTGAGACTCGACCTCTGCCAACTCTTCAGGTGAGGACTCTTTCTGCTCGGTGAACTTTACCGAGACAATCTTTGAGACGCCGGACTTTTCCATCGTAATGCCGTACATAACATCGGCCATATTGATGGTTTTTTTATTGTGGGTGACGATAATGAATTGCGAAGTTTTGACAAACTCGGATAAGAGATTTGTAAAGCGGTCTACATTTGACTCATCCAAAGCCGCATCCACCTCATCAAGGATGCAGAAAGGACTGGGCTTGACCTTAAAAATAGAGAAAAGAAGCGCTATCGCCGTCAAGGCCTTCTCGCCTCCGGAAAGCAAAGAAATATTCTGCATCTTTTTGCCCGGAGGGCGCACCACAATCTCTATGCCGCTTTCCAGAATATTCTCTTCTTCCAGCAGGATAAGCCTGGCATCGCCCCCTCCGAATAAAATTCGGAAATAGTCCTTGAAGCTTTCTTGTATCTTCTGGAAAGTATCTGCAAAGACCGTTCTGGCAGTATGATTTATCTGGGTAATGGCTTTACATAAAGAC
Organism: Candidatus Omnitrophota bacterium; assembly: GCA_020341815.1. Taxonomy (GTDB): domain Bacteria; phylum Omnitrophota; class Gorgyraeia; order JAFGHF01; family JAFGHF01. The sequence goes on from CP070837.1 coordinate 448,110, forward strand.
TCTTGAGCCCCGGCTAAGTCCTCCTGTTGCGAAATAAGAAAAGAGTGCCTCTGCTCTAATTGGTCGTTTTCTTCGATGGCCACCAGATTTACCGGCCCCATCCCTTCAACCTTTGTCTTTAATGTGTTGATTTCATCAAGGATTGAAGGCTCAGGAGCAGGAAGCTCTATCGCCCCCTCCAAAACCGCCTCCAGGTCAATGTGATAGCTCTGATGCATTCTGTCTTTTAAGGCATCCTGCTTATAATTCACTTCGGTAACCCTGACCTGAAGAACCGCGCTCTTCTCTCTAATTTCATCTAATGCCTTCTGTTCTTTTTTCAGGCGCCCCTCTAAGTCCTGAATAGCCGCAGAAAGCTCCTGGCGGCGCTTTATGGTCTTATCCAATCTCTCCTGGACAGCCACCTTGCTGGAGGATAAGACTTTACTCTGTAATTTATTTTCCTCAATCTGGCGCTTAAGCTGTCCGATTCTCTCATCGGCATCCTCAAGCTCCTGCCCCTTGTCCTCCTGATCCCCCCTGGCCTCGGCCTCGGACTTCATCACCATCTCCAGGCGCTTGCGGGCATCTTCTGTTTCTCTATCCAGGCTTAAGGTTTCGGCCTTTGCGGCGGCAATTTCCACCAGCGCATTTTGCCGGGCTTGAGTTTCCTCGGCTACAAAGCTCTCGCGGCTTTCTATTTCTCTCTGAAGCTTCCCTTGTTCCTTTTGAAAACGACTAAGCGCCTGCTCTAAGCTTTCTTTTTCATTCTCCAGCTCTTTTATCTGCTCGTGGCTTTCATCCAGCTCTAAGTTCAAAACCGATATTTCATCTTGCAGTCTCTTCCTCTCTGTCTCAATATTGGCCTTTTCGTTTTCCCGGGAGCTCCTCTCAATCTTAAGTTTATTCAACTGCGGCTCTTTCCGGCGAATTTCCTCATTCAATTCTTTAATCTCGGCCTCTTGCTTATTCTTCAAAGCCTCTATATCGGCCTTATCCTTTTTTATCTTTTTCAAGTCTTCTTCCACGCGGGCAATTCTTTCCCGCCTGCCCAGGAGGCCTGATTCAGAATCCTTAGGGAGGCTGCCGCCTACCATTTTGCCTCTTTTTAAGATTTCGCCGTTAAGGGTAACCAGCCTGATAGGGGCGTTTGTGCTTTTCATAATCTGACGGGCACTCTCTAATCCCTGGACAATAAAAGTATTACTCAGGAGATATTCCAGGACCTTCTGATATTTGGCTTCTGTTTTCACAAAATCCAAGGCCCGGCCTAAACAATGCCGCAGCCTGAACTGTCTTTCACTATATCCGGCTAAACTGTCCAGGGAAATAAAGCAGGCCCTGCCTTTATTTTCTTCCTTTAGATAATTAATGGCCTCATCCAGTGCCTGATTATTTTCTACTACAAGTGCCTGGGCATCCTCCCCCAGGGCCATTTCGATAGCACTTTCATATTGCGGTGAGACCTTAACCAAATCAGCTACCGCACGACATGGGCCTTCCAACTTAAGCATCCCCTCTTCCATTGCCGAGAAAACAGACTTAACGCCATCGGAAAACCCTTCGTGTTTTTCGGTCATTTCTTTCAAGAAATCCTGGCGCGACTGAAGCGAGGTAAGCTGATGGGAAATATCCTCTAAGCGTAAATTAACCTTTTGCTCCTCTTCCAACTTTATGTCCAGGTCGCTCTTGAGTTGAGAGATTTCTTCTGCTGAGTGCTGCAATTCTTTATCCAGGGCCCCAAGCTCCTTGAGGCTCATCTTGTGTTTTTCTTCGATATTACTCAGCTCATCACTGGTCTTTTCTTTTTCGACATTTAATCTTCTGGCGCGGGAATTGGCATTTGCCATATTAGCCGTGAGTTTACTTAAATCATTTTTGACCTTGGACTGCCGGGCAATGACATCTACTTCCTGAGTTTTGGTCTCTTTTACTTCTTTCTGGGCCTCCTTAACAGAGGCCAGCATCTCTTCAATCTCTTCTTCCTTTTCCTTTACGAATGATGAGCGCTCCTGCTTCTTATGCTCAATGTCCTCTATCTGGCCTTGGGCCTCTTTTACCTCATTAAGGGTTGCAGCTATCTTTTTATCAAGCGCCTCTATCTGCTGCACCAGAACCTTCTTCCGTATTTTGAGTTCTTCTCTGCGCTCTTCATCCAGCACTATCTTATTATTCACTGTCTCGATACTCGCTGCAATCTCATAATTTTCGGATTGGATAGCAGATATATTTTCCTCAACACCCGATAAATCATTTTTTGTTTTTCCCAGATTATCAGAGACAGAATCCATCCTGGAAATCAAAGAGGATTCCTTTTCCTTTAAACCGTTACTATTATTATCTAACTCCTGTTTTTCTTTTCTTAGCTTCTGATATTGATACTGGGAAACCTCAAGCTCATATTCCTTTAATTTCTCAAACTCTTCCTTATAACGCCGGGCCTTATTCACCTGGCGTTCTATTGACTTTATCTGGCGTTTTACTTCGGTAATTATATCATTCAGGCGTAAGAGGTTTTCCTTGGTGCGTTCTAATTTTCTTAAGGCCTCTTCCCTCTTTGTCTTATATTTAGTGATACCTGCGGCCTCTTCGAATATAGAGCGCCGTTCCTGCGGCTTTGAGCTTAAAATCTGGTCTACTTTTCCCTGCTCCATCAGGGAATAGGAACGCATGCCTGCTCCCGTACCCATCAGGAGTTCCAGGATATCCTTTAATCTTACAGGGACTTTATTAATCAGGTATTCGCTTTCTCCGGAACGGAATATACGGCGGGTTAAGGTGAGCTCTTCATATTCTAAAGGCAGGAGTTTATCCTTATTGGAAATGGTAAGTGATACTTCCGCAAAGCCAACCGGGGCAACATTGTCGGCGCCGTGGAAGATTACATCTTCCATCTTGCCGCCGCGCATACTGCGCACGGACTGCTCTCCCAGGACCCATTTTATACTGTCTGATAAATTACTTTTCCCGCATCCATTCGGACCAACGATAGCGGTTACGCCGGCCTCAAAATCCAATCTTGTTTTCTCGGCGAAGGACTTAAAGCCGTAAAGCTCCAGTCTCTTAAAAAACATTATAATTGCTCCTTAAAATTCAATAAAAAAGCCCTTAACTATTATAAATATACCATAAGTATATTCCTTTGTCAAGGACTTTTATTGAATATAAAACAATATAATGTTCTTACTTTAAAGAGTCTGCCTGAATTTGGCAGTTTGAGGGGTAGGTCTTAGTTATCTAAGGTTAATTCTCATGTTGCGCAGGTCAATTCCACCTAAGCCAGCACCTTCTGCCTTCTCCTCTAAAGGAGAAGAAAATTTCTGGCTTTCCTTTTTGATGACAAGGGGCTGTCCTTCCGGAACTTCATAAGCAATATCCAAGCTATTTAGAACTTCTTTTATTTCTTTAACGGAATGCAGGCCCTCATCAATTACAAATCCTCCCCCCGGACGCAAAGCACGCATTATCTCATTCATTACTATCCTAAGCTCTTCACCTTGAAGGTACATAAGCACCTGAGATTCATATATTAAATCAAAGAGGTCCTTCTCGAAATAAAGATGTAATTTTTTTATATCACCCTCTATTAAAGTAATGCTTTTATTGCTTCTATCAGTAATTTCTATACTTATGCCAAAAGCTTCTATCTGATTATCATATTTATCTTTTAATCTTTCAAGTGCCATACCTTTTGGTCCACAACCTATATCTAATACTTTTATTTTTCCATCTCTTTTTTTTATCATATTATCCATTATTGTATCTTTTACCATTATATAATTTTTATTACTTGAGCTTGGATATTTTCGATGAAATATTTGCCATAAAAATCTTTCCTCATCATAAGAAAGATTAAGATTTATTTTTAATGTTTTGATAACCGAGCCTTCAATTTTACCTTCACTAATCATATCTATTCTTACATTATTTCTTTGCTTCACAATCTTTTTCTTAAGACTATCTGGGATTGATAGATTTATTCCTGCATTTCTTTCCCAGAGAAAACTTAATAATATAATATGTTCATCAACAGTAAGCGGATCTCCTTCAGCAAAAATTCGTTTGTATAACTGATATGAATTTTTAGAAGCATAATCTATTTTTAGATTAATTTTCTTAAGAATTAGTTCAACTTTGTCTTTATCTGTAATTTTATCTTGAAGAGAAGAAGCGGGCTCGGTGGGGGTATCTTTCCCCCTTGGCACGATAGGGCTTTCGCCTATTGAGCCCGCTTTATCAATATGTTTGTTTTTGGCGCCTTTCTGCAACTGATTTTCCTTAAATTTCAAGGGGTCTTCCAATGCTCCTTGAGCCGGTGAGGAAAGTGATTCTTTTTCATTATACATTTTTCCCTTTATCCAATTTAAAAATCTTCTTCCTAAAGTTTGTTTTGTTATATCTTGCTTCTCAACATACAAAGCCCGATTATCCACAATATGATCGACCAATGCCTCTATGGAAGTAATAGAATATGGCGATAAATTGCGGTCTAGCACAAAAGAAGTGTCGCTATTTATTATGGCATGGATATCATCTCTTAACTTGTCAAGATATATATCCCCATCAGAACTATGCAATGCTTTATCTTTTATTATATAATCTAATTTATATATTGGAAAACTATGGTAATATTTACTATTTAGCCCATCCTTTCCTAAGGCCAATCCTGCATCATCTAAATATTGAACTGGAACATTTATGCCGATTTCTTTAAAAGCATTTGCTATTTTTTCTTTATCTAAACCTTTATCGATTAATATTCTTTCTAAAAGAGCATTTTGAAGCTGTAATTCAGCAAAACATAAGACTATCTTCCGCTGCGTATAATATATTGCAGCTTTAATTTTTTCCCCAAATTCAAATACAATAATGTTTTTAGTATTATTTTGATTATAGCGCCGAGGAGTATATATATTGCCTTGCATAAAATAAATACTCCATTTTCTTACAGTATTGTTGCTAATGTTATCTGTATCATTTAATATCCTTAAAATATCTTCTTTATTTTTTGCAAAAAGTTTATCTAATTCTTCTATTTTTCCCGCAATGCTTTGTCTTGTTTCATTAGATAAATGATTTTTAACTAATTCACTTATTTCCTCAGCCGGTGAAGAAACCGGTCCTATTTTCTCTCTTACCCCACTCAAATCAATCCCGCCGGGCTGGGCTGGACTGGATGGTTTAAGTTCATCTTTCTGTGCGGGTGAAGAAATGGAAACACTTAAGCCTTGCCCTATGACAATTTGCCAGGCATTAGCAGAGCCTCCAACGCGGTCTTTAATTTCTACAACTTTAGCTTCTGCCTTCTTAAGCCAGCTATCTACTTTATCTAAGCCTTGAGCATTATCTGTTTCATCTAAACCTTGATTTATGACAATTTGCCAGGCATTAGTAGAACCTCCGACGCGGTCTTTAATTTCTACAACTTTAGCTTCTGCCTTCTTAAGCCAGCTATCTACTTTATCTAAGCCTTGACGTATGACAATTTTCCACGCATTACGAAGACCCCCGACACGGTCTTTAATTTGAACAACTTTAGGTTCTGCTTTCTTAAGCCAGCTATCTACTTTATCTAAGCCTCGAATTATGAGAATGTTCCAAGCATTACTAGAACCTCCGACGCGTTTTTGGATCGTGATAACTTTAGGTTCTGCTTTCTTAAGCCAGCTATCTACTCCATCTGGACCTTGTTTTATGATAATTCTCCAAGCTTTAGCAGGGCCTCCAACGCGGTCTTGAATTTGGGTAGCTTTAGGTTCTGCCTTCTTCAACCAGGCATCTGTTCCATCTAAGCCTTGCCCTCTGAGAATACTCCAAGCATTAGCAGAGCCTCCAACGCGGTCTTTAATTTCTACAACTTTAGAGTCTGCCTTGGGTAGCCACTCAAGGAAATCTGAATGTTTCAAGATAATATCTAAAACCATAGATTGCGCTAAATCAAAATAGCCCCCTAATAAAGCAATGGCATCAAGAGGGAGTAAGCGTCGCATAGCTCCTTCTTTAAATGTCTTTGCTAGTGTATCATAAGATTCAACTAAAGCTTTCAATCGTTTAACAAAATCTTGTTTTTCTTTCTTGGACATTTTACTAAATGCAACTGCATCCTTTTTTATAAGAATATTCTTCTCTTTCTCAAGCAGTACACCAAAAATATAAGCTGTCTCCAAGGAACCTTCGTTCATTCTTGCCAGTATCTGAGCGAGATGCTCTCCTTCTGCCTTTGGCATATTTTCTATGAATAATTCTTGCAGAACCTCGTAGATAGGCTTGTTCCCCCTAGCTAACCTCCCTCTCTGTAATGAATATTCTAATTTACGATTGGCTAAGGCAGTTAATTGGCTGAGAATCTCCAACTCATGGGTAAGCTTTTCTGTGACCTTTAGATCTTCAGGAATAATTCTATCAAGCCGCTTTGGGTCTAAATCATATTCACCTGCCAGTTGTGATAATACCTCATTCCTTGCTTCCAAGGTCGCCGGTGAAGAAACCGGCCCTATTTCCTCCCCTACTCCCGTCAAATCAATCCCGCCTGAAGGCGAAGGCAGACTTGTTTGGGCTTTTGTTAACATTGTCGGACTTTCATTTGGAGATGAAACTGAAGCAGGAGATGAAAACCTTATCTCCGGATTCCAGTATTTCGCAACGTCTTGCTTGCTATGAACATCGATATTTTCGTTCAGAGGAGAACTGCTGGCAATTTTTGGTTCGGTCCATTGAAGTTTAATCCTGCCGGCATTTTTATTTCGGTTTGGGTGGTTTTTCGCAAACCATATTTCAGTTTCTAGCTTAAATTGTCCCCAGTTATTATTAACATTCTTTATGTTAAACCTGAAAGGCGTGGGTTCCCCACGAGTTGGTCTATTTCTAAAATCAGGACCAATATTTTCAAAACGGGTATTTAATGGTTTTACAAAAGCATTGAAGGTCCCATCATCGTTAGGGGTTATGATCCATGTATTTAATGTTGTTTCAATCGTTATGGCACCGATAAAGTTGCTTTCTACAGAAAATTCATCGCTATCCCAAGTAATTAATTTTTCACGGGTTCTAACTGGAATGTATGTAATCCTGATAGCTTCTGGGAATCTTCTACTAAATTTAAATAAATCGAATTCCGTTTGCTTTGTTGATGGATCTTTTGTGAGGGCAAAGCCACCAATATCATTTTCTTTAGCCTTTTCGTAATAATCTGCGATACGTAATTCCCCTGAATCATCAAAAAACATTGTTTTATCTTCGAAATTGTAAGAATAAGGCCGGCTGGCAGAATCTATTTCTTGAATCCAAGCGGTGGATTCTCTTAAGGGGTCAACCCAAATCTTATATTCTTTATCTTTAATCTGTATAGTAATTTCTCCTGCAAGCTGTTCGTTAAGTTCTTCTCCCTGCTTAACAACTTTTGTTTCAGTGATAGGTGAGCTGACATTAGCAAAGGTACTAACTAAAATAAGGTTGTCTTCCGTAGATAAAGATTGCTCCTGTTCCTGCCCAACTACAGCAGAACTAGCTATTTTTACCTCTTCTATCGGTATCTCAGTTGGATTAACATTCACACCTCCCGAAAAATAGCGCCTGCGGACAAGGTCAAGGTAATTAGGGTCATATTCCTGCCGGCTAAAGGAGTATTCACCCTGTTTATGGGAGTTAAGATAGGCCTGGAAGTATTTGTCCTTTTCCCAGTCGTCTTCTGAACAGAGGCCTACAAGGCGGGCCTTATGGATAGATTGGGAATAGAAGTTATTCTTATTGCAGTATCTTTGTTTGTAGCATTGGGCAAGGATAAGGGAATTGTATACTTGTCTTAGAGGGGCATAGTCTTTACCGAAGTTTACCTCTTCTTCTAGCTTTGGCAGGATTACCTCTTTGAAGGCACTTGATGAGCAGTCCTCTATTACCTGATTAGGACTATTGTAGCCCTGGCGGGAGAGATATTCTGATTCTAAGCAAACCTTTAGTTTAGCCTCAACAATGGTTATTTTATCTCCGTCTCTTTGAACTTTGGCTTTGCCTGGGATAATCCAGACCCGGGTAGAGGTGGGAACTTGGATAGTGGTAAGGTGTTGCTTTTGCAATCTTTCATTTAAGTTCTGCCAGTATTCCTTGCCTATAGAGGTTCTGGGATCGGTTATCTTACTTGAGTCTTTTTTCAGCTGCAGGTCTGCCTCTAAGAGTACTCTACCCATATCGGTAATGCCTAAGCGGGGGCTGACTATTTTATCCGGCTGGATGGGATTTAAGTTAACCCAGAACTCATCCGGAGGCAGGGTTATCCCTAAGAAAAAGTAATTGATCAACTCCCTTACTTCAGGTTCAAGTTGCCTTTCATCCTCAAAGACTCTGTCTCCTGTATCCAGGAGAAAATCAAAGTAGTTAACTTCAGATTCAGGGTTGACAATCAGGCTTCTTAAGGTGGGAGGTTGATATGCCTGAGTTGCTATTGTAGGGGTTATCCTGGTGATTGCCCGATCATGCCTCAGACTGCCACAGGCTAAGAGAACAGTAAACAAGACAAAACACACCCCTACTATGGCTAAGAGCCATATCCAGGATGTGTCTTGGGTTTTGTGGTGCCTGCTTTTGCTCATAATTAGGGTCTAATTAGGCTTTTTAAAGGGGCTTAATAAGAAGGGAAATAAAAAAGGCTACTGAAATCTATAACCCGTTATCTGGTATAGACTTCGGTAGCCCAGCTGCGCTTTTACGTAGCAGTTAGCTAACGCCTATATTTATACCTTTGACTATCTTCTGGTGCGCCTGCGGCTTTGCCTATCTCAGTAGATAGCCCTCCGAAGCTTGCTTCTTTAGCTTAGCAGAAGTTAAGCGTAGGAGGGGTCTGCCGATTGCTCGGCATTTGCCCTTTCGTGCCTTTGTTAAAGTAAGCCATATAAATGCTGAAAAAACAAGGGTGAAAAACTAACTTTTGTGTCTCTTAACAAGATACTTACACCTACGCGGTGGAAGTAAGGTGGTTAAAGAATTTGCTTGAATTTGGCAGTCAAGGCTGGGATTACCTCAAATAGGTCGCCGACTATACCGTAAGTGGCGATATCAAAGATGGGTGCCTGAGGGTCTTTGTTTATGGCGATGATAATTTCCGAAGACTGCATTCCGGCTAAGTGCTGAATCTGTCCGGAAATCCCGCAGGCAATATAGATTTTAGGGCAGACGGTCTTTCCGGTCTGGCCGACCTGATGGGAATAAGAAATCCATTCACTATCCACCGCAGCGCGCGATGCCCCTACTGCGCCTCCTAAAACCAGGGCCAACTCCTGAAGCATCTTAAAGTGTTCCGGACCCTGCATACCCCTTCCCCCGGAAACAATAATATTGGCCTCGGCAATATTTACGGTGGGTTCGCTTTCCCTGATGTAATCTATCAACTTTGTCCGGGAAATCAGTTTATCTTCGCTGACAATGGTCTTAACTACTTCGCCTTTATGCTCCTTATTTACCGGGGCCTCCTGCATCACTTTATGGCGCACGGTCGCCATCTGGGGGCGATGATGCGGACAGATAATTGTGGCCATAATATTGCCGCCAAAGGCCGGACGGGTCTGCAGAAGCAGGCGTCTTTCGTCTTCGATTTCCAAGCCGGTGCAGTCGGCGGTAAGCCCTGTATCTATTGCCGCAGCCACCCGCGGAATAAGAGAACGGCCCAAAGTGGTAGCTCCGCAAAGGACTATCTCCGGTTTATGTTTTTGAATTAGCTCGGCCAGGACCTTGCCGTAAGGCTCACAAAGGTAATTTTTTAACTTGGGGGATTCTACCGCATAGACCAAATCCGCACCCCGCCAGATAAGCTCCTGGGCCTGATTATTTAGCTTCTCATCCAGATAGACAGCGCAAAGTCTTGAGCCCAGTTTATCGGCTAATTTTCTTCCCTCACCTAAAAGCTCAAAAACCACATTTTGCAAGACACCGTCTTTTTGTTCGGCAAATACCCAGACATCCTTATATTGTTTGATTTCATCGGGGCTTAGCCTGTGGCTGGCAATCACATCTTCTTTTTTGAGTTCGATTGCCCCAAACTTGCAGGCATCGAGACAGGCACGACAAAGCGTGCATAGATTATAGTCGATTACGGCGAGCTTTCCTTCCATGCGGATAGCGCTGAAAGGACAGGCCTTGACACATAGCTTGCAACCGGTACATTTGTCTTTTAGAACTCTGATATTCATTTTATTTACAGGAACTCACTATATCTTTGATGTGGCTTGCCAGCTTATCCACCACTTCCTCGGTCGAACCCTCAAGCATCTCCCCGCCCTTGCGCGGCGAGGGGCTGAATATCTTGACTACCTGAGTGGGTGAGCCGTTAAGCCCTAACTTTTCACTATCGGCTTCGATATCCTCACTCGTCCACTTGGTTATCTCAACCTTTTTCGCACGCATCTTTCCCTTTAAGGAGGCAAGCCGCGGCTCATTTATCTCCTTGACCACGGTAAAAAGACAAGGAAGAGGTGTTTCGATTATCTCATAACCTTCCTCGGTCATTCTTTCCAGACACGCTGATGTCTCATCAATCTTCTCAACCTTCCTCACGTAGGTAACCTGGGGGATATCCAGCTGCACAGAGACGCTCGGCCCCACCTGGGCAGTATCACCGTCCATAGCCTGTTTGCCGCAGATAATCAAGTCAAACTCACCTATCTTTTTTATGGCACAGGCCAGCGTATAGCTTGTGGCCCAGGTATCGCTTCCGGCAAAGGCCCTGTCGGTTATAAGTATGGCCTCGTCACACCCTAAGGATATGGCCTCACGCAGGGCGTTTTCGGCCTGGGGAGGGCCCATAGTAATTACGGTTACTTCTCCCTGAACCTTCTCCTTAATCCTTAAGGCCTCTTCTATGGCATACATATCGTAAGGATTGATGATGCTGGCAGCGCCCTCACGGATTAGGGTATTGGTAACGGGGTCAATCTTGATATCGGTGGTATCGGGGACTTGTTTGATACAGACTATTATTTGCATTTTTTATCTCGCTCAAAGCAAAAAAAGTCATAGGTTATAGATGGACAACTTATGACTTAAGGCTTGCTGCTTATTACTTCTCTTTGGCCATTGATTCTCTAATCAGGCAGCGGGCAATGATATCGCGCTGAATCTGATTGGTCCCTTCATAAATCTGGGTAATCTTGGCATCGCGCATAAACTTCTCAATGGGATAATCGCGCATATAACCGTATCCGCCGAATATCTGCACGCAATCGGTAGTTACCCGCATACAGACGTCCGAGGCAAAGAGCTTGGCCATACTTGCCTCTTTGGCCACATTTTTCGCGCCGGTTTCTATATGACGGCAACTGGCATAAACCAAAGCTCTGGCCGCCTCAATTTGTGTAGCCATATCCGCCAGCATAAACTGAATCCCCTGAAAAGAAGAAATGGGCTTGCCAAACTGCACTCTCTGGCGGGCGTATTCTACAGCCAAATCCAAGGCCCCTTGAGCAATACCCACTGCCTGGGCAGCTACACCGGGACGCGAACTGTCAAAGGTCTTCATCGCCACAATAAAACCCATGCCCTCACGGGCAAGCAGGTTTTCCTTGGGAACTTTACAATCGGTAAATACCAGCTCGCTGGTGGCCGAGGCGCGAATACCCAGCTTCTTCTCCTTTTTGCCAAAAGTAAAGCCGGGGGTGTCTTTCTCAACTATAAAGACGCTGGCTCCGCGGGCGCCTTTATTCTTATCGGTCATAGCCACAACGGTGTAAATCTGGGCCTCACCGCCATTGGTAATCCACTGCTTGGTGCCGTTTAAGACATAATGGTCACCCTCTTTGCGCGCTGTGGTCTGGATGTTACTGGCATCGCTTCCTGCACTTGCCTCGGTAAGCGCAAAGGCAGCCAATTTCTTACCGCTGGCTAAATCGGGAAGGTATTTTTTCTTCTGCTCTTCGTTACCGAATAAGATAATCGGATATGTCCCTAAGGCGCTGGCGGCAAAGCAGACTGCCGTTCCTCCGCAGGCGCGGGATAGCTCTTCAGTGGCAACAGCCAACTCCAGAACCCCGCCTCCTGTGCCGCCGTATTTTTCCTCTATGTATACGCCGAATAAATCGCTCTCGGCCAAAACCTTCATTATATCCCAGGGAAACTCTTCTTTTTCGTCATACTCAGCGGCCCGCGGCTTAATCTTTTCACGGGCAATCTCTCTGGCCAAGTCACGAACCATTATCTGCTGTTCATTTAGCTGATAATCCATTATTCAAATCTCCTTATTACGAGCGTAGCATTATGGCCGCCAAACCCTAAAGAATTGGACATTGTTATATCTACCTTGGCTTCTCTTGCCTTATTAGGCACATAATCTAAATCGCACTCCGGATCGGGCGTTTCGTAATTAATAGTGGGGGCAATCATATTATTTTTTATGGAGAGACAGCAAACCACAAACTCTACCGCTCCGGCCGCACCCAAAAGATGTCCCGTCATTGACTTGGTGGAGCTAATGGGGAGTTTTTTTGCGTAGTCGCCGAAAACATTTTTTATCGCCAGGGTCTCCACCTTATCGTTAAGAGGTGTCGAGGTCCCATGGGCGTTAACATAAGAAACCTCTCCCGGTTTGATGCCAGCATGTTTCAAAGCCTCACTCATTGCCCGTGCTGCTCCACGGCCTTCGGGGTCGGGAGCAGTGATATGATAGGCATCACAACTCATTCCGTAGCCAACAATTTCCGCATAAATCTTGGCATTGCGCGCTCTGGCGTGTTCCAGCTCCTCCAAGATTATGATGCCTGTGCCTTCGGCCATCACAAACCCGTCTCGCTCTTTATCGAAAGGCCTGGAGGCCTTTTGGGGATTATCATTATACTTTCTGGATAAGGCCTTCATTGCGCAAAAGGCCCCTACGCCTATTTTACATACACAGCTCTCGGTGCCTCCGGTTATCATTACCTGGGCGTCCCCACGCTGAATAATCTTGAAGGCATCGCCAATAGCATGCGTTCCCGAAGCACAGGCCGTAGCCACAGCCGAGTTCGGCCCTTTCACTCCTAGTGAAATAGCCACCCAGCCTGAGGCCACATTTACAATAAGCATAGGGATAGTAAAAGGCGACATCCGGGAAGGACCTCTGTCAAATAACACCTTGGTCTGTTCCTGTATAATATATAAGGAACCAATCCCTGAGCCGATTAACACCCCCGTCTGAAAAGGATCATCTTTGCCAAAATCGATTCCCGCATCACGCACAGCCTGATGAGCAGCAACCACGGCATATTGCGCAAAGGTATCCATTCTTCTCTGGTCTTTGGGAGAGATGTGTACAGATGGGTCAAAGCCTTTTACTTCACCGGCTACTTGAGAGTTATATTGGGTAGGGTCAAAACGGGTAATCCTGCCGATGCCGCTTTTTCCGGCAATAAGGGAGCTCCAAAACTCATCTATGTTATTACCTATGGGAGTTATCGTTCCCAGGCCGGTAATTACGACTCTTCTTTTATCCATGATAACTTACTTCTTAGTCTTCTCCTCAAGATACGCAATGGCTTCGCTTACGGTGGTCATTTTCTCTGCGTCTTCATCGGGAATCTCCACGCCGAATTTTTCCTCCAGAGCCATAACCAGCTCAACCGTATCCAGCGAGTCAGCGCCAAGGTCATCTACAAATGAAGCCTTATCCGTAACCTCCTCTACCTTAACGCCTAATTGTTCCGCGATGATTCCCTTTACGTCTTCAGCCAACGCCATTTCTTCCTCCTCCTTATTTAACATTAGACCATTCCTCCATCGATACAAATTACTTGTCCGGTAATATAACGGGCCTTTTCACTAACTAAAAATAAAGCTAACTGTGCTACATCAGCAGGCGTTCCGAATTTCTGCAACGGAATTTTCTCCAGTATCTTGGACTTTACCTGCTCGGGAAGCCGATCCGTCATATGCGTCTGGATAAAACCCGGAGCAATTGCATTTACGGTAATGCCTCTTGAGGCCAATTCCTTCGCTGCGCTTTTGGTCAAGCCTATTACACCTGCCTTAGATGCTGCATAATTGGCCTGGCCGACATTGCCGATTAAGCCAATGACAGAGGCAGTGCTGAGGATGCTGCCGCCTCGCTGCTTCATCATCACTTTGGAAGCGGCCTTGATGCAGTTAAACGTTCCTTTGAGATTAACTGCAAGGACCCTGTCCCAGTCCTCTTCTTTCATCCGCACAAGCAAAGTATCGGCAGTTATGCCGGCATTGCTGATTAGTATATCAATCTTCTTAAATTTGTCAAGCGTTTTATTAACCACTTGCTCCACGTCGTTAGACTTAGTAACGTCGCAGGCAATGCTTAAAACTTGGGCACCCAGAGCAGAGATTTCTTTCTCTGTTTCCGCCAGTATATCAAGGTTTATATCAACGCAAACTACTCTTGCCCCCTCTCTGGCAAAGGTCAGGGCAATCTCTTTGCCAATACCTCTGGCGCTGCCGGTAATTATGGCAACCTTGTCTTTCAACAACATATTGCGCGCTCCTTCCTGAATTGCTCCAAATCCTCAACCGTCTCAATACTATATACCTTCAGCTCTGAGTCTATCTTGCGCAGAAGCCCTTTAAGTACTCTGCCTGGACCAATCTCCAGAAAATTCTTTACTCCCCGGGCAGCGATAAACCTTATCGAGTCTTCCCAAAGCGTGCGTGAGGTAACCTGGCGGGCCAGATTGTCCTTGATCTCTTGAGGCGAGCTTTGCTCCCCTGCTGTAACATTGCTTAATACAGCTATTTTTGGCGGACGGATTTCCGTCTTCTCCAGGACCACAGATAATTTCTTTGCGGCTGGGGACATTAAAGAAGAATGAAAAGCCCCGCTTACCTTCAAAGGAATAATTTTTTTAGCACCTGCTTCCTGCGCCAATTCTTCGGCCTTCTTCAAGCCGGAGACTTTTCCGGAAATCACTATCTGTCCCGGACAATTCAGGTTGGCTATCTCCACCCCGGCTTTTTCACAAATGTGTTGCGCCTTATCCAGCGCCAGGCCGATAACACAAAGCATGGCACCCGGATTTTCCTGGGCGGCTTCTTCCATATATTGAGCCCTTTTGTGAACTAATTTCAAACCCTCTTCAAAATCGATTGCCTCAGCCGCTACCAATGCCGTGTATTCTCCCAGGCTCAAACCCGCAGTATATTTTACATCTATTGCCGGATGATAATTTTCCAGGGCACGCAAACAGGCAATACTTACAACGAAAACTGCCACCTGACAATTGAGCGTCCTGTTCAACTCATCCTGCGGCCCTTCAAATATAAGCTTGGTTAAATCAAACCCAAGCACGCTGTTTGCGCGTTCAAAGATCTCTTTTGCCTGTGGATAGCGATTGTAATAATCCTGGCCCATTCCTACATACTGGGCACCCTGTCCGGGAAAGATATAAGCAAACTTTAACATCGCCCTACACCATAGAACCGCTGACTACTTCAACGATATGCTGATTTACTTTATGGTCGACAAACTCCGTAGCTACTCTAATAGCGTTTTTAATCGCCTTTGGGGTGGAGGAGCCGTGGCAGATAATACAGTTGCCGTCTACCCCTAAAAGAGGTGCCCCACCATACTCGGTATAGTCCATTTCTCTTTTCATTGCCCGAAGCGCCGATTTGCTGAGCAAAGCGCCGAGCCTGGTAATAAAGTTCTCGCCCAACTCTCTCTTAAGCAGGGCGTTAAGGCTTTCGGCCAAGCTTTCGCTCACCTTTAACACCACATTACCTACAAACCCATCGCAGACTATTACATCGCATCTGCCGTTAAACAGGTCTCGCCCTTCCACATTACCGATAAAGTTTAAGCGGCTTTTGGCAAACAGGCCGTAAGTTTTCTTTATAAAGTCAGTGCCCTTGGAGGCCTCCTGTCCGATATTTAGCAACCCTACCGTGGGATTGAACTTTTTCAAAATGCTTCTGCTGTAAACATCACCCATTATTCCATATTGAAAAAGATGAATGGGCTTGGGGTCAATATTCGCACCCACATCGATAATTAATGAGACGCCTTTTAAGGTAGGGGCGACAATAGCTATACCCGGACGCTCCAGACCCTTCAAGAGTCTCAAGTATAGAGCCGCAGCGCAAACCACCGCACCCGTATTTCCGGCACTAACCATGGCCTGGGCCTTGCCCTCTCTGACTAATTTTACGGCAACATTAATCGAGGAATCCTTTTTCTTGCGCACACTGGCTGCCGCAGGCTCATGCATATCAATAATCTCTGATGCATGGTGCAATTCTATATTGGGAAAGTGCCCTCCATGCCTGGAAAGCTCTCTTTCCAGGACATCTTTTATGCCCACGATAATTACACGGGCATCAAATTCCTTCACCGCCTGCACCGCACCTTCTACAGTGGCTAAAGGAGCATTGTCTCCGCCCATTCCATCAAGGACTATCTTCACCCCGCCCTTCCTTTCATCCTAATGCCATAGTTAAATTTTACTTTTGCCAAACTATTGCCCTCACCCATATCTATTATGCAACGCATGGTGTTCGGAAGAGCGGGGTTCAAGCGCTCCGCCTTCCTTTCTTAGCGTTGCTTCTTTTTCTTCTGTTTTATTTCCACAACCTGTTTGCCCTTGTAATATCCGCAATACGGACAGACCCGATGGCTAAGTTTCGGCTGCTTGCATTGCGGGCAAACGGCAAAATTCGGCTTATCCAGCCCGTCATGTGTGCGTCTTTTATTGCGCCTTGTTTTGGAGTGACGTCTTTTAGGTAAAGCCATTTTAAACTCCTTCTTTAAGTTTATTTTTTCGCTTTAACTTTTTGGCACCTGCATTTGCCTTTATTCAAATTCTCACCGCAACGCATGCAAAGCCCCCGACAATCGGCCCGGCAAAGCGGCTTTAATGGAAAGTTCAGAATAAGCTCCTCGCGCAAATTATCGGTAATATCGATCACTTCTTCGTTTTTCACCGGAAGATTTAATTTAATCTCCAGGGGCTTGGAAATAACAATCTCTTCCAGGCATCTGCTGCAATTAAGGGACATCTCGGTCTTAACTTTGAGGTTTACCGAAACAATACCGATACCCTTGGTTATCTGGGCAAATATTTCTATCGGCTGGGTAAACTTTATATCCTCTCTGCCCAGATCCAACCCAGAGGGTTCCCATCTCTCGCTAAGCTCAAGTCCCGTATCGGGAATCTGGTTTATGTATATTTTCATTTTATGAGTCTATACGTATCGCGGGCAATCATCAGCTCTTCATTGGTGGGAATCGTCAAAATACGCACCTTAAACTTTTTAATCAATAAAGATAAACGTTGGCTGATCTTCTTTTTTATATAAGGAGCGTTTTCTCCGATTCCGGCAGTAAAGATGAGCGCATCACACCCATCCATCGCAGCAATGTAAGCGCCGATGTATTTTTGAAGCCTGTAAATAAAAACCTCAAGGGCAATTTTTGCCCTTTTATTGCCTGAGCGGGCAGAGCTTAAGATGCGGCGCATATCGTTGCTTTTACCCGATAGCCCTAAGAGGCCGCTGCGTTTATTCAAGAGCTCATCAGCCCCCGATACACTGAGCTTTCTCTTTTTCATAAGATAAAGCACCGCCGCCGCATCGATATCACCGGAGCGCGTGCCCATAACCAATCCCTCTAAAGGAGTAAACCCCATTGAGGTGTCAATGGACTCACCCCTATCTACGGCGGTAATACTGCAGCCGTTACCCAGATGACAGGTAATAATTTTTAATGATTTTAGGGGCTTGCCTAAAACTTTAGCCGCCTGCATGGATACATAGCGATGGCTTGTGCCGTGAAAACCATAGCGGCGAATGCCTTCCTTCTTATAAACTTCATAAGGCAGACCGTAAAGATAAGCATAAGGCGGCATAGTCTGATGAAAGGCCGTATCGAAAACAGCCACCTGACTAAGACCGGGAAATAAACGCTGGCAAACATGTATTCCCGTCAGATTAGGTAAATTATGTAACGGGGCGAGCCTGCTGTATTGCTTTATTGCCTTAATTACCTCTTTATTTATTAAAGTGGATTCCTTAAACTTCTCTCCCCCGTGCACGACCCTATGGCCTATGGCATCCAGAGAAGAAATAATTTTCCCGCGGCGCTTCTTTAGGGTACGGATAACTGCCTCTACTGCGCCCTCGCCGCTTCTTTCCAGGATCCCTTTTTCCAGGCACCTCTCACCCGGCATATCATAAAGCTGATATTTAACGGAAGAGGAGCCGCAATTCAATACTAAAATTAACATATCACTTAGCCATAACGGCTGTTACTGCAATAGCGTCAATAATTTCTTTAGGGCTGGCGCCGCGCGATAAATCGCAGCAGGGACGGGACACGCCCTGGATAATCGGGCCCACTACCCTTGCCCCGGCAAGCCGCTGCATCAACTTATAGGCAATGTTGCCGGCATCCAGACTGGGAAATATTAAAATATTGGCCCTTCCGGCCAGGGGGCTATCGGGAACTTTTATCCGGGCTACAAAAGGCTCAACCGCACTATCAACCTGCATCTCCCCGTCAATAATCAAATCCGGTCTGGTCTTCTTTAAGATTTCCGCCGCATCTCTGACTCTATCCACCGAAGGGGCCGAACTTGAACCTCTTGTGGAAAAACTTAACATTGCCAGGCGCCCCTTGTAGCCTGTAATCTTGGCCCAGACATCGCAGGAAGCCATACCAATAGCAACTAACTGTTGAGTTGTAGGCAAAGGCACAACCGCACAATCGGCAAACAGAAACAGCCCTCTTTCGCCGTATCGCCTGTCTTTTACCTCCACCAGGAAAGACCCCGAAGCCGTGGAATATCTGGAGTCCTTTTCAATACAGTGAAGAATTGCCCTGACAACATCGGAAGTCTTGTGGGCAGCACCGGCAACAAAGCCGTCAACCCTGCCCTCACGTAACATCATCGCTCCATAATAAACAAAATTCTTCAGGAGTAAATCACGGGCGTACTGAACAGTTATGCCCCTGTGTTTTCTCAAATTCCAGTAAGCCCTTGCGCAAGCATCCAACCCCTCATCTTGCCTCGGGTCGATAATCTCAATTTTGCCGGTATCCAATCTGACTTTTTTGGCTTTTTTAACAATTAGGTCTTTCTCACCCAGAAGGACAATGCGGGCCAGCTTTTCTTTTACGGCAAAAGCAACCGCTTCAAGGACACGCCCCTCATCGCCCTCCGGCAAAACAATTCTTTTGGGATTTCTCCTTGCCTGGCGATAAATTTTATCAAAGATATTCATTTGGCCCTCTTTACCAAACGTTGTTTCAACTTTTGTTCTACAAAACCGGGCACGAAGTCTCTCAAGCTTGCCCCGAGTGAGGCGGCCTCTTTTATAAGCTTGGAAGAAAGATAACAATAGGCCTCATTGGGCATCATATAAATAGTCTCGATTTCGGGGTTTAGTCTCCTGTTGGTCAGGGCCATCTGAAACTCATATTCAAAATCGGAAATCATCCTAAGGCCCCGCAGCATCACCCGCGCCTTTTTTCTCTTTACATAATTCACCAGAAGTCCGTCAAAGCTTTCAATATTTGTGCGGGGAATCTTTGCGGTTGCCGCTTTAAGCATCTGGACCCTTTCCTTGAGCGAAAAAAGCACCTCTTTCTGAGGGTGCATGGCTACGGCTATAATCACCTGCTCAAATATTCTTGTTGCCCGCTTGATTAAGTCTATGTGCCCATAGGTCACCGGGTCAAAAGTGCCTGGGTAGATAGCTGTTCTTTTCACTATTCTTCCTTGTTTTGCTCCATTTGATAAAAAGAGAGGGTTGTATCTCCGTAGGTCTTAGTAAAAATTAAGCTAAGCCCGCGAAAAAGATGCGGTAGAACCTCCTTTTTATGGTGCTCGGCAACAACATAAGCACGAGGCTTTAATATATCATAAAGAGTGATTTTTATCAAGCTGTTTTTCAGCTGGTTTTCGTAATATGGAGGGTCTAAAAAAATAAAATCAAACTTCTCATGCCTCTGGTTAAGCACCCTGAGAGCCCTTTCGGCATTAAGGGGCAATAAAACCGTCTCTGTCTCCTTTATCCCCAGGCGCTTCAAGTTCTCCTTAATCGTCTTGATGCAGGCACGGTTATTTTCCACAAAAAAGACCTTATCTGCCCCGCGGCTTTTGGCCTCAATGCCAACATTTCCGCTACCGGCAAAAAGCTCAAGGAAAGAAGCTCCGCGTATCTGATTACCCAGGATGCAGAATAAGGCCTCTTTAACCTTCTGGGACGTTCCCCGCAGCTTTACCCCCTTGGGAACACTTAAATTGCGACCTTTAAACTTTCCCGCTATTATCCGCATAGTTACACCGAAATTAACTCTACATTCTTGGAACGAAGTCTCTCTTTGACCTTTTCGCGAATAAGCGAATGCTGATGGCTTTTAAGCTCCGGGTCACGCTTCACTAAGGAAAAAGCACTATCCCGCGCAAGCTCCATCAACTCCATATCCTTAACGATATTTCCCAGCTTCAATTCCGGCAGGCCGTGTTGGGCCGGACCAAAAACTTTCCCCGGGCCGCGAATATCCAAATCTTCCTGGGCCAGGCGAAAGCCATCCTGGGTATTAACAAGAGCGTCAATGCGCAACTTCGCCTTCTCTGTTGCACCGGCTTGAGAGACTAAAATGCAGTAAGACGGATGCGACCCCCGGCCAATCCTTCCTCTTAACTGATGCAGCTGGCTCAGGCCAAATCTCTCTGCATGCTTAATCACCATTACCGAGGCATTGGGAATATCTATACCCACCTCAATCACAGTGGTAGCAACCAGTATATCTATCTTACGATTTTTAAAATCCTGCATGGCTTTTTCTTTTTCTAACCTTTTCATCCGGCCGTGAATAAGCCCGATCCTGCTTGTGCTAAATTCACTCTTACGTAAACTCTCATACATCTCGGTAGCAGCTCTAAGCTCCAAACGGGGACTGTTTTCAATCAGGGGATAGACAATATAGGCCTGCCTGCCGCCAGATACTTCCTGACGGATAAAATTATATACATCTTTGAGGGCGCTCTCTTTAACCCAGACAGTGGAGATAGGCACTCTCCCCTTCGGCAGCTCCTTTATTGTGGAGATATCCAAATCCGCATAAAGAGTCATAGCCAATGTGCGCGGGATGGGCGTGGCGGTCATTATCAGGCAATCCGGCCTCCCTCCCTTTTTGCGCAAAGAAGACCTCTGCAGGGTGCCAAACTTATGCTGTTCATCAATTACTACCAGCCCCAACTTCTTAAACTCTATCTCTTTTTCAATCAGGGCGTGGGTGCCTACAACTATATCTACTGTCCCTGATTTTATATCCTCAAGCGCCTCCAGTTTAGCTTTAGGGCTCATGCTCCCTATCAAAAGCCCCACACTGACATCCAAAGGTGCAAATAATTTACTTAACAAAAGATAATGCTGCTCGGCCAGAATCTCCGTAGGAGCCATAACTGCGGCCTGAAATCCGGATTGCACACTTAAAATGAGGGCATAAGCGGCCACTATGGTCTTTCCTGAGCCCACATCCCCCTGCAGAAGCCTGTTCATTTCTTTTGAGGATGCCATATCCTCTTCTATCTCCTTAATGGCCTTATTTTGTGCGGAAGTCAACTTAAAAGGCAAAATCTTTAAAAAATCTTTTATCAACTTCTCTTCTGTTTTATGGGTGATGCCCAATTCTCTCTTGTTGCGCCAATATCTCTTCAGGGCAAAAATCATCTGCAGCAGAAAGAACTCATCAAACACCAGTCTGCGATAAGCCGAACTCTCCGAGTTGCTGTCATTAGGAAAATGGATATGCCTTATAGCCAGAGTTAAAGGCAAGAGATTTAACTTCTTCTTCAATTCATAAGGCAGCATATCCGGAATAAAGGAAGTAAACTTTTGAATTGTCCTGTCAATGACAGTGCGCAGGTATCTCTGTTTAAGATTGGCAGTCAAAGGATAAATGGGGACAATTCTGCCTATATGCAAAGATGAATCTTTCTCAAACTCAGAAATAAGTTCAAAATCAGGGGTATTCATCTGCAGCAAGGGGCGCCTGGCGACCTTGCCATAGAGGATTAACTTATCTCCTATCTTAAAATACTTTTTCATAAAGGGCTGATTAAACCAGATAGCCGAAAGCACACCGCTCTCATCCCCCACGGCAATCTCGAATATGGAAAGGCCTCGCCTGCTGCGCCGAAAGCTCAAGTTGATTATCTCTCCTTTTACCGTGGCAAAATCATTCGCCTGCACTTCAGCAATAGGGGAAAACGTTCTCCTGTCCTCGTATCTGCGGGGAAAGTAATAAAGAAGGTCGCCAACGGTATAGATATTCAAGCGATTCAATAACTTGAATCTCGCCGGCCCCACGCCTTTGATATATTGAACGGAATCTTTTAAATGCATGCTTTGGTAAAGTTTGTATCTACGGTCTTAACCTTAACCTCTCTTAAACTATTTATATCTTTTTTGTCAGCATTTTCTACGATAATGCGGATATAATTTTCGGAATATCCGCAAAAACTACTGCTTTTTTTGTCCCGTTGAGATTCTATTAACACTTCTAACCTCTTTCCTAAAAAGCGCTTTCGGAACTTATAAGAGCACGCGCTGGCCACTTTCTTTAATAAATCTGCCCGCGCCTTAACTACTTCCTTCTCAATATGCCCTTCCAAATTAAAGGCCGCTGTCTTTGCGCGAGGACTGAAAGAAAAGACGTGAGTTCTCAAAGGGCAAATCTCTTTTAAAGCGCGCATAGTATTGCGAAAGTTTTTTTCTTTTTCTTGCGGAAAACCCACCAGGACATCCGTAGTTATAGCGATATTCTTGATTTTCTTATTAAGCTTTGTGATTAAAGAAAGATAATCCTTAATTGAATATCGGCGGTTCATTTTCTTCAGGATATTGTTATCTCCGCTTTGTAAGGGGATGTGCAGATGCGGGCAAATCCTCTTGCTGTTTGCCATTATTTCTATCAGCTTGTTACTGATAAGGTTAGGCTCAATGGAACTCAAACGCAGACGAAATTCACCTTTTATATTTTCCAGGGCCTCTAAGGCCTGCGCCAATTCAATATCTCTATAACGATAAGCGCCCAGACAGATACCGGTTAAGACTATCTCCTTAAACCCCCTCTTTACCAGGCGTTTACACTCGGCAATAATCTCTTTCTGTGGGCGGCTCCTGGAGACACCGCGGACTAAGGGCACCTTGCAGTAAGAGCAGAAATTGCTGCAGCCGTCCTGTATTTTTACAAAAGCGCGCTCATGCCCCTTAAAATCGGATATTTTAAGAGGGGTAAATTTTCCGTTGTTCGTTGTTCGTAGTTCATAGTTCGTAGAAGATAAAAAATCGATAATCCTATGCTTCTGCTGATTGGGGAGAATGTGGATTTTATCGGACATCCCTAAGATATCGAGAGGCACCTCATTAGCATAACAGCCCGTAACAATAATTCTGGACTCAGGATTTAAGCGAAAGGCCCCTCTGATTAGGCGGCGAGAATCCCTGTCGGCCTCATCAGTAACAGTGCAGGTATTGACAATATAAATATCTGCCTTCTTGCCCTTCTCTTCCTTGAAGGCAGCCTCTAACAACAACTCTCTTAAACCTTGAGTCTCGTACTGATTGACTTTGCAGCCAAGCGTATAGAACTTTACCCCGCCCTTCCTTCTATTGCCTTCATCCACATCTATTATGCAAGGCGTGGTATCTGGAAGGGCGGGGTTTACTCTTTTTTTGTATCGCATATTACTTCTCTAACAGGGCTCTCGCCAGGCAAAGGTCGAAGGGCTTGGTAATCTTTATATTCCGCCTGCTCCCTTCCGCTAATTTAACTTTCCTTTTAAGCCTGAATAAAAGCTGGGCATCGTCAGTGGCGTTATTAATTCCTTCTTTCTTTGCCTTCCGGTGAGCCTGAATAAGTAAATCAAATCTCGCGGCCTGGGGCGTCTGGATATTCATAAGTCTATCCCTGCAAAGAAAAGCATCAATAAAATTACCTTTTGTCTCTACGATAGTATCTATTGTCCTGATTGCAGCGCTTGCCGCGCCAAAGAGAAAAGCCGCTTTTATAACTCTTGAGATAATCTCTTCATTAACAAAAGGACGCACACCATCATGAATTATTACATAATCGCAATCTTTGATTTCCTCAAGGGCATTAAATACCGATTGCTGTCTGTCTTTGCCGCCTCTAACCACCTGCTTAATCTTTTTGTAATTGTATTTTTTAATCAGATTGTGACATTGGCGCATAATATTTTTGTGCGCTACCAGTATAATGCCGTCAATTGCCCTGCATCTTTCAAATACATCCAGAGAGTAGCTCAAAATGGGCCTGCCCTTAATCTTTATCAACTGCTTGGGGATCTTTGAGTTCATTCTCCTTGAATATCCCCCGGCTAAAATTATCGCTTTAACCTTTTTGGAATTGCTTTTCATGCCTATCTGCCTATTTCTTTTATGGCCTGAATGACCTCGGGATGTTCCGGCTCAATCTCAAGGGCCGCTTCATATTCTTTTAAGGCCGCCTCCTTCAAACCCTCTTCCTGATAGATTGTGCCTAAATTATAATGGGCGGCGCAGTCATCAGGCTTAAGAGAAAGAGCTTTCTCAAACTCCTCTTTTGCCTGTTGTCTTTGCCCCATCTGGTTATAGACAATTCCTAAATTAAAATGGGCGTCATAAAAATAGGGGTTTATCGCAAGCGCCCTTTTATAATTATCGATGGCCCCTGATAAGTTATCCGTTTCATAACAGGCATTGCCCAGGCCCAGATAGCTCATAAAATCAAGGGAATTTAATTTCAGAGCGGCCTGATATTCCCTTGAGGCCTCCTCATAACGCTTTGCTTCAGATAAAACAACGCCTTTATTATAATGAAAGGAAAAGTTATTCCTGGCGGAGGCGCTTGCTGCGGCGATATTAGTCAAAAAATACAGCGCCGAAAATAAAACCGATGAAAAAATAACTCTCTTATATTGTCTCCTTCTGCATAACAGAAGAAGCTGCCAAAGGGAAAATGCGGCAAAGATTATCAAATAGGGCAGAATAAGCAATCTATACCTGGAATTGACAAAGAAAGAAATTACAGCGAGTGCAGGGCCAAAGATAAAAAAGTAAAGAAGCCCTGCCCTTTTCCTGAGCGGCCAGGATAGAAACATCCCCAGAAGCCCCAGGGGTAAAACTAAAGAAAGACGGAAAAGGGGCATCTTTAGAAATCCTGCCTTTTCTGCAAATATATAGTATTCCATATCATCTATATGCTCTTGCGCATTCCAGAAGAGAACAAACTTTCTCCCCAATAGCTTCAGATAACTTAAAGGGTGTCTTTTGATAAAGTAAAATGAACGCCTGAACCAGAAATTAGACACTTCCGAAGGTTTTAATCTTTTGGCGCTTAGCTTCTCTGCGATAATCCGCGAGTCCTCAATTAAGCCGCTTTGGGTAGAGCGCATATAAGGCGGAGGCTTAAACAGGCCGTTTGCCTGGGGATTATTGCCGATATAAAAGTTTATCCCGCTGTGAGCGGTAATAAAGACTTTATCGTTTGCAACTAAATAATTTCTTAAGGTTACGCCGCCAATAAGCAAGGAAAATGCCGCAAGGAAAGAGGCGGCATACAAAAGTATCCTTTTGAAGGATTCATCTTTCTTGTACTCATAGCCCATCCAGAATAAAATAAGGATGGCCAACAGAGAAAAAGAGGCCGCAGTTAATGCAGCCAGCCCTAAAACAAATCCTGCGACAAACCAGATTTTGCAATTAGGTGCCTCTTTCGCCTTCAAGAGCAAAAGCACTAAAAATAAACTTAAAAATATCGCTAAAGATGCCGGCAGAAGCATGCGGTCATAAAATATAAACATAGAATAACCGCAGGCAATGATAGATGCAACAACCCCTACTGCCCTGCCAAATACTCTTTCACCCACCAGATAAATCAACCCGCAGTTTAAGGCCCCGATAAATATCTGAATCAATATCAAATCAAAGACTTTTCCTGCGGAAAAAAGATAGGCCAGGCTTAAAAAATATGGATACAGAGGTAAGGCGCAAAAGACATCTTTGCCCAAAAAATTGCCGCGCAAAATGTCGCGGGCCCACTGAAGATAAAAATAACTGTCGCTTCCGGCACCGGGTGAGATAAAGCCTGCTGTCTGGCTAAAATAGATAGAGCGCACGCTAAAAGCCAGAACCGCAAGCCCCAGAAAGATAAGCTTAAAGCTGGAAAGTCTCAATTTAGCGACTGTCCTTTTCTCCGAAGACCTGAGCAGTAAAGCTATAGAGTTCGGTATCCTTATCTTTCCAGGCATCCGGGCTTAAGCCTGCTTTATGCGCGCAGAGATTGGAAAGGAATTCTTCGCGTGACCAGCCTGTTTCCGTGGCTACCTGCGGTAAAAATACGCCGCTTGCGCTGCCTCTTTTGACAATAACGCCGTGCCTGCCCATTTCGATATCATCGGCGCTTTTTACTCTCTCCGGCTGAGTGAGTACAGAGATTTCTATATCTATATCCTTCAATTCATCGGCTGACAGAGGCGGAAAACGCGGGTCCCTTGTGGCCTCAATTGCCATATCGCGCACAGTAAGATAAAGCGCCTGCTGGCCAATGATATTGCCTATGCATCCCCGCAGCGCGCCCTGCTTATGAATTGTCACAAACGCCCCCATATTTTTCAACAGGAGGGGGTCGGTCTCTGTAAAATCCGGCCTTTCTTGCTTACCAACATGGGCCTCGATGGTCTGACGGGCAATATCCAACAATCTTTTCTTTTGATCCTCGTTTAATACCCTTTTATCTTTATTAAGCATCTCATCCCTCCCGGGCTCAGCATAAATTACTGCGCTTAAATACCCAACCACTTTGTTTTTATTGCCGGTGACATCTCCGGAATTGGCGTATTTCATAATTTCTATTTCAGCTGCCCCCCGTTGTCTGGTATAAAGCAAAGTAGTCACTACAGCAGCTGCCCCGCAGAGCTCGCTTTCCTTGGAATCTAATTTAGAATATAAGGATTCGGGGTCGAATTTCTTTAACTCTTCGATAGTCAGGTTATCGATCTCGCAAGCCTCATCATAAGGATGAAAATGAGACATATCTGTGCTGGCTACTATCAAGACATCTTTTCTATCCTTGATAGTCTCAAGCAAAGCCTGAGCCAGCATCTGACAATTCTCATAAGAAAACTTACCCATAACTATAGGGACTATTTTGAAGTCATCCAGGACTATCTGCAGAAAAGGAATCTGTACTTCTACGGAGTGCTCTTTGGTAAAGGCAGGCTCATAAAAAGAAATTTTATCGTGCCCTTGAATTAAGGCATTGGCCAATTCCATATCAACAGGAACATTACCCAAAGGAGTCTGCCAGGCGCCTTGAGGATACACTGAAACTCCTTCAAAATATTCATAATGGCTTGAGCCGATGACTACTACAGTGCGTATGGGTTTGCCTTTTATGGCCTTGTATCCGTAGGCGGCCACACTGCCGCAATATTCATAGCCGGCGTGAGGCGAAATCAAGGCCAGGATATCTTTATCGCTTTCGGTTACCTCTGCCCAGTCTAAGAATTTCTCTATTTCCGCGGCTAAAATCTTAGCCGAATCAGAATAATAACTGCCGCTTACTACCGGCTTTTTTATCTGCTGAGCAAGACAATTACCCGATAAAAAAAAGAAAAATAAAACGGTGAGGATTAGAAGTCTCTTCATTGGATTAGATTAAAAATTGGTGGATCCGCCATTTTGTTTTGCAAATCAGCGAGATCTCACCAATTTTGTTTTGCAAAATTGGTGGACCCGAGCGGAGTTGAACCGCTGACCTCCGCAATGCGAATGCGGCGTTCTCCCAACTGAACTACGGGCCCTTTAATTACAAGACATCGCCCTTAAGACTACGCTTGAGGTCAGGGTGGTTTCCGGGTTATCCGGCCCTACTTCTTGTGAAGGATCCTGCCGAGCTACTATTTCTATATCAAGGTGATTGGGAATATCATTATCACCGGCATCTTTGCCGAAAGCAAAAGTTGCGCTTAGCAATTTACCATCGGCAAAATCTTCCGTAGGATTACCTGCAGAAACATCACTATCAAAAACAATATTGTAATCCGGGCCATTTTGATACATATACTCGATTGTCCTGTCTGCAATCCCGTTACCGTCATCGTCTAAATTCACCCGGATTCGTGTGCCCCCATCATATATAGCAAGACCAGGATTATCTATATCGCCAACACCCCGCTGCACATTTCTGATTATATGCTCCATAGCTATTTTTGCTTCGTCAAAAACCTCGACTTGCTCGCTGGAGCCCTTAAAATAACGGCGGCTGGTAATATCAACACTGACCACTGTCAGCATCACCAGGCTCATCAGGACAATAGCGATAAGTATCTCTGTTAAACTAAAACCTTTTGAAAGCATTGTTGTTCCCAAAACTATTCCGGAATTTCGGGTTCCTGCCAATCAACTTCTACGGTTGCGCTCCTGTAGCCGGTGCTAGGGTTAACTCCGGCAACCGAATCTACCCTGTATCTCCTTCGTCCTGAAAAATTAGTCCCAAAGGTTCCGGGCAAAACCTCATAGTTTGTCCAACCCTGAACAGTTAAAGGCTCGCCAGCTTCACCCCAGGTATCTGCGCTAACTGCATTCTTCAATTCCTCCAAAGTCTGACGGCTGAAATCCATTGCCTGCATCCTGCGGCCTGTACCGGTCACCGCAGCTCGCTCCGTAGAGAAAATAACCATTACGCCCGCTGTAGCCACTAATAAGATAAGAGCAGAAACTATCACTTCCGCCAATGTCAAACCTTGCTTATTCATTTCGTTCTTCCTTTATGAGCTAAAGCTACTATTATGGCAGAGGCAGGGGCCAGGTGCCTTCAAAGGGAGGGCCACCTTCATCAAGAGTAATAGTCCTGCCATTGTAGCTACCGCTCCTTCTTGTAGCGGTAGCATCAAAGGTATCCGCAGTAGCAGTTACAGAATAATCCCAGTTTCGCTCGTCCTTAGCTTCCAAATACAACCTCAATTGGGCATTAATTGTAGAGATGTTATTTACCGGCGCTTCAGTCGGCCAATAAGTATCTTCCTCCGTGCGGTAAATCCTTTCTCCGGTGCGGATTTGCTTCAAGGCTACCATTGCTTCCGTGGCCTTGGTGCCTTCAACGGCCTTGGTAAGCAAAGGAAGGCTCAAGGCTGCCAGGATTCCAACGATTATAACGGTAGCTATAACTTCTGTAAGCGTAAAAGCGCTTTTCACCGGCTATAAAGTATCTTTAAGTTCAAGGAGTGAGTCTATTGACAGTTCCGTCTATCTCAATATTAAAATTATCCAAACCCGCACTCGCACCATCAGTAGTTCTTGTTGCTGTAGCAATGATATCATTGGCACCACTTGTAGAACCGTAAGTATAAAGGGCCTTTGCTGAACTTGTAATATCAAGGTCTAAAGCTGAACCTTCGTCGGCAATGTCAGTATCCACATGATACTCACTGTGTTCCAGATAATAGCGCAATTGCGAAGCACGGATTGCGCCTAACATAGAAATTGCCTCCGACTCTCTGGCCTTTTTTGCTGCCCCGATAAATCTGGGCAAGGCAAGTGAGGCCAAAATACCCACAATAATCACTACAATCATCAACTCCAACAACGTAAAACCTCTTTTTCTATTCACCTTTCTCTTCCTCCTTTCATTCTTTTTAACTGAGTATCAATTCTTAACTAAATCATCCTCCCCGTGAGACCATTGCCAACTGGAATATAGGCAAAAACATAGATATGACCAAAACCCCGACCATTATACCCATAAGTACCAAAACTGCCGGTTCAATCAAGCTAACTATTTTAGTCAAAGTAGTGCTGATGCGCTCTCTGTAAAACTCAGAGGCCTTCTTTAACATCTTGCCTAATTCGCCTATCTCCTCCCCCACGGAAACCATTTGCACTACCATCGGTGTGAATACACCGCTCTTTTCCAAAGGGCCGGCCATACCTTTACCCTGGCGCACGCTATCTCTCACCTCAGCTACCGCCCTCTCCACTATTCTATTGCCCAGAAACTTACTAACAATATCCAGGCCATAAACAATGGGTACCCCGCTTTCGATTAAGGTCCCCAGGCCGCTGGCAAATCTCTCGATGGCAATGCGCTGAAAAAGCGAAGATAAAACCGGGGTCTTGAACTTCAAATAGTCAAATTGCCAGCGACCCGCCTGCGTGTGGATATATTGGTTAATAAGGTAGCCCACGGCAACCGCCCCGCCAACCCAAAAAAGGAGATATCTGCGCATAAGAGTGCTGAAGGCTATCACCATCCGCGTAAAAAGCGGCAATTCTATATTGAATCCGGCAAATACCCGGGAGAATATGGGGATAATCCAGACGGTAAAGATAGTCAATGCCACAAGAGCAATGCTGACAAGCGCAGCCGGATAAACAAGGCTTGCGGTTATCTTTCTACGTATGGCTGCTGCGGTCTCCAAATAATCGGCTAACTGCGCAAGAGCAAGAGGAAGAGCGCCGGAGGCTTCCCCCGTCTCTACCATTTGAATCCAATATGGAGAAAATATACCGGGGTGTTTGGCCAGGGCATCGCGAAAAGTGCTTCCTGCGGCAATATCGTGCCTGATTTGCTGCACGGCCTTTAAGAGTATCCTGCTTTCTATCTGCCTGGTTAAGACATCCAGGCTCTTTAACAAGGTTACCCCTGCCTCCAGCATCGTGGCAAGCTGTCGGGCAAAGATAATCATATCGTCGATAGTTACCTTGAGATGCAAAGGCATCGAGAGAACCACTTTTCTCTCGACAGCAGCCTCTCTTCGGTATACGGAAGTTACCAGCAGGCCTTCTTTCTGAAGCCGGGCAATCAACTCCTCTTGCGTCGCCGCTTCTTCGGTAGCCTGTCTTTCCTTACCTTGTTTATCTCTGGCTCTATATATAAATTGAGGCATAATTTAGACTATAGCATAAAAAAGATTATTGTCAAGGAAATCCATAAGGATTTTCCGCAGACCTCGCCGCTTTGGGCGGGTCAAGCAAGAAAATCGTCGAAGATGATAACTTTTTAGCGATTTTCGCCGTCCATTATCCCTCTATCCCGGCCATAGTAACACTCAAGACTTCCTCAAGGCTGGTTATGCCCTGCTCAACCTTTTTCAGCCCGTTTTGATACAGCGTTTTCATTCCTGTCTCCAGGGATATTTCCTTCAATTGTTGATAAGTCGCGCCTTGGGCGATAGCCTGACTTAAGCGTTCACTCATCGGCAGTATTTCATAGATGGCGCTTCTTCCGCGATAGCCGGTGCGGTTACAATAATCACACCCCTTGGGGCGATAGATTAATTCTGCAGCCAATTTGACTTTACCTAACATCTCCCCCGTCGGTTCATAAGCCTCTTTACATTCCGGGCAAAGCTTGCGCACAAGGCGCTGCGCGCCTACCAGAAGCAGGGAGGGTGAGATTAAATAAGGGGATATCCCTAAGTCAATCAATCGGCTTATGGCCGTGGGGGCGTCATTCGTATGCAAGGTGCTCAATACCAGGTGCCCCGTAAGCGCCGCCCGCAGACAAATCTGGGCGGTCTCCAAGTCTCTTACCTCGCCGACCATAATAATATTGGGGTCCTGCCTTAAGAAAGCCCTCAGGCCATTGGCAAAGGTAAGCCCAATATCCGCCTTCACCTGAACCTGATTAATACCTTCCAGGCGATATTCTACCGGGTCCTCTATAGAGACTAAATTCTTATGCGGGGTTTTGATTTCATTTAAGGTGGCATACAAGGTTGTGCTTTTTCCGCAACCCGTAGGGCCGGTAAGGAAAATCAGACCCCAGGGACTGGAAACGGCTTTGCGATAACTTTCCAAATCCTTTGCTTCAAAGCCCAGTTGGCTCAAATCCAGAGGAACCTGGCTCTTATCCAAAATCCTCAAGACTACCTTTTCACCACGAACCGTGGGAATAGTAGAAACCCGAAAATCGATAATTCTATTTTCTGCTTTTACTATAAATGCCCCATCCTGAGGCAGGCGCTTCTCGGCAATGTCCATTTTAGCCAATATCTTAATTCGGGAAACAATAGCCAGAAGCAGATGCCCCGCGGGCGGAGGAATTTCATAAAGGACCCCGTCAATACGATAGCGGACGCTGACCCTGTCTTTAAAAGGCTCAATGTGGATATCGCTGGCCCTGTCTTTAATTGCCTGCCTTAAAATTAAATCTACCAGCTTGATTACCGGTGCCTCTTCCGCCTTGGCAATTAAAGTGTTGAGACTTAGAGCCTCTTCCTCGGGAATTTCTTCTATCTCTACCTCTCCGGCTTCGTATGACTCAGAGATGGCCTCTTTAAGCAAATCCTTCTCGCCATAAAATCTATCTATGGCCTGTATAATATCACTTTCGCTGGCCACGATAGGATTTATGTCACATCCGGTCATCTTTTTCAAGTTGTCCATCATCAGTACGTCCAGCGGATCGGCAAAGGCCACGGTAAGGGCGTTCAGATTGCGCGATAAAGGAATAAGGCAATAACGGCGGGCAAAGTTCTGCGGCACCAGTTTATCTAACTCCTGATTCGGGTCGGGCTCAAGTAATCCCTTGGCTAAGGATGCGTAAGGAATATTCAGCTGTTTCCCCAAAGTTACCACAATATCCTTTTCGGTAATCAGGCCCAGTTTTATCAAGACCTCACCGATTCTTTTGCCTTCCCGCTTTTGCACCTGAATAGCCTTCTGCAGCTGCTCCTCGGTAATCAGGCCCTGTTTAATCAAAAGCTCGCCTAATTTTAAACGGGACTTCCTTAATGCCATCTTTTATTATTTCTCCAGTATGTCAAGGATGCTTTCCATTGCCTCTTCTTTTTTCATGGCTGACTGAACAAAGTCCCCATAGCCCTCTGGCGGAAGGTGTCTCTTTAATGAAGTCAATCCTGCCATCCGCGCGCGCTCTTTAGCCAAATGCGGAGTAATAAAGATGATTAATTCCTTATCCTCTGAACTGTCGTCTTTTTTACAAAATAGACTTCCCAATAAAGGAATATCCCCTAAAAAAGGGACTTTTCTCATAATCTTCTCATCTTCGGTGTTAATTAATCCGCCGATTATTACAGTCTCTCCATCGGCAACGGTAACTGTAGTCTTGACGCTTCTGGTATGAGGGTCAAGGGCATTGGCAAGTATCGAGGAAACCTTTGTATTAATTACCGATGGCTCAATAATCATGGTGATCTCGCCCTGAGTATTAATCTGTGGGGTTACTTTCAGCGTCACTCCTGTTTCTACCCTTTCAGGGGAAACAATTGCCCTATCAATACCTCCTCCTGTAGAAGCAATCTCCTGTTGTTCGCTGGCAATTACCGTCTCGGCAGTAATCTTTATCTCAGCGGTCTCGTTATTCAGGGTGAGGACTTTCGGCCTGGCCAGGATCTTGCTATCGGTATCCCTAGCAAGCATAGCCAGTGTCCCGCCCAGATTCATCGCCGAGATGTATCCCAGATAAAGGTTATCTACATTGCCGGCGGGGCCGACCTTTCGCATATTGTTAGGTTTGGTAAAGGGAAAGGTGCTGCTACGCCCTGCCCCATAGGCAGAGGCAACTATTCCATCGGTAGCAGTACCCCATTCTATGCCCAGCTTATCGATGGTTTCTAAGCTCGCCTCTATGATTTCGGCCTCAATCATTACCTGAGGAAGCTTTATATCGAGCTCTTTTATCGTCTTTTCAATCTTGGGAAACTGACTGCGCACATCGGTAACGATAAGGCTATTGGTGCGCGAATCCTCAATCACCTGACCAAACTGGCTGACTATTTTCTCTATCACTTCCTTGATGCCGATTTCTTCGGACTGCCGCGCTTCCTGGCCGGCAGCGGTAAGCTCATATCCCTTTACCCGTGCATACTGCAGAGGAAAAACTTTGGTAATTGTCTCTACCTCCGGACGGCCCCATTCCTTAACTATAAATATTTTGCTGTCTTTTTTCTGCTCATAGCTTAAGCTGTTTGCCGTCATTATGGTATTTAAGGCATCTTCCACCGAAACCTTGTCCAGATAAAGGGTAACTCTGCGCTCCTTAACACTTTCACTGGCAATAAAGTTTAAACCGGCCTGCTGGGAAAATACCTTCAAGACATCCTTTAAGTCGGCATCCTGGAAGTCCATTGAAATTACCGGCAAACCCGATTCTTGTCCCAACTCATCCCCTGACTGCGCCCGGCTTAAATTGAGACCTAAGCCAAATACCAAAAATAAGGCCAAAGGAACAAGTAAAACAACCCTTCTTTTTTTAAGCATATTATCCCCCTTTTATCACTGAAGCCACTGAAGTTGTTAACTGAAACCACTGAGGCTTTATTCAGTGCTCTCAGTGTTATTTTTTCAGTGTTTTTCAGTGTCTCTGTTTTATCTTCTTCTTAATCTTTCGTCTTCCCTTAATATAGTAGGCCTGAGTATGTATTGATTTCCCTCATACAATACATAAACGCCCTCTTTGCGTATATCCAATATCTCTGCGCCTTCAATAACCTCACCTGGCCTTACCACTGTATTATTAATAATTGCCTGGGGTATTTTCGAATCCCAAATCATACCCTGAACTACAAGATGAGCTAACCCCCCTGCGATGGGCGCCCTCTTCTTTTCCTTCGGCACCTCTTCCAGAGGCACAAACAATTCAAAAGGGCTCTCAAATGGATCACGCAGGCCCCGGCCGGTATATTCTACCGTCCCAGTCTGTCTTTTCAAAGTACGCTGGGCCCTGACCAGGGGATATCCTGCAATCAATGATAAGACGGCCAAAAGCCCCAAGCAAAACATTATTTTTTTCACCAAGGTTTTTTTCATTTCTTTAAATAAAATCCGCTTACTGTCAATTCTACCTCAGGGATTTTTGCCTCTCCTAGGGCGGCGACAGTGGGTTTTCTCATCCTGAGCTCTTTGACCCGGATAAACTCTTTACTGCTTTCGATGAGACTCAAAAACTCTCCCAATTGATGATAATCGCAGGAGAAAGGTATTTTTAAGGGCAGTTCGACATAATATTCTTTTTCTTCCGCAGAAAGGGGATTGAAGGCTTCTATCTTTATGCCGAGTCGTTCAGCCATCCTTGAGATTCTATCCAAAATCTGAGTGCCCTCTGCCACAGAAAAAGACCTTTCTTGATGTGCTTTTATTTTCCTCTCTAATAAGCTGATAATACCCAAGACTTCATTTTTCTTCTTTTCTTCTTCTATCTGTGACTTTACAGACTCTATTTTTTTTAGATTAGATTTGTATATCCCCCCATAGCCGATACGAAAAGCCAGAAAAAGAATCAGGATAAAAATGATTGTGCCTTTCCTGTGGCTCGTTATATTCATTCTTTTATCCTCATTTCTTAATGCAAATAATTGTAAAGTTCTTTACCGACGTTCCTTGCACCTCTGTTGAATCCATTGATTCTAATTCAATCTCTTCAAATCCCTCAAAAAACTTCTGATTTTCTTTTAAACTGGAAACAAAATTAGTGATTACCCTTACTTCCCGGGCATGGTCTTCGCGATGAACTATCCCCTTAATAGTCAAGGAACGGCTGACCCTATCCTTTGATACTCTATCGGTAAAAAATAAATCAGTTAACCATGCGCCCGGAGGAATTATCCTGGGCAATTCATTAAACTTATTGGTCCAGAAGACTCTGTCGGTGATAAGCAAGTCCAGGCTGGATATCTTATTCTGCAATTCTTTTCTCGCTTTCTCTATATCTTCATAAGAAAGACCTTCGGCATCCATGGTAACTTTAGGCCTGAGGGCAGTTACCTGTTCCAGCTGTTTCTTTTGCTCGCTGATACGATAAAACATCAACAAATATAAAATCAAAAGGCCCACGCAGGATACCTTTATAGCCCGATATGCTGTATAGCGCAACTCCGGAGTAAACTCAAAAGCCTGCGCTTTTGAAACCGGAGGCGCAACTTCGGCTTTGACCTTGCGGACCCGGTAAAGATTCACTTCATTCGGAGCTAAAATCAGCTTGCGCAGGCCCAAACCAATAGCTACGGCCATACTTAAAGGAGGCAGGCTCCTGCGAACTTTTATAGCTTTTGCCAGGTCGGCTTTCTCCACAGGTATTTTTAGTTCCTGACTCAAGGTCTTATCCCAATTCTTAAGATCAACTTGCCCGCAGAGCAATATCTTGCCAACGATCTCGGCAGGAAAAAGTTTTTCATAATAATCCAAAGACATACGTAATTCATTAAGCAAATTATCAAATATTAATTCTTCTTCCGAAGGAAGAGAAACATCCCTGGTAAGATAACAAATCTTCTCTTTTAGAATATTGATATCGGCCATACCATAATCAATATCTACGATGACATTGGGTTTATTTTTGGCTAATTGTCTGCCTGATGTAAAAAATCTCACCAGACTAAATGGAGCCGGCTCCAAAGCCAAAACTTTAAGGCCCGCCTGTTCCAAAAGAGAAATATGATTTTTGGCTATTTCCTTTTTTACTGCCACAAAAGTAATATCCATCTTGGCATCTTTGCCACGGGATAAATTTGCCTGAAAATCCCAGAATAATTCTTCTATTTTAAAAGGAATGTGCCTTTTGGCTTCAAACTTTATCGCTGTTTCCCATTCGGCCTTTGGTATCTTGGGCATCTGAAAATATCTAATCAATACATCTTTTCCGGAAAGAGCGGTAAATACCTTCTTGGCGTTAATTTTATTCTCCCGAAAGACTTTCCTGATGGCACTTACTTTTGCCTCATCAGCTTGAGTCTTATCCGCCGAAGAAGCAGCCTCAATCTCTGCCTGGCCAAATTTAAGCAGGCGCGCACCAAAAAGCCCGCCTTTTAGCTGGGCAACATAAACATATCTTGCCCCTATATAAACACCTGTTGTAGTCTGAAAATTAAAACCTTTCACTTTCTTTGTCCCTTTTTTGCTTGAGAGCTCTTTTTTTGCTCTGCTTCGGTCCTTGCCTCTCTGATCTGGGACCTTAGCCAGGCATCAACTGCTCTTTTATCAAAGCGCCAGACATGCCCCACCTTAATCCCCGAAATCTTCTTTGCGTGTAACCAGTTATAAATAGTCTGCTTCTGTAATTTCAGATAGGCGGCTAGCTCGTCTACGTCCATCAGCCTACTCATACAGGCCTCCTTGATTAACTTACTTAGACTTATGTATAATCATATATACCATAAAAAATTTACCTTGTCAAGTATATTTTTTATTACTTTTACTTCTACTCTCTTGCACCCAGGAAATAAAAAGCCCATATTATCCAATAATAATGATAATATGGGGATAAAAACTATTTAAAACTTAGCTTAAATTAATAGTCGACAGTAATAGTGATAGGATAGACTCCTTCCGGATCTTCTCCTGTTCCATTTTGATCCGCTACACTAATAGATATCCTGCCTGCGGGAATACCATTGATTTCTTCTGGAAAATTTATATTGGTAGTCCCGCCTGAACCGGGAAGAGCGGCTCCTCCTGTGCGCAGACTCCATATGGCATGTTGCATTGCTGCCTCCGCAGCATAATAGGCCCGGGCGCGCCTGATTTGATGGTAAGAGGTGCCGAAATGACCTGTGGAAAGCGTCAATACCGCGCCCCCTATGATAAGAAGCATAATAATAAGACTGATGACCACCAGCATAGCCATCCCTCTTTTTTTATTATTTCTCATCTTTTATCTCCTTTATTTTTAAAATTTTATCAAATTAATTTTCTCTTTAACACCTTGCCCGTAGGCGTCTTAGGCAGGTCTTCTCTAAACTCAATCAAGCGGGGAATTTTATAATTGGCTATTTTTCCTCTGCAATAATCCCTGATTTCTTTTTCGGAGATGGAGGCATCTTTATGCAAAACTATAAAAGCAAGGAGTAATTCGCCTTTAGATTTATCTCTTTTACCTATCACCGCTACTTCTTTTATTTTGGGATGAGTTTTTAATATATTTTCTATTTCTGAAGGATAGACATTCATCCCATGCACAAGAATCATTTCTTTCTTGCGCCCTACTATATAGATATAACCGTCATTATCTATTTTGGCCATATCACCGGTAAATAACCATCCCCCTTTAATCGTCTCTTTAGTTTGCTCGGGATGATTAAAATATCCAAGCATTATATTAGGTCCTTTAACAATCAGTTCACCTGTTTCTCCGCGATTGGCTTCACTCTCATCTTCCCTGATAATTTTAGTCTCTACGCCGGGAAGAGGCAGACCTATAGAGCCGGGTTTACGCAGACCGCGTAAAGGATTTAGAGAAACTACCGGAGCACTCTCTGTCAGGCCATAGCCCTCTAAGAGAGATATGCTTTTAAATTTTTCATTAAATCTTCTTAGAGTCTCGACACTTAATGGGGCCGCGCCAGATATGCATACCCTGACCCGTAGAAACATCCGAAAAATAGCCGGCAGATTAATACCCTGCAAGATATCAAATAGTTGGGGTATGCCCACAATTATTGTTATCCGGTTTAAAAGAACGCTACGTAAAACCTTCTGAAATGGCCGCACCGATTTAATAATTGCTATCCTGGCACCGGCATAGATAGGTATAAATATACAAACCGTCAAAGTAAAAGAATGGAACATCGGCAAAAGGAGCAAAAATCTCTCCTGAGGCTTAATCTCCAAAGCAGAAACCGAAGCTAACACATTGGAATAGATGTTCCTATGGGAAAGCATTACTCCTTTGGGAAAACCTGTGGTTCCGGAGGTATAAAGCAATAGCGCCAGGCTCTCTGGATCTATGGCAAGAAAGGGATTGCCGGACCTATTCTTCATGAGGACTTTATCCCAATAAAAGAATCTATCATTTTGAAATATTTCGCCGGGCGCCTCTTTATCGGTTAAGATGACTTTTTTCGGGGGGAGCTTATGCAATACCTCCAAGAAATCCGTAGAGCTTATCAATAATTTACTGCGGGAATCTTTAAGGACGTAATTTAATTCATTAGAGCTTAAAAATACATTTAAGGGCACGCATACGCCTTGCGCCTTTAAGATGGCAAAAAGGGCGATAATAAACTGGGGGCAATTATTCAAGAGAATTGCTACCTTATCGCCTTTTTTTACTCCCAGCTTCTCTTTTAAGGCGAAAGCCAATTGATTAACTTCCTTATTTAAGGAATGATAACTATAATTGCCTTCAGCCGAAATCAGACACCTGCGCCAGGAAAACTTTCTTGCGCTTTCCTCCAACAAATGCACCAAATCCATATTATAATATCTCCAGTGCCTTTTTTACTGTATTATAATGAATAAGCACCGTATCATTTATATCCTGAGCGTATCCTCCGCCAAACACTACCGCTACATGTGCCTTACTTTCCTTTGCCAGGGCAAAAACAAACTCATCTCTCCTTTCTAAGCCATCCAGAGTAAGCCTAAGCGCCCCCAGCTGGTCTTTAAAATAAGGGTCTGCCCCGGCAATATAAAAAACCAATTGCGGTGCGAAATCCTTAAAAATCCTGGGTAATTCTTTTTCCAAGGCATCTAAATATTCTTTATTACCGCTGCCATCGGCCAGGCCGATATCTAAATCACTGGGAGGCTTAATTAAGGGATAATTATTCTCTTGATGGATTGAAAAAGTAAAAACCTCTTTCGAATCTTTAAATATATGGGCATTCCCATTGCCCTGGTGCAGATCACAGTCTACTATCATTATCTTGCGCAACTTCTCCTGCACCTGGCAATATCGAGCTGCGCAGGCCACATCATTCAAAACACAAAAGCCTTCTCCGTGGTCGGCAAAGGCATGATGAAATCCACCGCCTAAATGAACGCAGGATGTCTCTTTCAGGGCCAGCTTTGCGGTAAGGATTGTCCCGCCCACGCATATGCGCGAAGCCTGAACCAGAGGTTTGGAATAAGGCAGCTCTAAAGTAAATATCTCCTGCGGCGATAAAGTTCCTTGAGTCAGCTTATCAAGGTACGCTTTTGTATGAACTAAAAGAAGCTCTTCCTCTGAGGCAAAAGGCGCAACAATAAAATCCTTATCCGGAATAATCTTTTCTTTTCTTAGCTTTTCACGGATGAGGCGAAATTTAACGGTAGGAAAGACGTGCGCGCCAATATTTACTTCATAAGCATCTGAATAAACTACCTTTATCTTATCTCACCTATCCCTGCATCTTCGGCAGCAATTCTTCTACAGCCTGAACTATCTGCTCCCATTTTTCCGCATCGTGAACGGTAAATTTTTGCTTTCTCTTCCAGCCGTCCTTCTTACGCTGCCAGAGATATAAACAGACCTGTTTTCGTCCCCAGGATTCAATTAATACCGCAGCTGCCCACCAGCCAAAAGCCTTACTTAAAGTGCGGTAATCGACTACCTGCAAAGGAGGCTCAATAGGAATCTTTTCTTCTTTTGCTCTTCCTTCCTCCATGAATACCCTCCCCCTTTTAATGAGCACGTAACTTATGGAACATAGTGAGCATAAGTCGCTGTGCGAATTAAACCCCGTACCAAAATACTGCCAAGTTTCATATTTTTGGCATAACTAATGCCATATAGCATTAGTTTACTCTTAGTTTCAACTGTTGAAGTATTTTGGTTCGGGGTAAGTTCGGACATAGTCTTATGTTCGCTTCGCTCCATAAGTCTAGCCCTTACTTACTTTCTCAGTTCTATTCTGTAATCCTGGCCTTCTTTTTCTAATTTTACATGGCCTTCTCTGGCCAGCCAACCCAAGCTCATTAAAATAGTATCGCGCGGTTTATCCAAACCGGCAACTAAATCGGCCAAGGCAGCAGTTTTCCCGTGTTCATCTAAAAAATGCCAGATATCTCCTGCCACTATTCCTAACTCCGTTATCAACGGCCACCTCCTTCTCTCTCGTTATAGCTTTTACACCTTGGACAAATAGAAAGCCTGCTATTTTTGCTATCTACATAAATATAAGTGCAGATAAAACACTGCCATATTGATTCAAGTTGTGCGCTATGCTTGGCACGAACCTTCATTCTTGCAAATATAACCCAGGCAATCAAAAAACCGAAAATTGCAATTAACAAGTATAAAAATATCGCTATTTCAAATTGTAGTTTTATCATTTGGAATCCAGAGCTATTTTTATAGTCTGCCACTGGCCCTGGCTCTCAGGAGCCGGGACAAAACGCCATTTTTCAATATATCTTATCAATGCCACATCGATTTCTGGATTTGAACTTGCCTGCATATTTACTACCTGTTCCACCAAGCCATTACTTGATATATATACATTAAAAACGGCGTAGTCGCCTTTGACTTCATCCTGTATCGCTACTTCCGGATACTTCACAAAAGGAGGTTGAAAAATTATTTCCCGTTCTTTCTTTCCCGTATAATCGCGAGAAAAAGCAAAATGTATATTTTGGGGCTCGCTATCCACATCAATAAAATTGTCAGGATTCAGCATTTTTCTTTCGGTCGGCAAAGCTACCAACTCTTGCTCAAAATGATTTATTTTAGCCTCTGGCGGGAACTCAACCAAATCTCCTCCTTCGGCCTGGGCCTTCGCCTGCACAGAAACAGACCCTTTCAATATCGAGCCCACAAAAGAGACCGAAGACCATCCCCTTAAAATGAAGCCATGCGGCAAGAATACTATCGAAATCAGGCACATCCCCAAAAGGTGTGCCAGAAAAGAAATCAACAGCGCTATACGTAACTCTCTACCGATAATCATCTAACGATTGACCAAATTATTGTCCTGCCTCGGAAGTAGCTATATTAATCTGGGTCAGGCCCACCTCCCGGGACATATCCCAGATCTGGACTACCTTGCCTAAAGAGGCCTGACGGTCGGCTTTAATTAAAAGCGGGCGATTGTCCTTTTTTGCCTTTTCCAGATGAGACCTTAATTGGTCTAAGCTAAGCTGGCGATTATTTAAGGAGACAACGCCTCGGGCATTGATAGTAATAACTAAATTTTCTTCCTGAATTACTTCGCTGGTTACCGCCTTGGGAAGATTTATTTTAATGCCCGGTTGAAAGATATAACTGGAAGTAAGCATAAAAAATATCAGAAGCAGAAAAACCACATCAATTAACGGGGCGATATCCAACTGCCCCTTCTCAAATTCTACGCCTCTTTTAAATCTCATAGTTCGTCGCTTTGCTCCTCACAGTCGTTAGTATCTAGTCGCTAGTATCTAGTTAAAAAGTTTTTTATATAATCTTTAATATTTATAAGTGTTTTTATTTTACTAAATACCAGATACTGAATACTATCGACTATTAATATTGCTCGCTTTTCTGCGCAAGAATATTAATCAAGTCGGTAGCCGTCCTTTCCATCTCCAGGACAAAGCCCTTTACGCGGCTGACCAGATAATTGTAAGCCACGAAAGTAGGTATAGCCACAATCAATCCTGCGCAAGTCGTGATTAAGGCCTCCCAAATCCCTCCGGCTAAATCTCCCGGACCAACCGGATGAAGAGAAGTGGCCTTCTCTTGAATAATCTGAAACGCCCTGACCATTCCCGTAACCGTACCCAATAGACCCAATAACGGCGAGATATGCGCGATAGTTGCCAGCGCCCCCAGATTCTTTTCCAGGCGCGGCACTTCATAGATTCCTGCATCCTCTATGGCTTCCTTTATCTCGCCTCTTGCGCGGTCATGTTTTAAGATACCCGCCTTTATAATATAGGCAATGGGCCCGGGGGTCTTCTCGCATAAATTTATGGCGTCCATAATCCGGTTACGCCTTATGGTATTGGATATGCTTTCCATAAATCTATCGCTATCGATTTTTGCCCGATGTAAATGGTAGAGCCTTTCAATAACCACAGCAAAAGCCACAACAGAGCAAAGGATAATCAAATACATTATCGGACCGCCCTTTTGAATCAAATCCCACACTTTTTCCTCCTTTTAACACTGAGAACACTGAATTACTGACACTGAGAACACTGAAAGAAAAACTTCAGTGGTTTCAGTGATTATTTCTTCAGTGGTTTCAATGTCTCATTTAACAAAAAAGATAACTATCAATAAAACTATGCTTATAATTGCAGAGATGATATAAAAATCATTAAAATATAAGAAATCTTTTATTTTTTCCCAGCGTTGATTCACCGGTCCGGATGAGGATTCTCGCTTTTCAACTTTAGTTATCCCCTGGCTTTTGATTATATCAATCTGCCCTTTTCTAAATCTCAAAATAGTGCCTCCGAGCCTATAGGCAGGAATCTCGCCTTTTTCTACCAGATTTCTTAAATCATCCTCTGAAATATCCAGATATCGACAGACTTCTTTTACATTCAAAAGTTTCTCTGACATCTTTTGGCTCGCCCCGTTTTTTTTATTTTACTTTATCTTTTCACTGGCAATCCAAACATCGACTTTGGCCCGGTCAAACTTCCAGTTATTACCTTCTTTTTGCGTAGGAATTTTGCCTGCCTTGGCCCAGTTTAATATTGAACTGGCGTCTACTTCTAAATATTTTGCCAATTCATCAACCGTCATCAATGCTTCCTGCATCGTAGAACGGCTGGGTTTGGCTGTCTCTTTTGATTCCATCTGAATTTTTCCCTGCACTACTGCCCCTTCGGCTATACTGAGACTGCAGGTGCGGATATCTCCCGCCAAATATGCGCTGCGGCTAAGACTGAGACTCCTGGTGGCCACTACATTGCCATAAACTTTGCCGCAAATTTCAATGTTCTCTCCGATAATATCGGCCTGCACCCGCGCATTTTCTCCTATGGTTAAATTTCCCTTGGTGTCCAGGCTGCCTTCAAATTTGCCGTTAATGCGCAAATTTACCGCATCGCGAAATGTAAGACTTCCCTGCATACTGGCATCAACATCAAGAATCTTTTTCTCTTCAGCTTGAGCCTTTAGCTCTTCCTTTTCCTTTCTTTTGGCCCTAAAAGCCATAGTTGCACCTCCTCTTTTTTTATCACTGAAGCCACTGAACTTGTTACACTGAAGTCACTGAGAATCTATTCAGTGTTTTCAGTATCATTTTTCAGTGTTCTCAGTGTCTTACAATTCCTGCCAACTAGCCCTTTCCACTCCTTTAATTCGCATTATATCCGTAATAACCTGGTCATCCTGCCTGTTAGTTATAAGCTTTAAGTTCAATTCTACTATC
Organism: Candidatus Omnitrophota bacterium; assembly: GCA_020341815.1. Lineage (GTDB taxonomy): Bacteria > Omnitrophota > Gorgyraeia > JAFGHF01 > JAFGHF01. The sequence continues at coordinate 492,095 of CP070837.1, forward strand.
ACATTATTGCTGTCGGATTTCTTTTTTATTTCAAAATCTCTGATTTCCGCTTTATAATCGGATAAAGCCGAGCGGATATCTTTTAATTGCTGGGCATTGCCTTTGGTTTCCACGGCAAGTATTTTATACCAGTCCTTCTTTCCCAGCACTCTCTCTACCCTTGTCAGGAAAAATAAAACAAAAAGCACCAGGGCCGTCGTTGCATAAGCGCCGGAATAAAATCCGCTGCCGATGGCCAGGCCTATTCCCGTCACCGCCCAGAGACTGGCAGCGGTAGTCAAACCGCGCACCGAGGCCTTAAAGCGTAAAATCGTGCCCGCCCCTAAGAAGCCGATACCGGTAATGACCCCGGCAGCTATCCTGGCCGGGTCTATCGTAGCCAATTCCCGATAGGCGTAAAAAATGTATATAGAAGTGAGCATAAGCAATGTTGACCCCAGACAAACCAAGATGTGCGTCCTCAAGCCCGCGGCGCGGCCATGGGATTCTCTTTCCAGGCCGATTAAGCCACCCAGCACAAAGGCCAGGATCAGGCGAATAACAGTTTGTTCTGCGCTAAACATAACCTCCCTCCTATTTAAGTCTTAAGATTGGGCTGAACCTCAAGGTTTAAATTAGAAATTATACCCCTTCGGTAAAGCTGATATCCTAATCCTGCAACCATAGCCGCATTATCCTGACAAAGTGGACTTTGAGGAAAATGTACAGCTATGCCCCGGCTCATCAAGGTCTCCTCCAAGGCCTCTCTTAAGCGCCGGTTCATTATTACTCCTCCACCCACAACAAAGCTCTTTACTCTCTTAAAAAGACAGGCCCTGAGCGCCTTCTCTCTCAACATATCTACTGCCGCTTCCTGAAAACTCGCCGCAATATCTGCAATCTCACGCCCCGTCTTCTTTATAGTCTTATCCTTTACGTAATACAGGAGCGCCGTCTTTAATCCGCTAAAACTGAAATCCAGGCTTTCTTTACCCAAATAAGCCCGGGAAAACTTTATCCTGTCTCTACATCCGCCCTTGGCCTTCTTTTCTATAATTGGGCCCCCGGGATATCCCAGGTTTAAAATCTTGGCTGCCTTATCAAAGGCCTCGCCTGCGGCATCATCGAGCGTGCTTCCCAGTATCTTCCATTTTAAAAAATCTTTAACGTAAAAAAGCGTGGTGTGCCCCCCGGAAACAACCAAACCCACAAAGGGAAAGCGCAAAGAATTCTGCATCAGACCCGCATATAAATGGGCCTGCAAATGATTTATCCCCACTAAGGGCACATTTAAAGACAGACTCAAAGCCTTTGCCAGGGAAACGCCGATAAGCAAAGCCCCTACCAGACCCGGACCATAAACTACGGATATCAAATCAATGTCACTTAATTTAACCTTTGCCTTATCCAGTGCCCTGGCCAAAACGTAATTGATAAGCTCCACATGATGACGGGTGGCTATCTCAGGAACAACGCCGCCGTACTTCTTGTGTAAATGCAGGCTTGAAGCAACCTCATTAGACAAGATTTTTCTGCCATTTTCCACCAGAGAAACCGCCGTCTCATCACAAGAAGTCTCAATACCCAATACCAGCATATCTATTCCGCCAGCTCCGAAACAAAGACAAACTCGATTCCTTCTGCCTGCATCTGTGGAATCATATCTTTCAATACCTTCAAGGTGGTAACCTTGGGGTGGCCGATGCCTACAGCCTGTCCTTTCCTCCGGGCAAAATCGCCAAGCTTCTCAACCTGTCCCTTGATATAGTCGTAGCTATCCAGATTATCCAGGAAGATATTGCGCCTTGCAAACTTAATTTTCATCTTTGCAGCCAGTTCTTTGCAGACAGACTTATTCGTTACTAAATTATCCAAAAAGAAAAGTTCTCTTTTTTTCAATTCGGCAAAGGTGGTAGACATAAGTCGCACATCCCCTGTTGCGCACGAGCCCATATGATTGGAGACGCCACAGGCATAAGGCACCGATGCAAAAGCAAGCTCAATATTTTTGATAATCTCCTCATCCGGCATATCGGAGGTAATAGTGTGTTCTTCCAGGCCTATTTTTCTCCCTGCCTCTTCAGGTTCAAGAGGCAGATGTAGAATAATTTCTTTGTCATAACTCTTAGCGGCCTCGGCTATCTCGGATGAATAGTTCAAGTTAGGCAGGACAGATACAGTAATCGGAGCATCGATCTGTTTTAAAAGATTAAGGCAGCGTAAATTGTATCCCCAGTCGTCAATAATTATAGCGACTTTCGGGCGGGCTTCTTCTCTGGGTTTTAAGAAAATATTTTTTAGAGAAAAGACCAAAGCCGATATTGCTATAATAGCTAATAATATGGATAAAATTAAAATATTCTTTTTCATAGCAAAATTCCCTCTACAAAGCCTCTCGTTCCTTATAAAGCATAAGGCCTTTCAGTAAATCCACCGCACGCACCAGCTGATTATCGTAAAAACCCTCATTGCGCATAAAATCCTGCAGGGCAATCTTTATCTCCTTCGTTTCTTTGGGAATAGGTACCTTTTCCTCTTCTTTTTTTATTTTCTCAAATACCGTCTCCTCCTCGGTGGGCTCTTTAAATTCCCGCTCTTCAAATTTAACCTCTACATCGGGCTCTATCCCTTCCTCATGAATACAGCGGCCGCTGGGGGTAAAATATTTACTGGTGGTCAACCGCAGGGCCGAGCCGTCAGTCAGGGGTATAACCGTCTGCACAGAACCTTTACCGAAGGTCTTCGTCCCTAAAAGTATTCCCCTTTTGTAATCCTGAATAGCCCCGGCAACAATCTCCGAGCCGCTGGCGCTGCCCTTGCTTATCAAAACAACTAAAGGATATTCGCGATGCTTAGTTGTCGGCCTTGAGCGAAACACCATATCCTGCTGGGCCTTTCGTCCGCGCGTAGATACTATTATTTTTCCGGAAGGGACAAACTTCTCCGTAACTTTCACAGCCGAATCCAGGAGCCCTCCGGGATTATTACGCAGGTCCAAAATCAAGCTTTGCATGCCAAGTTTTTCTAAACTGCGCAGAGATTTCTCAAGCTCCTGGGGACTTCTTTCCTGAAACTCGGATAACCTGATATAGCCGATATCGCCTTCAAATAATTTTGCCCGGCGAATGCTTTTAATCTTAATAATATCTCTAACGATAGTAAAATCCAGAAGCTTCTCCGCCCCCTCCCGCATTATAGTTACCTTAACGGAAGAGCCGGGCTTACCGCGTAATTTCTTTACCGCTTCCATCAGGGTAATGTCTCTGGTAATCTCATCTTCTATCTTTACTATTCTGTCATCGGCCTTGAGTCCCGCCTTATAAGCAGGTGTATCATCAATAGGGGCAACAACTGTGAGTAATCCATCCTTGATGGCAATTTCAATACCCAGCCCGCCGAACTCGCCTTCGGTCTCCACCTTAACTTCCTTATATTCATCGGGCTCTAAAAATTGACTATAAGGGTCCAGGGACTTAAGCATCCCTTTTAAGGCGCCGTAAATTAATTCTTTATAACTGGTCTCCTCCGCATAGTCAGAACGAATTAGGGTAAGGGCATCGGTAAACAACTCGATATCTTTATAAAAGTCATCGTTAGAGCTGGCCTTTATCTCCGGCTCAGCCGCTAAAGATTGTCTGCCTTCCTCACTAACTACCAATTGAGTCTGAAGGACAAAGATTGCGCCTATAATAATCAAACAAAAGATTAATATCTTACGCATTGCCTCTCCTTTCCAACTGCTCCTTTAATATTTTATTGGCCACCTTAGGATTAGCCTTGCCGCGGCTTACGCGCATAATCTGTCCCACTAAAAATGTAAAGGCACTGGTCTTGCCTTGATAATAGTCGCCTGCCGCCTTAGGGTTTTCTTTAATCACCCGCTCAACAATCGTTTCTATTTCTTTTGTATCAGTAACCTGCACCAGGCCTTTTTCTTTTACAATATCACGGGGCTCTTTTTTGCTCTCCAGGGCTTCGGGCAGGATTTCCTTGGCCAGCTTTCCGCTGATTGAGCCTTCATCCATCATTTCAAGAATACTCACGAAACTCTTAGGCTTAAGCTCCAGATAACGGATATCTATATTACGCTTATTTAAATGCGCTAATAATTCCGTCATTATCCAGTTGCTTACTATCTTGGTCTTATCGTATAACTGCACGCATTGTTCAAAATAATCCGCCAGATATTTATCGGCGGTCAATACCGCCGCATCATATCGAGGAATATTATATTCGCGCGCAAAACGCTCGGCTCTTGCCTGAGGCAGCTCCGGTAAAGACTCTCTGATTTTCTTTATATAGTCTTCATCCAGAATAAAAGGAACCAAATCCGGCTCCGGGAAATAACGATAATCGTGGGCCTCTTCCTTGCTGCGCATTGAAACCGTAACATTTTTAACCGCATCCCAGAGACGGGTCTCCTGGGTAATCTTTTTTTTCTTATCCAGAAGCTCTGCCTGCCGCTTAATTTCATATTCTAACGCCTGCTTTACCCCTTTGAAAGAGTTCATATTTTTCAGCTCGACCTTATCCCCCAGGGCGCCTCCTGCTGATTTAAGAGACACATTGGCATCGCAGCGCAGGGAACCTTCTTCCATATTGCAATCGGAGACTTCCAGATATTCCAGTATTGCCTTAAGCCGCAGAAGATAGTCGTAGGCCTCTTCTGCCGAGTCTATATCCGGCTCACTGACAATTTCCAAAAGAGGAGTGCCGCTGCGGTTAAAATCGACCATGCTCATCTTGCCCTTTTCCGGATGGACCAATTTTCCCGCGTCCTCCTCCAGATGCACTCGCCTGATCCTTATCTTTTTCCGGCCGCTTTCACTATCAATGAAAAGCGCGCCGTTGTGAGATAAGGGTAAATCATACTGGGAAATCTGAAAGTTTTTGGGCAAATCCGGATAAAAGTAATTCTTGCGGTCAAACTTTATAAACTTGGAAACCTCACAATCTAAAGCCAAGGCCGCCTTCAGGGAAAGCTTGAGCGCTGCTTCATTTAAAACCGGCAGGCTCCCCGGAAAACCCAGACATACCGGGCACGTTTGACTGTTGGGGCTCTGTCCGAATTTTATCGAGCAGCCGCAAAAACATTTGCTCTTGGTATCTAACTGCACGTGAACCTCTAAACCGATAACCGGCTGATACATTGTATTAGAGCTCCGGTTTCTTCAGGTGATAGTCTGTATTCTGCTCAAATGTGTAGGCACCTCTTAAAAGCACCTCTTCCTCAAATGCCCTGGCAATAAATTGTAAGCCGATGGGCAGGCCCTTCTCGTTGAACCCGCAAGGCACAGATATTGCCGGAAGCCCGGCCAAATTAACCGAAATAGTATAGATATCGGAAAGATACATAGCCAGGGGATTATCTATTCTTTCTCCAATCTTAAAGGCCGCAGTAGGTGAAGTAGGAGTAACGATGCAATCGCAATCCTTAAAGGCGCGGTCAAAGTCTTCTTTAATCAGGCGTCTGGCCTTTAATGCCCTCAAATAATAGGCATCATAATATCCGCTGGAGAGAGCATAAGTTCCCAGAATAATCCTGCGCTTGGCCTCCTCGCCAAAGCCCTCACCCCTGGTCTTTGCATACATATCCAACAGGTTATCAAAGTCTGAGGCTCTATGTCCGTACTGCACACCGTCAAAACGGGCCAGATTGGAGCTGGCTTCTGCGGTGGCTATAATGTAATAATCCGCTACTGCATATCCGGTATGCGGCAGAGAAATCTCTTTAACCTGCGCGCCTAATTTCCTCAGTAAACCTAAGGCGGTTTCCACTGAATCCTTAACCTCTGTATTCAACCCTTTAGCAAAATATTCTTTAGGATAACCTATTCTAAGACCGTTGACATTATTTACAAGTGCCTTTGTATAATCAGGAACTTTTACGTCTGCGCAGGTTGAGTCCTGCCCGTCATGCCCCGAAATTACATTCAGAAGAATAGCCGCATCTTGAACATCTTTGGCAAGCGGCCCGATTTGATCTAAAGAAGAGGCAAAGGCAATCAAGCCGTAGCGGGAAACTCGTCCATAAGTAGGCTTAAAGCCCACCACTCCGCATAGGCTTGCCGGCTGGCGAATTGAGCCGCCGGTATCCGACCCCAGAGCCAGAATAGTTTCATCTGCGGCAACAGAAGCAGCAGAACCGCCGCTTGAGCCGCCGGGGATTCTTTTTAAATCCCAGGGGTTGTGCGTAGGCCCGTAACAGGAAGTCTCGCACGATGAGCCAAAAGCAAACTCATCCATATTGCCCTTGGCAAATATTATTGCCCCTTCCTGCTTTAAGCGCCTGACGCAGGTGGCATCATACGGAGGTTTAAAACCCTTCAATATCCGCGAGCTACAGGTAGTATCCTGCCCCTGGACGCAGATATTATCTTTGATTACAACCGGTATGCCAAAGAGCGCGCCATGCGAAGTGCGTTTCTCTAACTCTGCGCACTGCCTCAAGACGTCCTTCTCATCTAAAAAGCAGAAGGCCTTAACCTTTTTTTCGGTTTTCTTTATTCTCTTCAGTAAATCCTGGGCGATTTCCTTAGGTGAAGTCTTTTTCTGCGCTATTAAGTCGCTAAGCTGATGAGCTGTAAGGCGATGCAATTCCATAATTATTCGATTATCCTGGGCACGCTAAAGTTGTTTCCGGCGGCATGAGGGGCATTAGCCAGGACCTTCTCCTGCGGCAGCGAGGGCCTAACTTCATCCCGGCGAAAGACATTTTTCAAAGGAAGGACATGGCTCATCGGCTCAACGGAAGAGATATTAAGCTCTTTCAGCTTTTCGATATAGGCCAAAATATCCCCCAATTGCGTGCTGAGCCTCTTTTTCTCCTGCTTATTCAATTCAATACGGGCAAGCTTAGCCACATACTCTATATCCATCGCCCCTTTATCTCCTAATTATATTATAATAGTGAGCATTATTTTATACTTCAAATCAAATTATCATAAAAAAATCCAAAAGTCAATCAAAATAATGGCCTTGGTTCATATTTCCAAAGTTTCGCTTTGGAAATATAAATACAAAAGCCGATTCTTGAATAAAATCGGCTTTAGGGTTTCTAATATATTTTGTTTATAATTTAGGCAAATTGAAGCTGTCCAAAAAGGTGAGGGCTTATTAACTTTGCTTTTTCAGTTGAGAAATTACGAGCGAAATCGATAATAGTTAATCCTAAAACATGATTGGTATTGGGATCGCGTCTAATGATAACACCGTTTTCCTCTATGTCAGATATAGCTTTTTTAGGAGCTCCGATGCTCAGATAGAGAACGTCGGCTTCTTTGTCATAAGAAATCCTTAACTGAGAAGCTGTCTTTTGTCTATCCATCGTAAATCTCCTTTTTTAATTTTATCACTAACTTCTTATAACTTAAACAGTTATACCCATTTTTCCAAAGCAAAACTTTATAAATACCGCCTTAATATTTTAGTAATATATCTATTTTCCCTAAACTTCTCCGTTTTCCAGGATGAAGCAATTTCATGTTTATGTTTTTTCCAGAGCAAAGAATAGTTTTCCCAGCCGATAACAGGCCCTTCCCTTCTTACCCAGGGCGGGTTGGGCAGATATTGATAAATGCCGTTGGGATAAACGGAAATATCCACGGTTTTATAAGTCCAGTAGGTCCAGTGGAAATTAAACTTCCTGAAACAATCCAGAACATCCCTTAAATATCTCAATTCCCCATAATATTTCGGCGCACGGAAGTTTATCCCGAACTCACCCACATAAATAGGTACCTGCCACTTTTGCTTAAGCTTGTGATACTCGGAAAGCATCCGGTAGACTTTTCTTTTGTCCCAGTATTTTCCCTCAATATATCCGGGGTATCTTAATTGACGCTGAAAATTAAAGGTAAAGTTTATCGGTTGATAAAAATGGATACTATAGGCGATATTTTCACCCTTTGGCTTTCCTAGGGGCTTAAGCTGCTGGCCCCAGAGATTTGCCTCTAAGAAAATTATGTGATTTTTATCGACCTTCCTGATTTCCTTAACTACTCTTTGATAAAATCTGCATAAATCTTGAGGATTCTTTACCACTGCCTCATTGAGTACGTCATATCCGGCAATCGCGGGTTCATCCTTATAATGGCCGGCAATTTGCCGCCAGAGGGAAAAGCACTCTTCCTGAAATCTCTTTTTTTCCCAGAGAAGGACCTCACCACTTGAGTCGCTGTGCCAGTCGGGATTTTGCGCACCGGGAGCGGCGTGCAAGTCAAGGATACAATATAGTTTTGCTCTCTTACACCAACTTATCAGTCTATCCAGATAATCCCAGCCGTTATCCTGTTGGATGAGCCGATAGTTAAAAGGCGCGCGCAGACAATTCGCTCCCATCTTTTTGATCCGCAGGATGTCTTGATAAGTGATGAAGTTTTGCCGATATAAATATTTAAAGTTTTCTAATTCTTTTCTCCCATTGACCCGGGCAAATTCCTGTTTAACTTGATGGGCGGGGATATTGCGTCCGTGCAGGATGTAACCTTCCATCATCAGCCAGCCGCCCAGATTAACCCCGCGAAGATATATCCTTTTTCCTGAACAGTCGATGATATCTTTGCCTTCAACGCGAAGCATCGATAATTTCCTATTCAATCCCTACCCCCTTTAATGAGCACATCGCTTAGCGAACAAAGTGAAGCTAAGTGATAAGTGCGAATTGAACCCCGAACCAAAATACTGCCAAATATTACACTTTGGCAAAACTCGTGCCATATGGCATTAGTTCGCTCTTAGTTTCAACCATTGAAGTATTTTGGTACGGGGTAAGCTCGGACCTATAAGTTATGTCGCCTTAGATTAACTAAAGCTTCATAACTTATGTCCTCGCTTATAAAAAGCATCTTCTATTCGAGCAAACTCCTCTAAAGAAAGATTTTCCGGACGCACCTTAATGTCTATATCTTTATCTTTCAGCATCTTCTGAATACTCTCTTTTTCTATCCCGGGTAATTTATGGCTTAAGGAATTGGGAATAGTCTTTCTGCGCTGATTAAAACAGCTATGGACAATTTTAAAAAATTGCTCCTGGTTATTCACCTTAACAGAAGGTTTTTTAAGGATGTGCAAATGGACAAAGACAGAATCTACCTTTGGCTGGGGATAAAAGGCCCTTTTGGGAATAGGAAAAAGAACTCTGCAATCCGTAAAATACTTAATCAGGATAGTAATTGCCGAATAATCCTTGCTGTTTTTCTCCGCCCTCAGGCGCTCTCCCACTTCGCGCTGAACCGTAATAAATATGTCATTTATATTTTCTCTCTGTTTCTCCAATAGATAGGTGATAATAGGAGTAGTAATATAATAAGGGAGGTTGCCTACGACCTTTAATTTATTTCTGGTAAACTTTTCCATATCTATCTCAAGGATATCTCCAGAGATAATTTCAACATTCTTATATCCCGATAATCTTTTCCGCAATATCTTAACCAAACCCCTGTCCTTTTCGATAGCCTTCAATCCTGCCCCGCTTTTAGAAAGCTCTTCCGTTAAGGCACCCAGACCCGGACCGATTTCTAAAATTTCATCGCCTGATTTTATACTTATTGCATTAATAATTTTTTCCTGTATATGTTTATCAACAAGAAAGTTCTGCCCCCGGCGTTTGCTGATAACAAGGCCTTCTTCTTTCAGAATAGTTTTGATTTCTCTGGAGCTTAGCATTTTATCTTTAACGTATTTTAACTATATCTGCGGATGTTACGTGTTCTCTGAAGCCGCTATCCAGGCGCACGATTAACGCGCCCTCATCATCGATATCCTGGGCCTGGCCTTCAATAGTCTTGTGCGCCAAAAATACTTTTACGCGCCTGCCGGAGAAAGCCGAAAGGTTTTTCCACTCTCTAATTAAATCCTCAGCACCCCTGCGCTCAAAGTTACGATAGTGCTTATCCAAATGCTGCAGGAGCTCACGGGCCAGGTCCAGGCGGGAAAAGTCTCTTTTAGTCTCTTTGCGCAAGGTGCCTGCCTCGGGCGGCAATTTACTGCGCTCTACATTAATTCCGATACCCAAAATAATAAACTTTACTCTATTTCCCTCTGTCTCTATTTCGGTAAGTATGCCGCAGACCTTTTTATTATTCACCAGGATATCATTGGGCCATCTGATTAAGGCCTTTAAGCCGCACACGCTTCTTATGCTCTCGGCACAGCTGGCGGCTGCCAGAAGCGTAATAAGCGATGCTTCATTTGAGGAAATATGCGGGCGCAACACCAGAGAAAGATAAATACCTTTTGATGTTGGCGAAACCCAGCCTCTACCCCTGCGGCCCCTGCCCTTTTTCTGCCCCTCGGCAAAGACTGCCGTTCCGCAAGGAGCCCCTTGCCTGGCCAAAGAAAAGGCAGTGGTATTGGTGGAATCAACAACGTTGTAGGAAAGCACTTTGCGGCCGATTATTTTTGTATTCAACTGCCACTTCACTTCAGAAGCCGCCAGCCTATCCGGAAGACCCACCAGTTTATATCCCAGGTGTGGCTGATGTTGGATATCATAGCCTTCATCGCCTAACTTGGAAATATGCCTGGCGAGAGTCGGCTTAGAAAGAGAAACCCTCCTGGCCAACTCTTCGGCAGAGGTAAACTTATCTCTATGAGTACGCAATATCTTTAGTATCTTCTCATCCATCTAACTGTCTCTTTAGCTTGGCGATTTCATCGCGCAGGACAGCGGCCTTCTCAAATTGCAGGTTACGCGCAAGGCTATGCATCTCATCCTGCAATTGGGCAATAGCCAGCTCTATATCGTAATCTTTTGCTTTTTGCCCGGTGCGCTCAAGCACAAACCCCTCCGCCTCTTTCTGCACTTCGATACTTTCTTTAATTGCCTTCTCTACAGAGCGGGGCGTAATCTTATACTCGCGATTAAATTCCATCTGGATTTTTCTTCTTCTATTGGTCTCATCTATCGCCTTTTTCATTGAACCGGTGATATTGTCACCGTAGAGAATAACCTGCCCATTGATATTTCTGGCTGCACGTCCGGCAACCTGTATCAGAGAGGTTGCCGAGCGCAAAAAGCCCTCTTTGTCCGCATCCAGAACTGCCACTAAAGAAACCTCCGGCAAATCCAGCCCCTCGCGCAAAAGATTAATTCCCACCAGGCAGTCAAACTTACGCATCCTTAAATCGCGCAGGATTTCGACCCGCTCGATAGCGCCTATCTCCGAGTGCAGATATCTCACCTGTAAATTCATCTCTTTCAGATAAGCGGCTAAGTCTTCGGCCATACGCTTGGTGAGCGTGGTTACCAGAACGCGCTCCCGGCGTTTGACCCTTTCCCTGACTAAGCCGATTAAATCATCGACCTGATTCTTTGTGGGTTTGACGATAATCTCAGGATCGATAAGGCCGGTGGGACGAATTATCTGCTCAACCACTTCTTTACTCTTTGATAGCTCATATTCGGAAGGAGTAGCCGAAACAAAGATTAAATTACTTGTCAATTTTTCAAACTCATCGAATCTCAAAGGGCGGTTATCCAACGCCGAAGGCAGGCGAAACCCGTATTTGACCAGGGTCTCTTTACGGGCGCGGTCGCCGTTATACATCCCGCGCACCTGGGGAACGGTTGCATGGGACTCATCGATGACAGTCAGGAATCTCTCGGGGAAATAATCAAGAAGGCAGTAAGGCCGTGAACCGGCAGGCCTTCCGCTTAAATGGCGGGAATAATTCTCTATTCCCTGGCAATAGCCCAGCTCTTTAAGCATCTCCATATCATAACGGGTGCGCGACTGTATCCTCTGGGCCTCCAGGAGCTTATTCTGTTTTTCTAATTCTTCAACCCTTTTCTTTAATTCCGCCTCAATTGATGTTAGAGCCCTTTCTATACGGCTTTCCGTAGTTACAAAATGTTTTGCCGGATAAAGGACAAAACTCTCTAAGGGTTCCTTGCCTTTACCCGTAACGGGGTCAATTTCACAAATCTTATCGATTTTATCTCCAAACTGCTCAACCCGAAAGGCCCGCTGGCGGTATGCGGGAAATATATCGATTACGTCTCCGCGCACCCTGAACTTCCCCCGATGGAAATCGACGTCATTTCTTTCATACTGAATATCTACCAATCTCTCCAGAAGTTCCCTGCGGGGAAGTTCTTGTCCCCGCTCCAGGCGCAAGAGTTTCTCCTCATATTCTGTGGGTGAGCCCAGATTATAAATACAGGAGACGCTTGTTACAACGATTACATCGCTTCTGGTCATCAGAGAGCTGGTTGCCGAAAGCCTCAGGCGGTCCAATTCATCATTGATAGAGGCATCCTTCTCAATATAGGTGTCTGTCTGGGGAATATAGGCCTCCGGCTGATAATAATCATAATAGCTGACGAAATATTCCACGGCGTTATGGGGGAAAAAGTCTTTAAACTCGCTATAAAGCTGAGCGGCTAAGGTCTTATTATGGGAAATTACCAGGGTAGGCAGATTTGCGCGGGCAATAACATTGGCCAGGGTAAAGGTCTTGCCTGAGCCGGTAACGCCAAGAAGGGTCTGATAGGGTTTGTCTTTTTCAAGGCCCTGGCTTAATTGTTCAATGGCCTGAGGCTGGTCACCGCAGGGTGAAAAAGGGCTGACTAATTTGAACATAGATTAAGACTAGATTTTATTTGCCTAATACAAAAATCACCTGCTTTTTCCGCTATTTTGCTCTGGAAAAAAGTCAGGTGGATTGATTTATTATGTCTTATTTATCATTCCTGGTTTTTCTCCAAAAAATATTAGAATTAGGGGTTAGCTTTGATTTAAAATTGTGAATTATTCTTCCTCTCCTTTTTTTAATGTCTATACACCAATACTCTGCGTGAAGCGGTGTAATGTCTCCTCCAATCCATTTATTAAGAAGAACATATCGACTATCTGGAGACCAGACAGGTTGGGAGGCAATGCCTAAAGGATATATCCAAAATGCTTTATTGTTAAAAATTTCCTTTCGATTTTTTGTTTCTAAATTTAATACATAATATTTCCCATCACCTGTACGACCTTCTTGTGATTCATGCCCATTTTTATAGAATTTTCGCCATCTTTTACCTTGTCTATACGCTATTTTTTTACCATCTGGCGACCAAGAGGGGACATCTCCAAAATCTTCAGTTATTTGTGTCAAATGTGAACCGTTTTTATCTACAACCATAATATGGCCAGCTGCATCGGTAAAGGTTATTCTTTTACCATCCGGCGACCAAGAAAAAACCAAAGGCGATAAAGCGTTAACCGAATCTTTTACAACAAGATGCGAAGATTTTTCTTTAATGTTAAAAATATATAAACTACACGTTGCCCTTTCATAATTGTAATCGCCCAGATAGGCTATTTCATTATTATTTACAGGAGACCATATTGCGTTTTGAACCCATTTTTCTTGGTCTGATTTAAACAATCTTTCTTTTTGACTGCCATCGAGATTCGAAATCGTTAGAAAAGTTCCGCTTGATTGTATAGATTCTCTATATACTATTTTTTGCCCATCTGGAGAAATGGAAAAGACATATCCTAGCTCAGAAGATATAGGGGTAAATCGGCCATTAAGATATAGTTTACATAATATATTTTGATTGCCAGCTAATATATCCCAGTTGTTTTCTTTAACTTTAGCGCAAAAGGAAGCTTCCGAAGGACATGCAGGATATACAGGTAGCATTAATACAAAGATTAATAACAAAACCGATATTTTCTTATATTCTTTTAACATAATTCTTAATTTGCGGGTTTTGCGAAAATTGTTATTCTTTGTGCGTTGAAAATTATTCAACGACTTCAAGTGACACATCCAAGGCTTTTGCCGAATGGGTAAGCTCTCCTACGGAAATCATCTCTACTCCGCAGGCGGCAATCCTGCGCACATTATCTAAGCTTATGCCGCCGGAGACCTCTATGGGTATCCTGCTTCTTGCCTTATGTCTCATTGCCACTGCCTTATTAATCTCTTTCAGAGACATATTGTCCAGCATAATAATGTCAGGACGGGCTTCCAAGGCCTGCTTAAATTGAGCCAGAGTCTTAACTTCAAGTTCTATCTTCATGCCTCGGGGTCTTTTTTTCCTGGCCTTTTTGACTATCTCCTGCAAATCTTTCTGGTGCAAAAGATGCAAATGATTATCTTTAATCAGGATTTGATCCCACAGGCCCATACGATGATTAAAGCCGCCTCCGCAACGCACGGCAAACTTTTCTAAAATACGCAAGCCCGGGGTGGTCTTACGCGTATCCATAATCCTAACGCGATAAGGCCTGGCGCGCTGAACGAACTTGGCTGTTAAGCTAGCGATACCTGAGAGCCGTCCCAGGAAATTCAAAGCTACTCTCTCTGCCTTTAAGATACTGAGCGCTCTGCCTTCCAAGCGAGCAAGCACTTTGCCTCTGGCGACTCTGCTGCCCTCGCGAACCTGCGCAGAAAAACGGACTTCTTTATCCACGGCTTCAAAGGCTGATCTGACTGCACCCAGACCGCAGACCACGCCCCCTTCTTTAGCTATTATCACCGCTTTTATTCTCTTTTTGGCCGGGATAATTAGCTTGGAGGTAATATCGCCCTTCGCTATATCTTCCCGCAGGGCCAATTTAATCATTGAGAGGGTTTTCATTTCAGGTGAAATCCTTTAAGGTTATCTTTCAACTTCTTGATAGAATCTTTGAGTTTTTCTTTTTTCTCCTTTTCCCTTTCCACAATCTCTTTGGGCGCTTTGCTTATAAACTCTTTGTTTTTAAGTTTTTTATCCGTAATCTCTAAGAGTTTTTCCAAATCGTAACGTTTCTGGGTCAGGCGCCTGGCTTCCTTCTCTACATTGATAATGCCTTCTAAGGGAATAAATATTTCTACGTCGGTCAACACTGCTACGGCCGCGCCCTTTGGCCTTTTTAAGTTCCGGCCGACTTTTAAGCTCTCTATTCTGGCCGAATCTTTAATATATGAAGCGCAGGAGCTAAATAATTTTTCCAGGGCCTGCGAGGCGACAGAAATCTCTGCCTGAATATTTTTATTGGTCTCAATCTGCCAGACCGAACGGATATTCCTTATTGCTACAATAGAGGAGATTATTCTCTGCATCTGGGCATCAATTTTCTCATCGATAAATTGCTTCTCCACATGCGGCCAGGGAGATATCATAATCGATTTTCCCTCATGAGGCAGACTCTGCCAGACCTCCTCCGTAATAAAGGGCATAAAAGGATGAAGCATTCTCAAGGTCTTCTCCAGGACCTTATAGAGCACAAGCTGAGTTTGCTTTGAAGAAATAGTTTTCTTGGCCAGTTCGATATACCAGTCGCAGAACTCATGCCAGAAAAACTCATAACAGCTTTTGGCCGCATCGTTAAAGCGGAAATTATCCAGGGATTTGGTTACATTATCCAGTGTCTGATAAAAGCGGCTTAAGATCCATCTCTCTTTCAGCTCCGTAATATCCTTGGCGCTTAAGCACAAATCCGCTTTCGCCTTTTCTTTATCCAGATTCGTCAGGATAAACCGCGCGGCATTCCAGATTTTATTGGCGAAGTTGCGCCCGCCCTCAAACTTATTCTGGGCCAGATTTACGTCCTGGCCTGTGGCTACAAGCGAAATAATGCTGAAGCGCAACGCATCGCACCCGTATTGCTTGACAATCTCCAGGGGGTCGATGATATTGCCTAATGACTTGGACATCTTGGTGCCGGTAATATCCCTGACTGTGCCGTGAATATAGACGTCACTGAAAGGTGCCTCTTTCATAAAGTGCATACCGGCCATAATCATCCTGGCCACCCAGAAAAAGATTATCTCCTGCGCAGTAACCAAAACTTGCGTAGGATAAAAATATTTGAGCTCCTCGGACTGCTTCTTATCCAATGTCGGCCAACCGAAAATAGCAAAAGGCCAAAGCCAGGAGGAAAACCAGGTGTCCAAGACATCTTCATCCTGTTTGAGGTCTGTCCTGCCGCAGCGCGGGCAGAACTTGGGGTTCTCCAGGGAAACCAGGATTGAAGCCTCCAGAAGGTCTATTCTTTCCGTAAGCAGGGCCTTTCCTTTATGCGCGGCATCATAGGCCCTTTTGCAATCCGGGCAATACCAGGCAGGGATGCGATGTCCCCACCAGATCTGGCGGCTGATACACCAGCCGTGCAGGCCTTTCATCCAGTTCAAATAAACCTTTTTCCAGCGCGGAGGATGAAACTTCAGCTTGCCTTTCTTGACTATATCTTCTGCGGCTTCGGCAAGCTTGGGCATATCCACAAACCACTGCTCCGAAAAGTAGGGTTCGACCATGGTGTGACAGCGATAGCAGTGCCCTACGGAATGTTCGTGAGGCACAATCTTCTCCAGAAGCCCCCTTTCCTCCAAATCCTCCAGGATGGCCTCACGGGCCTCAAATCTATCCATGCGCTGATAATCAAGGGGCACATTCTGATTCATTGTGGCGTTTGGATTCATCACTATTTTGGCGTAAAGGCTATGCCTGCGGGCAATCTCAAAATCATTAGGGTCATGGGCGGGGGTTACCTTGACAATCCCCGTGCCGAATTTAGGGTCGACACCGGAATCGCCGATAATGGGAATCTCCTCTTCCACTAAAGGCAAAATCACGGTCTTGCCAATCAGCTTTTTATATCTCTTATCCTTAGGGTTGACCGCTACAGCCGTATCCCCGAGCATAGTTTCCGGGCGGGTGGTAGCTACTACAATATAATCCATCCCTGAATCCTTAAGGGGATACTTTATGTAATAAAGATTCCCCTTGACCTCTTTGTGTGCGGATTCCTCATCGGAAAGCGCAGTCTGGCAGCGCGGACACCAGTTGATGATATAATTCGCTTTATAAATCAAGCCTCGCTCGGCCAGACGGATAAACACCTCCGTGACTGCCAGGCTATACTGCTCATCCATAGTAAAACGCGTTCTCTGCCAGTCACAGGAACAGCCTAATTTTTTCAACTGGGTAATAATTGTGGAACCGTATTTTTCCTTCCAGAGCCAGGTCCTCTCTAAAAACTTTTCTCTGCCCAAGTCCTGACGTCTTAAGCCTTCGTGGGCAATCTCCTTTTCCACTACATTCTGGGTGGCAATTCCGGCGTGGTCGGTGCCGGGCATCCAGAGCGTGGCATAACCCTGCATGCGCCGAAAACGGATAAGAATATCCTGAACGGTATTGTTCAAGGCATGACCCATATGCAGGATACCGGTAATGTTTGGCGGGGGAATAACTATGCAGTAGGGTTTTCTCTTGGAATCAACCTCGGCGTGAAAAAAGTTATTTTCTTCCCAAAATTGATACCACTTCTCTTCACTCTGCTTGGGATTATATCTGGGAGGAATAGTAATCACTATCTTTTATCTTTCAAGAGCTTATATTCAACGCTATCCACCAGGGCCTGCCAGGATGCCTCAATAATATTTTCAGAAACTCCTACCGTGCCCCATGAGTCTTTCTCATCCTGCGACTGAATTAAGACGCGCACGCGCGCTGCGGTTCCCACACGCTCATCCAGGACCCGCACCTTAAAGTCGGTCAGGTGCATCTTGGCCAAAGCCGGATAAAACTCTAATAATGCTTTACGTAAAGCATTATCCAGTGCATTTACCGGCCCGTCCCCTTCGGAGGCCGTGTGCTCTTCGATCTTATTTACTTTCAACTTAATGGCGGCCTCGGAGGTAACCTTACCGTCCTTTTCCTTTTCAATAATTACCCGGAAACCTTCTAAATCAAAAAACTTTTTATACTTTTTCATCGCCTTCTTCATCAGAAGCTCAAAAGAACCCTCGGCGGCCTCGAACTGATACCCCTCATGTTCCAAATCCTGCAGGAGCTTAAGAATCTTTTTGGTGTGCGGAGCCTCCTTCTTCAGGCCCAACTGAAGCTCCTTTGCTTTCAAAAGAATGGAGGTCCTTCCCGAAAGCTCCGATACCAGAAAACGGCTCTTGTTGCCCACAAGATCCGGCTTGATGTGTTCGTAAGTAAGCGGGTGCTTAACCATAGCGTTGATGTGCACCCCGCCTTTATGTGCAAAGGCGCTTTCACCCACAAAGGGCTGGTTATTCTGATGGCGCATGTTACTGACTTCACTTATATAATGGGAAACCTCGGTCAGTTTTTTTAGCTGGGTATCGGAGATACAATCTATGCCCAGCTTCAGTTTAAGATTGCCGATACAAACTATCAAATCCGCATTTCCGCAGCGCTCGCCATAGCCGTTCATTGTGCCCTGAACGTGCTCGCAGCCCTCCTCAACAGCGGCAATACTATTGGCTGCGGCCATCCCGCAATCATTGTGGGTGTGAATACCTAAAGGCGCTTTTATCTTAGGCTGCACTCTTCTGACTATCCCTGCCACCGCAGAAGGAATCATTCCGCCGTTTGTCTCGCATAAAACTATTATATCCGCTCCCGCTTCCTCTGCAGCCAGAACGGTCTTTAAGGCGTAATCAAAATCATCTTTTGCTGCGTCAAAGAAGTGCTCGGCATCATAGATAACCTCACGCCCCTTCTTTTTCAAGTAGGCGATGGATGAAGAAATCATCTTTAAGTTTTCATCCAGGCTTGTCTTTAAAACGTATTTAACATGCAAATTCCAGCTTTTCCCGAATAAGGTAACCACCTCTGTCTCGGCTTTCAGCAGGGCCTTGATGTTGGCGTCTTTTGCAGGAGTTGTGTGGGCGCGAACGGTCGAGCCAAAGGCGCAAATCCTGGCATTTTTCATATGAGATTTTTTTATCTCTTTGAAGAATTGCATATCTTTGGGGTTTGAGCCCGGCCAGCCGCCTTCGATATAATGCACGCCTAAAGAATCCAATTTCCGGGCAATCCTCAATTTATCCGAGACCGAATAAGAGATCCCTTCTGTCTGCGCCCCGTCTCTTAAGGTAGTATCGTATAACTCAACCTTACGCATAACAAAACTCCTCACAACTTATTATGGTTTTTCCAATTTGAATTGCTTATGAATTGCGCGCACTGCCCTCTGAGCAAGTCTTTTGCGGATTACACAGGAGATGCTTATCTCGGAAGTAGAAATCATCTCGATATTAATCTTATTTTTCGCTAAAATATCAAACATGCCTGCGGCAATACCGGAATGAGACTTCATTCCCACTCCCACAATAGAAACCTTGGCGATATCTCTATCTGCAGAAACAGTGCCTCCTCCGATTTCCTCACTGGCCTTCCTGGCCGCTCTTAAGGTCCTGGCCAAATTGTCCGTTGCCGCTGTAAAGGAAAGGTCGGTGTATCCGGTGCGGCTGATATTCTGAACAATCATATCTACATTTATGCCTTCCTGGGCGATTATCTTAAAGATCTTAGCTGCCACCCCGGGCCTGTCAGGCAGGTCGCGTATTGTAATTTTACTCTCATTTTTATTTAAAGTTACGGCGCTGACCACAACCTTTTCCATTTTCTTTGCTTCTTTCGAAATCATCGTTCCTCCTTTGCTGCTAAAACTCGACCTGACAATAATGGGGATATTAAATCTCTTGGCCAATTCCACGCATCTTGTCTGCAATACCTGCGCCCCTCGTGAAGCCATCTCCAGCATCTCATCATAACTTACCATCTCCAGTTTTCTGGCCGCAGGAACGATGCGCGGATCGGCAGTATAAATTCCTTCCACATCCGTATAAATTTCACAGGCCTTTGCTTTTAATACCTTGGCCAGGGCAACGGCGGTTAAATCGCTTCCGCCGCGGCCTAAAGTGGTTATCTCTCTGGATAAGTCCGCGCCCTGAAAGCCGGCAACAATTACAATCTTTTTTTCTGCCAATTCTCTTTTAATTCTGGCGGCGTTAATCCGGATAATCCTGGCCTGGGTGTGAGAGCTGTCGGTGATAATGCCTACCTGGGCACCGGTAAAAGATATGGCCTCATATCCCAACTTATGAATTGCCATAGCCAAAAGGGCTACGGATATCTGCTCACCGGTAGAGATAAGCATATCTATCTCTCTTTCCGAAGGCAAATAGCTGACCTGGTTAGCTAACTTAAGCAGGTTATCGGTGGTATCCCCCAAAGCCGAAACCACTACTACCAAGTCGACCCCTTTGCGCCGATAGCTGATTATGCGCTTGGCAACTCCCGAAATCCTCTTAGGATCGGCAACCGAGGTACCCCCATATTTTTGTACGATTATATTAGACATATGCTTATTTAACCCTCTGCTCTCTTTTCTCTTTCAACGCAAATAATTCACAGCAATAATCTTAACACCACTTCTGCCCAAACGCAACAAAAAAATAGGGGAGTTTATATCTCCCCTTACTTCCTTATATTTTAGGTTGTTCATTTACACACTGAATTTAAAATTGATGATATCTCCGTCCTGGACAGGATATTCTTTACTTTCTAAACGTAATAGTCCTTTCTCCTTGGCTTTGGCGAAAGAGCCGCATTCAACAAAGTCTTTATAGTTAATTACCTCGGCGCGGATAAAGCCTCTTTGCATATCGGAATGCACGCTTCCGGCGGCCTCAAGGGCGCTTGAGCCGCTGGGAACGGCCCAGGCGCGGGCTTCTTTACCCACCACGGTAAAAAATAAAATCTCATCCAGCGCCTGAAAACAGGTCTGGATAAACTTATCTCTGCTTAAAGTTAAAAGGCCCATCTCCTTTAAAAACTGGGGCCGCTCTTCCTCGGAGAGGTCCTCAATCTCGGCCTCCACCTCAGCGCAGATGGGAAGAAATTTTAGGCCTTGGGCCCCTGCCTCTTTTTCCAATTCTATCCATCCTTTTTTACTAAGCTGCTCTTCGGAAATATTGGCCACTACTATCATCGGCTTAAGCGTCAAAAGCTCAAAACCGGCCAGCGTTTTGAGCTCTTCTGTCTTCAGCTCTAAATCTTTAATACGCTTCTCTTTTTCCAGGGCCTCACTCAGACGCTGAAGCAAAAGAAGCTCAGGGTCCTGCTCTTTTTTGGGACGAGACTTTCTTTCCTTATTTATTTTTTCAATTCTATTCTGGATGCTCTGTAAATCCGCAAGTATCAGCTCTGAGGTAATACTCTTCAAATCCTTCGAAGGATCATCACTGGCAAAAAGGCCGATAACTACACAGAGCGCATCAAACTCTCTTAATGAGCCGGTATCTATTGCCCCGGAACTTGCCTCCTGAAGATATCCCAAATCCACCAGCGTTACCTGAGGGTAAGTAACCTTTTGAGAGCCAACGAGCTCAGCCAGCCTCTTAAGACGCTCATCCTTCAGATCCAAAGTAGCGATATTAAGCTGGACTTTACCGGATGTCTTGGACTGGGTTTTACCGCCCACCAAGGCCTTAAAAACTGTGGACTTGCCCGATGAGGAAAGTCCACATAAAACAATTTTCATAACTTTCTCGCCTTATTTTTTCTTGGCCAATTTAAGTAAAAGCGGCAGCAGCTCTGGGCCCTGCAACACTTTTAATGAACCCTCTCGGCAGGTGTTTTCCGAAAAGGTCTTTACTTCATCGGGTCTTATCTCTGCCCCGGAAATTAAGACCGGCACCGGGTCAGCCGAATGTGCCTTTAATGTGCATGGTGTCGAGTGATCTGCGGTAACACAAACTAAAGAATTAGACATATCCAGATGCGGGATTAGATTGGCAAAGAAATACTTATCGATAGCTTCGATAGAGTCTTTCTTCTCCCTGGCCTTTCCGTCGTGCGCGGGCTCATCCGGGCCTTTTATGTGGATATAGAGGCCGTCAAACTTCTCCAGTGCAGAAAGAACTTTTTCTGCGCGCAGGGGATAATCCTTCTGGGGGTCTCCCGAAGGAAGAGGAAGCTCGATTATCTGCATCCCCGTTAACAGGGCAATACCGCGCTCAACGGGCATCTCTACAAAACAGCCGAAGCTCGCGCCGAACCTCTCCTTCATCTGGGGCAGCTTAGGTAATCTATCTCCGGCGTCGCGGGTCAAAATTAAGTTCGCCTTTAGCTTGCCCTGGCTTTCTCTTTTTTTATTGATGGGGGACTCCTCTAAAACAAGATGGCTTTTCTCAACAAACTCATTGGTAAGTTTGGCCGCATTAACTGCTTCGGGTGAGTTTTCCTTTCCCTGAACAGGCCGGCAGGTCTGCAGGACCTTCTCAAACACCTCTTTTGCCACGCCAAAATGGCCCTTTTTGTCGTAGGCGGGGTCTGTATTGGTAACCTCAGCAGAGAGCCTTCCTTCCAGAGGATGGATAACCACTATTCCTCTGTGCCCGATGGTATTCTTAAATTTAACATCGGCTCTTAAGCTGGTAAGCTTTACCTTGGCGTTTACCTCTTTAGATAATTCGGTAGCCTCTTCTGTCGTCAGGTTGCGGCCTACCCTGCGGTCAATAATATTTTTTCCCTCGCCTAAAGTGGCAAAATTGACCCGGTAGGCAAGGTCTCCGTCTTTAACCTCCACCCCTTCGGCGTAAGATTCTAAAGGCCCGCGGCCGGTATAATATCTTTCCGCATCATACCCCAATATACTGATTACGGCAATATCCGACTCCGGGGCAATGTCTTTTCCCACCGTGTACATAAGCCCGTTTTGCCCGGCCCGGGACAACTTATCTAAATAAGGGCTCTCTGCGGCCTCAAGAGGTGTTTTGTTGCCTAAATCCGGATGAGGTAAATCCCCTAGTCCGTCCAAAACAATATAAACGATTTTTTTCATTATTTGCCTTTCATATCTTTGATATAGTGATATCCTGCTGGCCCTGATATTTGCCTTTTTTGTCCCGGTAGGAAACTTTGCACATCTGGTCGGATTCAAAAAATAAGACCTGGGCAATGCCTTCACCGGCGTAAATCTTAAGCGGACGGGGTGTAGTGTTACTGATGGAAATAGTTAAAAAACCCTCCCAGCCGGGCTCAAGAGGAGTAACATTGACCAGGAGGCCGCAGCGGGCATAGGTGCTTTTGCCCGTAACTATTCCTAAAACATTGGCGGGCATCTTGAAATACTCCAGAGACTTGGCCAAAAGAAAAGAATTTGCGCTGATTACAGGGGCGTCTGTTGTTATATTACGGAAGGCACTCTCCTCTATTCTTTTGGGGTCAATAACCAGTTCTTCCGAGGGAGAAAATATCTTAAACTCCGAGGCCAGGCGAATATCGTAGCCAAAACTGGAAAGGCCAAAGGAGATATTGCCTTCTTTGACCTGTTTCTCTACGAATGGCACAATCATATCCTTCTCTTTGGCCATCCGCATAATCCATTGGTCGGGTTTAATAGACATATTAACAGCGGGTATATCCACAGGCCGTGCAGACCACACAGCCTTCTTCGTGGCGCAGGGCGCTGCCGCAATCAGGGCAAACCCCTACGACATTTGCTATTTTAACTTTACCGGAAGACTCTTTTGCTTGCTGCACTGAAGGCTCACTCGCCTGCTTTTTTGCCGGCTTTGCCTCAGGCTTTTTGGTGAGGCGAATTTCAATTACGCGGGCAATGGCATCGGCGCAGGAAAATATCCTTCCGTCTTTGCTCCAGGAAGGAGACGGGCAGCGAATACCGCGTAACTGGTCAATTATAGACTTCAAATCTATGCCTGCACGCAGGGCCAGAGAAACAAGCCTGCCGATGGCTTCCAGCTGCGAGGCCGCACACCCCCCGGCCTTGCCCATCTGCATAAAGACCTCAAAAGGACAACCTTCTTCATCTTCGTTAATAGTAATATAAAGGTTGCCGCATCCGGTGGTAATCTTGGTGGTGGTGCCGGTAACTACCTGGGGACGCGGGCGGGGCGAAATGGAAATCTCAAGCCTGGGTGATTCCTGTCTACCTAAATTAAGCACCTGCTCGCTGCGGCTACGGTCACGGTAAATAGTTACCCCCTTACATCCCAGCTCATAAGCCATTTTATAGACTTTCTCCACATCCGCCATAGTAGCCTGGTGAGAAAAGTTTACGGTCTTACTGACCGCATTGTTGGTGGACTGCTGGAATGCCGCCTGCATACGAATATGCCACTCGGGAGAAATATCATGGGAGGTAACAAATACACTTCGTACATCCTGCGGTATCTCAGGGAGGTCCTGTATAGACTTACCCTGGCTAATCAACTTTATTAATTCCGCACTATAGAAATCTTTTGCTTTGGCAATCTCTTCAAAAATCGGATGCACCTCGGGCAGGCCCTCTCCATCCAAGACCTTACGCAAATAGGCAACGGCAAAAAGCGGCTCTATGCCGCTGGAGCAGTTAGCGATGATGCTTAAGGTGCCGGTAGGGGCAATGGTGGTTAATGTGGCATTTCTTAGGCGTGAGCCCTTTTTGGCGTAGATACTTTTCTCAAAATTGGGGAAAGTGCCTCTTTCTTTGGCCAGGGCGCAGGAGGCATCATGCGCCTTCTCCAGAATGAAGCCCATCACCTTACCCGCAAGCGCAATCGCTTCCTCTGAATTATAGGGAATGTCCAGCCTGACCAACATATCGGCAAAGCCCATTACGCCTAATCCAATCTTGCGGTTGCCTTTGGTTATCTCCTCTATTTTCGGCAGAGGATATTTATTCATATCGATGACATTGTCTAAAAAGCGCACAGCCAGTTTAGTGGTCTCGGCCAGCTTTTCCCAGTCAACCTTTTTTGCGCTAACCATCTTGGAAAGATTGATACTACCCAGGTTACAGCTTTCATAAGGCAAAAGTACTTGCTCTCCACAAGGATTAGTTGACTCATATTCTCCCAGCGCTGGAGTGGGATTATATTTATTCATCCGATCGATAAATATTATTCCGGGCTCGCCGTTTTTCCAAGCCATCTCTACAATCTTTTTAAAGACCTCTTTTGCCTTTAATTTTCCGACGGTCTTTTTGCTGTGCGGGTCAATCAAGTCGTATTCCTGATTATTTTTCACCCGCTGCATAAAGTCTTCCGTTACTGCTACCGAGATATTAAAATTGGTAATATCCTTATCGCTTTCCTTGCAGGAAATAAACTCCATTATATCGGGATGGTCTATGCGCAAAATCCCCATATTGGCTCCCCGACGGGTTCCCCCCTGTTTTACCGCCTGGGTGGCCGCATCAAAAACTTTTAAGAATGAGACCGGGCCGCTGGCCACGCCCCCCGTAGAGCGCACACGGCTGTTTTTGGGACGCAGCCGTGAAAAAGAAAAACCTGTTCCGCCGCCTGATTTATGAATCATCGCCGTGTTCTTGATGGCCTCAAAGATTGATTCCATAGAATCCTCGACGGAAAGTACAAAACACGCCGACAATTGCTGCAGCTCACGTCCGGCATTCATTAAGGTGGGGCTGTTAGGCAGGAACTCTAAATCAGCCATAAGGGCATAAAACTTCTCTGCTACCTTCTTCTCATCCTCCACTGAGGTTCCGTAGAACTTCTCCGCAGAAGCGATATTTTCGGCTACCCGCCGAAACATCTCCTCGGCAGTCTCGACTACCTTGCCGCTTGAGTCCTTCTTCAGATACCGCTTCTCCAGGACCTTTCTGGCATTTTCCGAAAGTTTAGGTGCCATTTTTCCCATTATTCCTCCCTCCTATTAGCAAAGTATAGCACAGCAAAATTGGGCTGTCAAGAGGAAAATCCAAGAAATCTACAATATATTGGGCTCAGATTGCCTCAAAAACCCCAATAAATTGTGCTACCAGGTTAAAAATACTACATAACTCCTTTATTTACATATAGATAAGTAATAAAACAGGCCTTTTCTTGCAAATTTAGGGCTGAAACTCCTACCTAAGGCCCTTTTCCCTAACCTTGCCAAAGCGGACAAAATATGCTATACTTAGGCGAGATCATAAGTTACGGAGATAATATGGCCTTAAAACAAAGGTTGAATCTAAGGCTCACCCAGCGGCTCATTCTCACTCCTAAGATGCGCCAGGCCCTGCATATTCTCCAGCTGCCGCTTTTGGAATTAAAAAGATTCCTGCGCCAGGAGATGCTTGAAAATCCCTTCCTGGAGGAAGAAGAAATCATCGATAATCTCCTCGATAACAAACAACTCGCGCCGGACTATTCCGAGAGTGATAACTACAATACCAGCTACGGCCAGGATATCCAGAAGAAAAAAGATTATCAAGAAACCCTGGCAACATATGCCCCTTCTCTGCAGGAGCACCTCCTGCGCCAGTTAGGCTTATCAAGCCCCAACCCCATCCTTTACAAAACGGCTGAATTTATTATCGGCAATATAGACGAAAACGGCTACAGGCACTGCTCCCAGCAAGAAATACAGCAAATCTTAGGTGTCGGAAAAAGCGATATTTATAAGGCCTTAAATCTAATTTACACGTTTGACCCGCCGGGGGCAGGGGCCGAAGACTTAAAAGAATGTCTGTTTATCCAGCTAAAACAGAAAAACCAAGAAAACTCCCTGGCGGCCAAAATAGTCTGCAATTATTTAACGGATTTGGAAAAGAAAAAATACAGTCATCTCGCCGGCATCTTCAAGGTCCCTCTGGAGCAAATAGAGGAAGCCGTCAGGGATATTGCAGCTCTTGAGCCTAAACCCGGAAGAACCTTTGCAAACTCTCCTAACCCTTATATTAAACCGGATATAATCCTTATAAAACAAAAAGAAAGATACGAAATTATCATCAATGATGAAGAATTGCCCATCTTACAAATCAGCTCTCAATACAGTAGACTCCTGCAGGATGAAAAAGTCGCAATAAGTACAAAGATATATCTTAAAAAACAGTTCCATTCGGCCCTCTGGCTAATCAAGACTGTAGGCCAGAGACAATCAACGCTTATGGAATTAGCCCGCTTTCTCGTAGAGGCGCAAAGAGATTTTCTGGACAAAGGAAAAAGGTATCTCGCCCCTTTAAGCCTGGAAAAGATAGCCAAATCAATAAAAAGGGATAAATCCACCGTAAGCAGGCTGCTTGCCAATAAATACATTCAAACACCATTTGGAATATTTCCGCTTCGGGAATTCTTAAGCCACGGAATAAAAACAAAGAAAGGCAAGCTCATCTCCACCAAAAATATAAAGGCACAAATCGAGGATTTGATTAAAGGGGAAAATCCCGAACAACCCTTGACGGATGAAAAGATTGCGCAAACTTTAAAAGAAAGAAGTATTCCTATTGCCAGACGAACCTGCGCCAAATACCGCGAGCAGCTAAAAATCCTTCCTGCTACCCTGCGCAAAAATCCTCATTAATTCAATATAGCCATTACCAGCGCAGAACACAAAGAAATGCTTAAGTTATCGTCAACGGGAATGGGCAGAAGTTCCACCAAAGTAGCCGCAAACGCTCCCAATAAAGAAACCCTTAAACTCAAACCCAAATAAGTATATTTTAAAATTACGGCAACTAAGCCTGAAGCAATAAAAAAAGCAACGCTTCCCTCAAAGCTTTTCTTGCCAATCTTAATCTTACCCCATCTTATCCCTGCCAGGGCGCTTGCCGCATCGCCGAATATCAAAAACAAAAGCGCCGCTATGGCAATGGATTTTTCAAAGAAAATAACCGTCAGCAAAGAACCGAAAAGAAAATATGTGCTGCCTAAAACCTTGTGATGCGCCTCTTCTTCTTTAAGGATGGCTCCTAAGGCATTAAATATCCGGCGGTTAAACTGGGGAAAGAGGAATCTGAATATCTCCAGAATCAAGAATAAAAAAGTCACCAAAGAAAGCCAGAATAGGGTTGTCCCTTTATCAGTAAAGAAGTAAACTAATGGGAAAACTAATCCCGCAAGCCGATAAAGCTTTCTGAAGATTAAAATCATTTTTCGTGAAACTTCGTATAATCGTTCTTCCAGATGGGGTCGTAGATTTCATGCAGTTTTTTGCTGTATTCATCCAAGGCGCGGGCCACATAGCCCTCCAGGATATCCCCTGCCCCATCGGTGGGGCGGGCCCCATGCTCTTTAACAAGCTCACGCAAAACCCAAGGCTGGTCAATTACGCAGCAGGGGGTGAGCATATTATCGCTGTGAGCTGCGGGGGCCTCTTGAGCATTCTGCCTTTCTCTGATAGCCTTAAAAAAGGGCGATTCCATAATTTCTTTCAGGGTCTTATTACGGATATTATCCACGGTAAAATGCATAAAGGCACAGGGCTCTACATCGCCTCTATTATTAATGTGCAGGTATTGCCTGGCGGCAATGCAGCCTTTAACATAAGGCCCGTCGTTCCAGAAATCACCGATAAAAAGAGGTCGCCTCCGCCTTACCCTGATTATGCTTTCACGCAATTTATTGCGCTGCTGGGGTGTAGCCATCAAAGATATATCGGGATTTTTACCTAAGGGGATATACTGGAAATACCAGCCGAAATAACATCCCTTATTAATCATAAAGTCGAAAAATTCATCACTCGTTACCACATCCGCATTGTGGCGGTGCAGAGTTGCGGAAAATCCAAAGAAAACGCCCGCCTCCTTTAAATTATCCATGGCCTGCATCACTTTGCCCCAGACACCCTTTCCCCGCCTCTGGTCGGTCTCCTGCTCAAAGCCCTCTACGCTGATTGCCGGGGCAACATTTCCCAACTTTGCCAGTCTTGCCGCCATCTTCTTATCGATTAAAGTGCCGTTGGTATAGACCTGGAAGAAAACGTCATTATGCCGGGCATAAAAATCCAACAAATCCTCACGTACAAATGTCTCCCCGCCCTCGGTAACCACAAAATATACGCCCATATCTTTTTTGGCCTCTGTCAAAACTCTGTCCATAATCTCTAAAGGCAAATCCGTATCTTTGGTGTATTCGCGGGTGGAGCAACCCGTGCACTTAAGATTGCAGCGCATCGTGGGGCTGAACAGGATAAACCAGGGCGGTTCATAGCCATGCTTTTTAGTGTATTCGGTATGCTTATTAAGTCCGGTTATCCCTGAATTAATGATGAAATTGCGCACGAATTTATCCCGGCAATTGGGAGAAAGCCCCCTGACTATCCTGCGGGCAAATTCCACTGCCGGATGATCTTCCTGGAAATATCCCCTAACTGCTCTAAGCTGGGCCTTGGTCCAGTCGGCCTCTGCAAGCTTCTCAGCCACATAGGTCATCTTAACCAGATTTTTATTGGAAAGCTTAGGAAGTAAATTAAACAGGCCTTTGATTGTCTGAGTGCGGGTATAATTTTTAATCCTTGTTTTCAGGTCCATTTGCCTCCGTCCTATTTTATAAAAAATAATTTCTTTACAATATGGGCTCTTTTCTTTTTGGCAATAGCAGCCTTAAGCCGGCCTAAGGCTGCGCGCGCAGCCTTCTCTCCTTCCCGAATACACTCCTCACCTTTAGAAAAAGCCGCCCAGCTGATATGCTGAACTTTCGGCTGAATAACAAAATCCGCCAGATTGAGCTTAAGGCGAACCAACTCATGCGAGCGGATTTCGTCCGATTGAAAAAGGATATCCATTCCATGCTTAAACTTTTCATGGAAAATTCTAGACTCAACATTAATACCGATAATGAAATCCGCCCCCATTCTGCCTGTGGCCTCGACAGGCACTTCGCTGGTTATGCCTCCATCGATTAAAAGCCTGCCTCCTATTTCTACCGGAGGAAATACAGCCGGCACAGAGCTGGAGGCCATAATAGCCTCTGACATCCTGCCTTCATTTAAGAGAACCTCCTCGCCGCTTTTTAGATTACAGGCAACGCAGGCAAAAGGAATCTTTGCATGGCTAAACTCGGCATCCTCCACCGTTTCCTTAACTAATTGCTTAATCTCTGTGCCGTTGGCTATCCAGCATTTAATTCCTTTAAGGTTCCAGAGCAAAAGCTCCTTGACAAAAGTTGCCAGGCTCTGAATTATCCTTACCTTCTCTTCCGGCGCGGAATCTGCGGCCAAGGATTCGAGTTTGATAATTGCTTCTCTCTTAAGAAGTGTGAGCATCTTCTGCTCCACACTCAAAGCTCTTCCTGAAAGAGCATAGGCTCCGCCAATCACCGCACCCATACTTGTGCCCACAATAAGGTCAACCGGTATCTTTGCCTCTTCAAATACTTTAAGAAGGCCTATATGGGCCAGGCCACGCACACCCCCTCCGCCTAAAGCCAAACCTATCTTAAATCTTTCACTCATAGTTTATTACTTTACGTTAATACTGGTCGCCACCAGAAATACCCCTAAGAAGATAAAGCCAAGGCCGCCCATCTTCATTAAAGAGATGCTTTCCTTAAAAATAAATAATGACAGCAAAGGAACGATTACATAAGTCAGGCTCCAGATTGGATAGGCATAACTTAATTCGGCCTTGGAAAGTGCCATAACATAGGCCGTCCAGCCCAAAATAGCAAAAGTTACACCTAACATTACTAAAGGATTGCTTAACATCTGGAAAAATTTTAATCCCATCTTTTCAATTGGCCCCACAATAAGTAATCCCTTTTTCAGAATTATCTGTCCGATACTGGTAAGAGAAACGCTGATTAGAAGTATCACCAACGGCTTCATTTGACCTCCTTCATAAGATTTGCCTTAATGGGCATTAAAACTACATAGGCCAAAGATAAAACAAAGGCCACTAATTCAGGAATGATAAACAACATAGCCAGTATTATAACAAAACTGAGTAAATATTTCCACTGAAACAAAGACACATTCTTAAAAGTGGGATATTTAATGCCTGAGACCATCATCATTGCCAGTATGGCCACTATTACCGAAACAATTCGTGGTTCGATATGTAAATTATATTTATAGTAAATAAGGACAATAGATGCCACCAGTGCTCCAAAACCGGGAGTGGGCAGGCCGTTAAAGAAAAGCAGGGACTTCTCTTCGCTTTCGGTATTAAATCTGGCCAGGCGAAAGGCGCCGCAGAAAACCGCTATCAGGCAAACCAGAAGGCGCCAGAGAAAAAACTTCGGGCAATTCAAAGTAAAGACTAAAACCGAAGGTGCCACCACAAAGGAAATCAAATCCGCCAGCGAGTCAAACTGCTTGCCGAACTCCGAGACCTCTTTGCTCATGCGGGCAACTTTTCCATCGGCAATATCGAAGATGATAGAGAAAAAGATAATCCAGGCCGCGGGGATGTAACTGCCTCTTACCGATAAAAATATGGACATTGCCCCAAACAGAAGATTAGCCGCGGTAATTACATTGGCCATATATCTTGCACTTTCCACTTTTTACCTCCTTATCTAAAGCTCCAAACAACTATGATAAGGCCTTTTTGCAAAAAAATCAATCTTTCTTATGATTTTTATTGTTTAATTTGATGGTCTGGATGAGGCTGGGATGGTGGGTAATTTTTAATGTTATATCATCAATTATGGAATAAATGCATGGTATTATTACCAGCGTCAGGATAGTGGCAAATAAAAGCCCCCAGCATATACCTAAGGCCATGGGCACCAGAAATGGATCCTTGCCGCCGATGCCATAGGTCACCGTGGAAAGCCCGCCTACGGTGGTAACGGTAGTCAGGATAACGGGTCTGATTCTTATCTGCACTGCTTGTATAATGGATTGCTTTCTTTCCATTCCCTCGGCGCGCAGTTTATTGATAAAGGAAACAAGCACGATGGCATCATTTACCACAATGCCGTTTAAGCCTACAATGCCCAACATTGCCATAAATGATAAGGGCAGGCCATGCACCAGAAAGGCGAAAACAACTCCTATCAGACCAAAAGGAATAGCCAGCATAACTACAAACGGCTGCACCAATGACTTAAAGAATGAGGCCAGGATTAAATAGATAATCAAAAAGGCATATATGTATGCCTTAATCAGGCTTCTTAAAGATTTTATGCTTTCTTCCTGCTCTCCCCCATATTTAACGGAATAGCCGGGATATTTGCGGGAGATATCCACAAACTTCCTGCTGAGCAAATTGTTAATCTTCATTGAAGTTATTTTATCGGTATCGATATTGCTGGAAACCGTCACCACGCGCTTTCCGTCTAAGTGGTGAATAGTCGTTGTGCCCGGAACCTTCTCTATTCTCGCCACTTTTTTCAAAGGAATCAGATTGCCGAACTTGTTCATTATCAGGATATCTTCAAAGGCGGAAATATGGCGCACGTCCTTCTTACTGAATTTTACCGTCACATCTGTCTCTTCTTCGGCCTTAACCGGCTTAATCTGGGTAGCAATCCCGCCTTCAAAAACCGCGCGCACAGTCCTGGCAATCTGACCTACAGTCAGGGCGGCTTGCGTGGCTTTTTCGCGGTCGATACTGACCCTGATTTCTTCCTTTCCCGGCTTATGGTCCCAGGTAACATCAAAAGCGCCCTCAATAGTAGAGAGATAATCCATATATTCATCGGCCATCTCATCTAATATAGTGAAGTCTTCACCCCTTAACCTTGCCTCAACAGGCTTACCTACGGGTGGTCCGGTCTCGGGCTTGTCAAAGCGCAGGTCGGTAAATCCTTTAACATCCTTTACCTCTCGGCGCAGCTGGGCAATGATTTCGTCAACCTTTCTCTTTCTGTCCTGTTCCGGCGTGAGATAGACCGCAATCTGCCCGATACTGCTGGCCTGCCTGGAAAAGGGGTCATTGCGGTCCTCTTCCATCCTTCCTACATTAGTAACATAGGTATCCAGTTCATCCTTGGGTAATTGGCTTACGGCTTTCTCTAAAGGAAGCATAAGCTGATGAGTCTTTTCTAAAGGCGTGCCGATAGGCGCCTCAGCCCTGATGAAAAAGAAGTCTATTCCTGTACTGGGAAAGAGGACAAACTTGATAACGGTAAAGGACAATATAATAGCAATAACCAATATTAGTACAAAGGCGCTGACTACCCTGTATTTCCTGCGCACGGCCACTTCAAGTATGCGGGTATAAAAATTGACCATCTTTTTAAACCAAGGCAACTCCTTAGCTATAGACAGGGGCTTACCCTTGGCGTCCAAGCGCACCCGCACAAAGTCGGCTATATGCGAAGGCAAAATAATTAAGGCCTCACCCAAAGAGGCAACCAGGGCTATAATCAAGACGGTGGGAATATTTCTGATAAACTTGCCGATAATGCCGGTCATAAACAAAAGCGGTGAAAATGCGGCAATTGTGGTAGCCACTGCGGCAATCACCGCCCCCATAACCTCCTCTGCCCCTTTGACAGCGGCCAGGCGCGGAGGCATCCCCTTTTCCATATAGCGGTAGGTATTTTCCGCAACAATAATACCGTCATCAACCAGCATCCCCAGAACAATAATCAAGCCAAACATACTTACTACATTTATGGTAATGCCCATAGCACTCATCACCATAAATGTAGTGAAAAAGGCCACCGGCACGCCCAGGAAGGTAACGATAGCAATCCTTTTTTGTAAAAAGATAAGCAGAACCCCTAAGATTATAAAAACAGCCGCCCAAGTATTATTCCTGAGCACATTCAGCCGCCTGCGGGCAAAAAAGGAATAGTCATTTACGTATGAAATCTCTAAACCATCCTTGTGTACGGCCAGATATTCAGCGCAGGCGGATTTTACCTGGTCAACCATATAGAGGGCATCTCCCGATTCTTTTTTCAGGACAAGGAGATTTATGGAACGGCTTCCCAGGGTCTTGTTGATTACATCTTCCTCTTTATATGTGTCCTCAACCCGCGCCACATCTTTTACTCTCAGCCAATTGCCTGAATCGTTGGCGCGGATGATTACGTCTTCTATTTCCCGGGCGCTTAAGAACTCTCCTGTAGTCCGGATACTGTATTCGCTGGTTGCGGTATCTATCTTTCCTGCCGGCAGGCTGACGTTACGCTCGGCGAGAGCACCCTCTATCTCATCAAAGGAAACATAGTATTCATTTAATTTCTCGGGGTCCACCTGAACCTGCATTTCTCTTTCGCGGTAACCGGACTTTCTGATGCGGGCAACCCCCTCTACATCCTCAAGGATATCCTCGATGATATCGGCGTGGTGGCGCAACTGGCTTTCCGTCATCTTTCCCGATAAAGATACCTCAAGTATCGGATACTGCCCGGTTTCCACCTCGGTTACCAGCGGATCATCGACATCGCGAGGCAAGTCCTTGACCCTGTCTACGGCGTTTTGAATATCCCTGATTACTTTTTGTTTATTGGGAGCATCCGGGTCTATGTATACTCCCAGGGAAGAGAAACCCACCGCAGATTTGGATTCGATTTTATCTATGCCGTCAACCTGCTTCAGCTCCCTCTCTATGGGCACGGTAATCAATTTTTCTACATCGGTGGGCGTGGCTCCGGCATAATAAGTAGTGACGCTAACTATATCAAAGGAAACATTGGGAAATACTTCCTTATTTATCCCGAAATATACAATAAGTCCGATAATAATTATAATTATGGATATCAGGTTTATAAATAAAGACTGATTAACGCTAAAGCGCGGCAGACTCATAACAGGGCCTCGTATTTCTCAAGAATAACATTAAGAGATTCCTCTAAATCAACTTTACTCTTTTTCAACTCTAACATACTCCTGGCTAAATCAAGCTGCGCGTTCAGGTAATCCTGCTGATAGTCTATCAGCCTCTTTGTATTGGACCTGCCGAATTTAAAACGCTTTTCCTCTTCCTTAAGCTTGGCTTCCTGTAATTGCGCGGCCTTCAAGAGCTTATCCACATTCGCCTGGCGCATGATATAATCACGAAAGGCATCCCCCACTTCGGTAACGATGGACCTCTCCAGCTTCTTCATAGTCAGGATTGCCTTTTCTTTATTGGCCTTTGCTTTTTCAAATTCGCTGCGGGCTAAATTATTTTCCAGCGGTATAGAGATTTCTACTCCGGCGGAATAATCGGCATTATTTTCGGTGCCTATTCTCTTTACGGCACTGCTGAATTTTGGATCGATGCCGTTTGCGACCATGCTTGCGGTAAGGTCTATCTCCGGCCAGCGTTCATTGGCTTTGGTCTCTAAGGTAATATTCTCTATTTCAATATCGGTTTTGGCCTGCTGATAATCGCGCCTCTTAAGAAAGGCTTTCCTCAGGCAATCGCCCAATTCAACCTCGATCTCTCTGTATGTCAGTATCTCCGAAGGATGGATTCTGCTTGCAGCATCTAAATTCATTAACAGCTTAATCTGCTCCTCGTCACTCCTGTATGCGTTCTCCGCAAGCAGAAGGTCCTTTTCTCTGATTAAGACATTGGCTCCTGATGCCAGAAAGTCTCCCTTTTCTATAATGCCTATATCATAATTTCGCGTATTGCTTTCATGCAGATTCCTGGCCTTTTCTAAAATTTCATTATAAATCCGCATGGCCTTTCTGGAGAAGACCCACTCCCAGTAGGCATCTTCCACATCCGCAAACAGAACCTCAATTCTTTCCTGTCTGTCCAGGTCGGAGTTCTCAATGGCCAGGCTGGTTAGAGTAATGCTGCGCCTGTCAACATAACCAAAGGCGTTTTTGGCTAAGGGCTGGCGGATTTCCAGGGCCGCCTCTGCGCTATGAGCCGGATTGCTAGAGACAAAGGCGGAATTGCTTGACTCTCTGGTATTTGAAAAAGACAGGTTAACTTCGGTGCCTGTGGGAAGCTTTTTCTCGGCCTCTGCCGAATAGGTATTGGTGGTGGTTTTACTGGCGGCAAAACTGGAAAGCGCTTCTCTGGTATCTTTGGAATAACCTACACCCAGCGATAAACTGGTATCAAATATGGATTCGGCAATGCCTTGCCCGGTCTCGGCAACCAAAAAATCCAATCGGGCCAATTTTACCTCAAAGCTGTTTTGGGCGGCAAAAATGATGCACGCCCCCAGAGAAAGCTCGTTTTCTGCCTCCTCGGCAATGCCTGCCAGGCATAAGGTGCAAAATAAAAATATAAAAATAAATCTTTTAATATATCTCATTTTTTATGCGCCAGATTTATATATACCTTTTTTAATATTCTGATATATTCTTCTCTGTCCTTCTGGGTAAGCACAGAAAACATCTCATTCACGCAATCGCGCCTCGCCTCTCTCACCCGTTTAATCGCCTCTTTCCCTTTGCTCAATATCATCACATTTACCACTCTTCTGTCCTGACTGGAGCGCTGCCTCTTGATAAGCTTAAGCCTTATCATTTTATCCACAATGGCCGTTACCGCGCTCATACTGAAGTTTAAGAGCCTGGCCAGCTCATTCATCTGGCAGCCCTTGCGTTCGTAGAGAAAATCAAGGATAACCACCTGAGGCACGCTCAAGAGGCCTTTGGCAAAGATATCCTTGTGCTGGTTGCGGGTGAACTCCCTCATAATCAAGGGCAGCATCGTGCTCACTTCTTTCCCGAAATCCGAACCTTTGACTTCCATAACCGTCCTCCTTCTTAAGAGATATTTAATCATCAAAATATTTCACTAAATGAACTATTCACAACCTTAAGTATATACTAAAAAACCCCTCCCGTCAAGTCCCTTTTATGAGATTTTGACGGAAGGGGTCCTTTACTGCAAGGGGTATTATTTATTTTCTAAGCTTCTTATCCTCTCCTCAAGCGCATCCTGCTTCTTTAGAAGGATATTTACTGCCTCGGCAACCGGGTCGGGAAGATGCCCGTGCTCAAGGTCAATCAAGGGCTTGATTTTCGGTTTCTCGGCTATCCTGGCCGGAACACCCACCACCGTTACGCCTGCGGGGACGGGTTTGACCACAACCGAGCCTGAGCCTATTCTGGCATCCTCTCCCACCTCAATCGCACCCAGAACCACGGCATCCGCGCCAATTACAACCCTGTTACCGATGGTGGGGTGGCGTTTCTTCTTCTCGCGGGTTGTGCCGCCCAAGACTGCGCCCTGATACATCAAGACATCATCACCGATCTCGGTGGTCTCACCGATAACTATCCCCATCCCGTGGTCGATAAAGAACCTGCGGCCGATCTTTGCCCCCGGGTGAATCTCGATGCCGGTGAGAAAACGCGAGATATGAGAAATCAGGCGGGCCAGATTTTTCCAGCCGTGCCGCCAGAAAAAATGGGCAATGCGGTGTAGCCAGATAGCGTGCAAGCCCGGATAGCAAAGGATTACCTCCATTACCGTCCTGGCTGCCGGGTCTTCGCGAAATGCCGTGCGAATATCTTCAGCTATTCTCTTAAACACCTTATCCTCCTTATTAATGTCGACTCTGAACTAATTTAACCTCTCCCCAGGCCCCGATCTTCTCACCAATAATCAGCACAACACCCTTAATTCCTGCAACCGGAGCTCTGTCTTTGACAAATGTCAATGTTTCATCCACACAAGAAGCAGATTTAACCATATTCCCCAGGCGCGTAGCCCAGGCATCGGCCAAAATGGCTGAATTACAAATAACCACTGCCGCATCGCTCTTACCAAAGCTTAAAGACGGCCCCACTGTGCCGCTTGAGGTACAAATCCCGCAAGGTGCCTGCGGAGCAATCTCCAAAGCAATCTTTCCGCTATATACAGATTCACCGGCAAAGATACCCACCCTCCTTGTGTGATTAGTCCGCATAAAGATATCTCCGCCGTTCTCCACAATTACCTCTGAAGAAGCTTTAAGCAAGTCTTTAGCCACATATTCGGCAATGGCTCCGGCTACTGCGGCCATCGGCCCCACACCAGCGCAAGATGAAGCCTCTGCCATTTCCCGGACAATATCAGGAGCTTCTGCCCCTACAGAATAAGGCGCAAGGGAAGTGGCAAAGTCGGGGTCAACCCGAATATAATCCTGAATAAGCCTGCGCTGCCTATCCAGAGACTCCCGGGCAAAAGCAGCTAAGGCCTTATCTGCGCGAATAAACAGGTCACTCTCACCCAGCTTGACCCTGAAGCTGAAAAGACTCTTATCTTCTACCCAACTCTGATATGTGCGGCTTTGATACATAATATTAGTCGCTAGTATTCAGTCGCTAGTCGCTCGTATCTGGTATCTAGTAAAAAGATAAAAAGTTTTTAACTAGATACTAAATACTGGATACTGGCGACTAGGCAGGCCTCTAAAATAATATCTCAATGGCCTTATAAGGACAAACGGGGATACACAGGCCACACATAATGCATTTCTTATTATCAAAAGAAACGGTCATTGTCTTGCGGTCTAAAAACAGGGCCTGGGTAGGACAGATAGGTATGCAGGCGGTACAATGGTCACATTTTTCCTTGTGCCATTTTACATCCTGGGCTACTGGCTGAATCTTTACACCCAGCCCAGAGAGGTATTTTATTCCTTTATCTATTGCCGAGCGCTCTCCGCTAAGCTCTATAACCAGTCTTCCCTCCTCATCCGGGGTAACATTGGCCCTTAAGATATTGACCATCAGGTCATAATCCTTAATCAGATGATAGGTAACCGGCTCATCCAGGAGTTTCGGAGGGAAAGTTAAGACTAAACGTTTTTTGGTCATTATCCGCTTCTTCCTTCTCTAATCAATTTATAGGAAATTATAGCAGAAATTTGCCCTATTTGCAATAAAAAATTTCCAAAGCAAAACTTTGGAAATTTGATATATTTGACGGTCATTTTCAATGGTTAAGCTAACAGGAGTCAATAATTAAGTGTTGTGTCTCTGGAATTATTGCCGCTAATTCGTCTTAACGCTATTTTAGGAGATATGTTAAAAAGAGAGATCCTTTTATTTTTGATAGTTATAGGATATAAATATTTAGTTTTAGTTTCCATATTTTAAAGTAGTTTTTGTATCTATTATCAATCTAAAGTAATGTTATGCGTTGTTATGCTAGATTAGGGTTCTGTGCAAGTTAAATCACACCACACTCTCCAAGCTGGGGCAAGTTATTTGCAAGCCAATCTTGAAATTTCTCTTTTACTGGAATAATGCTTGCCGCTGGAAATAATCTGCGAAATGCAGAGCATGTGGCATTGAGGACATCTTCATTTGGCTCCAAAATAATCCATTTAGCCTCTCCAAATGGAAGTTTATCTGCATGCAATTGCAAAAATAATAATAGAGACTTATCTGTTTTACAGTTGAATGACACCCCAGCTACTATAAATAGTCTTTCCCAAAACATAAAAATGGGGTCAGAGTGATTTTCTTGGTCTT
>CP070837.1:530958-597540 GCA_020341815.1 Candidatus Omnitrophota bacterium
AGCTGGCTGTTTTTCATATAGACGTTTACAGTGTATCTTATTGTCTGTCCGCTGGCCACTGTATCCAAGGCGGCTACGCCATTGCTATCAGGAGCAGAGCCGAAAGTGATAGCAGAGTCGGTAATCGACGCTGAAGTGGCTACCTGAGCATTGCCTGTATCATCCCATAGTTCCGCCCAGGCAATATCTGTAGAGGCATTGCCTCCTGTACCGGTGATGTTTACGGTAATCTGGTCAATTAAGGTCGCAAATTCATCACTGGTAGCTTTATCACTGACTTGGAACTTCAACACCGAAAACTTCTCACCGGATGTATCGTTTAAAGGATTGAGATTAAAATTGGCCTGCGCTCCCCCGCCGTGGACTTCTACGGCTGAGTCGGTGTCTGCTCCTGTATAACTAACTGTAACCCATACATAATCAAAATTTAAAGCGTCACCCGGCGGGCTATCATTACTGGTAAATTCTATATCTAAATTCTGTATTTTAGTCTTTGTATCTACGCCCTCCGCATAGAGGTTAAAAGTTAAATCGGCACTCCAGTCGCCAATATCACTCGGGGTTATCCCTGTAGTAGTTAGCCCGGCGCCATTGTCATAACGCACCGGGAGTGTGCCATTATAGCCACCTTGTGGACCATACTGTAGATGAAGCACAGCCGCGGTAATTGTTGAACTATCCGGGATAGCAGTGACATCAAAGGTATCCAAATGCATTACACAACCATCCTCCACTGTATAGACTAAATCTCCGGAAGAGGAACTAGTGATATCGTAATCAGCGGCAGCAGCGTCATCTCCCGTAATATCACTTAAGACGTCACCTGTGGTATCCAGGCCGTGTTGGAGATTGGGCAATACATTTACATCTACGGGCCAGGCAATATGCGGCGATATCAATAAAGAGGCTAATATCGCCAAGATTAATAAGAGTATTGGATTGGATTTTCTTCTTTTCATTTTTCCTTAATAAAGAACACTATGCTATCTTCCCGACAACCTTTTAATCTTTTCTACATCTTTTTGTGAGTACAGCCTCCAGCCGCTCATAGGATCCCGATAGGCCTTAGGGATTTTTTTTAATCTTTCCCAATTATAGAGGGTATTCTTAAATATCCCCAGCACCTTGCAAACCTCGGATACTCTATAATATCTCTTGCCGCCTATTATAATTTTCCTTTTATTCATAATTTTTGAACCAAAGGCGATTGTTAGGTTATGTTATGTTATGTAAATAGTTGTTAGGTTTTGTTATAGTTAAGATAACCTATATATTTAATCTTGTCAAGGGGAAAAACCGCCAAAAAACAAAAAGCCCTGTACCGTACGGTACAGGGCTTTGTTAATTTTGGCTCCTTGGGCTTACTTAATGTTGACTATATTAATATTGTATATTATAATAAATGAGAATTATTTAATTGAAGAAAGGAGGTAATAATATGTTGCGACGTCTAATGTTTC
This sequence comes from Candidatus Omnitrophota bacterium, assembly GCA_020341815.1. Classification (GTDB taxonomy): domain Bacteria; phylum Omnitrophota; class Gorgyraeia; order JAFGHF01; family JAFGHF01. The sequence goes on from CP070837.1 coordinate 532,419, forward strand.
TAATACTGGCAGTATCTCTATTATATGGCTGCAATGAGAAAGAAGAGGCAAGCCTCACTATTAATCCGACATCAGGTCCGACAGAAACTAAAGTAACGCTCTCCTTCAGAAATCTTGAGCCTCATGCCCCAATTGCGATTATGCAAGATTCTGTTGTAGGTGTATCGTCAACGAAGGCAGACGGAAATGGCAATGCCGATGTAGTAGAAATCGTTATAGGCGAACCGGGGCAAGTTGTAACTATAACTGCTGAGACGGGTTCAACCGGTTATGAAGCAACGCTTACTGCCAAATTCAGAATTACAAACTAAATATGCTTCATCTTTCCTGTGAGTTGATGGGCGAGCCTGAGCGGCTGGGGCAGGCGATATTTCTTTATGCACATCAGAATAATCTTTATGGAGTTATATAAAACGTCCATAATTCTGATTGTAGTTTATCCACGCAAGCCCTTTGCCATCCATTGCAATGAGCCGCGAGAAGCAAGTACCGATTGAGATGCCGGAAAAGAAGCGAACTTATGCGGGGCTAATATGCTATGAGAACCGTGTGTGAGCATTTGGCCGGGTCTTAATGATGTTTGTCGAGGCCTGAACAACCCTCCGGCTTGTGCCATCCATTGCAATGAACCAGGCCTTACCGATGCACCTTGCGAGAGGCTTCCTTGTGCATATGACGCCAATCGCGGTTGTCCAGCCATTGTAGACGACAATTGACCCGCCTTTGAGAAATTTTTGGATTCTACTCTCGCATTGCGTGATAGTGCCAAGCGCTGTTGTGTTCTTTGCCGTATAGCTTCCTGTTGTGCCACGCCGGACTTTTTAAAAGATGTAGTATCTAATCCCTGGGCCATCCATTGCAATGAACCGACTCGCGCAGATGCGGGCTTAGGCCTGAATGTGTTTCTTTGAGTTGCAACTGTTCCGATGCGGCGCTGCAGCCAGTTAGGTATTACATTATGCAAAGGATTTGAGAACTTTTGCTGGGGCACCAGGCGCCTTGTCTCTCTAAGTCCCTGACCCCCGGGCGACTGCGAAGGCCCGCTCGGTTTCTTACGTTGATATTTGATCTTTTGCTCTTCTATAACCATTCTACTTTCTTTACTTCTTTTTATTTCCGCTCTCCAGTGGCCGATTTCTATGGCCTGCGGCCCCAACCAGGTATAGACCTTTGCATTAATGATATTTCGCGCATCTTTGAACGAATGTTTAATCTTGACTTTTACATGCTTTAGCTTACCCCTAGGCGATATATAGGGCACGTCACAATCCATTTCGCCATGCGTAACTAATTCTTTCCATAATTTATTTCTCCTATGCGATCCCCCCAGGGGTACAGCGCGTCTACCGCTAAAGCCATCCCAAAAATAACCATTTACAAAACTGTTAGTCTTTGCCAGCGCCCAGCGGTAAACAGTAGTATCTAAGCCTCTGCATCTTCTCGCAGTCGGGTAATCCCTGATGCATTTTTTGTAGTGCTTTAAGAGATCATATTTAATGGGTTCCGGCATGGATATTTCCTCTTTAGATTATTCTTCTACGGCTAAGTCTTCCCAATACACACGTAAAGCATCGTCGAGTACTGCGACGTTCAAATCCTGCTCATTCGCTGCCTCTACCAGATCTTTATACGTGACCCCGAGACTTCTGCAGGCTTTATCGGCCAAAGGATTGGAGGCAGGCACCGGCATGTTTAAGGTGTTCTGTAACCATATTGCCAGCGCCTTTGACGCCTTATTAAAGTTATTGAAATGAAAGTCGCGGCGTATTTGTCCTAACATATAGTCGCCATACTTACGTAAATAATTCTGTATCTTACCGCCATACTTTTTCTTTATACTGTAGGCCGCCTCACAGAGTGCTGTGATAGCGGACTTTGACTGTTCATCGGAGAAGCCCGCATATTTCAATAAAGACCCTATGCTAATCAGTGCTGCATTGGTTTTCATGCCTTTTTGTATCGATGGCTTAAGCCTGGCCAATGCAGCCGGCTCTAAAACGCCCATCTCGGATAAAGCGTTGGTAACGGCGCGCGTATCGGCTGCCATTACATCCGGTTCCCCGATTGTCGTTAATATACAGAATACTAATTCATACCACCGTGCCATCTCCCAGGTCCAGAGACTATCGTCGAGTTCGGATGTATAGTTATCATATAAGTGAGTTACGAGCTCGCGCAGATCTTTTTTGTTTACCTTTTTTGAAGTTTTCCTTGCCATCGTCTTCTCCTTATTTTTTTTAACGAACTTACTCCATAATCTTACCAAACGCTATTCATAAAGACAAGAGAAAAAACTTCCTATTTTCCCGGTTTCATCTTTCCTGTGAGTTGATGGGCGAGCCTGAGCGGCTGGGGCAGGCGGTATTTCTTTGTGCACATCAGAATAATCCTTATTGAAGCGGCAAGGTCGATATTGTGACCCGGTGATATATAAACCGGCTTGACATTACTGCGCGTTCTTAAGACTGCCCCTATCTTTCTGCCCTGTTTATCCAAAAGATAAGAAAATGCACCCTGCCTCTGTTTAGGCTCTGTATAATTCCCAAATAGTCTTGTCTTGGCGCAGCCAATAGCAGGCTTATCGAGAAGTATGCCAAAATGAGTGGCTAATCCCATATTTCTGGGATGGGCTATTCCCTGTCCGTCAAAGAGAATAATTTCCGGTTCGGTCTTTAAGGCCTTAAAGCACTTCTCTAAAACCGGGCCTTCCCTGAAAGTCAACAGCCCCGGTATATACGGATAAGAAATTTCAGCAGTCTTAAATACCTGCTCGATTATTTCAAACGAAGGGTAGTTAAGCACAATTACCACCCCGTATGCCTTATCATCCTTAAATGCTACATCCGCTGCAGCAATCAATTTTGGTATGATAGAGTATTTCTTCAGTTTTATCTTTTGCTTTAAACTATTCTGCAGCCTTATGGCCTCTTTCGGCCCCAAATCCCAAGAGTGGATATTTTTGAATTTCATTCTTCCTCACAAAAACCCCCTGCAACTTATTTTGCTGCAGGGGGTTAGCTAATTTGCAAGGCTTTTAGTTCTTATTTCAAAATACTCAAATTAACGGCGCGCGGTCCTTTGGGAGAATTCTCAACATCAAACTCGACTTCCTCGTTCCCCTTTAAGGCATCAAACGTAATGCCCACAAGACTGCTTTGGTGAAAGAATACTTTTCTGCCGTCTGTATCATCAATAAAACCAAATCCTCTGTCACGAACGATTTTATCTATTTTTCCCTTATGCATTCTACATCTCCTTAATAGCTCTTTGGGGATAGAAGCAAATAAAGCCCGACCATATGGTCGGGCTTTATTTTTGCATCGCAACTATATCTTTACTACATTCGTTGCTTGAGGGCCTTTGGGTCCTTGCTCCACTTCAAAGCTGACTTTTTGTCCTTCATTTAAAGATTTGAAGCCCGAACCCTGAATTGCATTGTGATGAACAAAACAATCTTTACTTCCATCATCCGGCGTTATGAACCCATAACCTTTTTGGTCATTGAACCACTTAACTGTTCCTTGTGCCATTATTTACTACACCTCCTCACTTTCTAAAATTATAGTAAATAATGGCAGAAATAAAAAACCGCAAGGCGAATTTTCCTTTACCATTGCGGTCCAAGACTTCGATTCCCTCATTTACTACTGGAGAGCAGTATAACACAGTCTCCTTTATTTGTCAACTAAATTATAAAATATAATTTTTAGGCTGGTTCTTGAATTTTCAGATGCCCTCTTGCTTTTTGCAATTTCTCTGAAAATCCATCCTTTCTGAACTCTCTCATCCACTCTTTCATGGTAATCCAACCGCCAAAACGAATCAAGTCATTGCGCCAGGTCCGATACCACTTTCTCCATCCAAATTTAATATTATGCAGGAAAAAGACTAAAGCCGGAAAAAACAATATATTTATAAATATTTTAAACATATATTTAAACTGGTAAAACTTACCCATAATTTTCCTGATTGAGGCCTGCATTGTTTCGGCTGTCAGGGGCCAGTCAGGCTCAAATAGAGGAAAGTTACCGTCGTAATATTCCCAACCCACATCTTCAATTGGGTAAACCCTCTCTTGCCTTTGAAGCCTGTATCTTAATTCTGTCCCGGCCAAAGGAACCGGCAATAAGACCTGTATAGTGTCGATTTTCGCCTTTTTGATAAAACTCTTGAGGCGTTTTACCCGTTCCTTTGCCGACATTTCGAAATTTACGCCTTCTTTTGACGGATAAGCGAATATAAACATGCCGTGCACCAAAAATCCAAATTTATGAAATATCTTTGCAAGCGATAGCATATCTTCAGGTCTTATGCGTTTATTCATAGCCTTTAATTCTTCTTCAATGGGCGACTCAAACCCGATAGCAACTGTATTAATACCCGCCTGGCGCATAGCCAAAAGCAACTCGGGGTCTTTAGCTTTATCCAACCTTATCTGAACGCCTAAATCCAATCTCCTGCCTATATCTTTTTGATAATTCTTAAGCATATTACAAAATCTTATCGTCTCATCCCGTTGTTGCCCAAAAAGGTCGTCAACGATAAAGAAATGCCTGGCGTCTTTTGTTTCCAAAAGAGAGCTAATGCACGCTAACAACCGTTCGGGAGAAGCGGGCCTTGGCTTACCTTTAACTGTACAGAACTCGCAATCCATGCCGCAACCACGAATTCTCTCAACAGGATACATTTTAATCCTGGCGTAACGCACCAGGGAAAAATCCGGTAAAGGCAATCTATCAAAATCCCTCAGGGGCGCTCTTTGCGGAGTATAAACAATTTTTCCGTCGTTTAAGTAAGCGATGCCGTTGACATTATTGATATCTTGCCTGCCTTGCAAAGCTTCAAGGAGCTCTTTAATGGTTTCTTCGCCTTCACCAATTACTATGTAATCAATGCCGCAAGACAAAGCTTTAGCTACATTATCTTCAACAAAATGCTGCCCGCCGGCGATTGTTACTACGCCCTTTTCTTTATAAAAACGGGCTATTTCGTAAAGCCTGGGGATGGTGCTGGTCAATCCGCCATAAAACCCGACTACATCTGCGGGCCTTGAGTTCTGCAAAGATTCGTGGTCTGCTCCGCCTGAATTGCTTCTGGGCCCGTATCTGTGCAGATTATTCTCATCGATAACTTCAACGTCCCAATTCTCCATTTCATTCGCAGCAGTTGCCACACATAACGGCCCCAGGGCTGTAGTCGCTTTAGCAATGCGAGAATAAATATTAAATGTGGGATAGGCCGGCAGCACAATTCTCAATCTGAATCTTTTTTTGGACAAGTCCAGCATAATATACACCTCAATATATTCTGTTATTATACCCCAAATAACTATAAATCCCAAGCAAAATTTACCTGGGATTTATAGAAGATTGGCTCCCTCGGGCTTAAGTGATGTTGATAATAGACCGGCCGAGTCTTATCTGTGAACTCTGTTTTTAGTTAATGTCCCCTGTCAAAGAAATGCCTGGTTCTTAAACATACTCGAACCAACATAAGCATAACCGGCACTTCAATCAACACGCCTACCACCGCTGCCAAAGACGCTCCCGAAGATAACCCAAAAAGCACCGTAGATGTTGCGATAGCCACTTCAAAATGATTACTCGCTCCAATCAGGGCAGATGGGGCTGCATCTCTATACGATAGTTTTAACCACTTTGCCATTATATACGCCAAGCCGAATATAAAACAAGTTTGTATAAAAAGGGGGATGGCAATTAAAAATATCACTTGCGGCTGCTTAATAATAAGCTCGCCCTTAAATGAGAACAGTAGCATAAGGGTGAAGAGTAATGCAATGATAGATACCGGCGTAAGATAATGAATAAACTTCTCCTCAAACCACTTAAAGCCTTTTTTCGCAATGACCATTTTCCGTGAGTGATAACCTAAAATTAATGGTAAGCCTACATATATAGCAACCGACAACACAATAGTTTGCCATGGGATAGGCATCTTATTTATGCCTAAGAGCCAGCCGCCTAGAGGGGCATAAAGCAATAGCATAGTAAGCGAATTAATGGCTACCATAACAAGGGTGTGTCCGTCATTAGCTTTCGACAGATGCCCCCAGATAAGAACCATTGCCGTGCAAGGTGCAACACCCAGTAAAATGCAGCCTGAAATATAAGATCTGTATAACTCTACCTCCGTTCCCCCCTTAACAATTTCAAAACCCGGAAGCCAATTCTTAAAAAATACTCCCAAAAAGAGAAAGGCAACAGCAAACATACTAAAAGGTTTAATGCACCAGTTAATAAACAATGTAAGCGCAACCGGTTTGGGAGTTCTTCCGGCTTTGACCACCTCTGCAAAATCGATTTTAACCATAATCGGGTACATCATAAAAAACAAGCAAATTGCAATCGGAATGGACACCTGGTAAACAGAAAATCTATCAAGCGTAAGTGCAATTTCAGGAAACAATCTTCCAAGTAAAATCCCTAAAGCAATACACCCTGTAACCCATATTGTAAGGTATCTCTCAAAAAAACTTAATCTTCTTTCTTCATGAACAACTCTTCCCATCTATATATCCTTTTAATGATAGAACAAACTGACTATATAATTCCGAATATAATATATTGCTACCAGAATAAATATTATTCCCGTAATTTTTTTGGTATATCCTTCAAGCTGCCTTGCTTTATGAAACCAATGAGAAACTGAAGCCGCTCCTAAGCTAATTGCCAATGTAAAAATCATCACCGGCAGAGCTGTTCCAATACCATATAAAAAGGGAAAAATAATTCCGTAACGGTTATTTAATGCAAGGGGAATAAGAGTTCCAAAAAAAAGAGCGGCTGAAATCGGGCAAAAAGAAAGCGCAAAAACCGCGCCTAAAATGAAAGACCCCTTAATCCCTGACTCAACCAGGGCATTCTGCCTTTCTATTGACAGTGAGAATCCGGATATATTGAATTTTATAATGCCTAAGAGAAACAGGCCGATTGCAAGCAGCAAGGGCCCGAGAATTATGTTCATATATTTCTGCAACAAATTTGCTACCGTGGGAATACTAAAGAGAGAACCTATGATTACCACACCTAAAATGGCATAGCTTGTCATTCTACCCAACGTATAGGCTATGCCTGCCCATAATACAGCCTTGGGATGATTAATTTTTTTTGACAGGAATGAAACTGCGGCGATATTGGACGCCAAAGGGCAGGGGCTAATCGAGGTAAGGACGCCAAGCCATATTGCCGATAAAAAAACCGCCATTAATCTTTTTCCTTGAGTTTATCTAAAAAAATCTGCGTTTCCTCTTTGATATAATCCGAGAATTTTTGCTTGTCGCCAAGATACATCCACACTTTATCCAGATTCTTATATTCCAACTCTTCACCATTCTTTCTAAACGACAATACTACAGACTTTGTATAAAGCTGATAATCATTAATAAAGTGCTTATTCCCTTTTTCTTCAACATTAACGACTCTATAAACAAGACTTCCTTCTTCCAATTGTTTTGAGAAATTGTTTTTCAGTGATTCTTCTGTAAACTGTTCTATTTTATGGCATGAGGGACAACGAAACTTAGTGTGAAAATAATAAGCCGCAATCTGTGCCTCATCTTCTGCCTTTAAGACGGAAACCGTAAACCCTATACCGACTATGCATAGAAATAAAATAACCAGACTTTTTATTGTTTCGTCTGCCATAAAATTTTTTCTCCAATTTAATCTAAAACTGCGGCTTGCAGTGGCCTTCTTCGCTTCGCTTTATTGGTTTATAAATATATTCGTCCAGAAACTTAAAAGCAGCCTCTTTATCTTTATCGATAATAATCTCTTTAAGCTCAAGAACCTGTTTTTGATCTAAGGTTATACCGACCTTTTCTTCCATTTTTATGGCCTCCTAATTAAGCTCGACTCGCCCACCACCAAATCCAGACAAAGAAAAGCCTCCCCTGATTATAACACAAGAGAGGTTCTTCTGTTAAGAAATATGGCTCCCCGAGCTGGTCAATGTTGATAACAAGAATTAAATTAAGTAAGTCTATTCCTGAAACTTAGTTTGATCTAAATTATAATTGAGTCAATGGTCTAAAATGATTATACCAGCTTATGCGGAATAAAAAATATTCTTCTGAAAATTAGGATAATTTAAGTTGTATCCGTCAGTCTTTTCTATCATGTCTTCTATCATATTTTTGTGAAAATTATTTGGACCTAATCGAGCTTTGAAATATGCTTCTATATCTAAACTGAAATATTTTAGAATCTCTAGCATTACGCCAATTAATCGTTCGGCTTTCTCTAAGACATTATATTGTCTATCTTCTTCCAGATCATAGAGCGAAAATAAAGAATCTCTATAGTTAACTTTTCCTCGGATTCTATATAAACAAGTTAGAAAGTTGACATCCGGCAAGGAATTAAAGTTATTGTCACGTATGATTTTTGCAGCCATTGTCCGGAAGTTTGTACATCCTGCCTTTCTGAGTGCTTCTTTCTTAAGTGGGTGGGCATCCCAATGCCATACCTGTGTTCCTTTGAGATAGGATAGCACAGCACTTTTGTAGTCAAAGACATCTAAAGATCCTCTTTTTAATGCCTGAGAATCATAAGTAAACCCGGAGGAAAATTCAGATATTCCATTGATAACATCAAATTCATTCGTTCTATGCGCTCCATCCCTGAATCTTCCGGTTGCATTAAATGGAAAAGCCAATATGTCGCAGAATTGATTGAAGATTCTAACCGTCCCTGCATGAGTAGGCGGTGGCGGAGCATTTCTTACAAACAAATAGCAGTTGGCAAATGAGTATGCAGCATAATAAAATGCCATCCCAGCTAATTGAATAAGAGGTACCTGCTCATCCCGGCTCTTCCCAGAGATATATTCGAGATTATTCATAAGCTTATAAGCAAAGAAAAATTGCTCAAACAAAAACTGCTTATCCACATCCCCTAAAGTAATTTGCCTGCTTCTACGTGCAGAATATTCAGCGAACCGCCAATCTTTGAAATCAGCATAATCCCTCGCATTAAGCAACGCTTTCACAGCATAAAGATAATTGTAGATACTGGGAAGCGCAAAACGTTTAATTTCACCACCGATTCTTTCGTACAAAATAAATCACCTTATTTTCTTCAGTTTATAGAAAATATAGAAAAGACCCTGTCCAAATTGTTCAGGGTACTATTCTAATTCTTTGGAAATTTTGCCCCCGACTGATCGATGTTGATAACAGAAAATGGAAGCATAATTTTTTTCTATTCTAAATAAACTAGAATACTACTTTCTATTTAATTTCTTCTTCTGAAAACATGCTATCTACGGTGACAACTTTAATGTTTTCAACATCATCTAATATAGCATATATTGGCTCTGCTTTTACAAGGCCAGGCATTAGTCCTCCTCTAGGATGTTGGACACCATGCGCCAATACACCGAATACTTTTCCTGAAGCAAGAAAAAAAGCCGGTCCTCCACTATTTCCGTATGTTGCAGTTATATCAAGTTGAAAACCTTCTAATAAGCTAATATCTACTCCCGGTGATGGTATTATTGAACTAATTATGCCATCTGTAAATGAACTAGTCATTGTTCCTAATTGTTCTTTTAAATATGCTCCCAAAGGGAATCCACAAATAGCTATTTTTTGACCTTCTTTTATATTATTATAATCTTCTATTTCTAAAAAAGGATAGCCATTTTTGAAATATTTGTGTTTAAGAATTCTAAGCAGAGCTATATCTTTATCAGTTTTAGCCATTACCATATCCACCACAGTCGGAACCGTAAATATCTTTGTTGAAGAACGCTCTGTATCATAGAAAATAGCGAAAGCTCTAATTACGGGTCCTGGCTTACATACCTTTTTTTCTTTATTTATATTGCTTGGATCTTTATCGGCTTCTTCAATTTGTACAGCTATAGATTTACTCATAAAAGCTTCGATAACATGTCTGCAAGTAACAATAACACCATCCGGATCTATGCAGAAACCACTGCCTATAATCTCATAAGGTTTAGTCTTGTTATCAAAATCAACTATAGCAATTGCTACTGTAGCTTTTTTGATAGTTTCAAAAATTTTGGTTTCTTTGTCCATAATTTTTGGCATTGTATCCTTTCTAGAAGTAGCTGGATATATAAATAGCAAGATTGTTATAATTATTGCGAATCCTACCAATGCAAAAACAACAGAACTAGTAATTTTAGAGAGAAATGTGCTCAAAATCATCTATTTAATCTGGTATTTTTTTGTTTTCAATTTTTAAAATTACTCAGAAATTGCATATTTTCCTACATTAATTCTTGTTAATAATCTTTCTGCCAAAAGTTCTTTTATATAATTATCTAAAGCAGCGGTTTTAAACCCTAATTTAGCTATAATAACTTTTCTACTAATAGGGCCTTCTCTTTGTATAAGATTTAGCATCTTTTCTTTTCTCTCTTTCTTATTTAATCTTTTCCTTTCTGCAACCTTTTTGACAGCAATGAGTGTATTCGGATGTATTTTAAATTTCGGCTTTTCTATTCCAAATTCTTTCCTAAATTTATCTATGCTTCCCCAATACCTGTCTATTTTTGACCATATGCCTCTCCAATGTTTTCTTGAACACATCTCCGTAGTGGTTGGGTGATGTCCTAAAGTATCAACTATAAGAGAGTACTGCGCTAAGCATTGACCCAATCTTGCTAATCTTTGATATTCTTGGTAGTCTATATTAAAATGCTTAAGCAATCTATCAAAATCATCTTTTGCTATATTCAATTTCATGCATATTTTAGAAGGACTAATGAGCATTTTAATTTCATTTATTAAAGAAATTCTGTCATAATTGTTCATCAAATCCTTGAGTTTATTTCTACTTTCGCCACGCTCTTGCTCTCGTTTCTTCTGTTTATATAATTCATATTTAAAAAGTCCTAATTTTTCACCTTTTCTAAGAAGCTGCCTAACTCTTTCTCTAGTAATGTGCAACTCATCTGCCGTCTTTTGCAAAGTATGACATTTATCGTAAATTTCCTTTGTCATCCTTAATCTTTCAAGCTTTTTTTTATCAATAGTTCTTTTCGTCCTCTTAATTTTTAATTTCTTTTTAAGCAAATGCATGCTATTGCAATTATATTCGTGACATAATAGTTTTCTTAAATTTAGAGCGGACACATTGAGTAATTTTGCGGTTTTATGAATAGAATAGTTCTTTTTAAGGAACTTTGTCAGCTCTTTTACATCTTTTCTTCTTTCTTCTTTATAACTGCTGGATATTTCAGAGACTAAGCATCTTTGGTCTAGGTTTAACAATGCTACATGTTTATTTATTGCGGCTTTTAGTTTATCTTTTTTCGACAAGCAAGTCTCTGACGGAAATAGTTTGATGTCCGTTATTTCTTTATCAATACTTTTTGTTTTAAGCGACTGCCTTTTACTTAGTTTTGCCTCCGCTCTTTCTAACTCATTTCTAAGATCCTCGATTGAAAGAATGCCGAGATTCTTCCAATTAAATACATCTATAACTTTCAAATTCTTCAATTGGTGGACAAAATAGATTTTTTCACGATTAAGCACATTTCTCGTCCTTGTACTCAAGTTAAGAAATGCTATTGGGATGTGAAGCGACTCATCGCTAAGTAATTTTGATTGTAGGAATTTCTTATTCAATAAATTATCTGAATTCATTTTAGTTAACAAAAATTATAATGAGAATTCTTTCTTTGTTGCTATTTTTGCTAATTCATTAAAGACTACATTAAAATTAATTAGATTGCCTTCGCTATAATCATTTGCTATCTCCGTAAAAGCGATATCTCTTACTAAATTATTTAAATAACCGTTCTTCGAAGCTCTGTTATATAACTGATGATTTTCATTTATTTCAATTAAGCTTTTTTCTTTAGTAAATGCAACTAAATCACCATTTTCTGATAAATCTACAGTGTTTATGATATAATTTTTTCCAGAATATGTCATTTTTTCGCTTTTTGATAAGTTTTGATTTCTTCTTTCTCTTTTATCTTTACCTCTTTTAACCGTGCTAGCAAGCTTCTTTGCTTCTTCTTCAACTTTATCAAGATCGGGATAAGGGTTTTCTGGGGCTTCCTCAATTTCTTTTGTGACTTCTTTCTTTATTTTCGCTTCTAAATTACCCAATACTTGGGGATCATCTAAATTAGATACTATTTCATTTATCTGTTTTTCTACATCTTTCACTAAAGTTCTATCACGTTCTTTTCTAGCATCTGCATCTTTTTTTAATAATTCATTTTGCACTTTATTTAAGCTTTTATGCACAAAGTTATAGTATTCTCTATATTCCAGAGAATCAACAAAATCATTTTTAGAAAAAGTCACGAAGTCCTTTAAACCATCTGCTTCTCCATACCCATACAATCTCCACTTATATCGAGAACCAGAAGTCATATTTAATAAACCAAACCATTCTTGCTTTTCGTTAACTACCCTACCGTTTACTTTAGTCCAGATGCCTTGTTTATTTGGAGGGACGGGTTCCTTTGTATAATAAATTATCAATTTTGCTTTTCCTATTAAACTCAGGTCTTCATTAAATTCAAATTTTTGGTCATATTCAAAGGCAGGCTCTTCTATCTCTAATTCCTTTCTATCACCATTCTTTACGATGGTCATTGTAATTTTAAAATTCTGACTTTTAGGCATTTTAGATGAAAATCTTTCGATAAGCCTATCGCTATCAATATTCTTATAACTCAACTGTTCCATATATACAGAAGTACCTTGCATCTTGGGGTCACATTTCTTAGTGTAAACTTTACTTTTGATATCGCTTACATACTTTGCTTTATTTAATTGATCCCTATTCATGAAGAAAATATGTTCTTTAGCATCTTTTCGCGTAACTATTTTACAAACATTACAAAGATTAGTAATAGCTAATTTACCTCCCATACCATATTCACCTATGGGAACTCTTTTAAATTTAGGAGATTTATAATCGGGGCTTTTTTCGCTTTCACCATATATAACATAATTGGCTAATGCTTTTTCATCCATGCCATTACCATTATCAATGATATTTAATGTTCTTTTGTCATAATCTAATATTATTTGAACCAGGGTAGCATCGCCATCATAAGCATTCACTATTAATTCCTCTATGTTTGAGGCAAGTTCTTGAAAAGTCCTCTTTGCCATCTTTTTTATGCCGGCTGTTGCAAAATCGCCTGTAAGCTCCCAAACTTTATAATCTTCTTCGGCCACCTTTTTCTCTTTGCCATTTATATAGTCCATAAGATCTGCCTTTACGAATTTATACCTAGCACCTATTTTCCTGCTTGGCACCTTTCCATCCGTCGAAAGTTTATATAATGTCTGTCTGGACATACCCAATAATTGACAAGCCTCTTCAGTAGAAATGATCTCTCTGGTCGCTTTCTTCATTTTCTCCTCCTTATTTATTGTTTTTTATTACCGAAGTTAACTAACTTTAACATATCTTAACATATGGCAAAATACTTGTCAAGGATTAGATTTGACTATTTTTAACTTCCACTATGTTGGCTAAGGGACTTTGTAGATCTTAAAGCCAACAAAGTTAAAATTTTACTTGACAACTTTAAAGTAATATGTTACCATTGTAGCTGTATGGAAGAGAAAAAATTGTTAACTACTAAAGAGGTTGCGAAGATGTTAAACAAAACGCCCCAGGGTATACACTGGCTTATCAAAGAAGGCCGGTTGAAACCAAAATCTATTGCCGGTAAATACAAGTTCTTTTCGCAGGAAAGTGTTGATGAATATATCAGAAAATATGGAAAGTGATATTTTTTTAACCTTTTACTTTAAAACTTTAAAGTTAGCATATATTTTTTGCTCCCTTACTTTAAAAGTTTAAAGTAAATTACCTTAAGGAGGTGGAAAAATGATTCTCATGTCAATAGAAAATGGGCGGATAGATATACTGGATAGGCGAAAAATACGCTATTCTTTGCCGGTAATCCTCCCCCTCATCCTTGATATTAACAAAGCGGTAAACTTACTAAATAAGAAACATAATGTAAATTGTACTATAAGCATGAAGGTCGGCGATATAATTAACCTGGAGGTGGTTAATGCTTAAAGAAAGAATTATTGAAATAACAGGCAGGAGAAAAAACAAAGACCTCCCCTTCTGGTATAAAGATAAGGTTCTGGAATTATCCGGTTTTCTCCTGAAAAAGCTAAAAGAAGAAAATATGCCGGTTGAAAGTAACAATGTTTTTGAATCTCAGAAATTGGAGGTGATATTAAAATGAAAGTGGCCTTATATGCCCGGGTATCCAGCGATCAACAGGCTGAGAAGAATAATAGCATCCCTTCTCAATTAAGATTGCTACATGAATATGCGGATAAACATAATATGTCTATATATAAGGAATATATCGATGAGGGTGAAAGTGCATTATCTGTTAATAGGCCTGCTTTCCTTGAGATGATCTCTGAGACAAAGAAGAAATTTCCGCCATTTCAGGCTATTTTGGTCTGGAAACTGTCCAGATTTGCCAGAAACAGGCAGGATAGTATCCTTTATAAATCTCTGCTTAAGAAAAGAGGCATTGAGGTTATATCTATTTCTGAACCTATTGATAATACACCTCAAGGCCAGTTAATGGAAGGCATGATAGAGGTGATTGACGAGTTCTATAGCGCTGTCTTAGCCCAGGAAACACTAAGAGGCATGGCTGAAAATGCCAGAAAGGGCTATCGCAATGGCGGTTTTTCTGTTTACGGCTATAAAAACATCCGCATTTACGATGAAAAGAAGAATGCCAAGACAAAATACGAAATAAACCCCTCTGAGGCAAAGGCAGTAAGGCTTGTATTTGAACTATACGCTAAGGGCAACGGCCTGAAAAACATCGCTATACACTTAAATAAATATGGATATAAGGCACGCTCAGGTAATCTATGGAATAAAAATACCATTGCCAATATCCTAAGAAATGAAGTCTATATTGGCTGGACCGTATTCAATAAGAGGGATAAAAAGACCTTCGGCAAGCAATTTAAGCCTAAGGATGAATGGGTAGTTATTAAGAATACACACGAGCCTATTGTCAACGAAGAGTTGTTCTATAAAGTTCAAAGATTAATTGAGCAAAGACAACCTAAGAACCAGCCCGCTCAAGTCACGGCAAGCCAATATCTGCTTTCCGGCCTAATCAAATGCGGAAAATGTAAGGGCGCCTATGGTGTTACCGGCTACGGCCGGGATAGAAAATATGCCTATTATAATTGTATAACATACTCTAAAAAAGGCAAGGATATCTGCCCCGGACACAGGCTAAGAGCCGATGAACTTGATATAGAAGTGACCGAAAGAGTGAAAAACCTTCTTTTCTCAGAAGAAAATATGAAAAAGCTAGTCAATGATATAAATGCGGCCACAAAGTCCCTAAGAATTGGCTACGGCAAAAAGATAATAGAGCTCAAAAGAAAGGCAAGCGACTTACAACTTCGCCTGATGCGACAATATGAGGCCATTGAAAGCGCGATGATTGATTTAAGCTTAGTAGCGCCAAGATTAAAAGAGCTTAAGACCCAAAAAGACGCCCTACAAGAAGAAATATCCTATTATGAGAGCTTGAATAGCCAAAATCAGCCTGTATATATCACAAAGCCTATGATAGACAAATACCGTAAAGAAATGGAGCAAATCTTTATGGGGGATAATGTGCAGGAACAGCGGGAATTCCTGAAGAAGTTTATTGAGAAGATTATTGTGAAGGATGAAGGGATTAAGATTGTATATTATGCGCCCGGCGCTAAGTTTCCTTCTTCAGCTCTTCCAGACGCTTGAGGACATCGTCTATAGTGGTATCCCCTTCGGCTTTGCAGGCTTTGAGAAATTGTTTGAATTGCTCAGTAAGCTGTTTTATTGTTTTAATTATTAAATCATCCATTTTTTAACTACTTAAACATATTTCCTTATAAATTAAATGTTAAATTTTAAAAACGAAAAGTATCTCTTAAACATTATTTACCGGATGTATTTGTATCAAAATTTCTTGCTGATTAAAACGCTGTTTCAATATCTCTTTATAAGCTGGCCAGAAAGGATCGTCATACTCGCCTGCAACTTGTACTCTATAAATAACAATTCTATCTTTCATAATAATATCACCGCGCTTCCACCATCCTTCAATAAATGCACTTCCCCCAGGAATAGTTGATAGGCCACCGAATCTACTAATTAACTCGTCTTTTGTAATTTTAAACTTTTCCGACTCAATTAGTTGCCCATTATTATAATTAAGAGGAAGGTAAATATCATAATTGTTGAATGGCATTTAACAAGGTTCATATAAGATATTTAATTTATCTAATTCCTGCAGGAAAGCAGAAGGTATTAAATATGTACCATCGGGAAGGCAGTAAGTTGGAATTGCTTTCATAAGCAAATAGAAACTTTTAATCTCATCTTCTTCTCTTATACGAACTCTTACAAAAGAAGGATCTAAAGTCTCCTTCACTGTATAGTCCATCTCTTGAGTAGGCCTTTCATCGATGGAAGACGGATTAACCGGCAAAGTTACTGTATCGCCTGAACCAGCAAAGAAATTCGCCGCAGCCACGCCAGTCATATTAAGATAATCATCCTTGCATTCTATCTTATGCATTATTTTCTCCTTCTTGTCCTCTGGCGGATTCTTCAATCCAGCCTTCACTTAAAGTCCGCTCTTGAATCATTCCCACAACTCGCTGTGGAACACCTGGAGCAGCAACCGGTCCTGCTTGTGTAACTCTACGTAAAATTTTTCTTGTTTGAAACACATGAGACTTAGGCAAACTTTCGATGTAAGCTCTATTGGCTATCAATGTCCTTTCATTAGTTTCTCCCAAGAAAACATCTGCATTAAATATACTATTAATCTCGAGGTCATTCTCGTATTTCCTGTAAAGATTCCAAATTTTTGTTTCTAATTCAGTATTTGGTTCGGTAACGCTTGATAATCCAATTTTATTTTTTGCTTCATCTCTGCTAATCAAATAGTCATGAGAGTAAAGCTCTTCAGTAAAAGCCTTAATAATTTTTTTTATTTTTTGCTCACCAGATAGATGCATTTTTAATAACTTTTCGGCAAGCATTCTAATTTGCAATCGGGCTTTATATACACTCCCTAAGGCTAAAGGATGAATATTACTTGCTAAGTTAGCGAATACTTTATCGAGTTCTTCTGGTTTAGTAAATCCAGCCTGCTCTTTAGCCAATTTAAAATACCCTACAACATCTTCAACGTTAACAGGCACTATTTTTCCAGATGGGCCAGGTGTTGGGGCAGGTGAAACGGCTGGGTTAAAGGGAGTAGTAACCGATGGGTCTATTGGGCTTAACTCTCCCATTTTCGTCATGACAATTTCATCTGCTCCCAAAGAAATTAGGCTAGCACAACTTTGTGCCTTGAAAGGTACTAAAACAGAAAATTTTTTGCAAAATTCTCTTATAAGACTGACTATACGCCAACCCGCCATAGTTAATCCACCTGTGCTATAGAGGAATAAATCAATGGCATCCACTTTGCCAATTTCAAGCAAATGCTCATAAAAATAGGTTAGTATATCAGGTGCTATTTTTGTCTCAAAGCCTCTTCTATCCCCAGTCAAGTAACAAATAATTCTGGAGCTTCTTTGTTGTTCTAACTCCCTTATTAATCTAATGCGTTCTGCTCTTGCCATTTTAGGCTCCTTTTGCTTAATATTGTTATCGTCTTGTTGTAATTTCTATCTTTTTAAACTATACCTCAATTATACTATATCATAACAATGCTGATGTTATCAACATTGGGGTATGTTGGCTCCCCGGCGAGGACTCGAACCTCGGACCTAGTGGTTACGAACTGACTTGCATTTCTGCAAGAGTCGGACTATACCTTTACCATATCCTTTTCGGACTTAGGTAGCGAGTGTCTAGTCTCTGCACCTTCCCATTTCGGGCTTGGCTCAGGATTGCCCCAAACTCTTAGGGTTCCCCTGAATTTACTCGCTTTTCCACTCCGGATTTCTCGCGGAGCGCTGCTAACTCAACAGCCACGCGCTCTACCGACTGAGCTACCGGGGAATATATTTATGCTACCTTACAACTGGCCTCGCAAAGGTGTTCTAAGCGCTGCCAGTTGGAGTCAACTTCTTTTTGAATCTCGGCGATGATGTGTTTGTTTTCTTCCTTAAATAGGTGCTTAAAGCGGCCCTGGGGCTTTAGAAATTCTTCTATGGGCTTTCTTTCTTTGGGCTTGTAAGTAAAGCGCCAGGTGCCTTTATCCACTTCTATCAAGGGCCAAAATCCCGTATCTACGGCTGACTTGGCAATCTGAACAATGTTTTCCTGAGGATAACGCCAGCCGCGGTGACACATCGTAAGTATATTCAAGAATGCCGGCCCTTCTGCGGCAAAGGCCTTCTGGGACTTGGTAACCAGGTCATTCCAATTAGAAATAGTGGCCTGGGCGGCATATGGTATTCTATGGGCAGCGACTATCGCTGTCAAGTCCTTTCTGAACTGCACTTTGCCGGGACTGGCTTTGCCTGCGGGTGCAGTAGTGGTTGATGCGCCATAGGGAGTTGCGCCTGAGCGCTGCGAGCCCGTGTTCATATAAGCTTCGTTATCATAACAAACATAGACAAACTTATGCCCGCGCTCTAAAGCGCCGGATAAGGCCTGAAGCCCTATATCATAGGAACCTCCGTCGCCGCCAAAGGCAATGAACTTGATATTCTTTTTGATTTTGCCTTGTTTCTTCAAGGCACGGTAGGCACTTTCAATGCCGCTTATGGTGGAGGCGGCATTTTCAAAGGCATTATGCATAAAGGGTATCTTCCAGGCCGTATACGGATAAATTGTGGTGGCCACCTCAAGGCAACCCGTAGCGGAAACCGCAACAACCGGGTCTTCCGTTCCCATTAACACCTGGCGCACGGCAATGGAGGCGCCGCAGCCGGCGCATAAGCGATGCCCCGGGCCTAATCTCTCTGGTATCTTCTCCGATAGTTCTTTAATATTCGCCATTACTTCTCTCCTCTTACGCCTAAATAATTGATTAAGTGTTTGACTTTATTTTCAGCGGCAATCTTTTCCAAATCCGTATATACGCTTTTAATCTGCTTGGTATCGATATCCCTTCCGCCTAAGCCATAGATATAGTTGACGGTTAAGGGTCTATCCGCTTCATCCAGCAAGGCAGAGCGCATCTCCGCAAAAAGCGGGCCGCCCCGTCCGGAAAAAGACTCACTTCTATCCATTATAGCCACTGCCTTGAGCCCTTTTAATGCCTGAACAAGCATTTCCTTGGGGAAAGGCCGGAAAAATCTCGGCCTGAGAAGGCCTGCCTTTTTCCCCTCGGCGCGCAACTCATCCACCACCACCTTGGCTGTGCCGGCGGTAGAGCTTAGGGCAATAATAGCTATATCAGCATCGTCCATTTTATAAGTCTCGATAAAATCATATTCCACGCCAAAATGCTTTTTGAACTCGGCAAAGATATGCGGAATAACTTTAAGCGAATTCTTAACGGCCTCGGCCTGCTGGCGCTTATGCTCGAAGTAATAGTCCTGTAAATCAAGCGGCCCATAGGTAACGGGCCTGTCTACATCCAAAAGCGAATGCTGGATTCTATATTCACCGACAAAATCTTTAACGCGCTTATCCTCATAGGGTTTTACTCCCTCAACGGCATGAGAGGTAATAAAACCGTCCTGACAGACCATTACCGGAAGCAGGATATCCTTGTGTTCGGCAATCTTCACCGCCATAATCACATTTTCATAAACTTCCTGATTATTCTCGCAATAAACCTGAAGCCATCCCGAATCCCTTGCCCCCATCGTATCGGAATGGTCGCAATGTATATTTATCGGCCCGGAAAGCGCGCGATTGACCACCGGCATCACAATGGGAAGCCGTGTAGAGGCGGCAATATAAACTATCTCCCACATAAGGGCCAGCCCATTGGCAGATGTTGCCGTCATTGTGCGCGCGCCGCTTGCTGCGGCACCCACACAGGCGCTCATTGCGCTGTGCTCGGACTCTACAGGAATCATCTCCGTCTGCACTCTGCCATC
This sequence comes from Candidatus Omnitrophota bacterium, assembly GCA_020341815.1. GTDB lineage: Bacteria > Omnitrophota > Gorgyraeia > JAFGHF01 > JAFGHF01. Next base: position 552,448 of record CP070837.1, read on the forward strand.
AGCCACGTATTGAGCAAAGTTCATCACGATCTCGGTCTGGGGAGTAATCGGATAAGCGGCAACTACATCCGGCTCAATCTGGCGCATAGCCTCTGCTGCGGCCTGGTCTCCCGTCAATGCTACAACCTTATTCATTTTCTCTTACCTTTCATATACGGACAGGGGCACCCTGTCCCTACTCTTTATCCATCTTAATGCATTTTACCGGGCAAATTGATGCGCAAATCCCGCATCCCTTGCAATGCTCATAATCAAAACCGGTCATTTTTTTATCCTTTACCAAAATCGATGAATCCGGGCAATACATCCAGCAGAGCAGGCAATGGATGCACTTTTTCTCATCGCGCACAGGACGGAAAGTGCGCCAATCGCCGGTCTTATACTCTGCGGCCGTGCCGCCCTTATCGATTAATCCACCGATAGGAATTTCTTTCCAGCCTTTCTTCTTCACTCTACCTTTACCTCCTCATAAGCCTTCTTGATGCCTGAGATATTCGCATTGGTCTTTTCTTCGCCGATCTTCTTTAAAAATTTCGCTTTAATCTTCTCATAAAGTGCATCCAATTCCACTAGAGGCGCAACCTTCAATAATGCACCCAGCATGGGCATATTCGGCATGGGCGCACCTAAGGTATCTATGGAAATCTGCGTAGCATCCACTGTGGCCACCTTACCTTTTTTAAAACCGGTCTTCCTGCGTATAGCCTCTGCGCTTTCGCTGGTATTCACCAGAAGCACTCCCTCTTCGCCTAAGCCCTCTACTGCGCTTGCGGTAGCCAGTGTCGGATCTATCACTACTACATACCCGGGATTACTAACCCCGCAATGCAGAGTAATCGGTTTTGCGCTGATTCTGGTATAAGTCCTGATAGGCGCACCGGCCCGCTCCGGGCCATATTCCGGAAAGGCCTGAATAAACTTACCGGCATCCAATGCCGCTTCCGCCAAAAACTGCGCAGCGGTCTTTGCTCCCTGTCCGCCTCTTCCATGCCAGCGGACTTCAATCAACTCTTTCATCATTATTTCCTTTCTAAAGTATTTGTCTGCCCGCAAGGGCCCTGCTTAATGTTGCCTGATCGGCATACTCTAAATTTCCCCCGGCGGGAATCCCGCAGGCAATCCGTGTAGCCTTTACTCCCATCCTTTTAATTACCCTGGCCAGATATAAGGCTGTAGTCTCACCCTGGGCATCGGAATCCGTGGCAATGATTATCTCGCGTACGCCGTTTTGTTTTATCCTGCTTAAGAGTTCCTTTATTTTTAAGTCTTCGGGTCCTCTGCCGTCCAAGGGAGAGATTGCTCCCGAGAGCACGTGATAAACTCCCTTATATGTACCCGACTTCTCGATGGCCATTACGTCCTTGGGCTCCTCAACTACGCAAACCGTCTTTTTATCCCGCTGTAAGTCCTGGCAAACAGAGCAAAGCTCTTCTTCGCTTAAGTTATGACACGCCTTGCAATAATTGAGGCTCTGCTTGGCACGGACCACGGCATAAGCAAAGGCCTTGGCTTCATCAAGCGTTCCTTTAAGTATATGCAGAGCAAGACGCTCCGCGCTCTTAGGGCCAATTCCCGGCAATCTGGCAAACTCTTCAATTAATCTATTTAAGGCTTTGGTATAAGTAGCCATTTTTATTATGAGCCGCGTTTAACAATCCGCCCCTCGAAAATCTTCAGGGCAGATTGAATCACGGGCTGCTCAACGAACTTAGGGGATGCTTCCTTTGGAGGCTGCAATTTTTTATCCAGGACAAAATCTATCTTCAATTCACGGCCGAATACTTCCTTTGCCTTTGCCTCAATCATCTTTTTATTTTCCGGCTGCTCCAGGTTCTCCTTATAGAAATTGTCTTTTTCCGCAAAGGCAACAGTCAGGACTCCCTCTACAACCCCGGCCAACTCCCCCATCTCAAGAGAAGAAGCCAGAAATATCTTTTTCTCTTTTATGGCCTCTAACAGCTTTATCCAGTTATGATTTAAATCTTTGGAAACGCTCGTAGCAGAAGTCGTCCGGGGGGCGTCTGCCTCAAGGGAAGGCTCATCAATAGGGGCTGCTTGATGAGGAACTTCCTCCTGCGTGAAATTTGAACTTTCCAATTTTTGCTCAAGGGCGGCAATCCTGCTTATTATATTCTCTAAAGAGGAAATATTTTCTCTTTTGGTCAGCTTTACCAGGGCCATCTCCACAATTACCCGCGCAGAAAGAGACCTCTTTAATTTTTCCTGAGCGCGCGTCAGAATATTGAATATATAAAAGAGCTCCTCGAAACTCAAATCTTTCCCCTGCTCGTAAATGCGTCCTAAGGCATCTTCCGGAAGATTTATAAGATTATGTTTATTTTTTTCGCTTACCACCCTGCTCACCAGGATATTACGAAAATGCTCCATAAGACCGGCGATAAACTGGGAAAGATCCTTACCTTCATTAATAACTCTTTCTATTAAAATGAGCGTATCGGCCGTCTTTCGCTCGATTATCTTCTGGGAGATTTCCCAAAACCCCTCAAAGTCTATTGTCCCCAGAACGGAATTAACCGTCTCCAGGGTTATTTTGTCCTTACAGAAGGAGCTCATCTGGTCAAGCAGAGACTCAGCATCGCGCATACTGCCGGAGGCGGCGCGAGCGATATAAAGCAGGGCATCTTCGGTCACATCTAATTTTTCCGCCTGAACAATACCCTTTAGCTTCTGCATAATAGAAGCAATAGAAAGCGCTTTAAAATCAAAACGCTGACAGCGCGAAAGAATAGTTGGAATAACCTTATGCGCCTCTGTAGTGGCAAAGATAAACTTTATATGAGCAGGAGGCTCCTCCAGCGTCTTTAAGAGAGCATTGAAGCCATCAGGGGTAATCTGGTGCACCTCATCTATTATATAAATCTTGAAGCGGTTTTTTGCCGGGGCAAACTTGACGTTTTCCCTTAACTGCCTGATTTGCTCGATGCCGCGGTTGGATGCGCCGTCTATCTCGATCACGTCCAGGCTGCGGCCTTCGGAGATTTCCGTGCAGAAACTGCAGGTGTTACAGGGCTCAACTGCCGGGCCCTTCTCGCAATTCAAGGCCCGGGCTAAAATCCTTGCTGTTGTGGTCTTACCCACTCCTCTGGGGCCGCTAAAAAGATAAGCGTGGGCCACGCGCCCAAGCTTAAGCGCATTCTTAAGTATGGTAGCGATATGCTCCTGGCCAACCACTTCATCGAAACTTTTCGGGCGCCATTTGCGGGCAAAGACAAGATAACTCATTTTTACCTCAAATAAAAGATAACCAGATTAGCGGCAAAATAAACAAAGATGATGCCTACTGAATCCCAGGCCAGAGCAGGCATCTTTTTCCTGCTGCGATAAACAAGGCCGCCTGTTACAAGGGCGGTTGAAATAATCACAAAAAGCACGGTAAATAAATGAAGCGAAGAGGCACAGGACAAAATAATCTTTCTTCCCAAGGCTAAATCGGCAACTGCAATAATGCCCATATTAAACATATTGCTGCCGAAGATATTACCCATAGCCATATCCCAATAGCCTAATTTTATGCTGGATAAGGCCACTGTTACTTCCGGTAGTGACGTTATAATGGCAATAAATAATCCTCCCACAAAAGTCCCGCCCAGGGCCACGCCACCCACCGGTATGCGGGCAATCTGATTACCCAGCTTAGAAAGATAAATTGCCGCAGCCACCAATATTGCAGAAAAAACCAAAAACTTAAACCAGGTGCTGCCGTCCTTAAACCTGCGGCGCCCCTTCGCTGCTGAAGGCTTTGGGGCCTTTTCACTGCGAAAGATTAGATATGCGCCGAAAATATAACTTGCTAAAATTAATGCTGTCTCTACATCAAGCAAAAAGGGAGAATATGCCGTTATGGGCGAGAAGAAATTGTAAAAGACTATGCCCATTGCCGCTAAGGCAATCATAATAACGCTAAAGCCCGAGCTGATAAAATGCGTGGCGTCAAAAGAAATCGTCCGAGGCTTCTTTATAAAGCAGAGAAAGATAATTCCCACGATAGTCAGATTAAAAAGGTTGCTGCCGAAGAGATCGCTCAAAGCCAAATCCAAAGCCTTTATTTTTACGGCGCTTACGGCAACTGACAACTCCGGCAGGGATGTAACCACTGCCAGAAGTATAAGCCCGATAAAACTGTGGCCCACTCCTAAGGCACGGGCAATCTTCTCCGCATAAATACAAATCTTGTATCCGGAAAATACCACAATTGCCGCACAAACTATAAACTTTAACCAGAGTACAAGCATCTATTTTCTCCCAAAGCGCTTTCTTTCGGCTAACAAGATAATATCTCTTAACTCTTCGTTATTGCGAGCGGTGAGCCAATTTTTATCAAAATCTTTATCCTGGGCGATCTGGGCAATGGCCGCCAGAGAACGCAGGTGAAAATTACGCTCATCGCGCGTGCCCACCAGCACAAATATAGTGTGCACAGGCTGCTCTGCCTGGGGAAATATTACACCCTGCTTTGACCTGGCCAGGAGAATAGCAAATTTTCCTTTGCCTTCGACAATAATATGCGGGATAGCCAGCCCCGAGCGGATAATGGTGGTTGACTCCTCTTCCCGCCGGATAAAAAGATTGGTTAATTTTTCCGGCTCTATGCCTAACTTCCCGGCAAGGAACTTACTTGCCTCTTTGAAGAAATCATCCCGCGATATGGGGCCCTCTAAATCCAAAATCGTGCTTTCCTTAATCAACCTGTCAAACCTGTCTTCGACAATCTCATCGCGCTCCCTGACGATTGTTTTTAATTCCTTGGCCAGCTCACCCGAAGTCAACTCTTTATTGACAATGCGCTCGATAACATGGACAAGGCCAAACTCCTTTATCCCTCTTACGCCCGCGTAAGCCAGGTACCAGATAAGCCCCGCAGCGATAAAGAGACTGCTTAAAAACAGGATAAAGCGGCCCATCTCCGCCAGCAAAATTCCGCAACCAATAACTCCCAGTATTTGCATCCCCGGGTAAAGAGGCGAATGAAATTTCGGCTGGTAATTCTGCAGTTTGCTCTCACGCATAATAATTACGGCAATATTGGTAAATATAAAAAGCAAGAGCAAAAGCTCAGAGGCCACCTTCACCAATAATTCCAAATTCAAAAACAATATTGCCGCCAGCATAAAGATGCCGGTAAAGATAATCGCATAATGGGGCGTGGCAAAGCGGGCGTTTATTTTTGCAAAAAACCTGGGTAATAATCTATCCCTGCCCATAGCCAAAGGATAACGTGAAGCCGAGATAATCCCGGCATTGGCGGTAGAGACAAAAGCCAAAATGGCTGCTACAGCCATAACTACCTTACCTAAGCCTCCCGCAGAAACTTTTGCCGCATCGGAGATGGGGGTTAAGCTATTGCACAACTGGACCTGGTCCAGCAAGCCGCTGGTAACAAACACCACCAGGGCATAAACTATGCCCACCGAAACAAGTGAGAGAATCATCCCTAAAGGGATACTGCGCGCAGGGTCCCTTATCTCCTCCGAAATACTGGCAATCTTAGTTACCCCCGCATAAGAGATAAACACAAAACCGGCAGTGGCAAAAATCGAACCCACGCCAAAAGGGGCAAAAGGCGTATACCTTGCTAGTTGAATTGAAGGAAATCCCAAAAATATATAAAAAATAAGGGCGGCAAATAAACCCGCTACCAGAATAACCTGCGTCCTGGCCGCCTGCTTTATACCGATAAGATTAAGAAGAAGGAAAAACAGGCAAAGAAGCAAAGCCATCGTCTTTATCGGAAAAGGGGCAACTAACTCTACATAGGCAGCCATACCGATAAGGGCAAAAGCCGCCTTTAAGCTTAAGGAAAACCAACTGCTTAAGCCCCCGATAACCCCGGCCACCGAACCCATGCTGCGGGAAATATAGAAATAATCGCCTCCGGCGCGGGGCATTGCCGTAACCAGCTCTGCCTTACTGAATATCGTAGGCACAGCAATCAGACTGGCGGCAATATACGAAAGAAAAAGCGCCGGACCCACCTTGGCCGAAGCAAGGGCCGGCAAAACAAAAAGCCCTGAGCTGATCATCGCCCCTGAGGCAATGCAAAAGATATGTAAAAGCCCCAGTCCCTTTTTTAATTTTTCTGCCATCTCGCCATCTTTTAATCCGGAGAGTCCGCCCCTCCCACCAAATTTGTTTTACAAATTCGGTGAGGAGGGCGAGACTTCTCCGTTTTTTGCTTTTGCAAAAAACGGAGAGGCCGGGATTCGAACCCGAGGATCCGGTATAACCCAGATCAACCGCTTAGCAGGCGGCTCCTTTCAACCACTCAGGCACCTCTCCTTAATCTACTTTTTCCCTTGAGCCCTCTGTTTTTGAAAAAACTCACTTATTAGAGCCGCGCACTCATCAGCCAAAATCCCGCCTGTTACGCTAACGCGGTGATTAAGCCTGTACTGGCCCAAAACATCCATTACCGAGCCACAGGCTCCTGCCTTGACATCGCTTGCGCCAAAGACCAGACGCTTGAGCCTGGCCCAGACAAGGGCCCCTGCACACATAGGACAAGGTTCTATTGTAACATAAAGCGTGCAGTTTAGCAACCGTTCGCTTTTGAGGAAATTAGCGGCTTGAGTAAGGGCAATCATCTCGGCGTGGGCGGTAGGGTCTTTTAAAAGGCGGGTCTGATTATGGGCGCGGGCGATAATATTGCGCTCATATACTACAACTGCTCCCACTGCTACTTCATCTATATCAAAGGCCTTTTTTGCTTCTTTCAGGGCCTCGGACATATAAATCTGGTCTATTTTCATCATTATAATAAGGAGAACGCGCCCGGCAGGACTTGAACCTGCAACAACTAGTTCCGTAGACTAGTGCTCTATCCAATTGAGCTACGGGCGCAACTTTAGTATATCTTCTTCAGTAACGTAGCGTCCTGTCTCGCCTCTGGCGGACCTGTCTCGCCGAAGGCGGAAGCTACGGGCGCATTATTATATCTATTTCAACTCGGGCTAAGCCTTTCTCAACAATTCCCAATTGACGCGCTGCTGCTAAAGATAAATCTATAATCCTTCGCCTGATGTAAGGGCCGCGATCGTTTATTCTTACCGTTACCTCGCACTCATTCTCCAGATTGGTAACCCTTACCAATGTGCCGAAAGGCAGGCGCCTGTGGGCAGCGGTGAATTTATCCGGGTTATACACTTCGCCGCTGGCAGTCTTTTTGCCTCTGCATTCCTCACCGTACCAGGAGGCCACCCCCTTACAGGCATATCGTTCATTCAGCACTCCGATTAGATTAATAAGCAAAAATATGCCGGCTATGCATATTAATATAACAATAAGGCTCTTCATCATATCATCTGCCTTCTAAAAGTCAATGGAAACCTGCTCTAAGAATGCCTCGAAGGCTTCTTGCGTATTTTCCTTAACTACGGGGTTGGCTTGAAGTGACTCATCCAAAGGGTCATAAGGGTCTGAATGATATATCCAATAAAGATGGTCTTTATGGTAAAAAATCACGGAACTGTAGCCGTAGGACATTCTTTCTATGGCAGGCCTATCCCCGGCACCATTTTTGACCTTCCCCGGGATAAAATATTCAATATACAATGCATTCTTATCTTTGAACTTTCTTTTCTCAATAAGAAGGATATCAGCTTTCTGTTTAGCCTTTTTGAATATAACTTTCTCATTTATCCAATCCAAAGACTTCTTCAGGTCTCCCCGGATATTCTCCGGAACCTTCTCTATGGGGCATGTCTGTAAGAGATAATTACCCTGCTCTGCCGCGATAAAGTTTCTCGGGATCAGGGCAACGCCATTGGCGGTCCTTTCCATATAATAATCGTCTGCCGTTATCGTAAAGGCGTATAATCCTTCCTCATCCATAACATATGCGCCTTTTTCCACAGCCCGCTCTTCTTGATAGACATCCATTATAGATTCTCTCAGAGCACCGCATCCGCTTAAAATAGGCACGGCAAAGAATAGTAAGAGTAATTTTCTCATACAAATGGCTCCCTTAATTCTATTTCTTCTTAAAGCTTTTAACCTTATCCTTGTGTATTTGTCTTCTTTCTCTCAACAGCCGGGAAATATTCTTCTGTCTTCTGGTAATCTTCTCTTTGGGCATTAGCTAACCTACCTGCTAATCATCAACCTAATCATCAACCTAATCATCAACCTTCAAGATATAATGCAGTGCTCTACCTTGCCCTCGAGGTATAATTACCCCTAGCTCAACCAATTTAACTAATTCCTTATGGACTGCCTGGGCTGAGATTTTAAAGAGGTGCTGTAGATCTCTATTTGTTACCTTAGTATGACTATTAATAAATTCTACAATTTTCATCTGCCGTGACGTGAGAACTATTTGAGATCCTCTCATCCTTTTTGCCTTAGGGCCTAATCTTAAAACCGTATTTTTTACTTCATTTGTAGAAAATGCTACTCCATCAGTAAAATATTCAAGCCACTTTGTTAAATCCCGGGTTTTCTTATCGACTGTTTTCAGTGCTGCATAGTAAGCATTTCTATCTCTATCATAGTAATCGTCAAGGGCAAATAATCTTCTATGATCGAAATCGCTTAAATATAATACCAAAGTAGCAAATAATCGTGCCGTCCTACCATTTCCATCGATAAAAGGGTGTATTCTGGCAATTTCATAGTGAACGATACCGGACAATAAAACAGGATTTATTTCCCAAGTTTCTCTAAGATTGAGCCATTGAAGAAATTCGCCTACAAGCTTTGGGACTTCTTTTGCCCCAGGGGGCATATATTCAACTACTTCTTTAAAACCTGTTCCATCAAAAATTCTTTTGCCCACATAGACCTGTATATTTCTGAATATACCGCAATCAGAAGCATCCTTTAGTGTATTATTAGTAATCAGGTTATGTATATTTAATAGGGTCTTTTTATTAAATTTACCCTTTTGAGCAAGAGCGGGAACTTCTTCTAATGCCTTGAGATAGTTTAACACTTCTTGTTTATCTTTATTTGTACTAACAATCGTTTTACCTTCGGCTAAGGCCTCAACTTGTTTGAGAGTCAGTTTATTACCTTCTATAGCAGTCGAAGAGTGAGTATTGTGTAGAATGGCCTGTCTTCTTAACTTTGCTTCCCACTGCGGAATTAGACGTGCCTGTTCTATAATCTCTCGCGCTGAGGCAATAGCTGTAAGACTATTTAAAATTTTATCCGTTATACTATATTTGGGCTTAAATGCCATAGATTATCGTTTTCTCTTTAATTTGAAAAGGATACAGAAATAAAAACTTTGCACATTGGCAAAGTTCATGGCGGAGAGGCTGGGATTCGAACCCAGGGTACGGAAAACCGTACACATGCTCTCCAGGCATGCCGTTTCAGCCACTCACGCACCTCTCCCAAGCCTTATTTTAACTCTAAGATGTAATCGTTCTGGCCGTCAGTAAGGACTACACTATTCGGCTCTATATCTTTAATAATCTTGCCGGAGATCTCATCTCCAGGCCGCACTATCATTCCGTTAATTATAGCATAAGGGGCGGATTTATCCCAGATAATTCCTGAAAGATCCAAATCGGAGACCGGGGTTACTTTTCCCTCCCAGATAAAAGGATTCCTGCCCCAGTCGGTAAAATCGCTCCTTGTTTTTATCCGAGACACCGGCTGCTCCTGCATAGAAACAGGCGCCTGTCTGGGTGGGGATTGCCGCTTCCCTGCTCCTCGGGGCATAATCCAGATAACTAGAGTTATAATTATAAGTGCAGCTAAAATTGCTATCTTTTTATTCTTTTTCATCTTCCGCTTCCATATAAAGGTACACCAGAAGCTCCGTATTTAGATTGAATCGTCTTTTCTCTCCCGGGCGAACATTAAGACCCCTTAGCTCAGTTATGGCCAGAGGAAACTCCTCAAGATATGCCAAAAATTGCCCCAGCCCTTCATATTCCGATTCTATTATAAAGCTGATGGGTAAGTGCCGGGCATGCACTTCGGTTGATCTCTCTAATTTATATGGCGTAATGGAAATAAACTTAAGCCCAAAGGCCCTTCCCTGCTCGGTTATCTCATTTAGGGCTGAGGAAACCTCACTTTGCTTCATCAGCCTGCCTGTTAAGATTAACTTTTTTAAGGCATCGGCCTTGCTGCGTTGATTGGCCAGCTCTGTCGTAAGGGTGTCAAGCTGGCTATCTGCATTCCTTATCCTGGCCCTTAAAGGCGTATAGATAAATATTAAAATAGCTATGGGCAATAATACGTAAAGCGCAATTGCAACAAGCCGCTTTTGCCTATCGTTTAAGTTTTCTTTTAGCTTAACGATATTATCTCTGATTTTTATAAGCTGCTTGCTATTCATTTGACGGTCAACCCCAGTTCAAATGTATACGGCTCACTCCCAGAAAGCCCCTTTTTGCTGCTTACTAAGCTTACCTCTTCAAAAATCCCCTTTTGTAATAAATTCATAAAGTCGGTAATGACCTTTTCTTCCGCTTTATCGGATGAGCGGACCTCTCCTTTTATGCTAAATCTCTTGGCACGCAACTCGATTGAGCTTAAACGTATTTGCACAGGCATATTATTACCTATCTCTTTTAAGACATCGCTGCAATAAATGCGTTCTCTCAAGAGCTTATCCAGAAAGGTCTTTTTCTCCAAGCCCCGTGTCTGCGCCCTCAAGGCGTTAAGCTCCAGCTCGGCTGCGGCAATACGCTTATTATGGGCGACCAATTTTATTTCCATCCCCGCATAAATTAAAATTAACACTACAACAACCGCCGTAACCAGGGCTTTAATAGTTGAGCGCTTAATTAAAAGCCTGGTCTCTTCTTTTATCTCAACAGGCAGGAGATTGAGGGTATCGGGTTTGCTTAAAGCCGCGCCCGCGGCCTGAGCAAACATATGCGCCCGTTGCGAATTATCCTTAAGCAAAGAGGCATCCTTAAACGTTAATCCCTTCAAAGGATTGCCCAATTCAACGGCAATGCCTAACTTCTCGGATAAATTTTTTGCCAGATTCTTAAGATTGCTGCCTCCGCCCAGTAAAATCAGGCGCTCAGGGCTTGCGCCTGCGGATTTTTCCTGATAGAAATTAAAAGAACGCCCAATCTCCTCGCTAAGCTTCTCCAGATTAGGGCGAATAAGGCCAAGGAGCTCTGTAGAGGTAATGCTGTCTTCCAAGACCTCGGAAGTATTGGCATCGGGAATGCCGTATTTTCTTTTGATGTATTCGGCTTCCTCTAAATCCAGCTGCAGCTCACCCACCTCCGACATTAACTTCGAGGTAAGCGCCTGGGTGAAATCCCGGCCGGCCACGGGAAGCTTGCGGCTGAAGGAAAGCTCATCACCCTGAAAAATAAAAAGCTCGGCACAACAACGGCCGATATCTAAAATGGCAATCGTCTTATTTCCATCTGAACTAAGGCCTGAGATAACATTTTTTAAGGCAAAAGCCGGATGGGTGAAAACCGAAGGCATCGCGCCTGCCTGCTTTAATAAATCCAGAGACTCATCTATTGTCTGGGCCGGAGAGCAGGCTACGGCAACCCTTAACTTTTTAACGCCTGCCTCAGTAACCTCCCGCAGGAGCTCATAATCCATTGCCGCCTCATCCACAGAAAAGGAAACGGCGTTTTTTATCTCCCATTTCAGGGCCTCGGCAATTTCTGACTGCGGCATAAAGGGCAGTGTCAAGATTTTTGTGCAACTTTGATCGCAGTTAATCACTACGCTAAGTCTCACCTGGCGAAGGTCTATGCCCTCAAACAGCTTTTTCAAGGCTGCTACTTGCGCGCCTGAGGCGACCTCCTGCAGTTTAAGGGCGGTTAGAAAAAGCTTTCCTTCCTCGCGGACAAACTCTGCCAACTTTATGGAGGAGCAACCGATATCCAGCCCGATAAACCTGTTTTTTCTGGGCGTAATTTTAGGTATTTTTATCTTCTTCATTATTCACCATGAAGTAACAAAAGTTCCCTGGCCAAGGAGTATATTGTCGGTATTATATGCTTCGAGCTCGTCCACCTCAGGCCTATTTCCATTAACGCTTAATCTGAGATACTGCGCCGAAACCGGATTAAAAGTAAAAGTCCAGGGCGGCGACTGTACCAGGCCCGTTACCGGAAGATAAGTTATATCATTTGTAGAATACTCTATCACATAGGAATTAATTAGCGCACCGTCAATGACAAGCTTATTAAATGTGGCCGGGCTTCCAAAATTAAGCTTTAGCCATGAACCATTATTAACACTGGACTTCCAATTGGTGAGGCTGTTTCCGTCAATGGCCCTGGCTGCAATAAAAACTCCCTGCGTGGAAGAGGCCGTAGCCGTAGCGCCCAGGGAAAGATTAATCTCAACTATGGAGACGTTGCGCTCAATAACCCGGCGCCTGGCTATAGGATTAATGTCGTCGGGGATATAACCTTCTGAAGTAATAGTGTATGTGCCGTCACCATTATCGACGGTGGTAACAGTATAAGTGCCCTCACCAAAAGAAATGTCCGATTCACCCCAGCCGACCGACTCTCCCCCTTCGGTCAAGGCCCACCTGGCCTTTGCCCTGCCTGCCTCGGCTATATAAAAAGCCTGCATATTCCGCATGCCCACACCGGTTCCTCTGATTTCATAATTAATCATCGTTGCGAAAGCAAATGCCACAAGCGTCAAACCGACCAGCACAATAAAGGTCAGTATAAGCGCAGCGCCGCTTTTCCTGTTAAGCCCATCGAACAAGGTTTTACATCCAATCACTGATTTCTGGCATATGCCCCGGAACTTAAAACAATCGTCTCATCGGCCTTATTCATAGTCAGAGTTATTTCAATCACCCGGACATTGTCTCTGTCTGCTCCCAGGACCGGAAAACTTAAGAGATCGTCATTAAGGTCGTAATATGCCAGCTGAAAGTTGCTTACATTCCTGGCTAAAATGGTGCCTACGCCTGTTACTTTCCGCTCCAGGTTGCCTGCGACGGTAGTAAGGTTTATGCTCTCATCCGCGCCGTCATCGTTTACGTCAGCGATGAATGTTATCGCGTCTTCCTGAGCTATGGTGATGCTCTTGGTCTGCGTAAGCTCACGCACCATTCTTTCCATAGCCAGGGCGCTATCGTGCCTGATTTCAGTGCGGTCCATGCCGGATAACCACGTCCTTAAGCCCACGGCAAAAAACCACATAGCAGAACCCGCAATTATAACAAAAACTATAATAACGATTATTAATTCTAATAAAGTAAATCCCTTACGCATTAATTTTTTGATATGTAGGTGACCAAGGGCACAATCACCTCATCTTCCTTATACGACCAATAAACATTCACTGTAATCTCTTTAAGGCCGGTTTCCGGCTCCGTTACCATTACCTCCCTCTGAAAAAGAGGGAATCCATCCACGACTGCCTTGGCCTCGCTAATGATTTCCGTATCAAAGTCTGTATTCCTGATGCGCTCCATCTTGCGCTGGGCAAGATTCATAGCAATGGTTGTGTTTTCCGCGTCAATACCGCTACTCATGCCGCTGGAAAACAATCCCACCGCAGCCACAACGCCCAGGGTGAGAATAATCAGGGCAATCATGATCTCAAGCAGGGTAAATGCCCGCTTACGGCAAAACAAAGAGGCCATCGCCATTGGTGACGAAGATATCGTCATCATCAGTCCCGTTTAATAACCCATCTGCACCAATCCCGGTAATATCTGGGATGCCGTCAAAGCCCACTGAAAATATCACATAATAATCGGAATTGACAGAAGCGCTGGTGGCATAGCGATATTCAGTGGCCCCGCCGGGAGTAAAGGGATCTTTAAGCGGAGTAGAAATAAGTTTAGGCACGGCCTTGGTCAGGCTGCCTGCATCATCATCCTGCCACTCGGCATCCGGCGTGGTAATCTGAACAGGATAGGCCTTGTAATGAATAAAGTAAGACTCAAGCGCCGCCTGTAAGGTCTTTAGCTCTCCATTGGCCTTGGCATAATTGCCTTCCTCTCTCATTCCTCTTAAGCGAGGCAGGGCAATCCCCACTAGAATAGCAATTACCGCTATCACTATGAGCATCTCGATTAAGGTGAACCCCTTTTTCATCTTTCATCCCTCCCTTATTTTTTATCTTAAAAGTTTCATCATATCAAACATAGGCAGAAGCAGTGAGGACATAATAAAGGCTACCACCACGCCCATCACAACTAAAAAGACAGGCTCTAGAATTGTGGTCAGTTTTTTGATGCTATAGCCTATAGCCCGCTCATAAAAATCGCTAATTTTATTTAACATCCCTGCCAGGTCGCCTGTTTCCTCGCCCACGGCGATCATCTGCACGGTATCGGCGGGAAATTCTTCGCTTACCTTAAGAACATCGCTTAATTTCTCTCCCTTTTCTGCAGACTGGCGCATTTGCCCAACCACCTGGCCCAAGACCTCATTATTCAATACCTCTCGCACAATATCCAATGATTGTAACATGGCTACGCCACTACCTACAAGCGTAGAAAGCGTGCGGGCAAAACGGGAGATAGAGGTCCTGCGAATCAAAGGGCCGACTACCGGCAGACTCAAAGAAAACCGGTCAAAATTCAATTTTCCTGGCCCGCTGCGGATATATCTTCTAATAGCCCAGACTATTAATGCGAAAACCAAAATAATCAGATACCAGAAGTGACGCAAGCTTAAACCTATCTTATAAAGGATAACTGTGGGCGCGGGCAAAATAATCCCTGCCCTGGTAAAAATATCTACAAATTTGGGGATAATAAAACTGGCAATAAAGACAATGATTAACGTTGCCGCTGTAATCAAAAGCGCCGGATAAAACAAGGCGCCCCTGACCTTCTGCTGTAAGTCCGCCTGGCCTTCGGCAAATTCAGCGTATCTTCTCAAGATCTCATCCAGGTTACCGCTGGCCTCACCGGCACGAACCATACTCACAAAAAGACGGGAAAAGACCTTCGGGTGTTTATCCAGGGCTTCCGAGAAGCTCATCCCTCCTTCTATATCAGCGGATACGGCAGCGATTATTTTTTTAAGCCTTCTGTTCTCGATCTGTTTTTGTAAGATGCTCAGGCTGGCCATAATGCTTAAGCCGGCGTTTATCATATTGGCCAGCTGGACCACGACCATAACCATCTCTTCATTGCTTATGCGCAGCATAAACTGGGGTAATAACTCTTCCTCCCTACGTTCTGCCGTTGCCCTGGCAATCTTTATCGGGGCGTAGCCCATTTTTCGTAATTTTTCGGCAAGCTCATCTTGAGAAGCCGCCTCTAATTCGCCCCTGACTAACTTACCGCTAGTTGCTCTTGCCCTATAGTAAAATGTAGGCACCTTCTATGCCTCCTCTGTGACGCGAAGGACTTCCTCTTTTGTAGTAATGCCCTTCTTCACTTTTTCCTCTCCGTCCTGGCGCAATAGTTGCATGCCGGCCCCCACTGCTGTCTTGCGGATTTCATCGACTTCGGCCCTGGCCCCAATGAACTTTTTGATTTCCTCATTGGGCAGCATTAATTCAAAAATCCCTATCCGTCCCCTAAAACCTGTTTTCAGGCAATCTCCGCATCCTTTCCCCTTGCATTTGCTGCATATCGTGCGCACCAGCCGCTGGGCCAAGACTCCGATAAGGGTTGAGGAAAGCAGAAACGGCTCTACCCCCATATCCAGGAGCCTGGCAACCGCTCCGGGGGCATCGTTGGTATGCAGGGTGGAAAAAACAAGGTGGCCCGTCAAGGCCGCCTGAACGGCAATGCCGGCCGTCTCTGAATCGCGGATTTCTCCGACCATAATAACATTGGGGTCCTGGCGTAAAATAGAACGCAGTCCGCTGGAGAATTTCAGGTTGACCTTGGGATTAACCTGCATCTGGCGAATGCCGGGAAGGTGGTATTCAATGGGGTCTTCGATAGTAATGATGTTTTTTTCTTCGGAATTTATGGCATTCAAAGAAGCATAAAGCGTGGTAGTCTTGCCCGAACCGGTAGGGCCGCAAACCAAAATTATTCCGTGCGGGCGCCGAATCAATTCTTTATATTTGGCCAGAGCCTGGGAGGAAAAACCCAGTTGTTTTAAATCCAGAATCACCCGGCTCCTGTCTAAAAGACGCAGGACCACATTCTCCCCATATATAGTGGGTACGCAGGAGACGCGGATATCGATATCGCGGCCTTCCATCTTCATCTGAATGCGGCCGTCCTGAGGAGCGCGCCGCTCGGCAATATCCAAATTAGCCATTATCTTAATTCGTGAGGTAATCGCCGACTGCAAATATTTGGGCGGCGGGGTGTGTTCACGTAACATCCCGTCAACCCTGAATCTGGTTTTCAATACTTCTTCTTCCGGCTCGATATGGATATCGCTGGCCCCCTGGCGCACAGCTTCAATAATCATCAGGTTGACCAATTTTATTACCGGCGGCTCCTCCGCTATCGTCTGAAGTTCTTTGGCCTCGGGCTCCTCGCCCGCCTTAATCCCCAAACTCTCCCGGTCTAAACTCTCGATTACCTCCTCCATTGTCCCGCGGGAGCGGTAATGCGCGTCCAGGGCCTTTCTGATTTCTGTTTCCGAGGCCACTGCCGGCTCTATCTCAAGATGCGTTTTCATCCGCAGCTCATCCAGGGCAAATACATCCAGGGGCTCAACCATTGCCACAGTCAGGCTTTTGGCAACCTTTAATATAGGAATAAGCAGGTATTTTCTGGCCAGGGCCTCCGGAACCAAATCAATCACCTCAGGATCAATAAGATAATTGGTCAGCTCGATATACGGTAAATTAAACTGCTGGCTTAAGAATACAGTTAAGTCTTCTTCGCTGATTAAGCCTTGTTTAACTAAAATCTGGCGCAGGGGCCTTGCGCTTGTGCGGGCCTGGGCTTGAGCCTGCTTAAGCTGCTCGGCAGTAATCAGGCCTTTTTCCACCAGAATCTCACCCAGGGACTTTCTTTGTTTTTTAGGCATCGCAGGTTACCTTTCTAATAACTCCTTTATCTTCTCAAGCAAGAGCTTCGGCTCAAAGGGCTTGATGATATAGGCATCGGCCTCTGCCTCTTCTCCAGCCTTTCTGTCTTCTTCTTCCGCCCTTGCCGTAAACATAACTACAGGAATCTTGGAATATCTGGCGTCTCTCTTGAGCAGGCCGCATACCTTGTATCCGTCCATCTTGGGTAACATCAAGTCCAGTATAATCAAATCCGGCTTTTCCTTGCGCGCCTTATCAAGGGCTTCTTGTCCGTCATAGCCGGTAATAACCTCATAACCTTCTCTCTCAAGCCTCATCTTCATCAGCTCCACCAATCCGGTTTCATCATCGACTAATAGTATTTTCTTGGGCATCTCAAACTCCTTATAAATCTTATTTATTCAAATGCCTGGCAATCTTATCCAGAAGCTCTTTGGCTTCAAATGGCTTTACTATCAAATCGTCCGCTCCGGCGGCCTGGCTTTTTTGCTTTGAGTTTTTTCCGGCTGAGGCGGAAACTATAATTATAGGAATATGTTTGGTCGCATCATCATCTTTCAGGCGCCGGCATAGCTTCAGGCCGTCTATCCTGGGTATCAATATATCCAGAAGGATAAGGTCGGGCCTATTTTGATAAACCTTCTTTAGGCCCTCCTCTCCGTCATAAGCCGCTATCATCTCATAATTGCTGGATGCGAGCCTCTCCTTCATCAGGGCCACTATTTCTTTCTCATCCTCGATGAACAGTATCTTTTTCCTTGCCATTTTTCCCTGCCTTCATTTTAGGAAGAGTAAAGCTGAACTTACTGCCCTTATTCGGCTTACTCTGCGCTTTTATTTCACCTTTATGCATCATAACCAGCTGCCTGGCAATGGCCAGGCCCAGCCCCGTGCCTTTCAGGCCCGGCCCGGCCACCCGCTCAAATTGCTGAAATTTACCAAAGAGCTTGGACATATCATCCCTGGCAATACCTACGCCCGTATCGGAAACAGAAATCTCTACTTCCTTTTTCTTGTCCTTAATCTCAATCTTTATCTTACCTTTTTCCGGAGTATATTTTATTGCATTGGAAATAAGGTTATCCATAACCTGGATTATTTTATCTGAGTCTATAAAAAGATTGATTTTCCTGCCGCATGGCACGAATTGCAGCTCCTGGTGTCTTTCATCGGCCTGACCCTTCCATTTGTTATAGTTATTTTTTAATAAGCCGCAGATATCCGTAACGGCCTTTTTAAGCTCTGCCTTGCCTGCCTCGATTTTGGAGATATCCAGTAAATCATCTATAAGGCGCGCTAAGCGGTCTATATTATCCTTGCTCATCTTGAGGATTTTTCTTTGCTTCGGGCTTACCTTACCCGGCACCCCGTCTAAAACTAAGGCAACCCCTTCCTTGATAGTGGATAAAGGGGTGCGCAGCTCATGAGAGACGGTGCTGATAAACTCATTCTTCAGCTTATCCACTTTCTTTAAGTCACTGATATCTTTGACGACTTGCACCATATTGACGACCTGCCCCTTTTCATTAAGGATAGGTGAGGTGGTAACCAAAACAGGAAAGCCGAGATTCGGATCGTTTATCTCTTCGGTGTGTATCTTTTTATCTCTTCTGCTTTTATCAAAAGGGCAATCCGGCCAGGGCTTATCTGAATTATGCAGCAACTCATAACACTTCCTGCCGATTACCTCATCCGGCTTCAATTTAAGGGCATCGCAAAAGGCCTTGTTAGCCCTGATAATATTAAAATTAGTATCCTGAACAAAGACTAAATCCGCTACGGCATTGAAGGTATTTTCCCATTCTTCGGCTGAGCGGCGCAAGCCTTCTTGCGCCTTTTTGCGCTCGGCAGCCTCCTGATTCAGCCTGTCTACGGATGTGGTTGTGGCTTTTAAGTCTTCGGTCATCTTATCAAAGGCCCGGGAAAGCTCACCGATTTCATCATTAGCATCCGTGCCTACCTTATGGTCTAAGTTACCTTTGCCTATCACCCTAATTCCCGCGCCCAGCATATGAATGGGCTTTACAATAAACCCGGAGGCAAAAATACCCATTAACCAGGCAGCTATTGGCACAAAAAGTATTATAATAAGAAAGAGAACCTTTATTTTGAGCAAAGGCGCCAAGGCCTCTTTTGCATCAATTTCCGCTGAAAGGGTCCACTGCATCTGGGGTATATGTCGATGCACACCCAAGACCTCTACGCCTCTATAATCCAAATACACCTTTACCGGCTCGTGTTCAATATGCACCCCCGGGCGCTCAGGCATGGGAAACCAGTGCTTTCTAAGACTTTCCGTATCGACTTTTTGTCTGAGGACTGCACCTTTTATAAAGCGGGAAGGGGTTATCATATAGCCGTCTTTATTTACCAGGTAGGTCTCGCCTGTCTCACCCAGGCCGGTTCGTTCGGCAAGCAGTTCGTTCAAAATATCCATACGGAACCTGGTAACATATACGCCTAAAAACTCCCCTGTCTCGTCATCCTGAACAGGACCAGAGATGGTATAACCCTTCTCTTTCGTCTCCTCAAAATAATGCACATCCTTGATGCAAATTTTATTTTTCCCTTCCCGGAAACAGGCCTGGGCGGACTTATCAAGGCCTATATTTCCCTCATTATTAGAAGCAACGACTTTCCCCTGCCTATCCATAACAAGTATTTCGTAAGCTTCTTTATCTATCTCGACCAATCGATTTAATTCCGAATTCAGCTTCTTTAAAATACCCTTAGAAGCTGCCTCGTTGTATAGGACTGAGCTAAGAGCAAGCTCTACTAAATCTGTTTGAATCATCAGCGCTATTCTGTTTTTATCCTCCCGCAACAATGTCTCTATATGGTCAGCTTTTGAATAGGCAGTCGTTTTTAAATGCTCATATATCTCCTTTTTCAGACTATTTTCGGCCATATTATAAAAGATAGATCCCGCAATAGTAGTAAGTATCGCGGCCGTTGCAAGGAAAGAAAGGCTTATTTTATTAGCTATCTTCATACGTTTTCCTTAAGAGCTATGGTATCTATCGGACATCCTTAAGGCAGCACTTATATGTTCCAGCTCTTTCTTTAAATTACTGCTTTTCATAATGAAGCCGGAGGCGCTTAATTTCCTGGCCAGCTTAAGGCGCTCTTCCGTGGAAAAGGCGGTAATTATGTATACGGGTAATTTTTTATTCTGCGCTCTTATCTTTTTTAAGGTTTCCAGTCCATCCAGCTTGGGCATTAGTATATCAAGGAGAACGACATCGGGCTTCTCTTGCTTTATCTTCTTCAAGGCCTCCTTTCCGCTGGGAGCGGTAATTACCTGGTAATTGTTTGCCTCAAGCCTCATCGTAATTATTTTTAAAAAATCCGGCTCATCATCGACTACCAGTATTTTTTTCTTCATAACCGCCTCCTGTTATTCTATAACTTTTTATCACTTAAGCATTTCTGTATGTTATTAAATCTCTTATCTTCCTGCGACCTGTTGTAGTTTTATAAAAACATTCTCTTTGCTTTGCTTCTTTTAAAGTATTAAAAGTTTCTATGTGCAATATTTCGTATGGTTTATGTGTTCTAGAAGATTTAACTTTGCCATTATTGTGATCCGCAAGACGCTTAGATATATTACTTGTACTCCCGGTATATGTTTTTGTGTTGAGTTTATTTATTAAAATATAGACATAATGCATATGTAATTATAAAAGTCAGGCGGACCGCCAATTTGTCATTGCAAATTGGCGAGTCTCGTCAAATTTTGCTACGCAAATTTTGACGGAGAGAGGAGGATTCGAACCCCCGGTTCACTTACGTGAACAACGCTTTTCGAGAGCGCCGCTTTCAACCACTCAGCCATCTCTCCCTTCTTCAGTCTGCTCTTTCTCCCCCGCAATCAGCACCTGCGTAATTGTCATCCGCGCCATTAAAGTTGAAGAGCCCTTTTTCTTCGGCGTTAAGCGAAAGTCTCTTACCCTAAGCAGACGGGGAGATTTCTCCAATTGATAAATAAAATCCGTCAGGAAAGAGATTTTTGATTCCACTTCTATCTCAACCGTATATTGTTTATAAACGCCGATTTTTTTTACCGGAGCCGGTTTTATGTCCGCAAGAAAGACGGAGGCCTTTCTTGCCAATTCCCCTATTTCGCTAAGCAATTTCGATTTTTCTTCTTCATCGGACGCTGCTTGCTTCAGGTCTTCGGCATATTTTTTATATTCCTCGGCGATTGGTTCCTCCTGTGAGGATATATACAGAGACCTCTCCAGTATCTTCTCCTGCATAAAGATTTCCTTGTTCAAGCTATTTAACCTGCTCATAACCTGACGCAGGACTATCTTGTCGAAGAAGACGGCGATAATGCCTATAGCTGTAATATAAAGTATAAGCCTTTCTCTCTTGGATAATTTTAATCCCATCTATTCCTGCCACTCCGTTAATTGCTGCCTAAGAGTTGTCTCTAAGGGGCAGACAATCTCGAAATCCGTCAATTCCTTAGCCCCTTCCTTGCGCGTGGTGGCAAATTTCGTATTAACGTCCTGGAAATATTTCGATTCTTCCAGGGCCTGGCGAAATGTAATTACCGCCGGCATAGCAGTGGACGTCCCGCGCAGAGTCAACTGCATCTTTCCGTTAAAATTAAGCGAGTCCAGATAAATCTCAGGCAGAATAGCCCTGTGTATTTCGTAAATAAAATTAAGCGAGAAATTTTTCGTAAGGCTACGCCTCTTCATTGCATTTATTTCCTTCATCATGTTGTCTAATCTGGCAACCTTTCCCTTGATACTGCTCTCCTCCTGCTTTAAGCGCGCCAGATACTGCTGTTTATTATACATCCTTCCCAAAAAGATGCTGGATATAGCCGCCAGAATAAATACCAGGCACATGCCGAAAACATATAAGTCCTTACCCCTTTCCTTTAAGCTTTTCTCTATCAATAATTGTGCCGGGACAAGATTGACCTTTTGCTCAGGATAACTGAGGGCAAAACCGCAAAGCGCAGAAATGGACGTATTTCTTGTAGAGGCGTTATATTGCTCTATGACTTCTCTGGTTATGGGGATATTTTCCAGCTGAGGTATAATCTCTATAGGCAAGCCCAGCTGGGCCTTGAAGAGACCTTCATCCAAGCCCGCGGTAAGCATCTCCGCCCCGGTAATTATGACTTTATATATCTCCTTATCTATCATCTCACTCTGACAGGCATATATGGAATGGGTTATTTCTTCAATAAATTTCTTCTGCCATTCCTCCATCTTGTTTATAGATTGCAGATAACCGATAGAGATATTCCTGCAAAATATCAATTTATCCTTTAGGATGACTGTAAAATTGCTTTTATCATAATTTACGTCAATCAAGGCACAAGGCTTATTCTCCGCTTTTTCCCTACGGGCAAAACGATGCCAGGCAAACAGTCCCTCGGGACTCAAGGCCACTCTTTCGGTCTTAAGCTGGGCCTTCTCCAATACCTTGATATACTGCCTGACGACATCCTGATGCACAATAGCCAGCATTACCCTGCTGTACCCTTCGGCATTAGTGTCCAAAACCTGATAATCATAGATTATTTCATCTTTTGTAAAGGGCGTCTGCTTGCCCACCTGAAGCGTCACCATATCTTTTATCTCAGCGGAATTTATGGAGGGCAGTTCAAGATTTCTAATAGCCGTGAGCTGATGAGGGACGCAAATAACAAGAAAGTCTGAAGCTATATTCAGTTCTTTAGATAAACTTCCCAGTCGCGCAGAAATTTTATCATCCGAGGATTGCTCAAATTTCTCTATTATAATTTTATTAATTTTTCTTATGTTTGCAAAAGACTCTGCCTGCACAATCTTTAACCAGTCGTTATCTATCTGCAAGACAGTTATAATTTTCTTTTTTCTTTTAAAAGGAAGTTCCATAGCTTTTTTCAATCCTCATGCCAATATAATATCTGCGCGGGTTTTTTGCTAAACCTCTGGACGACACAGGTAATATTTCTCTGCAGGGAGCGCTCGCCCTTCTTTAAAATACCGCTTGATTCAATCCTGTAGAAATCCGATTTTATACTGAGCGCATCCAGTGAGGTAAGGCGGTTAATTTCATCGGCCTCTTTTATAAATAACGGGCCGATATTCCGTATCTCACCCACGGTATTAAAAATAACGTCATCTCCTGTGCCGTCTAGCAGGTCTTTGCCCTGGCGAAACTCGATTATGCGCTCGGCAAGGTCGCTGCTCATCCCTAAGGCACCAAAGGTGCGCTCCGGAGCAGTATTGATATTGACCTTTCCGTCTCCGTAGATAGTAATTACATCGCGTATCTTTGAAAAAACCTCAGGCGTCATCTCTTTAACCAGCAATAGCTCCTCAACCCTCTGGAATTCCCCGCTCTTACAAGGGTAAGGCACTTTTAGCCCTTCATAATAAATGTCTTCTGCCCCTCCGCTGGAGACAAAAACATCCAGATCTCTCCAGTCAATAATGGCATTGGCGATATCGGAGGCCGTATCTGAATCTAATCCGGCGATATTTTCCAGCATACTTTTAAGTATCTCTACCGGCGCCTTATTTATATTAATCTTACTGCTTTCATCCGTTAAGCTGAAAGTGATATAGCCCCCATCCAAAGGCAGCTCCTTAAAATACTCATCGCTCTTGGCCCATCTTTCGTTCAAGCTATCATATTTGGGAGTGATATCTCCCTTCAATTCGATAATCCCTTTTTCTATTCCGGCCTTGGCCAGATAATACAACTTTAGCCTCTCCTGCAGATGAGACGCCAGGCGCAACTGGCTGCCTGCGCTAAAGGCAACTCCCACAGCAAAAATAGTCAGAAAGCTTAAGGTCCAGAGGGTAAGGATTAATATGCTTCCCTTTTTGAAGTTCATCTCTATTTACCCAGGGTTATCTTCTGCCTTCCCGTGCCAATGGGAATAAATATCGTCTTCTCAAAATCATCCTGCTCGGTTTTTTTATCAAAAGCCATCTTTATCTTTACTGCCTGGGCGATGGTATCCTGCTCCTCCTTCTTCCAGTCCTCTTTCCATTGATAAGTCCCCGTTGCATTATCAAGATAGCAATACTCAAACTCCAATTCGCGCACCCTTTCAATCAAGACCTCACCCTTTCTGTCTTCATCATCTTCCTCGTCTTCATCTTCCGCAAATACCTCCGGGTAAGTCTTTGCTTCTCTACAGAGGGCCTTTTTTTCATCATCATAAAAAAAACTCAATCTCCCTACTTCATAATGAGATTCTTCGGCTTCACTTCCTTCGGCTTTCTCGACTACTTCCACCAAAGCCGGAAACTTGATGGAATCCTCCGTTCCTTCAAAGGCAATATTGGAAAACTCGAAAGTATTTCTTAAATCCCTGGCCAGCTTCTCGCTTGTAAGCCTTATATTTCGCGCATAAGTCCTGTTTTTATTTCCTCTGCGCCAGGCAGCAATCCCGTTTGCAAAAACAGAATATACCGCCGCACCCACCATAGAAAAAATGGTTATGCTTATCAAAAGTTCGATCAGCGTAAAACCTCTTTTTATTCTCATATCTTGCTATTCTTCGGAAGCTCTCATATATGTGATGAGGGCAATTGCGCCTTTTCGCTTCCCCTCTTGCCAAGACAAACGAGCCCTGATTGTATTTAAATCTTCATATTCCTCAAGGGACACTTCCTCATCCCAGCCGGCAGACTCTATATCTATCTCCCAAATGCAGTTTATACCCTCGAATTTAAATTCTTCGCTTTTGCCTTCTGCAAATACATCCCAGTCTTCCTTGGCCTGAATCTGGGCCTCGGAGAACCTATTTTCGGCTACGAAAGTTGCTTTTAAATTATTTTCGGAAATACGCAAGGCGCCGAGGGAACGGCCAAATCCCTGGAGGATTAAAATTAATCCTACCGATAGAATAGCTACGCTGAGCATTACCTCGATCAGCGTAAAGGCTTTTTTCATAAGTTAATAAATCTTTAGTTTAGGGGCTTTCGGTTTCCCAGTTAGTGACGTCGTCATTGCCCTCTACCCCGTCCGGGCCCAGCGAATATAAATCGAAGTCTATGCCGTGAGTCGAGGGATACCTGTAGCGATAAGGATTGCCCCAGGGGTCTATGGCCGTCTTTTTAATATAAGGTCCGTTCCAGCTTTTCAATCCGCCCGGGTTGGTAATAAGCGCCTGGAGGCTGGAGGGGTATTTGCCGTTATCCAGCTCATAAAGGTCCAGGGCTAAAGGTATATTGGAAGTAACATCCGTTTTAGCGATAGCAACCTTGGCCTGCTCGGAGCGGCCGGTAAGCCTGGGAACTATCATCGCCGCCAGGGCACCGATAATGATTACGACCAGCAACAGCTCCACCAATGTAAAACCTTTCTTAGAACGCATTGGCATCTCCTTTTTCTTTAGGTAAATTATCCCATCCCTATATTTATCTGGAAAATCGGCAGGAGCATAGCGAAAACAATGAATCCCACCAGAAGACCCATTATCAAAATTATTGCCGGCTCCAGCAAAGAGGTAAGTATCTTGGTCATCTTATCCACCTCACGCTCATAAAAGCTGGCTACCTCCAATAAGGCCTCTTCTAAATTTCCGCCCTTCTCTCCCACCGCAAGCATATTGGCCATAAAGCGGGGAAACCATGTGGATTTCTTTATACTTTGTTCCAGCGACATCCCGGATACTATGTTCTTGCGCACCGCTTCCAGCTCTAACTTAAATACCTCGTTATCCAAGGTCGGTATAGTTATCCTTACCGCCTGAAATACGGGAATGCCGCTGCCAAGAAGCAGGCCGAAAGTGCGGCAAAACCTTGCCAGCGCCGTCTTCTTCAAGAACTCTCCCAGAAGAGGTAATTTCAATTTAAATCTGTCCAGGGCCTCTTTTTCCTTTTCCCTTACCCCGCTTCTTTTGAACATAATAATCGCAATGGCAATTAATGCCAGCAGCAAGTACCAATATCTCTTAATCTGGCTGCTCACCGAAAGCAATAATTTGGTAGGCAAAGGCAGGGCCTGGCCGAAGTCGCCAAATAAGGAAGCCATCCGGGGAATGACAAAGGTCAGCAGAATAAATACTGTTGCTATACCTACGAGTATTATAAAAACAGGATAGGCCAGGGCCGAGGTCACCTTTGCCCTTAAGTCTTCCTCTCTGTTTCTAAACTCGCTGAGCCTGGAGAGGGTCTGCTCCAAGACTCCTCCGGCCTCTCCTGACTCAATCATATTGATATAAAGGGGCGGGAAAATCTGGGGATATTTTTTTAAAGACTGGGATAAGGTCCTGCCGTCTCTTATTTCCTTGCGGATATTTGAGAGTACGTCTTTCAACTGGGCATTTTCCGTCTGCTCAACAAGGACCCCCATTGCCTCCAGGAGGGGCACCCTGGATTTTACTAAACTGGCCAGCTGTTCGGTAAGAATAGTGACCTCTCTGGCGCGGACCTTCTTGAACAGGCCTGAGACTGTGCCTCGTTTCTGAGGGGCCTTTTGGGTAAGTTTTATCTTAAAAGAGCCTTTATCGGCAGGCTTGATGCGGATAGGCACATAGCCCATCTGGTTTAATTTCTCAACCACCGCCTCCTGGCTTTCGGCCTCAACCGTGCCTGTGATAAGCTCTTTGGGCCCCCTCTTTGCTTCGTAATAGAATTTCGCCATATCTACAACTCCGCAAACCCTTGCTATCTCTCCACCAAAATGGCGACTTCACTCCCTTCCATTCTGGCAATGCCCTTTTTGATAGGTATAGAATGTTTTTCGTCTATCTTAATTACGCCCTCCCCGAGAGAGGAAACTATTGCCTGATGAAAATCCAGGACGGAGAACTCACCATCCTCACCAGGCAGAACCACGCAGGAAGCCATCTCCTTGAAGATGAGTGCCACCTTCTCTACATCTAACACCGATACCGTAAACACTATTCTTCCTCTACCTGGGTAACCCGCATTACCTCATCCGGCGTAGTAACTCCCTCAAGGACTTTTTTCCATCCGGAGAGACGAAGCGTCTTCATCCCCTGTTTAATCGCCTCCTGCCTTATCTTATCGGCAGAGGCTCTCTCTAACATCAATTCTTTTATTGCCTTAGTCACTACCAGTATTTCGTAAATAGCCGTCCTGCCTATGTAGCCGGTGAGGTTGCAACCGGGACAGCCCTTACCTCTGTAGAACTCTATGGCGGAGGCTTTCGTCTCTTTCATTATCTGCTCCTTGACCTCTTTATCCAGGGCCTCATCCTTTTCCTTGCATTGAGGGCAAATTACCCGCACCAAGCGCTGGGCGATAAAGGCCCTTACCGAAGAAGTGGCCAGAAAGGGCTCAATGCCTATATCCAAGAGGCGCGTTGCGCCTCCTGCGGCATCATTTGTATGCACTGTAGAAAAAATCAAATGGCCCGTCAGGGCAATCCTGATAGCCAGCTCTGCGGTCTCAAAGTCCCGCACCTCACCAACCATCATTATATCGGGGTCGTGTCTTAAGACGCTCCTTAAGGCCTGGGCAAAGGTAAGGCCTATCTCGGGCATAACCTGAATCTGAGTGATGCCCTCAAGCTCATACTCTATCGGGTCTTCTATGGTAATGATTTTATTTTTAGTGCTCCTTACCGTATTCAGGCAGGCATATAATGTAGTGGTCTTGCCGCTTCCTGTGGGTCCGGTAACAAAGATTATTCCGTGCGGTTTAGTTATTAAGGTTTTTAATATCCCTAAGTCTTCCGGCCCCAGGCCTAATTTCTCCAGGCTAAAGAGCATTTTGGTGGGCAGGATTCTTACCACCACGCCTTCCCCGTAACGGGTCGGTATGATAGATATTCTCAAATCGAACTCGTCCTTGCCTATCTTTACCACCGTGCGCCCGTCCTGAGGAAGCCTGCGCTCAACGATATTCAATTTAGACATTATCTTGATGCGCGAGATAATCGCCGGGAAAAGACGCACCATATCCTCAGGCACATTTGCCTCATAAAGCAGTCCGTCGATGCGATATCTCAAGTTCATCTTCCCCCTGAAAGACTCTATGTGGATATCCGTGGCGCGCTTCTGGTTGGCCTCCAAAATTATCTGATTTACCAGCTTTACTACCGAGGCATCCCCCGCTAACTTCTCTATATCCTCTACCTTCTCCAGGGCAGCCTCTTCTTCGATGGCTTCTTTAGGGGCCTTGGCGATAATCCGCTCGATGGTCTCCGCACCAACTCCATAATATTTTTCGATGGCCTTGATTATCTCGCTTTCGGCTGCTAAGACAGGCGTAACCTCATAACCCAAAAACATCTTTACATCGCTTAAGGAACGCAAAGGCTCAAAAGTGGCAATAGTCAGGCGGCCGTCGGCATATTTTACGGGGATTATTTTATAGTGCCAGGCAAATTTGGCCGGCAGCTTCTTTACCGCCGCAGGGTCAATTGCGGTATCCTGCAATTTGACAAAAGGGATATTTAGCTGCTCGGAAAGAAGAGGCAGGATTTCCTCTTCCTTCAGATATCCCAATTTAACCACTGCCGTTCCTAACAACTCCCCCGTCTTCTGCTGTTCCTTAAGGGCTAACTTTAATTGCTGGGGCGTAATCAGCTTCCTGTCCAGAAGCATTTTTCCCAGTTTCATTACCATCTTTTATATCCTCCTACAGCGCTCCGATCATATAAAGCTCTTCGGCCGATCTCTTATCCCATTCGCCGGAGACTATTCTTTCGCAATTATCCAGGGTTCTATCCAGGGGCACATACTCTCCCTTTTTGCCCGTATAAAGCTCGGCGGTAAAAAATGGCTGGGTGAGAAAACTGCGCAGCCTCTGCGCCCGCTCAAACAAAACCCTGTCTTCCTTGGAAAGCTCTTCTATTCCGATAATTGAAACAATTCGTCTCAGCTCCTCATATCTATTAAGAACTCTTAAGGCCTCCTGGGCCGCCGCGAAGTGCCTCCTGCCCACAATCAAGGGGTCAAGATAGGAACAGGAAGAGAGCAAAGGGTCAATGGCAGGATAAAGACCCAATTGTACATGCTGACGGGAAAGAATAAGCATAGAATCCAGATAACTGAAGATACAGACTACGGCCGGGTCGGTCAAATCATCGCTGGGCACATAAACCGCCTCGATAGCGGTAATTGCCGCCTGTCCTCCTGAACGAATCCTTTCCTGGAAATCGCTCATTTCCGAAGTTAAGGTAGGCTGATATCCTGTCTCCGAGGGAATCCTGCCCAAAAGAGTGGAGAGTTCGCTTCCGGCCTGGGCAAATCTATAAACACTGTCAACAAAAAACAGCACATCCTCTCTTTCCTCCTGAAAATATTCTGCCAATGTTATCCCGGTATGCACAACCTCAAATCTTGCCCCCGGAGACTCGTTCATCTGGCCAAACACTAATATACTTCTATCTAATATTTCCTGTTTAGACAATTCGGTATATAACTCATTGCCTTCTCTAATTCTTTCACCCGCCCCGGTAAATACGCAATAGCCTTTTTGTTTCTTGATAATGTTATGCATAAGCTCCAAAATAAGTATGCTTTTACCCAGGGCCGCTCCTCCCAAGATACCCGTCCTTGTCCCCTTTATTAACGGGAACAAAAGGTCCAAAACCTTAATGCCTGTTTCCATTACTTCAAATCTTAAACCTGTCTTTACCTTTTCTATATTTAAATCGGCGGCCTTTTTCTTGTGCGTAGGCCTGGAGAGCTTCGCCCCCAGGGAGCCCCTTTTATCTATCGGCTCCCCCAGCACGTTTAATATGCGCGAGCAGACCTCTTTTCCCACGGGCGTCTTAATGCCGGAACCCGTCGATATAACTTCTGCGTTTCTCTGCAGGCCGAAAATGGGCGTTAAGGGAATGCAGCGGGCAATGTGTCCCCCGAGATCCGTAGTGCGCCTGCCCAGATGATACTCAACCACCTCCAGGACCACCCTCTTGCCGTCATAGGTTTTCGTCTCTAAAATATCAAAGGCCGCCGGGGGCGGCTCATTCGGAGGAAACTTCACAATTACTACCGGTCCTATTACGGCAATTACCTTTCCTTTTTGCATATTGCAACTATCTCCTATAGCCCCAGACGACCCGCAACTCTTCTTGCCCTTTGCACAGCCAGTCTCGAGGCAAAAATCTCTCTGATATTCTTATCGCTAATTTCGTGAAAAAGACTAAAATATTCAAAGTGTAATTTCTTATCCGTCTGTTTAATTTTAAAAGAGCTGCCTTCCAGATGCATAACCCGCGCCGACCACTCCGAAAGCTTGCTTTCCCAGAAGATGCCATAGAGCATATAAGTTATCCATATCCTGACTAAATAGTCTACTATTTTATTTATGGACGGCTCAAGAATAATCTTCTCCTCCGGCTCAAGAGCCGCTAACCCTGTGGGTTTTGGTGCTTTTCGCTCCTCCCGGAACAGGAACCTGCAGGGAAGCAACTGATAAACCCGCGGCTCCCAGACGGCAAAAGAGAGAAAATGCGGATAAACGACAATCGTCCGCCCAAACTTCTTTTCCAAAAAACCTTTAAGAATAAACTCGGCCAGCCGCTCTGCCTCTTTATAATCTACCTCATCGCTGATTCCGGCAAAGCTAGTAAAGTTTTTGCGCGTCTCCTCTACGTACCTGGCGCCCTGGCGGCCGACTACAATAAGCTCATCGCGCTCGAAAGATTGATTCAGAGCGGAATCAACTATGGCGACATTCAGTCTTCCTAAAAAACCGGCATCCGAGGTTACTAAGAGCACCCCCTGAGGCAAGGAAGAGGTCTCCAGAAACGGATGGCGAAGCTGGGCGATGTCCAGCATCTGCAAAAAATCCCTTAAGTAATCCCCGAACTCATCCAGCTCTTGCCTGGCCTTCTGCAGACGATAAAATTCGGCAGAGGCCACTCCCTGCAGCACGTTAACGATACCGCCTATCTCTTTATTAAATTCCCTTTCCTTGCGCAGCTTGCTCAGCTGAAACATTAGGATTTAAAAAAGTTATGAAAAGCCTCATCCAGCCCTTTCTTCATATCCTCGGTCAACACCTTCTGGCTTTTGAGCTTTTCTATTAACTGCGGCTGTTCTTTAAGCAGGTATTTATATATTTCTTTTTTGAACTTTTCTCTGTTTTTATCGTCCAGGATCTCCACCAGCTCACTCTTGAAGGCGTAAAAAACGACAATCTCTTCCTCCAGGCTCAAGGGACTGCCTTTATCCTGGGTAAAGATATCGCTTAAGACCTTACCTCTCTTCAGGCGCGCCTCTACCTCCGGCGCAAGCTTGGTCCTGACGCGGGTAAGGCTGACCAGTTCCTTATAACGGGCGTATTCTGCCTTCAATGCCCTGGAGACCTCCTTCAGCGCCTCGCACTGGACCTTGCTGCCGATTCGGGAAACCGAAAGCCCCAGGTCGATAGCCGGCTTAAACCCTTCGTGAAATAAACCGCTGTCCAGATAAATCTGTCCGTCGGTCATTGAGATAAGATTCGAGGGGATAAGCCCGGTAACATCCCCTTCCTGGGTCTCCACTATCGGCAGAAAAGTCATCGAGCCGGCACCGTTTTCCTCATTTAACCTGCCCGCTCTTTCCATCAGCTGGGAATGAAGATAAAAGATATCCCCCGGATAGGCCTCTCTGCCCGGCGACCTCTCCAGCAGCAAGGAAAGCTGCCGATAAATCCAGGCATGCCGCGTCAAATTGTCAAAGGCCACCAGGACGTCCCTGCCGCGATGCATAAAATATTCTCCCAAGGCAGCCGCGGCGTAAGGGGCCAGATACTGCTCTGCCGCAGAAGCAGAGGCCAGGGCGCTAACAACAATGGTATACTCCATTGCCCCTTCTCTTTTCAGCTCCTGCAGGATCTTCAAAAATGAAGAGTAGCTGCCGCCTATCCAGCAAAATATGCAGACTACATCTTTGTCTTTCTGATTCAAGATAGTATCTATAGCTAAAGTTGTCTTGCCGGTAATTCTGTCTCCGATGATAAGCTCTCTCTGGCCGCGGCCGATAGGAATAACCGTATCTATCATTTTAATTCCCGTAAGCAAGGGCTCAAATATCGGCACCCTGTCCACAACCTGCGGGGCATCTTTAAAGACAGGATAGAGATCACTCTCCTGAATCTTGCCTCTTTCATCGATAGGCCGGCCGAAAGAGTTGACTATCCGCCCGATAAAATTCTGTCCCACGGGAACATCGAAGACCGTCTCTTCCCCGTATACCATATCTCCTATGGCAATCCTGCTCTCATCCCCCAGGACCAAGGCCAGCACCTCTTCCTCATTAAAACCGATTACCAGCCCCAGCAGGTCCGGGCCCAGCTCCACCAATTGCCCGTTTATGCAGGAGGCTAGTCCGGCTATCTTGACTATTCCTTTTTTAATCTCGCGGATTGTCCCGGTATCTTTTATTTCCAGCGCTGGTATTTTTATCTCTTCGGGCATTAGCGTCCCCTTTTACTTCTTTGCTCTCTCTTTCATCAATGGCATTATCTTTTTCAACTTATTTTTGATGGAGCCGTCAATCACAAATCCCCCTACTTTTATAATCAAACCGGAAATCACTTCCTTGTCTATCTTCTCGGTAAGGGTAATATCTTTCTTTAATTTAGAAATCAATATTTCTTTTAAGCTCTTTTTCTGGGCATCACCTAATGGATAGGCTGAGACAACCTCTGCTTTATCGCCTTGAGCCTTTAGCCTTCCCTTATCCAAACCCTTTATCTCCAGGAGCAATTCATCGATAAGCCGCATATTTAAATCCTCCTGGCCGTGCTCTGTAAAAATACTCTTTATCATATCGCTGGCTAAATATACGGCCTTCTCCTGCATCTCTAAGTCCAGTTCTGTCTTTTTTCTCTGGCAGTCCCTTATCGCCTCATTAATCATTCGCTTGGCTTCTTTTCTGGCTACGCCAAGCATATCATCCCTGCTTTTATCGGCCTCTTCCTTGGCCTGCGCTATTATCTCCTTGCCCTGGCGGCGCCCTTCTTCGATTTCCCTTTCGGCCTCTCTCTTTGCCCTCTCCAATTCCTCTTTCAGCGCCTTTTCCTTCTCCAGATTTTCCTGATTGAGTTTCTGCAGTCTTCGCAAGGCGTGGCTGATATGGCTGTAAAGCACCCATCGCAAAAAGAAAACAATAAGGGCAAATGTGACTATCTGTATCAATACCAATTGCCAAATCAGCATTTTAACTCCTTTTTACTTTTGCCTTCCGTGGCTATCCCCTAAAGAGGTTGTAAACAATAAGCAGCCCCAAAATGGCAATGGCCTCGGCAAAGATAAATGCCAGAATCATAGATATCAGTATCTTCGGTGCCGCCGAAGGATTCCTTCCCAAAGCCCTGACACTGGCATATCCCACCGCCGCTATTACCGCCGAAGGCCCTAAGGTGCTAATTAACATTATTAAAATAATCGTAAAATTTTTCATTTGTCCAGCTTTTCGTCAAAAGCGCAGAACCTGTCCTTACCCAGCCGCTTCGCCCGATACAGGGCCTTGTCGGCCATATCAATCAAAGCATCTTTTGCCTGGGCGTTATCGGGGAAGGTGGCTATTCCTACACTCACCGTTACCGGCAACTTAGCCCTGACCATTGTAACCAATCTTTCCACAATTCTCTTGGCGTCCTGCTGTGTTGTCTGCGGCAGGATTATGGCAAACTCTTCTCCTCCGTATCTAAAAACTAAATCGTCATTCCTGGTCGAGTTTACAAACAACTGGGCAGCATTATGCAATACCTTGTCTCCCTCCAGATGCCCCTTATTGTCATTGTATTTTTTAAAGTTGTCGATATCTATCATTAAAAGAGAAAAGGCCTGAGGGAAGCGCCTGAGGTGAGCAATCTGCCATTCCAATTTTTCATGGAAATGGCGGTGATTATAAATACCAGTGAGACCGTCCAGGATAGACATATCTTCATAATACTTTCTTTTGCCGGCCTGGATCAAAAGACAGCTATTGGCTATGGCCTTCTGCAAAACCAGTCTCACCTCTTCGATATTTAATGGTTTCGTCAAATAAGTGAAGGCGCCGGCCTTGAGCGCTTTTATTGCCGAATCGGTAAAAGAATAGGCGGTGAGGGCAATCAGGCTAATCTTGTAATCGATTTTTTTGATCCTTTTTATCAGCTCTATGCCGTCCATATCCGCCAGGCGAATCTCGCTGATAACGGCCATAAAATAGATATCCTTGATCAGCTTAAGCGCCTCTTTGCCGCTAGTGGCCCTATAGATTTTACAATTGCCGCTGGCAAGCCCCTCTTTAAGCTGCTTAAATGTCTTTTCCTCATCCTCCACTATCAATACCTTAAACTCATCGCCCATCCTAAAACTCTCCTTTAGAAGCTTCTCGCCCAGGCCTCTTGCAAGGCCTTCAGATTTTCAAATTTATATGTCTTTAATAATGCCTCTTTCCATTCCTCTCCGTCCCGCAGGCGCCGGCAAAAAACAACAAAGTCATCCCTCCCAAAATTATTCAAAAGAAATTCTATTATACTGGCCGATTGACTATAAAATGCCTGCGGCGAAATCTGTTTATAATCCCTGAATCGGGATAATTCTTCCAATGATATATAACGTTTTTCTTTGACTAATTCTCTGGCAAATCTTAAATATCTTTGCCTATCCTTTTCCTGCAAAACTGCCACTGCTTCACTTATCCATAAAGGCAATTTTTTATCAAATCCCACTACTTCTTTAAAAATGATATGACCCAATTCGTGAGGAAGGACATAATCAAGAAATTGTTCTTTTTTAACATAAGTGACAATTTCTTTTTTTGTAATATGGACTTTGCCTCTGGACCAGGGAACGGAGCCTGATTCTTTTAGATATGCTTCACGATTGGGATAAAGATAGATTTTACAGCGTTCTTCCCAGGTCCAGAAATTAAATCTTCTAAAGCCTAAATAATCGGTAATAGTGCGATAATATCGTTCGGCACGTCTTCTTACCTCACTAATATAGTCAGAAGGTGCCTGGCGATAATAGATAATAAAATGCTTGCTTTTTTCTATATTCCAATCGTCGTTATCAGCGCTAATCCGACAACAAAATAGAAAACTAACTCCCAGCAATATCGCGCACAGCCAAAAAGGATTCAGGTATTTTCTTATATTCACTGTTTAAATCTTTCTTTTCGCTTGCAGTAAAATATCTAAATCCAATTTATCTTGTTTACGTCTTGCTATTTTTTTAGATTTTATTAATTCATTTATTCCAATAAAAGATGCTTTTATATTGCCATAAGTTCCTTTTTTTCGATTTTTCCAAGCTTTTTCAAAATTTATACCGCTTATAGAAGTTATAAGATCAATTCGTACTGGTTCATATCCTAATTGAATAAATCGTCCTTTACGATTAAAATCTTCTTCTGTTAAATTAAGTTTATCGAATCCAAATTCATTCAAAGCTTTAATAATCTGGCAACCATTTTCTAAACTTGGTTCTACTAAAATATCCATATCTTTAGTATAACGAGGTATAGCATAAAAAGCCACTGCAAAAGCGCCTATTATACAATATTTTACTTTATGTTTATTGAACAATTTTAATAAATCTTCGTAATCTTTTTCTGTTTTCATTTTTACCTCTACCAAATTTGTAGTATATTTCTCTCAAAAATTGAACAATCTCTAAACGTTCTATCCTGGACATCGCCAAATAATAATCTTTATTAAATTTCTCTACTTCATTAAACGAACCTGCCTTATTTATCCATATTTTCTTCATCATCTTTATCTTCTCATTAACTAAAATTTTAACGTATCATTAATTAAACAAATTGTATCATATCGTTTATGCTAATTCAAGAGAATATTAACTAAATACCTACTTTTTTGAGCGATTTTTGGTATATGCTTTTACAGCAAGCTTGACAAGCCAGGAAAAATTCATTACAATACATCCGAATAACAGGCAATCTGACGAGAGTATGCAGCCCCAAGCCAAAGAAAAGATAAAAACAGCGCTTGCTATTTTTAATTGTATATTGAGGCTTAGCCTCAATAATGGAAAAAGATGATAAAAGATGAGAAAAGTTCATTTTGCAAATGATTACTATTATCATACTTATAATAGAGGCGTAGATAAACGGAAAATATTTTTAAACAAGATACATTATTTTCGCTTTATTCATAGTTTATTTGAATTTAACGATTTGACTGCTGCAATTAATTTCGGATGGAAAATGAAGAAAGATTATCGAGGCTTAGCCTCAATAATGGAAACGGAGGAAAAAGAGCGATTAGTGGATATTGTATGTTTTTGTCTTATGCCTAATCATTTCCATTTAATTTTGAAACAAGTAAGCGATAACGGAATTGTTAAATTTATGCAGAAGCTAGGAACAGGCTATACTATGTATTTTAATCAAGTATGTCAGCGAAAAGGGAGTCTTTTTGAAGGCCCCTTTAAGGCCATTTTAATTGAAAAGGATGAATATTTTGTCCATCTTTCGCGCTACATTCATCTAAATCCTGTTGAACTTATATCTTCAGATTGGAGAAAAAAAGGAATTAAAGATTGGAATAAGATAAACAAATTCTTAGAGCAATACAGGTGGTCAAGCTACTTGGATTATATCGGAAAATCCAATTTCCCATCGCTTAGTAACAGGGGATTCCTTCTGGATTATTTCAAAGGTAAAGAAAGCTATCAAGCATTTGTCGCTTCCTGGCTAAAGGAAGATATGGAGAAAATCGAAGACTCAATTGGTGCCTACTATTGAGATTATTGAGGCTTAGCCTCAATAATGGAAAGTAAACATTTCCTGGCAACGTTAACATAAGCATCACAAGTAGTTACAAAAGGTCATCTCCTCCTTCTAAGCACAAAAAGCGCCTCAAGGCTAAAGGGGGAATATAGAGTAGATTGTGCAAGCCGATTAAGTAGTTATACGGATAGATAATCTCCCCTATATAATGTATAGTTGTGGTGGAAGCTCAAAGAGAGGAAAAAGGCAAGGATAGAGAAAATGAAGACCAAAAAAGCAAGAGGAAAAAAGAGGATGTCCAGAGAAGGCAGGATAGCCCTGTTAGTGGCTGTTGCTCTTACAACAGGCGTCTTTCTTTCTTTTGCCATAAAGAGCCTGAGCTCTTCTGAAACTCCGCAGCTAAACGAAGGGGTAAGTTATAAGTCCGCCCTGGTCTGGCGCACAGATGATAAGGGCGATTATACCCTTTCGGCAATGGCCGCTGGAAATACTTATGAAGTTACCAATGCCGTAGAAACTCAGGGCGAAATAAACAGCATTACTGCCAGCTATAAGTTTAAGGGCCAAGTGCGTGTTGAGGTCTCGGCCGATAACGGCGCAAGCTTCACTGGGATAGTTAATGGCGTGCCCCTGACCACCGGCTTCACCAGGGGCAACATGCTTAAATGGCGCCTTACTCTTGGCGATGACAGCGAACTCACCGAAATGAAAATTAAATATACCGATGCCTCGGGCGTAGCCGGCTCATTCGGTAACCCTCAGCTCTCCGGCTTTGGGGTCAGAAAAGCCATTTCCGTAACGAACTCATCAAACGATGAGTTGTTTAATTATCAGCTGCCCGTGAAGGTAGGAGAATCATCCGGCGCCTCCGGTTACGACGTTCATTGCGAAGGAAAAATTCAGGCAGATTTTCAAGACGTGCGCTTTACCTGCGCTGACGGAGAAACCGTTCTACCCCATTATCTGGAAAAAATCGAAGGAGCCTATCCTGGCCGCGTAGCAACTTTCTGGGTAAAGGTCCCGCAAATCCCGCAGGCAGGTGTAGCGCTTTTCATTTATTACGGCAATTCAGCTGCCGAGGATTTATCCGATCCTGAAGAGACATTCGATTTTTATGACAATTTTGATGAAGAAGAACTGGACTCGGGAAAATGGGAAGTTACCGCATCCGCAGAAGGCGCATGCACTTTGGAAAACTCTTTATTGACGCTGGATGCGGCAAAGGTTGTCTCCAAAGATTACCAGATTAAAGACGGCGTAATAGAATATCGGGCCAAGGCAGAGGCAGGCTATGAAATCCGGGCGATTGTCCGCGACGACAAAGTAAGCTCTGAAAACACCCAGCTCGTCCATGCATCCAATTATTCGGGCGCCGAGCATTCTATCGCGGTAGGCAACATCGTAAAGACAAATACCTCAAGCGCCATCTCCCCGCAGGTCTTTTATGAGTTCCGAGTTGCCGCCGAAGGCGCAAAACTTACCTTTGAAAGATACAACCAGGACTACAGCGTGCAACAGGCCACGGCAACCATTACCGATACAGGCGGCTTAACCGAGGGCTGCCTCGGATTACAGGTGGGCGGTTCAGGTAATGGCGAGATCGTAGCCAACTATGACTGGATAAGGGCGCGCAAGCTTAGCATTCCTGAGCCATCCCTCAGCACCTCAGGAGTTGAAGAAGAAGTTAACCTGGCTCAATTTTCTAAAACCGCAATTGCCGAAAACGGAGATTTGGTATTATCTTCAGATGCAGGCACATACAGCGCATCAGGCACATATATGCCGCCTGCACAAACAAGCACCTGCAATATTAGTGCGATTTCCCCTCAGTGGAAAGCAACTGTTCCTTCAGGCACTTATTTAAGCGTAGATATCTCGGCAAATGCGGGAGCAAACTGGAAACTGGCTGCCTTAAGCGGTGAAACTTATACCGCCCCCGGCGACTTCACGGCCGAGAAATCCCTCAAAGTGCGGGCAAATCTTTCCTCTGCATCACTCTCGCTGACACCGGCGATAACAGAATTAAGAATAGATTATTCTGCCGGCCCGATAGTTACTTCAGATAATATTTCCCCCTTAGGCGCAACAGGCCAAGGCGGAACCTATCAGGCGGGTGACACAATAATCGTTGAATGGGATAACTCCGCAGAAGGCGACAATAACCCCGATATCTTATCAGCCAGCTGCAACTTTGAGGCATTTGGCGGGGCAGCCGAAAGTGAAATGTCCGATGATGGCCCTCAAGGCGCTCGCGGAGATAGGGTCGCAGGGGATAATATTTATACTGCGCAATATGCATTACCCGCGGGAATAGATACAACGGCAAATATGTATGTCTCGGCCACCAATCTCTGCGGCATCACTACAAGAGACGGACATATACTTGATGTGGATACTACCGGTGCAGCGGTTGCAGTAACACCGGAAGCCGAAGAAGAAGTTGCCGCAGTCCCCACGGAAGAAGAAGTAGTAACCGAGGAGGCCGCACCGGTTGAGGAAGAAGAGGAAGTCGAAGAAGAAGTCACTCCGGAGGCACGTGCCGGCGGAGGCTTCAGCGTAAGCGTATATAACGCCCAGACAAACCCTGAGGACTTTTACCTCGTTGACGAAGAAGAGAATTTTGTGCCTTATATATTCAAGGAAGTAAGCCCCAACCGCTATGAGGTCTCATTGAAATCCTTAAAGGGCGCGCAGAAATATGTCTTTACCAGAAAGGGCATTGCCCTCTGGGAGGACGAAGGCGAAGGTGAAAAAGAAAAGGTCCAGCAGTCCTGGTTTAATCTTGAGGGTAAAGGCCGCAGGGACAGCCAGTGGCAGAAAATCCCGGCCAGAGACGGCGTCCTCTCTTACGAAGAAAATGATGACGGCACAATTACTATATATAACACGTCAGCCTTAGGTACATTAACCGCAAAATTAGGTTTTGACGGAAGAGAATATTATAATAAGTTTTCCTTTAAGACTCATACTTCCACATTGGGCTACAGAGAAGGGCGCGTGCTCTGGGATACCACATTCAAAAAGAGAAATGCCGTAAGGAGAAGTAATTTAGATATCAAGCACCGGGTAAAAAGAAAAGTAAAAAGACTCGGGCTTGAAAGAGAAGAAGAAGTCGTAGAAAGAGTCTCGCGCGATAAGATTGATAATGTAGTTGTTGACTGGAAAGACTTTGTAGACTCCGAAGACAAAAGACAGCGCCGGGAAAGAAGAGCCGTAGCACGAAAGGACCGCGCCCAGCGCTTCACTGCCACACACCCCGATAACCCGCACAATGCTCCTCTTTGCCGGGTCGCTTTCTATGAAGAAGGAAAGACCGGCGAAATGGATATTGACCCTGTGCTTTCTGCCACGCAAGCTTCCAGCACCATCACTGTTGAGACGGACGGCCTGAGCACCTCCGACTTCAAATTGGTATTTAATCAGGACGACGGCGGGATATCCGACTTCCGCTTGGGAGACACTTCTGACTGGAGCGACAATTACGGCTCAGCCACAGAGCTCCTAACCGAATTAGACCAGGACGCCGCGGTTCAGGTGGACGCGCAATCTACATTAAGACTTTTGGAAGCGAATGCTACCCGCATAAAAGTAGAGAACAGGTTCGCCCTGGGCACAGAGGCCGATCCGGTCATCGAGCACTGGACTATTTATCCTACAGGCAAAATAGTTAAAAGAATAATATATGATAAAGACGAAATCGGCACCGAGGCCCGACGGGTGGATGATGGTGCCGTTGATTATGTGGCCAGCGGAATGAGCGGTTATCATCCTTCAACCCCCAGCGTAGACAGGGGAATAGCCACGCATTACGATACCCAGATGATTGAGATTATCGGCTCGGATACCGGGCAAATCGATGACTATCAGACTCCCGGCGCCCCCACAGTTACCAGCGGCACACTGCTAACCAATGTCTTGGGTGATGCCGATAGCGATGGTTTTAACGAAGGTGACGGCGCCTATGAAATACTTGCTTCCTCAAAGAGCGCCACCTTTAGTTTAGACGGCTCAACTCAAACCAAATATAAACCCGTATTTAAAATACACGAGGTCTATCCCAGGACAACAGGCGCTACCACAGAGCGCATCACGGTGCACTACCGCCTTGATGAGACCTCCGGCACAGCCTTAGATAACACCCAAGGCACAGCTTCAAGAGACGCTGTTGCCTCTGCGAACGTCTCGGGCATGACCAGCACTACCGCCCAGCGCGGCACTGCCATAAATATTGATGCAGACGGCGAAAACTTCTACGGCATCTCGGCCAACATTAGGAGCGATTGGTCGGAAACTACAATCGAATTCTGGTATCAGCCTAATTATACTTTTGCCAGCGACCATACCGGCGCTGCCAAGTATCTCTTCGGCTCGGCCGCAGCAGGCACAGCCAATGCCATCTGGGCCAGGGTCTATGAAGGGGCAACCGATGCCACTTTAGAGTTTGGAATAAAAGGGGCAACTAATGAGTCCAAAACAACTATTACCGAAACTCAAGATACGCTCTGGAATGCAGGCGACTGGGTGCACTTAAGATTTGTCTGGGACGACAGCACCACATCAACCAATGTCTGCTCCATATACTATAACGGAAATTACGTTACCCAAACCCACACCAACACTGATTCGGCAATGAGCACAATAGGCACAAATTTATATTTCGGTGATTATCGGGCATCAGGCACAGATAACGCCGAAGGTGTCTTTGATGAAATATATATCTACACTTGCGCGATAGTCCCCTATGGCGCTTTTCAGAGCGACTTTTCAGAAAGCTTCAGCAACCCTCATCCGGATTTAACCTTTTATGATGCTATGGACTCAACTACTGCCGACGCTGATTATTCCGACGGCACTGCCACCCGTACGCAGTCCGGCACATCTACCGCAACAGGCGCCTACGGCAATGGTATCCTCTTTAATGCCAGTGGCGATTACCA
The DNA here is from genome assembly GCA_020341815.1 of Candidatus Omnitrophota bacterium. Classification (GTDB taxonomy): domain Bacteria; phylum Omnitrophota; class Gorgyraeia; order JAFGHF01; family JAFGHF01. The sequence continues at coordinate 593,890 of CP070837.1, forward strand.
GAGCTTTGTCTCTGCCTCTAACATTGTTAATACCGCCGGTTCCTTAGGTATGTGGATTAAGTCTTCATCGGCCACCAACCCCACAGGCACAGAGTATCTTTTCTATGGTGATGCAAACTTCAATCTCTCTTATGACACCAGCGGCTATCTAAACTTCAAGGTAGCGGCAGCCACGACCCTGCAGGACGCTACCGATACCTATGACGGAAGATACCACTGGATAAAGGTTACCTGGGATTATACTAACGACCGTTATGCTATTTATATTGACGGGCAATCTGAGGCTACGGACACAACGGCACTCACCGCCCCTACGTTAGATACCAATTTCTATATAGGAAACAGCGAGGCGCTCGATGTCAGCTTTAGCGGAATTATCGACGAATTATATATTACCTCCGGGGCCTCTACGGCTGAGATATACACCCTCTTTGGCCAGCCTATTATAGAGCTGCAGGTAAATATAGACAATTCGGAAAAGGTCGTGGGCACAAATTACAACTATTCTCACACCAACTGCATTTCCTCGTATGTAGTACAGTATTTAACCAACTTTACCACCAATACCACTGTTGATGTCGGCAGAGGCAGTGTGCCCACGGTCACAAATGTTACCTCAACTAACGATAACGGCACATATAATTTAGGAGACACCATAGACGTAACCGTTGAATTCACTGAACTCGTAAACGTAACCGGCACGCCTCAGTTAACCCTTGATACAGGCGGCGCAGGCAGTGCTGCAAATTATACATCGGGAACAGGCACAACTACTCTTACCTTCCAATATACGGTTTCTGTGGGAGACTCAAGCAGTGACTTAGCTTACATCGAAACAAATCCCCTGGCCTTAAACGGGGGCACGATAAGGGATGCAACTTTAAACGATGCATCATTAACTCTTCCTACTGCAGGTGGGTCCGGTTCCTTGAGTAACAATAAAGAAATAGTCATAGACAGCACATTCCCGGCCTCAGCTACAAATGTTACCTCCGGCAAGTTCAATGAGACCTACGACGTAGGAGAGATTATAGATATTACGGTTACCTTTGGCTCGGCTGCTAACTTCGGCGGCACACCGCAACTGGAGCTTGAGACACGCGCATCGGGAACAGACACAGCCGCAACCTATGTCAGCGGCGAGGGGACCACCACTATTACCTTAAGATACATAGTTAAGTTAGGGGATGATAGTGACGATTTGGATTACACCAGCGCAAACGCGCTTACCTTAAACGGCGAGACAATAGCAACCCTGCCAGCACCGGCAGCAGCCGGCTCGTTAGGAAACAATAAAGCACTTGTCATTGACACGGATTATGCCACTACAACCACAGTTTCTAAATCCGTCGGTAATAAAACTGCCTTAGGAGGCACAGGAACGGTAGCAATTGACGCTGATGGCGATACGTTGACCTTTAGCGGCGTCAGCTTAAGCGCAGACATTGGCAAGGGAGATAAGATAGTCATAGACGCAGACGGCGACAACGATGCCGATAATGACGACCCGGCTTATTACATTGCTTCAAAAACTTCATCTACTGTGGTAACTCTTCAATCTCAGTCTACCACAACCTCTTCTCTGTATAATCAGTCGGGAAAGAAATTCTCCTTAGATGAGGCATATACCTCCTTGCAAGCATGGAGCACAGGCGAAGAAGGAGACCTGGTTACGGCAGATAAGATTGTTGAGGCGGTATGTTATCCTATGGAAGATACCACTGCTGCAACTATCTCTCGAGCGACCTACATAACCAACAGCACTCACTATGTTAATGTATATGCGCATCCGGATTATACGCATCCGGGCAAATGGGTTGCCTCTTCACAGTGTTACACACTTAAAGATGCCACTCTGTGGCTGCCTAAGGTTTTTGCTCGTTTTACAGGCATACTCCTTCACCAAACCGGCTTTAACGCCGCTGTCCATATGCAAAACGGAGGGTATAGTGATGTAGTAACGACATACTTTGACAGATGCATAATGCGTGGCCCGGGAAGGACTGCCTGGGCCACGGGTGGTGTCTGTTTTAAAGGTACTGACCATGGGGTAGGACCTGGAGCAGGAGGTCACGGGTCAAATATCATAGTCAGAAACTGTGTCATTTATGACGGAGGGAGCGCCCTCGGTACAACAGGATTAGCGCGCCTTGCCAATAACTGGAATTATTATGTATATAACACTGTTGTTGACGGCATTGTGATAGCTTATAATGATGGATATGATGGAAACGCACACTATACAATGAGAAACTCTATAGCATCGGATGTTGCCTATTTTGGTAATTCTGATGCGGGAGTAGATTATTGTATATATGCTGACCCACGCGGCGATGAGACAACTGTCCCGGGTGATAATAGCATATTTTTGGCCGATAGCGTTTGTGAATACACTGACCTTTTTGTTGACCCGGCTAACGGCGACCATCATTTAAAATCAACTGAGACCTGGGCTAAAAACAGCGGAGAAGATGTCTCAGGTGAAACCTATGGATTTACCGAGGATATTGACCAGGACGACCGCACGGGATTAGACTGGGATATCGGCGCAGACCAGGTGATTTCCGTGGCTAATGTTAGTGCAACTGAGGCTGACGGCAGCTATGTGCTAAATGATACCCTGCACATTACCGTTGAGTTTTCTGGCGCAGTAACCGTAAGCGGCGGCACCCCTCAATTGGAACTGGAAACCGGAGACCCGGACAGGCAGGCAAGTTATACAACCGGCACCGGAACAGATACATTGACTTTTGAATACACGGTTCAGGCCGGTGACGGAAGCGATGACTTAGATTATACAGGAACAGACGCCCTTACCTTAAATGGTGCTACTATTGTAGACGCCCACGGTTATAATGTAGATTTAATCCTCCAAACTCCAGGAGACCCTGGTTCCTTAAGTGCCAATAAACAAATAGTAATAGATAACGTCGCCCCCACAGTGGATAGTGTTGTGTTAGACCCAACTAACCCCACAGGCGACACCGCGTTAATCACCTTTACCATAACCTTTGATGAAGATATGGATACCTCTCTAGCGCCTACGGTAACCTGTGGCACAGCAGCTCCATATAACGCTATTACAATCAACCCCAAAACCGGTGAAGGGTATATCAACGGATACACCGACCCGGCTGACATCAAAGTATGGGAGGGAACTACTACTCAGGCAACTACAGTCGGTACATATAATATCAGTATCAGCGCAGCCCGAGACCTTGGCGAAAATGTTATGACCACCGATACCTCTAATCAGTTCTCAGTTGCTGCCGGCGCAGCCGACAAGGTAGTGGTTCTAGACCCGACCGATGGCACAGTAGATGCGGATATCTCGGTAACTATCCAGATACAGGACCAGTCTGATAACCTTGTCACTACAGCTTCCGAATCGGTAACTATAACTACTGATGGAGACTGTATAATCAACGGAGTAACCACAGGAACCGGAACTTCCGCGCCTTATGATTCCAACTCAGAATCGGTAACTTCCGACTCTGGCGTGATTGTGGTTACCTTACATGATGAGACTATGGAAACAGTTAACATCAATGTTGACCATGCCACTCTTACTGATACTTCGACACAAGACGTAATCTTTGATAATGGTTCAGCTACACAGGTAGTGGTAGTCAATCCTACCGATGGCACAGT
>CP070837.1:597640-612740 GCA_020341815.1 Candidatus Omnitrophota bacterium
GGGCCTTGACGATCCATACTGGAAAAATATTCGCAAATTAATGCAATATCAAAGTCGTGAATATTATGCTCTTTATCGCTCATTTTGTGTCCCTCTTGTTTTTCATCCACTTCCACCTACGAGGTGGAAGTAGGGTATGTCCAAAGCGAAGCTTTGGAAATTGCTAATTAAGTGAGCTGTCCCCGGAACTGTGTTAGTGCCTGCCCGCCATAGGCGGGGATTGAGTTGTTATAAGGTTTTATTGATTTCTTTCAATATTTTATCTTTTTGTGCTGAATAAATCCATATTTTCCTAAAGGGTGAAAATGTGATATTATTTTGGGCATATTCACAGGCATCATCAAATTTAAATTCGCTAACAATTTCAGGTAAAATGTCATAATATAAAAGTAATTCACAAGGGAAAGTAGTTCGATATTCATTCCCAAATTTCTCCTGTATTCGATCTATTAATGGACAGGCAATACCGCCTGCTGCGTCATTGGTAAAACGAGGCCCCGGAAGTTTAGTATTCAAGAGATGGATTTTCTTTATAATTTTTCTTAAGTTTCTATTTTGAGGTATGTTTTTTTCCTCGATTGGATTAAGTGTAAGGAGATAATCAAAAATAGAATCTATATTCCTTTCTTTTTTTATCGATGATATCCCATGTTCAAAAAATATATAGATTAAATTATGGCCATACCGGGATTCAAATTTATTCTTTTTATCCTTTGGTAGATTTTTATAATAGTCTGTGCATAATCTATTGATTTTTAATTGTGTCTGAATTCTTCGGATCATTTCTCGATCAACAAGTTCTGATAACTCAAAAGCTATCGTTTCTCCACATTCAGTGTTTATTTCTATATCTGGTTTAGGAGGATTTACGCTGCGCATTGAGGCAATATTAAGTTTAGAAGGGTGATGTTTTGAGAACTTTTCTAAAATTTCTAGCTCTAATTGTTTTTTCTTAATCATTTTATCTTATAACATCCGAAATCAGCGGTCTAAGAAGAAATCTGGGCAAAGAAATCTGGGGACACAACACTTATCTCATTAGGAGTCAATAATTAAGTGTTGTGTCCCTGGAATTATGTGCCTGGAATTACTGGAATTATGTAATTATTGGAGTAAAAATCCAGTGCAGTGATTTGTTATGCATATATTTTACTCAAGTCTCATTGATGTCGTATTCTTAATTTTTTCTGCTAAATCAATTCTATTTTTCTTCATTACTTCTTCAAACATTTTTTGAATAAAAGGCGCAACATAATATTGAGAGTCCTCTTCTGGAATCATTCCGCATTCTAAACTATCAACATAATCGCTGGACATCATATAGTGACCGTTCAGATAAAAAAGATATGAAAAGTGCAATATAAAAATATTCTTTAAATCTTTTGAAAATAAGTTTAAAGATTCCAATCTATTTTTTAGATATATCTCATTATCATTATGGAGCATATTTTGATAAAAATTGTAATGCATATGATCGTTGCATCGGTTTCTTATGTTCTTATAAGTCTTGTCTCCGAAGAGCAATACATTAATTTCAGACAATTTATTCGATTTCCTGATATACTGTGACATGATCCGATATTCAGGCAGTTTCTTTTTTCCTTTTATCCAATTGTCAATTTTTTCAATTACAAAATTTTCGAGATTAAAATTGTCCTTCAAGTATAAGTTTGTATAAACATTGATTATTATTGAATCATAGTATTTTCTTAACAAAGCATACGCATCATTTATACGTCCTTTAGAGAGAATATCTTTTATTGATTCCAGTGTTCCTTTTATTGAAGAATACATATAAGAGTCAATGTTGCAACTTGCTTTTGTCCCTTGAGTTATAAAACCAAATATAGAGAATGAAAGGCTTTTGTAAAAGTCGGCATATTCTGATAGCTGAGTAAAAACTTGATGTTCTTTATATAAATTGTCTATTGGCATTTTTCTTGTGCATAACGAGGAAATCAGCTGCTTTACGGAACGGCGAAGCCGCGGAGTAAGCTCAGCTGGATTGCTTTGTTAAATAGGAATTTATATTTTCTATATATTGACCCCTGCAAGGAATTGGCAGCACATGCTGCCAATTCCTTTGCGCCTCGCTTTCACATATGTGAACCAGGGGAGTTGCCTTGATTATAATCGGGGGACACAATACTTATTTATAATAGACATAATTAAAAATTAGTATTGTATCCCCTTATTTTTCTCTGATGTTTTGCCAGCAGACCTTTTCGGTCAAGTCGATCCGTTTGTTATAAAATATTATTTATTTTCTTCTTTATTAAAATTCCATTTATCATGAGTAACAATTATTTCTGCAATCTCTTCTTCAGTAAAGGGGATATCTGATATATCCTTTATTCTTGTAATATATCCAGAATCAACTATAACTCTATCATATCGCATTCCATTCTTTGTTATTACGGAGACAATTTGATATCCCATTCCTGTCTCTGGCTGGGTAATAAGATATTCAATCCATTTATCTGATAATTTTAGCATAATATTTTTTATAACCTCCAAAATCAGTAGCACAAGCCGCGCAAAGCACGGGTTGGGTCCACTGCATTGAGTTGTTATAGATTAATTAAATTATCGATATCTTGTTCCCAATTAAAAGGGTTATTGGATATATATTCACGAATCGCATTAAGCGATCGGTCGTTTCGGATAATATGGTCGTAGAATGATCTTTGCCAAACCGGTTTTGCAGATGTATCACGCAAAATATTAATACGTTTGGTGGCCACAGATTTAAAGCCAGATACAAATGAAGATAACGTTTGTCCTGTAGGGGCGGCCGGCTGGCCGCCCGATAATTGACGTTGAATTATAATTATACAATGTACATGATTAGGCATTATCGCGTATCTGTCCAATTTTATTTCTTGCCGTATATTTTCTGTGTTTTTTAATTCTTCCTCAACGATTAAACCATATTCATTTAATATTATTTTTGTATTATTATCGGGCCGACAGCCGTCGGCCCCTACGGGTATTTCTCCAAATATATTTTCTCTATTATACGAACACATGGTTATAAAATAATAACCATTTAACGAATAATCATATTCTTTTAATCGTATTTGTTTTCGGGTTTTATATTCTTTCATTTATTGATTATAACAACCAAAATCACCCATCCACTTACACCTCGTAGGTGTAAGTAAGGTATGGCCTCTTAAGCCTTTGCCTCTTCTTTCTCCTTTTTTGCCTTTTCGATAATTATGCTGCTGGTCTTCTGGGGTACCTGGGCATAGTGAGAGAACTTCATTGAATAAGACCCTCTTCCTTGAGTCATTGAACGCAGGTCTGTGGCATATTTAAACATCTCCGCCAGGGGCACCTGCACCTTAATTACCTGCATACTACCGCGCACATCCATCCCTAATATTCTTCCCCGCCGGGAGCTCAAATCAGCGCTAATCGGACCCATAAATTCATCCGGCACCAGTATCTCTACCTCCATAACCGGCTCAAGCAATACGGCATTTGCCTCCTGGACGCACTTACGAAGCGCCATAGCCGCGGCAATCTGAAAGGCGATATCGGAAGAATCTACCGGATGATAAGAGCCGTCATAGATAATCACCTTCATATTCACTAAAGGATATCCGGCTAATACCCCCTCACCCATTGCCTGCTTGACGCCTTTTTCCACCGAAGGAATATAATTTTTAGGCACCGCCCCGCCGAATATCTTATCTACGAACTCAAAATTACTTCCGTCCCGCAAAGGCTCAACCTCAAGCCAGACATCGCCGTACTGGCCGCGGCCTCCGGACTGTTTCTTATATTTTCCCTGGGCCTTGGCGTTTTTGGTAATCGTCTCTTTATAAGCGACCTTGGGAACGCCTAATTCCACCTCTACCTCAAACTTCTTCTTCAATCTATTCACCATTACATCCAGATGTAAATCCCCTATCCCTGAGATAATCAACTCCTTGGTTGCCTGATCACGCGAGACCTTAAAAGTGGGGTCTTCATTAGTCAATTTGCTTAATGCCCCGGAAATCTTCTCTTCATCACTTCGGGATTTGGGCTTTACCGATGAAGAGATAGCCGGCTCAGGAAAAACAGGCGGCGCAAAAATAACCGGGTCTTTCTCATTGCATAAGCTATCCCCCGTTGTCGTCTCTTTCAATTTCGCAACAGCCGCAATATCACCGCAGGTCACACTCTCCACGGATTCCTGCTCCTTGCCCTGCAAAAGATAAATCTTGCCAATTCTTTCTTTTACCTCTTTTGTAGAGTTGTAAAACCCGGTATTTGCAGAAAGCGTACCTGAGAAGACCCTGAATAAGGTCAACTGCCCTACATAAGGGTCGAGTATAGACTTAAACACCTGGGCGCTGAAAGGGCTCTTGGGGTCAGGCGTGACTTCCTTATCTTCTTTAGTCTTGGCATCCTGAGCCTTAATTTTACCTTTATCTGCCGGAGAGCTTAAGAAATCCACTACTGCCTTAAGCAGGCCCTTAACCCCGATTTCCTGCGTTGCCGCACCGCAAAAGACAGGAATAATTTTTCCGGATAATACAGCCGGGCGCAGGGCGCCTTGAATGGCCTCATTACTCAATTCTTCCCCTTCCAGATATTTCTCCAAAAGGGCATCATCCGACTCAGCAATTGCTTCAATAAGCTCCTTGCGCAGCTGCTCTGCCTTAGGTTTATCTGTGTCACCGAGCTTCTTAAGCTCATCCTGATTAAGCAGGCTCACGCTTTCCTTAAAAGAGGCCTCCTTACCTACGGGAAACTGAAAGGCCAGGCACTCTTTTCCCAGACGTTTTTTGATTTCATCGAGCGTAGAGAAAAAGTCGGCGTTTTCTTTATCTAATTTATTGATGAATATCGCCCGCACTAAATTATGCTTATTCAAAAGCTCCCAGGAGCGCTCGGTGCCTACCTCTACGCCGCTTGTTGCATTGACCACCAACAGACCCGACTCACAGGCGTGCAGCGAGGAGATAACCTCACCGACGAAATCGGCGTATCCGGGGGTATCCATCAGATAAATACGCGCACCTTCCCAATTCAGGTGCAGGACTTTATTATTAATAGTAATCTTGCGCTCAATCTCATCGGGATTATAATCGCACATACTCGTGCCGTCATTTACCTTACCCAGGCGGCTGTTTGCCCCGGCGGCATAAAGCATCGCATCTATAAGTGAGGTCTTGCCGGCTCCGGAATGCGCTAATACTGTGAGACTGCGGATTTTGCTGAAATCTACACTTGCCATACCTCATCTCCTTCCGTTTTTATCCCAATTTTTGTCCTGTCTTTATCTTATGTCCTGCAATAAACTCAAGCGCAGACATCCTTCTTTTACCTTCCAACTGAAGATTAGTGATAAGGATATTATCCTTTCCTGTCTGCACCAAAATACCTCTTTTGGCATCTATCTCCGTTATTTCTCCACACTGATTGCCCCTCTTGCCCTTAACAACTTCACTTTGCCATATTTTTAAAAGCTTTTTATCCAGATAAGTAAAGGCGCACGGCCACGGCTGCATGCCTCTTATCTGGTTGTGAATCTTAAAAGCCTCATTTTTCCAGTTTATCAGGCCGTCTTTCTTTTTCAATTTGGGCGCAAAAGAACTCCTTGCTTCGTCCTGCTTACTAAAACTTGCCTTTTTCTGCTCGATTAAATCCAGGGCCTTGAGTAATGCCTCTTCCCCCAAGGAGATAAGCTTCTCTGCGAGGGTAACGGCGGTATCCTCATGCGATATAGCCGCCTTCTCCTGCAGAATAATCTCTCCCCTGTCCATGTATTCGTTCATTTTGAATATCGTAACACCGGTTTCCTTTTTCCCCTGGATAATCGCCCAGTTAATCGGGGCAGCCCCTCTGTATTCAGGAAGGAGCGAAGGGTGTAAATTTATAGCATATTCTCTGGGAATCTTAAGTATTTCCTTTGTCAAAATCCTTCCGTATGCGCAAACTATAAATAAATCCGCACCTTCGGCTTTTAATGAGTTTATAAACTTTGCATCATGCAGGTCTTGCGGCTGAAGAAGCGCCAAACTCTTCTTCTGCGCCAGGAGCTTCACGGGGGAAGCCCCTACCTTCTGCCCCCGGCCTTTCTTTTTATCGGGAGCCGTTACAACCGCCGAAATCTTATGCCGGCTTGAAGTCACTGCCTCCAAAATAGAGGCCGCAAAATCCGATGTGCCAAAGTAAATTATTTTCACCCAGCCCTTCCTCTCTTCCTAATGCCAAGTCCTTATCCCCATCCTTCTTTTTTTATTACCTTCACCCATATCTCTTATCTAAGACATAATGTTTGGAAGGGCGGAGTTCACCCCGCTCTTCCTTTTACTACCTTTGCCCATATCTTTTATGCAAAGCGTGGTGTTTGGAAGGGCGGGGTTCATATCGGGTCAACATCCACGTTTAAGCGCAGTCCTTTATATCTTCCGGAACCGCACCTCATCTGTTTTAAAAGCTTAACTAATTCATCCTGCTTACTTCCTTTTAACAAGACACTCCAGCGAAAACTCCCCCGAATCCTGGAAACCGCCTCCGGGGCAGGCCCCAATATCTGGATACCCTTATTAGTCCTCTTTTCCTTAAGCTCTGAGGATAATTCATCGGCTGCTTCCTGCACCTTCTTTTGATTGTGCCCGCGTAAACTCAAATTCACCAGATGGGTAAACGGAGGAAGCCTCAAAATCTTGCGGCTTTTTATCTCCTTGCGGTAAAACTGGTGATAGTCATGCCTTGTGCTGGCGGTAATTGCGAAGTTCTCCGGGGCATAGGTCTGAATGATTACCTTTCCCTGCACCTCTCCTCTTCCTGAGCGGCCGGCTACCTGGGTCAAAAGATTAAAGGTGCGTTCTCCTGAGCGAAAATCAGGCAGATTAAGGGCAGTATCCGCTGAAATGACCCCCACCAGACTTACGCGCGGGAAGTCCAGGCCCTTGGCCACCATCTGGGTACCGATTAAGATATCCGTTTTACCATTTTTAAAATCATTTAGGATTTTTGTATGGGCATCTCTTTTGCTCGTGGCATCCCGATCCATACGGGCAATCCGCGCCCGGGGAAAGAGGCGATGCAATTCGCTCTCTACCTTCTCTGTGCCCAGGCCAAAATAGCTGAGGTAACTGGCGTCACACTGCGGACAAATCTGTGGAGGCTCTATACTATAATTACAATAATGACAAATGAGCCGCTTGCTGGCATAATGATAGGTGAGTGAAACCTCACAGCGCCTGCACCTGGCGACATATCCGCACTTGGGGCAGCTAATATATGTAGAAAAACCGCGCCTGTTTAAGAAAAGAATAGCCTGCTCATCCCTATTAAGGACCTCTCGCAGCTTTACCTCCAGGGCGCGGGAGAAGATATTGGCCCTTCTTTTTCTCATTGTTATTTCCCGGCGCATATCAATTATGGAAACTTCGGGTAAATCTTGCTTGGTTACCCTCTCCGGCAAAGAGATAAGCTCTATCCTGCCTTTTTCTGCATTATAAAATGATTCCAGAGAAGGTGTAGCGCTTCCCAGAATAACAGTAGCCCCTGCCAATTTTGCCCGAAGAGAGGCTACCTCACGGGCATGATAGTGAGGGGAAGTATCTTTCTGCTTATAAGTTGTCTCATGTTCCTCATCCACTACTATCAATCCTAAGTTTGCCAGCGGCGCAAATACGGCAGAACGGGCGCCAATCACGATTTGCGCCTGTCCTGTTTTGGCCCTCTGCCACTGGTAAGCCCGCTCTCTTGCCTTAAGGCGGCTGTGCATCAGGGCTACTCTATCGCCAAACCTGCGCTCGAACCTCTCCACGGTCTGGGGAGTGAGGGCTATCTCAGGAACCAAGACGATGCTCGATAAACCCTCGCTAAGCGCACAGGCCATAGCCTGCAGGTACACTTCAGTCTTTCCGCTTGCGGTTATGCCGTGCAGGAGAAAGACCTCGTGTTTTCTTTTTCTGATGCTCTTTGTAATCAACTCTAACACGGCCTTCTGCCGGGGGCTTAAGGCGAGCTTCTCCTCCAATAATCCCTGCGAAATAGAAGGCGCTTGAGGCGTCTGTGGCAGAGGCCTGGTTCTCCTGCGTACATTCGCCGGGTGAGCCGCCTCAATCACTTCCCCCCAGGAGGCGCAATAATAGTCGGCTACCTTGCGCGTTAACTTAAGCATATCCCTATCCAGAAGGGGCTCTTCATCAACAATGCTCTTTAGGGGCTTGATTTTTTTAACCTCTGTCTTATTAAGGAAGCTGACTATATATCCTATTTTCACGTCCCGGCCAAAAGGCACATGGACACGCTGGCCAATCCGTACACCCGCTTTAAAATCCTGCGGTATACTGTATGTAAAAGCCCTATCCAGGGGCAGGCCCAATACTACCTGTGCGTACTTTGCAGTCATTTCTTCAGCTCTGCCATAACCTTACGCATATCCTCCCAAACCAGGCGCTTGGCCTGCGGGTTGCGCAAGAGGTATGCCGGATGAAAAGTAGGCATCACTTTTATTCCGCGATAATCCTGAAATTTACCTCTTAATTTTGAAATGGGAAAGTCCTGATTTAATAAGGCCGAACAGGCAAACTTACCCAGACAACATATAACTTTGGGGTTGATGCTTTCCAATTGCTGCTGAAGATACGCACGGCAGAGGGCTATCTCCGAAGGCAAGGGGTTCCTGTTCTGCGGCGGGCGGCATTTAAGCACATTGCAGATATAAACATCGCTCCGTTTAAATCCCATGGCCTCGATAATCTTGGTCAGGAGCTCACCTGCCCGCCCGACAAAGGCAAGGCCTTTTAAGTCTTCGTCTCTTCCCGGGGCCTCACCGACAAATACAAGGTGAGCCCTGGGATTTCCCTGACCAAAGACAGGGTTCTTTCTGGTCTTATAAAGAGGGCACTGCCTGCATTTTGCGACCTCAAGACTAAGCCCCTCTAAAGACTGCCTCCGGGGTAGAAAAAACTCCTCTATCCCGGCGGCTTTCTGGGCCCTCATATAGCCCTTTACCGATCGAATTATTTCCCGCAATTCTTTTCTCGTCTTCTCCATTAGCCCTCTTTCCTATAACTGATTGCCAGCTCAGCGATATCGTCTGCCGAACTCGGCCGGGAAAGACGCTGAGCATTAGCGCGCATTGTCTCCAATTTAGCCGGCTCCTTAATCAACTCTTCAATTATTCTGCTTACCTCAAGCGCCCTGTCAATCCTGTAAGCTGCGCCATTTTTAACCAGGAGCTGGCAATTCTTGGTCTCCTGTCCGGGGATAGGTGAAATAATAATCATCGGCAATCCGCTGGCCAGGGCCTCAGAGGTAGTCAACCCGCCGGACTTGGAAATAATTATATCACTGGCAACCATCATCTTATAAAGATTGGGCACAAAACCGAATATCTTGGCGGTTATCTTTAATTTCGAGGCAATAACCTGCATCTGGCTATATAATTTTTCATTTCGGCTGCAGACAACAATCAACTGTATCTTATCTCTAACCTCAAGACGCACTCTATCCAGGCTAAATGCCAGCTCTCTTATCGGACCCACGCCAAAACCTCCCCCCACAATCAAAATAGTAAAAAGATTCTCCTTTAATCCGATTTCTCCGCGCACCTGGGCCTTATCAAGCCCTGTAAGAGGCGGCTCAATGGGAATCCCTAAAACCTTTATCTTTTCCGCAGGTATATTGCGCCTGAGCAGGTCTTCTTTTGTATCCTCACTGGCAACCACAAAAGTATCCACGTCCTCCGACTCCCAAAACGTGTGCGCTCCAAAATCGGTAACTACGGAAATCAGCTTAGAATCAATCTGCTTTTCTTTTTTCAAAGCAGCCACGACCTCACTGGCAAAGAATTGCGTAGAGATAATTACCTCAGGCCTTTCCTTTTTAAGAAACTCGACAAATTTTTTAGAGACGGAGCGGTTGCCCAGTCGCCTTAAGGGCTTAACCAGGGAATAAATGACCCTGTTATCCAGCGTATAATATGCCCCCGCCCAGAGCAAAGACAAAAAGCGCACCAGAAAGATATAACAATTGGGATAAAAATCTCTAAACCAACCTTCAGTATAATCTAAGCAGTCTATCAAGACCACTTCCTTTTCTCGACCCTTTCGCTTAAAGGCATCATAAACTGCCTCAGCCGCCCTCTTATGCCCCGCCCCTGCCTTAGCATAAACAATTAAAGTTTTCATATTCCGCCTTTTCTTTATGAATAACTGTTATTCAACACAATTCTCTCAACCGCCTGTAATAAATCCTGGGCGACGAAGGTGGGTTTGACATCCAAATTTTCCAGGCGCGTATTGCCGGAAAGCACAAAGATGCTTCTTGAGCCAATGGCCTGAGCAGCCAATACATCCCTTCTGTTATCACCCACAAAATATGTATCGGCAAAGTTTATCTTTAAATCCCTGGTGGCCTCAAAGAAAAGTCCGGTCTTGGGCTTACGGCATGCACAATTGTCCTTATCCTGATGCAGGCAATAATGCACAGCGCGCACTTCTGCCCCTGCTTTCTTTAATTCTCTAAGCATATTTTCCGTAATCTCATTTAGGTCTTGCCTGCTATAAAGCCCTTTGGAGACGCCGGCCTGATTGGAAAGCACGACCACCTCATATCCGGCCCGATTTAATTTTTTTATTGCCTCTGGGGCTCCGGGCAAAAACTCGAATCTTTGCCACGATGTTACATAGTCGCCGAAGCCAGGGTCTCTGTTAATCACTCCGTCTCTGTCTAAAAAGATTATCTTCATCGTTTTTCAGCTCTCCTTTTTCTCGGCTGCCAGCAAAATGGCATTGGAAAAATTTATTCCCGTTAAACGGCAAATCAGTGAATCAATTCTATATTTTCTCTCAATATGGGCCGTGCGCTCTTCGTAATCATAATCGATTGCCTGAGCCTTAATGCGAAAACCGCACCTTTTTAACAATTCCCGCAATGTCCGGGGCGTAAAATAAAACAGGTGCTTATTACCTTCCTCATTAATCTGGGGATACATCTTTTTTAACTTTAGCTTATTTTTCAGAGGCAGGCGATTAATAGCCTTTTTGAATGCGTTTTTAAAAAAGTGTTTTCTGCCCAGCCAGGAATCATTAGGCACGGCAATAAACAAAAACCCTTTGTCTCTCAAAATACGCCTGGCCTCTTTAAGCGCCCTTGAGGGATAAGGCAAATGCTCCAGCACATGCCAGAAAGAGATTGCATCAAAAAACCTATCTGGATAATTTAATTCCTCAAGCTGTCCCAAAGAAAGCTCGATATCAAGCTTTTTCTTGGCAAACTCAAGAGCATATGATGAAGTCTCTGTGCCAAAACACTGCCAGGAGCCTCTTTTTTTAACTTCCCCTAAAAACTCACCCCTGCCCGAACCCACATCCAAAACCCTTCCCTGCCTCACAAATCTTTGCATAAAGTTGCACCTGCGCTCATACATCAATTCTGCCTCAGGTGCAAAATCCCTCCAGTAATTGGCATAGTTATAATCATAAGAAACTGCGATATCTTTTTGACTGGAGCGCAGCTTAAGGTATTTCAAGCCGCAGTTAATACACTGCACGACAGCCCCTTCCTCATCAATAATTTTCTTATTGGGGCTTCTGCATAAATCGCAAAACAGGACTTTTTCAGAGGATATTTTATGATTCATCTGCATTATTATAAATTTCCCAATATTTTGCCCATCTTAAAAAATGAGTCCAGCTGTTAAGGGCGGCGAAGAGAAGTCCGTACATCCCGTCACGAAAGCCTTTTTTCTTTATGTAAAGCTTCCAGAAAAGCTTTAAAGGCCTTACGGTTAAATTGTATCTCACCATTCTTTTGGGTAATCTGCCCTTATCTTCATACATCAATCTTGCCTCGACAGAACTATAGAAGTTCTGCCTTTCTATAAACTGTTCGATACTGCTGAAAGGAAAATGTTTTATCGGCTCACTCATCTGGCCAATCTCGCCATCTACCCGTAAAGTCTCATGCACGCTCCTGCCCACATATCTTGCTTTATGCTTCCTGAACAGCTTAATATAATAGAGGAACCATCCGCCGTATTGCAAAAAATGGCCCAGAAAAAAGTTCTTCCTCTTGATTTTATAGGCCGCGAATCCGCCGTCTGAAGCAATAGCTCGCTTGATTTCTTCCTTCAATTCCTCGGAAACAACTTCATCTGCATCCATCTGTAATATCCACTCTCCATTTGCATTATCTATGCCTATATTGCGCTGGCGGTCGAAGTTTCCCTCGGACTTATGGGAAATTACTTTGGCGCCGAATTGCCGGCAAATCTCTGCCGTGCGATCTGTACTTAAATCATCCACAACGACAATTTCATCCGCCCATCTTACGCTTTCCAGGCAGCGGGCTAATCTTTCCTCCTCATCTTTGGTAATAATAACTACGGAAAGTCGCTCTTTAGGCATTATGAGTCCCCTTCTTCACCAAAAAGTCCCCTATGGCAAGATAGTCCAGTCCGCTTTCCTTAAACATTACTAAGGCATCCCTCGGACTGCAGACCATGGGTTCTCCTCTTCTATTTAAAGAGGTATTTATCACGACAGGAACCCCTCTGCGGGAATAAAAACTCTTTATTAATCTATAAAATTTGGGATTCGTCTCTTCCTCTACCACTTGCGGCCGGCAAGTGCCGTTAACATGGATTACTTCCGGTATCCTTCTTTTCCATTTAGGGCTAACCTTAAAGCCGATGGTCATAAAGGGTGCGGGATGAACGGAATTAAGGATATCCGGGGCAAACTCTTTAAGTATAGAGGGGCAAAATGGACGCCATTTCTCTCTGAATTTAATCAGGGCATTTATCTTATCTGCTGTGCCTCTTATCGTAGGGTTGCCCAGGATGCTTCTGTTTCCCAAAGCGCGCGGGCCCCACTCCATCCTGCCCTGAAACCATCCCACTATATGCCCCTTATAGAGAAGCTCAGCCGCAACCTCGCAAATATTCTCCTCATAACTAAAAGAAAAACCCGATTTTTTAATCTCTGTCTCTATTTCCTTATTACTATATTCGGGCCCCAGATAAATATGTCTCATCGGCTCAATCTTTTCACCCAGCCGGGCAGCCAGATAGACCGCCGCCCCCAGAGAAGTGCCTGCATCACCTGAGGCCGGCTGCACCCATAAATTCTTTATATAAGGATATTCCAGAAGAACCCTGTTCAATGCAACATTTAAAGCGCATCCACCGGAAAAACACAGCCTTCCGTGTTTTTTCAGATTCTCTTTTAAATAACTATCTATCAACTTCAGGGTTAGCCCTTCCAGTTTCTTCTGAGTCACAGCGGCGATATGAATATAAGGCTCGGATAGGTCATCCCCGTTTCTCTCAGGACCGAATTCTTGAACCATCTTTTTAGAATATATCTTTTCTATGCAAAATCTCTTATTCCTTCTTACCCATATATAATCATCATTGCATCTGAAGGATTTATTTTTATCGTTCCACCAGATAATATGGTCAAAGTTTATTTTTTCCGGGTCGCCGTAAGGAGCCATCCCCATAACTTTATATTCACCATTTTCCCTGCGAAAGCCAAGATAATCGGTCATAGTAGCATAAAAGTTCCCTAAGGAATCGGGCGCAACAATTTCTTTAATCGATTTTATCGTTCTTTCTTGCCCGACACCCAAAAGGGTAGAGGTTATTTCTCCCCCGCTATCAATAGATAAAACAGCGGCTTTTTCAAATCCGGATAGAAAGAAGCTGGAGGCCGTATGCGCAAGATGATGTTCCACCCATTCTATTTTCGGCCTATTTTTCTCAAAACCGCAATTTTTTAAAGTATCCTCTATAAAAGCCGATTGACCCTTCGTTTCTTTTCTGTTGCAGAAAAACTTCTTGTAAGCCCGTGAGGGATGGCTGAATATGGTGCGCCGCAGGTACTCACTGCGCTTCTTTCTTAAGGCTTCAGGAGACCAGGGATAAGCGATATAATCTATTTCCCGGGGTTTAACACCTGAATGCTTCAGGCAAAAATTGACCGCATTTACAGGCATCACACCCGTAGCGTGTTTTTTTCTGATAAACCTCTCCTCTTCGCAAGCGGCAACTATTTCACCGTCAATAAGAATAGCGGCAGATGGGTCATGGCCAAAGGGAGCGGCAATACCTAAAATTTTACTCATATTTCTTCAATTTAGTTAAATCGTTTAATAAATCTTTTTCATTTACTAAATCTTTAAATTCTTTGATTAAATAATTATTTCTTATAAAAGGAAGCCACTTGAAGAATTTACCAATTTCGGGCGAACAGATAATAAAATTATAACGTTTGGATGCAGAATGCCTGAAATTATCCATTATATTTATTGCCGCTCTTAAGCCCAGCATAGAATTTATGAAATATTTTGCTCTGCAACTGGTATGCTCTACATCATTCAATTTTTGACTGCTTATAATAAATAATTTATTTTGCTCTCTTAATAATAATAGAATAATTTTTCTTAACTGCGCCGGGTCTTTATTTAAATGCGTATCGATGATTAAAAGGCCTTTTAGCGGCCTGCCCCAGCGCCTGTAAAAGACTTTTCCTTTGTCTTGAAAGAGCTCATCGGCCACTCTGCGTCCTAAGACTCCGGAATAGGTTTTACCTATATAGTGCCAGACAAAGGCCCCTTTTGCCCTTACGCATCTAAATCCCGCTTCCTGCGCCCGGGCCGAATAATCCCAGTCATCGTAGTATCCGGGGGAAAAGGCCTCATCCAGTCCTCCGATTTTATTTATTACCTTCCTTTTTATAAGAAAACAAAAACCCCTCGCCCAGTCTGTTTCTATATATTCTCCGCCTTGTCGGCTGACCACTTTATTGAAATAATCGCCGCACCTTGCCTTATAGCGCCTGGGTAGCTCCCATAACGGATTGACCAGACCTATCGTTTCTTCTTTCTCGGCAACAGAAGTCATCTGATTCAACCATCCCGGATACACCACAGTATCATTATTCATCACGCACACATATGAAGATTGAGAATAGAAAAGACCCTGATTTACCGCCTTAACCCAGCCTAAATTTTCATTATTCCTGATTATATTAACGGCTTTAGGATTTCTTTCTCTGGCGCTCTCTAAGTATTGCGCCGTCTCTCTATCGCTGGCATTATCCACTATAATCAATCTAAAGGGAGTATGCGTAGC
>CP070837.1:612840-849485 GCA_020341815.1 Candidatus Omnitrophota bacterium
TCATTAGGCAATAAGCATAAATTTTTGATTTTGCCTTTTCTTTTGCCTCTTTTAGGCAACCAATAAAAAAGCGCCTATCTTTATCGGCATTAAAGACAGCGCCTCTATTATTTCCTCTTAAAATGGTATGGTGAGGATATCCACCAACAACTAATCGAGGTCTTCTTGGCATGCTTAAATTATAAAAGAACCAAATCTATCTGTCAATAAAAATCACTCTGACCCCTTTTTCCTTTTTCACTTTTTCACTTACTTTTTCCTAAACTTGGAATTTTAAATCTAGAAACCATATTATTATAGCTAAAGATAAAGCTAAAAAAGAAAAAGCGTAAAATTTATCTGTTATAAAAAACGAAATTATAGCAAGAAAGAAGTTTATGATGCTAAAGATTAATAAGACTTTTAAAAAAGTGCCTTTTGTTTTTATATTTGTAACTTTAGAATATTTTATATTCAATATTTGGATCATAAAGAAAAAGCCAACTATACCCATAATAATTAATAGATAAAAAATAATTGTTTTCATCTTACATAAAAATGGGGTCAGAGTGATTTTCTTGGTCTTCTTTTTTATATTTTTTATATCTGTCAATAAAAATAACTCTGACCCCTTTTTTCTTTTCTATTTTTTACTGATTTTAATTTGTGATATTAGACAAAATCCCTATAATCCAAAAAAATAGTGGGGGTACTATTAAAATTAATATCAATATTAGCAGCAAGAATAGCGATATTGGTTTTATTTTTGCTATGTTTTCACTAGTTCTATATGAAACATGATAAAAATATAATGCTCCTATTATAAATACAATTGAAAAAAGCGACGATAGAGGTACTGATATAAATTTAATATTACTTAGCCAAGTCATTATCAATGACATCCCTAACGCTAGGAATGCTATTTTTTCTTCTGTTCTATAGCGTACAAATATAGCCATTGCTACCAATAATAATCCAGCAGAGATTGATAGCCATGGCATAATATGAGCCTCTTTATTGCTTATAAAGTTAAAAACTCGCCAGAGATTCATTGCTATTAAAAAAAGGCAAAAAAACATTACTTGCTTAAATGACACTTTTTCATATATACTCTTTTTCATATAATAATCGCCTTACGGGTAAGGTTTAAAATTCCAGAGACATATTTACTACGGGTTTATAAATAAAAAATAAAAGCCAAAAATAGAGAAAAATATTGCTAAAAGTCCAAAAATCCTTGTCCAAATTATATAGGAGTGTTTTTTTACAAATTCAACCTTTTTAAGAACTGAGCTATAAATAGGAATTTTTGTAACCCAAGATGGTTTATCATAGTATTGAAGAACTAACTTCTGGATTTTATATGGAAAGACAATACATAAAGTCCCCGCTACAAAAAAGAAAATTAAGAATAGCAATTGCAATAAAATACCTATTTTCCCCATGAACTTAAATCTTCTTTACCATCGTCACCATCTCATTTGATATATTTGACGGCCATCTTCAATAGTTAAGTGGACTGTCCCCGGAATTGTATTTTTGTATTTGTTACCCCTTCCACTTTTTATCAATAAACCTCATTATTTCATCAACTGTGAGCCATCCTGTTTTCCACATAATAAATGCCCACAGCCCAGCACATAAAAACATGCCTATAGCTGCTCCTAAAATAATTCCAATCAATTCTATCATTTTTAACTCTTTAAAAGGCAACATGGAGCATAAGAGACGGGTTACCCTCTCTTTACCGCCAATAATCCAACACATAGTCACTGCAGCTCCTTTTACTCCGTACATGCCTCCTACTGCCGCAAAGGCAATCCCAATTAAATAGGCTAATATCTTTTTTATTCCCATTTTTTATTTCTTCTTAGGAAGTAGGGGGCGATTAGCATTGCGTCCCTTGATTTTCAACTTTATGCCTCAAAAGAAGTTGCCACGCCATCGCCTCTAATGGGTGGGAAAACCTCATCAAAAAAGATTTGCTCTTTTTCTATAATCTGTTTAAGATGATCTGTAACGCAATCTGGACATAAGTAGATACCTTTATATTCAGGAACTAGTATAAAATTCCAAGGATCTTTGGAATAAACTTCAGGGGAGTACAATAAAAAATGTGCAGAGCTTCCACATTTTTTGCATTTACCTATTTCTGGAATTAAAGATTTAATTCTTTCTACTAGCTCCTTTTTCCAATTATACTTCGGCATATCTTCGAAAGTATAAAATTGATAAGCATTAAGTGGCTTAAAAGGTTCAATTATTACTGCCTTATATTCAAAAGCTTCCAAATATTCTTTATATTTATCCATAAGACACGGAGTACAAAGTCTTAGTTTTTTTTGATTATTTTTAAATAAACCTCGATAAGTTGGGTCAAAGAAATGATATTTTCGTTTTTCTAGCGGTGAAAAGCATTTTTCACATTCTAATTTATTTTTTTTAAACAGATTGAACATTTATACTACCTAAATTGTTTCTTGAGTTTTAATAAAATTGATGACGCATATATTAGCATGTATCCCCAATTTAATATTTTTAAAAAAGTAGCAAAATACTCATTGTAAACCAAATTACGAATAAAATAGATAAAAGTATTTTGCCAAAAATATCCAATTTAATTTGCTTTTTCTCCGATGTTAACAATACAAAACCTGCAATTATTATTGGCATAGCAATTGTAAAGAAATATCTACTTCCACAATATTGAGATAGAGAAAACTTTTCTTTTATAAGAGAAATAATATATGGTATAAAAAATCCACACGATAGTATCGTCAAACCAATAATTTTTTTCTTTTTCATTTTATTGAATCTTTTCGAATTAAATAATAATTCAATCTAGCATTAATTTCTAAATTTGGGGACACAACACTTATTTCATCAGAAGACAATAATTAAGTGTCCCTGGAATTCTGAAATCTATCTGCCAATAAAAATCACTCTGACCCCTTTTTCACTTTTTCACTTTTTCAATAATTAAAATAAAGGGTATCCATAAAAGAAACAACATTAACCAGTTTTTAATCTTAGGCTTTTTTTGCACAATACTAGAAAATTCCGGTATTTATTTTCTTACCTTAACTGTAAAGTCTCCATCTACAGGCAATTCATTATCACCCCTGATCCCAAAATGGACACTATAATCTCCTTCTTCTGGAAACCTCACAAATAATGGATCAAGTCTATAGGTTACTAAAGGCTGCAAGCCGCCATTTAATTTTATAAAATATGTAAAATTAGGATCAGTTTCTTCCCAACCAACTGACTTTTTAGCGTCTGCCCGAACATTGACCTTACCTCTAAAATTTAGAAATAATGTCGGATTTTTGTAATTTTCTTTCATTTTTAAATTTGCTATGCCAAGCCAAAATGGCTGTTCATTTTTTTCTAATGTCATAACAGCCGGTTTAGTTATAAGATTTATCGAATCTTGATAGGTATAATCTTGCGAGGAGGGATATTCTTGAGTTAAAATTGCGGGAAGTTTACTCTCTTTTATTTCCGCAGTTTCAATAAATCTTTTTTTTGGTAAATCTTGTACAAATACAAAATAACGTTCTTGTAATAATTTACCAAGATTTATTTCTTTTTTAAAAAATTTTCGTGAAATGGGATTGATTATTATTTCTACAAAAAGAATAAGGATTAAAATATTAAGAATAATTTTTGATAAACTTCTCACCCAATCTTTTAAAAAATCTTTAAAACAATCTTTACAAAAATAGGGTATTTTTTTAAACTGATTTAAGGTGAATATCTGAAGGCTTCTTAGAATTTTTCTAAAAAGGGCAATTATTTTGCTAAAACAATCTATAAAAAAATGGAACACCCTTTTGACCTGAATAAAAATAGCAATTAAGAGACTTAGGAGATATTTAATTATCCTTTTCATATATAGCAAGAGAATTTTTACCCGTCAGATTTTTTGTTTAATATACATTTTTAATGTCAAGAAAATAGAGCCATCCCCTTTTTTACGTTTTCTATTTGTTGTACTATTCTTGCTTTGTATTCATCTTTAGTAAGCCCTATTGGAAATTCGGATAGCTTGTTCCATTGAACCTCTGGACGAAATGGAAATAAAGGATGGTAATTATTATACCACATTAGTATTTTTGAGAAAAACGAAGGGTATTTCTCAAGATAATAAGTAACCACAACAACCGATTTCTTAGCAATAAAAGTGAAGTCTAACCTGTGAAGCTTATTTCTTCCAGACCATCTTAATTCTCTATTTATGGCATCATGGTATGTTTCTTTTAGTAACCTTATCTTATATGCTGATGACAATTCTACTAGTGCATAATCGATATTGTAAGGGAAGTTATCTATAACCATACCACCCTCCTACTCTATATTCAATTCCTCCACCTATTCCCCATTGAGGATTCCTCCATGCTTTTCCAGCACCAGCAACATAGCGCCCAAAAGACACATTTACTCTTTCAACTGATGTAACTTGATGGGGAAGTTGCAATTTGCTACCAGCTTCTGAGATCGAATATGGTGGAGTATGCCCTCTGGCCAGCCAAGTTTTATTTATGAGTTCTGGGGACACAACACTTAATTATTCTTTGGTCCCGGTTTCTTCTTTCTTAGGAATCTACCGGTTATTTTTTCCAGTTTGCTGATGAAGGTATTATCGCCTAAGGGCCTGCCGATTTTTGCATGTTTTTTAAAAAGATTTAGATCTGTTTCTTTCTCATTTTCGGCCAAATAAAATGCCCAATCCTTGATTTCTGAAAGCATAAAATTATCTGAAAGTAAAATATCTTTCTTTTTATAGATATGGGCTTTGGCGCTGGAATATGGATAGTCCTCTGCCCTTTTTACCAGGCCTGCCCTTACGGGATTACGTTCTACATAGCGCACAGCGGCATAAAGATATGTCTCATCCAAAGGAAAAGAACTAAATCTTCCTTGCCAGAGGTATCCTCGCCACTTCTCTCGGAAATTAACCATACGGGTATAATGTTTGTGAGCTTTACCTATCCCCTTTGCCAGACTATTCTCCCTTTGAGGCACTGCCACCAAATGGACATGGTTATCCATTAGACAATATGCCCAAAAAGATAAGCCCGCCTCTTGAGCATAGTTACGTAATAAATCAAGATAATATTCTTTGTCTTGTTTGCTGAAGAAAACGTTTTGAGAACGATTGCCCCGTTGGATAATATGGTGAGGTATATTTGGTATGACTATACGTCCCATTCTTGCCATGGGACGATTATAACAACAGCCTCATTAGAAGTCAATAATTAAGTGTTGTGTCCCTGGAATTACACACACAATGGTATATAAACAACGCTGATCTTGTCAACATTGGGGCATGTTGGCTTTGGGGCAGTGTCTCGATTAGAATGGACAACGTCTGTATCTGTATCTATATGCTCTTCTTTTTATTTTTTGCTTATATACTTACGTGGTATAAAACTAAAAGGAATAAAACCTAAAGAACCCCCTAATATAAGAATGCAAGCTATAAAGAACCAATTCCACGGAACTATAAAAAATATATTAAAAATTAAACCAAGGAGTGCCATTACTATTCCCGAAAAACAGATTTGAAAGCTAACTAAATTGTTTTTATTCTGGAAATATTTTATTCTTTGGAGTCTTTCTTTGAAAAATTCCTTATCTAGAATTTTTATAATTATTAAGACAACCAAAGTAAAAATAAAAGAAGAAAACCAAAAACGTTTAGAAAGATAGACAAATATATCATTTATCCATTCGTACATTGATTATTCTCCATTGATAAAATCTATCTATATTTTTCGCTGTATCTCTGCCAACCCACACAATAAGAACGTATAGTAGCTCCTATGGTATAGCCGGTAAGTCCTGCAGAAATTATACCTAAAGTTCCAGACATCGCGCCGACTTGAGAAACGGTAACTAATTTTGTACCTGCGCTATATTGATTTGCCCAACGGTAAGCAAGTCTACCTCCTTGAAGAAAATGAGAATGACTATAGCCGATGCCTTTGGGAATAGCACTTATTGCTGTTGCACCTGTTCCTGCTACGTTGCTTGTGATGCCACATATATTCTGCATATTAAGTGTGTAAGGGTATTCTTCAACCATCACATTTCCAACTTCTATTAAATAGATCTGTACTCGTTTAAACCTTTCTCCCCAATAATCTGCTCCACATTCAAACCCCATCCCCAATGCACTTCCCCAAATCTTAGTTTCATTCCAAGCTGTTCGGCCCAAGCTATGCATCCCCCTCCCAATCCTGTCCATTCCCATACCTAAGACGTTACCCCAGACTTGGGATTCGTATAAGGCGGATTGGCCGAAGGCGGTCATGTTGTTCATTGCTGTTGTGGCCCAGGAGTTTAAGGTGTTGTTGAGAGAGCTGGCGAAAGAGGTGAAGTTGTTCCAGGTATTCTGGATAGAGGAGCTGATGTCGCTCCAACCTGTGCCAAAACTGTCAAATTGAAGCCCTGTTGGGTCAATGTAGATTAAGGGGTTGTTGCGGCAGTAGGCAAAGTGGTTGAGGGTCTGGGGGTCAGAGGTATCCTGAATTATCGGATCAGCCTGGGTAAAATGACAAAGAGCAGGGTTATAGTATCTTGCTCCATAATAATATAATCCCGTTGATTGGTCAAGTTAAATTGTTGTAATAGTCAATTTGTACTTGAGAAGTGTCAATCTACAGAAAAGTTGCTGAAATCTTTCCTGTAGGTTTAGGGAGTGTTATTTCCAGCGGCTTTTTCGCGGGGATGGGTCTTTTGGTGAACGATCTTAAGGTCTACGGGGGCCAGTCTTGTGTATATTTGGGTTGAGGTTATCTTCTTATGTCCTAACTGCTGTTGAACATAGCGTATATCTGCCTTATTTTTGAGCATTTCTGTAGCGCAGGTTACCCGAAATGAATGGGTGGTGATATTCTTTCTAAATCCTGCTTTAAAGCTATAGCCTTTGATCATCTCTCTTAGGTCATTATGGCTTAAGAGTTTGCCTGATTTAGAAAGAAAAAGTATACCCGGATGGCCATTAAGAAAGAAGTCTCTTGAATGATTAACATACAGGTTTATGTAATATAGGGCAATTCTTCCTATGGGCACTATTCTCTGCATCGGCCTGCCCCCTTTAGCATGATTTATCCTCACTAGGCCTTGAACAAAGTCTATGTCATCTTTCTTAAGATAACATAATTCTGAGGCCCTCATTCCGGTTGAGAACAAAGTCTCTAATACGGCTTTATCTCGTATGCCCAGAGGCCTAGTTAAATCCGGCATATCCAAGATGGTATTTACTTCCCTTTGGCTCATTAGGGTGCGGGGTATACCTTGATCTGATTTCAATGACTCAATGGTCAGCACTGGGTCCTTTTGGATATATTCAAACCTGTATAAAAAGGCGAAGAATTGCCTAACCGTAGACATCAGTCCTGTTTTAGTAGCCTGGGCAAGATGCTTGCCAAAAGGAGTAGTATATACATTAGAGAGATAGATAAGATAGCATAGGATGTCTTCTTTTCTTATCGCCTCAACGAAAGTTAGGTTCCTCTGTCTTAAGAAGCTGGAGAATACGTTTAAATGGCATTTTAATCTTCTTATCGTTGCGTCGCTTAGGCCTAAAGATTGTTTGTATTCCAGGAATTTATCAATATAGAGTTGGATTTGGCTTTTAGGCTCCTCCTGATTTGCGCTTTTCCTCTTTTGGCCTTTGAGGAAACGCTGATGCCTTCCAATATCAAGATATGCTGTGGAGTCATTCTTAATCATCTTCTCTTTAAGCAGCCATTTGTAGAATCTTCTTAAACTGCGTAGTTTCCCTATCTGACATAAAGAGTTAAGGTATTTTCCATCATCAAAGTAGGTATCGGAATTCAGATATTCCTTGTATCCTTCTATTTGACTTGAGGTAACCTTATATATAGAATTAATGCCTGTTTTATTTAAAAAATAGATAAATGTATTGAGATTGACCAGTTCTATTTCATAAAAGTTAAATGATACACCTTTGGTTTTAAGATGCTGTTTGTATTTGCGCACAATTTCTTCTAAGGAATAATATCTGGTAATTACCTCTACCCTTTCTACTCTTTTCTGCTTGATATGGACATCTTTTACCGGGTTAGCACAGACAATACCCTGCCTAATCAGATAATCAAAGAATCTTCTTATATCATTAATGTAAAAGGCCAAGGTCTTCTCCGAATAATCCATCTTCTCATAGGCATAATCTTGGTATTGCGCGATAACATCCTGGCTGACCTCTTGCACCAGGCCTATTTTCTTCTCTTCTAAAAAATGGAAAAAATATCTGAGCGACCTTTGGTAATTTTCTATAGTGAAAGAGACCCGGCCCGATGCCTTAAGGCCGGATAAAAACATCTCTTTTGCGTTATAAAGAGAATTATCTTTCATCTCTGGTTTTACTGCTTAAAATTACGACTATGCTTAAGATAAATATGCCTACAAGAAATTTAAAGCCCAGCGCTTCATGCCAGACAATAATATTTCCACTGACCAAGGCAGAGATTAAGATGATCTTTAGGGTTTGGTTTAAGTTCTTGTCCATTTGCCTTCCTTCTTTAAGTTCTCAGTTCAATGCTCAAGTGTTAATTTATTAAGCAAAAAAATTACTTGATAACTCCTTCTCTTTTTAGCAGTTGGATACTTTGGTTGCCTATTGAACCGGCCTTAAACCAGCGCGTTACTGTTGGAGGCGGAATACCTAATCTCTGGGCCAACTCATATTGCTTGAGATTATGCGTTTTTAGGTAGTCTTTAATCTGCTCTATAATTTTCTGGTCCTTAACCATCCGCAACTCCCTTGTGTTCTCAATTATGAATTATAACCGACTGAGCCAAGTCTGTCAAGAGAAATTTTGATTTTTTCATAACTTATGTCCGTTCACCTGTCAGTCAAAGGCGGATGAAGCCGCCTGACTGCGATTGCCGGGGGAGGGTCTCAATAAATTAATCATCTGGATTTTTTAAAATGGCTTCTTTTTGTACCAACAATTTTATCTTTGTCATCTAGAGTATATGTGCCATTTATCACAAGCCATCCCAATGGCTGCCCAATTACATTTCCACCTATCATGTTCTTTTCACCAAGAAGAGTCCAAAATAGAGCGTATCCTTTGCATTTCAAAAAATCAGATAATTTATCTTTTCGTATAAGTATACATTTCGGAATATCCTCGCAAAATACACTCAAATCAAATGCTACGAGGTCACCTTTTTTGTCGAAAAATCTACCATCTATGTAGTTTTGGATAAGATTCATTTTATCTAGAATAAATTTTGCAGGCAATTTAACGCCAATTGTTTCATTAGTAGAACAATCTATGGATGATCCCCTACTTAAATATTTATCATCTGTCACTAAAACTTTGGCGGGAATTTTTTTATCTCCTGTTCCACTCGTCCATCCATCGTGATGATAATAGGGAATATAATGATAAAGAAACGCTGGAGCCCAAGGATATTCACCAAGATAAACATGATAAAATTCATGCGATTCAGGCATCCATTGACCCCGAAAATGTTCTCGTTGCGCCCAAGTGCATACTTTATTCTTTTCCCTCTTTTTGACCAAATAGCTTTTCATCATATACCATAGTCTTCTTCTAGAAAGATTATATTTTTCATGTTCTGGCGGTGTCTCATCTTGCCACTCGATAAAACCTTCAAGAACTAGCCAAGCGTTTCCTTGAGAGTCTATAACTTCAATAATTTGTTTGGGGTCTGGTAAATCGTATTCTTTCTTTATCCACGTAGAATCCGATATTCTTTTATTCCATGCATTATATTGGCTTTGTTTTTCAATATCTCTAAAATTAGGAACGCCTTCCGGTTTCGCATTTGGAAATTCTTTGAGAATGCAAGAAGGGTCGATATCTCTCATATTTAATTGCCAAGGCCCCTCATATTTTCCAATTCTGTCTGACCAGCTATCCACTTTAAATTCAAAATTATCTGAGATCTTGGCCAATAATTCGTGTAAAGCTATCCATTGGTATTTTTTACCAATTCTCTCAGCTTTATGTTCAGATCTATCCAGCCGGCTATAGTTAACATATCTATCAAACTTTCCATGTAATTTGTGACTCCAACCGAGTTGAACCACTCGATCAAAAACCCATCTCTGTGCTAAACCTGTGTCAAAGCGTTCTAATGGATCGTCTATATCCCCACGCTTATTTAAAAAAGGTTTAATTTCTTTATCAAAGAATTTTCTTTTTTGGACCGATAAAGTATTTTTAAATTTGATGAGGGTTTGCTTCATTTCTTTTTTCTGATCTTTTTTTTGCTGTTTAATTTTTTCTTCGTCAATAGATTTTTTTTCATCTGAATAAACAATCCTTACTGATTTAAGAATTTCTGATAACTCGATACCAAAATAATGATTAGTTGCTTTTTCAAGCAATTCTTTCTGGGATTTAGTCAATTTATTTTTAAAATGATTAAATAAAATTTTTCGGTTTAATCTCCTATTATTCAGCCGTCTCCCTGACCAGTGGTCTACTGCAGAATTTAAAACATATCTTCCAAAATCAGCTAAAGATCCGAAACTATACATAACCGATGACCATATATCAAGAAAACCTCGTTCCTCGGTCCTTTTTTGAAAGAAATCTTTCGGGTAATATTTTTTCTTTAACAATTTTTCAGATGGAATTTGTTTAGGCCAATTACTATTAAAGGGTGGCTTAATTTTTTTCCGATTTACTTGTAGCTCTAGCCTTTCGTGCAGTGCAACTTCAATGATTCCACGTGCATAATCTCTCAAAAGTATATGTTCAGGAGGTTTCCCCTGCCGAAATATATTTTCATAAACCCATTTTGATAACATTTTTAATCCATATTTATCTTTCCGCGTGCGGATAGCACACCCATAAGCAATAGCGTACAAACGTTCAATAACATAAGGGTCATTAACTTCTTTGAATTGTTTTAATAGAGCTAAGACTACATGCAATCTGTTGGTTAAAAGTGCAACGAGAGCCTTTGTGGCCTTATCTCTTAAAAATCTGTTTGGAGTTGTTAAAAACCAACCTAATGCTACAGAGCAAAGACGAATTGCATCATCATTTATGTGCGTCTTATCTTGCTCTGACCACCCCCACTCAATTAATCTATCAATCGCCCCTTTCTCCCCATGCTGATAATGTAGGAAGGTCGACCACCAAGAATCACGTCTTGCCATTGAGAATTTAGAAAGATGTTTGTGTAAGAAATCGGCATTGAAGGGATGATTTGGTATCTGCGCAACTGCCAAGAAAGCATTTAATAGATTGTGGTGCCCAGATTCTGTTCTAATGATTTCTGTATTTATATAATCAATAGTATTTTTCTGGTCAACCGAAAAAGCGTCTATCTTTCGTCGAATTAGACTTTCGATAAATGCCTCTTGTGCGACATTAGAACCTCTGAGATAAGGAGCTGCTTCAACCAATTCACTCCCCCTGAGATGTTCGGGACATTGTATGGATAAAGCCTCAACAATTCCTCGATTCCATGATTTTGAAAGAAACTTGCCAAGTTTTCTTCGTTTGGAAAAAAATCGTTTTGCAGTTGTTAAATTCTTGTTGTGCTTTCCGAATTCGACTTCATATTTTTTAAAAAAATATCTACCAATTAGATGGTCACTAAACTTTTGAAAAGGAAACCTGAAATCAAATCCATCATACGCTTGTTTTTCTATCGAATATCTAGATATTTTCTCAAGCAATAAGTTTCTCTCTAACTCATTCAAAAAGCGATTGTGGTCTATTGCCGGATATGCTTTTCTTACAATGGCAAGAACTTCTTCTTCAGAAACCCTGCTATCAATCTTTTCTACCATCCTTTCTGCAATCTTCTTAATAATAGTATCCCAAATTACATATTCTCCCTTTTGCTTTTTCCCTTTCGGAAGTTTGAAATCAGTAGCTATTTTATCAGCCGCTTGTTTAATAAATGATTCAAAAATGTGAGTAGCTCCGATGTGCCCCCTGAATGGTTTTATCTTTTTTAATTGTGATTTTGATTTCATTGACAAATCTTTATTTTTTTTCCCAAAAGCGGCGCAAAATAGGAGTAAAAAAAGTGGCTCCCTAAATTCTGGCAATAGAAGTGGGATTTCTGGCAAGGGTATAGAAAATTCATTAAAAAATTTATTTACTGCTTCCCACTCTCTAAATTCAAAACCTCGATGTTGTTCCTGAACAAATTTTCTTCTCAGTGTTTGAGGTATAACTTCTCTCTCAAATCCTGTTCTAACGCTAATAACTAGGGCTATATTTGGATATTTTTTAAGCTCGTAGGCAAGTCTACTTAAATTTCTTTTCCAAAAATTTTTCAATCTTGTTTCGTTTAACGCATCAATAGCAATAATCGCATGACAACGGGAATGCTTACCCGCATTATTCAGCTGACTTAGGAATCGTCTTTTGTTATACCGTAACCCAAGTTGCTGAATAATTTGTTGTAATGAGTCTTCGGTTGTCTCAAATAGTTCGCCAAAAAGAAGAACGGCTGGGGAAGATTTTTTACCTATAATACGACCTTCTATGACATCGCATAGCAAATGCGTCTTTCCTGTTCCAGCTGTCCCAGTTAGTAGCAAAAATGGGGAATTCGATAAGTGAGATTTAGTACTAGATGCCAACTCTCTAAAATATCTTAATTCTTTTAATGCTTCATAAAGATAATGAATATCTGTGCTGAGCCTTTCTGAAACTGAGTGGCGATCAATCTGTTCTTTATCAGTTTTTTGCTGGTCAACTTTGTCCTTTTCCTCTCGTAATTTGCCTGAAAGTCTCAAAGCAAACTCTATTGTCCTCTGTGTTCGCTTGTTAATTTTGACCCAAGGAATCTTCCTAGTAGTATATTCTTTAAGTTTATATAAAAGTTTTAATAGCCGAGACATCTCCTCCCAAAGATTTTTGTATATCTTTTGTAGTTCCTTATTCTCGTATTTTAAGGACACACGCCTAAAATCGCGATTCAGTTTTCCGTAGTGCTTTCGTATTGATATATAAAAGTCTTCAGTACGGCTTAGACCATCAAAAATCTCTGAAATTGGCAGATTGACATTAAGCTCGGGCGTGTAGCGATTACCCGCTCTTTCTTTTACTTTCTTTAGATGGCCTAATTGCCATTTTTTGTTTAAAAAAATATTTCTTCTCATGATATTTTGGTCATAACAGAAATATTATAATGTATTAAACTTCTAATACCGACTAAATTCTAACTAGGGGAAGCAAGCGGTGCATCATTCAGCCAACTCAAACTGAAACACACTGAAAAGTGAAATATCAAATTGTTAAATATGTGGAATTTGGAAACCTGGACCCTATATTTCCTTTTGTATTTGTTACCCCTTCCACTTTTTATCAATAAACCTCATTATTTCATCAATTGTAAGCCATCCTGTTTTCCACATAATGAATCCCCAAAGTGCAACTCCTAAACTTATACCCAAAATTACACCTAAAACAATTCCAATCCATTCTATTGTTCCCCCACCTTTAGCTGAGGCAGAAGTTAAAAACCTGATTGCCCTTTCCTTCCCGCCAAAGATCCAACACAAGGCTACTGTCATAGTTACTGCTCCAAAACCAGCTCCTATAGCTCCAAAGAGAACCCCGGTTAAATAGGCTAATATCTTTTTCATTCCCACTTTTTAATCCCCCCTTCCATTTCTTCTTTTTGACTTATTCTCAATTGACTTTGACTTTCTCAACTTTCTACCACCCGTAATTATAGCTTCCACCATATGAATAGGAATAGGAGTAACTAGGGAATGAAGTGTCAGAGTAAGAGTAGCTATTGCTCAAGGAATAACTTGTGAAAGGATCTTGATAAGAAAGAGAAGTGTATGCAAATGGATCCTGGTAGGAATAAGAGGTAAATGCAAAAGGATCACTATAAGAATAAGATAGGGATGAGAAAGAATCATAATGGGGAGAAGGAAGCACAGAAGAATTATAATTATACATTCCACCAATAATTCCCTCGGTAAAACTACCTATTCTTTCTCCAATTCCGGTACCGACTCCGGAAATAATCCCTTCGGTAAAACTTCCTGCTGTAAACCCGAGTGCGCCTCCTCCAAAGCCAGTCATATGTCCAGTAATAGAACCTCTGACAAAGGCTCCTCCCGCAGTAGCGATTCCATGTGTAAAGCCAGCGCCTAACGATGAGCCTATCACAGCACCCGGACTGAAGTTTTGGAAAAGAGGGTTCCCTGAGATATAATTACCTGTCATTTGACCCGCTGTACTTGCTACTCCTGCTCCTATAGCTGAACCAACAGCATAGGATGCCCATGGGTTTACAAAACCAATAACTGCGCCTACAAAGGCACCTGTTAACACTCCTTTCCAATTGCCACTTGTTATATACCCCCCTACTGCACCCGATACAGCTCCAACAAACATCCCAGGGATACCCCATTCTCCAGTAGGGTCAACAAGCTTCAGGGGATTGTTGTTGCAGTAGGCGTACCTATTTAGGCGCTGTGGCTGGGCAAGGAACAGTTGTAATGCAAAACCGTTTGATCTTGCTGATGTTGCGTAACGCTGGCTGATACTGGTTGTTTGTGAAGACGGATCTCTTAGCTTCAGGATAGATTTAACTATGGAGCTTGTTATCCCGAATTCATCCCATATCAGCGGGTCGGGGGTAATAAATCTTGCCAAAGTCGCATCGTAGTATCTGGCGTCGAAGTAAAGTAATCCTGTAGATTGGTCAAGCTCTTTTCCGGTGAATAAATAATTAGTCGCTAGTCGCTCGTCGCTCGTATCTAGTAAAAGGCTTCCATAGGGAGTATACTCATAAGAAGAAATTTTATTTCCGCTTCCGTCGGTGATAACATTGCTTGAGCCAAGATGGTCGCTGTGGTAATAATCCGTATTTCGCATACCGCCGTCCGTATTCCGTATAGAGCAGATTCTGTTGGAGTTAACAAAGATGTGCTTGACGGCTATATTATTTTCTATCTCGTAGGCATCGCCTACATAAATAGTTGTGCCTTCGGATGAAACCTTCTTTATGCGGTTTCCTTCGTTATCGTAAGCGAAGGTGGTTGAGCTGTATTTGCTGGGGAGGGTCCAGGTTACCGGCTGTAACATATGAATAAAGTAACTCTTCCCTGCTTTTAGGTTATCGGAATCGGTGAGTTCAGTGAATGACTTTGTATTAGGATTGTATCTGACTATACGGTCATAATCTCTGTTACGGGATAGGTTTGATAAGGCTTCGGTAACGGTAATTTGGGAAGTGGTTGGTGCGCCTATAAGATTCCAGCCGGAACTTAAAGCAATGCCTTCGCTGGCGGGTGTCTTTCCGGTGATAGTTAATTTACAGCCGGAGGGATTGGTGATATAAAGCTGGTATCCCCGGCCATATTGGAGCTGGTCAAATTGATTAAAATTTAGATGGTGGCAATAGTATTCAAAGGATGCATCTTCGGGATTATATCTGGCTACCTGGTCATAATCAAATTGATATTCAAGCGCGGATAGAATTGTATCTAAATCCCAGCTATCCGGAATAACCGGAAGCGAAATAAAATTCCACTGAGGGACAAGCTCAAGTTCAACAGTGAGAGAGTCTGTGGATGAGGAGCCGCTTACTTCGATAAGTCTATTTTCCGTGTCGTAATGATAGGCAGCTTCATTTTTAGAAATCATATTTCCGTTAGCATCGTAGGAGATTGTCTCCTTACTTTCGCCTCCTTGTGATGAGGTGAGCGCGTGGGGGCCGGCGCCATTCTCTCCATAAGTGAAGGTCATATCGCCTTTTTGTTTCATATTGCCAATGGGGTCATATTTATAAGTTTTTTTGCCATAAGAGCCCTGGGCATCGGTCAATCTGTTTAAGTCATCGTATTGGAAGGATTGCGTGGCGCTGTTTACTGAATCGGTGATGCCGGTAATGTTGCCGATATTGTCAAATTGATAAGATAGGTCCTGAAGTCCTCCGTCATTGGTCTTGAGGCCGGCCAGTCGTAAGGTCTTTGGATTATATTGATAATCGCTATGCGTGCCGTTTCCGTATTCAATATTAGTCATTTGGTTGGAAGCATTGTAGTCAATGTTTAAAACATAAACCTCTTTTCCTTCTACTTTTTCTATTTGGCCTTGTCTATTATAGATATAATTTACCTTTTCGCCATCGGGATAGGTAAGCGAGGTTAATCTATCCAAGAGATCGTAAGTGCGCTCAATTGTAAATGTAGCTGAATCTATGGCGTTAGTCCTCTCGGTCTCTCTACCCATTTCATCGTAGGAAAACTCACTTGAACCTGAAGGGTAAACCACTTTATCCAGGCGGCCGATTTTATTTTGCGCCTGCAATGCCTCTATCTCGGTTGAGCTAAGACTTCTTAAGTCATCGTTGTAGTGGTAGGCGGCGATAGCTTGCCCATCAGCCAATTTATTGATTGGCCGGTTTAATTTATCGTACTCAAATTCGATAATCTGACCCTTGGCATCGGTCTGTTTAATTAAATTGCCGTTGGGGTCATAGTTATATTCCCAATGACCCATATCCGCATCATCCATAGCAATCTTTCGGGAGAGGGAATCATAGGTAATGGCAGAGGTGTTGCCTTGAGTATCGGTGATGAAAGTCAAGTTATCTAAGGCATCATAGATGTAGCTGGTCAGGTAGATCTCGGTGCCGTTAAATTCCTCTACCTTAATGAGATTTCCATAGGCATCTTTAGTAAAACGTTTTCTGTGCCCATTTTCATCGGTTACTTCGCTCACCCAATCGGAATAAGTAGTGCAGGTAGAGGTTCCGTCAGGGTTAATGCTTAATGTCCCTCGCCCGAGGGGGTCGTATTCGAAAATAGCATGCGCCTTCTCAGGATCCGGCGGAATATACTCGGATGAAAGCTCAACAAAATAAGGCAGCCACTTTTTCTTTATTTGGCCTTTGCTATTGTAACTTACTGTATCTTTTAGTATATGCTTTGCCGGGTCTTCCGCCTCGGTTCTTGTTTGAATAGCACGGCCAAGGCCGTCATAGAAGGTGTAAGAGCTCAGGACCTTATGCGAATTTTTCTTTTCTCTTGTATAAGTAATTACCTTAGTAGGAAAGCTCTCCAGGTCGTATTCATACCAAATACGGGGATGGCTATTATCGTCCCCCGGGCCGAATACCCTGCTTAATCTGCCAAACTCATCGTATTCGTTGCGCGTGGTATTATTATTGACATCAGTAGAGGTAAGTAACTGGCCTATACTCGCCTCATAGGTAAAGCTCTGGATGTGGCCGAGGGCATTGGTTACGCTTTCGGGATAAGTATAATAGACCTTTTCATAGGAAGTAGTGGTTTTATTGCCGCGGGCATCGGTGGTAGAGATGCAGTTGCCATATTCATCATATTCCATAGTGGTAACAAGATTAGCTCCTGTGGATAGCCAGCGTTCCTCTTTAGTGAGATTTCCTAGTATCGGGGAGTCAGTAAAAGTGTCCTGACCATCATAATAGAGCCATCTCTCGCTTACTTTATTTCCCTGATAATCATCGGTATAGGTATGAGAAACCCTATTCAGTATCCGGTCTTTTTCATTATAAACGTATTTGTTATAAATAGAACGCTTATCAGCTCCCTTATCTACGCTTCCGTCTACCTCCCCATAGTTTACTGTAGTGCTGATATTGCCGTAATCATCGTATTTATAAGTTATCCTGCTCTGCTTAGAGGTCTTATCTCCGTCATAGGTATAGCTGTCTTCGCTTGCCAAATATGGAAAACTGATTTCCGAATGCCCCGAATAGGGGTTAATTTTTTCCCAGGAGTTGAGCACTTCCTGATATTTGTTGCCGAGACTGTCGCTAATCCTCTGCTTGTAAGCCCTTCCTTTAAATATATCGTCCAGATGAAACCATGTTTCAGCAATATTGCCTTCCGGATCGTTCGTCTTTACATAGCCAAAGCCACGGAACTCTCTATCCTTAGCATCGTAGAAGCCGTTGGCATAAGTATAGTTGGTCGTATAGCGATGGCCCAGGCCATCATCTCTGGTAACGGAATCAACCGCCTGCACCGGAAACGGCAAAAAGGTATTCTCAAACTGGGTGGAGGCTTTATAGGTAATCGTGAGATCGCCCCCGAGGCCGTTGGAGACATAAAACAATAGATCAGGCACAGAGCCCTGGGCGTATGCTATCACTTCTCTACATCCCTCTACACCCGTGGTATTAAATATCCCGGCATCAAGTAATCCATCCCCATTGAAGTCTCCGCACTGGGGAACCCAGATTGCCCCTTTACCAAAGTTATCCAGCCAGATACCGGCGGGGATGAACTTTGTGCCATCGGAAAGAGCAATCTCCCAGCGGCCAATGTCTTTATCAAAAAATCCTACATCGGTCATTCCATCATTATTAAAATCGGCGGCCAGTGGTGTTTTTTCTATAGCAAAGTCTCTAAGCCAGGTAGAAAATTCAATATCTCTAGGCCTAGAAGGCACAACACTAAGTTTGCCCGGAGAGAGCGCAACAGACCACCATCCTTCAAAATAATCAAATTTACACAGGTCAGCCAAACCGTCACCATTGAAATCTCCGACAACTGGAATTCTTGAACTTCCATAAGTCCTAACATTGGGGTTATCGCTAAAAGTTGAACCATCCGAAAGAAAAATCATCCAGTGAAAGTTATCTGACCAGGCATAGCCGATATCTGTCAGCCCATCACCATTGAAATCTCCAGTAAAAGGGATTCCAAGTGTGTCAGGATCACTACCAGAGCTGAAAACATAGTTGAACTTAGAGCCATTAGAAAAAGCGATATCCGTCTTGCCTGAGCGCCTATTATGAGTTCCTACATCAGTGCGGCCGTCACCATTAAAATCTCCCCCTACAGACATACAATAATTTGAGGTGGTAGTATCCACCCACCACTCTTTAGATGAGCCAAAGGTTTCTCCTTGCGAAAGGACTGCTTCCCAGCGGCCGGTAAGATTATCATAACTAGCTATATCCGTCCGCCCGTCTCCATTGAAGTCTCCTACAGGAGAAGAAAACATCACTTTTTCCTTGCTCATTAACTCGACTACATCTGTGGGAACACCGCTTAGCATAAAGGTCTCTCCTGCAGTCCCACCACTCTGGCTATAACCGGTGAGTTCTATTAAATTGAACCCCTCCTCAAGGTACAATTTAGGACTATACCGTGGTTCAACATATTCGCCATTTAAAAAGCAGGCCGGGTTTGTCTCCTTTGAAAGGGATAAGGTCACGGTAGTAGATTTGGATA
The DNA here is from genome assembly GCA_020341815.1 of Candidatus Omnitrophota bacterium. Classification (GTDB taxonomy): domain Bacteria; phylum Omnitrophota; class Gorgyraeia; order JAFGHF01; family JAFGHF01. Next base: position 632,051 of record CP070837.1, read on the forward strand.
CATAACGGTATGTAGATATACAAAATGCATTACCTTCGGCTACCTGGCACTGAAAATTCCCGTTTTGTGTATCAGATGACCAGGAACCAGCTCTTACTTTGCCGGAAGCTTTTCTGTAGTAAGCGCCCCAATCTTTGATGGATGCCCCGTCTTCAAAACCAGGTTCGTATCTTCCTTTTATAATTAGATCTAATTCGGGATAGAGAATCATATCCCCCGCCGGGAAGCTATTCACACCACTCCATTTGATATTCCAGACATTATCTCCCGAACTGACTTGTGGTATCTCTGCTGGCGCAACGATACGTCCGCCGGATTGATAATTAAAGGTTATGGGCGGAAGTGCGGAAGTTCCATCTGCGCCATATTGGGCGAGCGAACTTAAAAGGGAGCGCTTACTCTCTTTACTATAAATATAATCCAAGACGTATTTACGTGTCCTGACTGCATTAACCTTAATGTCGAGCTGATAAAGCCTCTTGTTCGTCTGCATCTTCGCATCGAATCTATAACTGGACGAGATATCTTTTCTATCCTGAAGGATAAAGTCTACGCTACATTTAGGCAGCTCACCTGTACGCTCGTTGCCAGTGTAAGCAATCTGCCGGGGATAAATTTGGCCTTCATGTTTAATATAAGAAATGCTCATATAGTTTCCATGGATATCTGTCATCTTATTCAGACACCATTTGAAAGTCCTCTTATTGCTACTGAGCCTTGAATTATTGTCTAAGCCAAAGAAATATTTCGTGCCATTTTTATCTGTAACCTCCCAAAAGTCTTTGGCGCTGTTATAGAAAAAGCGCAAAAACTGGGATTCGAGTTTCGCTCGATATTCTAAGCCGCCGATATTAACCAGTTCTGAGTTTAATCCGTTGAACGAAGAAAGAAAGGTATCGCTATCATCGTACACAGGAATACCTCTTTTGGTGCTGCGTTGAATAAAGCCCAAGCTTAAATCCCATCCTACGCCACACCAACCATTGTTATTAGTGCTTGAATATACCAAAGAGATATTGGGTTGGACTCCCTTTCTGCCAGGCGGAAGAGCAACAGGTAAGTTAAATGAGGCGCTGCCGGTAAGTAAGTCGGTGTTGAAGTGTTTATGCATATCCGGGGCCAGTGGCCTTGTAGAAGGAGGCGGAGTATTTCCGTCTGCGTAACTGCTGCCGGAAATAGAGAAAATGGAAACAGCCCAAAGAATCGATAGGCCAAATAGAAGTAATGTTTTTGAGTATTTGCTACTCAGCATGATGTTTTCCTTTACGGCGTTGGTGGTTGAATAGCCTTGCGGAAGATATAAATCTCTTTCTCCACCGTGCTTATTTGTCCATCACTATTGCGTACCTGAATCTGAACTGTGTGTAATCCGACTTCACCTAAACCCGGCGTCCAGACAAAATTGGGTGAACTACCCCATGAACGTTTGGGCGCTCCATCAATCAAAAATTGATATTCAAGAAGCTCTTCTCCCGGTTCAGCCGCCTCTACAGAAATCGATACCGGCTCTTTTGCCCGGGAGATATTATCTTTTGGAAAGACTATATTGCTAATTTGAGCAAAGGCTTTATCCACGGTTATCCCATCAGACATACCGGGCTTACTCCACAACCCTACTCCGTTTTTCGCCCTGACTACAAAATAGTAGGTTGTGTTGTAAGATAAATCTAAATCCGCGCACATTATCTCTGTTTCCATCCCGGCCGAGGTCCAATCAAGCACATCTCTAATTAGCTCAGCCCCATCAAAGGTGCTTCCGATGCCATATTCATATTCTATTATCCCGGACTCTGCATCCTGAGATGACCAGCGCGCATAAAGGGTCGTGCGCGAAGAAGTCCTTCGGCCATCATCTGTTACTATAGGAGCGGAAGGTGGTGTATTGTCCACTCCGTCATTATACCCATAGAAACTCGCTTGATTATAACCTTGAGCAAGGGACACACCAGCCGTATCGCTGATGCCATTAACCTTTATAATATAGAATTCTTCTGGCATCTGTGCAAGAGAGGTAGTTAAACGATACGTATTGTTTCCCTGCTCGGTAATTATTACTTCTCCTAAATTGGGAGAGATTTCATAGTTTTCTGATTTAAGAGCACCAAGGACACGCTGGGTATAACTTATCTCCACATCATGCGCATCAAGCACACAAACTTCGGGATTAAGTTTGGGCGGGGGAAATCTGAAAGAATAGACGTATGCCTTGCCTATATTTATATTTTTTTCGCCATCTTTCTCATCAGCTCCATGCGCCCCTATAATAACCTCGCTTGCGCCATTGCCATTTACATCTCCGGCACTGGCAACAAAACGACCAAAATGGTCGTACTTATCTTCATCTGCCATAGTCACATCGGGAAGATTATCTATAGAGGGGCCGCCAAAGTAGATGTAGGCCTTGCTGCCCGCTCTGTTGTCGTCGGTGTTGTCTGCTCCTACAATAACATCACTATAACCATCGCCGTTGACATCGCCGGCGCAGGACACAGAGCAGCCAAAGTAATCCCACAGATATTCTCCCGCCATAGTCACATCCGGGAGATTATCTATAGAGGGGCCGCCAAAGTAGATGTAGGCCTTGCCCACATTGTTGCCTTCAGCGTTCTCTGCTCTCTGCGCTCCGACAATAACATCACTATAACCATCAGCGTTGATATCGCCTGCAGAGGCTACTGAACAACCAAAGGTATCCCGGTCCCCGTCTCTTCCTATCATAGTTACATCGGGAAGATTATCCATAGAGGGGCCGCCAAAGTAGATGTAAGCTTTGCCGTCTGAACCTGCGCTGTCCGCTCCCACAATAACATCACTATAGCCGTCAGCGTTGACATCTCCGGCAGAGGCAACAGACTGGCCAAAGTAGTCGTACTTCCCTTCACCTGCCATAGTCACATCCGGGAGGTTATCCATAGAGGGACCGCCAAAGTAGAGGTAAGCCTTGCCTATACCCATGGAGTAAGTGCTATAATAATTTTTATATGATGACTTTTTCGCTCCCACAATAACATCATCATAACCATCGCCGTTGACATCGCCGGCAGAGGCTACTGAACAACCAAAGGTATCCCAGTCCCCGTCTCTTCCTATCATAGTTACATCGGGAAGATTATCCATAGAGGGGCCACCAAAGTAGATGTAGGCCTTATTTGATTCTGTTCCCACGATAACATCACTATAGCCGTCAGCGTTGACATCTCCGGCAGAGGCAACAGAGTGGCCAAAGTAGTCACTCGCCTCCTCTCCTTCCGCCATAGTCACATCTGGGAGATCATCCATAGAGGAGCCGCCAAAGTAGATGTAGGCCTTATTTGATTCTGTTCCCACGATAACATCACTATAGCCGTCAGCGTTGACATCTCCGGCAGAGGCAACAGAGTGGCCAAAGTAGTCACCCCCCTCTTCACCCTGCAAGGAGACGGTTAAATTTAAAGACCCAATTATTTTACTAATAAAAGTGGCAAACTTATACTCAGGATGGATAAGATTACCTGATAAATCAGTAACATTATTTGCAATAATAGTATAAGTAGTTAAAGGAATTTGCTTATCTGTAAGTAAATGATAGGTATTGTTGCCTTCATCCAGGATGTCAATGAGCAGCAAATCGGGTGTGATTGAATAATTTGCCGGATTGAGCGCACCGATTACCTCTTCGCTATAAGTCAACTCTATAGTATGTTCGTCAATGAGCCTAGCCGGAGAAAGTAACTGTGGAGGCAGCGTATCCGCTTCGGCTACAATAACCATTATCTGATCCACTGCGATATTGCCCATAATATCGCAAGCGAGAACTTTTAAGGTATGCACTCCGGGAGGAGTTTTAACAATAAACCAATCCCACTCATAAGGGAAAGATGTATCTGTATATTGAAGTTCTTCATCAAGATAAAATTCTACCCGCATAACTCCCAGATTGGCAACAGCATTAACCTTTACCATAACATCGCCGTAGATAGTCTGGCCATAAGCAGGCTCGGTAATCCAGGTTCTGGCCATAGCTAAACTTGGCTCTATCCCATCGCTAATCCCCGGCTCACTTTCCAGGCCTACCTCATTTATAGCCACAACTGTCCAATAATAAGTCCTTCCGTGCTTGAGAACCAAATCCGAGCGAGTTACCTTTGTATCTGTGCCGGCCGAGGTCCAATCAATTACATCCATTCCGCCCGGCCTTGTTCCTATTGCATAACGATATTCTTTTATTCCCGACTCTAAATCTGAGGAGGACCAGCTGGCATGCAGTCCGGATAAGAACATTGTGAAGTCACCATCATCTATTACTGCAGGGGGCGAAGGAGGGGTAGTATCTAAAATTACCGTAATATTGTCTGAGGCGGTATGGCCAACTAAATCTTCTGCGGCAGCCGCAATGATATTCGCTCCTTGCTGAAGGACGAGGCCATTGACAATAAATTGCCCATTTTCTACTGTGGCTTCTACGTTGTTTACAGTCACGCTGGTAGCTGTAACATCGCTTATTGAGCCGGAGACAGTAATGCCAGAGGTGGAAAGCAGACTATCATTAGCAGGAGAAATAATCTTAACTTTTGGAGCAGTCGTATCTAAGACAATTACAGCTTGAGAGTTAGCGCTGAGCTCGCTAATATTTCCGTCAGCATCCATAACCCAGGCATAGAGAGCTCTGCTTCCTTCTCCACCAGCTATACTGTATGTAACAGGCTTGTTGGTTAACACAAAATCGGCTGCTGGGGGTTTTTTGCTCTCTTCATTAATTAGCCATGCGGCAATTCGGCCATCAGGGTCGCTCTCGGTTATACTAACTCCTATTATGGACGAATCGGTATAGCCTGCGTCTTTCGTATCCCGGTCAAACACTTGAAAACTATCTACGCAAGGAACACTGCTGGAATCATATCCAATAAAAGTAGCCTGGCTATAATTTGGGTCAAGCGGAATACCATCTACATCTGTTACGCCAGTAACGTTAATCGCGTAGGATTCTCCAGATTCTTGAGTTAACTCAGTAGTTAAAAGATAAGTGTTGTCTCCTTTGTCTAAAACAGTAATCACCCCTAAGTCAGGCGCAATACAATAATTATTCCCCGCATCTGCTCCTATAACCTCTTCATTATAACTCACCTCTACATTCTTCGCATCAATAACACGGGCCAGAGGAAAAAGCCCCGGAGGAATTGGGGCTAAGGTATAAATATAAGCCTCACCACTACCAACTTCACTTGCGCCAATAATAAATTCGTCAAAGCCATCGCCATTGATATCGCCTGCTGTGGCTACAGAACAACCTAAATAGGCACCCAGAACATTCTCAACAACCTCTTTAACTATAGTCGCATCTGCTGAATTATCCATAGAAGTTCCACCAAAATAAATATAGGCCTTGCCTGGTTTAGGTGAAAAGACGTCGGGTTCACTATGATATTCGGGCGCTCCCACAATAATATCGGAAAAGCCGTCGTTATTGACATCGCCGGCTGAAGCCACGGAATAACCAAATTCGTCATACATATTCTTCTCGTCGTCCATAATTACATCTGCTACAGTATCCATTAATGGGCCGCCGAAGTAGATATAGGCCTTGCCATTACTATTTGGCCTTCCGATAACAAAGTCCGAAAAGCCGTCGTTATTGACATCGCCGCAAGATGCAACTGAACAACCAAAGTCACGATCACTATCCTCCTCTTCTATAGTGAAATCTGCTTCGTTGTCCATCGCAGGCCCACCAAAATAGATATAGGCCTTGCCCGAGCCCGCAGGCGCTCCCACGATAACATCCGGAAAGCCATCGTCGTTCACATCTCCAGCACAGGATACCGAACGACCAAATCTGTCTCCCCCTTTTTCGCCCTCAAGAACCACATCAGCCAGATTATCCATAGAAGGCCCGCCGTAGTAGATATAGACTTTTCCTATTTTCATATAATGCCAGAAAGGGGCGCCTACAGCTAAATCGTCATATCCGTCGCCGTTGATATCACCAACCGGGGCTACAGAATAGCCAAAACGTTCCGCGTATTGCTCGCCGACTAAAATCATATCAGCTATATCATCCATAGCAGGTCCGCCAAAGTAGATATACGCTTTACCTGAATTGTCATGAGGAAAATCAAGATTCTCATTTTTAGCCCCAGGCGCACCAATAACGACATCTGCATAACCATCGCCGTTTATATCTCCACAAGAAGCAACAGAATAGCCAAAGTCGTCACGGCTTTTTCTTGTAAAAGCCACATCTGCTATTTCATCCATTGATGGTCCACCGAAATAGAGATAGGCCTTGCCCTGATAATGAAAACCAGGCGCCCCTACAAGAACATCGGCAAAGCCATCACCATTTACATCCCCGGCTGAGGCAACCGAAGAGCCAAACTTATCCTCTTTATACTCCTTGCCTACCATTGTTACAAGCAAAGTCGGTAAGCCCAATGCGGTGCCCACAAAGGTAGCAGTATTGGAATTGAGATCAATGGGATTACCCAGTAAATCGGTAACATTCTCAACAGTAACGGTATAATTTATCCCGGCGATTGATTTAGCGGAGGTAGTCAAACAATAAACATTATCATCGCGAGGCCAGGCGCTTATTGTTCCCAGGCTTGGGCTGATGGAATAGTTGGCATCCCTGAGCGCCCCAATTACTTCTTCGTTATAGGTAAGCTCAATATTCTTTTCGTCAATAACTTGGGCAACAGGGTTTAAGCGCGGGCCGATAGTGTCAACAAAGATGCTCGTAGAAGCCGCCTCGCTTGTATTTCCGGAGATATTGCTGGCCACTACATCAATAATGTTTTCTCCTTCGCTTAAATTGGTTAATTCACAGGACCAGGTTAAGCTGGTAGGAAAACTTACCTTACCTGCAGTAGCTGTGGGTGAGGTAACGATTATCTGGGTGGCATCAACAGATTTTCTTCCCGAAATAGTCTGTCGAACAATATTTGTCGGGCTTTTTACCGGATTAATAGTGGGAGCCGAACAAGGGGTTTGTAAGGTAACGGTTACAAAAGCAAAGCCCTTGTTGCCGGCATGGTCCGTGGCAACAGCAACAACAGTATTTTCTCCTTCAACGAGGGAAATATCCGAAGCTACAAAGCCGGTCCCGCTAACAGATGCAGGCTGTCCATTCACGGTTACTTGCGCAGTGGCATCATCAACTGTGCCGGAAACCGTAATCGCAGATGAGTCAACAATGATATTATTATCGGGAGAAGTAATGCAAATATTGGGCGCAGTAACATCTACGACAACCTCTGTAGCAGAAACTACAGTAATGCCATCGGAATAACCGACTTCCGACCATACTCCTGAATTATTTTTAGCCTTAACTCCAAAGAAATAAGTTTTATCATTAACCAGACTTAATCCGGCGGTTACATAATTTAACTTTCCGGTCGATGTCCAATCTCTAATTAGAGCGCCTTCTTTACTGCCTTCGGTAATTTTATATTCATATTTACAAATGTCTGCTTCTTCATTCTCTGATGTCCAGGAGGCATAAAGCTGGCCCGTATTTTTGATAGATTCGCCTTCATCGCTTACTACAGGAGTGCCCGGCTGGGGGCGGTCGTATAAACCGCTATGTCGCGAGTCATGCTGAAGCATCGGCCAGGGTATAGGGGCTCTTTCTCCCTGAGATTGGGCCGGAACAAAATCGTTACCGTCTTTATCAAGATAATAAAGCCTGCCATTGTCCGTACCGAACAAGAGCTCTAAATTACCGTCTCCATCCAAATCGGCAATAGCAAAAGAAGATGTTACAGAAATACCTTCGCGTTTCCATATCAATCGGCCGGCCTTATCTATGCAATATAAGTTTTTATCCTCAGAGCCTATTAATATCTCAGGGCTTCCGTTGCCATCTAAGTCGGCTATGACCGGAGAGCTATAACATATCCGGCCATCGGTTTTGTATTTCCATCTTGGCTTACCGTCTTTGGTTATGCAGTGTAGATTCTTATCCGTTGAGCCCGTCAAAACCTCACAAGCGCCATCGCCATCCAAATCTGCGACAGCAAAATCGGTAGTAAGAGAACCTTTGGTGCCGCTATAAGTCCATAACAGCCTGCCGGTTTTGTCTATACAATGGACCTGATGCCCTGCCCCAACTATTATCTCAAGATTACCATCGTTATCTAAATCTGCTACGCTGGGAGAAGAACGGATATGCCCTTCAGTTTTATATTCCCACACTAATTTGCCGGAGCTGTCTATGCAATAAAAATAGCCGTAATCCGAGCCGATAAACACCTCTGCTCTGCCGTCGCCGTCTATATCGGCTATCGCCGGTGAAGAAAAATGGATTGACCAGTCAAACTTATATTTCCACAATAATTTTCCGGAGCTGTCTATGCAATATAAATTATTATTATCTGAGCCCGCCAATATTTCCGTTTCACCGTCTCCGTCTAAATCTCCTACGGCGGCAGAAGAAGAAAACCCGGCGTAATTACCGGTTTCATATTCCCATACCAGCCGGCCGTCTTTATCTATGCAATAGAAGCCAATATCCCACAATCCGTCTGAGCCGACCAATACCTCCAAATCGCCGTCATCATCTAAATCCGCTGCGGCAGGAGAAGAAACGAAACCACCAGGGTGAGGTAAACTATATTTCCATAGTAATTGGCTTTTTTCGCTGACACAATAAAGTTTGCCATCTCTTGAACCAAAGATTACTTCAATGCTGCCGTTATTATCTAAATCCGCTACTATCGGAGAAGACTCAATAATCGCATTGCTATAAGAATTAATATCGAAAGGCCCGCTGGTCTCGGCCGCCTTTAAAGTAATGCTGTCTGAGGCCTGAGCTACTACAATTCCCCGGCTATCAAAAAATCTGGCATAGACGGTCTTTTGGCCCTCACCCCAGGATAGCTCCCATGAAATGTGGTCAAATGAGTGGTTGTAATAAAAGGGCTTAGGCTCGGACCAACTCTTTTTATCGTTAGATAAACATACGGTTTTGATTCCCTTTTCCGAGTAACCGGGGTAAAACCTGACTAAGTTACCGGGAATAGAGAAAGTCAAGTTAACTAATACCGAGTCTGTATAAATGGCGGTGTCATTTATGGTAAAGCTAACCTGTCCGGGCGAAGGGGGACAGTTTTTAACTGTAACCGTTTTGTCTTTTAACATATAGATGTAGTAACCCCTGCAGGGCTGGAAAGAATCAAAGCTATCGGTACGGGGATTATTAGAGAAGTATTCAAACTCCTTTGTCCTGCTATTAAAACGCGTAATGCAGGAGTAATCTATTTTGGGTTCTAAACCGGCTAAGGCCTCGGTTATGGGCTGGTTATATAAGTACGGCCAGCCTATTATATTCCAGCCTTTTTTGAGCTCAAAAGTAATATCTTCGGTTAACGGCTCTCCGAAGAACCCAAATATGCCGTTGGAAAGCTGATTATAAGCCCAATATCCTTTTCCAACGACCAGGTCTTTAAGATCACTGTATTTTTCGCACCCCAGCTTAAAATGCTTCCAGGGATCAACGGCATTGGAGGGTTTAAATTCCCAGATATCCTGTATATGGCTTCTTGTTCTTTTGAAAGGGTACATCTTTTCAAATTCAGAGTATTTGGGAACCAGAGGTATTGCAATAAGGCTGAGCCCGGAGCCTCCGGTAGAAAAAGAGACAAGCTTGCCTTCGGGGTCTGTTATTATAGGAAAGGGGTCAAAACTACTCCGGCTGGAATCGAAAGGCTCTTCAGGAGGCGGGATTGAAGCCGAAGAAAGGCCTAACAAGTCAACTCGAATTGCCTGGCCGCTCTTAAACACAGCCTGTTTTTGGCGCTTTACTCCATTAATATAGAAAGTGATAGTCTCGCCTTCCGAGGCCCCTTCATCTTCGGGCGTAGCCGGGTCATCGGCGCGACAGGTCAAGAAGCCGTAACGGCCGTCTTCTGTTGCGGTAACTTCGCCTACAATATTTCCCTGGGAATCTTTGGCAGTGATAATACTGCCGGCTTTTAATGTTCCGTAAGCTTCTTCTTCGCCGTAGAAATCGCAGGCAAAAGGCGGGATGATTGAGGATAAATCGGCTTGCGTCTTCCTGACTAAAGACAGGGTGAAGAATAATATTAAAAGGCTGTACCCCAGTAGGATACAGCCGCCTCTTACTTTACCCAACATAACAGCCTAATTTTAGCAAAAATTTGTAGTTATGTCAACTTTTTTGTCTAAGAAAATGGGGGGCTTTCAGGGTGGGGTTTCTAATGGATAGTGCGGAGTTTCTTGCCATCGGGACTGAAGATATAACAGAGGTAATTCGAACTGCCGCCTGCATTATAGTTCTTATGCAAAACAACCGAGCATCCTATATCCTTCTGGTCGTTTGAATCCTGGATTACGCTCTCAACCTTGACGTTAATACCATATTTTGCCGCAGACAGGTCCTCCGCATATGCCAGTTGAATGTTAAAGCTCAGCAGTAATATAATTATGAGTATCTTTCTCATCTTAACAGGCCCTGTCTTTCCTTAAGATTTTTATAAATATTCTTACTATGTGGGGATCGAATTGCGTGCCGCTGCATCTGCGTAACTCCTTGATGGCCTCCAGTGGGCTTAAGGCTTTTCTGTAAGGCCGCGGAGAAATCATTGCCTCATAGGCATCAGCCACAGCCAGGATACGCGCATAGAGGGGAATTTCTTCACCCTTTAAGTGGTCGGGATAGCCCTTGCCATCGTAGCGCTCATGATGATGGCGAATCATTGACTGCTCAATATGCAGTACCTGAATAGGCTCAAGAAACCCCTCTCCAATCTGTGTATGCTTCTTAACTTCCGCCCACTCCTGGGGATTGAGCTTAGAGGGTTTGTTCAGAATTGACTCGGCTATGCCTACCTTGCCGATATCATGCAAAAGGGCCGCTTCCCTCATCACCTCTTGCTCATCTGCTGACAATCCCAACTCCTGGGCGATTTTTACCGCATATTCACTTACCTTCTTGGAGTGTTTGCGGGTATAGGGGTCTCTGGCCCCTAAGATTCTATTCAGCACCTTTAAGGTAGATAGGTAATTTTTGGTAATTACGTCCTCCGGAGAAGGCAGGGTTTTTGGCGCCTTGGCTCCTCCGGAAAGGCTGTTGGCAATAATGGCCCTTAATTCATAGAAGTTCAGCGGCTTGGCAATGAAGTCATCTGCCCCCAGCTTTAAGGCCTCGATAGCGGTCTTATGCGTGCCCACCCCGGTAATCACAATTACCGGTAAAGAGACATCAATCTGCTTAATCTCCTTGAGCACGGTTATACCGTCTATATCCGGCAGGCGCACATCCAGAACTACCAGATGAGGCTTATGCTGCTTTACTATCTGCAAACACTCCCTGCCGGAATATGCGGTCAGGACCTCATAGGTGTCTTTGAGCATAATGCGGAACGAGTCCGTTACCATAGGCTCGTCATCGGTCACTAATATCTGCTTTCTCTCTTCCATCTTAGCTTCCTTTCTTATCTCCACCTATATAAATAAGCAACTTTCGTGCCAAAAAAAGGCCATCGGTTTAACAACGGATGGCCTAACCTGTCTTTCGTACATAACATCTTTATTTCCAAGCACTTATACAATAAAGTATCCTAAAAAACTGTTTTGTTGTCTATCATCCTTCCTGTCTACACTCTTGTTTTAGTCTCTTTACCTGTACATTTTTGTACAGGTCTTACAATTCTGTACTCTCTTTCCCCTTAATTCCCAGGGTGTCTATCTTGTATTTCAAGACACGGCGAGTAATGCCTAAGTCCTGGGCCGCCTTAGTAAGCACCCAATTGGCCTTATCCAGGGCCTTGGTAATCATATCTTTCTCCACCCTCTCCACGGCCTGAGATAAAGATAGTGTTTCGCCTCCCAGGGCATTCAGGATACCTCCCTCGGCTCCGACCGAAGCCGTAGGCGCAGGCTCTGCTTTGCTCCCGCGAATATCCATCGGCAGGTCCTCAACAAGGATAGTTTCACGATTAGCCAACGTCAAAACCCGCTCAATAATGTTCTCCAGCTCTCGCACATTGCCCGGCCAGGAATAAGCGCTTAATGCTACCAGGGCTTCAGGGGCAATGGCCTTTGCCTTTGACTGCATCTCTTTGCTGTACTTATCTAAAAAATAGCTGACTAAAAGGGGGATGTCTTCCTTCCTTTCCCTTAAAGGGGCAAGAGGTATAGGCACTACATTAATGCGGTAATAGAGATCCTTGCGGAAGGTGCCCTCTTTAACTGCCTTTTTTAAATCACGGTTAGTAGCCACAATCAACCTCACATCCACATTGATGGGTTTATTGCCCCCCACGTGTGTTGTCTCCTGCTGCTCCAGGGCGCGCAGGATTTTGGCCTGGATGCCTGAGCTCATCTCTCCGATCTCATCCAGAAATAAGCTGCCTCCATTGGCCAATTCGAACTTTCCCAGCTTGCGGGAAGTGGCATCGGTAAAGGCGCCTTTTTCATGCCCGAATAGCTCACTTTCCAGCAAGGTCTCCGGGATAGCCGCACACTGCACCACTACAAAGGGCTTATCCTTGCGCGAGCTGGTAAAATGGATAGCCCTGGCCATAAGCTCTTTGCCGGTTCCGCTCTCACCGGTAATCAAGACCGTGGATTTTGTCGCCGCCACCTTCTCCATTAGAGAAAGGGCCTTTTGCATGGCTTTACTCTTGCCCACCATATTGCTCAAGCCGTATCTCTGCTTAAACTCACCGCGTAAATACTCCAGCTCCTGAAGCAGGGCCCGGCTTTGCATTGCTTTGTGCACAACCAGATTGGCCTCATTTAACTCAAAAGGCTTGGAGATATAGTCAAAGGCACCTAACTTCATCGCCTCTACCGCGGTCTTGAGGCTTTTGGTGGCTGTAATCATAATAACGGTTATAGTGTCGTCAATCTCTCTGATTCTATGTAAGGCCGCCATTCCATCCATCTCGGGCATAATGATATCCAGAAGCACAAGTTGGATATTGTCCTCACTAATAATCTTTAAGCCCTCTTTGGCGCTGGCGGCACATAAAACCTCATAATCATCCTTGAGTATTTGACGAAAGGCCTCAAGACTTCCCATCTCATCATCAATAATAAGAATCCGCTGCTTGGGCATCTGTTTCCTCCTTGAGCTGGTTAATTTATTGCTTCTTCAACAATGTTATCTTAAAACTTGTCCCCTTGCCGGGGGTGCTTTTGACTTCAACGCTGCCATGATGGTCATCAACAATCTTTTTCACAATGGCTAAGCCTAATCCCGAGCCTTTATGCTTATAGGTAATAAAAGGGTCAAAGACGGTATTAATCTTATCTCTGGAGATGCCGCATCCGGTGTCAACAATCTCTACAGCCACCTGATCGCTGCGACTCTTCTGGGCCTTGATAGTCAATTTTTTGGTTTGCGACTCCTCCATAGCATCAATGCTGTTAGAAATAAGATTGGAAAAAAGCTCCATTAATTGTTCTCTATCGGCCTCAATGTCGCTATCTAAAGACTTGTATTGCTTTTTCAATTGGATCTTTGCCTTTCTCATGCTTACATCTTCCTGGGTAAGGACTTCATCCAAAAGAACATCCAGCTTTACCCGGGAAAAGTGCGGCTGGGGATGTCCGACATAATGAAGAGCGCGCTCAATCAGGCGGTTAATCCTGTCTATGCCTTCCAGGGCACTGCCGTAAAAGCGGCCGGTAAATTCCGCATCAAGCTTGGCCATCTTGGCAAACTCACGGGGATACTTCACCGGCAAAATCTGCAGGAAGGTCTTCAGCGGCACTAAAGGATTTTTTATGTCGTGAGCCATACGCATTGCCGCCTTGCCCAATCCTACATAGCGCTTTTCACTGGAAATCTTATCAACGGCCTTGATGTATTCGGTGGTTAAAGCAACCTGATTAGCCAGGGCAAGAAGCGATTGCAAGTCTTCTTCCGTAAACATATCCTTAGTCCTTTTATTGCCTAAGGCCAGGATGCCGGCTAAATCATCTTTAACCATTAGAGGGATGCAGAGCTCGGCACCCAGAGAATCAAATTGTTTTTTCATCAAATCCCTATCCTCTATAGACACCTTATCTATTCTTTCCAACTCGTCTTTCAGGATGGGTTCAGGCCTGCTCTTTAAGAAACCGACCAAACCAGAGTTTTCATCAATTTTAACCCTGGAAAGTATATCTTTGTCTAATCCGAAAGAGGTCAAAACGAGATAAGCCTCTTCCGCTTCATCATACACCAATAAAGAAAGCTTATCTATCATCATTGCATTTCTTATCTTTGTCAAAATATAATCCCCCAACTGCTCCAGATCAAGCATAGTGGGAATTTTCTTTGCGGCCTCGATTAACTCCTGCTGGTAATCGTATTTTCCGCCAAAGACGGCCCTGCGGGCAAGCTCAATAGCCCTGATTTTCATCTGCGGCAGGACGTAAATCAAGGCACAAAGCGCTCCGATAAACAAAAGCGCATGCGCTACTATAGGATTATATTGAGCAACGCCCCCGAAAAACCTGTCTATCACAACCATCAAACCAATATATGTCCCGGCAATAATCGTAGTGAGCGCGCCATAAGCAAGGCTGCGGGTAATGATTACATTGATATCCATCAGGCGGTAGGCAAAAATAGCATAAGTAACTACTATAGGGAATACAGGAACTCCGTAAGTAGCAAATGGGTTATAGGGATATAATTCTATGTTGAAAAATGGTAAATAATTACTTGCGCCGCAAAGGTATCCAATCAATGCTCCCCAAAATACATATTTTAGCTGGTTGCGCCTGGCGCCGGTAGATAATGAACAAGCCTTAAACAACTCAAAGAGTCCATACATTACAATCATCCACCATATAACAAGATGATATGGGTAAATAATTCCTGTCGCTCCCCAATAGTAGCGGAAAGAAAACTTAGCAACCGGAGGCGGGGTAAGAAGGTTGGTAAAATTAAATATTAAAGATATGACTGAGAATAGATAGAAACTACTTAGAACATGCCTGCGTTTCTTCCCTGTAATCCCTAAAAATACATACACAAAATGGACAAAAGTAGGGCCGATAAAGATTATACCTGCATAAATTAATCGTGCTAGAAATAAAGCTATAGCATCATTTGGAGCAATAATTAAACGGGATTCACCGAAACTCCAAATAGTTACGGTTAAGACCCAAAGAGTAAAAGTCTGGTTTACATCTCTTTTTCTATTATTAAAATAGACAAAGACAGCCACACAAAAGAATGTAAAGGCCGTTATCGATAATGAAGCTACATAATGGTCTAAAATAGTCATTACAATTTCTCCTGGCCTATGCTGCCGGCAATAAGCGCAGCCCCTAAGGCCCCGATAACCTGGGGCTCCTGAGGGATGTTCAATTTTTGACCCAGCTTAGTCTTCAGGGCCTGCACAAAGCCGATATTCTTAGCCACCCCGCCCGTGAGGGTAACGGAATCCATAATCTCTATTTTACCCAAAAGACTCATGACT
The DNA here is from genome assembly GCA_020341815.1 of Candidatus Omnitrophota bacterium. GTDB lineage: Bacteria > Omnitrophota > Gorgyraeia > JAFGHF01 > JAFGHF01. Next base: position 647,470 of record CP070837.1, read on the forward strand.
CTCTCAGTGATAGCGTAATGTATTCCTCTGGCAATATTTTCTCGTGGTGAGCCTTTGGCAATCAGCGAAACAACTTCTGACTCGGCAAAGACTGTGCAGAAACTAGTGATTATTGCTGTGTTTTGAGATTTGAGAGACAGGTTTCCTAATTCCTCAATGGTAACTTCCAAAGCCTGGGCCATAAGCTCTAAAAAACGGCCTGTTCCGGCGGCACACTTATCATTCATTGCAAAGTCCAGGGTCTCTCCTTTATCGCTTAGGCTTATTGCCTTACAATCCTGGCCACCGACGTCTAAGACTGTCCTGGTATCGGGAAATTGAAAATATGCGCCTTTGGCGTGACAGGTGATTTCAGTAACCTGTTTATGGGCGAAAGGCACATTGATTCGGCCATAACCGGTTGCAACAATGCAATCGAGGTCTTCCACTTTCAATTCAGCCATGGCTAAGGCCGCTTCCAGCGACTTTTTTGCTACCTTTAAACTATTTGGACCGGTGCGCAGGATATTGCTTGCCAAAATCCTCTTGTCACCATTCAAGATAACTGTCTCAGTCGATATAGAGCCGATGTCTATTCCTGCGGTAATCATTTTTTACCTCCTAATAACTCCAAAAAGGCATCGATCTGTATTTTCATCCGCCCCTCAGAGTAATCTCTGTTGTCTATACAATCACCATCTAACTTTAATAATGGTATCTGTCTTGCCTTCAAGGCAGTTTTAAGAATTTGAAACATGCTGTCTGAATGCCGACAGCCCCAATGAGCAAATTCAATAACTCCGTCTATTTTGTAGTCCTCTACAAATCCCATCGTGCTATCTAACCAATGCCGAAGGCAACCAATCCCCGGATTTGCCAGAATCTTACGGGCCAAGCTTCTATAAGGCTCATCCGCGTCCAACTCATCCCAGGGTATATAATTTATCTCCTCAAAGGCAATTATGGCTTTATGTCTATTTTCTAAATAGTCTATAATAGCATCACTATAATACGGTCTTAAGTGGCGCCAGAGGATTCTATACCTGGCTTCAGGCAAACTGGCATTACTGCGTTCCATTCTCTCTTTAAGCTCATCGTACAAAAGCTTATATATATCCACTATCTTCTCTGTTCCCCACGTAGAAGCTACCGCTGCAGCACAGTCTATGGCCTCTTTTCCTAATAAAGGTGCGGGGACATGCCTTCTTAGCTCGTTAATTCTTAAGAAATACGACCGAGCTTCATTGGAAAAACTAAAAGCCTTTCTCAACCGTTCGGGGTCGAGCTTTTTTCCCATCTTTTTCTCTATGGCCTTTATCATCGCTTCTATCTGGCGGGCAAGATAATCTACCGCTTCAGAATTATTATAATTATAAGGAATATCCAAAAGAAAATAATCTGCTTTATACCTCTTGCTCATATTATAAAACATCTTGGGAGCGCCGTCACAGCAAATAGATGTACAAACCAGGATATCCGGAGCAGGAAAAAGATCTTCTATTGAAGCGCCGGCTACACATCTCAAAAAGGAACAGGCATCTCCGGAGTAGTAATTCTTCTTGGCTACATCCAATGCCTGCGCCACTAAGCGAGAATTTGCCAGCATGGAGCAAGCCCCTTCAGGGAAAAAGGGGACAATATCCATTGCATAAAAGAGTTCGGTAGGGACAAATGGACTGCGCCAGGCCACGAAGGCATCAGGCTGGTAGGCTGCCTGAAACAATCTGGCCATTAGTCCCGTTCGCCTCTGAGATGCCCTCAATGTAAAAGCAGAAGCAGGGCCCCTTTTATCCTCTCTCAAGATGCTAATTAATCTCTTAAACTGATTCGCTCGCTCTTCGTGCACAATCACTTGGTCCTTGTCCTGTCTCTCGATATTTATTGTCTATTATAATTGTCTTGGGTATCTTATATGAAGCAATCCTCTCTTTGCAGAAACTTTTTATATCTTTTTCCTGAATATCTCTATTCGATTCTAAAAATATTTCTGCTGTAAGAAGATGCCCCCAGAGGCTATCGGACTTCGCATAAAGCTTAACGGCACAAACTGCGGGGTGCGTTAATAACACCTTTTCAACCTCTTTTAAATCTACTGTATTACCACCTATCTTAATTATCTTTTTCTTCAATCCCTCAAAATAAAGATATCCATCTTCATCTAAACGGCCGTAGTCACCGGTATAAAACCATCCATCTTTTATGACTTGATCCGTTATTTCCTTTTTTCCATAATATTTATCCATTACTACAGGGCCTTTAATTAATATCTCACCGGTTTTATTTGCGGGTAACTGTCTATCATTTTCATCCACTATTTTTATTTCAACATTGTCATTCCAGGAGACCCCTAAGGAATGGATTTTTTTGCTTCCAAGGGCATTACATATAGCGGGAACACATTCCGTCAGGCCGTATCCCTGCATGAGAGACAGTCCCATTGCTTCCTTTACCCTGTGATGCAATTCCATTGGCAAAAAACTGCCGCCAGAAATGGCATGTCTTATCGAATCTAATCGATATTTTTCTTTATTATAATTCTTCAAGAATATTGAATATATGGTAGGCGTTCCTAAGATATAATCGACTTGAAATTCATCAATTGTACGAAATATATGCGAAGGAATTATGCTATTAACAATTACTATAGTTGCGCCCATCGAAAGAGGAAAAATAATGCTTCCTACCATTGAGAAAATATGTGCCATTGGCAAAAAGAGCAATGCACAGTTAACAGAAAGGGGCTTGAGCAGGTTCTTAAAGGCGGTAGCGCTATGATAATAGTTGTCGTGGCTTAATACTACCCCGAGAGGATAGCCATACCCCCGATAAGTATAATTGATGCTGGCTATCTGATTATTCTTTTTAGTATTTTCGGGAAGGTTTTCATCTTTTCCTATTTCATATAACTGCCCGAAGGTAAAAAATTTCTCCCATCTGCTGTTTAGACTGTTATCGGTTCTACCTAAAGCAATAACTATCCTACGGTCTAATAATTCTTCATCTTCATGCACTACTTTATCAAGAAAAGATGGGGTAGAAATTATAGCAACGGGACTGCAATCTTGAAATATTTCCTTAAGCTCGAACGCCGTAAAGGCAGGTTTTAAGGGTACGGCGATAGCATCAATTCTCAGAAGAGCAAAGAAGCTTAAGATAAATTCCTTGCAGTTTGGAAGAATAACAGCTACTTTATCATCCTTCTTAAGCCCTATCTTCCAGAATGCCTTCGCAAGCTTCTCTATATCATTCCACAATTTATTATAAGATAAGTATTTATCTTCTTCTATTAATGCCATCTCCTTGGATTTATCTTTTGAGATTTGATAAAGAATTGTTGAGAGGTTCATAATTCTCTTTATTTTTTATCTTTAGTTAATAAGTCTGCATAAATTTCTTTAAAATGTTCAGCTTTTTTAAAATAGACTTCTTTGCTATAGATTTGTTGGTATATTTCCAAAAAACCATCTTGTAATTCTTGGGCTGACATACGCTTTGGCGAAAAGGTAATATTACACATAGAATAATCACTCCAATTATAAGACAATATCCTTTTTTCTTCTTCTAATCTTCTTCTTAATCGGGTTCCAGGCAAAGGCGTTAAAATTGTAACCTGAGCTGCATATAGATGATTATTGATTATAAAATCTGCCAATTTTTTAAAAACTGATGTATCATCATTATCAAATCCAATTATGAATGCCCCCATGACACCTATGCCATAAGATTGGATCGTCTTTATAATATTTGGGTATTTTTCTATCTGTTTAATTTTCCAATTAGTTCTGTCTAAAGATTTCAAAGTTTTTCCTGATAAAGTCTCAAAACCAATAAAAAGAAGCGTGCATCCACTTTGCCTAAGTAACTCTAAAAAACTTTCATTATCTGCTATTGAAACATCTGTCTGGGCAAACCATCTGACGTTTAAAGGTAACAATCTCTTTACTAATGCCATAGAATATCTTTGATTAGTAAACATATTATCATCAGCAAAGCCTATTTGAATGCTTCTCTTAAAAATATTTTTTATATAAGAAACCTCTTTTATTACTTGATCTATAGTCTTATGTCTATATTTGAAACCATATACATTTGAAGCAGCACAAAATTCGCAATCACGTGGACAGCCCCTGCTAGCTTGGATCCAAGCCATCTTGTAATTTCCAGGTTTAACTATATCATACCTAGGGATAGGAGATTTGGTTAAGTCCACAGGGTTCGTTGACCTATAAAATGGTTGAAGATTATTATTTAAGAAATCTTCTATAAACCTCGGCCAGGTTTCCTCTCCCTCACCAACTATTACGCTATCAGCGTGCTGTTTGGCTTCTTCCGGCAATACCGTAGCGTGAATCCCGCCAATAACGACCTTTACGCCTCTTTTTCTAAACTCATCAGCAATTTGATAGGCACGGGTAGCCTGTTGAGTTATTGCTGATATAGCAACTAAATTATAATTTTTATTGAAATCTATATTCTCAAAATTCTCATCTATGAATTTGATATCAAAAGAGTTAGGAGTTAGAGCTGCTATAATTAACAATCCTGAATTAAAGCCAGACCAATAGTATCTATAATTGACAAATTGTTCAGAATCGTTCAAAAAATCTTTAAATTTAGGATCGGCACTTAAAAAAGTGCCTTTGGGGCTTATTAACGCAATCTTCATTTCTTATCCAAATATTCCTTTATCAACTCGATCATATCTCCCACTGTAACTACATCAAACATCTTTGCCTCATCTGTCTTGATGTTATACGTCTTTTCAACGGCAACCAATATCTCCATTGCCATTAAGGAGTCTATCCCTAAGTCGTCGCGAATTGAGGTATTCTCATCAAACTCTGACTCATCCATTCTGGCAATCTCGGCAAGTACCGATTTTATCCCATGCTTAAGCTCCATCTCTGCTATGTAAGAAGCTAACTCTCCTTTTGCATCATCGGCTATTTTCGCAAATCTAACTCCTACCATAACCCCTTTATCATCTGTCCAAACAGGCTCGGCCTCTGCTTTTATCTTAAGGGAGCATCCAGGCAGATTCATTGACAGGCCCATCTTACATTCTTTAGAGCGTAAGTTACTCAATATTACCTCTTCAGGTGCTTCCAACTCAAGTAAGACGCCGCCTTTTCCGATATTCTTACTCACTGCCCTGTATTCTTTTGACAATAACGAAAGCTCAAGAGGCAAAGCTTTAACTATACGCACATGTTTCCTTCTATCGGAACCCGCAAAACTTTCTTTTTTCATAGCACAGCGCCTCCTTTTTGTAATATCTAAAGCATCTCCAAAAATGCCTGCACCCGTGTCTTTACCTGACCTGAGCCGCATAAACTGCCATCGCTCTCAAGGAACAATAGCGGTATCTTTCTATGCCTCAACTCCTTCCTTAAGTAGGGAAATTCAAAGATGTTTGTATCGCAAAACTTCAAGCTATAATAAATAACCCCCTTTATGCTATATCCATTAATTATATCCAAAAGATATTCAAGCCGCCTGTTAGAATCCACCATTCTGGCGCAAGGCATTTTTTCAAGGTAATATTCGGCCAAGGCAGCTATAGGCTCATCATTAATCTCAACCTGACCTTGAAGATATCTAATGCCTGTGCATAAGTCTTCACAAACTACCCTGCCTCCGGATTCTTCCACAATCTTAATCAATCCCGCCTCATCTGCATATCCCCCGGAAATCAATATTCTATGCCCCTTATTCTCTGAACTCAACTCTTTAGATTGCACGGCGTTATGATCTTTAAAACCGGCAAGCAGGGAACTTAATTCTTCGTTAAACTTATTCCTGCAACCCTTCATGCTCTCCTTGACAATGCTTAAGACCTGAGGGCTGGCTAAAGGCAACTTGTCTTCTTTTCTTAAATTACACAATTGGTCTAATAGCTGCCGGGTCTCATTACAGAGAATTATGGCATCTTTCAATGCCTTCTCTGTTATCTCGACTTTATAGTGATTTTCGATAGCTGTAATGAGCTCGCTGAGGCACTTACGGAAATACCTTTTTGAGTCGTTGGTTGCAATCTTAGGAAGGTCCAACAGATAAATAAAGGGGGTTTTAACATAATGCTGCCAGACATCATATAAGCGTCGCATGGCATCACAGGAGTTAGCTATCACTACTCCGCTTAAAGAGCTATCTTTATTTTCCAGCCCGATATTTAAGCAATTTAAAACATAAGGGCAAAGATTACTGCATAAATGAGAGGAAGAAAGAGCTGTCGATGCAGAAGTCCCTACAATCCTATAGGGGTTAAGCCCTGCTGCATAAAAGATCTCCACAGGGGTGTAACTACAAAACCAAGTTACCAGAGGGGTATTTTCTTCTTTGAATATATCTATCTTGTCTTCTCCTTAAATGTATTGCACAAACAAAAACGGCCAGGAGTTTTATTTTCCTGACCGTCTATTTAATTTTGGCTTTCTTCTTGCTGTCTTTTACCCAGCTATCGATTTCATTGCGCCTGAAGCGCCACTGGCCGACTACCTTGGAAGCAGGGATGCGTTCATTGTTTACCCAGTTGTATACCGTGCTCTGCTTAACCTTCAGGTATCTGGCCAGTTCCTTGATAGTCATATAGGCATCTTCCATTGATACCTACCTTTCTATTCTACAGGATACCTTTTTACTTCACACAGTAGGTTTACTTTATCACCCCCCTTTCAAATTGTCAAGTATTTTAACAAATCTTAATAAATATTATACAAAAGGCCGATTACCTCTCTTTGTTCTGTTAGGCAATCGGCCTGCATCTGTCTAACTATTATCTTATAATGCGTTTATAGATATCTTTTCTGTGCCCTATGGCTAATATTAAAATCAAAACTTGCTTATGGTAGATACGATAAATTATGCGATAGTTGCCTGTGCGATAAGAATGAAGTTCGCTAAGCTCGTGGGTAAGCCTTTTTCCTATGGATGGATTTTCGCCAATTCTCTCGATTGCCTTTTTAATCCGCAGCTTCAGCCCTTTGTCCAGTTTACTTATATTGTCCCTGGCTTCCTTAGTATAGAATACTTTATGCATCGCCGAAGACATCCTTATGGCTAAATATCCTTCCGGCCTTGATGTCTTCTTCGGCGCGAACTAAGGCTTGCATAAGCTTACGGTCAGCCATTATCTCCAGGGTCTCCAGCTCTTCCGGTGAAATCAAAACCACCTTAGCTTTGCCATTTTTAGTAATTACACAGTGCTTCCCTATGTGAGACACCTTTTCGGCTAATTCGGGTAAATGTGAACGCGCTTCGGAAATAGGAACTATATAATCCATTTTACACCTCCTGCTTAAAGTGTACAATATTTTGTACAATTTGTCAAGGGTAAGTTTATAATTTTTAATGCTTCCAGAATAAATGTGTTACTATTCTTTCCTCCTTCTTTAATTGCCTGGTTCCATAAATAGTGTAATTTATCTCACGATTAAAGTCCTTTTTTAGCTTGCTTATTTTTGGTCTCAATTCATTTTCATCTATATTGCTGCCTATTAAAAACAGGTCTATATCACTGTCTTCCCGCTCTCTGCCAAATGAGCCATAGACAAAAACTAACCGAATGCCCTTTACGCCATTGAGCTCACTCTCAACCCTGTCTCTGACGCCCTCTGTCTTAAAGACTATCTGCCTCAGCTCCTTAAAAAGGGGATTCTTTTGATTGATGTAAAAGAACCTTGCGTTAGCCGTCTTCTCTGAAGCCAATATCCCGCTTTTTTCAAATTTGATTAACTCTCTATGGATGGTTCCTACGGAGGCTTTAAGGATTGCCGCAAGCTGGTGGATATAGTACCTTTCATCCGGATTTAAGAGGAATTTCTTGAGGATATTTCGCTTTACCTTCGAGGATATCAGAGCTTCTAACATAATGGTTTTCTCCTTTTGAGAACGATTGTATCATATTTGAGAACAAGGTCAAGCTTTTTTATAGAAAACAAAAAAGCCCTGTATCATACGGTACAGGGCTTAAGGCTATTGTTTATACAAAATAAAAGGCGCAGGGTCGAGCTTACAAGGAGGGGGATCTCTAGGGATGCAAACTCGACCTTTATTGCGCCTTTTTAAGGTTATCGCCTTTGCGGTCTATTTTAAATATCTGGGTAAAATCAATGTTATATATGTCCTGGTCGCGCAAGACATATATAGTTCCCACTATCTTGACTTCAAACTTCTCTTCCCCGATTTTACTGTCATAACTCTTTAATACGGTAAGGTCTTTCAGGCGAGGCCCTTTATTGACATATTTTTTAATCCAGGCCTCTAATCTTGCCGGATTATCTAAAAAGGCATGGTCACGGACAAAATAGATAAAATGCTTCTCGGTTCTTGTGGTAATGCCCTTCTGAACAACGCATTCTGACAAAAAGATATCTCTGCGGTGATGGTCTAAGGAGGTCAAATTTTTGAACAGGATGTCCCTCATCTTCCCCCTCTTTTCTATCTATTTTGACAGCTTACAAAAAGCTTTTTAAAACTATTTACTTACCTCCAAAAAAATAAGCCCCCTCAGCAGGCGGCATATTAAGTATACCATAAGGTCAAGGCTTTGTCAATCCTGCTCAGAGGGGCTTTTAGGACTTGAAGATCTTCTTCTCTTCTTTACGTAACAGCCTACCAATATTGGACTTATGACGATAGACCACAAATAGACAAAGGGCAACTGAAAAGATAATCAGCTTAAGCGGCTGGTTAAAGCCCAGCATAAAAAGGGGCAAGGCCACGGAGGCCCCGATTGACGCCAGGGAGACAAAACCGGTGGCCAGGAGTATTAATATCCACACCCCCAGGCAAAGTCCGGCAATCAGGCCTAACTGCGGTATCTTAAAGCTTAACCCCAAAAGGGCGCCGGCTGAGGTGGCTACCCCTTTACCCCCCTTAAATTTCAAGAAAAGCGTCCAATTGTGCCCGCAGACTGCGGCAACCCCCAATAGTAAGCGGACAAGAACCTCATCCAGCCCAGGGGAGCTCTGCATCAGGAAATCACCTAACACAGTCACCGGCAGAGTGCCCTTAAGCGCATCCAGCACCAATACCACTATCCCCGCCCAGGGGCTTACTACCCGGAACACATTGGTAGCCCCGAAATTCCCACTGCCGTGCTTACGAATATCGATACCCTTTAAGGCCCGGCTCAAGATATACCCTACGGGAATTGACCCTAATAAATAGGAAAGAATGAGTGCTAAAATTAACATTTTTCCACCTCTTGTTTAGCTATTTGCGGGGTGAGCCTCATTAAGCAGCCTGCTGCCCATCCTGATATAATCCAGGCCTGACAATACCGTAAAAGCAATCATTATATACAGGATAGGAGAAAAAAACTTCAATTGCAGCAATAGCACCAAGACTGTGGCCATCTGCAGGGAAGTGGTAATTTTGCCAAGTCTAGTGGGAGTGATATTCAGCTTTCCGGAAGCCACAAAGATAATTGCCGAACCCAGCACAATAATGACATCGCGGCTGATTACGATGATGACCACCCAGGGAGCAAGCTTAAATTGTTCAGGCAAAGTCTTGACTATGGAAAGGCAAACAAAGACTGTTATTAAAAGGAGTTTATCTGCCAAGGGGTCAAGGAAGGTGCCCAGTCTTGTGCGCTGGCCCTTGACCCTGGCAATATAGCCATCCAGGGCATCGGTAGCTATGGCCACCAGGAATATGCCCACAGCCACCAGGCGCAGGAAATCCTTTTGCGGGGTATAATACATTATGGTAGCCACAAACAGCGGAATAAGCAGAATTCTAAGAATAGAAAGCTTATTGGCCAAGTTTAACATTAGTCAATCCTTCCGATTCTTGCCGGAGGCCACCAGATTACAAAAGCCTCACCCAGCAGAAATTTTTTTGGAACAAAACCCCAATATCGTGAATCCCGGGAGCTGGAACTATTGTCCCCCAGGACGAAATAAGAGTTGGCGGGCACGGTAATCGATTTATCTTCCACCCCATAAGGCCCGCGATTATGATAATAGATCTTTTGAAAAATCTCCGGGCTATCAATCCGGCGGCCATCGATCTTGAGTTTGCCATCGGTTATCTCTACCCTCTCCCCCCCAAAGGCAACCAGGCGCTTAATAAAATCCCTTTTGGGATCCTCAGGGTAGCGAAAGACAACCACATCTCCGCGCCTGGGCGGATGAAAACGATAAATAAAGCGATTGACGAAGATTTTGTCCCCCGGCATAAGCGTAGGCTCCATAGAACCTGTAGGGATTTTAAAAGGGGTAACGATAAAACTGCGGATAATTAGAGCTAAAGCCGCAGCAATCAATAAAGATTCGGCATACTCACGGATTAATTTTTTTGCTTTTCGCTTCACTTGCCCTCCTTTATTTATTCAACCAGAGCCTCTCTAACTCCTGGTTGATTTTTACTGCCTCTGCCCCACCCAGCTTAAAAGCATCTTTCTTTGCGCAGGATGAGGAAAGCTTCTTTAAAAACTCTTTCACGGAAATCTTCTTCGCCTTATGCCTTCCCGCATAGGACCTGACGCGGCGGTCATCGCTGACTACTGCGATATCCCGGGCAAAACTTGAAGACTCTATCATCTGGCCTATCTTGGCATCGGCGTCCGTGCCCCTCGCAAAGATAACCTTAACATTTGAATGTGCCGGGTAAGGCAAAATATCACGCCTGCCGTCAAAAACCACGGTTAAATCCTTAAGACGCTCTTCTTTCTCCTGGGCGCGCTCTAGGAACGCGATTAGGCCTTCCCGCTGAGTGCGCAAGGCCTTCCCTCGCAACTGGCTCATCTTATGGATCATATTATATCCGTCAATTATGTATTTCATTATATTTTCAAAGCGGCCATGAAGGCTTCTTGAGGAATCTGTATATTGCCGAACTGCTTCATTCGCTTCTTGCCTGCTTTTTGCTTCTCCCAGAGCTTGCGTTTACGGGTTATATCCCCTCCATAGCACTTGCCGGTAACATGCTTCTTCAGGGGGCGCACGCTCTCCCGGGCAATTATCTGCGTGCCGATAGCCGCCTGAATAATTACCTCAAACAACTGGCGGGGGATGAGCTCTTTCATCTTCTCTACCAGCTTCCTGCCCTTTGCCTGGGCCTTATCTTTATGCACGATGGAAGAAAGCGCATCGCAAACCTTGCCGTTAATCAGGATGTCCAGTTTAACCAATTTGCTGGGCTGAAAGCCCTTAAGCTCATAGTCCAATGAACCGTACCCGCGAGTAAGAGATTTAATCCGGTCATAAAAATCGACTATCACCTCCGCCAGGGGCAGCTCATAAACCAATTTTACCGTATCCTGGCTTAAGTATTCGGTGCTTAAATATTTTCCCCGCCGGCTTTGGGCCAGCTCCATAATCTCTCCCATATTTTGCGCCGGCAGCATTATAAAGGCGCGGATAAAGGGCTCCTGAAAACCGATGACGTCCTGCAGGTTTTTAGGAAACTTCGCGGGGCTGTCCAATTCTAAAATCTCACCCTGCTTAGTTTCGGCTCTATAGACTACATTGGGGACGGTCAGAATCAGGTTAAGGTCGTATTCTCTTTCCAGGCGCTCCTGAACTATCTCCATATGCAAAAGCCCCAGAAACCCGCAGCGAAAACCATATCCTGCTTGTGATGAGGTCTCCGGCTCATAAACAAATGAGGCATCGTTAAGGCGTAATTTCTCCACTGCCTGGCGAAGCTGGGAAAAGTCTTTGTTGTTGACCGGATAGATGCCGCAGAAGACCATCGGCTGAAACTCCCTGTAACCGGGCAGGGCCTCTTTGGCCGGATTGGCGGCATCCGTAATTGTATCTCCTATCAGGATATTCTTCACCTCTTTAATATTGCAGGTAAGATAACCCACTTCACCGCAATCTAATTTTTCTACCTTGGTTGCCTTAGGGATAAGCACGCCTGTCTCCTCAACTTCATACACCCTACCGCTGGACATCATCTTAATCTTCATATCGGGCTTGAGGCAACCGTTGACCACGCGCACATAAGAGATAGCGCCTTTATAGACATCAAAAGTGGAGTCAAATATCAAGGCCTGCAGGGGGCTTTCGGTTTCTCCTTGAGGGGAAGGGATTTTCTGAATGATGCTCTCCAAGATCTCTTTTGTGCCTATCCCCTCTTTGGCACTGGCCAGAATTATATCTTCGGGGTCAAGTTTTAAAATTTCCAAAATCTGATTCTTAACCCTCTCGGGATTGGCGCCGACCATATCTATCTTGTTAATTACGGGGATAATCTTCAGGTTATGCTCCATGGCCATATAAAGGTTGGCTACCGTCTGCGCCTCAACGCCTTGAGAGGCATCAACTACCAAAAGCGCACCTTCACAGGCCGCTAAGGACTTGGAAACCTCATAGGTAAAATCCACATGCCCCGGGGTATCGATCAGGTTAAGGATATAGGTGAGGCCGTCATCTGCCTTATAGGAAAGCCTTACTGCGGAGGCCTTGATGGTAATACCGCGCTCTCTTTCCAGCTCCATGGAATCAAGCATCTGGTCGTGAAACTCCCTCGTGTTTACCGTGCCGGTATACTGCAGGAGCCTATCGGCCAGGGTGGACTTGCCGTGGTCGATGTGGGCGATTATAGAAAAGTTGCGGATGAGCTGTTTATTCACTGACTGCCTTTCCTCCTTGAGCAATAAGCCTCTTTGTTTGAGCGAGAGCGCTTGATTCGGCATAGATGCGCAAAAGCGGCTCCGTCCCCGAAAGGCGAAAGAGAATCCAGCTTCCATCTTCAAGATGAAACTTTAATCCGTCATAGTCCTTAATCATAGTGATCTTCTTATTTAAAAAAGTCTTCTTTTTGCGCAGCTTATCAAGCTTTGTCTTTATTTTATTCTTGCCGGAGAGGGAACATTTTATATCCTTCCTTAAATAGAAATAACTGCCGAACTCATCTTCTGTATCTTCCAGCAGGCTTTTAAGTGATTTCTTCTGGGACAGCATCATCTCCAGAAGCAGGAGGCCCCCTAAGATACCGTCTCTTTCGGGAAGATAATCCTTAAACCCTATACCGCCGGCCTCCTCTCCCCCGATTAAGATATTTTTCCTCTGCATAAGGGCGGATATATGCTTAAAGCCGACGGGCGTCTCATAAACCTTCAATTTATATTTAGCGGCAATGCGCTCAATGAGAGAGGTGCCGGCTATATTTTTTACCACTGCCCCTTTCAATTTACGATATCGAATCAGGTGCAGAAGCAAAAGAGAAAGAATCTGCTGGGGGTTAACAAACCTTCCTTCATTATCTAAAGCGGCAAGGCGGTCGGCATCACCATCGGTGGCAAGCCCCACATCAAAGGAACCCTCGCGCATCAATAATGAAGCCTCCTTAAGGCAGGAGAAAATAGGCTCGGGCTTAATTCCGCCAAATGAGGGGTCAGGCCTCTTATGAATAGTGGTTATGCGAAACTTTGAGCCTTTCAAAACTGCGGCAATATAGGAATCGGCTGTTCCGTACATAGAATCGACAAGAACCTTAAGGCGCCCCTTTTTAAGCAAAGGCATATCAAGATAGGATTTTACAAACTTAAGATATGCGGGGATTAAATTCTTTACTTTAAGAAGATTCCTTTTTCGGGCCTGAGAAAGGGAGATTTTAAGGGGTCTATTTTTAAAAATAAGCCTTTCTATCTTATCGGTAACATCCTTCTCTACCGGACCGCCAAAGGCACCCTTAATCTTGATGCCGTTAAAGGAAGCAGGATTATGACTGGCGGTAACCATAATTCCTGCGGCGCAGTTAAGGTTCCTTACCGTATAACTTATGGCCTGCGTCGGAAGAGGGCCCGAGGAAAGAATTGTTTTTATTCCGTTAGCGGCCAAAATCCGGCTGATGAGCTCGGCTGTCTCTTTAGAAAGCCTGCGTGTATCATAACCTACCGCTACCGATTTTTTCTTGGCATCTCGCTTCAGGTAATCGGCTATGGCATGAGCAACTACTTGCACATTTTCTAAATTAAAGTCTTGCCCGATTATGCCGCGCCAGCCATCGGTACCGAATTTTATTTCTTTTGACATCTCCTCAAACCTTCGATCGCCCTGCGTGGATTTTTTGCCTTAAAGATGTGGCTGCCTGAGGCCAGAATATTCGCGCCGCAAGAAATCACATAACCCGCCGTCTCTTGATTTATCCCCCCGTCAACGGCAATATCGCCTTTGAAGATTTTACGCAAGGACTTTATCTTGGGAACAACGCTAAGCATAAACTTCTGGCCGCAAAATCCCGGCTCAACCGTCATCACCAGGACCATATCCACATCTTTGAGCACCTTTTTTATTGCCGAAAGAGGCGTTGAGGGGTTTAAGGATACGCCTGCTTTCTTACCCAATGACTTTATCCGGGAAATCACTCTTCCTGCATTACCTTTGCAGGATTCAATATGCACAGTGATATAATCGGCTCCGGCCTGAGCGAAGGCCTCAAGATGTTCTTTAGGATTACTGATCATCAGATGCACATCCAGGGGAAGCTGCGTAATTTTATCCAGGGCCGAGACTACATCCGGGCCGATAGTAATGTTAGGGACAAAATGGCCGTCCATAATATCGATATGCAAAAGATCGGCTCCTGCCTTTTCTATTCTCCTTACCTCGCTACCCAAACGGGCCTGGTCGGCGGCAATTACGCTGGGTGAGACCTTAATCTTTCTCTTCATTACATTGGGCTCCTATCTTTTGCTTGTTGACATTAAAAGATATACGCGGCTGATATCTTCTAAACTAACAATACCGACAACCTCTTCTCGTCTCATTACAGGGATAGCTTTAAGCTGCCACTCCTCCATTAATCTATGCGCTTTAATCAACGGGTCTTTCACCTGAACAACGGGAAAATCTGTGCGCATTACATCCTTCACCAGTTTCTGCACCCCGAACTGATGAATAGTTAAAATGATATCTGAACGGGTAAGCAGGCCCTTAATTTTACCGTTTTCCACAACGGGAAAGTCCTCCTGGTGGCTGTGCATAGTAAGGGCGAGCACCTCCGAAAGCGGCGTGGATGGGCTGACGCTAACGAATTGCTCAGGCAAAACATCCTTTACCGAAAACCTTCTTAAGGTCAGGCGCAAATCCACCTGCATACCTTCCTGGGAGGCGGCAATAAAGATAAAAAAAGCAATGATAATCAAAATTATATTGGGGGGGCTCGAGATAAGCCCCACAAAGCCAAACAAAACCGCAAAGGTATGCCCGAAACCCACAGCAATGCGCGTTGCCTTTCCGTATTCCATCCTGTCGGCCAGAAACGACCTGAGGATCCTTCCCCCGTCCATAGGAAAGGCCGGAAGCAGATTGAATACGGCCAGAATTGGATTAATCCAAAAGGCATAGGCAAAGGTCTTGGGCCAGGTTTCTATTCCCGGATGAAAAAGATTTTCCGGGCCTAAAAGAAAATATGCGGGAAGAAAAAGCACCAGGGCAAAAGTAACATTGAATAAGGGCCCGGCAATGGATATCTTAAACTCTTCCTTAGGCTTCTCAGGGATAGACTTCATTGCTGCCACGCCGCCAATGGGAAGCAGGACTATCTGTTCTACTTTTACCCCAAAATGCTTGGCTTGTAAGCTGTGGCATAATTCATGAAAGGTCACGCAGCAAAATACAAAAAGGATCAGAAACACCCCCCGCAGGCCGTAGAAATGCCCGAAGATAATAGGAAGCAGAAGAAATGTAAAATGAATCTTTATAGATATACCAAAAACATTGAATAACTTAATTGAGCCTCTCAATTTAACAAACCAACCTTTCTTTTATGGTGCGTATTTTATTTTTGTCTTTTAAAGGGCCGACCAAAGCCAGATGCAAGCTGCGGTTGTCCAAAATCTTATTTGCCAGGCGCTTCAAGTCACTCGCTTCCACCTCCTTTACCTTTCGGATTACTTCTTTTGGAGAGAGAAACTTATTCAGGGAAACAAAGTTCTCTCCCAGCCAGAACATATATTCGCAGGTACTCTCAAGCCCCAGCAATAACTGGCCAATGTAATATTCCTTGGCCCGCTTTAGCTCTTCCCTTTCAACAGACGTTTTCTTAACCTTGCTTAGCTCCTCTAAAATAACCTCTACAGCCTCACTCAGGCGGCCGTTATCGATACCGGCATGCACAACAAATGCCCCGCTATCCTGAAAAAACTTCAAGGATGTGCCGATTTCATAGGCCAGGCCCCGCTCCTCGCGAACTTCCCTGAACAGGCGGCTGGACATATTTGCACCTAAGATAACATGTAAAAGCCCCAGGGCAAAACGGGCAGGATCTCTCCTGGCTAAGCCATAGAAGCCTAAGGCCAGATGTGTCTGTTTTGTATCCTTAAGCTGGATTCTTGTTTGCGGGCCGGTCTGTTTATGCGAAACCGGAGAAAATCTACCTCTTTTTACTTTAGCCTGCGGGTAAAAACATCTTTTGCATTCTTCCAAGAGCTGTCTGTGCTTGAGATTACCGCAGGCAACAATAACAATATTGTTAAGCTGATAAAAATTCTCTTTATAGGTGAGCAACTGCGCCCGGTTTATTTTTCCTACGGTTTTAGTCTCACCGGATATACTTCTGCCCAGGGGCTCATCAGGCCAAAGCATCTCATTCAAAAGATCAGAAACCGCATGTGAAGGCAAATCATTATACATCCTGATTTCTTCTAAAATGACCTGCCGCTCCGTCTCTATGTCTTCGCTGGCCAAATTGGCATTTAAGGCCATGTCACCCAGGACATCTAAAGCGCCTGATAAATATTTAGCCGGGACCTTAGCCAGATAACAGGTCAGCTCCTGTGTCGTAAATCCATTAAGAGAGCCGCCGATACCTTCGATAGCCTGTTTTAATTCCTCGCAGCTGCGCCTCTTTGTTCCTTTAAACACAAGGTGTTCTAAGAAATGCGAGATGCCGTTTATATTTTTGGCTTCGTATCTGGCGCCTACCTTGACCCATATCCCCAATGAAACAGAGGCGCGCTCAGGCATATAATGCGAGACTACGGTCAATCCACTATCCAAAGTTGTTTTTTTATGCATTATCGGATCTGCTTTCTGCGTCCAGATAACTCTGCAGGATAAGCTGGGCAGAAAGCATATCTATCCTTTTCTTACGTTTCTTTCTGCTTAAGTCAGCCTCAAGCATCAGCTTCTCTGCCTGCATTGAGGTAAGGCGCTCGTCCCAGACCTTAATCGGCAACTGGGTGCGTTTCTTTAAATCCTGGACAAAATCGGCTACCTCTTTGGCCTTCTTTCCGGTGGTGCCATCTAAATTTACAGGCATTCCTACGACAATTTCTCCTACCTGACGCTGGCGGGTTATATCCAAAATAGATGCAATACTTTTATCCCTACTTTGCACCTTTATACTGGGCAGGCCCTGCGCTGTCCAGCCCAACTCATCACTTATGGCCAGGCCTATGTTCTTCTCACCCACATCCAATGCCAGTATTCTCACAATGCCCCTCTTAGCCTGCCTGCGAACTCAGCCACCTTTGAGACTAAGTCTTTATGACCTAAATTTCTCTCTATAACCTTGATAATTGCGCTGCCCACGATTACCCCGTCAGCTACCGCTGCCGCCTCAGCGGCCTGCTGAGGGCTGGAAATCCCAAAACCCACACAGACAGGCTTGGCGGTAATCCTTTTTATCTGACGCAGCCGTCTTTTTAATTCTTCAGGCAGGGTCTTTCTCACGCCCGTGGTTCCGGTTAAAGAAACATAATAGATAAAACCGGAAGAGGCCGAGCAAATTTGTCTTATCCGTTTTGCCTCTGTTGTCGGGGCAAGTAAAAATATGGTGGCCAGCTTACCCTTTCGGGCCTCTTTAATCAACTCCCTGGCCTCTTCCACCGGCAAGTCCGGAACTATTACCCCGTCCACGCCCGCAAGCCTGGCCTGCTTAACGAAATTTTTAATACCGAAGCGGTAAATAATATTATAATAGGTCAAAAGCGCAATGGGCATCTCAGATTTCTCCCTTACTCTCTTGACCAAGCCAAACACAGAAGCCAAGTTTACCTTGTTTTTTAAGGCGCGGCCAGAGGCCGCCTGGATAACGGGCCCATCGGCTAAGGGATCGGAAAAAGGCACACCCAATTCCAGTATATCTGTGCCGCCTCTATCAAACTCCAGGGCAAGCTGATAAGTTGTGGTTAAATTAGGATCGCCGCAGGTGATAAAACTGATTAAGGCCTTTTTCTTTTGCCGACGCAATTCCTTAAACTTCTTATCAATCCTGTTCATCCGCATAATTAATCCTTAATTTTTAATACGTCTTTGACAATATCTATATCCTTATCCCCGCGCCCGGAAAGACAAACAATAACGATTTTATTCTTTCCCAACCGGGGGGCAATCTTGCGCAGATAGGCTATTGCATGCGCCGACTCAAGCGCCGGGATAATCCCCTCAATCTCCGAAAGCAGGCTAAAGCCCTCCAGGGCCTCATCGTCCGAAACAGCCGCGTATCTTGCGCGCCCTATCCTTTTATAATAAGCGTGCTCCGGCCCCACACCCGGATAGTCAAGCCCGGCGGCAATCGAGTGGGCGATATTTATCTGTCCGTCTTTATCCTGCAGAAGATAACTTTTACTGCCGTGCAAAACTCCCAAATCTCCTTTGACTAAAGTGGCGGCGTGTTTGCCTGAAGACAGGCCCAGCCCCTCTGCCTCCACGCCGATAAACTTTACTCTCCTATTTTTAAAGAAGGGATGAAAAAGGCCGATAGAGTTTGAGCCCCCGCCGACACAGGCAAGGAGATAATCGGGAAGCCTCTTCTCCTCTTTGAAAATCTGCCTCTTGGCCTCTTTTCCGATAACGCATTGAAAGTCTCTGACCATTAAGGGATAAGGATGCGGCCCCACCACCGAGCCGATAATATAATGGGTATCGCGCACATTGGTCACCCAGTCCCGAATGGCCTCGTTACAGGCATCTTTTAAGGTTTTTGAACCGGACTCTACCGGAATTACCCGCGCCCCTAATAATTTCATCCGAAAGACATTTAAGGCCTGGCGGTGGATATCCTCTGTACCCATATAGACATCGCACTGCAGGCCAAATAAGGAAGCCACAGTAGCCGTAGCCACGCCGTGCTGGCCGGCGCCGGTCTCGGCAATTATTCTGGGTTTTTTCATCCGCACTGCTAACAGGGCCTGGCCCAAAGTATTATTTATCTTGTGCGCTCCTGTGTGCAGAAGGTCTTCCCGTTTAAGATAAACCTTTATGCCGCTTAATTTCTTACTTAATCGTTGGGCAAAATATAAAGGTGTAGGCCGGCCCGCATATTGCCCCAGATAATGCCTCAACTCCTGATTAAATTTTTTATCAGCACGGGCCCTGGAATATTCTTTTTCCAGCTCTCTCAAGGCGCTCATCAAGGTCTCGGGCACAAACTTTCCCCCAAACTCACCAAAATATCCTTTTTTATTGGGTATCATCCGACCTTCCTTACTTTATTGATAAATTCCCTCATCAGTTCTATATTCTTTTTTCTCGGTGAACTTTCCACGCCGCTGGCCACATCTACGGCAAAAGGCCTTACCTTTTTTATGGCCTCACCGACATTATCCGGATTAAGCCCGCCGGCCAAGAATATCGGCCGGCCCAATTCTTTAACCTTAAGGGCCAAATCCCAGTTAAAGGTCTGGCCTGTTCCGCCAATCTCTCCTTCCACAAAGGCATCCAATAGATAATAATCGACGTCATATTGAGGAATGCGAGCAATGCTTTCCTCATCCTTCATCCTGAAGCCTTTGATAATTTCGGCTTTGCCCTTAAACTCATGGCAATATTCAGGTGTTTCCTCTCCGTGAAATTGCAAAACATCCAACTTGCAAATCTCTAAAACCTTATTTACCGTCTTGGGTTCCTCGTCGGCAAACAGGCCCACTTTTTTGATGTAAGGCGGAACTGCCTCGGATATCTCTTTTGCCTTTTCCAGGCTTATCTTTCTCTTCGAGACCCTGGCAAATATCATACCGAAGTAATCTGCGCCTAAATTGGCTACCCAGATGGCATCTTCCTTATTGGTTATGCCGCAGATTTTAATCTTTGTCATGCATTAACTCCCGAACCTTAGCCCCGATATTTGCGCTGCGCATAAACGCCTCACCTATCAACACGGCATTTACTCCTAAACCCTGCAAATATTTTACATCTTGCCTGTTTCTAATTGCGCTTTCACTAATAACTATTTTACCTTTGGGGATTTTCTTCATTAAACGTTCTGTTGTCTTCAAATCTTCATTAAATGTATCCAAGTCGCGATTATTTATTCCGATAATTGAGGCCCCAGAGGTCAAAACTTTATCCAAATCTTCCTCATTATGCACTTCGCAAAGCGCATCCAGTTTAAGCCGGGCACATAAAGCGCAAAACTTTTTTAATTGTTCATCACTCAATAAGCGGGCAATCAAAAGAACACCATCGGCACCTGCGCAAACAGATTCATAAATCTGATATTCATCGATGATAAAATCCTTGCGCAAGATAGGTAAATCTACCGCCTTGCGTACAGATTGAAGAAAACTTAAATTCCCCTGAAAAAACTTTTTATCCGTAAGGATGGATAAAGCGCAGGCGCCTGAAGCCGCATATGATTTGGCTATCTCAACCGGATTAAAATCCTTGCGCAATAAGCCCTTGGAGGGAGAGGCCTTTTTTATCTCGGCAATTAAATTAAGCTTGCCTGCCTGAGAAATTGCTTTTTTAAAACCCCGCAGCCCGCCAACCGAAGAGGCCTTCTTAGTCAATTCTGCTAAAGAAACCTTTCTTTTGGCTTCTTCAACTTCCCTTTTCTTTTCCTCAATAATCTGATTGAGAATCATCTTTTTATCTATTTCAATTGCTTTAATATTTTTTCTATAGCTGACAAATAGTCTTTTTTAATTCTTTCAAAAATCTTTTCTGTAGTCTCTTTGTCATATATATGCGTAGTCTTATTTCTATCTTCCAGCATATTAAGGAATACGTCTTCTTCTTTTATCCAGCCAATACGAAAAGCCTCTTTCAGGCTTTCCTTGGGCGTCTTTACCGTTATTCCATTTTCGCGTAAAAATATCTTTAAGGTTTTCCAGAGCAGTTCGAAAGTAAACTCAAATCTCTGAATTACCCCATCCTTTTCCAATTCTTCTTTAGCGCTTTTTACGCCTTCCTTCAACTTAATAAAGGCGTCTTGAAGCTTTTTAAGGCTATAGCTTATGTCTTCTTTCATATACCACCTTTCCCGTCTTGAGAACATTTTTCTTAAATTCTGCATCTACCGACTTCAGGTACGCTATATCTACTTTATATAACCCGCTTATCTTCTCTATCTCTTCATTTATTCTTCTTTCTTGAGAGACATCCGGTCTTTTACAATCCACAGCCAAATCAAAATCAGCCGCATTATCATTTATTCCCTTTGCCCTTGAACCAAAAAGTATAATTTTTGCGGGATTAAGCTCTTTTTTCAGAATCGCTACTACTTTATTTAATATTTCCTTTTCCCGGTTTTTCATAATGAATTAGCCGTTGGTAAACTCTTTCAAAAGTTCAAGCTTTTCTAAAGCGGCTCCGGAATCGATAGAAGTTGCCGCCTTAATTACACCTTCTTTTATGGAAGCGGCCTTGTCTGCCGCGTAAATGGCGCATCCGGCATTAAGTAATACGATACTCCGGCGCATATCCCCCTTGCCTCTCAAAATATCATAAGCTATTTTTGCATTAAAGGCGGCGTCGCCCCCTTTTAAGTCTTCTCGTGAAGTCCTGCTTAGAGCGAATTGCCCGGGCTTTATTTTATAATTTTTAATTCTGCCGTCTTTAAGTTCGGAGATTAAGGTTTTACTCACGGTAGTTACCTCATCCAGGCCGTCTTCTCCGTGGACAACGAGCGCGTGTTTGGTCCCTAAGTTTTTTAAGACTCTGGCCAAGGTCTCCGTCAGGCCTTTGTCATATACGCCCAGAAGCTGATTACTTGCTGATGCAGGATTGGTCAGGGGCCCCAGGATATTAAAGATTGTCCTGATGCCCATTTCGCGGCGCACGGGCGTTGCGTATTTCATTGCCGGATGCAGAAGCGGGGCATATAAAAATGCAAAGCCTATTTCCTCCAGGCACTTTTCTATTTTTTCCGGGGCAATATCTATTTTTACACCCAGCGCCATCAATAAATCCGCGCTTCCGCATTTACTGGAGACGGACCTGTTGCCGTGCTTGGCAACCTTTACCCCCGCGCCGGAGGCAACCAGGGCGCTGATTGTGGAAACATTAAAAGTGCCTGATGAGTCCCCTCCTGTGCCGCAGGTATCCAAAAGAAAAGTCTCTCTGGATTTTATCTTGGTTACATGCCGGCGCATAACCTGGGCTGCGCAGGTAATCTCATCCACCGTCTCGCCCTTCATACGCAGGCCCAAAAGATATGCGGCAATCTGGGCGGCTGAGGCCTGTCCCGACATAATCTCTTCCATTGCCCCGGTCATTGTCTCTTGTGATAAATCTTTCTTTTCTGCTAATCGGCTAATCGCCTCTCTAATCATTTTTTCACCTTGGTAAAATTTTTCAAAATATTTTTACCTTCACCGGTTAAGATTGACTCAGGATGAAATTGCAATCCCCATACGGAAAAATCATGATGCTTTAGACCCATAATCTCTTCTTCTTTGGTATGGGCGATTATTTCCAAACAGCGCGGCAGGCCCTTTCTCTGCACCATGAGGGAATGATATCGCGTGGCCACAAAAGGATTTCTTATCCCTTTAAAGATACCCTTGCCTGTATGATAAATAAGCGAGGTCTTGCCGTGCATCAGGCGCTTTGCGCGGATAATCTTACCCCCAAAGACCTGGGCAATACACTGATGGCCCAGGCATATTCCTAAAATGGGGATTTGTCCTGAAAATCTCTGAATGAGCGCGCAGGAAATCCCCGCATCCTTCGGCCTTCCCGGGCCGGGCGAAATTACTATTTTTTCAGGCTTAAGGTCAGCTATCTGACGCAAGGAAATCTTATCATTCCTGAAGACCTGCACTTTTTCACCCAGCTCTCCCAGATACTGCAGAAGATTATAAGTGAAAGAATCATAGTTATCAATTAATAAAATCAAGCGAGGTCTCCCCCTCTTTCGGCCAATTTAATGGCGGCAATCTGCGCCTTGGCCTTATTCTTTGTTTCTTCATATTCTCTTCGCGGCACCGAATCCGCTACTATGCCGGCTCCTGCCTGTATATATGCGGTTTTATTCCTGGTGACGATAGTGCGAATGGTAATACAGGAATCCAGATTTCCGGAAAAACTAAAATAACCCACCAGTCCCGCATAAGGCCCGCGCCGTGCATTCTCCAGCTCATCAATAATTTCCATTGCCCGCACCTTGGGGGCGCCGCTAACCGTGCCTGCGGGAAATGAGGCCTCGATTAATCCATAGATGTCTTTGTCCTTGCGCAATTTCCCCCTTACTTCACTGACAATATGCATCACATGGGAATATTTTTCAATAACCATAAGCTCGCTGATCTTGACGCTGCCAAATTTAGCCACCCGTCCGATATCATTGCGGCCTAAATCCACCAGCATTATGTGTTCGGCAAGCTCTTTTGGATCGGCTAACAACTGATTAATAAGCCTCTCGTCTTCGGCCTCGTCCTTACCGCGGGGGCGCGTGCCGGCAATGGGCCGCACTGCAATTTCTCCTTCTTCGCAACGGACAAAAAGCTCAGGGGAAGAACCTATCAGGCAGAAGTCTTTTAACTTTAGATAAAACATATATGGGGAAGGATTGATCGAACGCAGCGCCCGATAGATATCGAAAGAGGGGCAATGAAACTTAACGGAAAATCTCTGTGAGAGAACCGCCTGAATAATCTCACCCTGCCTGATATAATCCTTGGCCTTTTTGACAATAGCGGAAAATTCTTTTCGGCTTAGATTTGATTTTATCTTGCTCTTTGCCTTGCGATGAGCGCTTAAGCGCAGGGATTTACCCAAAGGTTTCTTTAGCTTTGCGGCGATTCCTTCAATCCTTGCAATTGCCTCCTGATAAATCTTAGCCAGTTGGGCCTTGCTCTTTTTTCCCTTCAGATAAACATTATTGACGATTTTGATTACCCGATTACTGTGGTCAAAGATTAAAATAGTATCGGTAAGCATAAACAGGCAGTCCGGAAGCTTTAAGTCATCGGGATTTTTATCATCGATCTCTTCAAAAAATCTGACCATATCATAACCCATAAAACCTACCAGCCCTCCGCAAAATCTGGGCAGACCTTCTGATTTTACAAATCTATATTTGCTCATCAGTTTTCTAATCTCACCTAAGGGGTCGGCCGATTTAAACTTTCGGGATCGGCCGTGTTCGGTAATTTCAATCTCTTTGCCTTTGCTGCGGAAAACCAGCGCCGGCTCCGAACCCAAAAATGAATAGCGCGCCACAAACTCAGGACCTTCCACCGATTCTAAAAGATAGGCGTAATCTCTTTCGTTAATCTTTAAGAACGCCGAGGCCGGGGTCTCGATATCGGCTAAGATTTCCTTATAGACCGGAATGAGATTCCCTTTACGCGCCTTTTTGATAAACTCATCTTTTGAAGGATAATACATTTTTACCTAATATACTTTTTTGGGATCAAATATCTTTTTGCCTACCACCTTAAGCGATCCCTCTCTTGCATCCATTTTGCGATAAAAGCAGGTGTAATATCCCGTGTGGCAGGCCGCTTTTACCTGTTTGACCTGAACCAGCAGGGTATCGGCATCGCAATCCAAAAAGATACTGCGCACACTCTGGATATGCCCTGAAGTCTCGCCCTTTAACCAAAGCTTCTTGCGTGAGCGGCTATAAAAGTAAGTCTTTCCGCTTTCCAAAGTTTTTATTAATGCCTGGCGGTTCATATAGGCCATCATCAGGACCTGTTTTGTTTCTGCATCCTGAATAATTGCCGGGATAAGCCCGCGCTCATCGAACTTAATCTCTTTTATCAATGCCTCAATCTTCACTCTTTTCCTCCGCTATTCTTTTGGCCTCAGATAAGGAAATCCTATTTTCATACAGGGCCTTGCCGATAATTATTCCCAAGAGCCCCTGCTTCTCCAAAGATTTAAGCTTCCTTACGTCTTCCAGGGAAGAGACGCCTCCGGAATAAATTATAGAGGCGCCGGTTTTCTCCAAAACTCTTTTAATCCCTTCTATATTGATGCCGGCTAAAGCGCCATCCCGCGAAATATCGGTATAAACAAAAGTTCCTATTCCTGCCTCTTGCAATTCTTTAATCAACTCCACATCTGTCTTTGCCGAAGTCTTCATCCAGCCGCAGGTAGCCACTTTAGTATTTCTGACATCAATACTGACAATAATCTTACCCTTAAACTCAGCCGCCACCTTTCTTGTAAAATCAAGGTCTTCACAGCCGCGGGTGCCCAAAATCGCCCAGTTTGCACCGGCAGCTATCACTGAAGCAATATCTTTACTTCTGCGCAATCCCCCGCCGAACTCTACAGGCAAATCAACGGCCTCAATTATCCGGCGTAAGGCCTTGATATTTTTTACCTCGCCGTGCATAGCGCCGTCCAAATCTATGACATGCAAACGAGTCGCACCCTGCGTCTGCCAGCTTTTTGCCGCCTCGGCAGGCGCCTGCGAATAAACCGTAACGTCTTCGTATTTTCCTCTTGTAAGGCGAACCACCTTACCATCTTTGAGGTCAATTGCGGGGATAATCAGCATCTATATTCGTCCTTTGGTGGAAGGAACTCCTTTTTTGCGGGGGTCGATCTCTGTTGCCTCATCCAGGGCGCATGCCGCTGCCTTAAAGATTGCCTCCAGCAGGTGATGCATATCGGAACCGGCCTCCAGAACAGAAATATGTATTGTAATGGGAAAATTATTCACCAGGGCCTGAAAAAACTGGCGCGCATATTCAAGGTTATATCCTCCCTGGACATCTTTTTCGGAAATTGCCTTCTCCGACTTGATATTATTGAAGAAAGGCCTGCCGCTTACATCCACCACTGCCCTTACCTGCACCAGGGCCTCATCCATAGGCACGCTCTTCTCCCCGAATCGGCGGATACTCATCCTTTTACCTAAGGCCTTATTAAAGGCTTGCCCTAAGCAGATACCGATATCCTCATTGGTGTGGTGGATATCCACTTCTAAATCACCTTTTGCCTTAATCTCCAAATCAAACAGGCCGTGCTTGGCAAACAACTCCAGCATATGGTTTAGGAAGTTGATTCCGGTATCAATCTTGGACTTACCCACGCCGTCAATGTTTAAGGTAATCTGAATATCGGTTTCGCTGGTCTTTCTCTTTACCTTTGCAATTCTGGCCTTAGCCATTTAGTTATCTCCTGAAATTTTATTCAAACCTTACCTTTATTGACTGGATATGTTTATCCAGCCTTTCCAGCTCCGCTATTTTCTCAATGGGCCCTCTTAATTTCTCCAGGGCCTTTTTGGTATAGGAAATCACATGCGACCTTTTCATGAAATCATTTATGGAAAGCCCTGAAGAAAATCGCGCCGTGCCGGCAGTAGGCAAAACATGGCTGGGGCCGGCGGCATAATCCCCTAAGGCCACAGGCGAATACGGCCCTAAAAATATCGCTCCGGCATTTTTTATTCTTTTCAAAATCTTGCGCGGGTTCTTGACCATAATCTCCAGATGTTCCGGGGCAATGCGATTAACTATCTCTGCGGCCTCATCGAGATTTTTTGCCAGTATAATGTAACCATCACTTACGCGTTTTTTCATCGCCTGGGCCAATCTCTTGGAAGTAGTTACCAAAATAGCCAGACCCGCCAAGTGCTCAAGCTGGGCCTCCAGATCACAGGCTATAAAATCAGGGTGGCTAAAATCATTTGCCAGGATTACGATTTCGCTGGGGCCGGCTAACATATCTACATCTACGTATCCGAATACCTGTCTTTTGGCCTCGCTGACATATACGTTTCCCGGCCCCACTATCTTATCTACGCGAGGCAGGCTCTTTGTGCCAAAGGCCAAAGCGGCAATTGCCTGGGCGCCTCCTACTTTGTATATCTTATCTACTTTCAGCAGATTTGCCACCACTAAAATATAAGGGTCAACCGTCCCGTATTTATTGGGAGGGGCAGTTAGAATGATCTCTTTCACTCCTGCAATCTTTGCCGGTATCACCGTCATATATACGGTGGAAATCAGGGGCACGGTTCCTGCGGGAACATATATCCCTACCTTCTCAAGCGGAGTAATCTTCTCACCCAAACTTGTCCCTTCTTCTCCCTTAATCTTCCAGGAGCGTTTTAATTGTCTGGTGTAAAACTTGCTTACGTTATCGATGATAGTCTTTAAGGTAGAGACAAACTGCGGATTAATATTCTGATAAGCCGCGGATATCTCGGTCTCGCTCACCCTCAGATGGCGGGCGCTTAATTTGACGCGGTCAAACTTTCTGGTGTATTTTAATACAGCCTCATCCCCTGAGGTGCGCACGTCTTCAATTATTCTCCTTACCTTTTCCTGAACTCTCTTTTTGGAACTTATATCCCGCTCTAATATCTTCTGCATCTTGCGGCCTGCGGCCTTAATTACCTTCATTGCCTCTTTAACTCCTTCTTGATAATCTCCTGCGCCTTCGCTAAAGCTTTATTTAGGCCTGAAGGGTTCTTTCCTCCGGCCTGGGCAAAGTCGGCCCGTCCGCCGCCTGAGCCCCCGACCTCTTTAGCTATGAGGCGAATAAGCTTAGCCGCATCTAATTTCTGCACCTGGCGGCCTAAGCTGCAAACTATAAATACCTTATCAGCCCCTACAATAGAACCCAGGACAACCGCCGCATGGGGCGCTTTCTGTTTTAATAAATCCGTCATCAGGCGCAGGAGTTTCGTATCGGCGCTTTTTATCTGGCGGACAATAATCTTTACGCCCGAGGCTTCTTCTGCCTGCGATATCATATCATCTATGTTTGACTTAAAACTATCCAGCCTTGATTTTTCTAATTTTTTATCCAGCAGTCTTATTCTACCCAAAAGTCTGTCAATACTTTCGGGCAACTTATCCTGTGTAACAGAAAACTCCTCTGCCAGCCTCACGAGCTCTTCGTCTCTCTGCTGCAGGAACTCCGCTGCTGCAGCGGCAGTTATCGCCTCTATCCTTCTTACCCCTGAGGCAACGGAAGACTCATTCGTAATCTTAAACTTTTTAATCTCGCCGCACGAAGAAACATGCGTACCTCCGCACAGCTCCAGGGAAACATCGCCTATCTTAAGCACCCGCACTTTCTCCTGATATTTCTCACCGAAAAAGGCAAGCGCTCCCATTTTTTGTGCCTTCTCAAAAGGCATCTCCAATATCTGCGCCTTCTTGTTATCTCCAATCTCGGCATTGACCAGTTCCTCTACGCGCCTAATCTGTGCTTCAGTCAAGGCCTGAAAGTGAGTAAAATCAAATCTTAATCTATCCGCGCCGACCCAGGAACCGGCCTGTCTTACGTGTGAGCCTAAAACCTTCCTTAACGCCGCCTGCAAAAGATGGGTGGCGGTGTGATTACAGGCAATGTTTTTGCGCCTTTGGATATCAATTTCCGCTTCTACTTTATCGCCGGCTTTTACGGCTCCTTTAAGAACTCTGCCCAGGTGAAGAACTGTCTGGGCGCTTTTGAGGGTATTTAAGACTTCGATTTCGACTTCTTTATTTTTAATCACTCCCCTATCGCCAATCTGCCCGCCGGCCTCTGCGTAAAAGGGCGTGCTTTCCAAAACTATCTTTATCTCATCGCCCGCTGCAGCTTTTTCTACGGGCTCCTCGTCTTTAAACAAGGCGGCAATATTTGTCTTGACGGAATAGACCTTTGCCCCCACAAACTTTGTGGGTTTTAGTTTATGCCTGGCGCTGAGCGTTCCTACAAAAACACTGCCGGCGAAGGCTGCCTGCTGACGGGAGCTCTTGCGCTGAAACTCAAGCTCTTTTTCAAAGCCCTCTCTGTCCAGCCCAAAATTTTTCGAAGCGACGATACGCTCCAGCATCTCAAAAGGCAGGCCGTAAGTATCATATAATTTAAAGGCTATATCTCCGGGAATCTCAAGCTTTCCCTCTGCCGAAAGCCGGGCAATTATATCCTCGGCAAAACTCATTGCCCGCTCAAGGGTCTTGTGAAAACGCTTCTCTTCAGCCAAAACAACGCGCGCAATATCTTCTTTTCTGTCTTCAAGCTCAGGATAAGCCGTTTTCATCTGACTG
The DNA here is from genome assembly GCA_020341815.1 of Candidatus Omnitrophota bacterium. Taxonomy (GTDB): domain Bacteria; phylum Omnitrophota; class Gorgyraeia; order JAFGHF01; family JAFGHF01. The sequence goes on from CP070837.1 coordinate 676,583, forward strand.
CATACACCGGGCACAATCTTGTTCAAAAAGATTTTTTTAATTCCCAGGGCCCGCCCGTGCCATACGGCCCGGCGAATTAGCTTGCGGATAACATAGCCCCGCTCATCATTGGAAGGCAAAACGCCATCGGCAATAGCAAAACTCACCGCCCGGATATGGTCGGCAATAGCATAACAGGCGCGCATATTTGAGGCGTCAGCTGCCAAAGCCGTAATCTGGGCGACAACGGGCTTAAAAATATCTATCTCAAAATTATTGGAGACATTCTGCAGGACCGAGGCCATCCTCTCCAGGCCCATGCCTGTATCGATATTTTTATTCGGCAGGGGCTCAAGGAGATTTTCACCCTTACGCTCAAATTGAGTAAAGACCAGGTTCCAGGTTTCTACAAAACGGCCGCAATCACACGCCGGACTGCACTCTGCCCTTCCGCAGCCGACTTGCCCTCCGCGGTCATAAAATATTTCAGAACAAGGCCCGCAAGGCCCGTTAGGGCCATCCGTAGGCGCATTTGCCGGCCAGAAGTTTTCCTTTGCGCCCAATTTAACAATCCTATTGGAGGCAACACCCATCTTTAGCCAGATTTTGTAGGCCTCCTCGTCCTCCGTATAAACCGAAATCCAGAGCTTTTCTTTAGGCAAAGCGAGCTTCCCGGTAACGAACTCCCAGGCAAAAGCTATGGCCTCTTCTTTGAAATAGTCACCAAAAGAAAAATTGCCCAGCATCTCAAAAAAGGTATGATGGGCATCTGTCTTTCCAACCTTGTCCAGGTCATCGGTACGCAGGCACTTCTGACAGGTTGCGCGGCGTCTGAACTCTGTGGGCTTGCCCAGGAACTCCTGCTTGAACTGGTTCATTCCGGCTGAGGTAAATAAAAGCGTAGGGTCCTCTTCCGGAACAAGGGTATCGCTGGGATATATTTTGTGGCCTTTGGATGCAAAAAAATCTAAAAACCTCTGCCTTAATTCATCCGTAGTCAATATTAACTCAACCCTCAATTTTTTTCTAAGGCCTGCGAAATTGCCTCTTGAGAAAACCCCCGGCGGCGAAGATAATCGTATAACCTCTTTCTTGCTCTTCGCGCATCAAGCTCCTTATAGCGCGCATGTAGCAAGATCGCAAGTTTCCTGGCCGCATCAGACTCATCGTAGCGCTCGGAAAAAGCGCTAAGGGCCTTCTCGATTGTTTCCTCTTTCAGGCCTTTTTCTCTTAATTGATAGCGCAGGAGCAACCAGCCTACCGGAGCCGATTCTATTTTACTGCGAATCCAAACCCTGGCAAAATCATCATCGTTTAAATAATTAAGCTCGCTTAAATATTTAATAGTCTTTGCGATGATTGCCGCAGTAAAACCCTTTTTCTTCAGGCGCCGGCTAACTTCTTCCGTGCTCCTTTGGCGATAGCTTAGCAGTCTATAAGCGTAATCTCTTGCCTTAAGAAGGTCTTTAGTCTCCTGCACGCAACTGTTTTTATTCAGATTTAAGGACTGCGAATCCTCTTGCGGTATGCACAAGGGCATCGCCCCTTACGCCTTTGATAATAGTTTCGTAATCTTTTATACCTTTGATGCGCTGCCTGTTTATTGAGATAATCACATCCCCGGGTAAAAGCCCCGCCTCACTGGCTACGCTTTGCGGCTCAACGAGAGTAACCACTACGCCTTCCTGCTCCCGGATGCTATAGCGCATGGCTAGCTCAGGTGTTATCTCGCTTACTTCCATGCCCCGCCAGGTCTCTTTGGCCTTCTCGGCCAATTCTTCTAACTGTTCAGGGCGCTCCCCTACTTTTACCTTCAAAGTAAGCGTCCTTTTCTCACGCATTACCTCAACAAGAACCGTCTTTCCCACCTGGGCCTTTCCAACTTCACGCAAAAGGCTGCGCACGTCGCTAACCTGTTTGCCGGCAAACTTCCTGATTATATCGCCTTCTTTAAAACCGGCGTCTTCTGCGGGGCTGTCTTTGAGTATCTTGACCACCAAAGCGCCCTGCTGCTCGGAAATACCGAAATAGGCGGCTAATTCCTCATCCAAGTCCTGAACGCTGATACCCAGCCAGCCGTAAAGAATCTTTTTTCCCGCGATAAGCCTGTCCAGTATATCCTTGGCGGCATTAACCGGAATGGCAAAGCCAATCCCCACATTTCCTCCGGTAGGGGTAAAGATGGCCACATTAATACCGATGGCCTCCCCCTTGAGATTGACAAGCGGGCCGCCGCTATTTCCCGGGTTGATCGCCGCATCGGTCTGAATCAACTCGGTGTAATTGCGCCGCTGGTAAGACTGAGGTAAAGAGCGGTTTAAGGCGCTGACTATACCTGCTGTAACAGTGGGTTCGGCACTGCCCACGGCAAACCCGTAAGGATTTCCCGCGGCAAGCACCCACTGGCCGATCTGCAATTCATCGGAATCACCTAATTTCAACACAGGTAGATTATGGGCCTTAATCTTAATCACGGCTAAGTCAGAACGCACGTCACTGCCTTTTAGCTCGGCATCAAACCTTCTTCCGTCAGGCAGCGTTACCGTAATCTTGTCTGCGTCCTGAATTACGTGCTGGTTGGTCAGGATGTAACCCTCTTCGTCAATAATAAATCCCGAACCCAGGCCCTTCTGTTTATATTCCCGCTCGGGAATCTCACCGAAGAAATCCTTGAAGAACTGGTCAAAGAACTCATCAAACTCGCCACTGCCATTGCCGTAGAATCTAAACTGGCGGCTGGGGCCAACTTTCTCGGTGTGCTCGGTGCTGATACTTACCACCGCAGCCCCGGCCTCTTTGGCCACTCTGATAAAACTGCTCTCCAAGGGCTGCTCAACTCCAATTTCCGGTGCTGCAGTTTTGTATTCGGCTTTAGTGAATGGTAAAAGATCCAGGCGCACCGCCAGTAAAAGTCCGGCTGCTACGCCTGCGGCCAAAGCCAAAATCCAAATCCTTAGCTTGTTTTCTCGTAAGTTACTCATTTTTTTCTCCTTTTATATCGTCGCCGGAGTTTTTTCTTTAACCTTCTTCTCCAGCTCTTTTAATACCTTGGGGTTTTCTTCCAGGAAGCGCCGGGCGTTGTCTTTACCCTGTCCGAGCTTATCCTCTCCATACAAAAACCACGCCCCCGACTTCTGTAAGATATTCTGTTCGGCGGCCATATCCAGGATGCATCCCGAACGGGATATGCCCTGATCGTAAAGTATGTCAAACTCCGCCTTATGAAAAGGAGGAGCCACTTTATTTTTGACTACCTTTGCCCGCACGTGGTTGCCGATGGTGGCATCGCCCTTTTTAATCTGGCTGAGGCGACGCAAATCAAGCCTGACCGAGGCATAAAACTTCAAGGCCCTTCCGCCGGGGGTAGTTTCGGGGTTACCGAACATCACCCCGATTTTCTCGCGAATCTGATTGATGAAAATCACGCAGGTCTTGGACTTGCTGATGGCTGCGGTAAGTTTACGCAAGGCCTGTGACATAAGCCGGGCCTGCAGACCCACATGAGACTGGCCCATTTCCCCTTCTATTTCCGCGCGGGGAACCAAAGCCGCCACCGAATCAATACCAATCACATCCACCGCATTGCTTCTGACTAAGGTCTCGGCAATCTCCAGGGCCTGCTCCCCTGTATCCGGCTGGGAAATCAGCAAATCATCCAGATTCAGCCCCAGTTTTTTGGCATAGGTATAGTCAAAGGCGTGTTCCGCGTCAATAAATGCCGCCACCCCGCCATTTCTCTGGGCCTCGCGCATTACCGTTAAGGTAAGGGTGGTCTTGCCGCTTGCCTCCGGGCCGAATATCTCTATTACCCTGCCGCGGGGAAGCCCGCCTATACCTAAGGCCATATCCAGGGAAAGCGCTCCTGTAGAGATAACCGGGATGTCAATTTTTACATCCTGGCCCAATTTCATAATCGAGCCTTTGCCGAATTGTTTTTCAATCTGGCTCAACGCCAAGTCTAACGCCTTTAATCTTGCATCCTGCACTTGAGCCTGACCTTTTTTCTTATGCTCTGCCATATTTAGCCTCCTTATTATAAGCCAAATTATATTATTAGAGAACTCTTCTGTCGATTCCAGTTGCCACAAAATTATACAACTTTAAACCTGTTTTGTAAAGCAAAATTTCAGTACCTATAAAAAGGGCTTGTAATTTGGCGCTATTCGTCGTATAATGGTATTTATGAGGACATTAAAAATGCAGGCAGAAATCATCTCTATCGGCACAGAATTAATTCTGGGAAAAATCGTAAATACCAATGCCGGATATTTGAGCAGAGAGCTTTCGAATTTAGGCATAGACCTCTTTTACCAGACCGCCGTAGGCGACAACAAATTGAGGCTCCTGACGGTTTTAAAAAGGGCTATGCACCGCTCCGATATCGTCATTCTTACCGGCGGCCTGGGGCCTACGGTAGATGACATTACCTTAGAAGTCATCGCCCAGGCCACCCAGAAAAGACTTATCCTGAATGCCGCCGTGCTCAAAGACATCAAGGTCCACTTCCAAAAGCGCCATATCCCCATGCCCAAGAATAACATGCGCCAGGCCTTAGTCCCCGAAAACGCACGAGCCCTGAAAAATGAGGTGGGCACAGCCCCGGGATTAATAATCCCTTATGATGAGAAAAAGGTCTTGATTGCCCTTCCGGGCGTGCCCCAGGAACTCAAGCCCATGATGCAACGCGATGTAATTAAGTATCTTGCGAATAATTTTGCCGGCGAAGGGGTAATAATCTCACAAGCCATCAGAACCACCGGCCTTGCCGAATCCCAGGTAAACCAAAAAGTCAAAGATATCCTCAACCTTAAACCCCCGGTGACAGTGGGGATATACGCGCATACCGATACCGTTGACCTAAACATTACCGCCAAGGCCAAAAACAGGCTCCAGGCAAAAAGATTAATCCAACAGATAGAGCGCAAGATTCGCCGTCGTCTCAAAGAGTACATCTATGGAGAAAATACGCAAACCCTGGAAGAAGTGGTCATAGCCGCCTTGAAAAAAGCCAAAAAGACAATAGCCGTGGCCGAATCCTGCACCGGCGGCCTAATCTCCAAGCGCCTCACCAACGTCAGCGGAAGTTCAAAATGCTTTCCCCTGGGAATTGTAGCCTACAGCGATAAGTTCAAACAATCTCTGTTGGGCGTTCCTAAAGAGGTCCTTGCTAAATCCGGAACAGTAAGCAAAGAAACAGTGCGCCTCATGGCCTGTAATATAAAACAACTGGCGAAGACGGACTTAAGCCTGGGCGTAACGGGAATTGCCGGACCCAAAGGGGCAACCAAGAATAAGCCTTTAGGTCTGGTTTACATTGCCCTGGCCACACCCCGAAAAATCCAAATTAAAGAGTTCCACTTTCACGGCGACAGAGACGCCGTGCGCCAACGCGCCTCTCAGGCGGCACTGGATCTCATCAGGCGATACCTAACATCTTAAAAAATGCAAACGATTAGAAGCTTTATTGCCCTGGAACTCACCTCAAAAGTCCAGAAGCAATTAGGAAACATTCAAGAGGAGCTGAAGAAATCAGACGCAGATGTAAAATGGGTCAATCCCGAAGGGATACACCTGACTCTAAAGTTTCTGGGTAATGTCAGTCCCCAGCTTCTCGAAGAGATAAAAAAAGCCCTCACGCAACTGGCTAAAAGCCATAAATCTTTTGAACTTAAAATCAGTCAGATAGGGGCATTTCCCACGACAGAACATCCGCGGGTAATCTGGGTGGGTATAGAAGAGGGCCGCGAAGAGACCCTCAAACTTGCTCAAGACTTAGAAGAACGCCTGATAAAGTTTGGCTTTTTAAAAGAAAAACGCGCCTTTAAGGCGCATCTGACTTTAGGGCGGGTGCGCTCTGCGCGCAACCGCGCTCAATTAAAAAAATTACTTCAGTCTCTAAGCTTTCCCAAAACGGCCATGCAGGCCGAAACACTTATCTTATTCAAAAGCACCCTCTCCCCCAAAGGGGCGACATATCAGGCTCTGCACCAGGTAAAATTATCTTAAGGAACCCTTCCACTTCATCACACTGATTTTGGATTCATCAAGTTTGCAATGCTTTCGCTTGTAGTCTAAAATTTCAGGATAATTATCCTTAACCTGAACAAAACCGCAGCTGACTGCAAAATCTTTTACATGAGTAACTGCATATATGGGCTTGGCCTTATCTATTCTCTGGGCCTCCTCAAGAAGAAAGCTGAGCATCTTTTTGCCGATACGGTTTTTTCTGTAATAATAATCCACCCCTAAAGAGGCAATTTCAAAAAATTCTCCCCGGTCGATTATCCTGCCGAAGGAAACGGGCTTATCTTTAATTCTGCCCACGAAAAACTGCCGCCAGTGTATATCGGTGGAATCCAGAAGATACTTTTTAATTTTTTCCTGGATATAGGGGAAATCTTCCTTTCTGGCCTTTGAGATTTCTATATCCACGGCAAAATCCTTATGGCTATCTGTAAAATAATATTTGTATAAAGCCCGGCAATCAAATCATCACCCATTATGCCGCAGGCGCCGTCAAGCTTCTCAATCTTATTGGCCGGATAAACCTTTATCCCGTCCAGAATACGAAAGATGAAAAAACCCGTAATAATTAAAATTGGCTCGGGGGCCAATCCCCAAAAAGCTAAAAGCAGCCCGGCGACTTCATCTATCACTATTTTTTTGGAGTCTTTTTCCTGAAAGATTCTTTCCGCAGGGGCGCAAACCAAAAATCCTGCCGCAGTCACAAGAAGCAGGAAAAAGGTGTAAAAATAAAGATTGCCCCTGAATAGAAAATAAAGAAGTACTGCCGCGCCTGAGGCAACCGTGCCGGGCAGCCAAGGGGCATAACCCAGATAAAAAAAAGTGGCAATGAGTTTAATTAACTTTTTCACTGGCAGCAAAAAGACTGTCTTTATTCTTTATCAAATAAGAGACGCCGGAGATTAAAGTAAGGACTACGGTTACAAGCATCAGATAAAATGCACCGCGCCTAAACCAGAGCTCCCAGACAGGGCTCCAGAAGGCCTTACCGGACTCCCTGATAATTAAAAATACCAGAATAGAAATAATAGCGACCATCTGGGAGACGGTTTTGTGTTTTCCGGCCAGGGAAGCCGAAAGCACTATCCCGCGCGTAGCGGCATTAATTCTTAAGCCGGTAATTACCAGCTCCCGGAAGATGATAACTATCACCATCCAGGCGGGAATTATCTTCATCTCCACAAAAGCCAAAAAGGCAGCCAGGATAAGGATTTTATCGGCAATGGGATCCATCAGCCGGCCGAAATTATTCTCTAATTTTCTTTTGCGGGCGATATATCCGTCCAGAAAGTCGGTTACGGAAGCCAGGCAAAAGACAAATAAGGCCAGATATTTTGCCAGAAGGTTATGGCAAAACAGAAGAAACATAAATATAAAGGCAAGTCCTATCCGCGAAAGGGTTATCTTATTGGGAAGATTCACGTTTTAAATTTCCTTTCTTAAACTAAGGGGTCGTCTATCCCCGCCTCCTTGAAACCTTTGGCCCGAAAACGGCAGCTGTCACACCTGTTGCAGGGCTTAACCTTCCCCCGATAACAGGACCAGGTCATTTCAAAAGGCATCTTAAGCTCTGCGCCCAGACGAATAATCTGGGCCTTGGTCTTGTTAATTAAAGGGGTCCTGATTTCGATATCCCGTTTTTTTATGCCGGTAGAAGCCACTTTCCTGAATGCGCGGTAGAAATCGCTGCGGCAGTCGGGATATCCGGAAAAGTCACGCGCGTTTGCTCCGATAAAGATGGCCCCTGCCTTTATGCTTTCGGCGCAAGAGAGGGCAAAACTTAAAAAAATTATATTTCTCCCCGGCACATATGTCGAAGGAATGCCCTTGCTGCTGCGTGCAGGAACCTCAAGGCTTTTATCAAGCAGGCTTGAGCCCTTCCAGGGAAAACCTATTTTAGAAACTAAAAGTTCTGCGCCGGCGGATGCGGCTATCCTTCTTGCCGATTTGATTTCCTTAAGATGCCTCTGCCCATAATCGAAAAAAAGGCAGTATGGCAAGAAGCCTTCTTTTTTTGCCAGAAAAAGGCAGGTTGCCGAATCTATGCCTCCGGATAACAAAACCACGCACTTCTTCGGCACCTTTTAAGTCTCTCCTTCAGTAAAACTTGCCTGCGAACTCTCCGTCTCCCAGACCGAGACTTTCTTCAAAATAAGATTTTTGTCTTTGATTGCTTTTTTCAATTGATAAAAAATATATTCGGCAATCTTCTCGGAAGTGGGATTATTCTTCTTGAAAAAACTAATCTTGTTCAAATAACTATGGTCGAATTCCCGTAATACCTTGGTCAACTTCTCCTTCAGCTCCTTAAAATCACAGACCATAGAAAGCTTATTTAAGCCTGAGGAAGCTACTTCCGCCTCCACCTTCCAGTTATGCCCGTGGAGGTTTTCGCATTTACCCTGATAGCCGCGCAGATTATGAGCGGCGCTAAAATGAGACCATACCTTTATCGCATACATTTAATGAACACTGGATTTATGGAACACTTTGAGTTCTATAAGTCCATCTCCTTTAGTTTTTCTTCATAAGATTGTGTGAATTATCCCGCAGCTTAAGGGGAAATTGTCGAAGAGAATTTCCCCTTGTTTAAGCAAGGGATCTTTCCCAGAAATCTCCTGGCTGCTTTTCGGAAGCGCTCGGGCTCATCCGAGACGAAAAACTTATATCTTGCCGAGCGAGAAAGGCTCTTTAGCCCGTTTTCCGCCAATACCCTCTTTAATTCCAGGGCCGTCTCTTTTGCCGAATCCACAAATTGTATTCTCTCCCCTACGGCTTTTCTGATCAATTTCTCAAGCAAGGGATAATGGGTGCAACCCAGAATTAAAGTATCTATATTTTGTTTCACCAAAGGCCCTAAATATCTTCGGGCAACCTCAAGCGTTACATCATCATTCGTCCATCCCTCTTCAACCAAAGGAACAAATAAAGGACACGCTTGGGCGAATGATTTATATCGGCCTGCGGACTTTTTGATTTCACGCTGGTAGCAGGCACTTCCCACGGTGGCCGCTGTTGCAATAACGCCTATACGCCCCCCGGGGGAAAGCTCTACGGCCTTTTTGACCGCGGGGCTAACTACTCCGAGAATGGGAACTTTAAACTTTTTTCTTAAGGCGGGCAGGGATAGGCTTGAAGAGGTATTGCAGGCCACGACAATGGATTTAACGTTGAATTTAAGTAAAAACTTTACATTTTCCAATGAAAATCTGGTTACTGTCCGGGCTGATTTATTTCCATAGGGAAGCCTTGCGGTATCCCCGAAATAGACAATATCCTCATTGGGTAATTCTCTAATGATTTCCTTGACTACAGTCAGGCCGCCGATGCCTGAATCAAATATCCCTATGGGCCTATTCTTTTCTCGCATAATCAACGACGCACCGTGCGCCCTTGTGCAACCTTGCGGTTATATTCAAGAATGCTCTTGGTAATTGCCTGAGCTATTTTATTCCGATAAGAGGAGCTGCTTAATTTCTTCTCCTCGCCAGAATTACTGATAAAGCCTACTTCAATCAAAACAGCCGGAATATTCGTTTTTAAGACCTGAAAGCGCGCGGGCTTGGTGCCTCTGCTTTTCTGCGATAAGTCCTTGCTTAAACTGGCGCAAATAAGCTCGGCCATCTCCCGGGAGCTCTTCCTGTCATCCCTGTATATCAAATCCCAGATAATGGCCTCTGTATTGTCGCCGCAATAGCCCTCCTCAACATCCAACTCATAATCTTTGGATGCCTTTAAAGAACGCGTATCCTCATCAATGGCTTCGGAAAGATAAAGCACCTCTACCCCTTTAACCCATCTGGAACGTGAGGCATTGGCATGGATACTGATAAAGAAGTCGGCTTTGCTTGAGTTTGCATTGCCGGCTGCGCCCCGCTCTTCCAGAGAAACAAACTCATCATTATCCCGGGTTAAAATAACATCTATACCCGCACTCTTGAGCTTGCTTTTAAGCCTCTTGGCAATATCCAAAACAACGTCTTTTTCCAATAAACCCCTTCTTCCCACGGCTCCCGGGTCCTTTCCCCCGTGGCCGGGGTCGATAATCACTCTTCTAAGAGGCAAACCTAAATTACTAAAAGTGGATCTTCCGCTAACGCGCTCTTCCCTGAAGAAATCCCTCAGCATGCGCCCGGCAAAAGATTCCGGGATAACCGCCGAGCCTTGATAAAAGCGGACTTCCTTCTCCATAGTGCAGACATTATCATTTAAAAGCGCCGTAGCGCTATTCACCATCATCCTTGCTTCTTTATTGTCTTTTTTAAAGGTAAGCTTTTTGGCTACAGGATCCCAATGATAAATCAAGCTGTAAATCTGGCATAATGACTCAGCAGTTACATACCTTGTCCCGTCTATTACAGCCGCTGTCTTAAGCCCGGAAATAGACACACTGCGCCCACCGGCGCACCCCGCCAGAAAACTAACCAGCAACAAGCAGCTGATAGATACTAAAAACTTTTTTCTCATCAAAATCCTCCCTCTAAAGCACCCTTATTTATACCAGAAATTAGCCCAAAAAGCAATAGAATTACACTTGTTGGATAGAAAGGGGGTATTACAGAATAAGTAAGGAAGGTGGTGGTGACTTTGTGGCGACTTTGTGATTACACTTGACAAATACCTAGTAATGAGGTATACTTGAATTACTTGAAAGATGCAGAAACGCATTCCTTCCTATCTAGTTGGCGGAGAAGAGGGTGTTGACGCCTGCATATAAAGCCAACAAAAATAAAACGTCCAGATAGTTACATAACTGGGCGTTTTTTATTGTTCGTAACGTTGCCACTTCTCAATATATTGTAATAAATCAAAATAATCAAACATTGGATATTCTGTTTCAAATGTTAGTTCCTGCAAATCATATTTTCTTCTTGCCATTACTATAAAATAATTCGTATGATATTTCTCTACTGCACTATCCTCCTCATCTAAAAATTCATAAGGGATCTTAAATGTGCTAACATAAAAGTATTCTATACATTTAAATCTAGGCTTATTGAGCATATAAATTTCGTTTGATTTTAGTAATGTTGGGATTACCCAAGGTAACCTTCTTGCTCTATAAGTCCTATAATACTCGGGTGCTATCTTATGTCTTCCTGTTATTTCATCTTTATAAAAACAATCTAGGGCTCTTTCAGGAATTATGATTTTTCTTTCATATATATCAAATATTTCTTTTTGACACATTTTATCAATGAAGTATAATTGTGCTTCTTCGCATTTTATATCTTTCTTTAAAAGCCTAGCTTCTTTATTTGCAATGAGTTCGGTTCTCTTTGTAACATGAAAATGGGCCATTTGTACAATAAAGCTTATATCTCTTGCATTTAAAGTTCTACCAAGACGATTTTCTCTCCAATAGGCAAGCTTTGCGGTAATGAAAAAAAGCGCCTTTAGGGTTTCTTCGCTGCGCAGACCCAGAGACTTAAAAAGACTATCAAAATCTTTATTTTTTACCTGTTTCGTAATTTTGTAATCTAAAATATCGTCTTCCATATTGCTATTATACACCCAAACAAAAGCCCTCTGCAACATATTATATTACAGAAGGCTAACAAAATTATAAGGTTACAACACTTAATTACTTCAAAATAGAAGCGTCCCTTTTCTACTTTTCTAAATCATACCTTCTTCGCCTTTCGCTTTAGATAGTATCTCTTCAATAGGAACTCTTTTGGCCATTTCAAGTAATTCGTCCCTGTCCATAAGCCTTATACCGTTTTCTCTCGCATATCGTGTTGCTTCGCTAGAAAAATAACTTAAAGTAACAAACATCATACCGTCTGCTGTTTTATCCAACATAGCGCCTTGAAGCTCTTGTAACGCAGGTCTTCCTACAAGATTCCCCTTGGAAAATTTTTTTACTTGGACAACAAATGTTTTGCCCTCCCTTTGCGCAAGTATATCTACTCCTCTATCGCCTGTTTTCCTCGTTACTGAACAGGCGTATCCGTGTGCCTTCAAAATTTCCGCAACAGCTTTTTCAAATTCAAAAGGAGTTAGTCTTGCCAAAGACTTCCCTGCAGATATCTCTTCTGTCTTCTTAGATTGAAAATCGACTTTCTGTTTTTTATAAGCTATCTCGCTATATATCCAAACTCCCAATACAAAAACAATGAAAATATTGGCTGCAATCTGTGAAAATACTCCAACTACAAAGTAAATAATCAGAAAAAGAGATAGAAGAAGCGGAAGAGCAAAACAACCTCTAAGCACAAACTTGAAAGGCCCCCACACTATTACATTAGGCTCTGGCTGTTTTTCGTTATTCATTTCTTCTTATTCCTTTAATAATAAGCCACCCTACCTCGCTTTTCCAAATTCTGGCAAATTCTGGGGATATAACACTTGTAGAATTCTAGAATTCCGGGGACAGCTCACTTATTTCCAAAGCGAAGCTTTGGAAACCACAAACCCTTGCCCTATTAGATAATAAGACAAGGGCGCAACTTGGTCTCACCAAAATTGTTCCACAATTTTGGTGGAGGTGGCGGGAATTGAACCCGCGTCCCTGGATCTCGTAGCAAAAGCCTCTACATGTTTAGCTTACCTTCTTAAGTTCTCTTTCCCGTCTCCGATAAGCGGGATACGGGAAAGAACAGCTTTTTGAGTTTCATCCGGTATCCCAAAAGCTAAAGATACCGGACTATCCTACTTTCGACTCCTTTTGGCCCCGTAGGACTGACCAAAGGAGACCTCAACTAATTAGTTGAGGGTTTCAGCGCTAAGCGAAACTCCAGCAAGACAAGGCGTTGCCTTGGCAAGCTGTAATCCCGCTACTCTGTTCGAGCTTGCGTTTGTATTGTGTCAGGTGTTTAAGGAGGCCTCCTGACACCTCCACATGCCACTTTTGCCTCGACCTACCCAGATCGAAACCTTTTCACCCCCATTATTTAGTATCTAGTATCTCGTATCTAGTATCTAGTGAAAAGCTTCTCAGATTAACGATTTTTAGAGCGCAGGGCGCGCTTTGTTTCCCTGTCGGCCTCACGTCTTTTTATTGATTCTCTTTTATCGTAAAGATGCTTACCCTTGGCCAGGGCCAGCTCTATCTTTACTCTTCCCTCTTTAAAATATGCCTTTAAGGGAACTAAAGTAAACCCCTTCTGGCGGGTTTTATCAAAGAGCTTCCTGATTTGGCTTTTATGCAGAAGCAAGCGGCGTTGTCTTTTCGCATCAACATTGGCGATATTGCCGAATGCATAGGGGCTGATGTGCATATTGTAAAGAAAAACTTCGCCCTTATCAATTCTGGCAAAGGCGTCTTTCAGGTTCGCCTTGGCCCCTCTTAATGACTTGACTTCCGTGCCCTTAAGCTCAATACCTGCCTCATAAGTCTCCAGGATATGGTAATCTCGCCGGGCAGCCTTGTTTGTAGCAACTATTTTTTCGCTCATTTTGCGGCATATTAATATACCACAGGCAGGCCAAAAAATCAAGATAAAGGCAGGTTGACACAAGGGCGATTTTGGGCTATACTAATCTGGCATATTTTGCGGAAGTGGCGGAATAGGCAGACGCACAAGCTTCAGGAGCTTGCGAGAGAAATCTCATCGGGGTTCAACTCCCCGCTTCCGCACCAAAATAATAAAGCCGTTGTAACCTTAATAATTACAACGGCTTATTTTTATTTTGATGCCTGTTGAGGAACTAAATCTACGCTAAGACGCGCTCTTAATGCTACAGCAAGCTTACTCAAAGTAGAAAGTGTAATTTCAACGTTTTGCGGATCTTCTAATCTTGATACAGTTTGTTGAGTAGTATGCATTCTTTTTGCCAATTGAGCTTGACTTAAATGCCTGGATTTTCTTAATTGCATAATTTTATAAGCCAATTGCAATCGCATTGATTCATCCATATAAGCTTTTCTAAATTCGGGGCTTTTTTTAAATTCTTCTTCTATATGTTGATCAATGGATTCAGGTATTATTGTTCGTTTCTTTTTTGGAGACTTCATTTTAAAGTCGCTCCTTTCTTTTGTTTAATCCTATTTTTGATATTTATATTTTAAGTCTTCCTTCATTATACTGTATCTCAAAATCGATCATTCTTTTCTTTGCTTTCAATCTATCATTTTTAGGAATTTTTGCTGTAGTTTTCATAAAACCATGCAATAATACAATATAGTTTTTAAACATGAAAGCATAAATTATCCTTATTTTATTTTGAGAAAATTGAATTCTTAATTCGTATAATTTATCACCGATATAATCTGCTAAAGGCCGTCCCATTTCATCCCAATGCTCTCCTAAAAACTTAAGTCTAGCCAGCACTTTTGCTCTTGTCTTATCATCAATCTTATGTATAAATTCTTTAACGGGCTTTTCCCTTTTCCGATTTTCGTAATAGATAACTTTCTTTTCCAAAGAATCCCCCCTCTTCGCCTCTAGCCAATTATTTCCTTTTCTATCTATCTATCTATCTATCTATCTAAAGCATACACTATTTTTGGTGTAAAGTCAAGCTATTTCTACACTTTTTTTAGTGTACTATTTCTTAAGGCGCTTCCGCACCAATCATTGTTCTTACCCAGATATCCTCTCCATCCGTAGAAATAGTTATTGCCCCGCTCTCAGCGGTCTTATAAACCTGCGCGCCTTGCGTTTTTAGTCTTTCCAGGACCTCCGGCGCAGGAAGCCCGAAGCGGTTATTTCTATCCACGCTGATTACTGCCGCCTTCGCAGAGACCGCCTGAAATAATTCTTCCTCTATACTTCCCTCATCACTGCCGTGATGGGGAACCTTAATCACGCTGGATTTCAATATCGGCCCATAAGACAATATTTCTCTTATGGCCTGCTTCTGGATATCTGCGCAAAAGAGAAAACTCACCTTTTTATAAACCAATTTCAAGACTAAGGAATTGTTATTGGTATCATCTTTATCGCCTGATAAATGCGCAGGGTGCAACATAAATAGTTTTATCCCGCTTAAGCCTGAAACTTCAGTTCCCCCTTTTATCAGGCGATAACAGGGCGCCTTTTCCTCTGCCAATTTCTTATAATTATTATAACTTGAGGACTCTTTGGACATACCATTATCAAATACACAATCAACCTTTATATTCTCCAGCACACTCGCCAAGCCCCCTACGTGGTCGTTATCGGGATGCGTAAGCACTACGGCGTCAATCTTTTTAATCCCTTTATTCCAGAGAAAGGGTAAGATTACCCATCTTCCGGCATCGTTTTCTCCCCCATCAATCAGTATGGTATTGCTTGAGTTGGGAAACTCAATAAATATAGCATCTGCCTTGCCCACATCCAAAAAAGTCACCCTTAATTTATCGGAAGTTTGCCTGAAAAAAGGTGCCCAGACTAAGATATTGGCTGCTAATGCAAAGGTTATCGCTAACTTTGCTTTGGATATCCTTAATCTCTTATAATTAAAGAATATTAAGACAAGGAGATAATATCCAAAGAAAAAGAATATATCCGGCGAGGCGCAGCGGAAATAACCCAGGGGTATCCTGGAAATAAGCCCGGCCACCCCTTTTAGGACGATTATACTAAGCCAGCTTGCCCCGGCAAAGATACTGCCCAAAGATGCCGAAAAAAAGGCAAAAACTAAAAAAGATATCCCTGCGCCTACCAGCGGAAGAAGAAGCGGGATAAGCGCAATATTTGCCAGTATAGCCACAGGCGTTACGATATTAAAATAAAAGGCTGTAATAGGCGCAAGGCCTATCCAGGCCGCTAAGGATGCGGATGCAACCCTAACAAGATAAAAAAGACAACGATTGGATACGGGAAAAAGTCCTTCTATTTTGGGCGTAAAATAGACGATAGAAATCACGCTCAAAAATGAAAGCTGAAATCCCGCTTCAAATAAATAATAGGGGCGCGCAATCAGAATAATCAGCGCCGAAAGCCCCAGGGAATTATATATCTCTATCTCTCTGTTTATCAAATAACCGAATAAGACGACGCTCGCCATAATGGTTGCCCTGACCACCGAAGGCCGCGCCCCGCTAAGTGAAGCATAAGCAATTAAAACAAGGATAGTAAGAATGAAAGTTAAGCGGCGGCCCAGACGAAATAATTTGAACAGGGCAACTATAATAGAGGCGATCAAGGCTATATGTAAACCGCTGATAGCCAGGATATGAATTGTGCCGGTATGGATGAATAAATCCTTGATATCTTCCGAAAGACTGCTGCGCTCACCTAAAAGAATAGCCGATAAGAGAGAAGCCTCTTTGGGTTCAAGATATTGATAAATAATCCCGCGCAGTTTTTCCTTGAGATTGAAAACATTCTTGACGAAGTCTCTTTGGGAAGATATCCGCCTAAGCGCGTCTTTTTCCTTTACCTTCAACAAGGCAAAGATATCGTGGTTGGCTAAATATTCCCGATAGTTAAAGCCCCCGGGATTGCGCAGGCTTAAAGGGCGCAGCAGCGACCCCTCAAGAAAAAGCCTATCCCCATATTCTATTTTTCGCTCTCCGTATAGAGTTACCTTGACTAATCCTTCTGTCTTCTGCCAGTTTTGCTTAACTCCTAACTCAGAGGCCCGCAGAATAAAAGTCGTCTTTGGGGTGTGATAAAAGGTCTGAGTAACTTCAGGGGCTGAAGTCACCCTCCCCCGGATAGAGACTTTTTGCGGATTGTTAAAGGCAAAATTACGGATATGGGAGGCAGGATATATCTGTGCGTTTTCCAGATGAAGCATTCCGATGAAAAATATACAAGCGCTTAGGGAAAGTGAAAATAAAAGATTTTTCCTTAAATTAATCAGGGAAAAAGTTAGAAATAGAAGACAGATAACAAAAAGCAAAAATAAAGGGATATGGACGAACCTTCCGCTCCATATCCCCAAACAGAATAAAATGCAGATTACGCTTAAGGGATTATTTTTCAAAATACGAATATTTAATTATAGGGCAATGATCTGCATTATGCCTCTTCTTACCATCATCACGGCTATCGAGGCTAAAAGCAAGGCGGCAACCTTCGACAATGCCCGGGAGCCGGATATCCCGATAATTTTTATTATAATATCCGAGGATAGAAAAATTATGGCGGCCAGAATTACATTGGCCATTACAGCGATTAAGGTCGGCATCGGGCCATATTCCTGCAGTATAATCAAAGAGGTTGTCAATACAGCAGGCCCCACAATCAAAGGTATGCCTAAGGGCACGCTGCCCAATTCATTGCTGGGAATACGGCGTTTTTTCACCGGGTTTACGATATCTATTATGGCGATACAAAAAAGCAGCATTCCCCCGGCCACCATAAAATCGCCTATAGTAATATTAAGAAACCGAAAGATTGCCTTGCCCAGAAAAATAAAGCCTACGGCCAGGCAAACCGCCGTAATAACGGACTGAATAATAACTTTGATTCTTTCTTTATTGTCGAGGCCTTCGGTAAGAGAAACAAAGATGGGTAATACTCCCACTGCATCCACAGCTACGAATAAAGGAATAAAGGCTAAAAGAATATTTTTAAACATTTCACCGCCCCCCTTTTTAATATCCCTGCTTTTTCCCTATTTTTTAGTGAACCTCTCTAAAAGCTCTTTTATCAGCCGCTCCTGCTCGGCTTTATCATTGGCCATTCTGCGGATTATCATTTTTTGGCGCCTGATGTATTTCCTGACGCCTCGAGGAAATCTTTTCTTCATTGTCGAGCTCTCTAAAACAAACTTATCCTGTTCTTTATCTGTTCAAACTTCTTCTGGCCGATGCCGTCAACACGCATCAGCTCTTCTTTATTCTCGAAGGGGCCGTGTCTCTGGCGGTAATCTGCTATTCTCCGGGCAAGCTTCTCACCTATTCCGGGAAGAGAGGTGAGCTCATTCGGTTTTAAGCTATTGATATTAACGGGCTCATCCTGCCTATCAACCTTATCCGCCAATTGAACGGAAGCTGCCTCATAAGGCTTAAAGTTAAGTTCCAGCTTTTGGCGGCTCTTTTTATAGCCTGCAACACCCAGCCCGCTCATAAAGGAGAGGGTGAGAAATATCAGAATTATCTTTTCCTGTCTGGTCAAATCAAGCATTATTTAAGCACATACCTAATCCAGGCGCGCTCAAACTGGTCGAGGTCAGAATATTTATTGCTGTAGGTCAAGTTTAAGGCGCTCTCAAAAGGCTGGCCGGATATCAAAAGCTTGCAGAAATGGGAAAACTTCTCGCGCCCATGCTGGCTAATCAAAAACCCTACCACACTCTGCGCCTGAGCGTAATAAAGCTCCAAGGTCTTTTCCTTTCTTGGATAACGTTTTAATTTTACTAATTCCTCGATGGGGATATGCTCTCCTTCCCCAATGCTGTCATGCAGCATGGCATCGGCATAACCGATATTTCCGCTTTCATATATTGCCAGGCCCTCATTGAGCCATAAGGGGATATCCTCACCCCCGGCAAAATCATTGAAGATAAGATGCGTCAACTCATGAGGGAAGCCGACTGAAAGATAAGCCGTAGATATGCCCCGCAGATATATTTCCTTTTCCCCTGTTTGAGGGACAAAACCGCCGGCGTGGTCAAACTTTTTTACGAATGTCTGTATATACTCCTGCCACTTTTCTTCATCGGGTATAATAAAGACCTCGCACTTATCCAGCCAATTTATTTCCTTTGCGTAACCTAAATCATAAGCAATCTTTTCGTAATAATATTCGGCTTTAGCCCCTACTGCCTTGGCCTGGGCAATATCTTCGTAATAAATAATAAAGTGTTCGCTCTGGCGATTATACCAGTTACCCTTGGCTAAAAGGGCACGGGCAAGCTCCGTTCGCCCTTTGCGCCCCGGCTGAATAATCTCTCCCCGCTTTATCTTCCTCTTAAGAATATCCCTGATATATTCTTCTCTTTTCAGGCTATCTCGCTGGGCCTTAAGGACCCATTCGCCCTTATATTTTACCAGGCCTTTATTTATCTGCTCTGCCTCAAATATAGCCTTAGCGCGCCGGGCTCTTTCTCTTTCCTCCTTAAGCGCAAGCCATTCCTCTTTGAGGGCCCTGTTTCTTTTTTCATCCCATTTTTCCACATAGGCGATGTCGCTTTTGGCAAAGGTAACCCTGGCGCCGAGTGAGGCCTCCACTTCTAAAACCCTGTCCGTATCCCGAATAATAATGCCTTCCATGATACTGCCGTTATTAAAACAGATAATATCCGCTCCGGTTTTATCCGTCCAAGATACTAATCCTAAGACTATTGCCAAAAATATAGCCTTTTTCAATTCTTCCCCTTTTTGCCGTTACAACACTATACTAACCAGCTTTCTGGGTACAATCAAGAATTTTTTAACAGGCTTTTCTTTTATCCAGGTGGTTACTTTTTCATTATGCAAGACTTGTTCTTTCAAATCTTCTTCGGTTATGTCATAAGGCACAGTTATCTTAGCGCGCACCCTGCCGTTTATCTGCACCACAATCAAGACCTCTTCTGCCTGAATGGCCTCTTTATCGTAGCTGGGCCAGGGAAGCTCAAAGATGCTATTTTTCTTTCCCAAGAGCTGCCACATCTCTTCTGCCATATGCGGCACAAACGGAGAGAGCAAAATCACTGTCGCCTCAAGCGCCTCTTCCCTCGCAACCGCATCCACCCCTTCATCCTGGGCTTTATAAATTTCATTCACCAGCTCCATAATTGCGCTGATAGCAGTATTAAAATGGAACTCCCGCTCGATATCCTCGGTTACTTTCTTAATGGTCAGGTGGGTCTTTCTTTTTAGCCAATCGTTTTTCTTGCCTTCTGCAACATTTGGCTGTTTTATCAGGCGCCACACCCTGTTAAGGAAGCGCCAGGCGCCCTCCACCCCCCTATCATTCCACTCGGCGTCTTTTTCCGGAGGGCCGATAAATAAGGTATAAAGCCTGACCGTATCGGCGCCGTATTTAGCAATAAGCTCATCGGGGCTGACCACGTTGCCTTTGGACTTGGACATCTTTGCCCCGGATTTTATTATCATGCCTTGAGTAAACAATCTCTTAAAGGGCTCATCGAAATCCACCAGGCCCAAATCATAAAAAACCTTGGTAATAAAGCGGGAATATAAAAGGTGCAGGATAGCGTGCTCCACTCCGCCGATATACTGGTCAACGGGCAGCCATTTATTGACAATCTCCCGTTCAAAAGGCCTGTTCTTATCCTTAGGGGAAAGATAGCGCAGATAATACCAGCTGGAATCAACAAAGGTATCCATGGTGTCTGTCTCTCTGCGGGCCTTGGCCTTGCATTTAGGACAAGTCGTATTCACGAAAGCCCTGGCCTGTTTCAAAGGTGACTCTCCGTGCGGCCTGAATTCCACTTTTTCCGGAAGCAGAACCGGAAGGTCTTTCTCATTAACAGGGACTTGCCCGCAATGCTCGCAATAGATAATAGGAATAGGCGCCCCCCAGTATCTCTGACGGGAAATCAGCCAATCCCTCAGCCGATAGTGAACAGTCCTTTGGCCGATTTTTTTCTTTTCCATAAAATCGGCTATTTTTTCCATTGCCTGGCGGTTATCCAGGCCGTCAAACTGGGCGGAGTTTACCATTACCCCCTCATCCACATAGGCCCCGCGCATAGTCTGCGCATTCAAGGCCTCATTAGGATTATCTATGACTACCTCTATCGGCAAATTGTATTTTTTGGCAAATTCAAAGTCTCTTTGGTCATGTGCCGGAACAGCCATCACCGCCCCCGTGCCGTATTCCATCAATACATAATTGGCAATCCAGAGAGGAATCTGGCGATTATTTACCGGATTAATTACATACCTGCCTGTAAAGATTCCTTCTTTTTCTATCTCTGCAGTAGCGCGGGATGCTATATTCTGCTTTCTCACCTTTTCGACAAATGCAAGAATATCGTCTCTATTCGGGGCGCCCTCTATTAATTTTTCGATATCGGGATGCTCGGCCGCCAGGACCATATAAGTTGCTCCGTATATAGTATCTACCCTGGTAGTAAAACAACTTAAAGCCTTATCTTCTCCTTCAAGCGGAAAATCTATCCTTACGCCTTCGCTTCTGCCGATCCAATTCTGCTGCATTGTCCTGACGCGCTGGGGCCACTCTTTCAATTTGGATAAATCATCCAAAAGCCGCTGGGCGTAAGCGGTAATCTTAAAGAACCATTGCTCCAGAACTTTTTCCGTGACTTGATTATCGCATCTCCAGCAGCGGCCTTCGATAACCTGCTCATTGGCCAGAATAGTCTGGCACGACGGACACCAGTTCACCGCCGCCTTTTTCTTATAGGCAAGGCCCTTTTCATAAAGTTTTAAGAATATCCACTGGGTCCATTTATAATAATCGGGTAGGCAGGAGGTAACTTCTCTCGACCAGTCATAGCCTGTGCCCCAGGCATCAAGCTGTTTTTTCATTCGGGTGATATTTCTCAGGCTTGAGGTTTTGGGGTGGATACCGTCTTTTATTGCCGCATTCTCCGCCGGCAGACCAAAAGCATCCCAACCCATCGGCGTAAGAACGTTAAAGCCCCGCATCATCATAAAGCGCGCCACCACATCGCCAATGATATAATTGCGGCCATGACCCACGTGCAGGGCCGATGAGGGATAGGGAAACATCATCAGGCAGTAATATTTAGTCTTGGGCGAGCGCGGGTCCATCTTAAACAAACCGATTTTACGCCAGAACTTCTGCCATTTAGGCTCGATCTTCTTGAATGGATAGGAATTTTCTGTCATAGTTACGGCTTTAATATCAAATTATTAAACTTTTCTACTTCTTTTATCTGATAGATTGGCCTCTTTTGCTTACTCAAAATCCGGCAATAACCTTTTTCATTATAAAGCCATCTATCCGAAGTTTTAGCCTTAAGGTCTATCAAATCAATCTTATAATCCCAGCCTGCGATTCGGTATATTGTATGGATATGTTTATTTTCAAGTTTTTCTTTTTGTTCCCAAGCTAATGTAAATTGCTCAAGTTCGTCTGCCGATTTTAATATTTTTATTTCTTTAAAATTTTTATCAAGAATTTTAACTTTTGAAAGCCGAGTTCGTATCTTCTTTACATTTAAAGAATCTAAATCCAGGATAAAACTTCTTTCTTTTTCATCATAAATAAGCAATTTCATGCCATATTTTTTAAGATTTGTAATCATTACCCATTGAATATCGTGTTCCATCAAGGGATTTATTATTATTTGATAGATTTTCTTCTTCCAGATAATTTCATTGCTTTTGATATTTCTTGCTTCGATATAGGCTTTCTGTAACAATTTCCCCATTTCATATACGGCTTTATATTCTATATCTCCAACCCTTATTTTATCAGGGTATTCTATATGCATTCTTTTTGCAAAGAGCAAAGAAGGTAGTATTAATAGACATATTAAAAGAATATAAATTGTTTTTGATCTCATCTTATTATTTCTCCATTTTTTACATTATTTGCTCTATATTTGTCTAAATTATCACATTTTTGAAGACGTTACAAGAAAATAGTTTGACTTTCTCTATCTAAGTAATTATACTACATATATCATGAAAAAGAGAAAAATTGCCTTAATATTGGCCCTGGTCGTTTTATTTACAGCGGGGCTTTTATTGCCTAAAGGCTCTTCGCTGCCGCAAGATAAATCCTCTTTAGTATTGGTCGTGGATATCGATGATATGATTATCAATCCTGTGGCCTATGAGGTTATTAGTGAGGCTATCGATGAGGCAGAAACAAAAAAAGCTCAATGCGTGGTTATCAGGATGGATACCCCCGGGGGACTCTTAGAAACCACGCACAAAATAGTCAAAGAGATAATGGGCTCTTCTGTTCCTGTAGCGGTCTATGTCTGGCCCCAGGGAGCAAGGGCGGCTTCTGCAGGAGTATTCATCACTTTAGCCAGCCATGTAGCGGCTATGGCTGAGTCTACGCATATCGGAGCGGCACACCCTGTAATAATGAATAAGTCCTGGGGTAATATAGATGAAGAGATGCGCCAGAAGGTGCTCAATGACTCCGTGGCCTGGATTGAATCCCTGGCCAAGGCCAGAGGCCGAAATGCCCTCTGGGCCAAGCAGGCCGTTACCGAAAGTGTCTCCATCACCGAGAAAGAGGCCTTAAGATTAAGAGTAGCCGATATCGTAGCTAAAGACTTAGATGAACTATTAAATAAAATAGACGGGCGCACGGTTGAGACCCTCGGACAAAAAGTCACCTTGCACACTAAAGAGGCCCGGGTTGAATTTATCCCTATGAGCCTGCGGCAGAAGTTTCTGAATAACTTAATCAATCCCAATATCGCTTATATCCTGATGCTTCTGGGATTCTTCGGGCTTTTATATGAAATAACCCACCCCGGCTTTGGCTTCCCGGGGCTGGCGGGGATTATTTCGCTTCTTCTGGCCTTCTATGCATTTCAGGTCCTGCCTACAAACTACGCCGGGGTTGCCCTGGTAATCGTGGGAATAGCATTTTTCATTATCGAGGCCTTTACCCCTACATTCGGCGCCTTTACTTTGGCGGGAATCGTCTCTTTGGTCTTTGGCTCAACGATATTATTCAACCAGCCTTATGAGTTCCTGAAAGTATCATTAAAGCTGATTATCCCTGTGGCTGTTTCCTTAGGATTAATTTCTACATTTCTGATAACCCTGGTAATTAAGGCCCATAGACGAAAAATAACTATCGGACAGGAAGCGCTTATCGGCCAAAGAGCCACAGCCCAGACAAACATCTCGCCCAAGGGCAAGGTCTTTATCCACGGAGAAATCTGGGATGCCCAGAGCAGCGACAAAATCCTTAAAGGTCAAGAGGTAATTATTGAGAAGGTGGAAGGATTAAAATTAATAGTAAGGAAAGCTTAACAAATTAAGATTGGGAGGTGTTTAATATGTGGAAGACTTTCGCTATTATTATTGTGCTCTGGCTGTTAAACTGCATCAAAATACTGCGGGAATATGAAAGAGCGGTAATCTTTCGCCTGGGACGCGTCCTGGCCCAGCCAAAAGGCCCGGGTGTCATCTTCGTATTCATCCCCTTTGACCGCTCAGAAAGAGTGAGCCTGCGCACCATTACCTTAGATGTGCCGCCTCAGGATATAATCACCAGAGATAACGTCTCGGTAAAGGTCAATGCCGTTGTATATTACCGGGTAATGGACCCCATCAAGGCAATTACCGAAATCGAAAACTATAATTTCGCTACCTCGCAAATATCCCAGACAACCTTAAGAAGCGTGGTCGGCCAGGTGCCCCTTGATGATTTGCTCTCCAACAGGGAAAAAATAAACGCCTCTTTGCAGGAGATAATCGATAAGCAAACCGACCCCTGGGGTATCAAGGTCTCGGTGGTTGAGATAAAGCATGTGGACCTGCCCTCTGAGATGCAAAGGGCAATGGCCCGTCAGGCCGAGGCCGAAAGAGAACGCCGGGCCAAGATAATCAGCGCCGAAGGAGAATCCCAGGCAGCCCTGAAGCTGAAAGAGGCCGCCGAAACCATTGCCGAGCACCCCATGGCGCTTCAGATGAGATATCTGCAGACCTTAGCGGATATGTCTTCGGAACGCTCTTCTATCGTGGTACTTCCGCTTCCGCTTGAGTTCTTAAAGGCCCTCAGCGCCAAAAAAAGTTGAGATATTGACAAATCAGGCCTTAGATGGTATAAGGGGTAAGTAAATTCGGGGGGCTGTGGTGAAGCGGGATCACATCACAATGGCATTGTGATATCACGGGTTCGATTCCCGTCAGCTCCACCAAAATTGTTCCACAATTTTGGTGAGATCTCGCCCGTCTCACCATTTAGAATTTCAAAGAGGTGGACGAGGCGGATCCACCATTTTTCTACATAAGGTCTTTTCAGGAAGAAGAGAGAACCTCTTTTATCTCATCTACGGTAGGAATCCTGCCGGATAGTCTAACCTTGCCATCTATAATTACTGCCGGGGTAAACATTACTCCCTTCTCGGCAAACTCGGCTACATTTGTAAGCTTGGTAACTTCAGCATCAATTCCCAGCTCTTTTATTGCCTCTTCTACGTTCTTCTCCGTTGCTTTGCATCTGGGGCACCCGGGACCCGCAATCTCAATTTTCATCTTTACTCCCTTTCTGTTTAAAAAATATAATTGCCGAAAAACCAGCCCACTGTACTTCCTAAGATAATTATCGTAACCACGTAACAGAGGGCCTTTTTAACCCCAAAGACACGGGCAATCGCCAGCCAATTGGGCAGGCTTATGCCCGGCCCTGTCAGAAGAAGAGCCAGAGACGGCCCCTTGCCCATGCCCAGCTTCATCAATGTATCCACAAAAGGCGCCTCGGTCATAGTGGCAAAATAGCTTATCGCCCCCAGCATTGTAGCCAGAAAGGAAGCCGAAAGGCTGTTACCTCCCAGCCACCTTCTTATCCAGTCCTCAGGCAGAATTTTACCAATGATGCCAACGATAAAAACGCCCAATAACAGCAAAGGAAAGATTATCCTGACAAACCAGAAGGTCTGCCTCATCCAGTCTTTTAGCTCTTGTTTTGACTTTACCTTCAGGGCATAGGCGAGCATAATCAACGTAGCCAGACCCCAGACAAAAACCTTATGCAAATAAGGGCCCTTCCTTATAACATAGTTCGGCAAAAGCAAGCTGGCCAGAATCAATAGAATAAGGATGATGTCTTTTGCGGCGATGATTTTTCCTCCTGCTGTCTCCTGATTCTCTTCAATCCGTTTTTGTTCGCTCCTGCGAAAGACAGTGCTCATTATTATCCCAACCACAAAGGCCATAAGCAAGGCCGAAATTATTCTTGCGGTGACCATGCCATAGCCCAAAATTGCCCCGGTATATAAAAGGGCCAGGATATTTGAGGCCGGGGCAACCCATAACAGGATAAAGGCAGGGCCGATGCCGCTTCCTCTATAATAGAGGCCACTGGCAACGGGGATAACCGTGCAGGAGCAGGCAGCCAGAAAGAAGCTGCCCAGGGCGGCTAAGCTGAATGACTTTATCTTATTTGCCGTATAACCCAGATGCCTGATTATGGCCTCTTTGGATATAAAAGACACCATTGCCCCGGCCAGGAGAAACGCCGGCACAAGGCACGTTACCACATGCTCTATGATGTATTCTTTTACCGATAAAAAACCTGCAATAATCAGCTCTGTTATCATTTTATATTTTACTGGTGCCGGAGGTGGGAGTCGAACCCACACGGGGTTTAAGCCCCACTGGATTTTGAGTCCAGCGCGTCTGCCAATTTCACCACTCCGGCTTAATGAGCACTGAATTTACGAAACACAAGGTGTTTTGTAAATTCATCCTCTTTAGTTTTTCTTCTTTAGTTTGTGTAAATTAATCCCGATAGCAATGAGAAAATTTATTTATAAATTTTGAAATGTTTTGCTATCGGGATAAACTCACAACTTACGATTCCGTTTCTTTTTCTTCTTCGAACACGCCTATTTTTCGGAACTTTTTATATCTTTCTTCCAGGAGCTCCTCTTTTGACAGAGACAATAGCTGCTGTAAATATTTTTTAATCGCCGACTTGATATTCTTAGCACAACCCTCCGGGTCGCGATGCGCCCCGCCTAAAGGCTCTTTAATAACCTCCTCCACCACTCCCATCTTAAATAAATCACGGGCCGTAAGCTTTAAGGCATCCGCAGCCTCGGGCGCGCGGGCCCTATCCCTCCAGAGAATAGCAGCGCAGCCTTCGGGAGAAATAACCGAATAATAGGCATTTTCCAGTATACAAACCTTATCCCCTATGCCGATACCTAAGGCACCGCCGCTTCCTCCCTCACCGATAACAAAAGCGATTATCGGCACTGCAATTGCCGTCATCTCTCTTAAGTTAAGGGCAATACTCTGCGCCTGTCCTCTTTCTTCAGCGCCTATACCGGGATAGGCCCCCGGGGTATCGATAAATATCACGATAGGGATATTGAATTTTTCCGCCAGCTGCATCGCCTTCAGGGCCTTCCTGTATCCTTCAGGATGCGCGCATCCGAAATTGCGCAGCAAGTTTTCCTTGGTGTCTCTGCCCTTCTGATGCCCGATAACCACAACCTTCTGCCCGTTAAGTCTGGCCAGACCCGTAATCATCGCTTTATCATCGGCAAAAAGCCTGTCGCCGTGCAGCTCTATAAAATCTTTCATAATTAGATCTATATAATCTAATGTATAGGGCCTCTGGGGATGGCGGGCAATCTGCACCCTTTGCCAGGCAGTTAAATTTTCGAAAATCTCGCGTTTTAACTTCTCCAGCCTTTGCGTCAGGTGCTTTATCTCCGAGGAAAGGTCTATCTTTTCGGTCTCGGTAAGACCTTTGAGCTCTTCGATCTTGCGCTCAAGTTCCAGGATGGGCTTCTCAAAATCCAATCCGCTTGCCTTCAAAGGAATTTCACCTCAATCTACAATAATTACTTCGGTTTCTCTGGGCAAAATAGTAAATAACTCTTCCACTTCGTTATTCAACATTCTAACACAGCCGTTGGTGACCTGGCTTCCTAAGTCCTCTTCGGTTGCGCCGCCGTGAATGCCGTATTCCGGCTCGGAAAGCCCCAGCCATCTTGTGCCCAGAATGTTTTCCGGGGTGTTCGGCGGAATTATCCCCTCCCCGTCTTTATACCAGGGCGGATTTTTTAATTTTTCTACAATTTTAAAAGCCCCTTCGGGGGTGCAATCATATTTTCCCGTAGCCACCGGATAAACTTTAAAGATTTCCTCATCCGCCTTCAAGGCAAGGGAACTCTGCGACTTATCGACGATTACGCTGTATTTAGCAGTGGAAACCTTCAGGCGCTTTCCCGGCCTGATCAGATGATTGTCTAAGCTATTGCTGCGCATAATCAAATCTACCGTCGTATTATATTTAGCGGCGATTTTGGCCAGGGTATCGCCCGGCTCCACTTTATAAAGGATATCTCTCTCTGTCACAATGGGAGAAAACAGGACTTTTATATTCAGCGTCCAGAGTTTATTTTCCACGTCGGAAATCTGTTCAAAACTGGGAAAATTGACAATAATCTCATTGTAAGCGGCTTTTGCCTCCTGCCAAAGACTTTCTCCTTCGTAAATCTCTGCCAATTTATACAAAGCCTCTGCGGCCTTGGGGCTGCGGGGAAACTTTTTCACTAACTCCTGATAGAGCTTAACGGCCTTGGTTGTCTGGTTCTTGGACTGCCAGGACAAAGCAGTGCGATAAAGGGAATCGGCCTGGGGCACAGGCTGCTTGCTTCTTTTGCCCTTGCCGACCTGACCCACAATGCAAACTATTATCAAGCATCCTGTCAAACCAATTACTCCTGAGAATAATAATTTTTTATTCACCTTTACCTCCTTCTTTTTATATGAAGATAATTGCAACCAAAATCCCGATTATGGCTCCGATAAAAACTTCAATAGGTGTATGCCCCAGAAACTCTCTAAGACTTTCCTCTTTCAATTTCTTCTTCCAATAGATATCATCTAAAATCATATTTA
Source organism: Candidatus Omnitrophota bacterium (assembly GCA_020341815.1). Lineage (GTDB taxonomy): Bacteria > Omnitrophota > Gorgyraeia > JAFGHF01 > JAFGHF01. The sequence continues at coordinate 704,961 of CP070837.1, forward strand.
AAATTTCCGCCTGCTCCCCCACCGACCTTCTGAAGCCCTGGGCATCCATCATAATTATCCAGGCAAAAACCAGAGTTACCGCAAAAACGGGAGACGTCACTCCGAATCTTAAGCCGATTGCGCCAGCCAAAGCCGAAACCGTTGCTGCGTGTGAGCTGGGCATCCCCCCTGTATCTACAAACCACCTGAAATTAAATCTTTTTTCGGTGATTACGCCTAAAAACACCTTGGCGCTCTGGGCAATGAACCAGGCCACCAATACGGTAACGAACACCTCATTTTGAAATACCTGTCTAAAGAAATTTATCATTTATGCTGTCTTTTATCGATCCTTATAGGAAAGTTTACCAACGGGCTCAAGCTCTACTCTTATCCTTGGCTTAAAAGTCGAATGACTGTGCTTTACGAGATAACCCTTGTTTCCCTTTCGCAGGGCTAATTCATCTTCTGTGCGCAGCATTGCGACCTTTGCCGAACGCCTTTGCAGCTTTTCTCTTAATCTAACGGCCTTAATTGCCTTTTTTAACTCCTTCAGAGAGAGAAACTTCTCTTCAAGGATGCCCTTTTCCTTAATGAGCCCGGCAATTTTGGCCTGCAGTTGGTCTCTTTCTTCTTTGAGCGCCTGAAGCTGGCTTCTAAAGCCTGAATTGTCCTTTTCTAAAAAGGCAATGGTTGTATTTAATTTTTCTAACTTTGCGGATGTCTCTTCAAGTGTCTTGTCAAAATAGCGGCTCAATTTTTGATGCCGATAATAAAAAGCAAAGCTTAAGGATAAACTCGCCAGGAGTACCGCTAAATAAAGCATGCGTAGTATCTTCATGCTTCACCTCCTTTAAATGAGCACTTAACTTATGCAACCAAAGGAAGCGTAAGTTAATGTGCGAATTTATCCCGATAGCTGCAAGAAAATTTAGAATAAATTTTCGTAGCGTTTTGCTATCGGGGTGTTCTTTTATTATAATAGACAATTACTCAAAAGGCAAGGTGTTATTTTCCAATACAAAATTGAGAAAAGATACGCTCCAGGATATCCTCACAATGTATCTTGCCGATTATCTCGCCTAAAAACGATTGCGCCTCTTTTATGTAGAGAGCAATAATCTCTGCCCCCTGGCTCATCTTTATTGCTTTAACTGCCCGCCGCAGAGAAAGATGCGCCTTCTTTAAGGCCTGCCGATGCCTGATGTTGGTAACCAAAAGTTCATCTCCTGAGGGCGCCTCCCCCCGCCAGAGGTATGCGGCTATTTCTCTTTGTAAGTTCTTCAAGCCTCTGCCGCGAAGGGCGGAGACTTTTATAACCTTTCTGCCCCTTGAGACCCTGCTTAACTCATCCGCCTCTATCTTCTGAGGCAAATCCTGTTTATTCAAAACTACAAAAGCGCATCTTTCTGAAATATATCGAGATATCTTCAAGTCTTCGGCCTCCAGCTTACGGCTGGCATCTAAAACCAGAAGGATAAGGTCTGCCTCTTTTAACGCCTTTCGGCTCCTTTTTACCGCTTCTGTTTCCGCTAAATTGCTCCCCTCGACAATTCCTGCGGTATCGATTAGGCGCAAAGGAATACCGGAAATATCAACTGTCTCCTCAAGGACATCCCTCGTTGTTCCGGGCAGAGGAGTAACAATGGCCCTGTCCTTTTTTAAGAGGGCATTCAAAAGGCTGGATTTGCCCACATTGGGCCTGCCGCAGATAACACAGCTTATCCCCTCACGCAAAATTGTCCCTCTATCTGCGCTATCCAGAAGTTCTTTTATCTGACAGGAGGCCTTTTTTGCTTTTTTCAATATTTTTTCTAAAGACTTAGGCTCTATATCCTGATCGGCGAAATCTATAGAGGCCTCAAGTTGTGTCGATATCTCAAGAAGGCTCCTGCGCAAGCTGCCTATTTTTCTGGAAAGCCTCCCTTCTAGCTGCCCTAAGGCGGCATTTAGCGCCTGGGGGGTTTGGGAATTAATCACATCCAAAATTGCCTCAGCCTGAGTTAAATCAATGCGCCCGGCCAGATACGCACGTCTGGTAAACTCACCCCGCCCGCTCAAGCGCACACCCAAACTCAATACCAGTTCCAGTATTTTTCTTAAGACAACGATGCCGCTGTGGCAATTAATCTCTACGATATCCTCTTTGGTATATGTCCTGGGCGCGCGCATAACATTGAGCAAAACCTCATCGATACGCTCTTTGCCATTTTTAATCCATCCGTAATAGAGCCTGTGCGTGGCCAGCTGCGAAGGACGCTTGCCGTTGGAGCCGATAAAAATCTTATCCGCTATTGAAACGGCTTTCTTGCCGCTTAGACGCACTATGCCAATTCCGCTTTTACCCAGCGGCGTAGATATTGCCGCTATGGTGTCATCTAGATATAACTTTTCCATTGTCTTTCCTTCTCAAAAAGCTCCCCCAGTAAAAATAGCGAACCGCATACCAGTATTAAATCCTTCTCCCTTGTGTCCTCTCTGGCAATTTTGAGGGCCTGGATTGAATTTTCGCACAAAGTAACAGGTCTTTTTATCGGCATGAATGCCCTAGCTGCCTCGGGGTCCATAGCGCGGGGATTGGCAGCCTTAGTTAAAATTATCTTATTGGCTAAAGGCACAAGCTCTTTTAAAATTCCCCGCACATCCTTATCCTGACAAACCCCAAAAACTAAAATCAGATTGCGAAATCTAAAGGATTTAATCAGGGCCTCTTTCAAGGCAAAGGCAGATGCCTGATTATGCGCGCCATCAAAGACAACTGTGGGCTTACGGGAAACTATCTGCAGCCTCCCTGCCCAAGAGGCCTTTTTTAAGCCCCTGGCAATTGCCCCGTGAGAAATCTCAACATCGAAGTATGCTAAAGCTTCAATGCAGCCAATGGCAACAGCCGCATTGATAAGCTGATGCTCTCCCAAAAGTCTTATCTTTAATTCCGGATATTCACCAAATATCCCTTCAATATCAAAGGATTGCCCGTAAAGGCTTGAACGCTTTTCTTTAATCCGGATATCTTTGCCTACCTCAAACAATTTTGCCGCTTGAGCCTTCGCTCTTTTTCTAATAACCTCAAGCGCCTCTTTGCGCTGCGGCGCGCAAATTACAATCTGACTCTTTGTTTTGATAATCCCTGCTTTTTCTGCGGCTATCTCTCTCAATGTAGCGCCTAAGACACGGGTGTGCTCATAACTAATGGGGGTTATAGCACAAACCAAAGAAGAGACTGTATTGGTCGCGTCCAATCTTCCCCCCAGACCGGTCTCCAGGACCGCAAAATCAACCTTGGCCTGCTTAAAATATAAAAAGGCGCAAGCGGTGAGAATCTCATAATAGCTAAGCCTGCCCAATTCTGTCTCTCTTAATTTTTCGGCATAAGGTTTTATCTTTTCTATCAACCTGGCGAAATCTTTTTTTGTAATTTTCTCCCCAATCCTGATTCTTTCCCGCACATCTATCAAATGCGGAGAAGTATAAAGCCCGACTTTAAATCCGGCCTCTCTTAAAATACTTGCTATAAAGGCGCAAGCAGAACCCTTCCCCTTTGTCCCGGCAATATGGATAGTCCGCAAAGAGCTTTGCGGATTGCCTAAAAGATGCAAGAACTCCTTCACTCTTCTTAATTTAAAAGAGGATTTATAAGGATAAGAATTGAGTCGCTCATAATTAATGAAGGAATTAAGATAGGCTTGCGCCTTGAGGTAGGTCATGTTTTATAAAATAATTCATCAGCTGCCAGCCCTGAGGGAAACTTAACTTGCTTTCGGCAGCTGCGGATTCATTAAATTCACAAATCTTGTCCTTCGCTACTGCCTCACCGCATAAAGCAAAAAATATTGGTTCTGAGGTATGCGTTCTCATAGGAATGGGAGTATAATGATCCGGTAGCACCATAATTCTAAAAGGCTCTTTATGCTCTTCAAAATGTTTTAATATTTGTCCCACTATCTGACTGTCAAACCTTTCGATCGCCGTTATCTTGGCCCTTAAGTCCCCGTTATGACCAGCCTCGTCCGGCGCCTCCACATGAATAAAGATGAAATCTTTATTCTCCAGCGAATCTATTCCGTATTTTCCCTTGGCCAGATAATCGGTATCGTAATATCCGGTGGCGCCGGGCACATCAATAGGCTCAAGGCCGATTATCCTGCCTATACCTTTAATCAGGTCCACTGCCGAAATAACCGAACCGTTAACTCCGTATAATTTTTTAAACGGGGGCATAGCGGGGCGCCTCCCCTGTCCCCAAAGCCAGATTGAGTTAGCGGGATGCTCCTTCAGGTCAATGCGCACTTTATTTATCTCGTGTTCCTCCAGAAAGCCCTGCGCCCGCTGCATTAAATCAATCAAAAACTTGGCATTTCTTCCGCGGGGAAGGTTTCTGGATAAGCTTTGGCCGACGATATTGTGCGGAGGGACGCATTTAAGTTTTAATAAAGAAGGTTTTAAATCCTTTACAACCATTAAATGTCGATAGCTTACGCCCGGATAAAATCTTACTCCCACTTCTTCCAGATGCTTATCCAGGTCTTTAATTAAAATGTGCGCCTCTTTATTATTGATGTGGCCGCTGCTATAGTCCAGCATCTTATCCTCCCCTGTAGTAACAAGATTGCAGCGAAAAGCCACCTCGTCTTTTGCCAGGTCTATCCCCATATTTGCTGCCTCTAACGGACCGCGCCCGGTATAGAATTTTGTCGGGTCATAACCTAATATAGAAAGATTGGCTACATCGCTGGCGGGAGCCATTCTTTCAGGGATTGTCTTTGCCCAGCCGACCTGGCCATTGCGGGCAATATAATCCATATTCGGGGTTTTTGCCGCTTCCAGAGGGGTCTTACCCTGTAATTGCTCCAGAGGATAATCGGCCATCCCATCGCCTACTAAAACTATATATTTCATAACAACCTCTCTAAAAGCCAATCTCTTTTACTATTCTTTTTAAATTGGCTGGTAAAACTTTAGGTTTCTCTATAATCGCTATTGCCCGGTCGGGGTCTTTGAGGCCATGGCCGGTCAATATACAAACCACTCTTATTGTCTTTTGTTTTGTTTTTTTAAAGAACCCCTGTTTAGCCATTTTGAATAAGCCGGCAACAGAGGCCGCAGATGCCGGCTCCGCAAATATGCCCTCCTCTGCCGCTAAAAATTTATAAGCGGAAATAATTTCCTTATCCGTAACCATATCGATCAGGCCACCTGATTCATCGCGCGCGGCTTCTGCGCTCTTCCAGCTGGCGGGATTGCCGATTTTTATAGCCGTGGCTATTGTTTTGGGGTCTTTGATTATCTTTTTACGCACAATAGGCGCGGCCCCCTCGGCCTGAAACCCGCACATCTTAGGCAAGTTTTTAATCTTGCCTGCTTTTTTATATTCTTTATAGCCCTTCCAATAAGCGGTGATATTTCCGGCATTGCCCACGGGAATAAAATGATAATCGGGCGCCTCTTTCAGAACATCGCAGATTTCAAAGGCCCCTGTCTTCTGGCCTTCAATCCTGTAGGGATTTATTGAATTAACCAGGGTAATGGGATATTTTTCCGTAATCTGGCGCACCAAATTCAGGCACTCGTCGAAATTTCCTTTGATGGCGATGACTTTGGCTCCGTGAATTAAGGCCTGGGCCAATTTTCCCAGAGCAATGGCCCCTTCCGGGATAAGAACAACGCACTTCATCCTGGCAGAGCTGGCATAGGCAGCAGCAGAAGCAGAGGTATTGCCTGTTGAAGCGCAAATTACTGCCCGGGCGCCCTCTTCTTTTGCCTTGGATACGGCCAGGGTCATGCCTCTATCTTTAAAAGAACCGGTAGGATTTAAGCCCTCATATTTAAGATAGACCTCTGCATTACTTCCCACATGCTCGCTTAATGACTTAGCCAAAAGAAGGGGAGTATCGGCTTCCTGTAAGGTAATTATCGGGGTATTTTTTGTAACAGGCAGGTAGCTTTTATATCTTTCGATTACACCCTGATAGCTCATCTTTATAATGCTTCCACTCTCAATGCCACGGTTTTTCTTCTGATGCTTTCCAGACGGTCTATCTTGCGCAGAGCCAGGCGCAGAGAGCGCTCACTGGCTTCGTGGGTCATCATTACGATAGGGACAATCCTGGCCCATTTTCTTTCTTTCTGGGAGACGCTGGAAATACTAATTTTATGCTGTCCCAAAATCCCGGAAATCTTGGCCAGAACCCCAGGGCGGTCAATGGCCATAAAACGTATGTAATAGCGGGATGCGATTTCTTCAATCTTGCGAATGCGGCGGATATTAATCCTGTAAACCAATTGAGGTTTAGCCGAAGGCACCTCTTGCTTCAAGGCATAAGCTAAATCGGCGATATCGCCTATTACGGCGCTGGCGGTAGGGAATCTACCTGCCCCTTCACCATAGAAGACCTGTTCGCCGACCAAGTCTCCGCTTACATAAATGGCATTATAGATACCGTTGACTGAAGATAAAAGGTGTTCCCTGGGAATTAAGGTCGGCTGAACCCTCAACTCCAATTCACCCGCCTCACATTTGGCGATAGCCAAAAGCTTAATTGTATATCCGGATTCCTGGGCATAACGAATATCATTTAAAGAAACATCAGTAATGCCTTCTATATAGACTTTTTCCAGAGGCACCCATCGGCCGAATCCTAATGCTGCAAGGATTACCAGCTTGTGTGCAGAATCTATTCCTTTGAGGTCTAAAGAGGGTCTTTTCTCCGCATAGCCCTTCTGATGAGCGACTTTTAGCGCCCGGCGAAAATCCCAATTCTCCTGAGCCATCTGCGATAGAATATAATTAGAGGTGCCGTTTACGATTCCGTATATCTTCTGCAGGCGATTGGAAATCAAGCTCTCGCGCAAGGACTTGATTATGGGAATGCCCCCGCCGACGCTTGCCTCAAAGTATACGCGCACATTATTCCTTCTGGCCTCCTCAAATATCTCTTCTGCGCATTCGGCTAAAAGCGCCTTGTTGGCGGTTACCACATGTTTCTTATTCCTCAAAGCTTGAATAATAAACTCTTTGGCCGGATGTATCCCTCCAATCAATTCTACGACAATCTTTATCTGCGGGTCGTCTAAAATCTGCCTTATATCCCTGGTCAACAGAGAGGGATTTACCTGGACAATTCTCCTGCGCCGCAAATTGGTATCGCAAATCTTCTTCAGGTGGATTCTTATGCCTAATTTTTTCTTCAAAAGGTTGCCGCGGCTTTTCAAGACTTTCACTACACCGCTGCCAACGGTGCCGAAACCGACTAAGCCAATATCTATCCTCTGCATTTTTCTCCCTTTAGCCTTTTAGAAACAATTCCGTAAATCTTCGTAATTCCTTTTTTCGTTGGTCTCCAAGGTTGACAAATTCAATTCTAATGGCGTAAATAATATTTTTCTTTATTTCTTCACAACCCACTATTCTGCCTTCGAGTTCAACAGAAACTCTTTCCGAAGGAAGTCGTAAGTTAATTTCTAAAATAGTGTTGAGGGGAAACAGGTCGCTTACGGTAAAGCGAATCCCTGTTTCGCTCAAATCCTTTGTGCGGGTTATATCTGCATGCGGTCTTAAGCCTACCCTAAGTCCTTTTGCCTCAGGCAGTTCTTTAATCCTGTATTGAACTATAACCTCTCTTCTTACTCTTGGCGCTGCCCTTTTGTCTTTTCGCTCTTCCATAGTTAAGCCCAATATATTGGCATAGGATGGTCGGGACGGCCGGATTCGAACCGGCGACCCCTTGAACCCCATTCAAGTGCGCTAGCCAAACTGCGCCACGTCCCGAACCAAAATACTTCAACGGTTAAGATTAGTAGCAAACTAATGCCATATGGCACGAGTTTTGCCAAAGTACAAAGCTTAGCAGTATTTTGGTTCGGGACACGTCCCCTTTAGAAACGCACCTTCCCAAAACACTCTAAATACTGCCTCAATCTACCGTTGAGATACTTCTTTCCTTTACCACTCTTTAAATACTGCTCTCTCGCAATTGCATCTTTTTTCTCTATACAAGCCTCACAATATATCAACTCAAAGGGTATTCTATGCCTTGTGGAAGGTTCTTCACCGGCATTGTGTTCTTTGAGCCGACGCTTTAAATCATCTGTAAAGCCGGTATATAACTTATCGTCTTTTTGGCTATGAAGGACATATACATAATAATACATAGTAACTCAATATATCCAATTAACTTTTTATTATACCTGCTTTTGGGGGTGTTGTAAAGAGAGTTTCTTCCCTCTATCTTCTTTTGCCGCCGCCGCGCCTTGTGCCGCTACGGCCAGCAGGGCTCTTTTTGGTTTTACCTCTTTTTTCACCGGCTGTTATATCTCTGTTTTTCTTCTGATGAGAAGGCACCCAGCCCGTCTTGCGCAATGTGCCATAGATATATTTTCTTGCCCTCTCTGAGGTAGTAGAGCCAAATTTCTTTTTGGCTTCCTTCTTTAGCTTTCTTTCCAGCTCTTCCGGCATTTTCCCCTCCGCCTCTTTATTATTCTGCCTTTTTTTCTCTGAGCATTAATTCTTCAACGGCAAGCTTGGGGTCTTTGTCCTCGTACAACACCGCATAAACCTCGGAGGTAATAGGCATCTCTACATTATGCCTCTTGGCCAGAGCAAAGACAGATTGAGTGGTCCTCACCCCCTCGGCAACCATCTCCATTTTAGACAAAATCGCTTTCAGCTTTTTGCCCCTGCCGATCTGCTCGCCCACCCAGCGATTACGACCGTGAGAGCTGATACAGGTCGTCACTAAATCGCCCAAACCGCTCAAGCCGGAAAAGGTCTCCGGCCGCGCGCCTTGAGCCTGACCCAGGCGGGCTATTTCTACCAACCCCCGGGTAAGGATGGCCGCTTTGCTATTTGCGCCAAAGCCAAGGCCATCGGAGATGCCGCAGGCAATAGCAATCACATTCTTTGACGCGCCTCCCAGCTCTACACCTATTATATCGCCTGTTGTATAGACACGAAAGCGCTCGCTCATAAATACATCCTGCACTTCTTCCGCAAGTGCAATATCCTCACTGGATACGACGCAGGTAGCAGGAATGCCTCTGGCTACTTCATAAGAGATAGTCGGCCCGGAAAGTACCGCTATCCTGCGCTTACCCAAAACATCCTCGACTACTTCGGACATGCGCAAGAGGGTATCGTTTTCGATACCCTTGACTGCGCTCAAAATAATAGCGCCAGAGGCATTTTCTTCCTTTATCCGGGCGAGCACCCCCCTTAAAAAATGCGAGGGCACCGCCAGGACAATCAAAGCGGCCTCTTCGATAGTTAAACCGATATCCGCAGAAAAAGAAATTTCTTTCGGTATCTTGATACCGGGGAGAAACTTGGAATTAATTCTCTTTTTTTCCAAATAACGGATGTAGTCGGCAAAAGGGCCCCAGACCTCGACCTTATAACCCTTATTATGGAGCATAATCGCCAGGGTCGTGCCCCATCCGCCATCGCCGATAACCGCAACTTTTGCGCCCTTTTTTATAGCCATAGTCAGTATGATACTATAATCGATATATGAAGTCAATCAAAAGCTTAAAGACGAAAAAATCTCTGGACGAACCGAAGTTTTTATGTATAATAGTGTAATAACCTCTTAAAAGGAAGGCGGTTATGCGACAAAAAAGAGAGCTCTGGAAAACGCACTGGGGTATGATTTTTGCTATGATCGGCACCGAGGTGGGCTTAGGCAATATCTGGCGTTTTCCCTATCTTGTAGGCAAATACGGAGGAGGAGTTTTTCTCATTCCTTATATAGTACTCTTATTGGGCGCGGCCGTCTTTGCTATGATAGCCGAATGGGTCCTGGGGCGCCATACCCGCAGGGACCCTTTAGGGGCATTTGAGAAGATAAAGTTTCCTTTTGGCCGGGATATCGGCGCCTGGGGCATCATCGGTCCGTTTTTCCTCTATTCCTACTATATCGTTATTACCGGCTGGGTTATCTTTTTTATCGCCGCCTCCCTCGGCAGGCTCTATTTCGGCCAGGACAGCGAGCAATTCTTCCTTAACTTTCTGGCCAGCCCCTGGATATTCGCGGTGCACGCACTTGCCATTTTTATTACCAGCGGCATTTTGGCTTTAGGTGTGCAAAAAGGCATTGAGCGGGCCTGTAAATTTATGATTCCCACCCTTTTTATACTGCTGATAATTGTAGCTATCCGCTCAATCACCCTTCCCGGGGCCTCATCAGGAATTGAGTTTTATATGCGTCCCCGCTGGGAAGGTCTCTTAAACCCCCAGACCTGGATTGCCGCTTTAGGTCAGGTATTTTTCACTCTGAGTTTGGGCATGGGCGCCATGCTGATATATGGCTCCTATCTTCGCAATGAATGGGGAATCCCCGCCAATGCCCTGGCCTGCACATTAGGCAATACGGCATCTTCCATCCTGGCCGGATTTGCAATTTTCCCCGCTGCCTTTGCCCTGGGATTTGGCGCACTGGTCGGCGGCTCCGAAAGCATCGGCCTGACATTTTTTGTCTTGCCGCGCGTTTTCGAAAAGATGCCTGCGGGCTGGCTCTTCGGAGGCCTTTTCTTTATCCTGCTTAGCTTCGGGGCGCTTTCTTCGGCAATCAGTATACAGGAACCCAGCATTGCCTGGCTGAAAGAAGAGGTAGGCTGGCGCCGCAAAAAGAGCGCCTTGATTACAGGGATTATTTTATGGGCAATGGGCCTGCCGTTTCTGCTCAACGGCTTTCTGGTTGGCGGGCTGGGCAAAAAACTGGCCCTGTTGGGGAAAATGGATATAATTATCGGCCAGCTTGCACTTCCTTTATTTGGCCTGCTTTCTGTAATCGCTGTAGGGCATTTTATGCGCAAGGCCGGCTATCAGGAAATAAATAAAAATGCAAAACACAAAATCGGCACCTGGATCATGCCCTGGATTAGATGGGTAGTGCCTATCTTTGTACTGCTTTTATTTTTCTTAAGCCTGATTAAAGTCCTGCAGGATTTGGGCAGAATCCCTCAGATTCTTCCCGTCGTAACTATGCCCGAGTTTCAACCCATAGGGATAACCCGCTCAACGATAGCGATGATAATAACAATCTGCACTATCATCTGGGGCGGTTTCGTTTTTATGACTTACAGGGTAATTACTACGGAAAAAGAAAAAGCAAGGAATAAAAAATAATGATCCCCGCCCTTCCAAAACATACGTTTGGTATAAGAGATATGGGTAAGGATAATTCAACCAGATTAAAATATAGATTTAGACCTGACATTGCGAAGAAAGGAAGGGCGGGGTGAACCTCTCTGTTCTGGCTAATTCTAAATTCGGCTGGATATTTATCTGGTCGGAAATTATCCTGGTATATCTGCTATTCCTCTGGTTTCACAGAATAGTGGAAAGAAAGCGCAGGTCTAAATAAGGCTTATTGTTTTCGACGTGCCCCGAACCAAAATACTACTAAGTTTTGTATTTTGGCAAAACTCGTGCCATATGGCATTAGTTTGCTACTAATCTCAACTGTTGAAGTATTTTGGTTCGGGGCGTGGATACCTCGCCAGAACCTGAGTCTTTATCCCGCCACGGGGACTAAACTCGCCATGCACCTCAAGCCATTTTGGCCGGCAGGCGCCTGCTGCATCGTCTAAAATCCGATTTACCGCGTTTTCATAAAAGATGCCTAAATTCCTAAAGGCAAGTAAATAGAATTTCAAAGACTTAAGCTCCAGGCAAAGCTTATTGGGAACGTAGCGAATGGTAATCACGCCGAAATCGGGAAGCTGGGTCTTCGGGCAAATAGAGGTGAACTCAGGGACAGAAATGACAATCTCATAATTTTTATATTGGCTGGGAAAACAATCGATGCGGGGAAGCTTGGCTTTTATGCCTGCTTGGGCGTGTTTTTTCGTATAACCTTTCATATCTTTTACCTCAAACTATAAATACATCCGCAGTAATGCTGGCGATAGATATTGTGCTCTTGAGCCAGCTCCTGCGTTCTTTTAAAGCCATCCTGTTTTTTAAAATCGCGCGCCAAAAAAAGATCTCCCCCCGCTTTCTGCCCTATTTCATTTATCACCTGACTATTTTTATGCGGGCTTATGGTGAGGGTGGTGGTAAAGACATCGAAAGCTTTTTCCTTGACCTTCTTTGCCGCCTCTTCCAGACGCAGAGCAAAACATCTTCTGCACCTTCTGCCGCCTTCAGGCTCCTCTTCCAGCCCCTTAATCCGCAGGCGCCACTTATCTATCTCATAATCGCCGATTATTAAAGGGAGCTTTTGGCGCTTAGCCAACTTTTCAGTCTCCTTGAGCCTCTTTAAATATTCCTGCTCAGGCTGGATATTGGGGTTGTAAAAATATCCGCTGAGGTCACAACCTTCCTGTCTCAATTTTTCTATAGAGAAAGAGGCGCAGACCGCACAACAAATATGCAATAATACCTTCATGGTAGGATTTTCTGCTTACTCTGCTGCCTTAATTATATTGCGATGAAGGCCGGGGAATTGGCGCAGATAATCGATGCGCTCCTGTTTAATCTGTTTAACTAAAGAGGTGATTTTGCGGGGAGAATAGAACTTTTTCAAGTTAAAACGCGAGATATCCATTCCTTCTACATTCTTAGGAACTTCAAGCTTCCAATAACGGTCCTTTTTCCACTGAATAGTCCCCCGGGCAATCCCGCGAATAATTGCGGCCATCTCCATAATTTCCACGCGATCAACCTTGCGTTCGGTAATCCTGGTTCCATCGGGGGCAGTCTTTATAATCTCGCCCACGCCGCCTGTATTAAGCAGGAAACACCTGACCTTGTCTCCGTATTTCTGTATAAAATCATAAAACATATTCCCTTCTTCTGCCTCGCTGCCCACAATAAAAGGATTGGTGCCTACTACGCGCACAGATTCACCGATTTTGCGCGGATCACCCGCAGAAGTCTCTATAGATTCACCCAGCATAAACGCTGCTGCTGCCTGAGCGGGGCTAAGCTTGGAGGCAATCGGCAGCACCGTATTGCGCCGGGTAATAAAGGCAATAATCAGGCCGTCCAATTGACGCAGAGGCGGCAGGTTAACGGTCTTTGCGGCAAACTCGCCCAGGTGCTTCATCTGGATAATACCGCGGCCGTTTCCGGTTAAGGTATCGTCGTCAAAATAAAGCTTACCTGCCTTATCCATAGTTACATTCTCAAAAGTGGCCTCCGGCCTTATGGCTGCATTATAGAGGAGGCTTTGGGTCTTGGGGTCTAAGCCGTCGGTCTTGATGAAGAAACCCCTTTCCGTGCCCAGCGTAGAACCATCCCTGCGCCAGAAGATTACGTCATCCTGAACAATCTCTACGCCCTCACCCGGCTTTGTCAGACCGTGATTATGACAAGCATGAGTGGTCTTACCGGTAGCCGAAAGCCCAAAAAGAAACATCCCGTATTTCTTGAGATTTCCCGATGCGTCAAGTGCCTTAAGCACCTTTGCCCCGGCATGTATCCCCAGCATTCCCTGCTTTTTGGCAAGCCACATCGCCATGCGCAGGAAGCCTTTCTTTACCTCGCCAAAGTAGTCAGTACCCAATACAAAGGTTACTCCCTCTTCGGGAAAGACCAAAATCTGGCGCTTTGTTTCCGGCCATTCGGGGACATAAACTATCCATAATTTCGGGCTGCGCAAACTGCTGCGATTGCCAGCTTGAGGCTTAAACATGGTGTTGGACCACATATAAGGAATGCGGATACAGTCTTTCCTCTGCACGGACAAATATAGCGTGCAATGCGGGCTGTAATAAGGATTGTCCCCCATGGCCTGCTCAACCTTAACCAGAGGCGCCTTCTTGAGGTAATCCTCGAGCTTCTTCAGGGTCTGGGGCAGGGATTTTAAGATTTCTCTTTGGCGGGGATTGACTTTCGAAAGCTGAACATCTTCAGAGCCAACATATACGGTTAAGCCTGCGCTTCTATTGCGTACATCGGTAATAAAGACATAATTTCCGTATTCGGTCTTATTGCCGTATTTCTCGGCCATGATTTTAAGGCCCGAATAATCCATAGGCTCTATATTGGATTGCCCGCTTAGCTTTTTAACTATCTTCAGGGCTGTCCTGGGTTTATAGTTACGCACACCTGCCTCCTTGCTGTAGCTTTTTATGATACCTCTTATCCCCCTTAGCTGTCAAACGTTTTCTGTCATTTTTTAGAATTTTCAAAAAGAATAGCCGGCACTTATTTTTATCAGTCTTCCGGCACCTTGTATATCCTGCATTTCCTGATAACTCCTGTCGAATATATTTATGCCTTCTAAGGCCAGGGTAAAGTTGGAAAGCTCCTTCTTCATTTTTAAATCAAAAGTAGTATACCTTTTCCTCTGGAGGGGTCGGGAAAAATTACCGATTACATTTGTAGAAATGCCTCCGAAATCAAGGCCCAAGATACTTACAAGCTTATGGCGATTATAATCAAAGACATATTTGGAAAAATTATAAGGGTTGTTTTTGTCCAAATCAAGATAAGTATATTCTAAAGAACATTTCTTTAGTATATTATCTTTGAAATTCAGCTGTGAATAAAAGTCCAGGCCATATACATCCAAATCCTCGACATTCATTGCCTCCCAGGCAAGTGCAGAGACATTTTTTACCCAGTCAATAGTATTTGACTGGTCTCTTAAGAAAAAACTAACGCTTGAAATAAAATTGTCGCCAGGTGCATAATCCAGGCCCCACTCAAAGTTATAAGACTTCTGAACATCAAGATTAACGTTTCCTATATTAGAAGGGGAATTGTAATATAGTTCGGTGAAGGAAGGTGCTCTCCAGATACGGTCAAAGGAAAATCCTAATTTCAAATCATCTTTCAAAAAATAATTTAAGCCTAAAGAGATATCTTCCAGATATTCCCATTCTTCATAATAATCGAATCCCCCGGAAAAATCGACAAGGAGCTTACCCAGCTCTTTATCCTTCAACCCCAGGCGTAATCCCTTTTTCATCCGGTAGTGCTTATTAAGATTAGTGCTGTCTATCGTCTCTCTGTCTATATTAAAGATAAGAGATAAATCGTTGTAAAAATCCAACTTACTTTTTAACCCATAGAGATAAGTGGTGTGATAATTGGTGTAAAAGGAGGGATCGTGGCGGTTTAATATGTATTTATCGCCGTGCCTTCTTAAATAAAAGGTATTATTCAAATCAAACAACTCTTTATTTTTTAGCCCTGCGCGCAAGGAATAAAATCTCTGGGTGATGTGTTCCTCTTCATGCGGCCAGGCCGAGGCATAGAAACTATCCGCTCCGAAGTCCCTCTTTGTCGAGCCGAATAAAAACTCGATATCCTTATCTTTGAGCTCATCTTCCCATAAAGAGTGAAAAGAAAAATTATAGATTTCAAAATCCGTATCCTGCCTGTCCCCCTTGCTTATCTTGTGCTCGCAGGATATCCTGTTTTTTGTTTCTTTTAAGGGAAAATTGAAAGACAGAAGCTGTCCCCAGAGGGCATGCTCGCCAAAAGAAGATTTTAAGAGAAAGCCTTCATCTTTGGGCTTCTTGGGAATAAAGTTTATTTTCTGCGAGTTCTTAAAAATGTCTATTTCCTCAAGGTCTGCGCTGGTTAAGGGTATCTCCAGGTTAAAGTGGCCGGTCTGGGGGTCGTTAATTTTTATCCCCCCTAGCTCTATAGAGGTATCCTCAAAGATAGAACCTCGCAATGAAACATCCTGCTGCACGCCGGAAATAGAGCGCTTCCTTAAATCTATGCTTGAGGAATAATCAATCATCTCCTCTAAAGAGAAAGCGGGCAGGCCCTCTTCAGGCAAACCTTTCTTTATGGAGATTTTTCCCAGTTCCACCTCTTCGGCAAAACAAAAAGAAAAAGCACTAAGGAAAATCATGGATGCAAAAAGGAAGGTCTTCATCAAGGAAAATAGCGGGGAATTTTTTTACCCAGTTCAAAAGCTTTTTCCAGGCAATTCGGATGTTCCAACACACGCGCCTTCTTATCTACATTTGGACAGCAAAAGCTTTCTTTCAATTCTGCGCCCAAAACAGCAAAGAAATTCCTGACTATACTTTCTGCGTTTTTAAAAAAGCTGCCTCTTGAGCCTGCGCTGACTAAAATAAGGAATCCTTTTTTTAGAGGCGCAGGATTTTTTTTCTCCAAAACATATTTTGCCACCCAGATACATTGATAGCGGTCAATCATCGCCTTAACCTGCGCGGGAAGACTGCCGAAAAAAATAGGTGACGCCAAAACTACTGCCTCGGCCTCATCCAATTTCTTATAAATCATCTGCATATCGTCATTAACAATGCATCTACCTGTTTTATCGCAGCCGCCGCATTCCTGACAGCCTGCAAACTTTAATTCATTCAGGACAATCTTCTCTGGCTCCAAGCCAAGAGATTTTACCCCTTCCAGAGCCTTATCCAGAAGTATCTCCGAATTGCCACCCCTGCGGGGTGAGCCTAAAATAGCTAATATCTTCACCCCGCTCTTCCTTTCATCGCTATGCCAGGGTTAGATTTTACTTTTGCTAAACTACAAACCATATAATCAAACATCCTTGTCCTCGCTCTTGACTTATCAATGCGGGTATTAGGAAGAGCGGGGTTCATGGTTAAAATAATGCGGGACATATCCTGTCCCGCTTAAGCTTAATGAACTTTCTTTGCCTTCCTATTTATCTTGATTAGCTTAGCGGCCTTTCTTTTAAGGGCCGGAAGCGGTATCCCGATTCAGCCCCAGGCAAAGGAGCCACAGGCTCGGTTAAGAGAAATTTGCCATCCGCAATCCACTCCTTAAGAATGCCGGCAATCTCTCGAGCCTTGGAGTAGCTGGAGAGACTTCCGGTGGGAACCTCTTTATTCTGCACCGATATCTTTCCGCTTTTAAGCTGGGCATAATTGACTTCCCCTAAACTCCCCGTCTCTCTTTGAGGATAGGCCCGACCATAGTCAATTATCTGGGTATAGATTTCTTCATCGCGCACCGCAGTATATTTACATATCTCTTCATTAAGAATAGGGATAGGCACGCCAATGCCTACTGTCAGGGTAACGCCATACCCATACATCGTGGTTCCCACAAGCCACTTGGGGCTCATCTTCTTCAGGTCGCCGATGACCGCAAGAGTACCCGCTGCCTGAGAGGGCGTGCCGTTTTCATGGCGCTTAACCCCGGGGTTATGCTGGGTACCCTGCCAGGCTACAAAGCCAACCCCTCCCCCTAAGAATATCTTTGTGCCGATACCGATAGTTTTATAATAGGGGTCGTTCATAAGCGGTGAAAGACACCCGGCACTACAATAATTGGCATTGCCCAGATGAGGCTTGAGCACTCCCATATAGGTATAGATAATACGCTCACTCAGATTAACGGCTACGCTATAGTTCTGATAGCAATTGCGCAGATTAAAAAGCACGGCTTCGTTCAAATCCTTGATATTAATCAGGGTCTCCAGTTCCCTGCGGGGATAGCAATCCGTACCGTAAGCCGAGGCCTTCAGCACTATGTCTTTGCCCCCTACCAGCTCTTCGATTACATAGGCTCCCCCGTATTTGAAACTGCCGGGATAGACCTTGTTGCGCGGGTCTTCATCAGGCAAAGCAGCGGCCCCCAGATAAATATCTAAGGCTGCAAAACCGGTATAGACAGGCACATCGTTAAGATAGGCCCTGCCTCCTCCCAATTTTATTCTGGGCTTGGAGTGGCCGATATTCAAATATGCTCCCGAAGAACACATCGGCCCAAAGGTGCCGCAGGTGACCACATCCACTTCTTTGGCCGTCTCTCTCAGGCCCTTTTCATCTATGAGGTCCGTAATCTCCTCGGCAGTAACTACAACTGCCTTTCCCTTCTTTATCTTCTCGTTAATTTCTTGTATCGTCTTAGCCATTTTTTATCTCTTTTTGCTCCCCTATTCTTCGCTTTCGAATTCTTTTTAATTAGGCAAAGGCCGTTTTAACATCTGTTCCAAGAGGGCGGGATTTTTCACTATAGTGAATAGCATTACACCGGCAATAATAGCATAAATTATACCAAGGACTATGCCGGCAGCAGCCAGCCCCTCTCCCCTGCAATTACTATCGGGCGCAGCAATCCTTTTAAGAGAAAGGATTCCGAAAACAACTGCTGCGATTGCCTTCTCAATCCCTGCCAGCTGAATAAAAGATATAATTCCAAAAACCAGGGCGGCTATCGCGAACTCATTCATGCGAGCTTTATTGATTTGCTGCATCTTCTCCTCCGGATAATTGTTCTTTTCTCCTCAACAGTTGCCGGGCATACCTGGAAGTAAGCCCTCCCATTTTTCCCCGGGCTTCCTCTATCTTTTTCTCAACTTCCTTAAGCGTCAGGCAATTAATCTTTTTCTTCTTTGGCGGCGCCTCTTGCTTGGGCTTAGCCGCTTCTTCCGCAACAGCTTTTTCCTCTGTTTTGGCTTCCTTGCCTTCGGGTGGCTTCTCCTCTTTTTTCTCTTCTTTTGCTTCTTTCTTGGCTTCGGCTTTCTCTTCCTTCTTTTCCTGGGGCTCTTTCTTGGCCTCGGCCTTTTCCTGGCTTTTCTCTTCTTTTTTCGGTTCCTTCTTTTCTTGGGGTTCCTTCTTGGCCTCGGCAGCGGGCTTCTGGTGATGAGTCTTCGGTTTTGCTTCCTCAGCGCTAGGTGCCTTCTTTTCTTTCTTCTCTTCGTGTTCTTTCTTATCGGGCTTCTGGTGCTTATCCTCTGCCTTTTTCTTCTCTTCAGCCATCTAAATGTCTCCTCTTCCTAATTCATGAAGGTTTAGCTTTTTTCTGCAATTCGGGCAGATAAAAGTGTTACTTTCCGGTGCAAGCGAACCCTCCACTTCCTCAACGCTTAAGGTCTCACCGCAATATGGACATCGGCATAAACGAAGGGGTCGTGAAAAATCTAAGGGTTCCTCTTGATAATCCGGACTATCGGGCATGTTTATTTATTATTTTCAAAGCCTGCTCTGGAGTCTCTACTACATTAAATATATCTAAATCTCTTGGGCTAATCATCTTTTCCCTAAGCACCTTGCCTTTGAACCAATGCAAAAGATCCTGCCAATATTCCCTGTTAAACAGGATTACCGGACGCGCCTCCATTCGGCTGGTCTGAATAAGGGTAATGGCCTCAAAAAACTCATCCATCGTTCCGTAGCCACCGGGAAAGATAAGATAGGCCTGGCTGTATTTAGCAAACATTACGCGGCGGCAGAAGAAATACCTGAACTCCAAAAGACGAGTGAGATATTCATTGGGCTTTTGCTGGATGGGCGTAAGAATATTCAAGCCCACCGATTCGGCCCCGGCTTCCTTGGCGCCTTTATTTGCCGCTTCCATTATCCCCGGGCCGGCTCCGGTTATAATTGCAAAACCTGCCTTAGCGAAGACTTTGGCTGATTTCTGCGCCAATTTATAGTAGGTGCTGCCGGGCTTAACGCGGGAGGAACCAAAAACGGAAACTGCTTTGCGAATATCGGAGAGTTCCTCAAAGCCTTCCACAAACTCACTCATAATCCTGAAGATGCGCCAGGGGTCCTCTTTGACAAAATTATGCTTTAGCTTGGACATGCCTTTTCTCCTTCAAAAAATTATCTCTTACCCATTTCTTGGCTTGAGCCTTACTTTTAAGCTTTCCCTCCAGCTGCATATCTATCATTTCTCTATGGATTTTACCAAAAATCGGGCCAGGAGTAAAGCCTATTTTTATTAATTCGTAACCGCTCAAAAGCGGCCTGGGGATTGCCGGCTCTTTTTTGACTTCTTTGTATTTGCTTCTTAAGAAGCGCCATATTGTCAAATCTTTGTGGCTGGCAATACAATCAATGCGGTGAAGTGCAAGCTCCTCCTCAAAAGTAGGCCGGGCAAAAAGCCTTTTGAGGGTGGCTTCACGCATCTTTGGCGCCTCCATTATACGCATATGGTTTTCCACGCAGGCGACAATATCTTCCCTGTCTCTATTGGAAAACCTTAGTCTCTTCAGTATCCTATCCGACATCTCCGCACCCAGCTTATCATGCCCGCTAAATCTGATGCGTTCGGCCACCTCAAAAGTCGCAGGCTTTCCGATATCATGCAGAAGGCAGGCAAAGACCAACACCAAAGAGGGGCTCTTTAGCTTTTTCAGCATCAATAAGGTATGGGCAAATACATCTCCTTCGGGATGAAAGGCGCGGGGCTGCTCCACCCCTTTGAGCTTATCTACTTCAGGCAGGATATATCTTAAAAGCCCGGTCTCATCAAGCAGTTTTAATCCTAAAGAAGGCCTCTTGCCTGTAAATATCAGAACCAATTCATCGCGAATTCGCTCAAGGCTTGCCTTCTTTATTTCCGCGGCCATTTTCCCGATAGCCTGCAAGGTTTTATCTTCAATGCTAAAGCCAAGGGTAACGGCAAATCTGACTGCCCGAACAAGCCTTAAAGGGTCCTCTTTAAATCTCGAAGAGGCCTCACCTATACAACGGATTTTCTTCCTGCGGATATCACTTCTGCCCCCCACCAAATCAATAATCTTCTTAGCAATAGGCTCATAAGCTAAGCCATTGATAGTAAAATCTCTCATTTTTACATCTTCGCTGATGCTTAAGAGGGCTTTTCTTCTCTTGCTTCTAAAAGTGGAAACCTGAAAAGGCATATCATTCCTTATAACTAATAATGTGCCAAACTGCGCACCCACGCTATGGGTCTGGCCGGGGAAAATCTTTCTTATCTGGGAAACCTTGGCGCTGGTGGCAATATCAAAGTCCTTGGGCGCCTTGCGCATTACCATATCCCTTACGCAGCCGCCCACAAAGTAGGCAGAAAAACCCTTACTGCGCAATTTTCTGACAATCCCGGAAGCTAATTGCCTCTTTTTTACCATATCCTAATCCTATACCTGAAAGCTTACTCTGACCAGTCCCCTGACGGAGTTGCTTAAATAAATCTCATCGGCATCTATGAGGTCTTTTTCGAAAAGGATTTTTTCTTCAACCGCCGGCTTATCCTTGCAAAGATATCTTCTATATACCCCATCCAGAAGTCCGCAGGCCACAGGAGGCGTATAAAACCTGCCCCTTTTTTTGACAAAAATATTGGAGATAGCTCCTTCGGTAATCTCATTCCTCTCGTTACTAAAGATGACATCGTAGAAGCCTCTATCCTTAGCTCTTTTATATTCCTGCTCATATATTTTGCGGTTAGTGGTCTTATGATATAAAAAAGGATTATCCGAACAAATCATTTTTCCGCAAAGGAAAATCTTTGCATCTTCTTTAGCAGCCGATTTCAATAAAGAGCTTTCCAGTTCGATTTTTGCGTCTTTATGCAACAGGAGGCGCGCTTTATACTTATTGCGCCCAAACCTATTTTGCAGTTTCCCCAATGCTTTCAATACATCATCTTTTCTGTAAAGAAAATTAAAATATTTCGCTGATTTTTCCAGCCTCTTTAGATGCTCATTCAAGAGGAAATATCCCTTATCCGGCTGCCAGAGCATAGTTTCAATCAATTGAAACTCTTTTTGCCTCTTAACCAAAAAATCCGCCTTCAGGCGGCATTCGGCGTATTCGCCTCTTGGGTCGGAGTCATAGACAATGCCGCCTCCTACGCCCAGCTCTCCGGTCTTTCTGCGGCTATCTATCAAAAGAGTGCGGATGGCCACATTAAACGCCCCGCACTTATCGGGCGAGAAAAAACCGATGCTTCCGGTATATATATTGCGCGGCTCTTTCTCTAATTTTCCGATTAGCTCCATAGTTTTTATCTTAGGCGCCCCTGTTACCGAACCGGAAGGAAAAATATGCCTGAATATATCAAAGGCCGATTTCTCCTTCAAGCGACCTTCCACAGTTGAGGTCATCTGAAAAAGCGTCTGGTACTTTTCTATATTAAACAGACGCGGAACTCTTACGCTGCCGACTTTTGAGATTCTGCCTAAATCATTGCGCAGTAAATCCACAATCATTAAATTTTCGCTTCTGTTTTTAGGGCAATTCTTGAGAGTTACGGCAATTCCGGCGTCTTCTTCCGGGGTCTTGCCTCTTTGGGCCGTGCCTTTCATCGGCCGGGTATAGATTCTATTTCCCTTTTTTCTGAAAAATAATTCCGGCGAAAAGGAAAGGATATGGAAAGCATCCCCTCCTTTTTTATAAGGGACATTAGCCTTAATAAGAGCCGAATAGGGGACACTCTGGTTATCTCTCAAATTAAAATATAGACCTAAAGGTGAACCGGAGAAAGAAAACTTAAGCTTAAAGGTATAATTTACCTGATAGGTGAGTCCCTGGGCGATTAAATCTTTTATCTTTGTTATTGCCTTAAGGTAAGACTTTTCAGAGATATTTGGGGCAATTTCTTTAATCTGAGCGGGCGACTTCCAGGAACCTCTGGCAATATCCTTTTTTCGATGATTGTAAATCAACGGTCGCTTATAGAGGCCGAACCACAAAAGCGGAAAATTAAAACTTTCTTTAATTTTTAGCTTCTCTTCAAAGGCACCTTGCGCCTCATAAGAAAGAAAGCCCGCAACGTAATAACCGTCCTTCAGGGCTTTATCCAGCTGGGCGAGTGAGGCCTCTACCTCATTTATTTTAAAAGCGGAAATTATCCTCTTAGGCCGCAAAAATAGATAGCTTAAATAATTCTGTGCATCGGGCCTGGCAGTCTCCAGAAAAACAAAGTTCTCTTCGTGTTCTAAGCGCTTTAAAATAGCGGCAATAGTAGGATTTTTTTTCATCTTGATTAGCCGCTATCGGCCACAAATTTAAGCAGGGACTTCATTAAATCGAAGCCCTTTTCATAGCCGGGAAAGGCATTTCCCTCCAAAACATAGGCAGTTTTTAAACCTTCGGAAAATATAATATCTATGCCGGCGAAATCTAATCCGAGTGCGCGGGCGGTCTTTTTTGCTAATTTTTTCAATTGCGCTTTTTTCCCTTTAGCCAGACCTCTTAAAATTATCCCTTTCTTATCGATCCTGCCGCCTTGCGACCAGTTTGTAACCCAGACATCGGCCGGAGAAGACTTGGCATACATATAGACCACCCTGCCGAACATAACATATACCCTGAAGTCAAACCTTCTCGCCTCGAAAGTAGCCGGCGTTATTGCCTCCTCGCAGAGAAAGCCCCTTTTAAGAAGTTCATGGATAAATCTGCGCTTATCCTTAACCCTGCCAAATCGCCAATCGCAATCATAGGGTCTGCTGAGGATTTTTCCTCTGCGAAATGCGAAATTGGAGATTACGCCTTCTTTATCTATATAAGTGATGCCTTTTCCTAAGGCCCCAAATCTGGGTTTGATATACAGGCCCATACCTTTATTCAGCATTCTCTGAATATCGATAAACGAAAAAACCTTAAATGTCCGGGGTGAAAGAATTGCGTTTTTCTCTAATAAAGCTTTACTTGCCTTTTTGTCTCTATCCAGGCAGATTGCTCCTGGCGAATTTAAATATTCTATCTGCCTGCCTTTGTAGTATTTGGCTATTGTTTTCTCTATCTTTCTGAAAAAACTCTTGAATTCCCGGCCAAATTTTTTATCGCCGTAGATTCTTTCATCGGGATAAATTTCGATATTGCGATTCCAGTATTTATAGGGGAAGAAAAAGACGACTAATATTCTGGGGCTCTTTATCGGGGGAATCTTTTTCGAAAGAAGCTGGGAGTAGTTTATTACGGCGAGCTCAAGCTTTTTTTCGCCTTTTAATTTCCGGGCGTATCTTACAAACTTTGCAAAAGAGCGCTCAGGTCTCTTTCCCTTTATATATTTATCGCCGATAACAAGTAAGGCCTTTTTCATCGGGGGCTAATTAGCGCTTTGTTTAAATAAGGAGGCAGCCTATCCAAAGAGGCCGAGGCCAGCTTCAAAAGAATAGGCAAAACCTGACGGCTGTATCGCGCAGCACTGGATATAGGCGCCAGTCCCGGATAGCCGAATATGCTGATATGGGTAATGCCGTCAACCTCATAAGTAGGCTTATCTATTAAAGTAGGATGGCAGCTCTCTATGGGGCTGGGATAATCCACGGAAAGGTCAAGAATTATCGCTCCCTTATTCAATAAACAAAGCATATCCCTGGTAATCAGGTATTCTTTATTTTCCCGTTTTGCCTGCGGCCAGCAAATAGCGTTTACCACTATATCCTTCCTTCTTAAAAAATGCCTGATGTACCTGTATTCGGACTTGCGCAGGATCTTAAGCCTGGCCCCCAGATTAAAAGCTACTTTTAAGCTGCCGGTGGCCACCGAACCATATCCCAACATCAAAACACTGCAGTCAACGGGACTCCTTTTGGCCAGATTGAAAGCCATAAGCATTCCCTGCTCTCCGGCTATGTCGCAACAGCTGATTAAGCGTTCCCCGGCCCTGTTTCTAATCAGCTCCATGGCCACGGCCTTGGCACCCGCCTTCTTTAACAGCCGCACATATTGAGGGTATTGCTCGGCATGCAGCATACAAAACAAAAGATTATTACGCAGAAGCTTAAACTCCTCCGGCAGCGGAGGTTTCAATTTTACCACAATGGCTTTTCTAAACAATTCTTTCCTGCTGGCAATAAGCTTCGCCCCGCAGCTTTTATATTCGCTATCGGGAATATATATTCTTGCCCCCAGGCCTTTTTCCACAAAGACATCATGCCCCTGTTCAATCAGTCTTTTTACCTCACGCGGTAAAAGTATGGCTCTTGTCTCCCTGCCCCGGGCAGCAATCTCTTTAACTATCGCTATTTCCATAGAAAATCCTCCTTGTCTTACTATTATATACATAATTGGCGAAAATCCAAGCAAAAACTTAAAAACTAATGGGGTTTACATTTTAATCAAACTGGCTTATAATAACGCTATGGAATATGACCGTTTTCAAAAAGAAGCAATTGATTACATTAACCGCGGGCATTCCGTAATTGTCTCCGCCCCTACAGGCAGCGGTAAGACCGTTATCGCCGAACACGTTATTACCGAATGTCTCAAAAAGGCACAAGGCGTAATCTATACCGCACCCATCAAGGCCCTTTCCAACCAAAAATTCCGCGATTTTCAGGGCCAATACGGGGATAAAATCGGAATCCTCACCGGGGACGTCTCCATAAATCCCGAAGCGCCTGTTTTGATTATGACCACAGAAATCTTTCGCAACAAGGCCCTGGAGGACCCCCGCAACCTAAAAAGATACGCCTGGATAATCTTCGATGAGGTCCATTATATTGATAATGAGGAACGCGGCACTATCTGGGAAGAGTCGATAATGTTTCTGCCTGCGCACATGAAGATGCTCTGCCTCTCCGCCACAGTGCCTAATATCGATGAGCTCTCCCGCTGGATCGAATCGGTGCATAAGATGCCGCTTAAGCAGGTAATCGAGAAGCAGCGCCCGGTGCCTCTGCATTTTTTCTTTCAATGTCAAAACGAAATTCTGGACAGGCTTAAAAAACTGCAGCAAAAAGGATATAAAAAAAGAATAGCTCACAGTTATCGGGGCAGACAAAGATTTACTCATGCCTTCTTCAAGCCAAACCGCCTCTCTTCGCTCCTGCACCATCTCCAGGAAAACGACGCCCTGCCCTCTATCTACTTTGCCTTTGGCCGCCGTCGCTGCGAGACCCTGGCCCAGGAACTATTTTCCTTTAACTTCCTGACTAAGGACGAAGAAGTCCAGATTAGCTCGCTTTACGATTCGCTTTGCGAACGCTTCGACTTAAAGCAGGAAAAAAGTGCGGCCTTACTCACCCCTTTGATTAAGCGCGGCATAGCCTACCATCATGCGGGAATGCTGCCTACATTAAAAGAGGTAATCGAGCGCCTTTTTACCTCCCGGCTGCTTAAAGTCATCTTTACCACGGAGACCTTTGCCCTGGGGATCAATATGCCCGCGCGCACCGTGGCCTTTGACGGGATGCGTAAATTCTACGGCCGCTATCACCGCAATCTAACGACGCGCGATTTCTATCAGATGGCCGGGCGCGCCGGAAGGCGGGGTATGGACAGGGAAGGTTTTGTCTATTGCCGCATCAACCCCAACAGGATTCAGCTGGATGAGGTAAGACGTATCCTCTACGGAAAACCGGAAAGGATAACCAGTAAGTTCAATTCCTCTTACGCCACACTCTTACATCTCTACGAAAAACATCAGGAAAAGCTCTATCGGCTTTATCCTCTTTCCCTGCACTATTTTCAGGAAAAGCCGCGCAGGAGAAAAGGGGCCGAGGCCCAACTCCATGCCAAGGTAAATCTACTCAAAAAATTAGGCCATATCCGGGATAATGCACTGACCCATAAAGGCAGATTTGCCGCCTCGCTTTACGGCTATGAACTGCCCTTAGCGGAAATCTATGAAGAAAATGTACTGGAAGAGCTTTCGCCCGTAGAGCTGGGCATCTTAGCCTGCGCTTTAGTTTATGAGCCGCGCAAAAAAGACCGTCCCCCAAAAATTACCCGTAACGTGCGCGCCTTGAAAGAGGCAACCGAGGAAATTACAAAAAATATTCATCGCCTCGAGAAGAACTTCGGTATCTGGCCTAAATCCAAAGAATGCTTCTGGCATCTGGCGCAAGTCACCGAGGCCTGGCTGAGGGGTACAGACTTTTCCAAGCTGGGGCAATATTCGGATGTGGATGAAGGAGAGCTGATACGTTACTTCCGCATGGGACTGCAGATCTTGCGTGAAATTCGGCAGGCGCCTGTATCTTCGGATATGCTTAAAGAAAAAATCAATGGGCTTGCGGCTGTCTTTAACCGCGATATTGTCGACGCTGAGAAACAGCTAAGGCTTGAATAAACTTTTCCACATATAAAGGCTTAAATTGCTTTCCTGAGCCCTTTCTTAATTCGGCAATAGCCTCTTTTGTAGTCTTGGGTATTGTGTAAGTGCGGCCCGTGGTCATAGCATCAAAGGCATCGGCAATAGAGATTATAGCGGCTCCCGCAGGAATAAGGTCCTGACCGATGCCATGAGGATAACCCGTCCCATCGTATCTTTCATGGTGATGAAGGATTAAGGGAATATACTTCCGGAAAAACTCGATAGGCTCTAAAATCCTCACCCCCGCCTCCGAATGCTGCTTGACAATGGCATATTCTTCGTTTGATAATTTATCTGTTTTGCGCAGGATACTCTCGGGCATTCCTATTTTTCCAATATCGTGTAACAATGCGGCCTGCGAAATAAGCTTACGCTCTTCCTCCGGCATTCCTAAGGCTTCCGCCAGCATCAAGGCATATTTGCGCACTCTGTCGGAATGGCCTGCGGTATATGTATCCTTGGCCTCCAAGGCCTTGACCAGTGAACGGATAAACTCAAAAAAGGCCGTCTCCATATCTTTATGCGCCTGGCGCAACTCTTTCAAAGTGGTATTTAAGTCCCTGTACATATCTTCCAGGTAATCTGAAGCTATATAGCCGACTTCTGCGCCCGGCTTCTTCTCCTGCGCCCCCAGATGGACCTTATCCAGCTTTGAGTCAAATACACAAACCTCATTTCGCTTATACCCCCTCTTTAAGGCGGCTTCGGCGCATCTAATCAGGTCGCGGGAGGAGTTTATCGCTACGTGCGGATAAGAAGCCACTCCTATGGAAAAAATTAATTTTAAGTCTTTGGCCGCTCCGCTAACTTCGAGTTCTTCAATTTCCTCTCTTAATTTTTCTCCCAGCTTAAGTACCTCATCATACTTGAGCTTAAGCAAAAGAGAGAATTTATTCTCTCCATACCTGGCCAATAAAGCGCCCCGGGGAGAGTTTTCTTTCAACATCTGGGCAATAGCCCGCAAGATGAGGTTTGCCTGTTCAATTCCATAGTCATCGCTTATCTTGCGGAAATTATCGATACTGAAAATTGCCAGGGATATATTGGACTTGGACCTTATGGCCTCAATTACTTCCGCCTGCAACCTGAACCTGAAATAACGATATATAAATAGACCCGTAGAGATATCGGTAACGACCAATTTCCTTAATTGTGCGCTGGTTAAGGAAAGCCTGAAATATTTAAAAATTCCGGCGAAGATAAATATAGATATCCCCACAAAGACTACGGCGAAATAATCCATAGTGTAATTCTTCAGGGACAGGCCAAAATATAAAAGCAGGAAACCGGCTGTAAAAGCAACGGAAAAGAGCGCGCTTCTAAAAAAGGCAAGGTTATAACTAAAGAAGGCCAGCAATAAAGCAAAAATAAGCAAGATTATAAAAGAAACCGCAGCAGGCAGCTCTCTTAAAGAAGTGCCGTTAATTAACATCAGGATATTATTGGCGCATATGCCTACCCCGGGCATCGGACCAAAGGGAGTCAGGTAAATATCATGGATAGCCTCGGCCTCTGCCCCCACCAGTACTATCTTATTGCGCAGATTATCAAAAGGAACCTCTTCCTGCATCACCTTCCAGAAAGGCACCACCGTAAAATCATCAAAATCTGCCCGGTAGTTAATACTCATCGTGCCGTCTCTGCGCGCGGGAATCCTAACGTCTTCAAAAGTTATATTTCGTCCATCGAAAGTAATCTTATCCGCAGGCGCGCCCGCATATCGGGCAGCGACTTTTATCTCAAAGGAATAATCCTTTACTTCGTATTGTGGAGAAAAAAGAATACCCCAGGTATTACGCACTCTGAAGTCGTCATCCTGGGGCTTATTGATAAAAGCTGTCTCTGCGCCCGATTGCAGAAACGGTTCATATGGCAGGACATGCTCTCCCTTTTCATCGAAAAAAGAGGCCATAAACACATTGCGAGATTTTTTAATTGCCTGGGCCAAAAGTTTATCGTCTTCGGCGCTGCTTACACCAGTAAAAACTAAATCGAAAGATATAAGCTCCGGTTGATAACTATTTAGCTTCTCAAGCAGCTCGGCAAAGGTCCTGCGCGGCCAGGGCCATTTCTTGCCCATTTTCTTTAAGGAGATATCGTCTATGCTTATAATTATTATGTTTTCGATATTTTTCGGCTGAGGCAGGAGGGCATGCCTAAGGACAGTGGCAATATCCCGGGATTTCCATCTGGGAAGATTAAGAACCTCCAGAGGCACTAAGATAAATGAGTATATTATTAATATCAAGATACCTATTAACAACATCCTCAAAGTATTTTGGTCACGCCATAATTTAATCATAGATTAAAGTTTAACATACAACCTGAGACTTGTCAAAAAGAACTTGACTTATTTTTATGGATGTGATAAGAATATTTAATAGGTATAAATATTAAAATAAAGAAAGGAGGAAGCAGATATGAAGAGAAAAAGCGCTTTTGTATTGACGGAGATAATAATAGCCTGCGTTATTATTGCTATTATAGCCTCTATAGCCCTTGCCACCTACCAGAAAGCCAGAGAAAGGACCGATCAACTCCTTTGCGAAACCAGGGAAAAACTGATTTATACAGCCGTTAAGATGTCCATTTATGATACGGGTGTTGTCCCGGCTTCTCTCACCAAGGTCTGGGACGAGTACAAGAATAAGGCCGTAGCTCAACTAAGAGAGGAGAATAACAACTCCCGCTTTCCTTTTGTGAAGAATTGGGCCTTGGTTAAAGTGGCCGAGGCCAGCTTCGGCGACTATTACGGAAATGATCCTGCAGTTATTACCTGTCCGCGCGATAAGACTCCTCCGCCAGGAGGCGTCTCCTATAGCATACACTCCGCCGCAAAAGGAAAAACCCGGGGCTGGATGAAGGCCAATCCAAATGCCACCTTACTCTATGAAACTGACAGTATAGGCGGAGGAGAGGTCTATCGTCATAGAGAAGGCAGAAGAAAGGTTTCTAATTATATTACCGCCGGGGGGAAGCATAGGAAAAAACATAAAGATTGAATAAGTTGGCTATAATTGCTCTTATCATAGGCTATATAACAATAGCCTTCAGTTTAACAGTATTGATTGCGCCGAAATTTTTACGTAAGGTTGTTGATTTATTTTCTATAGGCAGTCGGATTTACGCGGTGGGACTATTACGTTTGATTTTAGGCGTGTTATTTTTGATGTTAGCGACACAGGCAAGATTCTGGGGTTATATAATAGCCCTGGGTCTTGCCTGTAGTGCTTCCGGATTGTTTATTTTCTTTATTCCCCTCAGACGAACGAAAAAGTTTCTTCAACGTCTAGAAAACCTATCGAACTCTACCCTGCGCATTTTAGCAGCTATTGGTTTTGCTATCTGGGGCCTTCTGATTTATTCTATCCTTCCGGCGATTCCTCATTAAGCTTCGGTCTTAAAAATCGCTCAAAAGGCGACTCTTCCTTCTTGGGCTTCTCTTCCGCCTTTGGTTTTTCAGGGCCCGGCTCCTCTTGCGATGCTTCAGGTTCCCGCTTTTCCTCCGGCTCTTTTTGCTTTGGTTCTTCAGAGGCCGCTTCTACCTGCGTCTCTTCCTGCGGCGCTTCGGGTTTCTGTTCTTCTTGTTGCAACTCCTGAGGTTCTTCTTCAGGAACTTCTTCGGGCTTTTGTTCTTCCGAAGACTCCTCGACAGAACTTAAGCCTTCCTGTATTTCTTCTTGCGATGCCTCAGGCCTTTGCTCTTCTTCCGGTTTTTCCTCCGGCTCTTCAGGCGTCTGTTCTTGTTGTGGTTCTTCAGCGGGAGACTCTGCCTGTGCTTCCTCCTGTATTACTTCAGGCTCTTCAGGCACCTGTTCCTCTTGAGGTGCCTCAGGCTGCTCTTCGGCTTTCGGTCCTTCTTCGGGCTTTTCTTCTTCCTTCGGCTCTTCAGCCTGCGCTTCTTCTTGTTGTGGCGTCTCGGGCTCATCAGGCGCCTGTTGCTCCTGGGGTTCGACTTTGGGCTCTTCCTTTACTTCCTCGGGCTCCTGTTCTGCTTGAGGCTCCTGGGGCTTTTCCCCTTTAATTTCTTCGGCTTTAGGCCCTTCTTCGGGCTTTTCTTCTTCCTTTGGTTCTTCAGGTTTCTGCTCCTCCCGGGCCTGCTCAGGAATTGATTCTGCCTTTGCTTCCTTTTCTTTTAGCCTGGCCTCTTTTTCCTGCTCGAGCTCTTTTTTAGCTCCCTCGAGTTCTCCTTTGGCGCTTTCAAGCTCTCCTTTAGTGCCTTCAAATTCTTTTTTAGCTCCCTCAAGCTCTCCCTTGGCGTCTTCAAGCTCTTTTTTAGCTCCCTCGAGTTCTCCTTTGGCGCTTTCAAGCTTTTCTTTAAGCTGATTAAGCTCTTTCTCCAAAGCCTCTTTACCTTCTTTAAGTGTCTGGCTCTCCTGGGAAACCTTGCTTAACTCATCCTCTTTGCCCTGCAGGTCTTTCTCTAACTTCTTACACTTAATCAGCTGCTCATTAGCCTGTTTTTTCTGCTGTTCCAACTGAATGGGCAAGTCTTTCTTGGCAATAAGCTCTTTTTGCATCTGCTCGGACTTGGTCTTAAGTTCCTGATGAACTCTATCCTTCTCCTGAAGCTCTTTCTTTAAATTATCCATCTCTTCCTTCAGGCTAGCCGCTTCTGCCTGAAGTTTCTCATCCGTAACAGTAACCTGCCTAAGCTCCCCTTCCTTCTGCCGAACCTCGTCTTTCAGGCTATCTACCTGCGCCGTATATTTACCAAAGTCTTTTTTCTGCTGTCCCAGCTGCTGAAAAAGAAATAAGATAATTATTACAACCAAGCTCGCCATCAGTATTGCCAATATTAAAGGTAAAGGCAGCATAAGCCCTCCTGTCTTATTTTTTCAAACTATTGAACAATTCTTCTGCCTGGCTAACAGAAGCATTTTTATGAACAATTTGGCGAATGGCTTGAATCATTGCAACTGAATTATCCGACTGCCAGATATTCCTTCCCATATCTACCCCTGCAGCGCCTTGGCCTACAGCGTCACTGGCAAGCTGCAAGGCATCCAGCTCCGTCCTTAATTTAGGGCCTCCGGCAATAACTAAAGGAACGGGGGAAGCTTCCACTACCTTGTGGAAATCATCGCAATAGTATGTCTTGATTATCTGCGCGCCCAACTCTGCGGCAATGCGGCAGGCCAGAGAAAGATAACGGGCATCGCGCTTAGCCAGTTCTTTGCCCACGGCAGTAACCGCCAATACCGGTATTCCGTATTCCTGGGCTTCATTAATGAGGTTGGCTAAACCCAGTAAAGTCTGGTGCTCATACTTTGCCCCTACATAGATAGAAAAAGCACAGGCCGATACATTAAGGCGAACGGCCTCTTTTATTGAAGTAGTAATTGCCTCTTTAGAAAGGTCCTCTCCCACAATGCTGTTGCCTCCGGAAACCCTTAAGATTACCGGTGGAGAAGTCTTGGCATCTATGCAATTGCGCAAGACGCCTCTGGTAAGCATCAGGGCATCGGCAAAGCCAAGAAGGGGCCTAACCGTCTCCTGGGGCTTTTCCAATTTGCTCACCGCTCCTAAGAAATAACCGTGGTCTATGGCCAGCCATACTGCCCGGCCTGTCTCCGGTTTTATCAATTTACTTATGCGATTTTGCATTCCCCAATCCATATTTTTTCTCCTTTTTTAAAGAATAAACAGAAGTATCGCCAAACTAAAGAAAAGAACAACAGTTGCTATCTTTATACCATCTAAATGCCTATTTGTAAATAGGGCAAATTTTTCCGAAGCAAATCCTTTATCGGCCAGAAGAAATACAGCCACCAAAGGCAGAGTAAAAACCAGATTATATAATATAAGATATAAAAAGGCCGAAGCGCGAAGATGCGGTACCTTTAATACAAAGGCAATAGTAGGAAAGTACACCTGCCCCGTGCAGGGAAATTCAAAAAGGGCCACAATGCAGCCGGTTACAAATGTCGCAGCAATAAGAGCGGCTAAAGGTCTTCGACTATCGGCTATATCTCTTAAACGATCGTGCAGTTTAAGACCGCAACCTTTCATCTGGCCTGTCTTTTTATATCTTATGTAGTCACAAAGGTTATAAACACCCAAACCCAACACCAATAAAGCAATGGCATAATAAATCAGGCGGGACAGACGAGAAAAGACCTCTAATCTTTGCAGTCCCTGAAAAATGCCTAAGCCAATGGCAAGATAGGTTAAAAAGACACTGATAATAAAAGTAGCCCCCACGCAGGCAATCTGGCGGCGCCCGTAACTATTTAAAGCCAGCAAAGAGACAAAAAAAATCAAGGTGGCAAAGGCGCAAGGGTTGATACCGTCAATTAATCCGGCGGTAATTACCAGGGCCGGACTGAAAGTGGAAAAATTATCAATTATGGCATTATCTCCTCCTGCCTCTATTCTTTCCGCAGCTACTGCTTCCTGTTCCGATAAAGCTTTAATAGCTCCTTTAAGCTCTTTCTTTATTTGTTCCTTTCCCCTTAAGGCTATATTGGGCAAAAACACCTCGGGGATAGGACCTTTAGATAGCCCGTATTCCTTCTCCATCTTCAATTTGAGCGCAAGCGCATCGCTATCCGATATATTATGGTAATTTATTTCGATCTTATCTTTATATTCTGACTCTATCTCCGACAAAAGCCTATTCTTTATTTCCCGGCAGCTTGAACAGGCATTGGAATAGAAGAAGTCTATTGCGATAACTCCGGATGCAACTTTTCTTGCAGCAGAAGCCAATGCCTTTCTCTTAAAAGGCTCATATTGTTTAAGCCCTTCTAAATTAGGGATAAGATAGACATTTTCCCATAAAAAGGTGGGTGAGCGCTTTATCTGTAAACTTTCCGCCTCTTTAGAGTCATCCTTAAGTATCTCTAAGGCCCATTCTTTTTTGGATTCTATAATATCCGCAGAGATTCCTAATTCCTTAAGCGCCTCTTCTCTATTTTTATCCTGGATGAGCAAAAGATAATCCCGGAATTTATCGGGATAGTGTTTCTGAATAATAATCTGGGCTATGTCTTCCTTTGTCTCGCTAGGCCCATAAAAAGAGGATATGCCAAACTCATGAACCTTAACCAGGTATCTTAAATTAAGGTCTATATCTATATCTCTCTGCCTGATAAAATCGATTAGCTCTGCCTGAGTAGTCTTTGAGTAAGGACAAAATGCCCCCACAAACATATCCAGCCTGTTGGGTTTTCTTTTTCTGTCCAAAAGCATAACAGTGCCCAGCTTCAACTGCTCATCGGGAATCACATAATAGTCTTTAACCTTAACCACCATCTTGTGACGGACCATATGAAAGAACGCGTCACGATTGGCAATAGATTTATCGTAAATAACGAAAGGGACAAACTTGATATCCAGCTCCTTTATGTATTTACGCGCCTGGGTGGAATTATATTCGAGATAGGTCTCGCGAGAATCGGGAAAGAGTGTTTTTATGCTTTGCCTTAACGTGGAATTGACGCCTGCGAGGTCTCTTGAGGAAATAAGGGTATAATTAAGCTGCTCTTCGGACTTACCGAAAGCTAAAGCTGAATATAAAAATGCGCTCAAAATAATCGCAATAGAAAGTATGGATAATATTTTTTTCATCTTTTTATTACTGAAATCACTGAAACTATTACACTGAAATCACTGAGATCTTATTCAGTGCTTTCAGTAATAATTCAGTGCTCTCAGTGTTTACAGTTTAACATACATCTTCTCTTACTGCTATTTATTTTTGCGGCTGAATAATCACTTTTAGCGAATCAGCCGCCTCCGCAACAAGACGAAAACCTTCTTTAATTTTATCCAGGTCGAATCTATGGGTAATCAAATCTTTAACATTTATCTTGCCCTGACTTAAGAGCTCAAGCGCCTCTAAATGCTGCGCGGGCGTTGCCGCATAGGAAGAGGTAAGCGTTATTTCGTTGCGCCAGAAGACATCGTTTATGGAAAGAGGGATGGAAACACCTTCAGCTGTAGCCGCAAAGAAAAGCACGCAACCGCCCCTCTGGACTAATTGCAGGGCCTGAATATGGGCAGACTTTGCGCCGGTGGCTACAATCACCAAATCTGCTCCTTTACCTTGGGTTAACTGGCGGAATCGCTCTACCACATCCTCTGCTTGCGGATTTATTACTTCATCCGCGCCGAACTTTCGGGCCAGGTTCAGGCGATAATCTACTATATCGCAGGCAGCGATAAAAGAGGCGCCCTTAAGACGGGCCAGTTGAATATGTAACATCCCGGATATACCGCAGCCCATCACCAAGACGCTGCTTCCTTTTGCCATACCCGCTAATTTTTGCCCGCGCAAGACACAGGCCAAGGGTTCGGTAAAGGTGGCCTCATCGTACGAGAGGTTATCCGGCAGAGGATAAACTCCGCCTAATTCTACATTTATTGCCGGAAGGCGCAGATATTCCACAAACCCGCCGGGGTCAAAATGGGTCTTGCGCAAGGTCTCGCACGTAGTCTCATGGCCTTTTAGGCAGTAACTACACCTGCCGCAGGGCACATGATGAGAAGCCGAAACCCTCTGACCTTTTTTATATTGCCTCAGGCCTTCACCAAGCTCTACTATCTCACCGGCGATTTCATGGCCTAAAACCAAAGGCGTCTTATCACGCCTGTACCATTCAATGACATCTGTGCCGCAGACGCCTGCGGCCTCTACACGCACTAAAAGCTCGCCCGGGCCGATTTCCGGCCGGGGCACCTCTTTTATACGGATATCTTTATTATTATAATAGACGGCAACGCGCATAAAAAGTATCTGTTTTAAGGTGTTAAAAGAAGCTCTTCGATGAGAGACTCCAGGGTTTCCTTGGAGACGTAACCAACGAATTTCTTTACTATTTTCATTTCTCTATCGATAATAAAAGTAACGGGGATGTGATAAATTCCGCCGTATTTTTCAGTCAAGGCATAATCGCCTTTTACTACAGGATAATTTATGTCTAACTCTTCAGAAACGCTCTTTATCTTGCCGATATCGCCTCTATCTAAATTTATACCGATTATTACCAGGCCTTCATCTTTATATTCATCATAAAGTTTAATGAAGTCGGCTATTGCCCTGCGGCAGGCCGGACATGAGCCTGTCCAGAAATTAAGGATAACTACTTTTCCTTTATAATCGTAAAGCTGCAGCTGGCTTCCCTCGATAGTAGAAAGGACAAAGTCGGGGGCGGTCTTTCTTGAAGGCGCCTCGTTTGCCCAGACTGCGGGAATTAAAATTGTTATCCCAACGATAATAAGCAATATCCCGCTGATAACCGAAACAAGCTTAAGATGTCTTCTTATTTTCGTAAACAAATTGAGCACCCATTTTATTCCGATACTCACCATTAAAAACGGCAAGGCCAGCCCTAAAGAATAAAAACATAAAAGTATTATTCCTTGCGCCACGGTATCAGCTGTTGCTGCAAGCATAAGAATCCCTCCCAGAATCGGCCCCACGCAGGGCGTCCAGCCAAAGCCAAAGGCCATACCCACAAGCACCGAGCCCAGCCAACTCACCGGCCTTTGTTTAAGATGAAATCTTTTCTCCCGATTCAGGAATTTTATCTTAAGCAAACCGCTGAGGTGCAATCCGAAAAGGATAATGGCCCCTGCTCCGATTATCCTGATTAGTTTCTGATGGCTAACGAAATATGAACCTAAAAATGTGGCCGAGGCCCCTAAACCCACAAAAACTAAAGAAAACCCCAGAATAAAAAGAAGCGCCTCAGTCAAAATCAATCTTTTTTTTGTAGAAATTTCAGCCGAAGGACCCGTTAAATCCTGGGCTGATAAGCCCGTGATAAAACAGATATAGGCGGGAATAAGGGGAAGCACGCACGGTGAGAAAAATGATAAAAGGCCCGCCCCGAAAGAAATAAAAATCTGTAAAATATTGGTCATTTTTTACAACTGCCTTAATAAGGTCTTAATATCTACATATTTCTCAATCAAATCCCTGATTATTTTCATCTTGCCTGCATCTTCAGCTCTTATTTTCACCGTCAAATCATGAACCTTGGAAGCAACGCTGTAAGTATCTCCTTTCGCCAATAGCAATGGGATTTTTGCCTTCTTCACTAAATCTACAACACTCTTATGCGGTTTAATCCCTCCGGTCAAGACAATGCCGGCTATTCGAACGCCGTCATTTTGTTTATCTGCCTGAAAGCCGGTAACGGCCAAAATCATATCTTCCCTGTCGCCGGGAGTGATAATCAGGCTTCTGTCCGAAAAATACTTTAAGGCGTCATGCGGAGCCATTGCCCCTACCAAAATCTTATCCACGCTTGTTTCCAGAGACCCTCCAGAAACTATAAGCTCAAAGTTCAATTCCTCCAAGACCTGCCTGATGGTTGGTTCAGACAATAGCTCTCTGTAAGGGATTACACCCAATGTTTTTAAGCCTTTTCTTTTTAACCCCGCGCGTACTATTCTGTTAATCTGATTGTACTTTTCCGGTTTGACTTTATTAATTATTACCCCGGCTATTTGAACGCCCTCCTTGTCAAACAGGGCCTTATTCAGCATTATCTCGTCAATTGGTCTGCCGATACCGCCTGAGGAAACTATTATTACCTTTGACGAAAGCATCTTAGCTACGGTGGCGTTGGAGAG
This sequence comes from Candidatus Omnitrophota bacterium, assembly GCA_020341815.1. Lineage (GTDB taxonomy): Bacteria > Omnitrophota > Gorgyraeia > JAFGHF01 > JAFGHF01. The sequence continues at coordinate 742,222 of CP070837.1, forward strand.
GTCAAACACAGAGCCGACTCCGGCGTGCCCCGTGCCCTCAATTATCACTAAGTCCTTATCTTTGGCCACGGCCTTAAACGAGCTCTTAATCCGCCTGACCAAGCCCTTGCTTTGGCCCGTTAAGATATAATTTCTGGTAAAGCCCTTTTCAATAGCCACCGGGCTCATGTCCTTAATGGGGCATTTAATCCCGCAGGCCTTCTCTATCAATACGGAGTCCTCGTCTACCTTCTCATTTTTCTCAATAAGATACCTCTGGCCTACCGGCTTTATAAAGCCTATTCTCTTAAATCTTTCCTGCAAGGCATAGATTAACCCCAGGCTGACCACAGTCTTTCCGTCATTCTGGCCCGTTGCCGAGATAAAGATTCTTCGCGTCTTACTCTTAGGCATCTATTTTTTCTCCCACCTGAGCAATTCTATCACCTTGGCCAGGGTTGAGCCCCTGTCGATTTCCTCTCTCAATCTATTTTCCTGCTCCAGGACACCCATTGCCCGGTTGGTAACTTCGACTACTTTCCCTGCAGGGATACAAACCACCCCGTCATCATCGCCGACTATCCAGTCGCCGCCAGAAACTCTCACGCCATTAATTACAATGGGTGAGCCTATCTCGCCAAAACCCTTAGGCTCTCCCGCAGAAGGCATAATAAGTGTGGAAAATGCCGGAAATTTCAATTTACGTATTTCCGATGAGTCGCGCAGAGCGCCATTTATCACTACCCCGGCAATCTTTTTCTGGATGGCCCCGTGTGTAGCTAATTCTCCCCATACCGCCGGGCCTACACCTGCGGCATCTATCACAATCACGTCTCCACAAGAGGCCTGATCAACCGCCTCCACGCTCTTTGCCCAGTCGCCGGGATAGGTGCGCACGGTCAAGGCCGGACCCGCCATCTTCACCGCCTGCCAAACAGGACGAATACCTTTTAAATCTCCTGCGCGATGCATGGCATCGGAAAGATTAGCGGTAGAGACCTCTTTCAATATCTTATATACCTCGTCCAGAGAAACCCTTTTGAAATATTCGCTCTTTACGGCTTTGCCTGTGGCAAGCGTCTTTTTTATCCGCCTTGCCGCCTCCAGAGGATCCCTGGCCTTGGTTATGGCGCCACCCACAATCACGATGTTTGCGCCTGTTTTTACTGCCTGGGGTGCGGTCTCGGAGTTTATCCCTCCGGCCACAGCAACAGGCACTCCTACTGCGCCTCTTACCCTGGCCAATTTAGCGAAAGGTTCTTTACCCTGCATCTGCTCATCGATAGCGCAGTGCACGCCGATATAATCGACACCGAGCTTCTCTATTTCTTTTGCCCGTCTTTCCAAATCCCCATCTTTAATCTCTATCAAATCGGCCTCTATCCTGGCGCCGTAATTCTTTCCTGCCTCTACGCATTCGCGGATAGCGCTATCTGAAGCCGCTGCCAACACACAGACAATATCCGCTCCTGCCTTGGCCGCTGCCTCGGTCTCTATTCTTCCGGCGTCCATTATCTTCATATCCGCTACGATAGTGGCCCTGGGAAACTTCCTGCGCAGCTGCCTGAGGGCGTCTAGGCCTTCGCTTTTTATCAAAGGGGTTCCGGCCTCAAGCCAATCCACGCCGCCTGCCACTGCTTCCTCAGCGACTTTCAGCGCCCTGTTCAAGTTTAAGAAATCCAACGCTACCTGTAATACCGGTTTCATCTATTCTCCTATAATCTGCACGACTATCTCGCGGGAACGGGCCCGGTTGTCAAAATCTATAAACACAATCTGCTGCCAGGTGCCCAGAAGCAGTCTCCTATTAGAAAAGGGAACGCTTAAGGAGGGTCCCAACATTGCCGCACGCACATGCGAGAAGCCATTACCGTCATGCCACCTTAAATTGTGGTGATACTCTCCCTGCCGGGGAGCAATTACTTCAAAGGCCCGGGGTATATCTTTAAGCAGTCCCGGCTCATATTCAATAGTGGTCAGGCCTGCCGTTGAGCCGGAGACAAAGACAGTTATAACGCCGTCTTTAAGCTTGGCTTCTTCAAGAGAAGCACTTACCTTATCGGTAATATCGATTATATCCGTTTCGCCTCTTGATTTTAATCTTATAGATTTGGTTATAACCATTTTATTCCTTTTTATTTATTTTTTCCTATACGCATCGAGGAACGATGCGCAGTAAATATGCTTATTTAAAATAAGCTCGGCGCAAATCGCCGCATCCATCAATTCTTTATCCAGGGGGTCCATAATTGCCCCTTTTAACCCTAAGGCCAAAGCCATCACTAAAAAGGTCCGGTTAATCAGGCTTCTGTTTTCTGTGCCCTGGGAAACATTGCTTAAGCCCACCACCGTCTTTGGCGGCGGGTCGGATAAAAGACTGAACTCTCTTATTGCCTCCAGCACCTCTAAGCTTTGAGGCTGGGCAACATTGACCGGCAGGATTATCGGGTCAAGATAGATATCCTCATGCCCCAAGCCCGCTTCCATAGACGCAGAAATTATCACCGCGGCAAACTCGCTCCTCTGATGCCTGTCGCGGGGAATACCTTTTTTATCCATAGTCAAGCCAATCAAGCCGGCCCCATATTGCTTGGCCATAGGCAGCAAAACATCCAGTTTTTCCTTATCGGCGGTGGTTGAGTTTATCATGGCCTTATTTTTTATTAGCTTCAGGCCTTCTTCAATTACATTAGGCTTTGTGCTATCCAGGCACAAAGGCGTATCGGTCACTTCCTGAATGGTCTCAACCAACCACTTCATTGCCCCGACCGCATCGGCTGCCGCCGGACCTACATTTACATCCAGCATCCCCGCGCCCGCTTCCGCCTGCTCTTTGGCCAACTTCTGAATAACAGACTTATCCTTATTGGCTATTGCCTTTCCTACATTCTTAAACATCCCGTTGATTAATTCGCCTATTACCAGCATCCTTTTACCCTTTCTTCATCAATCTTTCGATGGTTCCTCTGACGATTTCTATTGCTTTGGGGTGTCTCATCACTAAGATACCTGCTCCGGCCAGCAATACCGAAACCGCCGTGGTTGCCTCCCATACCGGGCCGCGCTCCTTTTCCGTGCCCCACTCAGGGTGTTCTGCCTGAGGACCCTTGGCTTCTTTTGCCCGCCAGGCCTCATTCCCCACAAAGCAGATAAAAGGCATGGATAACATCTTATCTCCCATAAGAGCCGCCAGGCGCGCCCGCTCCATTATTGAATAGGCATATTCCATGCCATAGCCAAGAGCGCCGATAGTAGGGTTCATTGCTATTTTATTTATATCAAAACCCATATCCGAAATCAGGATATTCACCTGCTTGGCAATATTGATATCGATAGGGGATTCACCGATTATATTGTGCCCGTCGGCAAGACAGGCAGCGGTAAGGGTCTTGTAATTTTTTTCAGTAGCATCGCCAAATAAACAATTTTCACCCTTGGCCGCCTCACAGCATTTAGGCAAAACCTCGTTGTCTTTATCATCATTGCCGCAACCCAAAACAATCAAAGGCACGCCTACCGCCTCAAGAACCGATTTTACAACTTCTGCGGCCTTATCGGTTGATGCATTACCGAAATCGGGATGGGTACCTTGAAGCTTCAGGCAAAGTAATTCGGCCTTATATTCGTTAACACATTTTTTTGCCCATTCGGCGGAATTTTTAAAGACATCCTTAAACGGCTCTTTCAAAACTTCAGGCCAGTCAACGGGCTCGGCATCAAATATCTCCATGGCTATCACCGGCTTATTGGGGATATCTCCTTCATTGAATAAATACGGTAAAGTGGATTCACCCCCCACAGTAACCTTGGAAGTGCGCGTCCCGGTTCCGCCGATAGTTAAGGTATTAATTGTATTGGACCACTTTTCCTTTAATAACTCCACACTCATCGATTACCTCCTAAAAAGACCTTCGCATATTTTATTTACTGCTTCCTGTGCCTTTGAAGTTTCATCAAGCTTTCTTACATTGCCTCCGGCTAAGGCTAATTCGGATATCTCTTCATCTTCGGGTATTACGCCAGTAAGGGAAATCCCCGTGCGCCCAATCTCCTCTTTAAGTTTATTCGTCTCTCCTTGAGCCCTGTTCACTATCAGTTTTGTGTCTTTGACGCTGATTTCTAATTCCCGGGCCAAATCCAGAATCCTTTTCGCCGAACGCAGGCCCACAACGGTATAGTCGCTGACAATGAATAAAAGGTCTATCTTCCTGGTGGTGCGCCGGGAAAGATGCTCCATTCCCGCCTCATTATCGATTACTATATAAGCATAACTTTTAGTTAATCTTTCAATCAGCGTTCGCAATAAATTATTCACAAAGCAATAACACCCCGCACCCTCCGGACGGCCCATTACCAAAAGGTCGAATCCATCGGCCTCGCTAAGGGCATCCTGAATCTGATATTCCAGGTATCTGTCGCGGGTCATGCCTTGTGGAATCTGCGAAGGGTTTTTGGCTATATCATCGGCAATGGCAACAATGCTCTTTTCCGACTTAACGCCTAAGGCCTCATCCAAATTGGCATTGGGGTCGGCGTCCACAGCTAAAATAGAAGCGCCCTTATGCCTGTTCATAAGCCAGCGGATAACTAACGCTGCCAAGGTAGTTTTTCCGGTGCCGCCTTTTCCGCAAATTGCTATCGTATAGCTCATCTTGTCTTCGTCTGTAAGGTAGGAAAACGACTCAGGTCCGTATGAGGGAAAAACAAGGCTGAGACATATTCATCCATGTAACTGGGCTCTACACTCAATTCAATATAGGTCATCTTCTTGGCTATTTCCTCTGCCTCGGTCTTGGCCTCATAGGAAAGCAGGATTTCCCGGGCCCCCACCAGGGAACTGTTGCCGATAAAAGTAAACCTCTCCCGCTGCAAATCGGGAAGCAGGCCTATTGTAATTGCCTTATCAATATCCAGATAGGTGCCGAATCCTCCGGCTATATAAAACTGCTCGATATCCTTAAAATCCAATTTTAATTTTTTCAATAAAACCGCACAGGCCGCATAGATTGCCCCTTTTGAGCGTTTGAGATTATCGATATCGGCCTCGGTAATCACGATATTGCGCGTAACGGCGGCGTCTTTTTTAGGCACCAGCACAAACTCTTTGCCTTTGGCAAACTTTCCGTTGCGGTCAATAATCCCCCGGCGGAATAATTCGGCCAGACAATCGATATATCCGGAGCCGCATATCCCTCGCGGCTTGGCATTGCCTATTGTGCTAACCTTGACTTTATTGCTTTTGTCTATTTCGACCCTCTGGATTGCACCATTTGTTGCGCGCATGCCGCATTTTACGCCACTGCCCTCAAAGGCCGGTCCGGCAGAGGCCGCGCAGGAGACCATCCATTCGCGATTACCCAAGACTATCTCTCCGTTTGTGCCCACATCAATGAGCATAGTTAACTTATCCGCCCGCTCAAGGCCGCAGGCCAAGACTCCGGCAGTAATATCTCCGCCCACATATGTGCTTACCCCGGGCACGCAGGCCAATAAGCCCCGCGGATTCACCTTTATTCCGGTCTCCGCAGCCCTGATTACCGGAACGAAATTGGCTGTGGATACATAGGGCTCTCTGCGGATAAACTTAGGGTCCACCCGCAATAAAAGATGCAGCATGGTGGTGTTTCCGGCGCACATTATCCCGTTAATATCGTTTAAATTAATCTTCTCTTCTTTAACCAGCTCCTCGATTATGGCATTAACATTATCGATAACGGCGTGATGCAGCTTCTCCAGCCCATCGCGCTCTGAGGCATAGACAATCCGCGTAATCACATCACTGCCAAAGCTTGCCTGTTTATTATGCGTAGCCTTGGTGCCTAAAATTTCCTTTGTGTTAAGGTTTACCAGTTGCCCTGAGACAGTAGTGGTGCCGATATCTAAGGCAATACCAAAGTTTTTCTCGGAGGTATCACCCGGTTCAACGGCAACAATCTCCACAGTGCCGTTTCGCTTGCCTAAGAGCACCGTTACCTTCCATTCGCTTTCTCTAAATAACCTTCCCAGGCGCTTAATATTGGTCAGACCCGTCTGAAGTATGGGGATGTTACTTGTCTTTCTGACGCCCCGATATAATCTTTCCAGGTCGCTTGTTGTGTCACCTAAGTCAGGAGGAGGAAGCTCAAGATAAAGCTTGGTAGCCAGGGGGCTGTGCTTAAATAAGTCCTCCTCGATTATCCTTTTGCCTTTTTCTACGTCTACCGCCTGGCTATACATCCCTTTAAGGCGCAGGAGCTTGGCGTCCTGCTCGGAAATCTTATCCAAATCCAGCCTTGATTCCGGCGGGACCTTTACCTCTACGTCACTATGCACCGTGGTCTGACAGGCAAGGACATAGCCTTTTCGTCTTTCCTTAAGAGAGATTCTTCCCGAGGGCTCGGTCTTTACCTGGCCCTTTTTAATAATTACCTTACACCTTCCGCAGACTCCGTCTCCGCCGCAGCTGGAATTGATATGCACCCCGGCCTCAACCGCGCAAGACAAAAGGTCCCTGCCCTTATGCGCCTCTATCCTGGTGGCCTGAGGATGAAAAAATGTGACTTTATAGGTATCTTTGTCTTTCATTTGTTTAAGGATTTAAGGAAACTGGGAAGGCCGGAGGCCTCTTTGGGGCCAACACGCACCTTCCACCCCGACTCTTCTTCCAGTTTTCCGCTTAACACCGCTACATAACCGGGGATAATTATCTCTTTATGCGAAACCTTATCTTTTATTCCGCATTCATTCAAACTTTTGGTGATGGTCTCGGCGGTAAACTTCTCCGCCGCCCAGGCAGTCAAAACGCTTAATCCTTCAGCATAAGATGAAATTATATAACAAGGAACGCGGCTTCCCTCAACCTCTGCCTCTACGGTATAATAGGTCAAAGAAAAATTAGTGGTAACCAATACCGGGGACTTATCTGTGACCTGGCCGATTTCATAAATCTTGGGCTCAACCTGAAGCGGCTTCTGCGGGTCGGTATAGATATTCTGGCGCAGGGTAAGCAAAGGCAAGACCTCCCAGGGCTCTACTCCTTTTATAACTACAATCCCCGCATACTTGGCGATATAAGAGGCGGCCTCTGTTATCTCCTGATAAGTCTCACCCGCTGAACTCAGGGCGATTGTGGGATAACCAAAGGGCCGATAAGTCTTCTTTAAGGCCAGGCGCCTGATTTGCGTTAAGTCACTTATCTTACCTGAGATATCCTTATTGCCCGAATCAAGAATCAAATCTTCTACTCCTGCAGAGACCGCCTTCTGCGCCAATTCAGAAAGCTCATCCAGACTCTCTGCCTTGATTGCCAAAGGAAGAGAGTTTTCCTTGGCAATGGCAACCATAGCATCAAGGTTATCTTTAGTGGCAGCATAGAGTAAAGGCTTTCTATCTTTACAAAGAGAGGCTGCGGCCTTAATTATCTCTGCGTCTTCGCTCATTAGAATTAAATTTAGCGACTCGGTTACAGAGCGTAGTCTAATTTTTTTTACCAGCTCTGTAAAAGTCTCTTTTTTTCCACTGCTACATCTCAGCGCAATTAAATTTACGCCGATTTGCTGTCCCACGCGCTCAAAATGCAGCTTATTTATCTTATTAATCCTTTCATCGATTCTGGAAGCATCCTCTGTATCTTCAACAAGAACCGCTATACCCGCAGGGTGATAAAAGGTCTGTTCATGGCGAAACATTACGGTTTCGTTTCCTATCTCAAGCTTTGCCTCACCCGTTCCGATAGTCACCAGTTTTATCGGCGGACGTGAGGCGCTTTCCAGGGCCTGCTTTGCCTCCTCGCTAACATAAGGGCATTTGCTTAACTCCACTTTTTTCGCCGCAATCTGCATAGCAAAGGCAAGACACGTGGGAAAACCGCATTCCTTACAATTAGTTTTAGGTAAAAGTTTATAAATATCAAGTCCCGATAACGCCATTTCTCCTCCTTACATAAGCGGTGGCATCTTAAGCGCCGGATGTCCTGTTTTCTCCAGGTGCTTCAATAAATCTTCGGAAGTTGTGGCCACAGTCTCATCGCCAATCTTATCAAGTAAATCGGGCGCGCCTTCTTCCTCGCATCTTTTCTTTAACTTATCTGCCAGGGCCTCTTTCAGTTCCTTGGGCATCCAGACTATTCTTTTTAAGCCTCCATCGGCAGAGATGAACTTTTTGCTCACCAAATACAATCTTCCCACACCCATAAAGCCCGGGGTCTGCGCCCCTCCGCCTACCGAACCGGCCAGCGTAGAGAAAGTCATCCCGCAGGGCGTCATCCCGCTATACTCGCGGTTGACTACCATAAATCCGTTGGCCTCGGGTAAAATTGCGATAATACACTCGAAACACCCACAATTTTTAATTAAGAGGCCGTTGGCGAAATAGCAATGTTCATCTGAAGTAGTCAGGTTATAAACATATTTAAATTGATTTTTGTTCTGAATCTTTTCAACCTTAGTTACTATATCTAAAAAATAATCGGTCTCCAGTAAGGATTGAAGAAAATCTCTCTTTTGCTGCGGAAGCACCTCTAATACCTTCTCTACATTTGCCGCTACAGGTCTTGACCGTGCTGTCTTGTAATAAAAGCATGTTGTGGGGCTTAAAACTTTAGAGCTTTCGGGAATCGAACTCAATATTCTTCCAACAGATAAAGGCAAAACCTGCTCTTGACTTTTATTAAGCCTGTTTTCGGCTGAGAGCTTTTTGATATCGCATAAGACCTTTTTCTTCTCTGGATGCCTAACTGGAACTTTTTCTGCAAATCTACTTAAACTAATTCCGTGCAAAACGACTTTGTAAATTGAACCTGCTTTATGTATATTAGCAGTAATTCCCAATCTTTTTAATAGTAATTGCAAATGGAATACAGCTGTCTTATCTTCAATACAAAGATAGGCCTCGCCTGTATCCCACTTATCTGCATATTTCCTTAATCTTACACTACCATCTCCATCAAAAACCCCGGCTAAGTAAGCAGAAATAAAGTTTTGAGGAAGATTGATTAATTTAGATAGGTTCCATTTACCCTTAGCGCCAACTTTAATTCCATAGTAACTCAGCAAAGTTCCAAATAACGGATTGTTGATATAGCATTGATAACACTGCTTAACAGAATTGATTAGTCTTCCTCTTATCTTTCCCTTGCCCTTTGCTCTAACTCTAACACCTATGGCATGGCCAGGGAAAATATTTTTATAAGTGTCTTTATATGCGGAAATCAACTCTTCATTGGTGTTAATAAAATCTATCTTATATTGGTATTTTCCCACTTGACAAATAGACCCGTCAGATGTAATAAGTCCTGCTAAGTAAAAGAATTCCGGACTTAGAGCTTTAGGAATATTGATTACGGATGCAGCTCGGCCGACTTTTTTAATGGACCTTTTTATCTCTTGCCAATCTAAATTTAAATCTTGAACTATAAGTTTCAACGCTTTTAAAGTAAAGTTAATTAAGTTTGGATTATATTGGCCCCATCCTAAATTTTTCCAAGCCGCAGAAAATGAACCATATTTTGCCTTCAACTTATCTTTCATTAATTTGTTCAAACCCTCATCTCTGACACTAAAGTCGTCTGGAACAAGATCAATTATATCAGGAACCGCACTAGATAATTCCAACTTACTAAATGAAAAAGCTCTGTCGCCTGCTTTAATTTTGCCGGCTTCAATCCAACTTAGCCCTTCGGGCTTATCTATAGCGATTTTGTGATCCTCGGTCAAAATAATCTCTGCGCCTGATTTGGTGGTCACTTTTACTAAATCTTTTGGGGCCGGAAACTTCTGCATCGCCACTATTTTCTCTGGAATAGTCTTGCCGTTCTTCAAAGTTAAAACCGAAGACTTGGCATATTCCTCTCCCCCCTGATGTCTATTTATAAACTCTCCCATTCTGGTTATTTTCCCATCAATAATAACTTCTGTTTCTGCTGTGCAACAGCTTGTCTCCGGAAAAGTCATTATAGAGTATCCGTGGAAGCGCTCCAGAGTTTTATTGGACTTTTGATAGATAAACTCATTTACGCCTTTCCATTCCCCTCTGGCCGCATCAAGGCACTCCCCCTTTTTCACCGGCTGATTAGGGCCGGTGGGATTTAATTCGTAAGAGGCCTTGGCATCCAGATAGCTGTATGCCCCGCACAATCCTAATCTTTCCGGCTTGACCATACATAAGTGATTGGGCGCAAAGCTCTGACACAATGTGCAACTATAAAATGTATCCACGCTCTCATCGGTCATTCCGGCTGTGCGGGCATCGCGGGCCTCATAGGCCTTTTGAGCCTCACCGATGTGTTTTTCCACGTCTTCCTGTTTGGTATAAATCGTTATCTGGGCCTTATCTACGATAGCGCCAAAGGTATCGTGCAGGCGGGCATGCAGGATTGTTCCGAAATGTTTAATTTTAAAGCCTTTGTTCTTGGCGTCCTTGGAAATCCTCATCCAGCACATATCGCGCTGGCCCATATGAAAGACACCCATTGCCTCATTTAAGAATGAATGAATCTGCCGCTCTAAAATAGGTTCGAAGTCTTTCTGCATCTTGCGTCCGGCAACCTCAACCAAAATCCCCAAAGGAAGCGCTTCACCTTCTTTAACATCATCTATCTCCGGGCCGACCATTTCAATCTTTCCGTCCTGCACTTCATCTAACTTTTTCATCCGCACATATTCAAAGGCGGTTGTGTATTTCCCGCCGAACTGCACATACATCTGCTCTTTTCTTACCCGCTCACCTTCAAAGGCCGCAGAATACGAAACGGGAATGGGGATCTCGGAAATCTTTACCTTCACCCCGCGCACCTCGATACAAACCGGAACTATCTTTTTATAATCGCGCTCTTTGACTAAATGCTCATAGGTGCAAATGCCCGAGGGCCTGATTTCGGGAATATCCGTATCGGCAATCACCGGAAAGCCCATATTGATAGCCCCGGCACCGGTAGCGTATTTCACATCGTCAAGTTCACCTAAGGCCAGGCCAAAAGCAAATACCCTCTCCTTGCAATACTGCAGGCATTTGGCGGCCTCGCCCTTTTTGTGTCCGCCGAAGGTAAGCGCCCCGCGAATTGCCCAGTGCAAAGGATAAATTGCGCTGATAGTATCTCTTCCGTAAGGCACGATATAGGTATCCCAGCCCATCTCAACCTTTTCTTCCTTTAGCTGATCGATAATACTCTTTCCATTACTTGATGAACCAACAAAGGTCAGGATATTGCGCTTTTGAAACTCCCTGACAATATCAACAGCGGTCTTGTTATCCGGGGCTGCCCCTAAAATTGCCGCAAACCCGGGCATCCTTCCGTCAACCAGTTGAATGCCCAAACTCCTTAAAATAGTATCCGAGAAAAATCCGTTACAATCGGCCTGGGGCTCCTGTCCATAGAGATAGCGAAGCGCCACGATTATTTCTTCGGCAAGCAAGGTAGCCATTCCTGAATCCAGGGCATCCCCTAAATAAGGAAGCCACAGCTCTTCACTCGGCTCTTCATGCAATAGCGACTTTATATGCTCAAGGACAGGCGCTATATCGGCTAAGGTCTTTACTTCCGCTCCTAATAAAGCATAAGCCATTGGAAGATAAAAAGCAGTTTCGGGGAAAGCAACCTTAGCGTCTTTTCCTTTTTCACTAATTGCCTTGTTCAAAAAGTCTTCTGCTTCCTTGGCAACCTTTTTTGCTCCGCGTATTGCGCTTGCTGCAACTATTTTAGACATTTGATACTCCTCGTTTAATATTCACCTTGAGTGCTTACGAATTTCGAATTTCCCATATCTTGCTTTCTAATTTAATCTTTTACCATAAATAAGGGCTATAAGCACGCCGCCCACAGGCGTAGCGATTATCCCTGAAATAAGACAAGGAAGAGGAAATGGGCCAGCGCTCATAGTATGCTGAAAAAATAATCCTACTAACTGAGGTAAAAACAGAAGAACTCCAAAAATAAATCCCTTTTTTGCAGGAGTGTTTCCGGGGATGCCTCTATGGATTACAAGATAAAGAAAAGAAAGAACCAATCCCATAACTATGCTTAAAAGGATTAGCTTAGTCATCATTGTAGAATCAAATGATCTATAGAGATGCTCATAACCCACATACCAATCTTTGAATATTCCTCCGTTTACTATCCCGTGAATTACATTAGAAAAAATCCCCCATATTAACCCCGCAATAAGCCATCTTAATGCTTTCATCTTTTTTACCTCCTCTTATCTAATAAGTTATTATTGTATCTTTACACTCTTCCAGTTTAAACTTATCTTTATATTTTGCAACTAACGGCATTATTTTGGCATAGTCAAAATTATCATCCAAAAGCAGATGCTTTATAGAGGAAACATCAATTCTATTTTTGATTAATATGCTTATTATTCCCGCCGGTTTTATATCGCCGACTAAGACCATGCCCACAATCACATTTTCCTTAAGCACAAACTTCTTATATATATTATTTTTGACCTGTGAGATTATCTCATAATCTTTTTCCTCTTTGGGCTTGGTAACGCCCATTGAGATAGAGGCCAGGCCAAAAAAATCCACTGAGTTCATCGATAAGGAGCCGTCATATTTTATCTTTTTATCCAGCATATTTAAGGCGGCACGCTCCCCCTGCTCAACCGCACACGGCCAGAGGGCATTAATTCTTCTTTCTCCCCGGGCAATATCATAAGTCTGGGCGCAATCTCCGGCAGCAAAGATATTTTCATCAGACGTCTTTAAAAACTCATCAACCACGATTCCCTCTTCTACTTTTAATCCGCATGACGCAGCCAGTTCTGTATTGGCCTTTACGCCTTTACCGATAATAATCATCTGACATTTAATCTTTTCACCATTATCTAACAGAACCTCTTCCACGAACTCTTTGCCGATAATCTCCTTGGCGGCCAGGCCCGTCATAATCTTTATCCCGTTTTTCTCCAAGCGTGCTGCAATAAGGCTTGCGGCTTGCTTATCCACCATTTGTGATAAAACCTGCGGGCTTTTTACGATAACTGCCACCTCTTTTCCTCTTTGCCTTAAGGCATAGGCATCGCGCAGGCCTATCAGCCCACCCCCTAATACAGCAATTCGTTCCACTTTATTCAGCATCTTCATTATCGAGCGGGCATCGTCTATCTTTCTTACGGTAAAGACGCCTTTTTTATCAATCCCGGGCACATCAACCAGCTTGGGTGAAGCCCCGGTAGCCAGCAAAAGCTTATCGTAGGAAATCTTTGTCCTGTCTTTTAAGGTAATTGACTTTTCCTTCCTGTCTATGGAAACAGCTTTTTTGCACAGATAAAACTTTATATTATTGTCTTCGTAAAATGTCTTATCTTTAAAATAAAGCTTACTCTCATCGATAGAGCCGGCCAAAAGATAAGTTAAGAGACAGCGCGAATACAGAGGGAATACCTCATCTGAGATTACCGCTATCTCTGAACTTTTATCGTGTTTTCTTAAGGTTTCCGCGCAAGCCACCCCGGCCGCACTTCCGCCTATAATTAGATATTTCATTTCTTTTTTACCTTTTTCTCAAACTCCTCTTTTGTGCCTACGAAAAGCGCGCCCGTGGGACAGGCCGCCACGCAGGCAAAGTCTTCCCTGTCCGGACAGAGGTCGCATTTGACCGCGATATGATTTTCCACATCTTGCACAATAGCGCCGAAGGGACAGCTCATTACACACATCCAGCATCCCACACACTTATCTTTATCCTGCAGGGTTGCCCCTGTCTTTTCATCCTTGGAGAGCGCCCCGCTCATGCACGCCTTTATGCAGGGGGCGTCCTCGCAGTGCTGGCAATGCAGGGAAATAATCTTATTGTTGATATTTTCCGCTTTTACCCTTTTCTTGGGTAGAGCTTTTTCTTTGATTGCGCTAAAGATATCTTTTGACTTAGAATGTTCTACTGCGCAGGCAATCTCACAGGAGCGGCAGCCTACGCATTTGGTAATATCGCAATATATCTTGATATCTTTTGTCTTTTTCTTCTTTAGCAGGTCTTTAGTCATTATTTGTCATTCTCACCGGCTCTCGCTCATACATAAGAGGAGGAAGCTTAAGCGCTTCTCTTTTCTTATCGATGTGCTTTATCATCATCTGCGCTGCGCGAATTGGGTCGGCCTCAAAAGCAAACTTTCCGCCCACGATATTCTCAAGCTCAGCGGCTATATAATTGGTTACGTTTTCACTCCCTAAGACCGGCTGCGGCGTGCCGAAGATTGTATATACTCCGCTGGCAACGGCGTAAAAGCCGATTGCAACGGCCTTCTCGCTCATCCATTCAGGGGCAGCAGCAGCTACCGGTATATCGCTTAAGTCTTCGCCCAGGCCGCCTTCTTTAATTACCTGGGAAAGGATAATTAAAATCCGTGAATTATCCACGCAGGAGCCCACATGTAATACAGGCGGAATACCCACGGCCTGACAGATTTCCTGCAACCCCCGTCCGGCAAGCTTAAATGCGCTCTCCGGCGTAAGCAGGCCTTCCTTGGCGCAGGCAATAGCAGAGCAGCCCGTCTGCACAACCAGGACATCATGCTTAATCAGCTCCTTAACCATAGAAACATGCGCCCAGTCCTGTCTAATATTGGGATTGTTGCAACCGACAACACCGGCCGCTCCTCTTAGCCTTCCGGAAATTATGGCATCATTAAGCGGCCTGAAGGTAGCGCGGTATTTCCCGCCCAAGATATGAAAGGTGTTTTCCGTGGTAAAGCCGGCAACCAGACCTCTTATCTCCTTAGGAATCTCTATACGCTCCTTAGCCCGGTTTTTGAAATTCTCTACGCCCATCCTGATAATATTCCTGGCAATCTCCAAAGCGCGCTCTTCCTTAAACTCCACATGCTCAACACCGGGAAACTTACATTTGGGTGAGGTAGTTACAAGTTTGGTGTGGAAGCAATTGGCGGCAACGGATAAAGCCGGCATAACGCACTGCACATCCACCATCATCAACTCAACCGCCCCGGTCAAGATGGCCAGCTCCTGCTGCAGGAAGTTACCGGCAGAAGGAATGCCGTGGCGCATCAGGATTTCATTGGCCGTGCAGCACATCCCGGCAAGATTAATCCCCTTGGCCCCGTATTTTTTGGCCAGGGCCACAAGCTCGGGATCCTTTGCTGCCTGCTGCACTACATCGGAAAGCGTAGGCTCATGCCCATGGACTACGATATTTACCTGGTCCTCTTTCAATACACCTAAGTTTACCGTAGCCCGAATTGGCTTGGGTGAGCCAAAGAGGATATCGGAAAGCTCAGTAGCAATCATCGAACCGCCCCAGCCGTCAGCCAGAGCTGTTCTCATGCCATGATTGATAATATTTTTATAATCATTGTCCACGCCCATTGTGGTGCGGTGCATTATCTCAACCACTTCCCTGTCAATACCGCGGGGGACAATGCCTAATTTTCGCCATAAAGCCAATCTCTTTGCCGGGGCGCGCTTAGTCATCTTTAATTCACCTTCCTGCTGCCCAAACTCACTAAGGCATTTTTCACCCAGCTCTTCGCCTATCTTCTCGATACTCTTTCCATTTATATCTATGCCGTAAAGCAGAGCTACCTTCTTTAATTTTTCGGTATCTTTTAATTTATAGTCGTGCGTCTGTCCGCGGGCTGCCAGAAGCAAGGTATGGGCGATATCCCGCCCGTGGTCGGAATGCGCAGCGCTACCGGCTGCAATCATCCGCGTAAGATTCCGCGCTACAATCGTATCCTTTGTTGCCCCGCAGACACCTTCCTGCGGCCCTTCGCCAAAGGGGTCAATCCGGCAAGGCCCCATATTACAGACCTTACAACACAAACCCAGCTCCCCAAACCCGCACTGCGGCTGCATGGCGTCATACCGGTCCCATGCAATCTTGACATTATCGCTCTCGGCCTTCTTAATCATCTTTTGTGAGGCCGGATCATACGAACGTTGTATGTGTTTTTCGCTCATTGTTCTCTCCTATATCCGCTGCATCTACTTAACCTTGCGCAGTAATTGCTGCGTAGGCGGCACAAGCTTCACTTTGCCCTTCTGCCAAATCACAAGCGGTTCGCCCTTTCGCCTATGTTCTTCAACTACCTTGCGCACGGCTTCTTTAATGGCCTTTTCGGCCTTCTTTTGCAAAAGAGTAAGCCTTCGACTGCTCATATTAGATACTCCCCTTTTGAATAATTTTATTAAATAAATTTTCGTCTAGTATTTCTAATTTGCTACTTTGAGCTTTAGCTATTAAATGAGGAGGAACTGCTGAATTATCAAAAATCATCCACATGTCCAATAGCGGCTTATAATAATTAACAAAATTATTAATACTTCTGGAAAAACGCCGGCGAACATCCTTAGAAGGTATATTATGCCCACCATTGGCAACTCGCTCTCGGATTCGCTTTAATGCAAGTTCAACGTTAGGAATCCAAAGAAAAAAGAGATGAATATAATATCCCTGTTTTTTTAATTTTTTTAAAAATGGTAAATAACTCTTACCTGAAAGGGTCGTTTCAAATGAAAAATCTTCACACTTTTGAGCAAGTTCATGTATTTGGCGTAATAAGATTTTTCCTGCTTTGATTTCTACCGACCGCGAATTAAAAGGAGCTAAGCCCTGTGCTATAAGGTCTGCATTCACAAAGTTTTTGCATTGTGCATATTTTGGCAAAAATTCCTTGGCAAAAGTTGTTTTGCCAGCACCATTTGGCCCTGCAATAATATAAAGATTTGATTCGGATTTATTCAAACTAAATATTTTCCAAAATAAAAGATATCGTTTTTAATTTTTGTTATTGTCTTGAGGAGGGGTTACAGCCAACTCCTCCTCAAGACATCAGATTTTGAAAAATCTCACTTATAAATCACCGCAATAACTACGCCCTGCCATAACGCTACAACTAATCCGGAAATTATCCAGTAATAAATAACTGTAGGTGCTATAACGCTGAAGAATAAAAACGATGTGCATCCGGGAAGGCATCCCACCAGCCAAACACACAATCCAAACCAAAGCCCCTTCTTAATAAGATTGCCGCCGGGAATACCCTTATAAAGCAAGGCATAGACCAAAGCCAATAGAATAGCAAATATTATACCTGAAATAGAAAATACCGTATAGGAAATCTGCTCAGGCAATTTCCAGACAAAAGTAGGCTCCAGGAGATATACCCAATTAAAAAGCTTCCCGCAGGTTATAAAACCCCAGATCGGATTTATGATACCTACCACGATACCCGCAAGCAACACTTTACCAAACTTCACCTATTCTCACCTCCCTTTAATGAGCCCCTATCGTTTTGCCCCCATTCTTGTTTTCGCAAGAAAACATGGGAGGCAGCAGGGGCGAATTAACCCCCGCCGCTTTGCTTCGCAAAGCGAAGCAGCGGGGGTAAGTTCGGCCAGACAACTTAGTTTCACTATCGTTCACTAAGTCGTGGCCTCACTTAAGTTCATGCTGCATCTTAAATGCAGCGACTACGTTTTTCATTAACATTGTTACCGTAAGCGGGCCCACGCCCCCGGGAACAGGGGTGATAAAGGAAGCGCGTTCTTTAGCCGCATCAAACTCCACATCCCCGACAATCTTATCGCCCACGCGGTTAATCCCCACATCAATAACTACCGCACCCTGCTTAATCCAGTCGCCTTTGACTAATCCCGCCTTACCTACCGCCACCACCAGAATCTCTGCGTGCTTTACATGTTCGGGCAAGAGGCCTCTTTCGCCGGTAGCAATATGGCAGACGCAGGTAGTCACAAACTTATTCAATAATAACATACTCAAAGGTTTTCCTACAATCTCGGAGTGGCCCACAATTGTTGCCTCTTTCCCGTAAAGCTTAACTCCTGCGGACTTTATCAATTCCATTGCCGCAGAGGCCGTGCAGGGCGCAAGCGTTGCATCACCCAAAAGCACGCGGCCCAGATTCTCAGGATGCATGCCCTCGGCATCTTTCTCCGGAGAAATAGCACTCATTACAACCCTGTGGTCTATTCCCTTTGGCAGAGGAAGCTGAACGATTATTCCCGAGACCCCTTTATCCTTATTCAGCCCCTCGATTAAGTCGAGTAAACTATCCTGCGTTATATTGCTATCTAAGGTCTCCAGCATATACTCGATACCTAAGTTCTCGGCATTTTTCTTCTGCGACTTAATATAGACTGCTGAGGCCGCATTTTCTCCGGCCTGAATGCTTACCAGCCGCGGAACAGCGCCTTTAGATTTACTTAAGGCCTCTATTTCTTTCTTCAGGTCTTCTTTGATTTTACCGGCAATTGTCCTGCCTTCCAATAATTGCGCGCTCATTTTATCTCCTAACGATTTATCTTGCTTAAGATTTCCTTCGTAGGATTGACTTTATTCAAGGAATAAAAATGCAGGCCCGGGGCACCTCCTGCAAGCAAGTCATTACACTGCTCAACCACAAAATCCACCCCTGCCTTATAAGTAGCCTCATCGTTACCATCCAGCGGCCTGAATATGTCGTGCACGCGATCAGGGATAGTGGCGCCGCAGGTATTGCAGAACCTGATCAGGGTCTTATAGTTTGTTATCGGTATAATCCCGGGAATAATACGCACACCAACTCCGACTTTTTTAGCCCTATCCAGATATTCAAAATAGTCCTTATTGTCAAAGAAAAGCTGGGTTATGACAAACTCGCCTCCTGAATCTATCTTTATCTTTAAGTATTTGGAATCGGTCTCCTTATCCGGGCAGTCGATATGCCCTTCGGGGAAGCCGGCTACACCTATACTGAAAGTATTTCCGTGGGTGCGGATAAGCTCAATCAATTGATAGCAGTACTCGAGGCCATCCGGAGCAGGCTTCCATTCATCCTCACCTTCGGGCGCATCCCCGCGCAAAGCCAAAATATTATGAATATTTCTTTTCTCCATTTCTCCGATAATAGACTTTAACTCCGCCTTGCTGTGCCCCACACAGGTAAAGTGGTGCATCACCGGAATATCAAAGCGCTTCTGCAGCTCATCGACAATCTCCATGGTCTTCTGCCGGGTGCTGCCCCCTGCCCCATAGGTTACCGAAAACCAGTCAGGGCCCAGCTCGGCAAAGGCAGCGGCGGTCTTATAAAGGTTGGCTTCGCCTTTTTCGGTTTTGGGCGGAAAAAACTCAAAGGAATAAGTGCGTTTCTTTTCTTTCAGGATGTCTGCTATTTTTCTAATCATCTCTCCCCCTCTATTTACTTAAGTATTTTTCGGTCTCAGTTTTTACTTCCTGAACTATCAAGGATATCTCTTCTTCCATCGGCTCTAAGACTTCTCTTATCTTAAGAACGAAATCATTATCCTTGATACTTTTAAGATTTATCTCCACATTCAAAAGCGCCGACTGAAAGGCGCATTCCAGCATCATCGCCCCGATAGCCGCATCGGTAATCAGATTGCGATTCCCCCGCACTGCAAGAGGCAGGCAAAACTTAATTGCCTGATGGGTATCTTTGCAGACCTGAACAGGCACTGAGGTAGCTTCTTTTAAGGCTTCTTGCAGCTTTTCCTGTCGCTTGGGACCCTTGGGTAATTTTACGGCATCGGAAAACTTCTTATAGGCCTTAGCATCCTCTAAGCATAAATCATTCAAACTCTCAACTAACTCTTGAGACTGCTTGAGAATATTCTTCATCTCTTCTTCGGCTCTTTTATACTTTTCCTTTCCGATAGTAAAATTGGCCACTTTTGCCAATAAGGCAACCGCAATCGCTCCCGTAAGAGCCGCAGCACTTCCCCCTCCGGGTGCAGGCTTTGTGCTGGCCAAATCATCTAAATATTTTTTTAATACTTCTGCATACATTTTTTCTTCTATTACGGACAAGGCAAGCCTTGTCCCTACAATTAAAACAACCCTACAACATTCCCATTCTTATCCAAATCTACCTTCTCCCCCGCGGGATGGGTGGGCAGGCCAGGCATTGTGCGCATTGTGCCGCATAAAGGATATAAAAATCCTGCGCCTACCGAGGCGCGCACATCGCGAACGGGTAAAGTAAAGCCTTCGGGGCGTCCCTTTACTTTGGGGTCATGCGAAAGAGAAAGATGTGTCTTGGCCATACAAATAGGTAATTTATCATACCCCAGGCGCGTATAAAGCTCTATAGCTCTTTCGGCAGCCTGTTCATATTGCACGTCCCCTGCCCCGTAAATCTTTTTGGCAATAATCTCAATCTTTTTCTTAATCGGCCAGTTAAGCGGATAAAGGAATTTAAAATTGGATTTCTTCCTGCAGGCCCGCACAACGGCGCCGGCTAAATCTTCTCCTCCTTTTGAACCGCGGGCCCAGACTTCACTTAAAACCGCATCTTCCGCCCCTGCAGCAATTGCCTTTTTGCGAATTAGCTCTATTTCTTTTTTGGTATCGGTAGCAAATCTATTTATTGCCACCACCACCGGAATGCCGAATAACTTCATATTCTCAATCTGCTTCTCTAAATTGGCGCAACCCGCTTCCAGCGCCTCCAGATTTTCTTCCAACAAAGCAGGGTCTAAGGGCTTTCCGGCAACAACGGAAAACTTACTGGAATGCATCTTTAGCGCCCTGACCGTGCAAACCATAACCACGCAATCCGGCTTAAGGCCGCTCGTGCGGCATTTGATATTGAAGAACTTCTCCGCCCCGCAGTCTGCGCCGAATCCTGACTCGGTAACTACATATTCTGAAAGTCGAAGAGCAATTTTATCTGCCAGGATAGAGCTATTGCCGTGGGCGATATTGGCAAAAGGGCCGGCATGAACAAAACAGGGTGTGTTATCTAAAGTCTGAAGTAAATTAGGCTTGATTGCATCTTTAAGTAAGACTGCCATTGCCCCGGCTACTTTAATATCTTCGGCAGTAACAGGCTTTCCCTCTTTTGTAGTGGCCAGGATAATTCTACCCAAGCGGCGGCGCAGGTCTTTCAACCCGTCAGTTAAAGCAAGGATTGCCATTACTTCGCTGGCTACAGTAATATCAAAGCCTGAGTCCCGCTCAAAACCGTCCTCTTTAGTGCCTAAGCCAATCTTTATATTTCTTAAAAATCTATCCGAGACATCCATCACCCTGCGCCACATTATCGATGAGGGGTCGATATTCAAAGGGTTCTTCTTAAAAATAGAATTGTCCAGAAATGCCGCGCAGAGGTTATGCGCCAGGCCCACCGCATGCACGTCACCCGTCAGGTGGAGGTTAAAGTCCTCCATCGGCACCACTTGAGAATATCCCCCTCCGGCAGCGCCTCCTTTTATCCCGAATACAGGACCCAGTGAGGGCTGGCGGATACAGACAGTGGTCTTTTTGCCAATCCTGTTTAAGGACATTGCCAGGCCAATAGTCGTAACAGTCTTTCCCTCGCCTAAAGGGGTGGGCGTAATTGCGGTAACATCGATGTATTTTCCGTTTTTTCTTTTCTTAAGGCGTTCTAAAACGGATAAGCTTACCTTGGCCTTGTAATCTCCATAAAGCTCAAGCTCTTTTTCCTTCAAACCTAAGTTTTTGGCGATAGTCTTTATTGGTTTTAAATCTGCCTTACGCGCTATCTCTAAATCGTTTTTCACTATCTGGCTCCTTTGCTAACTTCACCGGCCATATCTTGCAAGAGCTTTAATTTCTTCGGACAGTCTTCTCTCTTGTATAAAGGCGTTCCGATACCGCAGGGAAGGGTAATCAAATCACCTTTACGAAAGTCTTTTATATCTTCGAGCTTTTCTGCACCCCAGGCTATTCTTTTTCCGCTGCGGTAGGCGGCGTACTTGGTCAGGTCATATTTTGAGGCATCAAAACTGATAATTTGAATATCCGAAGTAAACAATTTGTCCCAGTCCATATTCCCACAGGTGTGCACACCTGGGGCAACTTTAAAATTGGAAAAAAGCGCCTGCCAGAGTTCCTTAAAGTCTACTCCAGATTGCCCCAGGGCCGGCTCATCCAGAAAAAGGATAGTCTCTTTTGCATTTAAGCCGTCTATTATCGCTGTAATGTGCTCACAGATCCTACGCACTGCCTCATCTTCTTTGTATCCGCTGAGCATCAGGGTCGCCGGGCCAACACATTGAATCTTTACCGTATCAAATTGATGCTTTTTAAACTCCTCAAGGCAGCTTAATCTTCCGGGATGCTTGATGTAATTCAGCATGGCATCCCCTTTTCTGGGAAGTTCCGGCAAAAAGGGAATATCGTGCTTCAGGCTGTATTCAACGGCCTCATCTACATCTTCATAAGGTAAAGAGCCGATTTGAGTAATTATTTTTCTTTTTTCCTGCATCAGGATTTAATCAGGGCTAAAGTCTCTGCCCGTGTTTTTGAATTGGTTCTAAATATGCCTCTGACGGCGCTGGTTACTGTTACGGTTCCGGGCTTCTTAACTCCCCGCATACTTAAGCAAAGGTGCTCGGCTTCCATTACCACCATTACCCCTTTAGGCTTTAGCTTCTTCATAATCACATTGGCAATCTGCGTGGTCAGCCGCTCCTGAACCTGAAGGCGCTTGGCCAGAATATCTACTACTCTGGCTATTTTACTCAAACCCGTTACGCGATTGCCCTGCGGCACATAAGCTACATGGGCACGGCCGATAAAGGGAGCCAGATGATGCTCGCAGACGCTGTATAAAGGTATGCCTTTTAACAATACTATCTCATCATGGCCTTCGGATAAAAGAACCTCAAGCTCCTTGCCCGGGTCCTGCTTTATCCCACTTAAGACCTCTGCATACATATCGGCAACCCGCTCGGGTGTGCCCAAGAGGTCGGCGCGCTGGGGATCGTCCCCCACCGCCTCCAATATCATCTTTATTGCCTTGGCTATTTTTTTCTTATCCATACTTTAGTCGCTAGTATCTAGTCGCTAGTATTCAGTATTTGGTATCTAGTAAAAAATAATAAAAATTGCACAAAAAGTTTTTAACAAGATACTAGATACGAGATACTGGATACTATGTTAATGTTTAAAATGTCTCATACCCGTAAAGACCATGCTGATGCCATATTTATTGCAGGCCTGTATAATCTCATTATCTGCCTTTGAGCCGCCGGGCTGAATAATTGCTGTGATGCCTGCCTGATGGGCCTGCTCTATTGCATCGGGCTTGGGGAAAAAGGCGTCACTTGCCAGACTCGCACCCCTGGTTTTCTTTCCGGCTTTTCTGCAGGCGATAATTACCGAGTCCACGCGGGACATCTGTCCGGCGCCGATACCTACGGTCTTTGTACCTTGAGACAATACTATGCTGTTGCTTTTTACGTGCTTGACAATCTTCCAGCCGAACAAAAGGCCTTCAATCTCGTCTTTGGTGGGCACCTTCTTAGTCATAACCTCGAGGTCGCCTTTTTCTACAGTCCTTACGTCCATATCCTGAACCAGAAGCCCCCCGACTACCTTTTTATAATCCTTTTCTTTTGCGCTGGTTTTTTTAAAATTGGGCACTTCCAGAATGCGCAGGTTCTTTTTCCTGGAAAAAATATGCAAGGCCTTGCTGTCAAAGGAAGGGGCAATGATGCACTCCACAAAGTCCGCCTCTTTCATCACGGTTTCAGCCAGGGTCTTGTCAACCCTGCCATTAAAACCGACAATGCTGCCGAAAGCGCTTAATCTGTCACACTCTAAGGCATCCAGATAGGCCTGTGCCAAAGAATCGCTTGATGCAGCACCGCAAGGATTGGTATGCTTGATAATACTTACTGCCGGGGCGTCAAACTCCTTGACTATTTCAATAGCGGCATTTAAATCTATTATATTATTAAACGATAATTCCTTGCCCTGGAGCTGTTTGGCATTGCATATTCCCGCTTCCTGCGCTGCGGGGTCTTTATAAAAGGCGGCCTTCTGATGGGGGTTTTCTCCGTACCTTAAGTCCTGCATTTTTTCAAACTTTAAGTTTAAAGTCTCTGCAAATTCTTTCGGCTTATGGTTAAGATAACTATATATAGCGCTGTCATATTCCGCTGTGCGCCTGAAGACCTCTACCGATAAATTCTTGAGCGTCTCTTCCGAAAGTGAACCGTTATTTTCCTTAAGCTCTCCTATTATATCCGCGTAAGTATCCGGATTCGTGATTACGGCTACCGACTTATAATTTTTAGCGGCGCTCCTGAGCATAGAAGGCCCGCCGATATCGATGTTTTCTATGGCCTCTTCAAGACGCACTCCCTTTTTTGCCACTGTCTTTTCAAAAGGATAGAGATTAACCACCACCATATCTATCATTTCGATTTTGTGCTTCTCGGCCTGGCTCATATGTTCGGGGTTATCCCTTAAAGCCAACAGCCCCCCGTGAATCTTGGGATGCAAGGTCTTTACCCTGCCGTTCATCATCTCAGGAAATCCTGTGTATTCGGAGACGTCCTTAACCGCTATGCCTAAATCTTTTATTTTCTTGGCTGTGCCTCCCGTAGACAATATCTCTACGCCAAATGAGTTAAGCGTCTTGACTAAATCTTCTATTCCCGTCTTATCCGATACACTGATTAATGCGCGCCTTACTTTGAGCATTTACTATCCCCTTCGTTTTAGTTTATTGGTCAGGTTAAACCTTAATTTTTTCAATAAAGTCATATAATCGATGATTGTCTTACCGTTTAAATGGTCTATCTCGTGTAAAATGGCCCTGGCTAAGAGTCCCTTGGCGGATATTTCTATAATTTTGTTCTCTTCGTTCAGCGCCCTTACAATAATTTCATAGGGCCGCTCTACATTAACCAGGACTCCCGGGGCACTGAGGCAGCCCTCTTCCATCTGCTCTTTTCCCTGGGCCTTAATCACCTCAGGATTTGCCAGCTTAAGAATCCCACCATCCACCTCAACCACAATAAGCCTCTGATTTATGCCCACCTGCGGCGCAGCCAGGCCAATTCCTGAGAAATTGCGCATAGTAAGGAGCATATCCTGAAAAAGTTTTATTTCTTTTTCGGTAATCTTACTAACACGCAAGGACGGCTCCCGCAATATTTTATCGGGATATTTTACAATCTTTAAAATATTATCCATGAGTTCGTTTTTATTTTTTGTTTAGCTTCCTTAGGCACTCGCTGTAAAAATTACACGCTGAGCAACAGATATCCTCATCTTGACGCTCTCCGCGGCACCATTTCGTCTCACACGTCCAATAAATCTGGCATCTCTCACAACAGGTTATCTTTATTCCCTCTTTCATTTTTCTCCACCTCCGCTCATTATATCTATGAGCTCTTTATGCGCAATTGCGTTTGAGGCAATGTAATTTTTGCTTCCCGTGCTCCAGGGCTTCCCTTGAAAATCCGTGGCCTCCCCGCCTGCCTCCTTCACCAGAAGGAGCCCGGCGGCAAAATCCCAGAGCTTATCGTGAAACTCTATCTCTATATCAACCTTGCCCTCGGCAAGATAGGTAAGGGCACGCACGGTAGAACCAAGCATACGCACATTAAAGACTCTGTCGGAAAGCTCGCCCAATTTCCTTAACATCGGCTCCTTATCAAGGCGAATAGTGCTGTCATAAATCAGGGTGGCCTCTTTCAAGCTCCTCTTTGAGACGGATATTTTCTTGCCGTTACGATAAGCGCCCTTTCCTTTTTGGGCGGTGTAAAGCTCATCGCCTACGGGCATATATATTGCACCCAGAATCACCTCATCCCCATACTCTAAAGCCACAGATGTGCCGAATATCTCTATGTTATAAATATAATTGTGCGTTCCATCTATCGGGTCAATTATCCACCTGAAGCCAGCCGCTGAAGGCAAATGGCCGCTTTCCTCGGAAAGGATACTATCTTCGGGATAATGTTTTTTAATCAGGCGGATTGCGATTTCTTCTGCCTTTTTATCGATATTACTAACCAAATCTCTGTCGCCTTTTTCGCTTACCTTAAGCTTTTTGCCGAAATTCGCCAGCAATAGCCGCCCGATTTCCCTGGCGATTTTAATAGCTAAATCTTTTCGCTTGCCGATATTCATCTTTTTTCTCTTTCACCGAATATTTTGCTGCCGATTCTGACGATATTTGCTCCTTCTTCCATGGCAATACGGTAAGAATTCGTCATGCCCATCGAAAGGTATTTCATTTCCACATTGGGCAGATTAAGGGCCTTGATTTTCTCAAATAGCTTCCTTGTCCGGGAAAAATACGGACGGGCCACCTCTGGTTCCCCCGAATAAGGCCCCATAGTCATCAAGCCCTCTATCTTTATATTCTTCAAAGAGGAGATTTTCTCTATCAAAGCTCTCGCCTCCTCCGGCATAACGCCTGCCTTTTGTTTTTCCCGGCCGCTGTTTATCTCTAAGAGTACAGGCATTGTCTTATTCCTGCTTGCGCAGGCCCTGTCAATTTCCTGGGCTATTCTTTCTGAATCAACGGTTTCAATCATATCGAATATCTCAACGGCCTTTTTTACTTTATTTTTCTGCAGGTGCCCGATAAAATGCCACTTTACATTTCTGCCGATTGCCTTAAATGCCCTTTCGGCCTCCTGCAGATAATTCTCACCGATAATTTCAACGCCTGCGGCTATTGCCTGCTCAATTTCATCCGCGGTCCTGGCCTTGGCCGCAGCTACAAGCTCAATACCGGCAGGTAATTCCTGCAATAACTTACGGACATTCTCTTCAATCATCTATTCGGCTTCAGATAGCCCGCAGGGCCCTAATTAGCATGCTTGTTGCAAAATATATCAATATCACCCCGCAGGAACGACTGACTATTTTATAAACCAATGGCTTTTTAGAAAGAAAAGCCGCTACCGCGCCGGCAGTCGAACCCAATAAAATCAAAGGCGAAATAAGCGCACCCAGGCCAAAAATCAAACCTAACGATGCCCCGTGCAATGCATTATGGGCATTAAAAGCGATATAGGCAAGCAGGCCAAGCAGGGGCACGCAAGGCGCAAAACCCACTATAATTCCCAGTAGAGCCATCTCTTTTATGCCCTTGACATTGATTTTTTTAAAAGGCAGGCAAAAGTGCAAAGCTTCAGATTTGCCGAGAACGATGAGCGCTCCCAGCAATGCGATAAAAACGCCTGCGGCGATGTAAATAATCAATCCCGGGCGCGTTTGGTAAAATCTTGCGATCAAATATTGGCCTAAAGTGGCGCTAATTAAGCTTAATATAATATAAGGGATTATGCGGGCAAGAGAAAAAGCCAGAGTCACTTTCAGTCCTTCGAGCCAACCCTTTTGAGTGGCGGCAATATAGGGAAGTAATATTGGTGCGCAAAAGGAAACGCACGGCCCCCAGCTTGTAGCCACGCCCATAATAAACACATCTATATATAGCTTCAATTATACCGCTTCTACCTTTTTAACCTGCGGCACTTTAGATTTAATTGCCCGTTCTACCACACCCACTAAAGTCATCTGAGCCGAAGGACATCCAGAGCAGCCGCCGGTTAATTTTACCTTGACGGTGCCGTCTTTGGTTACATCAACCAGCTCCACGCCTCCGCCGTGCATAGATAAGGCGGGCCTCACCTCTTCGGCTAAAATCTTCTCAATCGCATCGCGCATATTTATTCTCCTTTTTGATGAGGATTGACCCCGCCCTTCTTTCTATTCGTAATGCCAATTTTAAACCTCGGCTACGGTTTTTCAGGAAGGGCGGGGTTGACATGCACCATCACATCGCGAATATTCTGTATTTTACTAAGCAACGCTTCTCTTACGTTGGCGGCTATCCTGTGGCCCTCATCAACGCTTATGTCGCTATCCACGGCAACCTCTAAATCGATAGTAAACTTAGGACCCCGACGGTGCACTTTAATGCTGTCTATCTTCCTGACGCCTTCGATACCTCTAACGATAGTCCTGATATTATTAATAAATGCCGAATGGGGTTTCTCATCCATCATTATCCCCACATTTTCCCGCATAAGCCTGAAGGAAATACTGATAATAAATCCGGAGATTATCACCCCCGCCAGGGGGTCCAGGAATAAGAAGGAAAACTTGGCTGCGGCGATACCGATTAAAGCGGCTATCGAAGAATAGGCGTCGGAACGGTGATGCCAGGCATCAGCCACGACTGCGGGGCTGTTACTCTTCTTGCCCACCTTAATGGTATAACGAAACAGGCCTTCTTTTACGATAATGGAAACAATAGCTGCTAAAAGAGCGATATTTAAAGGCGCCTTGAATTGCTCATGGATAATTGCCAGTATCGCCGAAATCCCCGTCCACACCCCGATAACGAGAATAATCAGGGAAACCAGACTTGCGGCAATAGTTTCGGCATTGCCGTGGCCGTAAGGATGGTCTTCGTCCGCGGGTCTTTCTCCGACGCATATCCCTATATAAGCAATAATTGTAGTCAGGATATCGGAGAAAGAATGCATGGCATCGGCAATCATCGCCCGACTTAAACCCAATATGCCGGCAAAGAACTTAAAGATAGTCAAGGCGATATTGCTAAAGAGGCCTATCTGTATGCAGACCTTAGGCCTGAATAGCCACTGACCAAACTTTTCCTTAGACATAGAGGTAATAGTGTAACATAAGCGAAGGGTTTAGTCAAGGAAGGGAAAGTGCTGTTTTAGGCTTAAATTACAACCCGAGAAATTGGATAGCTACGCCGCAAAGGCAGATGGTGCCGCCGGCTAAGGCATGGGTATAGCGCTCAAGCCGCCTCAGGGGAATAAGATTAACTCCCAAGGCCGAAATCATCACAATAGTGAACATAGTCATAATGGTAACCGAACCGAATATAGCCGTTACCCAGACCAGTCCCATAATACTATTCTTTGCCGCAGGATACATCAATATCGGGATTAAGGGCTCGCAAGGCCCGAGGACAAAAATTGTAAAAAGTACCCAGGGGGTAATATTCTTCTTCCCCTCTTTATCTTCTACATGCAAATGTGTGTGCGGCTTATTCCTCAATATCCTGTGCAGACCCCAGACAAAATAGACAAAACCAAATGTAATCAAGGCCCATCCGGCCAGATTTCCCCGAAAGGCCTCGAATGCCTCCAGCTTCATTACCCCGATACCCATAACAATCCCCACTATCCCCAGAACAACCGAACTCATTATATGCCCCAGCCCGCAGAGAAGTGTTATAAGAGCGGTTTTGGCCATAGACCATTTTCTTGCCCGGGCCATCATAATAAAGGGAAGATAATGGTCGGGGCCAAAAATAGTATGGATAAAACCTAACGAAGCAGCGGTAATATACAATGCAGTCAATTCGTTATTCATTTTTTACCTCCTTTGTGAATATCTTTTTTATAATCGTGCTACCAATGGACAAAAAAATAATACCTTCCTAATCGATATCTCTGCCCGTGCTGGACATACTTAATGTTCCGTGCTTTACCCCTTTAATCGATTTTAAGGTATTGGTTAATTCCTGGGCATCTTGAGGCGAGCCTTTCACAGCGATTATCTCCAGGCAGTTATTATGGTCTAAGTGGATATGCTGGGTGGAGATAATCGTCTTCTGAAAATCGTGCTGAATATCGGTAAGTTTATTAATCAGTTCTCTTCGGTGATGGTCATAAATTAAGGTAATTGCCCCGGCAATCTCTCCGTTTTTCTGCCACTGCTTCTTTACCAGGTCCTCTCTGATTAAATCCCGCAGGGCCTCGGAGCGGTTGGTATAGTTTTTCCCTTTAATAAGCTGATCAAACTTATTTAACAGGTCTTTCTCTAACGAAACTCCGAATCTGAATAGTCTTGACATTTTATTCGTAGCACCTTTTGTGATATAGTAACACTAATTATAACGCTTGTCAAGCAAGAAAATTGCTGAGGCGATTTTCGCCGTCCCTTCTGCCTTGTTTTCGTAGAAAACAAGAGGGAGATTTTTTAACAAATCCTGGGAAGCTGGTCTTCTTCAAGCATGGCAAGCAGACGCTTTGCGCCTAACTTTGTTTCTAAAAAAACTTCTTTTTTATGGCTGGGTAAAACTCTGCCGATAATCTGAGAGGTTTTTCCCATTGCCTTTTTTATCCTGCGTGCATCTTTTGCGTCGACAAAACAGATGAACTTCCCCTCGTTAGCCACATATAAAGGGTCAAACCCCAGTATATCGCAGAGTTTCTTTACAGGCGGTCTTACGGGGATATCCTTTTCGTAAATTTCTATTCCTATATTTGAACCCCCGGCTATCTCGTTTAATACGCCGGCCAGTCCTCCGCGGGTGAGGTCACGCATAAAACTAATCTTATTAGATACGTTAAGACATCTCTGAACCTCAAGGTTGAGACTGCGGCAGTCACTTTTGATATTTGATTTAAACCCCAATTTTTCACGGGCATTAAGGATGGCCATTCCGTGCTCGGCTATTGTGCCGTTGATGACGATTAAGTCTCCAGGCTTTACTCTGCCGCCGATAGAGGTGGCGTAATTTATTATGCCTATTCCGGCGGTATTGATAAAGATACCGTCTGCGGCGCCTTTCTCCACAACTTTAATGTCGCCGGTAACAACGCTAACGCCTGCCTCTTTCGCTTCCTGTTTTATCGAATGCACTATTTTTTTAAATTGTGTAAGACTAAAACCTTCCTCGATAATAAAGGCCAGAGAGATAAAAAGAGGCCTGGCGCCTTTCATAGAGACATCGTTTATCGTACCGCAGATAGCAAGCTTTCCGATATCCCCTCCGGGGAAAAATAAGGGCTTGACCACATAGGAATCCGTACTAAAAGAAATCCTGTTTTTATTTATGCTAAGTTCGGCGGCATCGGAGAGCTCATTCAATATCTTATTGGAAAACTGAATACGTAAATCCTCGATAAGCTCATGCATCCGCCTTCCGCCATTTCCGTGTGCCAGTGTTATTTTTTCTTCCACCTTATTTATCCTCTATTTCTGTATTTATAATATGCCGCGCATGTCCCCTCTGAGGAAACCATGCACGGTCCTATAGGATTTTGCGGCGTGCATTTATTCTTAAACAATTTGCAATCCCGGGGAGTCTTTATTCCCTGCAGGACCTCACCACAAAGACATCCCTTTACCTTCACCGGCTTAGGTAATTTAACCTTAAACTCTCGCTGGGCGCAGAACTCTTCAAACTTAGGGCGCAATTTCAGGCCGCTTCCCTTAAGCAACCCTAAACCCCGCCAGCGGGCATCACAAACCTCAAAAACTAAAGTTAAAATCTTTCTGGCCTTTTTATTACCCTGTGGACTTACCGCTCTTTTATAGGCAATCTCGGCCTCGTATCTATTCTCTCTAATCTGCTTTATCAGGCGCCTAATCCCCTGAATAATATCGATCTCATCGAATCCTGTAATTACGCAGGGCGTTTTAAAATCACGGGCTATTTTCTCATAGGGGCGGCTTCCGGTAATCACGCTTACGTGCCCGGGGCAGATAAACCCGTCAATTTTTATCTTTTTTGACCGGGCCAAAGAGCTAAGCGCCGGAAAAATAAGCTTAAAGCAGGATAAGACAAAAAAGTTCTTAATCTTTTGCCTTCTGGCTTCTAAGATTGTCTCTGCTATGGCGGGTGAGGTAGTCTCAAATCCTATGCCCATAAAGACTGTTCTTTTGGAGGGATTGTTGCGGGCAATATTTAAGGCCTCAAGGCTTGAATAGACAACACGTACATCCGCGCCTTCTCTTCTTATTCCCTCAAAACTGGTTTTGGTTCCGGGCACACGCATCATATCGCCAAAGGTTGTCATAATTACATCTTTTTCTCCGGCTATCTCCAGTGCCCTGTCAATATCGCTTTGCGAGGTTACGCATACAGGGCAACCCGGCCCGGAAATGAGCTCTACGGATTTAGGTAAAACATCCTTCAAGCCCGCCCTGGCAATTGCCATAGTATGCGTGCCGCATACCTCCATCAGTTTTATTTTTGATGCCTTCATAATACCTTTTTTAATTCCTCAAGGGCGCGCAGTGTATCGCGTGCCTCGGCTTCCTTCACCTTGCCAATGGCAAAACCGGCGTGGATGAGGACATAATCGTCTTTTTTTACGCCGCTGGTAATTCCCAGCGAAATCTCTTTCAAGACTCCGCCGAAATCCACAACTGCTCTATCGCGCTTTATGCTTTTAACTTTTGCCGGAACTGCCAGACACATAATACTGCCCCAGTGATATATTAAGATCGTTAACGGGTGTTTTTACATTGGTAAACACATTAAAACCTAAATTACTTAATCTTTCAATTACCTTTTTTCTTAAGAAATTATTCTGAAATACCCCTCCGCTTAAGGCGACATCCTTTACTTTAAAAGAACGGGTTATTTTTTTAACCGTATCGACAACAATCTCTGTAATAGAATTGTGGAATTTGCTACTGAGAAGGCATTTATCTTTTTCCTTTTTCAAATCCTTAAGCATCCCCAGAAAAACTTTATCCGTATCAATTATAGAACATCCATTTTGCTTAACTATATCAAATTCATAACTCTCATTTATTCTTTCATCACTCAAGGCTTCAAGCTTTATCGGCCCCTCGGCCTCATATTCAGCACAGAGGCATATCCCTAAAAGCGCCGCGGCAGCGTCAAAGAGCCTGCCGGCGCTGGAACTTAGGGGTGAATTGATATTTTTTGCCCTCATGGTCAATACAAGCTTTTTATCCTGCTCATTTATATCTTTTAAAAGACCGAAAGACCTCTCACCCAGAATACTTACAAGCATGCGCCAGGGCTCAACTACCACCTTATCGCCTCCGGGCATCATCCTGTATTTAAGATGGGCCTGACGGCTAAAATTGCCTTTCTCAACAATGAAAAACTCACCACCCCAGGAATGCCCGTCACTGCCATAACCTGTGCCGTCAAAAGCGATACCGATAAGGGGTCCTTTTAAATTGTGCTCCTGTATCACGCTGGCTATATGAGCTTGGTGATGCTGAACGGATAAAATGTTGCGGGAAGGAAAAAACTCTCTTGCCAAAGTGGAAGAAAAATAATTTGGGTGCAAGTCGCAGGTAATTATCTCCGGTTGGGAGTTCTTTACTGCGCTGGTTATTTCTTTCCTGAAGCGGCGAAAATTATTGAGCTCGCTTAAGTCGCCGATATCCGGGCCAAAGCAAAAAGAATTGCCCCTGGCAAGTAAAAAACGATTTTTTATATCTGCGCCCAGCGCTAATATTGTCCTGGCCATATTAGTCTATATCGAATGATACGATATCTATGCGGCAGCCGGGGAAAAAGTTTATTTCCAGCTGCGCATTTTCCAACATTGTTCCTTTAGATAAAACCTTAAAAGTCTCTCTTAGTGACTCTTCCTTGACTCCGGTTAAGGTACCTACCTTAAGCCCTACTCTGGATACGGTCTTTGCACCTTCTCTTTGGGCGTGGAGACATATCCCCTTTATTATCGGCTCTATTAAATGAGACTCATGCATTTTCTATCCCTTTTATCAAATCGGCTATTTTATCCAGCGCCTTCTCAACAGGTGAAGACAGGCCCTCACCCAAAGAAAGCTTTTTAGGTTGAATACCTAACATATAGATATCAGCCGAGCTCTGACTCTTTAGATAGTCAATAAACATTCTTGGTGAGATATCGTGCGTGGTCAGGCCTGCTTTTAGTATTTCGTCCTTTTCCAAAACCTGATATTCCCCGGGGGCAAGCCCCAAATGCAGAGCATCAACCATTAAAATAGTATCGGGTTTTTCTTTTAAAATCTTTCCGCTGAAGTTTTCCGGGGTAGTGCCTGCGTCAATACAGCGGGCCTTTACTTTTGCCTCTAATCTCTCAATAAGGACCGGCCCCACTCCGTCATCACCGCGCAGGGTATTGCCGATACCGACAATAACTACTTTTCCTTTAAGTATGCTTTTAAGGGAAGGCTGCATTTTAGCTGGTAGTAAGGGTGGTCTTTCTCCTGCAGCGGGCACAAAGAATTTTTACCCGCGCCTGACGCCCCTCATCCTTTTTCAGGGCAGAGATGATATTTTGATCTATTATGCCTAATTCTTTCAGACGGGATAAATATAAGGTAGGGCTTGAATATGTCAACTCTCCGATTTTTTCCGATATCCACTTCAGGTGGTCCTTGCAAGCAATCGCCTCCCCGCAGCACTCGCACAACTGCAATTCCTTCTCGATTGCCTCAATGGGTTCCTCTTTTCTATCAAAGAAGGAAAGTTCCCAATCATTCGATAATTTAATTCCTTCGTGCTCGGCAATGCAGGCTGCCTCGCACTGGCCGCAGAATATACAGGTATCGGTATAATGAATCATAATCCTCTTGGGACTTTCGGTGCTACCGATTATATCCTTATGCGCAAGCGCATCTGCGGGACAAACCTCTTCGCAGGCAAGACAGCCAACGCACTTTTCTGCGCTGAACTTGGGCTGTCCCCGGAAATTTGGATGCGCCTTATGCGCTATCTTAGGGAATTTAGAGGTATAAGGCCCTACAAACAAGGCCCTTATTGCCTCTTTCAGCTCTCTCAATTTCGGTAATCTCATAATTTTTGTTTTTTCTTTTAACTAGATACTAGATACTGAATACTAGATACTGTCTTTAAAACTCTCCCTCTTTATCTTCCTTATATCTGTCAACAATGCTTCCTTCCCAGAGCTTGACTTGCGCCCTATGCGCCCCGCGCGCGATGGCGTGAGCGGCCACAGGTGAGGTCAGGATAAGGAATACCATGCACAAAAGCGCCTTTATTCCGGCGGCGTTAAACCCTACGACCAGAAAGGTGCCAAAAAGAATACTGCAGGTGCCCAGGGTAACGCATTTGGTGGCCGCCTGCAGACGGTTATAAACATCCGGAAGCCGCACCAGACCCAGGCATCCAAAGACATCAAAGGTAAAACCCACGCTAATAAATATCAATCCTATTATATCAATCATCGAATCCCTTCCCCTCCAAGTATTTGGAAAGAGCGAGTGTGCTGATAAAGCTCTGCAGGGCCCAGGCTATGCCGATATCGATATACCAGCTCCTGTTTGTGGAAATCGTCAATATTGCGCATAAGCCCACAATCATAATCCCTAAGATATCTATGGCCACAATCCTGTCGGCTCCGGTAGGACCTTTCCATATCCGGTAGAGGCAAAGCAGACAAGCCAAAACGATTATGTAAAGTGCCCTGCCTAAAAACCCGACATAAGGCAAATCCGGATAAAAGAGAAATGGAAATGGCCTGACTAAAATCAAAATTATAGCTGTCGCTAAAATAACCGCGCCGATAAGCCATCTCTTTTTCTTTAACACAATTCTCTCCTTAATCAAAAATCTTCTTCAGCAATTTTTCGAAACGCTCGACGACAATACGCGTTGCCCCTTCGATATCTTTATCTTTTACATCAATCCAGTGCACATATAAAATGCCGTTATCCTTGTCGATATCTACGCTTAAGGTGCCCGGAGTAAGAGTGATGGAATTAGCTAAAAAGGTAAGCGCTGTATCTGACTTGAGATGAGTTTTTACCTTCACAATCCCGGGGTTGATGGGAAGTGCAGGATGCAAAACGCGCCAGGCAACATCCAGGTTTGCCTTAAAACATTCCTTTAAGAATACAGGCAGATAATGAATGAAAAAATACTTATAGCGCGAAAGACGCCTTAAGATGTGCGCCCGCTGTGCAAATAAATCGCCTGTCAAAAAAGCCACCAGCAAAGCAACGAATACGCCTACCAGAAGATGCTGCCAGTCCGGCATCCAACTCAACAGCGACCATAAGAGTAACGCTATTAAAAATAAAACTATTCTTGACCTCACCCCGCTCTTCCTTTCTTCGCAATGTCGGGTTTAAATCTATATTTTAATTTAGTTAAATTATCCTCGTCCATATCTTTTATACCAACCGTAATGTTTGGAAGGGCGGGGCTCATCTATCTCACTCCTCCCAAAAGGACATTTGAGGCCTTTTGCAGAAAAACCTCATTTATGGCGGAAATAAATAAAATGCCACCTACTATGCATATAACTGCCAATACAGCCATTGACAACTTCATAAAACGCGGTACTTCTTTTATTCCAATTAAAGTCTCTTTCAAGTTACCGAAAAAGGCATATTTCATTACCTTCATATACATTGCCAAGGTCAATATACTTATTAATACTGCCCAGAACGCATAGCCGTATCTCTGGGCCTCAACCGCGGCAATTATAATAATGAGCTTGCTCCAGAAGCCACTAAAAGGAGGTATTCCCGCAATTGCCATAGAGCCCGAGAGAGCTGTTGCGCCTGTCAGAGGCATCTTCTGCATCAAGCCTCCCATCTTTTGTAAATCGCGCGTGCCTGTAGCATACTCCACTGCCCCGGAGTTCAAAAAGAGTAAGGACTTAAAGATGGAGTGATTGAAAAGATGGAACAGGCCCCCTAATATGCCCAGAGGCGTAGCCAAACCCAGGCCTAAGACGATGTAACCTATCTGACTGATAGAAGAATAGGCCAAAAGACGTTTGAGGTCCCATTGCCCCAGGGCCAACAGCCCCCCCACAACCATAGAAATAGTTCCCAGGACTAATAGGATTGAAGATATAGCCGGTGAGAGACCAATTACATTATAGAATATTCTGCAGAGGGCATAAACGCCCAGCGATTTTATGAGCACGCCTGAAAGCATCGCCGATATAGGTGCGGGAGCCGAAGGATGGGCATCGGGAAGCCAGGCATGAAAAGGAACCAGTGCTGCCTTAAGTCCAAATCCCATCAAAAACAGGATGCTGACCATAAGAATTATATTGCCTGTACCCTTCTCTATTAAGACAGCGGCCATATCCGCCATATTCAATGTAGAGGTATATCCATATAAAAGGGCAATACCCAAAAGAACAAACAGCGACCCCACTGTCCCCATAATCGCATATTTAAATGCCGCTTCAAGCTCGTGGCGCTCCGTGCCAAAGGCAACCAGGGCATAGCTGGCTACGGCGCCTATTTCTAAAAATACAAACAGATTGAACATATCGCCTGTGACTATAACGCCGTTCATCCCCGCAAGCATCAGGAAAAATAATGTATAGAACTTCCACTTGGCGGTAAATTTTTCCATATAGTTTACCGAATAGATTGTAATGCAAAAGGCAACCAGATTTACCACAACCAGCATAAATGTGCTTAAGCCGTCCAAGACCATGCCTATGCCTATCGGCGGAATCCACGAACCGACACTATAATTAATAGTTGTATATGCATTGGAAAGCCGCACGCTCCAAATGGATAAACCGCAGAGACCTAAGGCAATCAAAACCCCTAATGCATCCGGCAGCTTCTTAATCCTTCTGCCGAAGAGAGAAATCAGAAATGCCCCCGCAAGAGGTATGGCTACAAAAAGCGGTATGATATTAAATATCGGCTTCATCATCCCCTTAGCTCCCTGATTTTGGTAATATCGAAAGTGCCGTATTTCTCATATATCCTCATCGCAATAGCGATAAGCAGAGCCGTAGTTGCCAAGCCTATAACGATTGCCGTAAGCACCAAGGCATGCGGCAGGGGATCAACCATGTTCAAGATTTCTGCATCCTCTGAAAAAATGGGAGAACGCCCCTGCATACGATAAGCCGTCAGTATAAAAAACAGATTAACCGCATATTCGGCTATAATAACCCCTACGATGATCTTGATGATATTACGCTTGCGCAGGATGCAATAAAGACCAAGAGAAAAAAGTGCCAGGCAAAGCATATAGACTTTCACCCCGCCCTTCCTTTCCTGGCAATGCCAAAGTTAAATTTTACTTTTGCTAAATTATCAATCATATGATTAAACATCCTTACTCTCGTTCTCAACTTATCAATGCGGGTATTAGGAAGAGCGGGGTTCATTATTTTTTCTCCGAATTAATTTTCAACAGGACCAGCGCCGTAAATATGGCAAAAAGCCCCGCACCAACTTTTAAGCTTATTGCTACGTTGCCGCAGGGAATAGTCCCTGCGCTAAAGAGCCTGAAAGGCTCCCCCTTGGATAAAAAATTAAGGAAAAAATAGCCGGCTCTAAAACCCAGTATAGCGATAGTTAAAAACAATATTGCCCCTGCGCTCTCAAAGAATGAAGCTTTCGCCTTGGATAACTTCTTAAAAGCCGCTTCCTTGCCGTAGGCAAGCATCAGATGGATAAAAGAAAGCGCAATGATTACTCCCCCGGCAAAGCCTCCGCCGGGTGAAACATGGCCGTGAAGCACGATATAGACCCCGTAAAGAAAAATAAGCCCTACGGTAAGACGGGTAATCGTCTTTACAATCAGGGACATTCCCTTCTCGTGCTCTCTACTCATTTTCCTTCACCTCGGTATCTTCATCGGTGACTTTCTTTCGGCCAATTCGCCGCACAATCGCTAAGACGCCTATTACCGCCGTAAATAATATTGTGGCCTCGCCGAGAGTGTCATAGGCCCTGTAATCAAGGATAACGGAGCTGACCAGATTTGTCGCCCCGGTTTTCTTCAGGCCCTCTTCAAGGTAAGTAGAGGCTACCCTCATTATCGGATGACCGAATTCCGGCAGGTCTTTAAGACATTTTATTGCCGCAAACAAGAATATCGTAATAAAGACGCAAATTACAAGAGTATTAAAAAGCCAGCGGCCGGATGTAGAAAAAGGAAGATCTTTTTTCAAAGTCGCCCTGATTAAAATAATCAGACACAATATCTCCACAACAAGCTGGGTAATGGCTACATCGGGCGCCTTAAGCACCAGAAATACTATGGAAAGCCCCAGTCCCACTGCACCCACAGCCACCACAGAAGAAAGCAAATCCTTTACTTCTATAGCCACGACGGCACCCAAGATCATAAATACCAACAAGATATATAGCTCAACCATTGTCTACCTCAATAAAACGTAAAAAAGGACAATCATTCCCAGAAGGCACCAGGCCAGATATGTGGAAAGCACGCCATTATGGATATAGCGCAGTATCCTGGTAAAACCAAAGGTTATAGTCCTGCCTATCTCATAGGGGTCAAACGCCCTTCTTAAGGCCTTTTTATAAAGACCTCTCAAAAAACCTATTTCTTGAATTGTATTATAAAAGCTAACTCCCGAGACTCTCATATCAGGATGCTCATCGGTCAGTTCTCCGCCCACAAAGACCTCTGTTTCCCTGGCCTCTGTTACCCTGCCAGCCAGATAAATCGCAATGCCTATTATAATTCCCGCCAGAAGAAGAGCCGTAGCCAGATTCACATTCCATATACCTAAGAACTCTACACTTTGTCCTATACTCGGAACAATAAACGCCCCCAGCGGCATGCGATAGGCAAATACTCCGAAGATAATGCACAATAGCGCAAGAAAAGCCGAAGGCATCCATATTGCCGGACTCGTTTCTTTCCCTAAAGGCAGCAGCTTCTGGTCTCTGACTTGCGAAGAAGTCTGCCCCAAAAACACGGTGTGAACTAATTTCATAAAACTGGCTAGCGTCAAGGCGCTGCCAAACAGAGCCGCCACCAGCCAGACTATCCAGAGATATCCTCCATTTGAGGCCGTCTTTATTATACCCTGATAAACCAGCCATTTTGAAGCAAATCCATTAAAAGGCGGCACACCCGATATGGCCAGGGAAGCTATTAAAAATGAAACAAAAGTAATAGGCATAAACTTAACAAAACCGCCTAAATTATCTAAATTGGTGGTTCCGCTTTTCTTTTCTACGGCCCCGCCCGATAAGAATAAACAGGACTTATACACCGCATTGTTAAGCATATGAAACAAGCCTCCGGCAATACCTATGGGATTGCCCGTTCCGATACCCAAGACCATATACCCTACCTGACTGACTGCATGATATCCCAATAGACGCTTTAAATCGTGTTGGATAAGTGCCATCATTACTGCGGCCACTATAGTAAAACTTCCCACGGCCATCAAGAGGGTATTCATCGCGCTATTCATCTGAAACAAATCCAGAGAAATCCTGGCCAGAAAATATATTCCCAGTAGCTTATCCAGAGATGCCGGCAAATACGCGGTAACAGGCGTGGGGGCGTCTTCCGCCGTATCGGGAATCCAGGTATGAAGCGGCATTGCTCCGGCCTTGGCAAATGCACCGGCGGCAAAACACAGGTATGCCCAGACTGCCGGCTTAGAGGTTAAGGCTATGCTTATTTTATCCATCTGGAGCGTCCCGGTGAGTTGACCTACAAAAGCCAATCCCAAAATCATCAGGGCATCCGCTGCACCGATTATAATAAATGTCTTCTTGGCCGTATAAAGAGTATTTTCCTTCTGCCCGAAACCAATCAGCAAGTAGAGAAGCAACCCCAGAAATCCCCAGAATACCATAAACAAAATAAGATTATTTGAAAACACCGCGCCCAATGAAGACAGTAAAGTAAGCACAAGATAGGAATAATAGCGCCAAAGACCTTTTCTTCCCCGCATAAAGGCGGATGAATAAAAAATAATCAAGAGAGAAAAGATACCGATGAATATTCCTACAAAATTGGAGAGATTGTCAAATCTAAAAAACTGCATCAATACCCCATCTTCTTTCTTAGTTTTTCGGTCTTTGCCTGCGAAAGCTTAACCAGCTCTTCGCCATTATAAAGTTTTTTGCCTTTGGTAGTACGCACGGCCATTCTTTCGGTGCAGCAGTAACAGGGGTCGATGGCCGCTAAAATTATAGTTGCGTCCGAGATAGTCTCACCCACCACAGTAGCCTTATATGTGGGCAGGTTCATAAATGTAGGCGCCCTGACCTTATGGCGCACGGGTCTATTTGTGCCGTCACTCCTTATATAATGGAAGGTCTCTCCCCGGGGTGCCTCGATATGGCCGATGCCTTCCCCTGCGGGGATATTCTTTAGCTTCAGGTCTATCTCTCCCGCAGGCAGATTAAGCAGGCAATATTTAATTATCTTTATGGACTCGAAAGTCTCCAGTATCCTTACTACCGCCTTATCAAAGACATCACCGTTTTGCGTAACTATCATCTTCCAGCCTATCTTATCATAGGCTCCGTAGGGTGAATCCTTTCTAACATCCCTGGCCACCCCTGAAGCTCTTGCGGTAGGGCCAAGGGCGCTGAAATTTATAGCCTCCTCTTTGGAAAGGATACCTATTCCCTTGGTGCGGGCATGAAGCACCGGGTCGTCTATCACGGCCTTCTTCAGCATCTCAAGAGTAGGCACGATGGAATCTATCTTTTCAATAACACCTGTTATGTCTTCGGTCTTAATATCCCGTCTTACTCCCCCGGGCTTAAACATGGCATAGTTATTTCTGTTTCCGGATAAAATCTCCATTACGTCCAGAATTTCCTCTCGCAGTTTCCAGGCCCACATATATACCGTATTGTACCCCAGAAAGTGTCCGGCCAGGCCCAGCCACAAAAGATGCGAATGTATCCTTTCCCCCTCGGCAATTATCGTCCTGATATATTTTGCACGCTCAGGCACCTCAACAGGAATAATATCTTCTACTGCCCTTGTGCAGGCAAAGGGATGACTGGTGGAGCATATCCCGCAAATCCTCTCCACCAGAAATGTTGTCTGGTCAAAGCTTTTGCTTTCGGAGAGTTTCTCTATACCCCGGTGATTGTATCCCAGCTGCACATCGATATCCACAACCGTCTCGCCCTCAACGGTAAGGGTAAAAAACTCCGGCTCTTCCTGCAGCGGATGATACGGTCCTATCGGAACTATGGTTCTTCCCATCAAACTCCTCTATCTCTTATTGCGCTTTTGTCCCATTCTTTATAATCGCCTCTTAAAGGATGAACTCCTTCGGGCCACGCCTCAGGTAAAAGAAGCCTTCTTAAATCGGGATGTCCCCGGAAATGTATCCCTAAAAGCTCATACATTTCTCTTTCTATCCAGTTTGCCGCCTCAAAGAGAGGGGCGAGTGAGTCTATTTCCAGCTTTGGTTTTGGCAGTTTTACCCGTAGAGAAATAAGCAGGTTTATATCTTCAATAGTAAAATGATAGAGAATCTCCATATGATATCTTGCGTCTATCCCTGAGGCAATGTTGAACCTTGCCTTCAAGTCGCCAAAGATGTAACCGGCGACCTTAGTAATTGCTGAGGGCTTAATCTCAATATACACCCTCCTGGCGGATTTATCCAAAACCTCGATTATCTCTTCGGCAAATCTCTCTTTTATATCATTTAAGACTTCTTCTCTGGTCATTTTTCTACTTCTTTTTAATTTTCTCTATCAATTTAACCACGCCGGCAATAATCGCCTCCGGCTTGGGCGGACAGCCGGGAATATAAACATCCACAGGGATAATCTTATCCAGCGGCAGGGGGCAATTATAACTATGGATGAACATACCGCGGGACAAGGAACATTCTCCTATCGCCACCACAAGACAGGGCTTGGGCGCCTGCTCATATAACCTCTTTAATCTGACAACCGACTGGCGGTTACAGGAGCCGGTAATCAAAAGCACATCGGCGTGCTTGATACTGGGGGCCAGAAGCATCCCGAATCTTTCAATATCAAATCTCGGCGTAAGGCAGTCCAGTATCTCTATATCACAGTTATTGCAGCTGCCCGTAGATAAGTGAAATACCCAGGGAGATTTTAATAATGCCTTCAGCTTCAAGCTCATATCTTTATCCTTTACAAACCTTTTAAAGCCAGCAAAACTGCTGCGGCGGCAATAATGGTCAAAGGTCCCCAGAAGAACCTTACCGCCTGGTCAATCCTGACACGGGGATTGGTATTCCTTATTACCGTAATCAAGGCAACCAGGCCCACAACCTTCAGCAGGCCGTTTAAAAGATGCAAACCGTCAGATCTTAAACCGCCCATAAATATAATTGCCAGAAAAAAGGGCAGCGTAAACAAAAGCATATTCTTCATCAATCTATAAATGCCTAAGGCGCTGCCGGAATACTCTACCAAGGGGCCGGAGACAATTTCTGTCTCGGCCTCAGGGATATCAAAAGGAACCAGGGCCAGCTTTGCCTGCACACAAAAAACAGCCACCACCAAAGCTAAAGTTCCGGAGAGGCTTCCCGTAATAGCCCCGTTTTGGGTCTGATAAGCCAGAATCTCTGCCAGTCTTATGGAAAAGCCGGATTTTATTACCGGCACAAACACCGCAAGCACAAAAGGGAGCTCATAACCTAAGATAAGCTTCATCTCCCGCGAGGCCCCCAGGCTTGCTAAGGGGTTTCGCGAGGCAAAGCCACCCATTATTATACTGATAGAAGGGATAGTCAATAGATATAATACCACTATCAAATCCCCTAAGAATGTATCGCCCGAGCCGAGATTATTTATCCATAATAAAGTAGCTACCAGGATTACGCTGGTCAAGCCCGCAACAGGGGCCATCAAGAAGGTTGCCCTTGAGGCGCCCCGGGGGATAAGTGTTTCTTTGCCTAAGAGTTTTACGATATCGATTAAAGGTTGTAAAATGGGCGGACCCACGCGATATTGTACCCTGGCGGTAACCTTTCTATCCACCCAGCTGGCCAAGAGGCCTATAATAGCCGTTAACAAAAACCCATAAAAAATAAAATACAATATGTATATCATGCCTTTTCTCTATCCCAGTGCGTAGAATGGACGATAAGATTATCCCCAACAAGAAAGGTGTGCTCATTCAGCTTCAAATCGGCATCTTTCAAACTCAGCGCCCCGT
Organism: Candidatus Omnitrophota bacterium; assembly: GCA_020341815.1. Classification (GTDB taxonomy): domain Bacteria; phylum Omnitrophota; class Gorgyraeia; order JAFGHF01; family JAFGHF01. The sequence continues at coordinate 785,559 of CP070837.1, forward strand.
AAGGACAACTCTGGATGCAAAGCGGATCACTAAGCCAGGCCCTTCTGTCCAGGCAAAAATCACAACTATGCGTCAATAAAGGAACCAGCTCCGGATATATCGTGCCGTAAGGGCAGGCATGACTGCAGGATTTGCAACTTACGCAGCGCATATTGTGCCTGGTGAGAAGTTTTTCCTTATCTTCCTGCTCCTCAAGCGCCTCTACCGGACAGGCATTGACGCAATGCGGCTCCTCACACCTGCGGCAGACCAGATAATATGTAGCCACTTCCGCCACCGAAACGATTCCGTTATTCCCGGGATGATAAAAATAACTGCATTTTACGACACACTCTTCGCATTCGCCGCTAGCACAAACATCCAGATCAATAAACAAGCGTTTATCTTTAGCGCCCATATCAGTCCCAGATATTAGGAAAGTTTTTTATCTTAGAATATTTAAAAACAGGCCCGTCTTTACAGGCATAATAAATCCCCAGACGGCAATGGCCGCACTTTCCGATGCCGCAGGACATATTCTTTTCCATAGAAAGATAGATATTCTCTTCTTTAAAGCCCATCTCCTGTAGTTTCCTAGTGGCGAATTTCATCATTACCGGCGGGCCGCAGACAATAGCAATGCCTGATGCGTAATCCATATCTACATCATCTAAAATAGTAGTAACCAGCCCCACATGACCCTGCCAGCTTTCATCCCCGGCATCAACCGTCAGCTTCAAATTCAGGTCTTTTCTTTCCCGCCACTTCTCTGTCTCGCTTCTATATACAAGCTCACGGGGCGTTTTACAACCCCCTCTAAAAAATAACTTCTTAAACTCATCCGAACGCTCCAGCAAAGAATACATCAGGCTTCTTAAAGGGGCAAAGCCGCATCCGCCTCCCACAACCAATAGCTCTTTGCCTTTAAAATCATCCAGGGGATAACCTTTGCCAAAAGGCCCGCGCAGACCCACGATATCGCCTTTTTTAAGCTGGTGAATCCTCTCGGTAACCCTGCCCACCTTCATTACGGTCACTTCCATAGTATCTTTCACCGAAGGCCTTGATGAAGGGGTAAAAGGGGCCTCGCCTACTCCGGGAATAGTCAATTCTATAAATTGACCGGTGGCAAAGGAAATTTCTTCTTTGGGTTTAAGCTTGATTGTCTTTATGGTCGGGGTCTCTGTGGTAACTTCGAGGACCTTTGTCTCTATGGGGCTGTAAGGATTATTGGGCATTGCCTACCAGTTTTTTGAGAACCTTTCTGATGTCTATCTTTGCCGGACACGCCGAGATACAGCGGCCGCAGCCTGTGCAGGCATAGATATCGGCTACCTTGGGGAAAAAATCAAATTTTTTTTCAAACCTGTTTCTTAATCTCATCCATAACTTCGGCCGGGGATTGGCCCCGCCGGCAACCTCGGCAAAATCCTTTATCATACACGAATCCCAGATGCGCAGGCGCGCCATATGCTGCGGGCTTTTCTGGTCATATAGGAGAAAGCAATGGCAGGTCGGACAGATAGTATTGCATGCCCCGCACTCTACGCAAGTCTTGGCTTCATCTTTCCAGATGTCCGACTCATATTTCTTCTCAATTATGCCTTTATATGATTCCTGATGTGGAATATCGTTTTCCTTAATATTATCCTCTACCTTTTTGGCTACCCAGTTCCTTTGCCCGTCTCTTTCGGAAAGGGCCTCATCAGGCATCTCTTCAAAGAGCGAGGAATGTTTATCGATAAGCGTTTCTCCTTTTTGTGAACCCACCTCCACAAGAAAACCTTCCTTGCCCTGAGAAAGATTAATATCAAAGTTCTCTCTGGGGTAAGGCTGAATACCTAAGGCCATACAAAAGCAGGTCTCGATGGCAGAGGTGCAGTCTGCGGATATAATAAGGTTTTGCTGGCGATTCCTGATATAGAAAGGGTCTTTATAATCATGATTTGTGAATACATGGTCTTGAACCTTGAAGCCTTTGAGGTCGCAGGCCTTAACTCCCACAATGGCAAATGGCTTGTTTGTTGAGGAAGGAACTTTATCGGTCTTGAAGTCTTCGGCAACTATTTCTCTGGCCCGCGAAAAAAAGGCCTTCAGGGGTTCATATGCTCTGACCTCGCCAATTACAACATTATCCGAAGATTGATTAAACTTTTTATAAAAACGCTGCTTATCCTTTTTAACAGGAACATAGACCTCATAATCGGCCTGTAATGCCTCGAGCAGCTTAACAAAATTATTTTTGGAAATATAATGCATATTATTTTTTCATTTCTTCTCTCTTTACCAGAAAATAAGAGAGCGTCTCCAGTTCTCTGGAGAGATCCACATCTTTTACTTTGACATTATCCGGCACAATCAGTGTCGCCGGGGCAAAGTTCAGAATACATTCCACTCCTGCCTTAATCAACTTATCCGCCACTCCTTGAGCCTCTTTCGCCGGCACGGCTATAATGCCGATAGATATCTTTTTTGCCGGGATTGCTCTGGAAAGCTCATCTATGGACTGAACAACAATATCTTTTACCTGCTTGCCTATTTTCCTGGCATCCACATCAAAGGCCGCTACTATATTCAGTCCGCGCTCCTTAAGTCCCGGATAAGCCAGAAGCGCCGAACCCAGATGCCCCGCCCCTACAACCGCAACATTCCAGGTACTGTCTTTTCCCAGTATCTTCTCCAAAGCGGCTTTTAACTCATCGGTATTGTAGCCGGCGCCGCTTACACCGAATTGACCAAAGTAGCCCAGGTCCTTCCTTACCTGCGCATCGCTTAAGTTGGTCCTCTCGCCTAATTCCGCAGAAGATATGGTGTGAATATTCATTTTGGTTAATTCACTAATTTCTCTCAAGTAAATAAAAAGACGCGAGATGACCCCTTCAGGAACCTTTTTGTTCATCTGCCGCCTCTGTTTGTAACAATATTCACAGACTTTGTGCCACTTTTCACAAAGAATAACAAATAAAAAAGGCTTTGTCAAGGAAAATCTGTAAGGATTTTCCGCAGACCTCGCCGCTTTTTGGCGGGGCAAAATATAATTTCTATCAGCAAATCCTGCCGCCGCCTATCACAACATCCCCCTGATAAAATACTGCCGATTGGCCCGGCGCAGGCGCCCATTGGGGATGTGCAAATCTTACCTTCGCCTTTTCCTTTCCCTGCGGAATAATGCTGGCGGGTGCTGCCAGATGCAGGTATCTTATCTTAACCTCTGCCTCAAGATGCGCCTCTAACCTACCTCCATATATAAAACTTACATTATCGACAATTAATTCATCTTTATAAAGTTCTTGCTTGAGCCCTACCACGATACTGTTATTTTCCCTATCGATAGAACTTACATATAAAGGCTCTTTATGGGAGAGGCCTATCCCCTTGCGCTGGCCGACAGTATAAAAAATAATCCCCTGATGTTCACCGATAACCTCACCACCCTTCCTTAAGATAGGCCCGGGCCTGTAGAGCTCTTCGGGAATATATTCCTTAAGAAACTCTCCATAGCGATTATTAGGGATAAAGCATATTTCCTGGGATTCCGTGCTTTCCGCTGCCGGCAAATCTTTCTTGCGGGCAATCTCTCTTACCTGTTCCTTGGTTAAATTGCCCAGGGGCATTAAAGTCCTCTCCAGCTCTTCCTCATTCATTAAATACAGAAAATAAGACTGGTCCTTTCGGGAATCAATCCCCCTTTTAAGAAGGTGCCTTTGTCCATTATGTTCTATGCAGGTATAATGGCCGGTAGCTATATAATCTGCGCCTAAGGCCCCGGCCTTTCTAATTAACGTATCGAACTTTATATATTTATTACATCTGACACAGGGATTGGGCGTGTGTCCTCTTTTATATTCTTCGCAGAAGTCGCTAATCACCCTCTCCTTAAATATATCCTCAAGATTCAGGACATAATGGGGTATTCCCAATCTGCGACCTTGAGCTCTTGCCTCTTCCAGTCTGGAATCTTTAGTCATCTGCATAGTCAGACCGATGACCTCAAAGCCCTCATCCTTAAGCAGACTGGCCGCAACCGATGAGTCTACGCCCCCGCTCATTGCTATAACAACTTTTTTTCGCTTCACTTTAAAACCTCTCAATATAAAAAGCGCCCTTGCCCACTTCCCTTCCAATTCAAAAAGGCATCAGGCGCCTGCTTTTTACTCCTGGCTCAAATAACGCTCGCCGGTGTCCGGTAAAATTACTACGATAAGCTTACCTTTGTTTTCTTTTCTCTTGGCTACTTTAATTGCCGCAAAAACAGCAGCTCCTGAGGAAATCCCCGCTAATATACCCTCTTTGAGGGCCAACTGCCGCATGGCCCTCAAGGCATCCTCATCGCTGACCTGAATTACCTCATCAATCAGCTCTTTTTTTAAAACCTGGGGAATAAATCCAGCGCCGATACCCTGAATCTTATGCTTACCCGGTTTTTTTCCCGCCTGCTCGCCATATTTTTGGCGAGAAAGAACTGCAGATTCTTTAGGCTCAACTGCGATAGCGCGAAATCCCGGCTTTCTTTTTTTGATAGCTTCGGCCACTCCGGTAATAGTTCCACCTGTGCCCACACCGCTAACCAAAATATCTACCTTTCCCTCCGTATCACGCCAAATCTCCTGGGCTGTAGTCTGGCTATGAGCTTTAGGGTTAGCCGGATTTTCAAACTGCTGCGGCATAAAGGAATTAGGAGTCTTTTTTATGAGCCCTTCCGCCTTTTTGATTGCCCCGGGCATCCCTGCTTTGCCGGGTGTCAAGATAACTTTGGCACCCAAAAGAGATAAAATTTTTCTACGCTCAACGGACGTCTTATCCGGCATAGTTAAAATTAAGTTATAACCTCTTACTGCCGAGACAAAGGCCAGACCAATGCCTGTATTGCCGCTGGTCGGCTCAATAATGGTAGTGCTTTTTTTAATCAATCCCTTTTTCTCGGCATCCTCAATCATACTCAAGCCGATTCTATCCTTTACGCTGGATAAAGGATTGAAGAACTCAAGTTTTCCTGCCAGATGGGCCTTTAATCCGGGGCTTATCCTATTTAGGCTCACTAAAGGGGTATTTCCTATCAGAGCGGTTATATCTTTTGCTATCTTTGCCATTAACTTTCTCTCCTTGCAACTATCTTTTTCGACTTAAATATCTGAATGCGCCCAATGCTGCCTTGGAGCCTTCTCCTGCGGCGATGATAATCTGTTTCTCTACAACATCGGTAACGTCACCGGCGGCAAAAACCCCCGGGATATTGGTTTCATTGCGGCAATTCACTTTAATTTCGCCGTTTTCGTTTATATCTATGCCCCTGGCAAAGGCGGAATTGGGTTTTAGGCCCACTTCTACAAAGATTCCCTCAACAGCTAAGGATTCCTCTTTGTCTTTCTTTTCTATCTTAATACCTTTGACCATCTTATCGCCAAAGATAGAGGTTATGCGCGTATTATTAAGGATAGATACCTTTTTACTAGAGTTGACTTTCTCCTGCATGATGGCGTCGCCCGTAAGATTATCGGCAATATTAATAATATAGACGCGCCTGGCTATCTTTACTAACTGTAAAGCCGCATCCAGCGCAGAATTCCCCCCACCGACAACAGCAACGTCTTTGCCGGTGAATAAAGGGCCATCGCAGGTAGCACAATAAGTAAGCCCCCTGTTTTTAAACTCTTTCTCACCCGGAACGCCAAGCTCTTTTGAGGTTTTTCCGGAAGCAATTATCAGTGTTGCGGTCTCATATTTGCCCTTATCCGTCTTAACCAGAATAGAGTTTTCTTTTCTCTCAAGCGCCAGGGCCTGTTCGTTTTCTTTCAAGTCGATATTGTATTTCTTCATGTGTTCTTCGAACTTTGCGGTCAACTCCGGACCGCTAATAAATTGATAACCGGTGTAATTCTCAATATTTCCGCTCCAGGCGGTTTGTCCGCCGATATCTTTGGTGATGACCAGAAAGTTCATCCTCTTGCGGGCGGCATATACGCTGGCGGTTATGCCTGCGGGGCCCGCCCCGATAATGATTAAATCATACATAATTTTACAATCCTAACAGCTGGCTTATTCTGTCTTTATCAAAGCCCGTTACGATTTCCCCGTTGATGTCCAGTACCGGAACACCCATCTGTCCGGATTTATCTATCATCTCTTGCGCGGCTTCCTGATTTTCCGAGACGTCAACGTCTTCGAAAGGTATATTATTTTCCTTTAAGAATTGCTTGGCCCTGATGCAGTATGGACAGGTAGGGATGCTGTATATCTTTACCTTATTATCCATTTTGGCCTCTCTTTTTTACAAATCCGTCTCTTTAATCCAGGCGCCATGCAGATTGCACAGCTCTATTACACTTAAACGCCCTTTATTCGCCTTAAGATGAAGTGCGCCGGCCGGATTGAGCTTATCAGGGGTAAGCGCAATTCTGGAGATAAACTCCTTGTCTATGTAGAAATCGATATGCAGGATATAGTGCTCCGGCTGCATCGGATGCTGAATCTCACCCATCTTTACGTGCACGTCTTCGCAGCCCTCGGGTATCAGGCCGCATTTTTTTACCAGATTGATTACGGGGATGTGCTTCTTTTCCAAGTCGCTGAGATTATTTTTATCTTTGGGCAGCTTTATGGCATCTTCTTTTTCCTCAAAGGCGCTTTGAGGTGCCCCGCATACGGGGCATTTATCGGGTGCAGTGCCATTGATTGAGATAAACTTGCAAACCTTGCAAACCAGACCTTTCATGGTTCACCCCCCTTTTTTTAATAATTTTCACAGAGGAGCTCGTAATAGCTCTGCGGATGGGCGCAGGCAGGACACTCCTCGGGTGCTTCTTTTCCTTCATGCACATATCCGCAATTGCGGCATTTCCATTTAACCACTGCATCTTTTTTGAACACAGTGCCTTCTTTTACATTTTTAAGTAATTTCCGATATCTTTTCTCATGCTGCTCTTCCACTTCGGCTATTTCCTTAAACTGCTTGGCTACCTCTTCAAAACCTTCACTCCGGGCGACCTCTTCGGCCTCTTTATAAAGCTTGGACCACTCCAGGTGCTCTCCGGCGGCTGCGGCTTGCAAGTTCTGCGGCGTATCCCCGATTATGCCTGCCGGGTAAGAAGCGGTAATCTCTACATCGCCCCCTTCCAAGAGTTTGAAAAACCTCTTGGCGTGCTCTTTCTCATTGTCGGCGGTCTCTAAGAAAATTGCCGCTATCTGCTCATAACCCGCCTTTTTTGCTACCGAAGCAAAATATGTATAACGGTTCCTGGCCTGGGACTCCCCGGCAAAAGAGGCAAGTAGGTGCTTTTCCGTCTTTGTTCCTTTTACGCTTTTCATCCTTTTCCCTCCTTTATTTCAGGTGTGCCGGTGTAAGGTCGACTATTTTTTCCGTATCCATCACAATCATATATTCGGGCGTAGGCAAAAGTGCCTCCGGATGATGGCGGTGCCCTTTTTCCCCGGCAACATTCTTAAGAACCCTTTTTGTAATCCTCTGGGCAATCTTTTTCTCCCAGTCCGTAATAATATGGGAACCGAGCTTATCTTTTTTTATGAGCTTTGCCTTACCCTTCAGGGAAAAACCTCTAAACTTATGTTCATCGACAGCCGTAACTGCTATATTGGGATTACTTCTTAAGTTTTCGAAAGTCTGGGCATTATAAAGGTCAAGGAGATAAATTTGGCCGTTTTTGTTTATCTTCACTATGCCTTTACAGGAATTGTGAGGCGAGCCTGCTTTATCAATGGTCGAGACGATAACAAAACTCTGCTTATGAAAAAACTGGATTAAATCATCGCTAAGCGCTTTCACGGTCAGCCTGAGACCTTTTCCATAGGCTGATTGCAGCAGACCAGCTCCCCTCCGCCCACCTTTGTTACGGTAACTTCATTGCCGCAGACATTGCACTTGTAATGCTCACCAACCTTTTCTACCGCCATATACGCCTCCCTCTATTTAAAAAGATCTATGTATATCGCAAAAAGCAAAGCCAGGGCTGAAAGCGCAAATATAAACATATAATTTATTCTTTCTTTTCCGGAACTCAGCGCGCAAAGAATTGCGCCCAGCAAATCGTAATCCTCTTGGCTTAACTTTTCTTTAAGATTTATCTTATCCAAAAGCCTTCTCTGAGATATGGCGTTGTGTCTTGCCTGATTTATTCTAAACTTATACACAAAAAATAAGAAAAATCCACCCACCCCTATATACCAGGCAACCTTGGCATAAAAGGGGCTGGCGTGCATCAGAATTGTCACCACCCGAATTGCCGCCGTTGCTATAAGGCCGATAATAAAAAATAGCCAGGAAGCAAAAGAATCCCTGCAATTTTTATATTCGCTGCAGGTTATGCATTTATTTTTTTCCATGAGACCTGTTAAACTATGATTTCTTTCAGCTGGGATATATTATCTATGATATAATCCGGTCTTGCTTTTAGAATATCCTCTTTTTTGCCTATTCCGTAGGTAACCGCGCAAGTTGCTATACCGGCTCTTTTGCCGGCTAATATATCTACATCCATATCCCCTACAATTATAGTTTTTTCTTTAGGCATTTTGAGCTTTTCCATGGTTTGGTCCAAAGAACAGGAAGAAGGCTTCATGCATCCGGAGTTATCTCCTCCTAAGACATCTTCAAAATAATCATATACGCCGAGCGTCTCCAGGGCGAGCCTGGCAAATTTATACTTTTTATTGGTCACGATGGACTTTCTCTTATCCTTAAAATATTCCAATACTTCTTTTACGCCCGGATAAAGACGGGATTTATCTACGGAATGAAGTGCGTAATATTGTTCGAACCGGAATACGGCCTCATTAAGAAGCGAATCCTTCTTTTCCCCTAAAGACTTCCCGATTAAGTCCTCTAAGCCCGTACCGATATAAGAAGTTATCTCGGATAAACTTTTCTCCTTAAGGCCAAACTGCCTTAAAGTAAAATTGACGGCACCGGCTATATCCTCTCTTGAATCAACTAAAGTGCCATCTAAATCAAATATAATCAAGCCTATAGGCTTTGCCTGCATCGCCTTTTATCCCGCAATTTTAAGCAACATCATAAAAACCAGCCCTAAGATAAAAGTGAAAAAGGCGATATTTGCCCTTTTCGCGTCCTTCTGCTTATGCAGCTCGGGGATCAAGTCCGAGGCGGCAATATAGATAAAGCCCCCGGCGGTAAATGAAATCAAAAATAAAGAAAAGTTTTGCGTGAGGCCTGAGAGAATATATCCTATAACAGCGCCTAATACAGCCGTAAGGGCGCAGAGAAAGTTAAAAAATAGCGCCCGGGTTTTAGTAAAGCCGCCATAAACAAGGATTCCGAAATCCCCCATCTCCTGGGGAATCTCATGAAAGATAACCGCCAGCGTAGTTATGATGCCCAATTTTATATCGGTCATAAAACTGGCGGCGATAATCAGGCCATCGGTAAAATTATGTACCCCATCACCGATTAAGTTCAGATATGTAAAGGTGTGCACATCACACACTCCTTCGTGACAATGCCTCCAGTAAAGATATCTTTCCATCAGGAAAAAGGTGGTAAAACCGATTAAGGTATAGAAAAATACAAGGTTGCATGCACATCGGGTGAGAGCCTCAGGCAGAAGGTGCAGGAAGGCTCCACCAATTAATCCACCGGCGGCAAAACCGACCAATAAAACCAGTATGTTATCAAATGTCTTTGTCTTTACTCCTAAAGTAAAAACACCGATTAACGAAATAAGGCTGACCACTATTGTAGCCGATAAAATCCAAATCAGCGTCATTTAAAACACCTCTTTCTCACAGGCGGTTATGGCCTCATCCACCTCTTTTTGAAGTGTATCGGGTAAGCCCATTATTGATGTATCCAGGAACCCTCTGACAATAGCTGCCTGGGCTTCGCCCTGACTTAAGCCCCGGGACATAAGATATTCTATTTCATCCTTGGCAATCTTACCCACTGCTGCTTCGTGCGAAAGGTCTACGCCTTCCACAGTCCCCTCAAGCTCCGGAATAGCATGGATGCGTCCTTTTTCCGTAACCATCAGCCCGCGGCATTCCAGATGCGCCTTTATCCCGGCTACCTCTCCTTTTAAATGGCCCCTGGCAATAATATCTCCTCCGGCTGAGACTGCCCGGGCTACAACCTCGGCCCTTGAGCCCTCCGCCTTTAATATTACTCTTGAACCCACATCCAAAACTCCGCCGGGATGAGCAAAAAGTATAGAATTATACCGTCCCACGGCACCCCGCCCAACAAGTTCGGCCCTGGGATACATCTGCAGGTTCTTTACCGGCTTAAGGCAGATATAATTTGATAGAAATGTGCCTCCCTCTTCTACTAAGGCTGCGGTCCGCGGGCGCACACATACATCCTCTGCCCAGTTATGAATCATGGTAAAGGTGAGCTTCGCCCCGCGCTTTACATAAAACTCGGAAATCCCGATATGCAGACCTCTTTTTACGTCGCTGGCCGTGGCGCATCCGGTAATAATCTGCAGGTCCGAACCTTCCTCGGCAATTATTACATTATGGACATTTTGAATTATGTTATTGTCATTTATAAAAAGGCAGGCCTGCAAGGGATAAGTCGCCTTGACGCCGGGAAGAGCCCTTAAGAAATAACCATGATGGGGTTGATTATGCGCCTGCCTGGTAAACTCATCGGCATCAAGGGCAACCACCTTCCAGAAATAATTATCCACCCACTCATATTTTTTAATGGCCTCGGTGGTGCTCATTACCTCTACTCCCGGATAAAGGCTCTCAGAATGCACTACGCTGTGGTCCATCTGAAGATAAGTCCCTGAGCGCCCTTTCTGCGAAGGGTCGACTCCGGCAGAAAGCATATTCTTTTTCTGGTCAGCGCTGACTTTCGCTAAGTCTTCCAGATAACCCAGAGACTTGGCCTTGGACTTATAGGAGGGGATGTCTATTTTTCCGGCCTGTGAGAGCCCTTTCTTGGTTTTTCTCTTTGGCATGTTATGCACCATTCATAACCGTGTTTCTTTACGGTTTTCAATATCTCCTTGGGCTCGCCCATACAATGAAGCCTGCCGCCCACTAAGATACAACCTTCATCTGCCTTTACATAATCCAATATATATCCCGTATGCGTGATAATCAGGGCGCTATTATCCTTATCTCTTTTTAGTATCCGGTTCATAATCTCACCCACCAGGGCAATGTTTTCCAAATCAACGCCTGATTCGGGCTCATCAAAAAGACTTAAGCGCGCCCCACCCGCCAAAAGCTGCAAGAGTTCCGAGCGTTTTATCTCCCCTCCGGAAAACCCTAAGTTTATATCCCTCTCCAGAAACTCTCTTAAGTTAAGCTCACCGGCTGCCCTGTCAATATCAAAATCTCCGCCCTTTATCAAATCCACCATCTGCCTTACCTTTACCCCTCTTATGGTAGGAGGCCTCTGAAACATCATCCCTATCCCTAAGCGGGCGCGCTCATCGATGGAGAGGTCGTTTATTTTCCTGCCTTTGAATATAATACTTCCCTGGGTAATTTCATAATTAGAAAAGCCGATAATGGTCATGAGCAGAGAGGTTTTTCCTGAGCCGTTAGGACCGAGCAGGGCAATAGTCTGGCCCTTCTTGACCCGCAGATTTATGTCGGTCAATACCTCTTTGCCCGATACTTTTACGGTTAAGTTCTTTATCTTTAACATATTAAAATATCGTATTTGCTAATATACCCATGGCTACTACCTGAGGCACAGTAACTACAGGAAGCCAGATGGCTACCCTTCGGCCAACATTATGCCAGAGCAGGCCTATCTCTGTATAGTCGGTAACAACCCCGGCCATTAAAAATACGAAGGCATTTCCTAAAGCACGCGTCTGCCTGTATATCTCAAAGGCAAGAGGTGCTGTGCCTTCGGAACAAACCTCAAGGATAGTGGCAACAACTAAGGTTATGGTTAAGCCGAGAGCGTTGGGCCCCATATAATTTTGAAATATGTTCTGGGGTATGTAGGCCGCAGAAAGTGAGGCCAGGCCCATGCCTATCAGTATCCACCATAATACCATATTAGCCAGGGAAATTGAACCGGAAAATACACCTTTTATATCCTGCCTTATTCCTATAGAAGTAAGCTTATATGAGCTAAATCTTGCCTTTAAGTCCTTAAATACAGAAAAACCTTCCTCTATTTCTCTTATATTTTTATTTTTTTCTATCAGGTCTTTTGATTCCAGGAATTGAAAAATGAAACCGGTGATAATTGCGATAATCAGGGCAGAGATTATAATAAATAAGGCCTTTGCTCCGAAGAAACCGATTAACATTATAGTCAAAGTGAAGTTTGCCCAGGGTGAGGCCAGGAGAAAAGCCACTACAGCCGGGTTTGAGGCGCCTTTTTTGTGCAATTCAATGGAAAGCGCCAGAATCCCGTGGCTGCAGGCGCTCATAAAGAAACCCAATATCACCGAATAGAATATCGTGCTTCTTTTAGGCTTGGCCAAAAAGTAAGAGATATATTCCCGGGGTATAAAATGGTCAATAATTCCACCCAGGATAAACCCCAGTAAAATAGCCCACCAGATGCGCTCGAAATACATCAATAATGATTTCCTGAAGGGCTCAAGGATAGGCACAATATAGGAAAGAATGCAAAGTGCGCTCAAGACAGATGCCACAATAGTCGTCTTATTTTTATACCATTTTACCTTTGGCTGCACAAGGCAGGTGGCTACTTCCCTGTCACTGATTTTATTCTGCCGGGCAAACTTCTTAAGGCAATTTTCACTGCAAAAATAATGGGTTTGGCCGTCTTTTGTCAGCTTTAGGCTTTGCGCTTCACTTACATCCATTCCGCAAACAGGGTCTTTTGCCATTTTAATACCCCGTAAAGTTCTCTGCTTTAATTTTACCTTCGGGAAGACCTAATTTATTCTTCAGGATGCCAGTTAAGCTGCTCACCATGCCCGGCGGGCCGCAGATATAAAATACTCTTTCTTTATAATCGCCCACCTCTTCTTTTATTACTTTATCATCAATAAGCCCGACTCTTCCGGGCCATTTTTTTCTATCGATATCCTCAGAGGTCAACCCAGCCCCTGCGCGCAGGGGCTGGGTCAAGGTATAGACGATGCGAATATTTTTATTACTCCTGCTTATTCCGTCTAAATCCTCTCTAAATATAATATCTTCTTCCTTGTTGTTACCGTAAAGCAAAATTATATCTGAAGGTATGCGCTTATCTGCAACAAATTTACAAATGCTTCTTATCGGGGTTATTCCTATGCCTCCGGAAAGAAAGGCAATTTTTTCGTATTCTCCCGTAAATGTGAAAGAGCCGTAAGGCATCTTAAGCTGCGCCCAGTCACCAACCTTTAAGCCTTCAAGAGCCTTTGAAAACTCACTTTCGGTTATCCTCTTGGTAAATTCCACATAGCCCTTCTCGGTAGGAGAATTGGAAAAGGAAAAATGTTTTGTCTGTTCTTTCCCTCCTATCTTTATACTTACAAAAAAGAACTGCCCAGGCTTAAAATCTACATCCTTATTCAGCTTAAAGCGAAAACTCTTTACGTTAGGCGTTCTCTGGATTATATCCCGCACCTCTGTCTCAAACTGAATCAAATTAAACCACTCCCTTTATCCAAAGCTATAGTGTTTCTTCACCGCCTCCTGAATATCCCAGAGGCAACTTAGGCCCTTGGGGAAAACCACAAAATCGCCTGCGCCGAAATTGACGGTCTTTGCGTCTTTGGTGGTAACAGTAACCTTGCCTTTTAAAAGATAGCAGCTTTCCTTATCATCATAATGCCAGTTGAATCTGGATACCTCTTTCTCCCATATCGGCCAGCTGGATACATTCAAGTCCCTCAATTTATCCTGAGTAGGTTTCTCGATCTTTATCTCGGACATCTTCTTATGCCTCCTTTTTATCCTTCGCTTTCCATCTGCGATAAGAATACTTCTTTAAACAGGCCTTGCTTATGCGCCTCCCAAAATGCCTCTATTACTTTAGGGTCGAATTTTGTACCTGAGCCGGCCTTAAGTTCGGAAATTGCCTTGTGATAAGCCAGCGCCTTCCTGTAGGGCCTGTCGGTCATCATAGCATCTAAAGAATCCGCCACCCTGATTATTTTGGCCAGGATATTTATATCTTTTTCCTTCTTTCCGTAAGGATAACCGGTTCCGTCGCAATTCTCATGGTGCGAAATGACTCCTTCCACTACTATATCCCCCAGCCATTTTTTTAAAGGTTTAATTATATTTGCGGACTCCAGGGGGTGGCGCTTCATCTGCTTCCATTCCTCAGCATTCAGCTTGTCCTCTTTCTTAAGCACGCTGGCGGAAAGTGCGACCTTGCCTATGTCATGAAATTCGGCAGCATAATATAAAGATATCTCGCCATACGGGATTTTCTCCAGTTCCCCGCTAAGCTGCGAGCCGATAATCACAGAAATCCGGGCAACCCTGTCAGAATGCCCTTTGGTATAAACATCCTTATCTTCCAAGGCCTTATTTATCTTGCGTATAGAACTGACAAAAAGCTCTACTTCTTTCTTCACGGCGTTAAAATCATTGATCAGCTTTGCGCAATGCTGCGCCACCAGAGAAAAGGAGGCTATTTCTTCATTAGCATAGTCTTGCTCTGAGAGTTTTTTTCCTAAAATAAATACGGTTAGCAACTTCTCTTTAGCAAAACCCGGCAGGCAAACTTCGCCCTCCATCCTCTCTAATTTATTCTTAACTAAAGACAAAAAGCCCTGCCTTTCCTTTGTTAAGGCAACTGCAATATTCTCATCCACCTCCCTGGCCAAAAAAGGCTTTTTTATATCCAAGATGTGCTTTATCAAGGGGTCTGTCAGGCTAAAACTTGCCTCTTTTATGCTTGAGGCGCTGTCTTTTCTTGCTATATTCCTCTTGAGAATATATTTACGTTTTACTTCATCCAGGACGAATATCCTGATAAGCTCCATGGCGGAAAAGCTCTTGGCCTCATTTTCCAAAAAGGCAAAAAGTTCCTTAGGAGTCTCTAATTTTGATATCTTCTCAATATCTTTTTTTAGCATCCCCGGCTCTTTCATAAAAGAACCTATCTTTCCAATATACTTTTTGATAACCTTTTTACGGGTTTGACAGGATATGCTCCATTAAAACAGGCGGTGCAGAAGTGCTCTCTCGGCAGTAACATTGCCCCAAGCATCCCTTCAAGGCTTAAATAAGCCAGGCTATCCAGATTGATAAAGTTTCTAATCCATTCTACACTGTGACCTGAAGCAATCAGTTCTTTCTTGGTGGGAAAATCGATACCGTAGAAGCAGGGATATCTCAAAGGCGGACAGCTCACGCGCATATGCACCTGTTTCGCCCCGGCCCGGCGCAATGTTTTTACGCGCAAGCGGCTTGTTGTGCCGCGGACAATGGAATCCTCAATGATAACTATACGTTTTCCTTTAAGCGCGTCACTTACAGGATTAAGCTTTACGCGCACGCGAAAATCCCTGACAAATTGCGAAGGTTGAATAAAAGTCCTGCCTACATAATGATTCCTCACCAGGGCCATCTCCAGAGGAATGTTGCATTCCTGGCTGTAACCTAAGGCGGCATAATTTCCCGAGTCAGGAACAGGCATCACCAAATCGCAATCCGCCGGGCATTCACGACCAAGCTGACGGCCTAAACACTTGCGCGTTAAGTACACATTCTTGCCGAATATATTGCTGTCTGGCCGGGCGAAATAGATATATTCAAAGATGCACAGAGCGGGCTTGTGCGCAGAGGGAAGCCTGAAGGATTTCACTTCATTTTTATTGATAAATATAATCTCACCCGGCTCAACCTCCCTGATATATTTGGCGCCGATTAAGTCCAGAGCACAGGTCTCACTGGCCAAAACATAAGCCCCATCAAGCCTGCCCAGACACAGCGGCCTCCATCCATAAGGGTCTCTTGCGCCAATCAATAAATCATTAAACATCAAAACCAGCGAATAGGCGCCTTCAGCTTGACTGAGAGCCTCGATTACAATTTTACTGATTTCTTTTTCCTTTGATTTAACTAAAAGGTGGGCAATCAGCTCCGAATCCATTGTGCTCTGAAATATAGAGCCTTTTTCCTCGAGAGTATGATGTAATTTCAGGGTGTTGGTAAGGTTGCCGTTATGGGCAATAGCGATATTGGCTTTTCTGTGTTTTGCCAAAAACGGCTGGATATTTTTTGCGGAACTTGCGCCGGTAGTGGAATAACGCGTATGGCCCACGGCGAGGGTACCCCGCAAAGGCTTAATTGCCCTCTCATCAAAGACGTCACTCACCAAACCCATACCTTTATGCTGACGGACTCTTTTTCCGTCGTAAGTGACAATCCCGGCGCTTTCTTCCCCGCGATGCTGCAGGGCATAAAGGCCAAGATAAGTGAGCCTGGCTGCATCCTTATGTCCGGTTATACCGAATATTGCGCACATGCTTTCTTCAGCTAAATCCTAACTTTTATTCCTTTTTGCTTAAGGTACTCTTTTGCCTGCGGGATGGTAATTTCACCAAAATGAAATACCGATGCGCATAAGACATTGGCAGCCTTAGCCTGGCTCACCGCCTGATAAAGATGTTCTAATTTACCTGCGCCGCCTGAAGCGGTAACGGGAATCTTAACGGTCTCGGCCACGGCCCGGGTCATCTCTATATCATAACCTTCTTTGGTACCGTCGGCATCCTTGCTGGTCAGGAGGATCTCCCCCGCTCCTAATGTTTCAACCCGCCTGGCCCATTGCACTACATCCAAGCCCGTTGCCTTTTCTCCTCCCATAATTAGAACCTCTAATCTCGGAGACCCGCTTTGAGGAGAATTTTTCCTGCCGTCAATAGCTACGACAAGCTTTTCCCTGCCGAACCTTTCGCTTGCCTGCTTAATTAAATCGGGATTTTTAACTGCGGCGGTATTGATAGAAACCTTATCTACGCCAAGATTAAAAAGGGCTTCCATATCCTCTAAGTTTCCGATACCTCCCCCGACACAAAAAGGCACCGTGGTTACTTCCTTTACCTTTTTTACCCAATCCAGGCGCGTTGCCCTTGATTCTACGGAAGCAGCGATGTCTAAAAAAACAAGCTCGTCTGCGCCTTGAGCGCAATAAGCAGCTGCTGCCTCTACCGGATCGCGGGCATCTTTCAAATCCACAAACTTTATGCCTTTAACCACCCGCCCATTCTTGATATCCAGGCAGGGGATAACCTTTACCGCTTGCATTTTATCCTCACTTTGTTATTTTAACCTTGAAGGAATTGCCTCTCTCCAGGTTTTGCTTAATTTATCCAGCGGCAGGTTAATTATCGTTTTCCCTTCGGATTGGACCGTAAGTTTTTCCCCGCCGACATTACCTAAAATCTGATACGGGACTGAATGCTTCCTTGCTATCTCCTCCAAGCTGCCGAGATTATCCTTATTCAGAGAGACTACTATTCTGGAAGGCGCCTCGCCAAAGAGAATCTCATCCATCCTTATATTGCCTTCTCCTATCTCCCCTAAAGTTATGGCTGCGCCCAGCATTTGATCTGCCTTTGTAATACAGGCCTCAGCCAAAGCAACCATCAACCCGCCTTCGGAACAATCGTGGGCGGAATTGACAACACTCTCCTCAATTGCCGAAAGCACAGCTTCCTGAACGGCCTTTTCTTTTTCTATATCTATCTGGGGATTGCCTTTCTTCTGGTTGTGCACCAGGTATAGATATTCGCTGCCTGAGAGGTCGGCTTTATTCTCACCCAAAAGGACTATTAAGTCACCTTCTTTCTTAAAATCCTGGGTAACACATTTATCTGCGTCTTTTATCAACCCTACCATTCCCACCATAGGGGTTGGGTCCACCGCCCCTTTGGGGTTTTCGTTATAAAAGCTGGCATTGCCGCTTATAACAGGAGTATTCAGGGTTCGACAGGCCGCGGAAAGCCCTTCTATACACTTCTGGAACTGCCAGTAGTTTTCCGGCTTCATCGGATTGCCAAAATTGAGACCATCGGTAATCGCCAGGGGCCGGCCTCCTGCGCAGACTATGTTTCTTGCCGCCTCCGCCACCGCCATCATTGCGCCGTTATAAGGATTTAGATAGCAATAGCGGCCATTGCAATCCACGCTTATCGCTAAGGCCATTTTGGTATCCTTAATTTTAATCACGGCCCCATCGGAACCTGCGCCCACTATCACTTCCTCTTTATCGATAGCGGTAAAATTTTTATAAGCTGATTCCTTGCTGGCAATAGTCGGAGAATCGAGCAACTGCAACAATACCTTATTAAAATCATCGGGCTCTGTTATGGATTCACGATTTAACTGCTGGGCCTCTTTTAGATAGAGAGGCTCTTTAACTTCACGATCATAAAGCGGAGCTTCCTCGGTAAGTGCTTTGGCCGGAACTTCGCAAACCACCACACCTTTTTCCTTAACGCGCATAATCTTATCATCCGTTACCTGTCCAATTTTTACGGCATTAACTTCCCACTTCTTTAATATGTCCAGCGCTTCCTTTTCTCTGCCTTCTTTTAAAATAGCCAGCATCCTCTCCTGAGATTCAGAAAGGAGAATTTCATAAGGCGTCATCCCCTTCTCGCGCTGAGGAATAAGGGCCACATCTATTTCAATACCGGTTGCGCTTCTTGAGGCTGTCTCGCAAGAAGAGCAAGTAAGCCCGGCCGCGCCCATATCCTGCATCCCCACGACCAGGTCTTTTTCTATCAATTCCAGACAGGCCTCTCTTAAGCGCCTTCCCAATTCCGGGTCGCCTATAGCCACAGCGCTCTTTTCCGAAGCCGACTCCTCCGTTATCTCCTTGGAAGCAAAACTGGCTCCGCCGACACCGTCTCTGCCCGTATCCCCTCCTATATAATATACAGGATTACCTATTCCGGAGGCTGCGCCTTTGATAATATTGCCATGCTTTACAATGCCCACAACAAAGGCATTAACCAGGGGGTTGCCCGCATAGCTCTCATCAAAATAGGTATCACCCCCAACGGCGTTAATCTTGGCAATATTGGCATAATGTGCCAGGCCCCTGATAACTTCTTTAAAGAGGAATTTCACCCGCTCGTTATCTAAACTTCCAAATCTTAAGGCCCCCAAAACCGCTACGGGCCTGGCTCCGGTAGTAAATATATCCCTAACGCACCCCCCTATGCCTGTGGCTGAGGCCTCAAAAGGCTCTACTGCCGAGGGGTGATTGTGCGATTCTATCTTAAAGGCGACTCCCAAGCCATCGCCTATATCAACGATTCCGGAATTTTCTTCACCTGCACCGACTAATACATGACTTGCCTTTGTAGGGAAAAGCTTGAATAATTTGCGTGAATTTTTATAACTGCAGTGCTCCGACCACATCGCCGAGAAAACGCCTAATTCCGTAACATTCGGCTCTCTGCCGAGCAATTCCTTTATTCTACTAAATTCCTCTTCGCTGAGGCCCATTTCTTTTGCCAGCTCCACATCAACCTTAATCTCCGTTTCCATTCGTTGCCTCCTTTTCACTCTTACTCCCATTCTATTGTGCTCGGCGGCTTTGATGAAACATCATAGACCACCCGGTTTATCCCTTTAACTTCATTAATAATACGGTTGGAAACTCGCTCTAAGACTTCATACGGAAGCTTTGCCCAATGCGCAGTCATGGCGTCAACGCTTGTCACGGCTCTTACGGCCACAACGTTTTCGTAAGTCCTCTTATCTCCCATTACACCCACTGTCTTAACCGGCAGAAACACGCAGAACGACTGCCAAAGCTTGCGGTATAACTTTGCCTTCTTTATTTCATCGATTAAAATCCAGTCCGCTTCGCGCAGGATATCCAGCCGCTCTTTGGTAATTGCTCCTAAAACCCTTACCGCCAGGCCCGGGCCGGGAAAGGGCTGGCGATAAACAACCTCATCCGGCAGGCCCAATTCCTTGCCTACCAGCCTTACTTCGTCTTTGAATAAATCCTTTAAGGGTTCGATTAACTCAAATTTTAGATGCGGCGGCAAGCCCCCCACATTATGATGGGTCTTGATTGTCGCCGAGGGTCCGCCCAAGGCAGAGCGCGATTCGATTACATCGGGATACAAGGTGCCCTGGGCCAGAAACTTAAACTTCCCCAGCTTCTTGGCCTCTTTCTCAAAGACGCGGATAAATAATCTTCCGATAATCTTGCGTTTTAACTCCGGGTCTCTTATTCCCCTTAGTCCGTCTAAAAAAATATCCTGGGCGTTGACAGTTTTTAAATTAAGCCGGTAGTAATTCTTAAATCTCTTTTTTACCAGGGCAGCCTCATTTTTGCGCAAGAGGCCATTATCGATAAAGATAGCCTTTAAGTTCTTGCCTATTGCCTTATGTAAGAGTAAGGTCAGAACCGAGGAATCCACGCCGCCGCTTAAGGCACAGAGGACTTTATCTATGCCTATTCTCGCTCTCAATTCCTCGATGGAGCTTTTGACAAACGAGTGCATATCCCAGCTTTTTCGGCAGGCGGCTATATCAAAGAGGAAATTGTTTATTATTCTCTTGCCTTTGGGGGTATGCATCACTTCCGGATGAAACTGCAGGCCGTAAAACCTTCTTTTCTCATCAGCCATGGCGGCGATCTTAGCATTTTCAGTCGAACCGATTATCTTAAATCCGTCCCCGAGTTTCGTAATCTTATCGCCGTGGCTCATCCAGACCGGCTCACTTTTATTTAAGCCCTTAAATAGGCCCTTTCTTGAGCTAACCTTAAGAATTGCCTTGCCGTATTCTCTGGCCCGAGCTCCGGAAACCTTACCCCCCAGCATCTTAGCCATAAGCTGGGCACCATAGCAGATACCCAGAACAGGCACTCCCATATTAAAAGTATCCTTGCCGCAGGCGGGGCTGCGTCTTTCCGTAACGCTGGCCGGGCCGCCCGATAAAATTAAGGCAGAAGGCCTTCTGGATAAAAGCTCCTCGGCCTTAATATTATACGGCAGTATCTCTGAATAAACCCCGCATTCTCTGACGCGGCGGGCAATCAGGTGGGTGTATTGCGAACCGAAATCCAAAATCCCTACCCAGTCTTTATACATTCTTTCACTCCCGGGAGTACCCGATAATAATCCTGCAGGGCCTTGGGGAAAACCTTGGCTTTAGAGATAGCCTCAATGCCTTCGATGCTGGCCCCGGCAGCGGTTAAAGATGTAATGTAAGGTATTTTATACTGAATTGCCTTGATGCGGATATAACTGTCGTCGTATTTTCCGCTTCTGCCCAAAGGGGTATTAATAATCAACTGGACTTCACTATTCTTAATCGCATCGGCAATATTCGGTCTTCCCTCGTGCAGCTTTCTCACCAGGGTATTATCTATCCCTTTTTCTTTCAAAAAGCGGCTGGTGCCTTCGGTAGCGCAGATATTGAATCCGAGTTTCCTGATGCGCTGGGCCAGAGGCACCAAAGCGGGCTTATCCTTATCGGTCACGGTTAAAAGGACGGCTCCCTTAACAGGCAATTTTGTGCCTGCGGCCTCTTCTGCTTTGTAGAAAGCCAGGCCGAATGTATCGGCAATACCCATTACCTCCCCCGTTGCCCTCATTTCCGGACCCAACAAAGGATCCACCTCGGGAAACATATTAAAAGGAAAGACCGCCTCCTTGACTCCCACATAAGGAAGCGCTCGCTTCTTTAGTTCGGGAAAGTCGGAAAGCTTTTTACCCAGCATCAATTGAGTGGCTATGCGCGCTATGGGCATCCCGGTTATCTTGGAAACCAGAGGAACCGTGCGTGATGCCCTGGGATTGGCTTCCAGGATATAAACCTTATCGTCGCAGATGGCATACTGGATATTCATCAGCCCCACCACATTCAGCTCTTTGGCGATTTGCTCGGTGTATTTCTCAATCGTTTTCAGGTGCTTGGGCTTGATGGTGCGGGCAGGAATTACGCAGGCCGAATCCCCTGAATGCACCCCGGCCAGCTCAATATGCTCCATAATCGCAGCCACAAATGTCTCTTCCCCGTCGGAGAGGGCATCCACCTCTGCCTCAACGGCCTGCTCAAGGAATCTGTCAATCAGCATCGGATGTTCCGGGCTCACCCTTATGGCCTCCCGGGCATAAGTGCCTAATCTCTCTTCATCATAGATAATCTCCATGCCTCTGCCGCCCAGGACATAAGAGGGGCGCACCATTAAAGGATAGCCGATTTTCTTAGCTATGCTTAAGGCCTCTTCCAGGGAACGGGCAGTGCCGCTTTCGGGCTGAAGTATGTTCAAGGCAATCATCTTTTCGCGAAAACGCTCTCTGTCCTCGGCCAGGTGAATGTTTTCCGGGCTGGTGCCTAAGATATTTATCCCATTATCTTTTAACTCCTGGGCGATATTCAAAGGGGTCTGTCCCCCGAACTGGACAATTACGCCTTCGGGTTTTTCCTTTTCATGAATTGCCAAAACATCCTCAACTGTTAACGGCTCAAAGTAAAGCTTATCGGAGGTATCGTAATCGGTAGATACCGTCTCGGGATTACAGTTAACCATAATTGACTCGAAAGCCTCGTCGCGCAGGGTGAAAGCCGCATGCACGCAGGTATAATCGAATTCAATCCCCTGGCCAATCCTGTTGGGCCCGCCGCCTAAAATCATTATTTTTCTATTTTTAGAGACTTCAACTTTATCTTCGGCGTTGTAAGTGGAATAATAATAAGCCGCATTTCCCACTCCGCTTACAGGCACCGGCTCAAAGGCCGCCTTTTTCCCAAGTGCAAGTCTCTTAAGACGGACTTCTTTTTCCTTCACATTAAAAAGTCCGGCCAGATACTTATCACTAAAACCCCATTCCTTGGCTTGAGTGAGCTTCTCATCGGGAAGCTCCTGCCAGTTATATTCAAGCAGCTCTTCCTCAAAATCAACCAGTTCTTTCATCTGTTTAATAAACCAGCGGCCGATGAAGGTAAGCTGATAGAGCTCTTCTATATCTGCACCTTTGCGCAGGGCCTCATACATCAGAAAGACGCGCTCACTTGAAGGCTGAACCAGCCTTTCTTTTAAGGCCTCCAGGGAAAGCGATTTGAAATCCTTAGCACCTCCTAAGCCATATCTTTTTATCTCCAGCGAGCGGATGGACTTCTGAAAGGCCTCTTTAAAGTTCTTGGCAATGCTCATTGCCTCACCCACGGCCTTCATCTGCGTCCCTAAGACATCCTTAGCGCGGGGAAACTTTTCAAAGGCCCAGCGGGCAAACTTAATTACTACATAGTCCCCCCAGGGCTCGTATTTCTCCAATGTCCCTTTTCGCCAATAAGGAATCTCATTCATAGTTATACCTGCAGCCAGCTTTGTGGAAATACGCGCAATGGGAAAACCGGTCGCTTTGGAAGCCAGGGCGGAAGAACGGGATGTGCGGGGATTAATCTCGATTACCACCAGGCGGTCGTCTTTTAGGTTATGGGCAAACTGGATATTTGTCCCGCCGACCACGCCAATTGCATCCACTATTCTATAAGAAAGCTCCTGCATCCTTTTCTGTAATTCTTCAGGGACGGTAAGCATAGGGGCGGAGCAAAAGCTGTCTCCCGTATGCACGCCCATGGCATCTATATTTTCAATAAAACAGACGGTGATTTTTTGATTCTTCTGATCCCTGACTACTTCAAGCTCAAGCTCCTCCCAGCCCAGAACAGACTCTTCAACCAAAACCTGATGCACCAGGCTCACCGCCAGTCCACGGCTGACAATCGTTCTTAATTCTTCTATATTATAGGCAATTCCGCCGCCGGTTCCGCCCATGGTATAAGCAGGACGAAGCACTACCGGATAACCCAACTTCTCGGCTATTTTTTCTGCCTCTTCCACGGAATAGCAGGGCTCGGACTCAGCGATAGGTACGTCCAAGTTCTTCATCGTCTCTTTAAAGGCAATTCGGTCCTCACCGCGCTCAATAGCATCGGCCTTCACCCCGATAATCTCCACGCCGTATTTTTCCAATATCCCTGCCTTATATAGACTGGAACTGAGATTGAGACCGGTCTGGCCTCCTAAGTTTGAAAGGAGCCCATCGGGTCTTTCTTTTTCGATAATCTTCTCCAGGCTCTCAACCGTCAAGGGCTCTATATATGTCTTATCCGCCATGCCCGGATCCGTCATTATGGTGGCAGGATTGGAATTGACCAGCACCACCTCATATCCTTCTTCTTTCAAGGCCTTGCAGGCCTGGGTGCCGGAATAGTCAAACTCACAGGCCTGACCGATAATAATAGGCCCTGAGCCGATAATTAACACCTTGTGGATGTCTTTTCTTTTTGCCATAGTTCCCCTCTTATTCTTTCTAGATTAAATAAGATAACTAAGGGCATATTATATCATATTCTTTAACTATCTTGCAATAGCCAAAAATTGAGTCTGTCTCAACTTTATCTCCCATCAAGAATTGCCTCGGCCTCCCGGCGATAAGCATCCATCACATAAGGGATGCCGGAGACTTTCGCTGCTTCCTCCGTCAAAGCCATTAAGTCTTCTCTGGAAATCGTCTCTATCTTGAAATTTCTGCTGCCGGCCATAAGTTGCTGCAGGCCAACCC
Source organism: Candidatus Omnitrophota bacterium (assembly GCA_020341815.1). Lineage (GTDB taxonomy): Bacteria > Omnitrophota > Gorgyraeia > JAFGHF01 > JAFGHF01. Next base: position 809,999 of record CP070837.1, read on the forward strand.
TGATTTTCTGGACAAAAGAATAAATCCCCAGGGCCCCCAGAGGAATATTATCTACATCTTTACCGTATTTATCTCTCAACTCTTCGTAGCAGACAAAAATCTCCTTTACCGTTTTGCCAAATTCCGATACGGTAGGTGGAAGCTTATTTTCTTTAAGCCATCTGCCGATATTTTTACCAACGAAAGCGGGAATTACAAGGGCGCGGCCCATACATACCGCTTTAACATATGGGGCGCCCATTGCTATTACTTTGAAGATATGGTCTTCCGTGGAAAAACCGCCGGCAATAGCGATATCGGGCAGGTGCATACCTTTTTTCGCCAGTTTTTGACAGAACTCATAAGCCAGGGCCTGTAAGTAAAAGGTAGGGATGCCCCATTCTTCCATCATTCTCCAGGGGCTCATTCCTGTGCCGCCGGGCGCCCCGTCAATGGTCAAAAGGTCAAGCTGAGCCATTGAGCTATATTTAACAGCCATAGCCAATTCTCTCATCGAATAAGCGCCTGTTTTTAAACTGATGCGCTTGAACCCCAGGTCCCTTAAGCGCTTAACCTCCTTCAGGAAGGCATCTTCAGATACAAACCCCAAGCGCGAATGCCGCTCAAACTCTTTTATAGCTCCGTCTTTAAACGCCTCTTGATTGGCGTGCAGGGATGGATCGGGGGTTACGATATAACCTCTTTTCTGAAGCTCAAGGGCGCGCCTTAAGCTCCCTACTTTTATTTCTCCGCCGATACATTTGGCGCCCTGGCCCCACTTTAATTCAATAGCATCCAGCTTATGCTGCTTCCTTATATATTCAGCCACGCCCAGGCGCGTATCCTCCACATTCATCTGCACTAATATTTCGCCATAACCTTCGTGGAATCTTTTATAAGTTTCTATCCGCCGGTCCATCTCCGGAGATTTTTTAATCTTTCCTTCTGCGTCCAGCCGAAGGCCCGGGTCAATGCCGCAAACATTCTCCCCGCAGACTAAAGTAATTCCGGAAATAGCCGCTCCGACTGCGCAATGCTCCCAGTTCTTAGCGGCAATTTCCGTTGAACCAAGGGCACCGGTGAAAATAGGCGCTCGCATTTTAATCTTTTTCTTCCAGCCATACTGTGTTTCGGTATTTACATCGGGAAATCTCGCCGTATCGGGGCTTGCCTCCACCCCTTCAGGCAAACCCTTTGCCCCTTGCGCATACCCCTGGATATTCAGGTGTGAATAATCCAGGGGGTAATTTTTATCGGCTGCGGCCGTTATCTCGCCGTAAGGGCCGGGATAAATCACCTCCCGGCCCCTGAAAGAGGCCTTAAAGATTTCGCAACTGCCCCTGCATCCGTCAATACAGCGGGAGCATATCCCCGAACCCGGTACAACATGCTTAGAACGATTAAATGTTCTTGTTGCATCGTTTGCATTCGGTCTTTGTAAATTCATGACGTTCCTCCTTCTTAGAAAAAGAAAAGCCCTCTTTTAGACATCTATGTCCAAAAAAGGGCTTCCTTGCCTTATTTTTCCCTTACAAAGGGAGCTAAAAATAAAAAACCCCAAACATTTCTTTGGGGCTGCTTTGCCTTATTAACTTTATTAACTTCATTGTTGCTTTAAGTATACCACAAAAAGATATTTTGTCAAGACCTTTTTTAACTTTTTATTATTTCCCTTTCCTTAATTCATAAGAAAGTATTATCGCCTCGGCGATATCTTTCATCTGAACCCGCTTATCCATGCTGGATTTACGCATTAAATTGAAGGCTTTTTCTTCGCTTAAATTTTGCTCCTTCATCAATAATCCTTTTGCCTTTTCTATTTTTTTTCTTGATTCTAATTCTTCCTGAATAATCTTGGTCTTAACCAAAAGCTCCGTGTTCATAATAGCTACAGCCGCCTGATTGGCCACGGCGCTTAAAAGGTCGATATCGCTTTTCGTAAAATTATACCTGCTTGTAGTATAACAATTAATTACCCCGATTAATCTTCTTTTCACCATCATCGGGACACTAAGCATAGAGACTAATTTTTCCTTCTTTGCCAACTTTCTTTCCTTATACTTGGGGTCTTTAACGACATCCGGGATAGCTATTGGCTTTCTCTCTTTTGCCACCAGGCCGACAACACCCTCTCCCAAGAGCAAAGTCCTTTCTTTCAAGTATTCTTCACTCATGGCCTGGGTAGCCCTTATCTTCAACTCTTTGGTTTTTTCGTCCAAAAGCCACAATGAACATATCTTTGCCCCCATTACATTGGCTGTCAATGTAACAATGAGCTTAAGCACATCCCCAAGATAAAGGTCGGAAGTTATGGCCTTGCTTATCTTGCTTAATGTATCGACATAGTTTTTGTAAGAAGACTGCTTCATTTAATCCTCTGAATCCTCTTATATTATACTAATCCCTGCTGGAGCATAGCATCAGCCACTTTTACAAACCCTGCAACATTTGCGCCTTTAACATAATCGACATAATCGCCTTCTTTGCCATACTTCAGGCAGGATTCATGGATTTTCACCATTATATCGTGAAGGCGCCCGTCAACTTCCTGCCGCCCCCAGGATAATCTCTGGCTATTTTGAGACATCTCCAGGCCCGAGGTGGCAACTCCGCCGGCATTAGCGGCCTTGCCAGGCCCGAAGAGAATCTTTGCCTTTTGAAATATTTTTACAGCTTCGGGCCTGGTGGGCATATTTGCGCCCTCGGCTACGCAGATACAGCCATTTTTGACGAGTTTCTTGGCGTCATCTGCGCTTATCTCATTTTGTGTGGCCGAAGGAAAAGCAACATCGCATTTTACTTCCCAGGGCCATCTGCCCGCGGGAAAGTACTCGCACTTAAACTTTGACGCGTATTCCTCAATCCGCCCGCGCCTGATATTCTTAAGCTCCTTAACAAATGCCAATTTCTCTGCATCGATGCCGTCTTTATCGTAGATATAGCCGTTGGAATCGGATAAAGTAACCGCCCTGGCGCCCAATTCGCTTGCCTTCTCGATCGTATATTGGGCTACGTTCCCTGAGCCGGAAACTGTGCAAATTTTACCTTCCAGAGACTCACCCCTGGTCTTTAACATCTCCTGGGCGAAATAGACACAGCCGTAGCCGGTGGCCTCCGGCCGTATCAAGCTACCGCCCCAGTTTAAGCCCTTGCCCGTAAGCACGCCGGTGAACTCATTGCATATCCTCTTGTATTGCCCGAATAGATATCCGATTTCCCGCCCGCCAACACCTATGTCTCCGGCGGGCACATCCGTATCCGGCCCGATATGCCTGAACAGTTCCGTCATAAAACTCTGGCAGAATCTCATCACTTCGTTATCGGATTTTCCTTTGGGGTCAAAATCCGAACCGCCTTTTCCTCCTCCCATAGGAAGTGTAGTCAGGCTGTTTTTAAACACCTGCTCAAAGCCAAGGAATTTCAGGATACCCAGATTAACCGTGGGATGAAAACGTAAACCCCCTTTATAAGGGCCCAGGGCGCTGTTCATTTCAATGCGGTATCCCCTATTGATATGAACTTCACCCTTGTCATCCATCCAGGGAACGCGAAACATTACTACCCTCTCCGGCTCGGCAATTCTTTCTATGACTTTCGCTTTCAGATATTCGGGATTATTTTGCAAAAATGGCATTATAGACTCGACTACCTCTCTCACCGCCTGATGAAATTCCGCCTCCGCGGGATTCTTTTTGATTATCTCCTGCATAAAGCCTTCTATTTTCTTCAACATCTACAACCTCCTTCTATATTATTGCCATTAAATTATATCAAAAAAAGATAAAATATACTATAACATTTATGTCAAAATAGATTTTTGCCATAACTTCTAAGGTAGACTGTCAAAATCATAATTGCCACAGGGGTAATGCCGGAGATGCGATTGGCCTGGCCCAGGGTCAGGGGCCTGAATTTATTCAGCTTCTCTTTAACCTCGCGAGAGAGTCCGCCGACCGTATTATAGTTAAGGCCCTGGGGTATCCTTATCTTCTCTAAATGCCTGAAAGTGCGCACCTCGGCAAGCTGGCGCCGGATAAATCCGGAATACTTTGCCTCTATCTCTATTCCTTTAAGGGCATCGGGCGCGATACTCAAAGGAAACTCTACCTTTAAATCTTCGATTCCTATCCCCGGCCTCTTTAATAATTGATAAAGAGCGATCTTTTTATCGTTTTTGGTTTCTTTCAGGAACTTTATGCCTTCCTGAATCTGAATCTCTTTCTCCCGGGTCTCCTCATATTCCTGAGCGCTCACCAGGCCTAATTCATAGCCGAGTTTTCTCAGGCGCAAATCGGCATTGTCCTGGCGCAGCATCAAGCGGTATTCTACGCGCGAAGTAAACATCCGGTAAGGCTCAAAGGTCCCTTTGGTAGTCAAATCGTCAATCAACACCCCGATGTAACTCGTGGAACGGCCTAAGATAAAAGGAGCTCTACCTTTAACCCGCAAGGCAGCGTTTATTCCGGCGATCAGTCCCTGGGCCGCTGCCTCTTCATATCCGGTGGTACCGTTAATCTGCCCGGCGAGATATAGATTTTTTATCAGTTTTGTCTCTAACGTAGGATAAACCTGGGTAGAATCCACTACATCGTGCTCAATCCCGTAGCCGAAACGGTTAATCCCGGCCTCTTCCAGCCCGGGAATAGAATGGATAAATTTATCCTGCACCTCTTCAGACATATTGGTAAAAAGCCCGTTGGGGTAATACTCATCCGTATCCTTTCCTTCGGGCTCCAAAAATATTTGATGCCGCGGGTGGTGGGGAAACTTGACTATTTTTTCTTCGAAAGAGGGGCAGTAGCGTACGCTGGGGGCGTCAATCTTTCCGCTTAAAAGGGCCGAAGACTTTAAATTCTTACGAATAATCTCGTGAGTCTTTTCGGTAGTATAGGTAAGATAGCAGGGCAACTGCTTTAATTTCAGCTGCTTGCCGGAAAAAGAAAAACCTTGCGGGAGAGTATCACCATTTTGAAGCTGCATTCGGGAAAAATCTATCGTCTTACCGTCAAGGCGGGCGCTGGTACAGGTATTAAAGCGTAAAAGCCTAAAGCCCAAATCTCGCAAAGAACGGGAAAGGCCGCAGCTTACATCCTGCTCCTCAATCCTTCCCCCGGGAAAACTGTGCTTACCGATATGGATTAGCCCATTGAGAAATGTGCCCGGGGTAATTACTAATGTCTCACCCCATAACTTTTCTCCCTTAGAGGTTTCAATGCCGCAGGCGATATTATCTTTAATAAGGATATTAACTACTTCTGCGCAATGAACTTTGAGATTTTTTTGTTTTCTTAAGGCCCTTTGCATATATAAGCTGTATCTTTTTCTGTCTACCTGGGCCCTTAAGGAGTGGACTGCGGCGCCCTTGGAGGCATTAAGGGTTCTAAACTGGATACCGCAGGCGTCCGTAGCGCGGGCCATCTCGCCACCCAAGGCATCAATCTCTTTAACTAACTGGGCCTTGCCTATTCCCCCGACTGCCGGATTGCAGGACATAAGGCCGATATTATCCTTATGCAGGGTGATGACCAGAGTAGACAATCCCATCCGCGCAGTAGCTAAAGCAGCTTCGCAGCCGGCATGCCCTGCACCAATAACTATAACAGGATAGACTTCGCCCTTTGTGCTTTTCATTGGAATAAGAAGTTATATTTTAGCGAACAAGAAACCTATTTTTTACTCTTTTTGCCTGGAAAAACTGGCGGGTGAACTTTTTTGCGGCTATGCGGTCGAACTTCTGGCAGGAAAAGATATTAATATAAGCCCTGGCCCAAAAATCGGAAAAATGCCCGGTAATGGAGCTGGTTTCTATTAACTGCACTAAGGAATAGCCTTTGGTAAAGGCCTCTTTTTCTCCGAAATAGGGAATTAAGGTTTCTCCGTATTGCTTCATCTTTATCAGCTTGCATAGCTTATCTGCATATTCCTTGAGCTTCTTCCTGGAGCCGATTATCTTTTTATTGCATTCGTAAAGGTCCATAACTAACTCATAACCATAGGTTTTTTTCATTCACCCAATCCCCCTTTTACGTAAGTGGGTAGTTTAGTGCTTGCAAAATGGATGTCCGGATTATAATATTTTGTCTCCAGATTCAGCTGCTTAAACCTATTCATTATTTCATCGTAAGAGATGTCTTTCTGGTTAATCTTCTTAGAGCCGACGAGAAAACTAAAGAATCCGCCGATATAAGTGGGAATAGCCGCCAGATGCACTGATACATATGGAAATTTCTCTTTCATTATTCGCCAGTTTTCTTTCAATTCCTTCAACTGCAAAGTTGTCGAGCCGCTTTGCCTGGCCATTATCCCGTCGTCCTTCAGTATGGAAAAAATATCCCGATAAAACTTTCTGGAAAAAAGCACCTTGGCCACGCCAATAGGGTCGGGCGAATCCACAATAACAACGTCAAACTTTTTCTTTGTCTGGCGAATAAACTTTGCCCCGTCAGCGATAATTATTTCCACTCTTCCATTTGCTGCAAAAGCACCGCTACTTATGGAAGGAAGATATTTTTTGGAAGTGCGGATTACCTCATCATCAATCTCCACAAGATATACCTTTTTGACATTGTGCTTTAAGACTTCTCTTAATATTCCACCGTCACCGGCGCCGATGACAAGGACTTCCTTCGGTTCAGGGTAACTCAAAAGCGAAGGATGGGTAAGCATCTCATGATAAATAAACTCGTCCTTTTCCGTTGTCTGGATTGCTCCGTCCAAGACAAGCGTCTTTCCGTAACGAGGGGTTTTATATATCCGCAAGTCCTGGTAAGGCGTCTTTTTCCTGTGGATAAGCTCACCCTTAATTCCCAGTTTTACATCGGGGTATAAGTTCTCGTAAAACCACATTAGAATATACCTCTCTTTAATTCCGCTATTTGAATGTTCTTGGCAGTAAAGCCTTTCTTTATTACGTCGATGGCGTCATAGGGATTGACGCTGCCACAGACAAAGATATCCATTGCGGCATATTTATATTCCGGCCAGGTATGAATACTTATATGGGATTCCTTAAGGAGGGCTGCTCCGGATATACCTCCGGAAGAAGAGAATTTATGCAGGTTTATTTTTAGAAGTGTAGCTCCGCAGGCCTTGACGGCATCTTCCAATATCTTTTTTATTCTCAGAAGAGAAGAAAAATTCTTGCCATCCCAGAGTTCGATAATTAAATGAGTGCCGGCATATTTTATATGGCTATTGGAAGAACAGTATTCTTTCTTCATTCCCACCCCTCTCTAATTACCATATTAAAGCAAATATCCCCGTTTTTCGCAAGATTTTTTTTTAAATTATGCTTGAAGCTATTATGGAAAGCATAATTATCGCTATGGCCACTTTGGCAATTATGGAACCGACTCTTCCGATTACGCCTCCGGCACCGGATTTAAGCGATTTTACAAGATTCCTCTGGATAAAAAGCTCAACTAAAAAGGCACCCAGGAAAATTCCCAGAAAAGTACCGGCAAGCAGCCCCACTCCGAAAAAGCCTACCGCACCCAATATGGCCCCAAAGATACCTCCGATAAGTGCACCGAAGGCTGCGGCATTTGAGGCGCCGAGCTTCTTGGCGCCGATTATAATAAAAAAATACTCCAGCACCTCACCGCATAAATAAAAAATCGTCAGGATTATAAGCGTCTTTACGCTGATGATGGAAAAATTGGTCAAAAGCGCATATAAAAGAGAACCGATAAGGATAATTAGGGTACCAAAGGTGGTAAAAAATATAGCCGCTAGTCCCGCTAAACTAAAAATTATCAAGATAGCCAAGGCCAATGCTTCCATAACATTATTCCCTTGCATAAAGATAAAGCCCGACTGTAAACGCCGGGCTCATTTGTCTTTTTTACTTTCAGATTACAACTTTACTACTTTTACAGCCTGTTCGCCTTTGGGGCCCTGCTGGACCTCAAATTCGACTTCCTGCCCTTCGTCTAAAGTTTTGTATCCTTCACCCTCGATTGCACTATGATGCACGAATACATCCTTACCTGACTCGGAAGTAATAAATCCATAACCTTTTTGGTTGCTGAACCACTTAACTTTTCCTTTTGGCACTACTTGTTACCCCCTTTCGTATCAAATTATAGTAAATAATGGCAGAAACAAGAAAACCGTAAAGAGCGAATTTTCCTCCGCCTTACGGCCCCAGGGACTTCTACTCCTTTACTTACTACCATCTTTAATATAGACCAACTTCTTCTATTTGTCAACAAAATTTTATAGATTTTAAAGTAAACCTTTAGTATAATATTAGCCGACAAAGGAGCTGCTATGCCGAATAGAATTAAAGCGTGCATACTAATCCTCCTGTTGCTTGGTCTAATTTTATTCTATAATTCCGGGGCTATCGGGGAAGAAGGAACAAATCGTAATGAACTCCCCGAGTGGCTAAAGAGAATATATTATGGGCTGAAGATCGAAACCGATCGCAAGCCCTTTTTTTATTTTGAAACTATCCAACCGCTCTGGAGATTCAAAAAAGACGATGCGGTAATCTTTACCCAACCGCATATTACCATCAAAGACAGGACAGGTTACTATAGCCTTGGCCTGGGATATCGCAGATTACTTGGCTTAAACAGGGCCATACTGGGCTTCAATGTCTTCTTTGACTATCAGGAAGGGCGCCATCATCAGATAGGTTTAGGAGCAGAGAGCTTAGGAGATGACCTGGAGGCCAGAATAAACTATTATTTAGGGACTTCCCATGAAAAACAGATTGAGGAAACCGACACATATTTTAAATATGCAGAGGTAGTTGATGGCCTGGATGCGGAAGTCGGAATCAGACTGCCTCATCTGTCCTGGGCGAAGTTTTTCGCAGGAGGATACTATTACGGCGCAGATTATACCGATGACCTGCAGGGTTGGAAGGCAAGATTAGAGCTGAAGCCCTTAAGACATCTAACCCTGGATATAGGTGTTAGAAATGACAATTCTTCCGATGAACGCTGGTTTATGGAAATGCAATGGCGCATCCCCTTTGGCGAAGAAGAAGCTGCAACAGAAGAGGCTGCACCCAAAGAAGCTCTTTATAGTAGGATGCTTGAGCCTGTGGAGAGGAATTTCATGCCCACCTTAGAGGAATGGACATCGGATAAGACTGCCACAGTAACAGGAGTAATCCTTGATCAAAACGGCAATCCCGTAATTAACGCCAAGGTAGAGATACACTCCAAGGTAGTAACGGTCTATACTGATGATAGCGGAAGATTCAACGCCACGGTTCCCGTAGGAGAGCACACCCTTTATGCCTGGAATGCAGATGGTGAACAGATTATATCCGGAGAGCCCATTAATGTCAGCGAAGATGAAGAAGATATCCTGGATGTTAGAACATATAATGTAGAAGATCCCGCTGCAGCTCCTGCCCCGCCAGCCAATCAAGGCCCTGTGGTAAGCAATATACTGGATCAAACTATAAATGAAGGTGGAACATTTGACTCTATAAATCTGGATGATTATGTAACCGATCCGGATGATGACGATGATCAGATAGTCTGGACTTGCTCCGGAAATACCTATATCACAGTCTCCATCTTAAACCGGGTAGCTACATTAACTTTCCCTTCGGGCTGGAGCGGCTATGAGACCATCACCTTTATAGCTAAAGATCCCGAGGGTCTCTCAGCTTCAAACTCCGCTACTTTCACTGTGAATGAGGCAGTAAATCACGCCCCGGAAATTAGCGACCTCAAGGCCGAGCCTTATATTATAAAGAAAAAGGACAAGAATAAATCCACAATCAGCTTTGATGTTTCCGATGCTGACGGTGATAGAATTACATGGTATGCCAGCGTCTCACCTCAAGACAAAGGAGATGTCAGTCCTGATACTGGCTATGTAAATGGGGGTTCGGGATGCGGCGAAACCACATTTACCGCCCATAAACATGAGAAGGGTACTGTTACAATTACCATTGAGTTAAACGACGGCCACGGCGGAACTGATAGTGAATCGATTAACATTACCATTAAAAAAGATGATTAAATGGGGAGATCATTATGAAAAAGATAGGTAATGTAGAAGTATATATGGGGCCGCAGGAACTTAACCAGCCTGATGCCTTAGGAGAAGTCATTATTAATTTCATAAAGAAGGCAAAAAAGGCTTTATTTATTGCTGTTCAGGAACTGGATTCAGCATCAATTGCCAAGGCAATCATTGAAGCCAAATCAAGAGGCATCTCCGTCTCTCTTATTATGGAGGCGGATTACTTGACGGTGCAAAAGCCCCTTAATGACCCCTGGCAGCTCACCGGAAAGAACGAAAAGAACCGCGAAATCCATAATGCTTTGATGCGCGCTAAGGTAGATGTTAAAACCGACTATAACCCAAAAATCTTTCATCAAAAGTTTATAGTCAGGGACCCTCTTGGTGCGCAAGCAGCAGTCTTGACCGGCTCTACCAACTTTACCGACACAGGCACACACAGCAACCTTAATCATATCGTGATTATAAGAGGTAAAAGACACGCACAAATCTATCTGGATGAGTTTAAGGAAATGGCCACAGGCACCTTTGGACGGCTCAGGTTAAGATTTGATGCGCCCCCAAAGACTTATTCAGTCTCCGGGGTGCGCATTAAGACACTCTTTGCCCCCGACCACTCCCCTGAGATGGAAATAATGAAGCAGATGCTTAAGGCAAAGGAGCAGATAGATTTTGCGATTTTTACCTTTGCAAAATCTTCCGGCATAGACGATACCATGGTCTCCCTTCAGAAATCAGGCATAAAAGTAAGAGGGATTTTTGACCCCGGCCAGGGTAATCAAAAATGGGCGGCTACTCGTGTATTGGCAAGCAATAAGATTAAGGTTTATCTGGCTAAAAAGAGCCCCCAATTAAATAAGCTCCATCATAAATTGATGGTAATAGATAAACAAGTCGTTATCGCAGGCAGTTTCAATTATACCGACCCCGCCAATACGCTTAATGATGAAAATATAATCATTATCGGCGACCTTGACGAAAAAAGGAAAAACAGCATTAAGCGGCAGAAACAGATAGGCCAATATGTTTATGGCTGGATAGATAAAATGGTCAAGGATAATGGCAAATTAATCTCGAAACCGTAACTCTCATCTGTTTTTTCCCCTTCCAAATAATAAGTCTGGAGAAAATTTTTCCCTTGACAAACTATTCCCCCTTTGTCTATAATCTCTATAGACAATATAGGAAAGGAGCCGAAAAATGAAACTTACCACAAAAAGCGAATATTCACTCTTAGCCCTTATGCATATTGCCCGCCACGAAAAAAACGGCTTTATAAAGATAGAGGATATCTGCGCAAAATATGGTATCTCCAAAAAATACCTGGAGCAACTCTTTTTGATACTAAAACAGAACCGTTATCTGAAGACTAAAAGAGGCGCCTCGGGAGGGTACAAACTGGCAATACCCGCGCAAAAAATAACTGTTGCTCAAATCGCAAGGCTTATGGACGGGGCTTTGGCGCCTACGGAATCTGTGAGCAAGTATTTCTTCTCGCATACCCCCCTGGAGAAAGAAAAGAACATTATGAGAGCCTTCAAAGAAATAAGGAATTACATCTCAAATAAATTGGAAAATCTGAAGCTTACAGACTTAATCTGATTAAAAGGAGAAAAAATGGACCCTAAAGTGCTTCTTCTTATGCCACTGGCCTTTGTTTGCGAGTTTATTGATTCAAGTTTGGGCATGGGCTATGGCACAAGCCTCACCCCTATCTTGTTACTTATGGGCTTTGAACCACTACAGGTTGTGCCGGCTGTGCTTTTATCGGAATTTGTCTCCGGCATTACGGCTGCCTCCTTTCATCATAGCATAGAAAATGTAAGCTTTAAGCCGGGTTCCAAAGATACCAAAGTAGCTCTGGCCCTTTCGGCTTTTGCCGTTTTAGGCACAATCATAGCCGTATTCTTGGCGGTCAAGCTTCCTGCCAAAACACTCAAGCTCTGGATTGGCGCTATAGTTTTATTTATGGGCATTTTTATTCTGGCTACATTCAACCGCAAGCCCCGCTTTACATGGAGAAAGATTGCCACATTAGGAACAGTTGCCTCTTTCAATAAGGGAATGAGCGGAGGAGGTTACGGCCCTTTAGTAATGGGAGGACAGCTTCTTTCCGGAATCAGCGCCAAGAATGCCGTAGGCATCACTTCGCTTTCCGAAGGCGTAACCTGTCTTGTGGGGATAATCTTATACTTTTTCCTGAAATCACAGGCCGATTGGACACTGGCCCCCTGGCTTATGGCGGGTGCGGTGCTTTCGGTCCCCTTAGCTGCCCATACCTTAAAAAGGCTTCCCGAAAGAAAAGTAAAGATTGCCATAGCAGTTATAATAGTTACTCTTGGATGCCTGACATTAGCTAAGGCGCTCTTCCGTGGCTAAATGTGCTTTCCTGTTTTTTGCTTCCCTGCCATTCTTATGCCTTTGATCTTACCACCTATCACCCTGAAACTCGACATTAGTAAGGCCCGCTTCTTTCGCCCAGCGTTTTGCCTGGCTGTATTCCTCACGGCTTAGGCGCCGCGCAATGTCAGGGTATTCGAAGGCCTTATAAAAGGGCTGATATTGCGACATCAGATTAACATAAGTATCTTTGGGAAGATTTTCCGCAATCCACTCAAGCACTTCTTTGGTATGGCTTACATTGTTGGGCATAACCAGATGGCGAATCATCAGCCCCCGGCGCATAATTCCATCGGAGCCGGCTCTGGCAACACCGACCTGGCGATTCATCTCAATCAAGGCCTGTTTAGTTACCTCAGGATACCAGCTGGCCCCTGAAGAATATTTTGCAGCCATCTCGCTTGAGAAATACTTAAAATCAGGCAAATAAATATCTATAACGCCATCGAGCATCTTTAATATCTCAAGGCGCTCTGCGCCGCATGTATTATACACCAGGGGGATATTTAAACCCTCCTCAGTTGCCATATCAAGGGCTAAAATAATATGGGGTAAATAATGGGTGGGTGTTACAAGATTGATATTATGGCAGCCCATTTCCTGAAGCGAAATCATCATACCCGCTAAATCTTCGATAGTATGGCACTTGCCCTCTCCGCCGATACTTATATTCCAGTTTATACAGAAAACGCATCGCAATCCGCAATTTGCGAAGAAAATCGTGCCGGAACCGCGCCTTCCCACCAGAGCAGCCTCTTCTCCGAAATGCGGATGATATGACGCTATCTTAAGCCTTGCGTCTGCCTGACAAAAACCCTTTTCCCCTTCCAGGCGACTCACCCCGCAGCTTCTGGGGCAAAGCTGGCAGCTGGCCAGCATAGACATAAGCTCCTCACCTCGCCTGCGCAATTCGCCGCTACGATGCAGCGCCAGATAAGCCGGCTCAAAGCTTGCTTCCGCTCTATTCATTGATTTCGCTTCTTTTTTATAAGCTTTGCTTGTCCAAAAGAAAGAGGCTGCAGCTGAAATAACAAAAATCCCGATAAAAAGGCACCATTTAATAAGCTTTCCTTCGGACATAAAGCTACCATTTCAGAGTTATTGTTATCTGGCTGCGGCGCTTATTCTTTTTATTATCTTTTTGGCCAGTTCTGTATTGGGAATAATGATCTCTTCGTTTTTATCGGATACGAGCTTTGTGGAAACTGCATTAACGGCCTCTACCCTCCCCGAGAGCGAATCACATTCTATAATATCCCCTTTTTTTAGTTCGTGCGAGAGCAGCCTTCCGTTAATCACATTGGACATCACTTCTTTCCCGGATACTAAAAAAATGAGGAAGAATCCCAGCGGTATTACGCCGAAAATTACGATTAATGATTCGGACATAACAAACCGGGAAACATTCAAATGTTCTAAAATGATGATTACGACAAATCCCAATACCGCATAACGCGCAATCGTCCCTAATAAAGAATGAATCGGAATATTTGCCAGATGTGCGGTCCTATCCACAAATCTAAACGCAAACTTGCTGATAAATACACCCAAAGCGAGGATAATTATCGCCACAACGACATTCGGTATATATAAAACGATATTTTGAATAAGTTGTGAGGTAACCTTTAAATCCAGGGCATCCTGAGCCATAATCAGCGTATTCAAAAGAATTATCCAGTAAAAAATATTTCCGATAAGCGCAGAAGGAGATTTCTTCAATCCTCCTTTTTCTAAGAATTTCTTAAATCCTGTCTTTTCCGAAAGCACGTCAAACCCAAAAGCCCTCAAGAGCTTAGTGATGATTTTTCTGATTATTACAGCGCAAATCCAGCCAAACAGAATAAGCGAAAGCGAAAAGGCAATCCCCGGACCATACTGGCTAATAAAATTGTTAACCTGGCTGAATGACTGAACGACAAGATTATTGAAAATTTCTACAAACCTGTTCATTATTCGCCTCCTTTAATTGACATTTTTTAATCTTCTCTGAAGAAATCCTTTATTTTATCCCATGGTTTTTTTACGATTTTTTCACCCTTATCCAGGACTTTTCCGATTTGCTGTTCTGATCTTCCCGCCAGCTCATCTGTAACCCTATCGAGTTTTCTTAGTACTCCTTCGCCTTTTTTCAGCTCAACCATTAAGAAATCGGCCGTGCCGCCAATTCCTGCCTGGGGGTTTAAGTCATTCTTAAGCTGCATAATTACCGCAACCGGCGTTGCCGCAGCCGGCTCTTTAACCTTAAGGATGAAGAATATAGTCAATATCTGCAGGGCCGATGAAAGCAGGAAAATCAGCTGCAGGTTTGATATATTATAACTATAAAAATTAAAATTGATGCCCTCGGTCATTTTGGATATGCTGCCTCCGACAATAGGGGCAACTGCGCCCACAAATCCGGTAATCGCCGCAAATAAAGCCAAATATACAGAACGGCCCTCTTTAGGAGAAAGCTTGATGAGAATATTAAACTGGGAAAGGCTGACTCCCGCCATAAATGCCCCTGAAAGCAGGTGCGCGGTCAATACAGGCAGGTAGTATTTTCCCGGCAAGGCCAAAATCCAGATAAAGGGAACAAGTATCAAAATCCACCCGGAAACGATAATTATGGGCTTATTGCCCATTTTATCCGAGATAGGCCCCCAGATCTTCATCATAAAAAGCGTAGCCAGTGTGGCAAATGTCCCGAATATGGTAATATTCGAAAAATCTATCTTTAGATGCTCGATCATAAATACGCCGTAAAATGGTGCGGCAATCTGGATGGCAAACATCCAGGCAGAAACAAACAGGATTAAGGTGAGGAAGTTTCTGTCTTTTAAGGGCTGGAAAAAGAGGGAAAAGTTCAAGCTCTTACCTTCTTGGCGAACGGTGCTTTCGGTCTCGGGTATGCGCCACAAAAACCATACCGCTGCAAGCCCTGAGGCCAGCCCAGCGATAAAAAGCAAAATAAATCCGAAAGCATTCTGCGCGGAAAAGCGCCCCTCCCACATAGTAATAAACTTTCCGCCCAAAAGCACAACCACCATGCCGCAGGCAGAGGCAATCATATTGCGCCTGCCAAAATAACTGCCTCTGATATTTTCGGGCACCAAATCGCTCATCCAGGCAAGCCAGGACACGCCGGATAAAGAAGCAAAAACGCTTGAGGCCGCTATAACCCCCACCAATACCCAGATACGAGAATCCGTCAAAGGGGCAAATATGGCAAAGGGAAGTAATATTACTAAAATCCAAAGGGTTCGGCTCACCAAGAGCGAGAAAAAACAAAGTACCTTTTTTCTGCCGGTTTTTTCGATTATGATGGAGCCGAAAATCTGCGCCAGATTGGCAAAGAAAGGAAGGGAAGCCAGGATGCCTACCTGCTGTGCTGAGGCATTTAATATCTTTAAGGCAAATCCCATCAGGAATATACCACCGGCCAAAGAACCCATAACTGCCGAAAGGGCTCCATCGATAACAGAAAGCCTAAGCGCCCTATTGGTCTGGTCTATGTCCAAGAACCGCTTACTCCTGATTGTTCTTTTCTGCCTCCTCAGGCAAAAGCTGCAGTATCTTCCTTATGCTATCTAATTTGCCGAAGCAGATAAGCTTATCACCAGATAAAATTCTATTTTCTGCGGAGGGATTGGGGATCATTTCCTTTCCCCGATCTCTTTCTATGGCCAATACGGTAATATCCTGCCTGCGCAACTCGGCTTCTCTCAATGATTGATTGACTACAGGGCTTTCTCTTCCGATTTCAATGCTTGATATCCCGTAACCGCCTGTAGTAACCAAAAGTTCCTCAAAGGAAACCGGCTTCACGATTTCAGTCTTTATAATACGCTTTTTAAGAAATTGCGTTAACCTTCTCGTAAAACGCGAATGTGTAAAAATTCTATAGAGAGAATAAATGGAAATCACCACAATTAATAAATTTATATACGGCAGGAGAAAAGACGGAAATACTAAATGTGTAAGGGGAATATTAATTTTTGGCAAATAAGACGGGCGCAGGGTATTGGCAAAAGTCGCGATTAAGGTTACCAACCCGGCATTGCCCAATACCATAAGCACTGAAGCGATGCGGCGCCTTTGGGGATTGCCCGTTATCAGCTCTGCCTCTTTTGTGGTAAAGCCTGTGCCGCTGAAGCAGGATAGCGACTGGAATTTCGCCAGGGACCATTCAAGCCCTGTCAATTGAAAAGCAATCGCCCCGATTCTCACCGCTATAAAAGCAATAATAATTGTAACAATAAAAAGCAATAGATTCATAATTTTTTCTCCTAAGTTTTATTCCTTTGATTTAAAGTGGTATCCCCCGATCCATCCGATAATAATGCCCAAAAAGAGCGTGGCAAATATAATTATGGCCCTGCTTGTTTGAAATGACCATAAAAGAAATTTAATCTCTACCACCTCATAATTCTGCGCCGCAAAAATGACCAAAAATAGCATCAAAATAAGTACGACTACCCACTTCCAGCTCATTGCATACCTCCTTAAACTATGATTACATCCACTTCTTCTTCCTGAAGTACGCTATCATATAAATGGCAATTGCGCCGATAATAAACCACACCGCAGGATATCCGAACCGCCACTGCAACTCCGGCATATACCTGAAGTTCATTCCGTAAATACCGACAATAAAGGTCAGAGGAATAAATATCGTGGCTATAACGGTCAAGACCTTCATCACCTCGTTCATTCTGTTGCTCACGCTGGAAAGATAAATATCCAACATGCCTGAGACTACATCCCTGTATGTCTCTATGGTATCGATGACCTGAACAGTATGGTCATATACATCGCGCAGGAATATGCGGGTTGGTTTTTTAATTAGCTTTGATTCGGAGCGCTCCAGAACACTGACTACTTCGCGCAGGGGCCAAACGGACTTCCTTAAGAAGATGATGTCTCCTTTTAAGCGATGAATTATTTGTAAGGTTTTGGGGATGGGGTTAGCTATTATCCTCTCTTCCATGTCCCCTATTTTTTCTCCAGATTTTTCCAGAATAAGAAAATAATTATCCACGACCGCATCCATCAAGGAATAGACAAGATAATCCGCCCCTGCCCCTCTGATTCTGCTTTTGGCGTTTCTGATGCGCTCTCTTACATGATCGAATACATCGCCCTCTTTCTCCTGGAATGAAATAACAAAGTTAGAGCCTAAAACCAAACTCACCTGCTCGGCGTTGATTTCCCCTGCTTTTTCGTCAAAATAAAGCATTTTTAAAACGATAAATATATAACTTTCGAAATCTTCCAGTTTTGGCCTTTGGCCGGTATTAACGATATCTTCCAACATCAAAGGATGAAATCCAAAGTGCTTGCCTATTTTCTCTATAATCTCTATATTGTGGATGCCGTCAATATTTATCCATGTGACTGTTGAGGTATCTCTAAAAGAAAAGCATTCCTCCGGCGCCTTTATTTCTTTCTCCTGAACTTGCTTCTCGTCATAATCGATAACTGTTATCTTTACGCGTTCGGTCCTTTTCTCTCCCACATGCATCAATGTTCCCGGGGCAAGGCCTATGGTTTTGGAAATTCTTTTAATCAATCGGGGCATGATAATCGCTCCCTTTATAAAAAGATTAAATATATACTAATAATAATACTGCTTTTTGCCGATGGGCGTGCGCCTTATAAAACTAAACCATTTTCCCGGGCTTATAGTAGTCTTTCTGCCGAATATATAGATTTCCAATATTTTTTTCTTTTGAGAAACATTTTTAATTTTAACGCAATCATTTGTTAATTTGAGATTCAAAATATTGCCCTGCCAAAAAAGACAAAACTCTAATGTATGCCAACTCAAAGGCATCCTTGGAGTTATGGATAATTTATCTTTCATTATCTTAACGCCCCCGAATCCAAAGATTACTGTCTGCCAGGTGCCGCCTAGAGAAGCTGCATGCACTCCTTCATGGCTATTGCCAAAGATATTACTGATATCTATATGAAGCGCTACATTAAAAAGGCTGTAGGCCTTTGGCAAGTCATACGCCTCACAAGCATTAAGCGCGGATACAGAAGGGCTTAAAGAAGAATTATGAGTAACCTTATTAATATAAAACTTGTAGTTGGCAATCTTTGTTTTATCATTAAAGTCTTCGCCTAGTAAATATAGAAGCATCAATACATCCGGCTGTTTAATTAGCTGGGTCTTGCTAAAATCTTCCGAACCCCAATCTTTGGGTATAATGGGCAAGCCATTTTCATCGAACTTATCAAAAATTACTTTTTTCAATTTGAAATACCCGTCAAATTGCTCAATGAGGCCGCTTTTAGCTATCCTGAGTTTCAACCTTTGAGAAATGCGCTTCCAATCTATTGCTTCTTTATTTTCCAATGCCAGTTTTTCTTTTAGGTGTTTGAATAAATGGGTATTTTTCTTAAGCTTATTGAATAAATTGTAAGCAGTAATCAAGTTCCACCTTGCTATCATATTAGTATAGGCATTATTCTTTACATTTATATGGAACTCATCCGGGCCGATAATATTGGGGATTTCATATTTTGCGCGTTTCTTATTAAATTTTACCCTTGAAGCCCAGAAGCGCGCGGTCTCAAAAAGAACCTCATACCCGTAATCTTCCATAAACTTCTCATCTTTTGTAACCACAAAGTATTTATAAAAAGCATAAGCCACATCAGCGGTAATATGGTGCTCCATCTGCTGGGTATGAATTGGGATAATCTTCCCGTTAATATCGGTTGACCATTCGGGAGTTTCCTCTTCGCCATTTCTTGCCGACTCCCAGGCAAACTTTGCCCCTTTAAAGCCTTCCTCTTGCGCCAGGGCGCGAGATTTATTCAGCCTTCTATAGCGGTACATGAGCATATTCTTGGCAATATCGGGGAAATTAAACAGGAAGAACGGAAAAACGAATATCTCTGCATCCCAAAAGACATGCCCGCGATAACCTTCCCCGCTCAAAGTACGCGCAGCGATACTGGAGAAACCGTTATCACGCCATCCGCAAATAAGCATGTGGTATATATTAAAGCGCAGGTTCTGCTGGATATTGGCGGTTCCCTTGACCAATACATCGGCCCTCTTCCAGGCTCTCTCCCACAGGCGCATATGTTCTGCAAGAAGCCTTGTGAAGTCCTCATGAAAAACTTTTCTAAACGCTTTCCTGGTTTGTGTCTTAATATTTGCAATATCCTGTTTATACGGAAAGTGCTTAATAAAGAATAATTTTGTAAATATAATAGGGTGATTTTTCTTGAGATGGATTTTAAATACATTGTCTTTGGCAAAAACTTTTTTTCCTTCGACCTCATAATAAAATCCGCTCCGGAAGACTACAATGTGTTTTTTCTGAAGCGTCTCTATCGCCAGATATCCGGCATTATCCTCCTGCCCAAGCTCTCTTACCCGAAAATGCTTTTTATATCCTTCGCTTAAGCGGGGTATATTGGAAACCGAAGTATCAATTCCTGTGTTAATATCAGCCGAACAGTCTTCGTCAAGCGAAGTCAGGATAATCTGCATTACCCCGATATTTTTATCTTTCATAGACATAAATCTTAGAGACTGGTAATCAAATTGTCTTTTTTTTCTATCTCTATAAAGAGTGCGTTGTACTAAAATTGCTTTTTTCATATTAAGGGTTCTGTTATGGCTGGCGACATCCATTGCGATTGCATCAAGCTTGTGCCCTTCGATAGTAAACTTAAAATTTATTGGGTTAGGCAGATTGACCAGCTCATCGACCTGCGAGCCCATCTTATCATATAGCCCGGCAATATAAAGGCCCGGTATTGCTCCCACAGGCATATCGGCCAAAATACCCCGCGCCCCCAGATATCCATTACCCAGAGCAAACTGGCTTTCCCGTTTATTCTGAAGCTCTTTTGCCCATTCCGTTTCCTTTATCAGCCAGCGCTCATCCTGAATATAATCAGCATAGAAATCTTTCATTATCTTTTCCTCTATCTTTGTAAGGACTTTTTATATATATTCAAATAATTCCTGGCCATGCTTTCTCTTGAAAAGTTCTTCTCGACATACTTTCGGCAAGTTTCCGGTTTGATTTTATCCAGTTTTCCTTCTTTGATGACGCTTACCATATCGTCTTCGGTATCCACGCAATACCCTGTCTTGCCATCGATAATAACTTCGGGTGCCGCCCCCCGGCGCAAAGCAATAACCGGTGTTCCGCAGGCCAGCGACTCCAGCATTACAAGACCGAACGGCTCTTCCCACTGGCTGGTAAAAAGGGTGCATCTTGCGCGTCTTAAAAGGTCAAATATCATGTGGCGAGGAAGCTCTTTCTGAAACTGGAAAAATAGGTGCTGAGGGTATTTCTCTATCCAGGGTAAAATCTCCTTTCTGAAGAACTCTTTTTCGAATTGCTCGGTCATCTTTACTGCCATAATAAGATTCACGCCCGCTTTGCTTGCTACCCTGATAGCAAGATCCAAGCCTTTTTCCCAATTTACTCTTCCCACAAAAAGAAAAAAATCCTCTTTTTTCTTTTTCCATTCAATAGGTTTTGCATTAATGCAGTTGTATACGGTATCTGCAAATCGAATATTTTTATTCAACATAAGATATAATTCCTTTTGCCTTTTTGAAATAGAGACAAAGTTGTTTTTAGGATTTTTTGACAGTTCCTCGCATCGAACAACCGAGGGTTCGTTTGCCGGCCCGTGAATGGTATAGATAACAGGGATATCTGCCAGGGGAATGTCCATTGTATGGCAGTGAATGATATCTACGCCTTCATATCCTGCCCGGGAAAAGGCATATTTAGCAATGAGCTCCGTCACGAAAGCCTTGGTTCTATCCTCAGAATCCAATCCAAAATAATATTCACTCTCAATATAAGGCATAAGGCGACAGGAAACCTTAGAGTCTTTAGCGGCAAAAAGTATCACCTCCTGACCCAGCTCGGTTAAACCTTCAACAAGATTGTAAATAACAAGTTCGGTTCCCCCATATTTAGGCGGCGGCACAGGAATCCAGGGCGGCGCTATAACTGCTATTTTCATTACAATCTCCCGCAACTATTTTCTAGAAATAATATCCTTATAAAGGTCGAGGTATTTCTTGGCCATACGCTTCCTTGAGAAGTTCTCTTCAACATACTTGCGGCAATTTTCCGGCTTAATTGAATCTATCTTTTTTATTGCTTCCAGCATTTCATCCTCGGTATTGACAACAAAGCCTGTTTCTCTGTCCTTAATTATCTCGGGAGCGGAGCCTTTGCGGAAGGCAATAACCGGCGTGCCGCAGGCCATAGATTCAAGCATAACAATACCAAAGGGCTGCTCCCATTTGTCGCCCGTCAAAGTACACTTAGCGCGTCTTAGTAAATCCAGGAGACTCTCTCTGGGAATTTCATGATGAAGCTGGAAAAGAAGGTCTTTCGGATGCTTTGCTATTAACGGCTCTATTTCTTTCCTCATATATTCTTCCTCTTCTTCTTCGATTGTCTTAACAGCCATAATCAAACCGATCTTTGCGCGGGCAGCAATCCTGATTATCGTATCAAATCCCTTCTCCCAGCTGGCCCTGCCTATGCAAAGAAAAAAATCCTCCTTTTTATCCGACCATTTAATAGCTTTAACATTAATACTAGGATGGACGAAATCGGCAAATTTAATATTTTGATTTAACGTAGTATAAAGCTCTTTTTGCCTGTTTGATATAGCGACTAAATATTCTCTTTCGCCCTTTAATAATTCGAGGCACTGCATCAAGGCCCCTTCTGTAGCTGTGCTATAGATGGTATGCACTACGGGCGTACTAACAGTAGATTTAAACATTGTATGGTCATGGATAATGTCAACCTTTTCGTATCCTGCCCGGGAAAAGGCGTATTTAAGAGCAAGCTCCCTCACAAAAGATTTTTCATCCGCAGGTGAATCCATGCCAAAATGTATTGGGCTTTTAGTATAGGGATAGAATGGACAGGAAACTTTTGAATCCTTGTGCCCAAAGAAAATCACCTCTTCGCCCAATTCCCTCAGTCCTTCCACGAGATTCCATACTACTATTTCTATGCCGCCATACTTAGGCGGCGGCACAGGAATCCAAGGCGGCGCTACAACTGCTATTTTCATGCCTACGTTTCCTCTTAGTAATTCTCACCTGAACAGACAGAGAGTATCTCTTTTCTGGTTATGCAGCCAACTAAAGTCTTTCCTTTTACAACGGGAAGAAGCTGAAAAGAGCGTTCCGTAAAAAGACGAAGCGCTATCTCCACATGGTCGGATAAGTTGACATATTCAACGGATTTATTCATGATATCCTTGGCTTTTAGCTGGGCAAGGTCCTCTCTTTCGGTGACGCCAACGATATCTTTCTTCGAAATAATCCCGCAAAGCTGGTTATTAGCTTTGACAACAGGAACGCTACTTGCGTTCTTCTCCTTCAATACATGGCTGACTCTCTTTATAGGATCATTTTCATTGACGAATATTAGATTCTCTTCTCTAATTATATCTTTAAGGCGCTTTGCTGAAACCATAACAGCCTCCTTTCGCCCGATTTTTACTTTAATGGTTTTGAAAGGTTCTATAGAATAATTTTTCTCGAATATCCCAATCTGAATATTAGCATTTTTGGCCTGATTAGGATAATAAGTCACTTCCACCTCTTTATTATTGAGAGCCAGTCTTAATAAGCTTTTTCCCCGGAATATCTTAAACTGCATAAGCTTCCAATGGGCGGGCAAGCGGGGATTAATTGTCAGCTTATTATCCTCAAAGCTTATGCCGGCAAACCCAAATATGGCTGCCTGCCAGATGCCGCCTGCATTTGCCATATGCATACCGCCATCGCTGTTATTGTGTAAATTTTTCAAGTCAATCTGGCTTGAAAAAAGGAAAAATAAATAGGCCCTTAAGCAATCGCCGAACTCGCTGGCTAAAAGGGCATGGATTGAGGGGCTTAGAGAGGACTGATGAAGAGTCCGTTTTATATAATACTGGTAATTTTTTATTTTCTGCTCCCAGTCGAAACGCTGGGGCAGAAGATAAAATAAAAATAAAACATCGGCCTGCTTAATAAATTGTGTCTTATCAAAGTCTTTATAAGACAAATGCTGCGGCGCTTCCGGCATAAAAAAATCGCTGTAACTTCTTATAGATATCTGCTTTTTTTTAAAATAACCTTTAAATTGCTCAATAATTCCCTCTTTGGGCTTGGGGATATAAATGTCTTTGGCAATATCTCTCCAGCCGTCAACTTCCCTTTCATGTAATCTTAAATTGTGCTCCAATCTATAAAAGGCGTCCGGGTATTTCTCTTTAATTTCATAATAAAGGGAACGGGCATATTCCATATTCCAGGAAGCCAGGATATTGGTATAAAAATCATTTTTCACGCGCGTATGAAATTCATCCGGACCAATTACATCCAAAATCTCATATTTTTTCATTTTTTCATTGAAAGTTACGCAACTTGCCCAAAATCGGGCAGTGGAAAAAACAATTTCTGCACCATGATGGATAATGAAATCGAAATCATCTGTTGCCCGATAATAATTAAAAACGGCATAGGCAATATCTGCTGAGATATGGTGTTCGTAATCCATGGTCTCTACTTTCATAATAGTGCCGTCTGTGTCCTTGGCATAGCGCAGCGTTACCTCATCGCCAATTGATGCAGATTGCCAGGGAAATAAAGCGCCTTTATAATTTCTTTTTTTGGCATTGGCTATTGCCTGACTTAAGCGCTTATATCGGTACAAAAGCATATTCTTCGCCATAGGCGGGTCCGTATAAAGATAAAAGGGGAGCATAAAAATCTCGGAATCCCAGAAGATATGACCCCTATAGCCCTGGCCGCTGAGGGCGCGCGCGCCGATGCTCATAGGAAAATTACCTTTGTAAGCGGCAATAATAAGGTGATATATGTTAAGGCGCAAGGCCTTATCGCTTAACTTGTCTCCTTTGATTGTAACGTTTGCCTGCTCCCATCTTCTTTTCCATTCCTCGACATGTTCCTTCAGGCTTTCTTGGAGGCCTCGGGAACTAGTCTCCTTGAGTAAACGCAAGCTCTTCTCTTTAAGTTCTCCGACATGGTGTTGTAAAGATGTGTTTATTGTAAATACTTTTGTAAATGTGATAGTCTCGCCCTTCTGTAGTTCAAAATTATGGGCTCTATCATGAAGCAGCATCTGATTTGAGTTTTTTTCCACAAAAAGCCTGTCGGCATATGCAACCCAGATCTTTGAAGTTATGGTCCTATAGGCATAATAGTTAATTTCATTTTTTGTATCGGCATCCATTAAACGCATATGCCTTCTTGTTCCATAAACCAGGCCGCCGTAATTAGTAGCTGAATCATCCAGAAAATCCAGTGCGGTAACTTCGGCTTTGCCGTTTAAGAGGGTTAAGGAGACTTTCATCCAGCCGATATGAGGGTTTTTCATGTTAAAAAAACGCAAAGATTGATACAGAAACTTTCTGTTTTTTCCGTCTTTAAAAAGCGTCTTGCGCACCAGAAGACCTTTATGCATATCCAGATAACGCACATGCTTAAGAAATCCCATGAAATGCATGTCAAGCTTTTCTCCCTCGACCGCAAAAATAAAATGGATGGGATTGGGAAGATTGACCAATTCTTCTACCTGCGCACCGGATTTATCGTAAATGCCGGTAATAAATGTGCCAGGCATTGCTCTTTCAGGATACTCCTCAAGGACACCTCTTGAGCCGATAAATCCATTTCCCAGGGTAAATATTGACTCCTGGGTATGCTGTTCATCAAGCCCGAAGGAAGTCTCTTTTATAAGCCATTCGGGCGAAGAAAGACTAATTCCAAAAAAATCTTTCGTATTAAAATATTCTTTTTTCATAAGGAAGGTTATTTAAATAACTTCTCAAGTGTCATATGATCTATTTTTGATAGGTCATCTACTACAATAGTTGCTTTTTTGAGTCTTTCGGCAGTGCCATAACGGTCAATGCCTACGCAAAGCATTTTCCCATTTATTGCGGCCTCAACGCCCAATACGGCATCTTCAAAAACGACACATTCCTGATAGCCACATCCGATTCTGTCTGCGGCAAGCTGAAAAATCTGCGGGTCCGGCTTTCCCCTCTTGAGGTCATTGCCGTCCACTATGGCATCCGCCAGCTTGATAATTCCTGTCTTTTGCAGGATTTTCTTGCAATTACGGCTTGAGGAAGCAATGGCAATCTTCTTATTGTGCCTTTTCAGCTCTTTGATTAAATCCAGAGAGGAATTATATATGTCAATCTCTCCTTTTTCCAATAGCTCAAGGAAATATCTTTGCTTTTTATCGCCTGCTTTTTTTATCTCTGCATCGCTAAGGCCGGTCAAGATTGCCTTGGTGCCGTCATATCTGGGGATGCCGTCAACCTTGGCTTTATAGTCATCGAAGCTAAACTCTATTCCGTAATCGGAAAAAAGCTTCTTCCAGGCCTTAAAATGCAAGGGCACAGTATTTACTATTACCCCATCTAAATCAAATATTGCCGCTTTAAACATTATTCTGCCTCAATAAAAAACCCTCGAACTTTTTAGATTCGAGGGGGCCGGAACTAATATCCAAAAAGTTCGGATATTGTATACTGTTTTAATCTTACCAAATACAATTTATAATTGCAAGCAAAACATGCGAAATAAGAAGGGCTGGCCGTGCGCATATAGCCAACCCTTCTTATTTGAGTCTTACAGAACCTGAATTGCTTGGTGCTATCCCAGCATTTTTTTGGCATTCATTGCGATAACAATTGCCGATAGGCCAACCAGCGTATAAACAACCCTGGAAATTACAGACATTACACCGAATATTGCAGCTACAAGGTCAAAGCTGAAAAGGCCCACCAAACCCCAATTTAAACCGCCCACCACAAGAAGAATAAGCGCTATCAAGTTTATAGCCTTCATTACTCACCCTCCTTTCTTTAAAATACCCTTTAAAACAAAGAATCCTCCCTGTTTGTATTGTAGCACCAACCTAATTTAAGTCAAGCTAAAATGAATATTAATTACTCGTATCTCAATGCCTCTATGGGATTAAGCCGGGAGGCCTGTTTTGCCGGCCAAAGGCCAAACCCCAAGCCTACGGCAATAGAAAAGGTTGTGGCAAGGATAACCGAAGAGGGCGAAATCTTCGTCGCCCAGCCGGCAAGCACCGATAAAAGCATAGCAATAGATGCGCCGAAAATAATACCGATTATCCCCCCGCCGGCTGTCATCACAATCGCTTCCACAAGAAACTGCGTCATTATATCCTTCCTGCGCGCGCCTATTGCCTTGCGCAGGCCGATTTCCCTGGTGCGCTCGGTAACCGATACAAGCATAATGTTCATAATGCCTATACCTCCCACTAAAAGAGATATGCAGGCGATAGAGCCCAAAAGCCAGGTCATTGTCCGGGTAGTGCTCTCTAAGGTTTCCTGGATCTCGGCCATATTGCGGATTTCAAACGCATCTTCGCTTTCTCTATCAAGGCGGTGGCGCTTAATGATTAGTTCGCTGATAGCTTCTTGAGCCTCCTGCATTAGGCCAGAGTCCTTTACTTCCACGTCAATAGAGTCGACATATTCTTTTCCCAGGAGCCGGTACATCGCTGTAGTAACCGGGATAATCACCACATCATCCTGGTCGCGCCAGTGGCTGGCGCCTTTCTCCGGTAAGATACCGATTACCTGGAAGTTTATGCGGTTTATCTTTACTGTCGAGCCAACCGGGTTGATATCGCCAAAGAGCTCACGCGCTACCGTTGTGCCAAGAAGAGCTACTTTCTGCCTTACCCTCAATTCCTCTTCGGTAAAAAATCTGCCCACGACAGGCACTGCCGCCCGCATCGTCGCATAATCTGCGCCTGTGCCCTGAATCTGCGTATTCCAGTTTCTATTGCCGTAAACCAGCTGAGCCCGCCCTCGCACCGAGGCAGAAACATCCTTGACCGGGAGCAGTTTAGCTATCGCATCGGCATCCTGCAGGGTAAAACGCGTGACCGCGCCTGTTTCCAAGGCAACGCCGTGGAAGCGATGAGAACCGGGCCTGACCGTCAAAAGGTTTGAGCCTAAAGAAGCAAGCCTCAGGGAAATAGATTCCCTTGCGCCTTCACCCAAAGCAAGCATAGCAATTACCGCGCCCACACCGATAAGAATACCCAGCATAGAAAGAAACGAGCGCATCTTATGCGAAACAATGGCGCCCATGGCTTGACGGAAATGGTCTAATAGTTCGGCTCTGCCTGTAATAAAATGTGAGCCGGATAAAATTTTGTCTATGGCGCTTACGGTTCCTGAGGCGACAGGTTTTTCGCCCTCCTGCCCCATTCTTTCATCAGCGACAATCTCGCCATCGCGCATACTGATAATCCTTTTTGCGTGTCGGGCGATCTCTTTCTCGTGCGTAACCATAATAATGGTCTTACCCTTTTGATTCAGGCGTTCCAAAATAGAAATAATTTCTTCTTCTGTCTTTGTGTCCAGATTTCCCGTGGGCTCATCGGCTAAAATAATCGCAGGCTCATTGACTAAAGAGCGGGCAATGGCCACTCTTTGCTGTTCGCCTCCGGAAAGCTCATTGGGGCGATGGGCCGCTCTGGGGCCAAGACCGACCTCTTTAATTGCCTCGGCGGCCTTTTCTTTCAGGTGGCGCTTGCCTGCGTAGATTAAAGGAAGCTCTGCGTTCTCCAGGGCAGTTATTCTGGGTAAAAGATGGAACTGCTGAAAGACAAAGCCGACCAGGTGGTTCCTGAGAACGGCCAACGCATCTTCGCTGAGTCTATTTGTTTCCTTCCCTCTTAAATTATAGGAACCGGAATCGGGCCTGTCCAAAAACCCCAATACATGAAGAAGCGTTGATTTACCCGAACCCGAAGGCCCGATAATGGCAATAAACTCTCCCGGGGCAATATTTAAAGATACATTGCGCAATGCCTGCACTTTTATTTTGCCGCTGCCATAGGCCTTGTTTATATTCTTTAGCTCTATCATCTTCTTCTTCTGCCGAAAGGCATAAAGGGGCTGCTGGTTGTGTTATTATTTCTTGAAGGTAAATATCTTTGTGTCTTAACTATTATTTTATCCTTCAGGCTGAGCCCTGAGACAATCTCTGCATTCTTTTCATCATAAATGCCGAGTTTTACCTTCCGCCTTAAGGGTTCCTCGCCCGGGCCCTGACTTACGGATACAAAGGCCCCCTCTTTGGTCTGCTCAATGGCCTCAAGAGGCACGATTAAGACCTCTTGTTTCTCCACCTCTACGATATCCACGTTTGCGCTCATACCTGAACGAAAGACTTCGGGTATTTCTTTCGGAAGGATATCCACTTCATAAATAGTAACATTATTGACAACCTCGGATTCATAAGATATGTGATCGACTTTGGCATCCACCTTTATTTGAGGATAGGCATCTAAACTCACCCGTGCCGCCTGGCCGATTTTTACTCTGCCTATATCGGTCTCATCCACCTGGGCCTTGACAATAAGGCGGTCGGATAATACAACTATGACATCGCCTGAGGCAACTGTCTGGCCCGGCTCAACTGCTCTTACGATTACTTCTGCATCAATAGGGGCTATTAAAGGAGTAGATTTGTAGGCCTCCTGCCAATACTTCAAGCTTTCTTCGCCCTGAGCGCGGGCTGCGTCTAAAAGGGCGGCCCTTTCGGTTGAGCTCATCAAGGCCAATGTCTGGCCGGCCTTTACCTTTTCCCCTTCCGAGACCATGATTTCTTCGATGCGCCCGTTAATCGGCGGCTTGATTTCCAGGCGGTTCTGCGGCTCTACTATGCCGGTAGTGGATATGAGGCTCTGGATACTGCCGATTTCAGGGGTTATTTCTCTGGCAGTCTGCAAAGGATATTTAGTGTCTTTCTTTTTCATTATTAAGACTGCCGCAGCTATTAAAATTACTAAAATAAAACAGATCTTTTTACTTCTTAACATAATCCAGGGTCCCTCCTTTTGCCTGAACCCATTCGGCTTCTTTGACCAGGGTATCGGCTTTGGTATCCAAAAGGGTCTTTTTGGCGCTGGCTAAATTATCTTCGATAATCGACCAGTCATCAAAAGAAATAAGGCCGATGGCATATTGCGCCTGGGCAATCTTGGCCCGCTCCTCGGCCGCCTCTAAAAACTTCTCTTCCACTTTTACCTTATCTATTGCATCCTGCCAGCCTTTCCAGGTATCCTCCATGGTGAAAATAACGCTATCCTTTCCGCTCCTTTCATCTGCCTGGGCCTGATTAAAGGCGGCCTTGGCCTTAGAGACCTGGGCAATGCGGTTTCCGCCTTCAAATACAGGAAGGGACAGGCTCACGCCCGCCGACCATACATCATTATGCGGCGGCCAATGCGAATCGCTCCTTCCGGCTGAGGCGTTTGCGTACACCTCCGGAAGAAACTCCGCCTCGGCGGATTTTAAATCAAATCGAGCGGATTCTTTTCTACTCATCAAATCCAGTAAGAAAGGATTGCTTTGGGCCAGATAATCAAAGTCCGGTCTTTGCCGGTTGGGATATTCAACCTTGAAGTCCCCTTTTGCTTTAATAGGCGTCAATTTGCTGCGGCCCAATTCATTAGTCAGCTGCCTCTGGGCCAAATCGACATTTCTCCTGGCCTGAATTACTTCGAATTCGGCCTGCCCAAGATTTGCTTCGGCATTTAATAGCGACCCCCTATGTTCTCTTCCCGCCTCATAACGCAATCTTACTAATTCCAGGTTCTGTTTTCGCCGCTGGGCTGTGCTTTCTGTAATTCCTAAAAGCTCCTGGGCTTTTAAAAGCTCAACAAACGCCTCTTTCAAGCTCAGCCTTACATTGGATGAAGTTACTTCATAATTATATCGCGCCGATTTTACATCTTCATCGGCAGAAGATATATCGTAAGAGGTCTTGAAACCGTCAAATAATAATTGCTCTGCGCTCACGCTATAGGCATATGTATCGGTGGTGGCACCGCTGGCGGCCTTTGCAGTTGCCCCGCTCAATGCGCTATCTATCTGCGGCAGGGCGTCACTTTTGGCAATGACTTTATCGGCTACGGCCTGATTCAGTTGTTCCCGCGCCGATATTAAATCGGGATGGTTTCGTCTGGCCTCTTTAAGGCAATCTTCCCAGGTAAGCTCCTCTTCCGCTGCGGCATTAATCGAGAAGATAAATAAAAATATAAGGATAAATATAATACGCATCTTACTTAATTTTTATTTGAGATTTCTGCTTTTAGCGTAGATATGTGCTTTTCAAAGTGAGACAAGAATTGGCTAAAGTCATCAGCCGGGAAAAAGCCGACCATCTTTTTGCCGGGATGCCCTGAGGTCACAATGAGCTTGTCACCCGCTTTAATGGTAAGCATTTTCCTCACCTCTTTAGGGATGACCACCTGTCCCCTTGCCCCCACTCTCACCAAGCCGTAAAACTTAGGAAACTTATGCATTTGTCCTCCCGTTTTTAGTATGATTTGTATGATAAATCATATTTATCATACATAATATATCCTCTCTTTCGCCGCTTGTCAATATAAATTGCAGGATAAAATAAAAACCCTGTACCGTACGGTACAGGGTTTGGTTCAACATGGCTCCCCGGGGCTTCTTAGGTTGCATTAAATAATCTTTTTATTCTTTTTGGTACTTTAATAGAACGGGAAATGCCCCTTCTGTAAAATATTCTTTTTTTGTTTATAACCTCTTCGGTTACTCTTTTATAGTCTTCGGCACCTTTTGAATTATGATTGTAATCAAATATGCTCTGGCCGGCTATTGGCGCTTCGTTGAATTTAGAGCAGATTCTAATTATTGAATCGAACACTTCATTACCGAAATGCTTCCTCACCAAATCTATGCCGTGTTTTGTCATCTTGGGCCTCATATCTACCATTGTAAAAAGTATGCCCAATATCTTCAACAAAGGGTTGAGCTCGCTTTTTATCCTGTCAAGCGAAGACTTAAGCTGCTTCAGCCCTTCCAATGAAAGATATTTCGGTTGCAAAGGTATTATTACTTCACTGGAGCAGGTAAGAGCATTTATAGGCAATAGGCTTAAAGACGGCGGGCAGTCTATGAGAATATAATCATATTTTGCTTTGATGTCAGCGAGTTTTTCTTTTAATCTATATTGCTTATTTGCGTTATCGGCTAAATTTATATCGGTCTTTGCTAAAGAGACATGGGCGGGGGCAAGATGCAGCTTTTCTATCCCGGTAGATAAAATAATATCGTTGAAACTAATCGCTTCTTTTAAAAGAACATCGTACATAGAAAACTCAACAGACGATGGATCTACTCCTAAATATAATGTTGCACTTGCCTGCGGGTCCATATCCAGAATCAATGTTTTATAACCCATGCGGGCAAGGTAGGCCGATATATTTACAACCGAAGTTGTTTTTCCCGTTCCGCCCTTTTGATTAACAACGCTTATAATCCTGGCCATTGGCTCTTCTTATTTAAATAAATCTTTATCTTCGTCTTTTTTCTTTTTCTTCAAGAAGCCTCCGAGGTCTCGCGGATCAAACTCTCTCTTTTTTTGCGTCTTCTTTGGAAATGCTTTGGCCAAGTACGGTTCAATTCTTGTCCTTGCAGTAAATTTATTTACAAAAAATAGAGCCAATAGAATCGCCGGGGCAATCAGTAAAAAGCCCTTGGATCTCGAGGGCTTTTGCTTTTTTGTCTTTTCTTTTTCAATTGGCGCCTTTTCTCTTTGCTCTAGTTTAAGATTTTCTTTCTCTTTCTTTTCTTCATTCGCAATTCTCTCTTTAAGCTCGGCTATCTTTACGGTAATCTCGCTCGATTCGGGCAAATAAGGCAAAGTTTTATTCCACTCTGAAATTGCTTCTTCGAATTTTCCTTCCTTATAAAACCTTTCTCCTTTAGCAAATGCGGCCCTGATAAATTCTTTTTCTTCTTCAATTTTAGTTGCAACTTCTTTCTCGATCTTCTCCTCTCTTATCTTAACATCTGCTTTTTCCAGAAGCCCGATCATCTTATTGGCGATTTTATCGAGGTCATCGATA
This sequence comes from Candidatus Omnitrophota bacterium, assembly GCA_020341815.1. Lineage (GTDB taxonomy): Bacteria > Omnitrophota > Gorgyraeia > JAFGHF01 > JAFGHF01. The sequence goes on from CP070837.1 coordinate 842,326, forward strand.
TAAGGCGTTTTAAGCCTCCTTTCCTTGTCAAGTTTATCCAATATATTGATTTGGTACCGGGCTTTTATTCGCGCCTCTTCTATTAAATCCAACACCTCTTGATTGGTTGGCTCTATGGAAAGAGCCTCGCCCCAGGTCGAAAGCGCTTTTTGATATTCCCTGTCCTGATAATAATTTTTTCCTTTTTGGATTAATTCCCTCAACTTTTGCCCTTGCGCTATTTCTTTTTCGCTCTGGGTTCCGTCTATTATTTCCTGGGCCTTGGATATGCCCTGAAGGGCCTCTTTATCGTATGAATCTATCTTTAATACTTCTGCCCAGACATCTATTGCCTTGTAATATTCACCCCGGTCAAAATAATACTGGGCCTTTGCCTTCATCTTCCTTGTCTGATCGAATTCCGCCAAAGAAGATAAGGCACCTAGAAGAAGAAACAAGACCGTTAAACAAAATATAATGGAATATTTTCTTTTAATCATATTTACCCCCCATTATATAATATTTGATTACAAGAAACAAGGCTTAATCTAAGTTCTTGCCTATTAATTTCAGCCCTTTTTCAAGTTCGTTCTTCGATTTGAGATAATTATTTCTCTTCCAATGCAAAAACGCCATATCATATATAGATTCCAATTCATTGACCAGAATTTCTCTTTCTTCCTCCATCGCAAAATAATCTTCGGCTGCCCGCTCGGCAAGAGCAAGGCCTTCTTTCCACTCCGAAATTGCGCTTTTGTAATCTCCTATAGAATAGAATTCCTTGCCGACTTCAAGGTGCAATTTTACTGTCTTAAGTACCAATTTGGTGTCGTCTTTTTCTGCAGAAATTCTCTCGATGCCTGCAAGCTTCATAGATAATACTTTTCTTCGCCTGGCCCTCTCTTCTCTGATTTCGTCTCTTACCTGCATCATAAGCTGCAATAGATTATCGTCATAAGCGTTTATTTCATAAGCCTTCTCTAAATACGCAAATGCCTTATCTTTCAAATCGTATTCATAAAGTTTCTCACCCTGTTTTAAATAGAATAAAAATTCCTCCTCCTTCGCTTTAGCCCTGTCTTCATATCGTTTTGCCGCATAATATACTTCCAAACCCTGATGGAGACATTCGAGCGCCTCTTCGTATTTCTCAAATTTGTACCACTCCATTGCTTGAGCATAACAGGCATTTATCTCTTCGACGAATTTCTCATCTCCGGGAATCCGGCTGATTTGATAAAGTTGCAGCGCATACTCATCGGCAAGCCTCTTCAGCTTTTCTTCGCGGGACTCAAGGAGTTCGGTAGCGTCATCCAAAAACTTATAGGTTACCTGGATATACGGGCCTATGCCCTGATAATCTTCGTCCGGGTATTCTTCGTCGGAATAATCAAGGAAATTAAAGCCCGCCCCGATCCTGAAGTGATCGAATACGGTAATGCCTGCTTCGGCTGCAGTGCCTTGCTTTAATATATTCGTGTTATAATTCTGCATTGCCCTGTAAATAATTGCCGTATCAAAATACGAATTAAACTTATAAGTGAATTTCAACGTTTTTAAATCGGTTAATGAGTGGGTTCTTATCCCGCTTGCCTTATCCAGCGCGCCTTTTAAGGCATATTTGCCAAAAAACTCCAGGCAGGGAGTAATATCATATATTCCCTCTATGCTTCCTACGTGCCAGGTATAGTTTGATTTGGATATAGAGGTGTTGTCCAAATTATTTTTGTATTCGTATTTTGTCAATAGATTCAATTTATCGTTATCCGTGGGTCTGTAACCTATGCCGCCCACAATTCGTTCGATTTTGCTTAAATTTTCCTTGTTTTTCCAATCGCGTTCCTTGTAATATTCGGCCTTGGCAATAAAATACGTAGCGTTATCGATATCCCATTTTAAATCGGTCCCGAAGTTATACTCTTCTTTTGTCTTGTCATGCCGGAATTCAAATTTTGTTCCCCAGGCCGTATCTTTGTCTTTCAGCCAATCGGCAGCCAGGCTTACTGCGGTTGCCTCATAATCAGTATCGCCTGTGGTCCTGGTTCTCTCAAAGGCACCCCCTAGATAAAAATCCTTAAAGAGCTTTACCTTGGAGTTATAACCTATATTTTCTTCGTTTTTATCCCTGGCGATTACCTGGTTTGCGTAAGCAGTCAGGTCGACTCTGTCATTTATAGAGATATCCTCTTCCGTGCCGAATGTGGTGTGGTCCATTCTGCCGCCAAGGAAGCCATATTCAATATAACTGCGCCTTTGGTCTTTCGCAGTTGTAATCCCTATGCTTGAGACGTTGTTTGTTAAGCTTTTATCCGTACCCCTTGTTTTTTCGCGGGTATAATCGTGCCTCGTATATAAAGATGTATTCTCGTCGACTTTTATATCTAAGCGCGGCGAAAGCGCATTAATTGATTTTTTATATTTATCTTTATAAAGCTCTCTTTGCCAGGAGTATTCGCCGGAGGCGACTATATTATCTGTGATTTTAGTGCCTCCCTTTAAGGTAATTTCGTGTCTATGTATATCGTCTATGGCATTCTTTTCATCTATTGTTTCATCGTAACCATATCCTGTGGACAGGAACGTTTTATCGCCTTCATAGATGAAATCCGCCTTTGTTTGCCTGTCGTATATCCTGCTTGCTATAGAACGGGACATCCAGTGGTCGGTTATAAGAGACATATCCTTGGCCAATTCAAGTTCGCCGGTAAGGCCGTATTTTTGCAAACCCCGCTCTGTAACATTTACCGGATTCAAGAAGTCTTTACCTATCTGGCTGTAGTAAGTCTGAACTTTAAGTTTATTATCGTATAATGAGCTTAAGCCCTCGATTTTTAAAGCCTGGCCTTTTTCTCTTTCCCCCGTTCTTCTGGAATATGCCCATTCCCCTGTGACTGTTGTATTTGGCGAAAGTTGCCATACAGAATCTATGCCTGCGAGATTATAAAAATACCCTTCCCTGTCTTCGTTTATAACCTGGGTCCCCAATTTTAATTTATCATCAAATAATGTTAATTCTCCTCGCGAACCGATTATATAATACTTATCCTCTTCCAGAGAGGGAACGTATTCATAATCGCAAACGACATATACAGGATCATTATTCTCATCGTACGTGGGCACCGGCTCTCTAAACATCAAGCGCCCCGTATCATAATCGATCTCGTAATCTATGTCGCGGGATTTTGTCTCAACATCAAGCACAACATCATATCTTGACTTATCGCGGACCTCTATCTTTACTGTTTCCGTCTCCTCCAGAAGGGGAATCCTTGTTAGATAATACGGCCCCGATATGCCGCGTCCTGTGAATATATCCTGCCGCTCCTCCTGTAAAGTTTTAGCGCCAAAGAGGGAAAGCTTGCCCTTACCCTGTATGGTTGCGTCGATACCATGGAGAATTCGGTCATATTTTGTAAGTTCCGTCTTTGTAAACTCATCGGTCTTATAATTTCCCAGCATCGCATAGGAAGCATCTTTATCGATTCTGATAAAGAACTTACCCTGCGAATCCGCATCGGAAGTCAAGACGGATTCATCCCCGTATATGGGATAATACTTCTCCGGATTAATCCAGGAATAAAGGTGGTCGTGGTACTCTCTGGTCGAATCATACCTTGTAGTCAAAAGGTATTGGCCCTTTATCTTACCCTTGGCATACAAAACAACTTTGCCGTCTGCATAGAATCTATTATCTACCTCGAGGCTCATCCCGATATTATCGCCTTCGGAGATATTTTCTACTTTTCCGTTCGATTGCAGATATCCGAGTGTTCCATCGGCTATACCGACTACCATAAACTGTGTCTCTTTGGCGTGCCTTTGCCTTTGGAGCTCTTCTTCTTTGGAAGTCAGAAGCCTTACCGGGAAGTTGCATTTTGCCATTCCGCTTTCGGCAACCTGCACAAAAGTGCTTGCCTCAGGGACGTCACTCCTATATCTGGGCCCCTTTTGTTCGCCTTTGAACTTTTCCTCTTGCATCTGTCCTTTCTTATGCAAGCTATCCTTAATCCAGGTCCCCAGGCTCCTGCGCTGGATTAATTTTTCTTCTTTCCTGCTTTGCTTTTGTTTGCGGTCTTTTTTGCCGGCTGCCCCTACCCCTTCCTTTGTAAGCGGCCCTCCCGGAAGCATTCTCTGGTCAAGCCGTAAAACATGCATCCCCTGGCTGACATCGGGTATAGAAAATCTCCCCCACTCATCCGTCGTGACCATTGTGCCGTCTTCCAGTATTAAGGCAACATACGCAAGGCCTTTTTCATCCATATCCTGTATCCCGTCCTGGTCGAAATCATCAAAGACTTTGCCTATGATCATGCCTTTTTTGCTGAATAGCCCTTCCTTTATATCAACCACCGCAATCGAAGGGCCGGCTGATGTGGAGGAGCCGCTTACCATGGCAGTGACGGTGGCTGAATTCTTATTCTTCCCGAGTTTGGCGTCAGGCCCTGCTATTACTCTATAACTAAGCGTCCTGGACTGTTTTGGCGTAAGGGTGCCTGCCGACCAGCTCGGTCTCCTTTTGTTTGCAGGGTCAGCTACAATACCGCCGTCCAATATTGAGGTATTATCTACGTATTTAAAGTCGTGGGGAAGCGCATCTGTTATGGTAACAGCGCTTGCAGTAAGAGTAGAATCTATATTTTTTACATTTATAGTATATGTAAGTATATCGCCGATTGTGGCTGTTTTCTTATCCACCGTCTTTGCTATAGAAAGATACTGGGTTGCTTTCACATCCAAGGGGTCCATGGAAATATTCTCATTTACAGACGAGCCGCTTACAGTAAAGGCGCTTCCTCTATAGTCCTTGTAATCCTTATGCCTGGCTTCTAAATAATATTTACCTGCCGCCACCTCAAAGAAAAATCTTCCTTGAGCATCCGTAGTCTGGGGGTTAGGCTGCGGAGAACCCGTGTAGATAGTCGAATCCGCCTTATGCAGCGTTACTAATGCCTCTTTTATCCTGTCTCCGGTCTGCGAATCATAAACAACGCCCCCCAGGAAAGACCAGTTAAGGTTATTGCCCAAATCTTTAGAAAAAGAGGCAAGCGCTGTGTTGCCGCCTGAGGCGTCTGAATCTCTCACATCTATGTATTGCATATCCTGAGAGCCTCCGCTTTGCAAAATAAGATTCCAACGAGAACCGGCAGTTGCGCTTCTCAATTTAATCTCTTTATCGAAGGCTTGGCCGTTCAGTGTAAGTGTTCCACCTGATTCAACCGTAAAATTAATCCCGGCGGCAAAGGTCAATGTCACAAGAGACGTCCTGCAAAGGAAAGTTCCCCCGTCCTTAACTTCTATATCTTCGTTGAAGGTAGAGTCTATGGTTATTTCAGTCACGCCGTTCTGTATAATTAAGGTATTAGCCCCGATAATCAAGGGATTATTTATGACCTTTACCGTATCGGTTGCGTTAGCCATGTTTACTGTTAGCGTTCTAAACTCATTCGCTCCCGCGTCTAAGGTGCAATTGCCGCTTCCGTTAAATGTAACATTAGAAGAAGCGCAGGTAAACGTGCCGCCTGAGAAGTCCCAGTTTCCGCCGACAGAGATAGTTTCGCTTCCTTTGGCAGTGAGAGTGCCGTTTCCTGTTATGTCGGTTGAAACGGTCAAGTTATTCCCGTCTAACTTAAGCTCTCCGTTTGTACTTATGGTCAGGCTTTTTATGGTCGTCGCCTGGTCCAAAGTAGGCGCATCCATACCCGATGTATCGGGTATAACTACAGGGTCATCTTCCCCAGGAACAGAACCTGTATCCCAGTTTGCGTCATCGCTCCAACTGCCTGAACCTCCATTCCAGGTTATTCCGCTTACCTCTACAGCTGTGCTATATATCCCGCTGGTATATGTGCTGACAGAGACTGCTTTGATGTCGATGGTCTCAACGGCATTATACTTGGTATCCGTCCAGGTAGCTACTCCATTGGTGGGAGATTTGGTTAAGCCACCTGAATCTGTACTGGATAAGGTTCCGCTGCCCGGTGTGCTATTATTAGAAGCCAACACCGCCGAAAGAGTGATATTTTCGCTAAAGTCTTTATCCACATTGTTGTTGGCGTCAACAGCGCTGACAACAATTGAACCGGTAAAGTCAGTGTTGGCAGTGGCTGTACTCGGAGGTTGAGTAGAGAAGATGATTTGGCTGTGAGTTACGGTTATGGTGCCGGTAACATTACTTACTGCCCCGGCATCACTGCGCATCTGTGAGGAAACTGCAGCGTTGCTATCTTCTCCTATGTCAGAATCATTTATGCTGAAGATATATGTCTGGCTGTCGGTTCCCGTAAGCTGGCTGTTTTTCATATAGACGTTTACAGTGTATCTTACTGTCTGTCCGTTAGCCACTGTATCTAAGGCGGCTGTACCCCCGCCATCAGGAGCAGAGCCGAAAGTAATAGCAGAGTCGGTAATCGATGCTGAAGTGGCTACCTGGGCATTGCCTGTATCATCCCATAGTTCCGCCCAGGCAATATCTGTGGAGGCATTGCCTGCTGTGCCGGTGATGTTTACGGTGACTTGATCTATTAAGGTCGCAAACGCATCGTTGGTAGCTTTATCACTGACTTGGAACTTTAACACCGAAAACTTCTCACCGGCTGTGTCATTTAAAGGATTGAGATTAAAATTGGCCTGTGCTCCCCCGCCGTGGATTTCTACGGCTGAGTCGGTGTCTGAAGTTGGTTCAGTTACTGTTACAGCCGTACTGTATATCCCCGTGGTATAAGTAGAGGCTGATACCGCTTTTATATCTATCATCTCTTCAGTATCATACCTGGTATCGGTCCAGGTGGCTACTCCATTGGTGGGAGATTTGGTTAAGCCACCTGAATCTGTACTGGATAAGGTTCCGCTGCCCGGTGTGCTATTGTTAGAAGCCAACACCGCAGATAAGGTGATATTCTCACTGAAGTCCACGTCTACATTTTCGTTGGCGTCAACAGCGCTGACAACAATTGAGCCGGTGAAGTCGGTGTTGGTGAAGGCTGAATCCGGGGGGTGAGTGGAGAAAATAATCTGGCTGTGATCCACATCCATGGTAGAGCCGGTAGAGTTGTTTACCGCAGAGGTTGAGCCCATCTGGGTGCCGGATGAACTGATTGTTAAGTCTGTATCACCATCCACCGATAGGATAAAGGTTTGTCCATCGGTAGATGAGGGTGAGGAAGAGAAGTAGGCGTGGATAG
>CP070837.1:849585-990679 GCA_020341815.1 Candidatus Omnitrophota bacterium
AAAAATAAGAAGGATAAAATAAAATGAAAACATTAACCAGGCTAATCTTAGGAATAGCACTCTTAGCCTTCAGCTTAAGCGCCCGGGCAGAAGTGCCTCATTTGATTAACTATCAGGTAAAGCTCACCGATAAGGCAGGTCAGCCTTTGGAAGGCGCTCATGAGGTAACCTTCAGAATCTATGACGCTGAAACTCAAGGAGCGCTTCTCTGGGAAGAGACGCAAGAGATAACTCTACAAAAAGGCGTGTTTAGTGTCCTCTTAGGTTCGGTAGAAGAACTGGATTTGCCTTTTGATAAACCCTATTGGCTAGCCACAAGAGTGGGAGAAGACCCTGAAATGAGCCCCCGACAGCAGATTGCCTCCTCAGGCTATGCCTTAAGGGCAGAGGTAGCTGATACAGCCCTTCAGGCCGCTAATGTTGTCAATATCAACGGAAAGCCTGTGGTTGATATCCTGCAAAAAGGTGATTCAGCAGGCGGAGACTTAACCGGGACATACCCCAATCCCACTATTGCCGATGGGGCTGTGGACAATGCCTGTATAGCTGATAATGCTGTTGGTAATGCCGAAATGCTTGATGGTGCAATCCATCAACCTGAACTTTATACTGCTACTGGAAGTTGTGGCGGACAACTAACGCGAGGGCAGAGTGCAATCGTTCGAATGAATGACTATTGTTTTTTCCCTAATATTAGTCTTTCGCGAGAGGTTTATATAAGTACTAGCGGTTATGGCTATCCGGGTATTGGGCAGTTCGGAGTATATGCTAAGTCGCATGATTTTGGAGGTAACTATAGCGCACAGTGGAGATATGTAGCTGCCTCTGACCCGGAACATTGGATATTTATCGCCTATAATAAAAAAGAAGGGGAAATGGAGCGTGTATGGGAAGCGGAAGATCATCCTTTTATGCTTGATAATAGCTTTCCTAACCCTTTTGACGAATTGAAAGATGATCCTGATTATGAGATCTATCTTATTGATAACGAAATATTAGATGAATTAAAAGCGAAAATAACAAGAACAAAATCTTTATCGGAAGTAATCCTGGAAGAATATGAGATTGACACAGTCTCAATCCCTGTTTTTGAGTCAAGAACTATAGTTGAATTCGACGAATGGGGGGATAGAGAAGGGGAGATAATTAAAACATATAAAGGCAAAGGTAAAAATGGCTCACCCAGCACCTTGAAAAAACAGGTCGCAGAGGAGTTACCTCCTTATGTTAAATATAGGTGTTTAAAGAAAAAATAAGAAGGATAAAATAAAATGAAAACATTAACCAGGCTAATCTTAGGAATAGCACTCTTAGCCTTCAGCTTAAGCGCCCGGGCAGAAGTGCCTCATTTGATTAACTATCAGGTAAAGCTCACCGATAAGGCAAATCAACCTTTGGAAGGCGCTCATGAGGTAACCTTCAGAATCTATAATGCTGAAACTCAAGGTGCGCTTCTCTGGGAAGAGACGCAAGAGATAACTCTACAAAAAGGCGTGTTTAGTGTCCTCTTAGGCTCGGTAAAAGAGCTAAATCTGCCCTTTGACAAGCCTTATTGGCTGGCCACAAAAGTTGGTGAAGACCCTGAAATGACTCCCCGACAGCAGATTGCCTCCTCAGGCTATGCCTTAAGGGCAGAGGTGGCTGATACAGCCCTTCAGGCCGCTAATGCTATCAATATCAACGGAAAACCCGCAACTAATCTTTTAGAAGCCGGTACTACAGCAGGCGGAGATTTGACCGGCACATACCCCAATCCTTCTATTGCTGATGGGGCAATCCACCAAGCACAACTTTGCACGACAATTGGAGAAGTAAGCATATATACCAACGATTGTACTGCGTCCGCTTCTATAGCTAATGATATCTCATCGTACAGCTATACAACAAATATTTCTTTTATTGCACCGAGAGGTGTACCAAAACCTCCTAATGTTACCCTGCCCGGAGGAGAATATGGATTTTATCCTCAAATCAAAACAAGCCCTAAGACCCGATCTGCTTATGCCCAACAAAGATATGTCCAATCTTCAGGTAAAGAGCATTGGACATTTTTACTTTACGACAAGCTTGAAAAAAAGATTATTTCTGCCTGGTCGGCGCCGGATCATCCTTGTTACGGACAAGGAGCTCAGGAAGATGAAATAGCTCATCCTTTCTGCGAATATTGGGAAAGTTCTCTGCCGGATAATTTAGAGATTATTCTTTTAGATAATACAAAGCTCGATGAAATCAAAGCAAAAGTAATCCGCAATAAAGGCATTTTGGAAATTATTCAAGAAGAATATCAAATAGATGAGGCCTCAAGACCGGTTTATATTCCGAGAGAGATAATAGAGATAGATGAATGGGGAGATAGGAGAGGCCAGATAATAAAAACTTATGCTTCTAAAGGAATGGGAGGCAATCCTAAAGTTTTAAAAAGACGTATGGTGGAAAGCCTACCTCCTTATATTAAATATAGGTGTTTAAAGGAAAAATAACCAAGCTTATTATGAAACAATTTTTCTTCAACAAGAATATTAAAAGTATCTTTAAGAAGACCGGGGCGAGTTTTCTGATTATTGCCCATCTTCTGACCTTTGGCCCGGCTGCTGAGGCTTTTCAAAGCAGCCTGGGTGAGGCGGCAATAGGAAGAGCCGAAAGCAAAAACTATATTGCCCAAAGCGGCTTTCTCTATGCCACACCTACTTCCAGCCCGCCAAAACTGATTAAATATATCCCCACCTTTATCTGGAGAAAAGGCCAAGCCCAACCCCCTACTATTGATTTGGATGAATATTTCGTAAGTCCCGACGGGCTTCCTTTAACTTATACCGTAGTGGGGGATAACCAAATAGGTGCAGAGATCGATCCTGATACCAAGATGTTAACCTTTTCCCCAGAACCAGAAGATTGGGAAGGGCAAGAAAAACCGTCTGTATTTAAAATTAAAGCCGAAGATGCAGAAGGCAACGAAACCACTAGCAACCCCTTTCTTATACCTAAAGAAAAGGACAAAAACAATCCTCCCGTATTAGATTATATCCCTGATATCTCTGTCAATGAAACAGAACTTGTTCGAATCCTTCCCACTGTTACAAAATTAGATGATGATGAGATTAGTTATAGCTTCACTGCTCCTTTAAATGAACAAGGTGAATGGTTTACCGGATATGATGATGCCGGAGATTATATTGTTACTGTAACTGCTACTGATAGTAATGCCATAGGCCTGAGTCATTCCCAAGATGTAAAAGTTAGTGTTAAAAACAAAAATCGCCTCCCTATTTTAGAAGAGATAGCTGACATTGAAGCAAATGAGGGCGAGCGGGTAGTAATCAGGCCCCAGGCCTCCGATCCCGATGACGACGCTTTGACATTTCATTATTCTCTGCCTTTTGATAGTCAGGGCAAATGGCTTACCGGATATGATGATGCCGATACCTACAATATTACTGTTAAGGCCTTAGACGGCACAGATACTGTATCAAAACAGGTTAAGGTTACCGTCAATAATGTTAACCGCGCCCCTGAAGTTAAGTTAACTCTGGATAGCTACACTGTAACACCCGGGCGCAATATGCGTATCCAGTTAGAGGCCTCCGACCCCGACGGGGATCCGCTTACTTTTTCCATTAAAAAAGACGGCGAGGAAATACATTCAGGCACTATCGATGATGGTTATCACTGCGAAGAAGAACCTTTTTCCGATATCGGTGACTATATTGTTTCGGTAACCGTAACCGACCCGGAAGGCCTATCAGCCAAAGATACAAAAGGAGTGGATGTAATCGACCCTGATGCCGATGCCGAATATGTCAAGCCCATAATGGGTGATTTCAACGGCGATAGCCTCACAGATTTAGGATTATATAATCTTAATAAAGGGAAAATAGAGGTTTGCCTCTCCGACAAAGGCGTCTTCAGAAATACCCGCGAGTGGTCAAACTCCGGCCGCGAGCATCCTTATCCCGGGAGATTATTGCCCCTTGGCGGCGACTTCAACGGCGACGGCAGGAGTGATATAGGGCTATACAACTATGATACGGGCTTTTTCTACACATACATATCCTCAGGCAGTGATTTTGTTATAGCAGGCAAGAGGTTTCGGTTCACTGCGCTGCCCGCCGACGATTGGCAGGTATCCACCGGAAACTTCAACGGAGACAAATACACAGATCTTGTTTTCTATAACAGAAGTACCGGTGTTGTTATACTTGCCAAGGGACTCGGTAATGGTTTTGTCTTAGATGAGAATTACAGGTGGCTTCGAGATAAGGTTGGAGGATCCTACCAATGGGTTTGCCTTCCCGGCGACTTCAACGGCGACTCCTTAACGGATATATGTATATTCAAAGAAAAGACCGGCGAGGTTCGGGTTGCCCTTGCTAATGCTAATATGCACGGATTCGATGAGGCTGATCTTTGGATAACAGGATTCGGCAAGGATATCCCTGTCGGAAACTACGAAAGCCCGATGGTCTCTGACTTTAATCATGATGGTCTGGCCGATATCGGCATCTGGGATGATAAAAAACACAAGATAAGATACGTCCTTTCCACAGGAAATAGTTTCCGTGATAATGGAAACTGGACTGAAAGCTTTGGCACATCTGACGATGAATCCTGCCATTTAGGAGATTTTAACGGCGATGCAATCAGCGATATGGCCTGCTTTAATAAAGAGGAGCACGGGATAAAAAGCTGGAGCCTGAAAATAGCTTCTTCTCAGCCAGCTGATCTCCTGGAAGAAATAGATAACGGCGTGGGCGGGAAAACCAAGGTTACCTATGCCACTGCCTCTGAATACCAGAATGAGGAGCTTCCTTTTCCTCTATATGTAACCAAGAATATCTCATCCATAGACAGCTTACCTGCTGATAAGCCCCAGGAAGTCTATACCCAGGAATTTTCCTATAAAGGAGGCTGGTATGATACGGAAGAACGCGAGTTCTGCGGGTTTGAAAAGGTAACCGTAACCGACCCCGCGAGCGGCAACTATACCGAGACATATTTCCATCAGGCAAAATCCGATGAGAAAGGCGCGCTCAAAGGAAAGATTGAGAAGGTATCGGCCTATGACGGCAATGGAATGCTGATCAGTGAAATCGAAAACACCTGGAAGGTGCGAAGCTCAGGAGAGGAAAGCAAGTCTTTAGGATTTCCGTATCTGGAACAAGCCCTCACCACTGTCTGGGAAGAAATCGGCACTCCCTTAACTACAAAGGACGGCTTTCATTACGATATTGTAGGCAACATCGATGAGACCTTAAGCCTTGGCGATATAGCAACAGAGGGGGATGAAAAACGCAGCCGGATATTTTACAACGAGCCCTATGAGGCAGGATTTAACCGGCCAAAGGAGACGCTCCTTAAAGATATAGACGGGAATATCCTTACCCGTAAGTTATTTACCGAATATGACGCGCGGGGAAACTTAAAAGAAGAAAAGGTCTGGCTGTATAATCCCCTTACGCAAAGTGAAGAACTTATCCCCACAACTTATGACTATGATGACTTTGGCAACGCAATTTCCATTACCAATGCCGAAGGTAACAGCGTTACAACTAAATATGAAGATACATTTCATACATTTGCCGAGGAAGTAACCAATGCCCTTGGGCATACAGTAGAATATAATTATGACCCTGCCTTTGGCCTTGTTACTGACCTTACCGACGCCAACGGATATACTACAACCACAAAATATGATTCACTGGGTAGAGTAGTCCACACCAAGAATACATCCGGTGAAATTGTTACCAGTTATTCTTATCCTGACTTTAATACCAAGATAACCCAGCAACTAAATCTTTTAACCACTGAACACATTGACGGCTTAGGCAGGACATATAAGACAGTCTCCAGTGGTGAAGATGGCGCAAATAGCCGCAATGTTATCACCCAGGTCTTCTATAATGAGCGGGGCTTAAAAGAAGCTGAGAGCCTGCCTCATTATGAAGGTGAAGATGAAGACAATATTTCCTATGTAAGATATGAATATGATATGCGGGGAAGGGTAAAGAAGACAACATCGGACTTCCCCGGCAGCGCCAAAGACGCCTATGCTCTAACCAGTTACATCTCCCCCTTATATACAGAGGCCCAAGACCCCAAAGGACACAAAAAGGGTATCTTGAAAGATGTCTTTGGAAATAATATCAGAATAACAGAGTTTACCGGGGGAGGGCCTGCCTCGCCGGCAGGCGGGGTATATCACACCAATTATAAATATGACCTTCAGGGTAATTTAAGCAAAGTTACAGACGCCAAAGGCAACATCACCCAAGTCTGGTATGATTCACTTGGCCGCAAACTAAAGATGGATGACCCGGATATGGGCGTCTGGACTTATGAATATGATAAATTAGGCAACCTGATCAAACAAACCGATGCCAAAGAGCAAACTCTCCAATTTGAATATGACGACTTAAACCGCCTGACTAAGAAATATGCCGGATCAAAAACCTTAAGCATCTATCGCTATCGCGATGACTTAAGAAACTTGAGCTCATATACAATTGTGACTCTGCAGGCAGAGAATAAAATCGGCCGTTTGGATGAAGTGCTTTATTTAACCGGCCGAACGGAATTCTTCTATGACTCCGAAGGAAGAGAAATCAAATCTATCAAGTATGTTGATACCAATGCCTATAAAGTAGAGCGCACATACGATATCCTGGACCGGCTGAAGACCTTAACATATCCCGATGGAGAAGTAATCAATTATACCTATGATACTAACTCCGGCCTCTTGGAAAAGGTCCAGGGTGAGGAAACCTATGTGCCGGATATCAGTTATAACGCCTCCGGCCAAATCAAGACTATTCAATATGGAAATGAAACAGAGACAAGCTATAATTATGGCAACGATTTGCGCCTGGAGCGCATCCTCACCAAAAATCCTACCACTTCCTTGCAGGACTTAACATATGACTTTGATAAAAACGGGAATCTCACCACCCTAACCGATAACCTAACCTCCAATATCCGCGGATACGGATATGATGATTTAGACCGCCTGATTTCTGCAGAAAATATCCCGCATTCTGCCTCTTCTCAAGGCTACACCACTCTCTGTTACCACTATGACCCCATAGGCAATATGACCTATAAGTCAGATGCAGGAGTAATGACTTACGGCCAAAATGGCGCCGGCCCCCATGCAGTAACCTCATTACAAAGATATCAGATAACTTCCTATACCTATGATGCCAATGGCAATATGACCAATGGCAAAGATAAAGTAATGCAATATGATATAGAAAATAGACTTAGCAAGGTCGTAAAATCATCCGGCGCTACTACAGAATTTTATTATGATGGAGATGGGGGAAGGGTAAAGAAGACCGTTGACACCACAAAGGTTACGGTGTATATTGGAAGTCTATATGAGGTTGAGCAGGGAAATATAATAACCAAACACATCTTTGCCGGCTCAAACCGCATCTGTTCTTTGAAATCTAACAATACCTCTTCCTATTACCACTCAGACCATCTTGGTTCAAGCAATGTTATCACCGACGGAAGTGGAAACAGAATAGCCAACTATGAATATCAGCCCTATGGAAAAACATCAAAACAGACCGGCACCGATATCACCAACCACAAGTTTACCGGGAAAGAGCTTGATGATTCCACAGGCCTATACTACTATGGCGCGAGATATTATGACCCAGAGATAGGCAGGTTTATTACAGCTGATACGATAGTCCAACACCCCAACGACCCACAGGACTTAAACCGCTATGCTTATTGTCGAAACAACCCTATAAAATATGTGGATCCTACGGGGCATGGGTGGTTCAGTAAGATAATTGGGGCTATTGCCGCTGTGTTCGCCTTTATTGTCACAGGAGGACCGGCAGGAAATCCTGCTTCTGTTACGACCGCAATGGCTGTGTTCTCATCACTTGATGCCAGCATCTCAAGTTATCAGGCAGGAGCAAGCATTGGTAGGGCCATAGGAATTGGGGCTGCTTGCGGAACTGCTGCCTCTTTAGGTGGATACTTAGGTGGGATGTTTAGTAATGCCATAGGAGGAGGTGCCTTTGGCCAACTCTTCTATGGAGCAATGGGCGCAGGCGCATTTGGAGCTGCTGCAGGCGCAGCTTTAACCGGTGGTAATGTAGGTAAGGCTGCGGCAGCAGGGGCAGCGGCAGGCGCAATTGGTGGTATGTTTGGCGCGGGAGGAAATTTCTTACTCGGTTTGGTTGGCGCAGGAGTAGCCGGCGGAACCGCCTCAAGCATCCTTGGTGAAAGCTTCGGCTCAGGCGCAGCAACAGGCGCAATTAGCTTTGTTGCCTTCTCCATAATCTCAGGTTCATTACAAGCAGCTTTGGATGCAGGGTATAGGAAAGGTGGGGTTGAGGGGAAGGTAAAGGCGGCTGAGAAAATTGCAACCTCAGCCACCTCTACAGGGAGCAAACACCATAACCCTTCTGATGCTTTAACTGTACAAATAGAGCCTGAAAAAATAGTTTTAGCGGAAGCAAAAAAAGAAGGTATGTCGGGTGTCTGGAAAGCATTAATCCGCCAGCTTAAAGAAAAATTGACTACACCAGATCCACCGAAAAATAAGTCTTTGCGCGAAATAGAAAGATTCATAATTGAATGGATAGACAGATTAGGGCCATGGGTTCCATTAACTATTCAAAAAAGTTAATTGGAAGGATATGATAATGTTTAAGCAAAATATTGGAATAGCCTTATTAAGTTGGTTTATAATAATTTTTGCTATTATAAATAGCATAACGGCTACGATTGGAATCTACCTGTATTTGACTAACTCTTCGGAAGGCATATCGCTATTTTTAGTAATGTTAAGAGCTGTGTTTGCAATTGCATTTTTTATTCTAGGGATTGAAATTATAAAATTGCGCCTTTGGGCGCGGATGATAACTATAGCAACAGCAAGTATTTTTTTAATCTTTGATTGCATAAAAATAATATTAAAAGCTAGCTTACAACAACTTTCCGATAAATTTATTTTCATAATTATTAGTATGTGTATAAATTTAATTATTATTTATTTCTTGAATAAGCCTAGCGTAAAGGAACAGTTTAAATAGAACGCCTATTTTTATTAAGTAGTAAAAAGGGGCGATCTACTCTCTTAACATAACCCTAACACCACTAAAAAAAGCGCCTAGCGCTTTTTTTATTAAATATCTTCTAAAGAGACAAATATCAATATAAGAATCAGCGATATGAATATTTAGAACATAGTATATATTGAGAAAAATAAATTTGAATCAAAACTTAAAATTGACAACTGGCAGAAAGGGATATCTGACAATTAGGATAGATTATTTGAAATCGCTTGTATCCCCTTAAGTTACTGAGTTCAAAATCCTAAGATTATCTTATAAAAAGTGGAATATAATATATAATGCGTAAAATTTGTTCATATTTAATATATATGGTATCTTTTCTTTTTTTTCATTTTTACAAACATTTCCTTGACAAATGTTATCATTTATTCTATTCTAGAAAGAAAATTAATGGAGGTGTATAAAAATGGAAAGTAAGGATTATTTAAAAGATTTTTTTGTTGAAGACGAACACAGCTTTAAAAAGGAACAAATTATTTCTTTAATTAGTAGATGTAAAAAATTTGCTAAACTTGTAGGTAGAAAAGGTCAAGTACACATCGAAAAGAAAAATTTAACAGGTACAGATAAAATTAAACTTCTTTTAGCAACTCGTTATTTAGGCGCGGAGTTAGCTAAATTGGAACCCGGACTAAAAATTTCTCCAGAAATTGCGAATGTTCATACCGCTGATATAGCAAAGTTATTATCTGTGTCAGATGATAATGCCCGAACTAGAGTATCAGATTTAATCCATGAAAATTTTGGTAAAAAACCGGAAAAGGGATATATTCGTATATATCCACATCATATTAATAAGTTTTTAGATATGCTTGAAAAAGAAGAACAAAAAAAGGAAAGAACTTTCAGTAAACAATCTTCAAGTAAGAAAAAAAAGAAGGGGGCCTTGGAGGATAAAAAAGTAAATATAGACCAAATATTTAAGCGTTTATCTACACATTTAAATATCACAGAAAGGGTTCTTCAAGATTATATATTTATTAAAGATGATGGAAGTTTTAAATTTAATAACTATTTTACCGGTAAGTCGAAGCACAATAAACAGAGTAAAGGAATTTTAAGTACAGCGTTTGTTATAGTTATAGGATTAGGTGCGACAACTTTTTCTAGTTGGCAGGTAAAAAAAGTTTGTTTTAATAGTAATATCGATGTAACTGGTCTAAATTATACAATAAGAGAATTAAAAAATGGTGGATATATATCTAAGGCTAATAAATATTCTCGAGATAATATAATTTTAGAAAAAGGTAAAAATAAAGCAAGAGAAATATTTAACGAATTGTGTAATATAAAATGATAAATGAGTTTATTCAAGAATATTTCGATATTGTCAAATTTTCTAAAGCCCATAAAAAATATATAAGGGGCAATAAATCAAAACGGCGCCTAAGTGATTTTTATGAAAAAAGTTGGTTGCCATATTCGCGAAATTTTGAAAAAATATTTGGCAAAAAAGATCATGACATCATAGAAGGGGCTCTATATTCAATTTATAAGCTCTGCAAAAAAGATTTTATTGAGAAAAAAAGGATAAAATCTATACTTAATTTGACAACGCCAACTATCGAGAATATAAAACTAAATTTAATTAGGGACTTTGGATTTATAATCGAAAGAGGACAAAAAGAAAATATTATAGAGATATTAAAAAATGCTGGTTTTGAAAGTACCATTATATATATTGAGGATGCAGAAAATGATTTTAAGAATGGTAAATCGAAATCAACATGTACAAATACTAGACATGCTATAGACGAATTCTTTAGAGAATTTAGAGAAAAAGTATTTAAAAAATCTATTTCGGGAGTAACTGCATCAGAACATATAGCAGCCTTAAATAATAAACTTAAAATTCCAACATCTGAACAATCTTTATTGAAAAATGGTATATATGTTTTCTTAAGTCATAAAGGTGGACATGGAACAACCGATAGACCTTCATTAGAAGACGCAAAATTATCAATAAATCTTATCTATATTTGTTTTGAATATTTTTTAAATAAATATAATAAATATTTCAATAAAACTAAAGAAACAAATCCATTTTTTGCTGCGCCATTCAAATTCAACTTATAAAAATTCCAAAACTAAAAGTTCTTTTATTTTCATAGGGAGGTTCATATGACCGAAGAAGTGGGATAT
The DNA here is from genome assembly GCA_020341815.1 of Candidatus Omnitrophota bacterium. Classification (GTDB taxonomy): domain Bacteria; phylum Omnitrophota; class Gorgyraeia; order JAFGHF01; family JAFGHF01. Next base: position 860,820 of record CP070837.1, read on the forward strand.
GGGGTATTTCGAAATATTCACCCAAGCGAAACAGGTAAAAGAGTTACGCTTCACAAATTACCTTGTCATCATTATAAGCAACACTTAAAAAAAGGAACAGCAAAAGCAAAAGGGATGTATACATTCCACAAAGACTGCAGGACCTTTCAAGAAGCAGTGGAAAGGGCTTCTCTCGAGTCTTTAGAATGGCATGCACCAATTAAAGTTTGCAAAGGTTGTCTTAAGAATTGGAATCTTGTTTAACTCCAGTAGATTATTAAAAATTTTTTCAAAATTTCTCTTGACAAATAGTGTAATATAATGTATAAGTATATGTGTAGACAAAATGAGAGGAATTTATGTCGGAACAAGAGGCCATTAGAAAATTAAAACAGCTAAAAGAAAAATATACTCTGCATGACCTGGTGAAACATTTAGACATCCAACAGACTACTTTACACCGCTGGCTTAAGACAGGCAAGATCTCCAAGAATATGGCCGACCTCTTAGAAAGAAGAATCCGGGAAAAGAACCTCTAATTTTTTTTACCCTCTACTTCACAATTGTGTAGTAAATAATGAAGGGAAAAGCTATGATACATTTACACTTCAACCGCCGCAGACCCTTAGGACTTAACAAGCTTCTTTATGCTCAGGCCCTTGGTTTGATTATAAAGAAGCTCTTGGGCCTTAAAAGGTTGATAAGGCGCCTGGGGCTGGAGATAGAGCTTGACTGCAAAATCATCTTCAAATAGGGCTAAAGAGATGGATAAGGCTAAAGAACTGTTAAAGAATGGTGATATATTAAAGCAGGTTATCCGGGATATGGATATCTTAGGATATGTAGGGGAAGAGGAAAATAAGATATTGGGCTATTTAATAGCTATCTCCCGCAAGCTTGATCAGCCCCTTTCCGGTATCGTGGTCTCCTCATCCGGGGCAGGGAAAAGCAGGCTGGTGGATACGTTAGAGCAGCTTACTCCAGCTGAGGATGTAGTCTTTACCTCAAGGCTTACTTCACAGTCTCTTTACTATATGCAGAAGGACTTCCTAAGGCATAAGCTTCTGATAGTAGAGGAAAGGCACGGCTCTGAGCTTGCTGACTATCCCATCAGGACATTACAGTCAAAGGGTGTGCTTTCCCTGGCGATACCTATTAAGAATAGGACGGTCTTCTTTGAAGTAAAGGGGCCGGTAAGTATCTTAGAGACTACCGTCTCCTGTAAGCTTAACTTAGAGAACACATCGCGCTGCTTTATCCTGCACCTGGATGAATCAGAGGAACAGACCCGGCTTATCCACAGATACCAGAGACAGGCCAGGACTAAAGAGAGGCTTAAACTGCAGCAAAAGGCTCAAGGCATCATCAGGCTGCACCAGGATATGCAGAGGCTGATTAAGCCCTGCGCGGTAATTATTCCTTATGCCAATAAGTTAACCTTTCCCGCAAACAGTCCTTCATCCAGGCGTGAACATCAGAAATTTCTCACCCTCATTGAGGCAATAGCCCTGTTATACCAATACCAGAGAAGAAAGATTGTCCACAACGGCTTAGTCTTCATTGAAAGCGCTATTCAGGACTATGAGATTGCCTTTGATATATTCAGCAAGGTTTATCGGGATACATTGCTGACGCATCACTCCAAATCGGCTGTCTTGCTGGCTAAGATACTAAGGCTGAAGAAGTCTGTCTTTAGCAGGGAAGATATAGCTAAGTTCAGCGGCTGGCCTAATTATAAGGTAAGGGATAATATCAGATATTTAGAAGAGGCCGGGATATTAAGGATTATCCGCAACGGAAAGGGAAAGAGAACTCTATATAAGCTGAATAGCCATCTTAAGCTGACCAAACCCGAAGAACTAAGAAAAAGAGGCACTTCTACAAGTTAAGCTTATGATAACAAATAAGTTACCTTCAGTTAAAGAGCTCATTAGGCAATATCAGGATTACCTTGCCAGTAAAGAAGCCGGGGGAGTAAGATATCTTTCCGTGCTTAAATATCTAACCGAATATACGGAAAGAGCCGATATAAAAGATATAGCCTTAATCAATGAAGAAAGTCTGCTTGAATTTCAGCTATATCTTTATGATGAATATGACTTTACCTTTGAGACGGTAAGAACGATGTTTTACACCTTAAAGAGGTTTTTCGCTTATCTGATGGAAAATAACCTGATTAAGGAGAATCTTCTTTATAAGGTAGAAATTATCCCCAAACCCCAACCTAAGAAAATCATCAGCCGTTATTATTCCTTTGATGAGCTGATTAGTAGATACCTCAACTATAGAAAAAGCCACCTAAGCTACGGCTATCTTATCCAGGTAGAAAAACATTTAAAAGGATATTTTCGTTATTTAAGAGGTAAAGGCATAAAAAGCGTTTATTCTGTTACTGAAGGAAGCCTCTTAGAATACAGAGACTTCCTCTGGCAGGAATATGAGCAGGGAGAAAAGGACTCTCTTATGCCTGAGAGCCAGATTGAGCGCTTAGGCACTGTTTGCCGCTTCTTCAGATATTTATATAAGGAAGGCCTGTTAAGAGATAATCCCGCTCTTAATCTGGCCTGGAAAGACTACTTCCATAAATTACGCCAGAGGCCTAAGAAAAGCAAGGAGATAAAGGCAGTAACTTCACCCCTGGATGAATTGAAGCAGAAGTTTATCGATTATGAAAAGACCAAAGGAAAGTCATTAAGTACACTCTCCAGTTACAAAAAAGGCCTGGAGGTCTTCTTTGGATATATGCAAAGCAAAGGCCTAAGCAGCATGGCCCAGATAGGCAAGAGACATCTTATGGAATACTATCCTTACCTTTATAATTACCGCGGCATTAGAAATTACCCGGTAGGTATGCAGTCCAAGGCCAAGTATCTCTGGGCCTTGAGGTTATTCTTTAAGTTCCTGATCCGCTTTGATTATCTGCCTTATGACGCTTCATTTGACTTAGAGCCCATCAAAGAGGAAAAGCCTCTTCCTAAGGATTACCTTAATCAGAAGGAAGTGTTTTATCTTTTGAATCAGCCTGGATCATCGGATTCCTTGAGTATCCGTGATAAGGCAATACTTGAAGTACTATTCTCAACAGGTATGCGCAACAATGAACTCTGCCAGCTCAATATCGCTGATATAGACTTCCAGCAGGAAATGGTCAGGGTCAGTCATCCTAAAGGAGGCAGCAGCCGCCAGAGAATAGTCCCTGTAGGCCAGAGAAGCCTTAATTATCTAAATAGTTATTTAGCAAAAGCCCGGCCTGAGCTGGCAAATGGTGACCCTCAGGCCTTATTTTTGTCCTACTCCGGCAAGAGGATTAAAACCGAAGCTGTGTTAAACATTGTTAAAAAGTATGCCTTTCGATGCGGCTTCCGAAAGAATATCACCCCGCATTCCCTGCGAGTTACCTGCGCCACTCTTATGCTGAAATACAAGGCCGGCCTAAGATATGTCCAGGAGCAGTTAGGCCACAGGAGCATCCGCTCAACTCAAATATATACCCGGCTTATTCCTTTGGACCTGAAACTGGTCCATCAGAGATGTCATCCGGGGGAGAGAATAGACAGATGATACGGCCTAACTTCTTGAAATCAAGAGAGGTTTTGTGCTTTACTTTTGATATTGGCTGGCGTACAATAATCCTAAGGGAATTTATACCCGGAATTTACTGGGATAAAAAGAAGAAGTGGAGGAAATAGAAGGGTGAATATTAAAGAAAAAAGAGGTATCGCATTAATCTCCGTTTCAATAATCGCTATCTTTATTTTTAGTATTTTTCGGGGAGTAAAAACTTTTTCAAATATTGAAGATTATATAGATAGCTATATGTATATGAAGGCTTCAAAATTTAAGTTAATTTTAGCAACAATTGTAGAAGCGTGTGCTTTATTTATACTATTATTTAGGGACAAATTTTCTGAAAAAATGGCAGCAAAAAGTAAAAAATATTCAATTGGGTATTACAAATTAGCTATTACTTTAATGCTTAGTTACGTTCTTCTAATAAGCATAATACATAAGTCATTTATATTATACTTACTAATGGGTTACTAAAACTTCTAAGAATAAAAACATAAATGGGCCAACAGCACAGCAAAATATCAAAAAGTAGAGCAATAATGGTCGAAAAGTCGGGAAAAATCAGGGAAATCAGGGAGCGCAATACCTGTTTCCTTGACATTTCAAATTTCCAAACCGAAATTTTGGAATTTAACATAGTAGAATAAATCTACAGCTAAAAAGTTAGATATTTTAGCGTAGGTAGTCAATTTTAGCTCTTTGTCAAAGCAGAAGTCCAACACTCCGCCCAAGAGTGTGACCCGGAGCTCGGTCGCTTTATCACCGCCGACACCATTGTCCAGGCTCCCTATGATCCGCAGAGCTTAAACAGATATGCCTATTGCAGGAATAACCCCATCAAGTACGTTGATCCAACGGGGCATAGTTGGTTTAAAAAGTTTTTTAGTAAAATAGCAGGTTTTTTTGCTGCCGTTATAACTTTTGCCGGCACAGGCGGCAATGCAGCTGCTGCCTTTACTGCCTTTAATGTTGTCGATACCTTCTTTAGTGGTGCTCGAGCAATTGCACATGGTGCTCCTCCTGGTAGAATCTTTGCTGCAATAGGAATATCTCTTACTTTAAATACAATAATTCCTTTTCCTGATATAGGAAATCTGGCTTTACAATTAACAGTTGCAGCAGCCAGAGGCGCTTTTATATCTGTTGCCACTAATGCTATCATTAACAAAGGCGGAAAACTTGGGTCCGCTGCCGCCTGGGGTGCTGGAATGGGCGCTGTATCTGGATTTCTTGGATCCCAACAGTATCAGAATTGGCGAAAAGGCAAAGGATTTGTGTCAAATAAACAAGCTGATGCAAGACGAAAGGCTAGAAATAGCGCTAGAACAACATCGGGTTCTGTTAAGATAAAAAAATCTTCTGATGGGCGCGCGCAAGACAGCTTAGAAGTAAATGAAGGAAGAATAGTGATAGCAAGAGGAGATAAAAGCCATGTCGTTGAAGGAGCTAAAGCTGCGGGCAAGGCGGCAGCAGACACCATTACAGGCGTCCCTGCATTTGGAGCCGTAGAGATAGCTGGCGAAATGGCAAAGACACTCCCTAAGGTTATGGAACGTAATCAAAGGATGTATGAAGAATATGAAGAAAGTGGATTAGGAGAAATATTTGGGCCTAATCCATGGAAAGACCTTCCTCGTAGTAAATAGGAATTTTTTTAACGATTGATTGTACAATATATACTTTTAAGATTTTAAGAAAATGCGTTCTGTAAAAGTTAAAAGAATATTTTTAACCATTGCATTACTTGTGATTTTATCATGGGTAACAAGTTTTGTTTACCATTTCATAATATTTATTCATGCTCGGAACACTCTGAGAAAAATATTTATTGAAGGTGTTCTTACTGAAATTGATCAAATTGATCTTTTGCATAAGAAAGGAATTCCTGCGACAAGCCTATTGATTGGTTTGTTAAAAGATGATAATGATTTAGTGAAAATAAATGCGATGGTTTTACTTGCAGAATTTGAAAGTCATGAAGCTGCACCATCACTAGCTAAATTATTAAAAAGCGATAATTGGCGTGTTAGGTTTTTTGCCTCCCATGCGCTGGGTAGAATAAGCGATAAAGGAACAGTGGATAGCTTGGCAAAGGCTTGGTTGGAAGAAAACGATTTAAGAGTGGCCAGAGAAATTGCAATAGCGGTAGGCAAAATAGGGGATAAAAAGGCAGCTCCAGCCTTTATAAAAACATATAAAGATAAAGATGAAAAAATTAAAATACTATCCTCATTAATTCTATATAAATTGCTAAGTAAAGAAGGATACTTTAATGATATAAAAGAAGCAATCCATAATAAAGATGACAAGCTGAGACTTATGACAGTTTGGACGCTTGGAGAGATAGAAGACCAAAGAATAATTCCTTTGTTAGAAGAAGCTCTAGTAGATAGTAATCAAAAAGTTAGGGAATTTGCACAGAAATCAATCGAAAAAATAAATAGTAAAGTAAGCAACAATAACACACGGAAATCCGATGAAATCGAAATCAGGAAACAAGATATTAATTTCCTGAATAAATAAGAAACGATATCCATTTTATTAAGAAGGTAATAATCCTACAGCTAAAAAGTTAGATATTTTAGCGTAGGTAGTCCATTTTAGCTCTTTGTCAAAGCAGAAGTCCCACACTCCGCCCAATAGTGTGACCCAGAGATAGGCAGGTTTATTACTGCTGATACCATAGTCCAAGATTCGTCTGACCCCCAGAGCTTAAACAGATATGCCTATTGCAGGAACAACCCCATCAAATATGTGGATCCTAGTGGGCATTTTTTCCAGATAATTCTCGGAGCCATCATTGGGGCAATCATCGGGGTAGCAGTTTCAGCAGCTACAGGTGGTGACATAGGAAAGGGAGCCATCACAGGTGCAATTGGTGGTGCCTTCTTTGGCTTCGTAGGAGGATTTAAACTCTCAGGAGTAGTTAAAGCTCTTGCCCATACCTGGGCAGGGGCAGCATCAGGAGCATTAGGTGCCATTGCTACTGGTGGCGATGTAGGCATGAGCGCCCTGATAGGAGGGGCGGCTGCAGGTGTTACCTGTGGTATAGCTAATGTCATTCCGGGTTTTAAAGGAGATGGCTTAGGTGCCTTCCTTGGCAACCTTGTCCTTCGTAGCGGTATTGGAGCTGCAATTGGAGGTGGTATTTCCTCAGCCACAGGTGGAGATTTCGCCTATGGAGCAAAACAGGGGGCTATAAGTGCAGGGATTGCATATACGGCTAATTGCGGGTTGAGTAAGGTCTTGCATGGAGACAAAGAATCAAAACTCGCTTCTACTCAAGAAGAAGTCGACAAGATTGCTTGGCAACGTAAGCACGATCCTAATATGAGAATGGGAGGATGGCCTATTTATACTGATAAAGGGCCCAGCAAAACTTATACTTTGGGCGATTTGGTTAGCTGGAAAACTTGGACAGGAGTAATTTTAATAGGAGCTGGTGGCAAAATAATGTTTGCACCTGTTCCTGGTGCTCGTTTAGTCGGTGGTGTAATGATTCTTGGAGGAGGAGCACTGACTGCTTGGAGTATGATAGAAAGCACTAAAACAGCACATGATTTAGCTACCGATATAGGAGAAATTGCAACTGAACAATATAAAGAAGAATGGGAAGAAATTGATAATAATTTGAAATAAATAATGATATTATTGTAAGAACAAGAGCCTCTTTTGTAGGAGGGGAAGAAAATGGAATTAACCGAAAAAGATAAAACATTTATTACCTATTATCAGAACCAATATAGAATTTATATATTCTTTTTTGTATTTATATTTTTATTCGCTAGTTTTCAACTATATATGTTATTTGGAAAGTTTATTCCTATCTATACTGCAGCCTTTCAAAAGACACCCAAGTTAAGTACTTTTGTCCAATTCGGCTTGATAAAAATGGCGGTATTCAATTTGATATGGATTGCTCTATTAATTGGAGCATTAATAGGAAGTTTTTCCAGCTATAAGAAAACTAAATCAATAATAAATAAATTGATGAAATCATAAAAAGGGGGCAGTTCCAATCCTTAGTCTAATCAGGGGACACAATACTAATTTCCTTGACAAAGATGGAAGAAAAAGCTAAAATCCATCTATGGCAAGAATAGCGAGAGTCGTTGTTCCTGAATTCCCTCACCACATAATCCAAAGAGGCAATCGTCGGCAGAAAGTATTCTTCAATGAAGATGACTATAGCCAATATCTTAGATTGCTCAATACTTATTCGCATCAATTTAAGGTAGATATTCTGGCTTATTGTTTAATGCCTAACCATATACACCTTATCGCAACTCCCCATGAGGATAGAAGCCTGGCTCAAGCCATAGGCGAAACCCACCGTAATTATACAAGGTTTATTAATTTTAGAGAAAACTGGCGGGGATATCTCTGGCAGGGAAGATTCTCATCATATGTTCTTGACGAAAGGTACTTATTGGCTGCAACCCGGTATATACTTTTAAATCCTGTAAAAGCAAAATTGGCAAAGAAGCCATGGGATTATGAATGGTCAAGCACCAAGCATCATATGATGATAGATAATGACTCTTTGGTAAAAGATAGCCTTTTAAAAACACTTGTAGAAAATTGGAAAGATTTTCTTAATGCCGCATCGCCCGATGAGGACGTCCGGTTGTTTCAACTACATGAAAGAACGGGACGCCCCTTAGGAGATAATACATTTATAGAAAAACTGGAATCTCTTCTCAAGATAAATCTTAAAAAGAAGAGAGCGGGGCGGAAGAAAAAAGAGAAATAGGTATTGTGTCCCCGTTTTGCTATAAAAATAAGGGGGGAATGTGTCATGTTCTTTAAGCGTCTCTAGAAATTTTTTTAATTATTATTTTGTCAAATGGGGATTGAAAGAAAAAAGCCGGTTAACTCTCAATACTCATCCTGACCCAATCCTTTTTAATATAAATGTTGATCAGGTAAAATATAACAAAGGCTTGCTTAAGTCTATATTTAGATTGGTGAAAGAAAAAAAGATTAAATATTATGCGGATACGAATAAAATTTTAGTATATAGTCAGGATAGGAAACATAGTAAGGAAATCGATTTAGACATCGATACTTTAGAAACAGTTGAGAAGATATTGTCTTGTAGCAAGAAATTTGAGGATATCGAACATAATTTATTTATGGTAGAGCTGGACAATAACTTAAAATTCTTAATACGAAAAGTTCCTGTAGCAGACATTGTAACATTGAAAGAAACTATAGTTAATGAGGAATATGCTTTTCTTTATCCTTACATAGAAGGGGAAACAGTTCTTGATATCGGCGCATATATAGGCGATACTTCGATTATGTTTTGTTTAAAGGGTGCTAAGAATGTAGTGGCATATGAACCGGACCCCCTCTTGTTTAATTTATGCACAAGGAATATCAATTTGAATAATATGGCATCAAAAATTGAGGTAAGGAACTATGGTGTAAGCGATAAAGAAAGTCTTATTAATAAGAAAGGGTATAGTTTTGTAAAACCTGAACTTTTATTTGATAAGGAAAGACATTCTGTTGCCAAGGAAATAGAGATGAAAATATTATCTTTTTCAAAAGTCATCGAACAAATGAAGGAAATAGACGTGCTTAAAATGGATTGTGAAGGTGCAGAGTTCCCGGCAATCATTTCTACTCCCCCTTATATTTTGAAGAGAATAAAAGCAATTGGCATGGAATGCCATGCCAATCCTGAACCTTTAATCGATTATCTAAAAAAAGCTGATTTCAAAGTTGAGATTAAAAAAGAAATGAAAACTCAAGATAGATATTTGACAATTTTGTTTGCTGTGCAGGAAGATAACTAAGTTATGGGAATTCCCGGAATTCCGGCTTAATTATTACATTTCCAAAACATATATTTCCAAAGTGAAGCTTTGGAAATCTCCCCCAAGCACTTTCCTATTGCACCTCTTTACTTATAATGATATAATGCCGGTGTAACATGAATTATATCTGAAAGTTAGGGAAGGAGGGCACGGAAAATGAAAAAGGTGTTAATTAGAATCGCTGTTGTATTAGCGGCCTTGTTTGTGCTGTCCCTTGCCAAGGATATGATAATTAAGGGCGTAGTTTCAACCGGTGTGCGTGTTCTTACCGGATTAAGACTAAATATAAGAAGTATGAGGGTGGGGGTATTTAAGAGTTTGGCCGCGATAGAAGGATTGCGAATTTATAATCCTTCCAATTTTCCGGATCCCTTGATGATGGATATGCCACAGATATATGTGGATTACGACTTTGGGAGTATTTTTAGCCGAAAAATGCATTTTGAAGAGTTAAAGCTGGATTTAAAAGAGTTTGTTGTTGTTAAAAACAGGCAAGGGAAATTGAATTTGGATTCGCTTAAGGTGGTACAGGCCCAGAAAAAGCTTAAAGAAAAGGCAAAGGAGCCTTCTAAGATACAGATAGATATACTTGAACTTAAAATTGGAAAAGTTTTATATAAAGATTACTCAAAAGGCGGTGAGCCTTCTGTAAAAGAATTTGATGTTAATATCCATGAAAAATATGAGAATATCGATAATCCATATGCTCTGGTAAGCCTTATCGTGGTAAAATCTCTGATGAAGACAAACATCGCCAGGCTTGCAGATTTTGACCTTGAAGGTTTAAAGGGTATGGCTTCTGATGTATTGGGACGGGCCCAGAGGCTTATATCTGATATTGAAACAAAGGCTACGAAAAAGGCGCAGGAGCTTATCAAAGAAACTCCTGAAGTATTAGATAAAGCGACAGAAGGCTTAAAAAGTATTTTTAAAGAATTGCAGACTGAGGGAATTAATAAATGATAGCAACTATGGGTATGGTGGGGGCGGTGGTTTTGCCTCTATTTAATATAGCTTTAATGACAAGGATCCGCAGGCGCAAGTCTTCCAATGATATCAGTATGGTCTGGACTATCGGTGTTTTCTCTTGTGTCTTGATTATGCTGCCTTCGGCCCTTGTTTCCACTGACTTGGTGTTTAAACTATTCTCGATTATAAATGCTCTGTTGTTCAGCGGGGTAGTTTACCACGTCTTAAGATATAGAAAGTAAATATAAAAAGAGCTTGACAGCAATTTTGTTTTATGGTATAAATATTCCTAGATGGAATATAAAACAACAAGGGAGGAGGTAAAAATGAGAAATATATTGATTGGGATTTTGGCGTTGTTAATAGGTTGTGCCGCGGGCAACGCATTTGCGGAAGATTTAGCCGGCAGGTTTAGCGTAGGAATCGCAGGTGGCGGAATATTTCCTAAAGATAGCGATATCGATGATACCTATTATGTAGGTGGTAATTTTGCATACGGTATCAATGAGTATTTTGCCATAGGCGCAGAAGCAGGCTATACCAGCTGGGATGACGAAGAAGCCGGTGTTGATTACGGTGAGGTGGAAGCTATTCCCTTACTCGCTGACTTATATTTACGACGTCCTGTTGAAGTGGGAGAAAATATACTTGTGCCGTACGTGGTTGGTGGAGTTGGAGTCATTTTCTGGGACTACGAAGAAAGCGATTTGCTCACCTCTAACGCAATAACTGTAGATATGGATGCTGAATTAGGGGTAAAGGCCGGAGGCGGATTTGACTACTTTTTCACCGAGAATTCCGCAATAAACATTGAAGGTGCATATATCTGGTCTGATGCCGATATGTCAGTTGCGGCTTTTGGATTATATGGAGCAGCAACTATAGATACAGACTATTGGTTAGCCACCGGCGGTTTCAAACATTATTTTTAATAAAATAAGGATTTTGACCCTGTTTTGAGGTCAAAAACAGTAGTTTTAGCTTCATAAAGAAGTTTAAAAAAGAATTAAAAAAGTTCTTGACAGATATTTTGCTTCTTGATATAATAGCTTTGTTTTTATTATATATCTATTCTTAAAAAACTACCGGAGGCGAGCAAAAAAAGGTAGACCTGTGGTAGTTTTTTATTTTATATAGATTTACGACAACAAGGAAGGAGACAGAAAATGAAGACAACTGTAGTGGCAATAATATGCTTTGTATTGCTAGGGGCAACAGCTGCTTTAGCAGAAGTAGAGCTCCAGGAGCATAACTGGGATCTGGGAACTGAAATATCCCACATCAAATACGAAGAGCCCGACATAATGGAAGAAGAAGGCGCGATGTATGGAGTGGTTGGTTCCTATACTTATCATAACAAGCTTATGCTAAGAGGAGAAGTTAAAGGTAGCTGGGGAGAGGTGGACTATACCTCAGTAGATTCAGGAGATATAAACAATATAGACGATTATATGGTGGAAGCAAGGGCATTAGGCGGCTATGACTTTCCCGTATCAGAGACAACTATCCTTACACCTTATATAGGGTTTGGATATAGATACTTAAATGATGATATGTCCGGGACGGTCAGCACCACAGGGAACCTTGGTTATGAAAGAGAATCCAACTACTATTATAGCCCCATAGGCATAGAGACTATTACTGAATTAGATAATGATTGGTTTCTTGGGCTAACATGTGAATATGACTATTTTTGGCAGGGAAAACAGAAGAGCCATTTAAGTGATGCCAGGTACTACCATCCTGCTTGGGGTTATTACACCCTTAATGATGTTGAAAATGATCAAGAGAAAGGTTATGGCGTTAGAGGTTCTGTAAAGCTTCTAAAGAAAGCTGAAAAAGTAGATTTAATAATAGAACCCTACATAAAATATTGGAATATCAAGAAGTCAAATGAGGTCGTTAGCTCGACTATCTCAGAAAATGGTTTGTGGATTATAACTAGCACCGGGTATGAACCAAAAAATAATTCCACGGAAATCGGTGGCAAGATAGCAATAAGGTTTTAATAGGAAAATAGAGGCAGCGCCTTAGAATAAAGAGCAGGCGTTGTCTCTATTTAATCGCGGAGAATAGAATGAAAAAAATAAGTGTCTTGTTATGCGTGTGCCTGCTCTTAAGCGGATGCACAACAACAAAATATAGGGCAATTCCCGGCTTCGAGCAATATTTCAGTGGTGTAAAGACAATCGCCATTATGCCGCCTGACATTAAGATTTCCAAGCTAACCGCAGGCGGGGTAACCGAATTGATGGATGAGTGGACTGCTGAGGCCAAATCAAAGATCCTCTATGCAATAAGAGAAGAGTTAAATCCTTCATATTCCTTTAATTCAAACCTGGTAGATGTGGAAAAGTTACCTGAAAGCGATAAGGACTTTATAAGAGAGCAGACCGGCCTGTATAATTCTGTGGCCTCCAGTATCGTCTGGCATACCTACGCTCCGGACAGTATTTTCCAGCATAAAATCGATAACTTTGATTATACCTTGGGTCCGGATATTTCCCGCTTATCTACTCTGGCTGAGTGCGATACTTTGCTTTTTTGCTCAGGAAGAAATTATATCTGGACAGCCGGCAGAACAGGCATGGCTTTCTTTGGAGCGCTGTTAGGATGTGCTACAGGAGTTTTGATATTGCCAACGAGCGGCGCGGAATATATTGCTATTTCTTTTGTTGATGTTAAAAGCGGCGATGTTGTCTGGTTCGATTGCAACACCATGCAGGGTGACTTAAGAAAAGATACCGTCTGCCAAAAAAATATACGAAGTCTATTCAGTAGTCTCCCGGAAAGGTTGAATGATGTTAATTAAAAAAGCTGTATCTTTAGTGCTTTCCTGCTCGGTCTGCCTAAGTTCCATATCCTGCGCATCTACGGATATTGCAGGTATGGGGCGGGGCAGTGCCCTTCAGATGTATGACGACGAGACGCGAATGTGGAAACGCTCCAAAGAAATGCAGGAAGTAATAGAAAAAAGCGGACATATCTATGAGGATGAAGCCTTAGGAGAATACATAATTTCTGTATTGCATAAATTGATAGGCGATATCGCCGAAACCAACAACCTTGATTTAAAGGTTGGCATTATAAAAGACCCTTTCTTCAACGCCTTCAGTCTTCCTGACGGCGTTATTTATATACATACAGGACTTTTAGCCAATAGCGAAAATGAAGCGCAGCTCGCAGCTGTTTTGGGGCATGAAGCCTCGCATTTTCTGCTGCGGCATGCCTTAAAACAGCACCGCTCCACGATGAATAAAACGGCCTTCTTTAATGTTGTGAACATGACAGTGGGTACTGCCGCCTGTGTTGTGGCAGGAGCTGCCGGAGCACTTCTGGCAGGGGTTTTGGGTAAATACGGATTAAACGCCTCAATCTTTGGTTACAGCCGCCAAATGGAAAGAGAGGCGGATGAAAATGCATTTAAGCTTATTAAAGAGGCTGGCTACAATCCTCACGAGGCAAAGAAATTCCTGGAAACATTAGCCGAGATGACAGAAGGCGAAGATAAAATTCCTTACTTCTACAGCACTCATCCAAGAATCAAGGAACGAATTGAAACCTTTGAGGAATTAATCAAGGAATCGGGAAGTCCGGCAGAAGGTATAGATAATGCCGATATATACAACCAGATGGTAAAGAACCTCGTATTGGAAAACGCCGAATTGGATATGAAACGCAAGAACGGTTTGAAATCGGCCAGAAGGCAAATCGCAAGATACAACAACATGTATGCCGATGACTTCAAGGCCTATTATCTTCTGGGTAAATTAAATGCCCTGGAAGGAAATAAAGAAGAGGCTGAGGAAAGATTAAAGAAGTCCATAGAGCTGATGCCCGATTTTGCCGAAAGCCATAAAGAACTGGGCCTGTTATATTATAAAGACGATAAAAAGCAGGATGCCCGGGCAGAATTTGAGAAATATTTGGCATTAGAACCGCAAGCCAAGGATGCCGAATATGTAAGGGGGTATATGAATGAATAGATTTAGACATCTTAAGATTATTCCTGTTTTACTTTTGCTTGTTACTTTATCCGGCTGCGTAACCATGTGGACATATCTGAAAGAAGAAGATGAATGGAAGCGCCGGCCTTTTGAGGCAAGGCTGCCTGCGGGATGGGTAAAATATAATGCACCTGGCGCCATATTAATCCTGACAAAAGACGGCCTCTTGCTTCAGCAGATACAGATAGTCCAGCATAGAATAGATACAGACAAGGAATTCCCCATAAGCAAAAAGATGATAAAAGAAGATATGCTGGTTCAGGAAATAGCAGAGCTGGTTGTTAATGAGATGGCTCTGGATAACGAGCGGATGATGAACTTCAAGATTCTGGAGAACAAGCCCGTTGAGATTTCCGGAATAGACGGCTTCAAGCTCACTTATAGCTATAAAGATGGGGATTTTAAAAGAATTAAGGGCATTTACTGCGGCTTTATTTTTGATAAGAAGTTCTATAGCGTCGAATATATTGCCGCCCAGCAGTATTATTTTGATAAGGATTTAAGGGATTTTGAATGGTTCGTTGACAATCTTCAGATTGTCAAAAAATAGAGTTATAACTATATTATTATATTTAAAAGCGCAAAGACAGGTTCAGGCTTGCTTTTTGCGCTTTTTTAATTTCAAAAAATTATAGAAATATTTTCCTGCTTGTGCTATATTAGTGGGCAGGAAAGGAAAGGTGAATTCTAGCAATGAAAAAGATCCTGGTTGTTGACGACGAAATAGGCGTTTTTATGTCTATCAAGATGGCTTTGAGCGGTAATTGTCAGGTTACACCGGCCTATACCGGGGCTGAGGCCATTGAGCAGTTCAAGAAGGAAAGGCCTGATTTGATACTGCTTGACTTAAGGATGCCCGATATTGACGGACTGGATATCCTGCACATTATCCGAAAGCTTGACAGTAATACCCCTGTTATCGTGATTACTGCGTATCCGGAAGACTTGAAGGATGTTTCTCTGGATGAGCTAAACATCATCTCTTGCTTTGTCAAGCCGTTTGACCTTAACGAGTTAACGAAGAATATAAATAAAATATGGGGAGGGGAGAGATGATTTGGAACGGGAAAGAAAAGAGGCGGTTTCCCAGAAAAAAAGCATTAATAGGCGTAGACATCCTCAAGATAGACAATAAGAAATTACCCTATAAGTTCGACCAGGAAATAGGTAGAAATATAGGCTTAGGCGGGATATGCATCGAGCTGAGTAAAAAGCTCCCCGTATCAACTGAACTCTGGATGGAGTTATTGATAGATAAAAACCTGCCGCCAATTAAGGCAAAAGGCAAAGTGATATGGATAAAAGAATACATAAGGCCGGCTTCTGTCATTGGGGGCATAAAGGTAAAAGAACGCAAGAACTTCATTATGGGAGTGGAGTTTCTGGAAATTACAGAAAGCGACAAAAAGAGAATTAACAGATTCGTAACAAGTTAGGCAAGAATGAAATATACCAAAAAACCAAAATACAAATTGGATAAACGAAAAATCGTTGTTAAAAAAGATGCGGACTTAACGGCTGAGGAACTTTATGAAGAGCGCCTCAGAGAAAAAAGCCGCCGGCGCTCGCGAAAGCATTGACATGAACAAAGAAAAGAAAAAACAGATAGAGAGGTGGTTCGGCCGGCAATGGGTCAACCTGATTTTGATCTTGAGTCGCTTTCTGACTCTTGAGATAGCGCGCTTTTGCGGGCGGGTGCTGGGAAAGGCCGCTTTCTATCTTATCCCCCGTCACCGCCGGGGAGCCCTGCGCAATATCGAGCTGATTTACAAAGATAAGCCCAAAGAAGAATTGCGCCGGATAATCCGCCGCACTTTTATCCATGCCTCTTGCTTCGGCTGGGAAACCGTTTATCTTTATACTCACAATATAACTAATGGGGAAGTGAACAAGCTGGTAACAAAAGTGGAGGGGCTTGAATATTTGCAGAAGGCCGCGACGCGCGGCAAGGGCGTAATCGGCTTGGGGGCGCATTTAGGCAACTTTACTCTCCTGGGGAAAAAGCTGGAGAGTTTAGGATTTGCCTCAACATCTATAATGCGCCAGATGAGAGACGAAAAATTAGAAACCATGTTCCGCATAATGCGCTCCAGAATCGGACAGAACTCGATACCAAAATTTCCCGTCTCCCGCGCCGTCAGAGAAAGCATCGAATGGCTTAAGAAAGGAAAAATCCTAATGCTTTATGTAGACCAGCGCTCAGGCCAGGGGGTAGAAGTAGATTTTATGGGCATACCTACGCCTACTCCTACAGGGGCGGCGGTATTCGCTTTAAAGACAGAGGCAGCGGTATTGCCTATTGTCAATGTCCGGGATGAAGAGGGCTTCTACAAACTGCTTATCGGAGAAGAGGTTCCTATTGTAAGGACAGAAGATCACAAAAAAGATATTTTGGTAAACACGGCCAAGTTTAATAAGATAATCGAAAAGTATATCCGTCTTTATCCTGATCAATGGTTTTGGTTTCATAACCGATGGAAGGGGGTAAAACCAAATGAAAACTAAGGCTCTTTTCTGGACGGCACTTTTTTTATCTATTGCGCTTTGCGGTTGCGCAAGCACTCCTCACACTATTGGCTACGATGTAAGTAAACCGCCTATGCCGCCTGCAAATCTGGGAAAAGTCTATATTGCCCCTTTGTCTGATGAGAGACCTAATCAGGAACGTGAGGGCATAAAAGGCAAAGTGCTTACCTTCAGTTCCAGAGACAAGCATTTCAGCAAAAAGGTTCCCCAGGCCATCAGAGAGGTCTTAAGTAATGAATTGAACAGTGTGGGCTTCAGTGTGATCCAGAAAGAAGAATCCGCTGACTATAAAATTACGGGTTCCGTCAAGCATTTTCAGGCAGTTATGTCTCCGGCCAAAATAACATTTCTGCCGTATCTGGGCTCGGCATCTACACTCTGGGCCAAGGATGATTTCACTATTGCCCTGAGCCTCTACATCAAAATGACTAACCCAGATCGAAGTGTCCTGATTGATAAAACCTTCGATATATCCCAGGATTTAAAATTGTCTACAGGCCTGTTAAATTTAGCCCGATATTCGCGGGGTTTTAATTATAAACTCAAGCTTCTGGACGAGGCCCTTAAGGATGTAATGACTCAAATCCGCGATGAGGCAAAAGCCAAGGTAAAATAATGAGGTTACTCCTTTTCACTTTAATAATCAGTGCATTACTGTCTTTTGAAGCTTCGGCGGAATATAATTTAGCCACTAAGAAAGAAGAGCATATTTTCTTTAGCACCGCCAGTGAGGTAAGGCTGGGCCGCTCTCTTGCCGAGAAGGTAGAAGAGAAGTTTAAGATATGCAAAGATATAAAGCTCCAGGAGCGCGTAGACAGAATAGGGCAACAGCTGGCTTCGCTATGCGGCAGAAAGGATATCACCTATAGCTTTATTGTGCTCAAAGAGGATGAGGTTAATGCCTTTGCCTTGCCCGGAGGATATGTCTATGTAAACAAAGGCGCAATTGAAAAGACCGACTCTGATGATGAAATTGCCGCTATCTTAGCTCATGAAGTAGCCCATATTGCCGCCCGGCACAGTATCAAGCGCCTTCAGGCAAGTATAGGATATAATATCCTCAGCATGCTTGCTTTGGCCGCGAGCAAAGATGTTCGTTTCAAAAGAGGCGCTGACCTTGCCTTTAGCCAGATAATGCTGGGTTACTCGCGGGAAGACGAATTTCTGGCTGACCGCCTGGCGGTCAAATATGTAGAAGAGGCAGGATATGACCCTGAGGCCGTAATCGTCTTTATGGAAAAATTGAAGCGAATACAAAAAGAGATGCCGCTCAAACCGCTTATGCCCAGCTTTGTGCGCACACATCCGTATCTTCCCGAACGCATCGCAGCAGCAAAGCAGGAGTTGTTCGGTAAAATGGACTTCAACGATTATATTAACAGAGAGATTTCCGACTATGAAGAAAGGTAAACTCAAAATAGGACTGGTTGCTCCTCCCTGGCTGTGTATCCCACCCAGAGGATATGGAGGAATAGAGCTGGTAGTTGCTAATCTGGCCGAGGGCTTAACAAAAATAGGGCAGGAGGTATTGCTATTTGCCCCGGAAGACTCTGTAACTACTGCCAGAATAATACCGCAGGTTCATCAACATTTAGGCCAGGACTGGAGCGCCTTTGCCAAAAACGCTTTTAGTCTTTTGAGTGAAAAGTTTTCCTTTGCCCGCGCTGCCTACGAAAAAGTCGATATCATCCACGATCACAGCCTGTATCAAACAGAATTACCGGTTAAGGCGGTATACACGATACACGGACCGGCAACGGAAGAGGCCAAGGGTATCTGCAGAAAACTCTCCGAGCAGGGTCATAGTATTATTGCCATCAGCGAAAGGCAGAAACAGCTCTTCGGCAACGGCAAAATAAGATTTGGGGGAGTGGTGCATAATTCTATCGATGCCTCAACAGCTCCTTATCAGGATAAGAAAGAAGATTTCATCTTCTTCATCGGCCGGGCAAACTGGGAAAAGGGCCTGGACCTGGCAGTGCGCGTAGCCGTAAAGGCAAATAAGAGACTGGTTATGGCCATCAAAATGACGGAAAAGTTTGAGCAGGAGTTTTTTGCACGCGAGGTCAAGCCGTGGCTGGACAAATATAAAAAGAATAATTATCTTACTATGTTTGAGGTAATTACGCCAAGCGATAAGTTTGACCTCTACAGAAGGGCAAGCGCTACGATATTCAGCAGTCAATGGGAAGAACCCTTTGGTCTGGTAATGATTGAATCTATGGCCTGTGGCACGCCGGTAATTGCCTTAAGGCGGGGTGCCGCGCCTGAGGTAATAATAAATGGCAAGACCGGCTTTGCAGTCGAGGATGAAGAAGAGATGGTTGAGGCTGTAAAAAAGATAGACCAGATTAATCCCAAAGATTGCCGCAGTCATGTAGAAAAAAACTTCTCGGTAGAGAAGATGTGTCACGAGCATCTTGAGATCTATAAAAAAGTTATTTCCGGGAAATAAACAAACAAGGAAGGGAGGGGAAACATGTTTCTGGGGCTATTCAGAAGAAGCGTCAAAGTAGTAAGAAAAAAAACTGCAAAATCTGTCAAGCCCAAAGCGAAAAAAGCGAAGATAAAAAAGGTCGGCGTTAAAAAAATCTCTGCCAGGAAAACCGCCGCAAGAAAACCAAAAGTTACAAAAAAGACCGCATCCAAAACCCGCACGAAAAAAACTGTAATGCCGGAGGTAGTAGGCACAGTTACCCATTACTTTCCCCATGTCAAGGCAGGAGTAATTTTAGTTACCAAAGGCACAATTGCGGTAGGGGACACCTTACAGATTAAAGGCCATACCACTGATTTCAAGCAAAAGGTTACCTCAATGCAGATTAACAACAGCCCCGTCCAGGAAGCAAAAGAAAAAGAAGAAGTGGGTCTTCTGGTAAAATCGCGCGTTCGTCATAACGACGTAGTATATAAACTGTGAAACCTAACCGCACCCTAGCAAGATTTTCCTGGGCGCTGTATGACCTGGCTAACACAATCTTCTCCATGAATATAGTTTCTCTCTATTTTGTGCTCTGGCTGACGGTTGACAAAGAGTGCCCGGAACTATATTACAGCATAGCCTTCAGCGGCTCTGTGCTTCTGGCCGCCTGCTTAATGCCCATATTGGGTGAGGTCTCCGACAAATTAAAAAGGCGCGTTCCCTTTCTAATAGCTTTTACTTTAGGGTGCGTGGTTTTTACGGCATTTTTAGGGCTCATTAAGGGGACATTTGCTGCCCTGCTTTTTTTTGCTCTGGCCAACTTCTGCTATCAGTTAGCCGGGGTGGCATATAATTCTCTGCTTACGCAGGTAAGCACGCCTCAGACCTTGGGCAGGACATCAGGCTTAGGGGTAAGCTTAGGCTACGTAGGGACTCTCCTGGGCCTGCATCTGGTAAGGCCATTTCTGAATATAGGAGGCAGACAGGCTACCTTTGCCCCTACGGCCGCGCTCTTTCTTATTTTTGCTATGCCGGCATTTATTTTTATTAAAGATTCACCCCATCCTCATGTTCCTCTAATTGAATTACAGATAAAGCCGGTATTTGCCAGATTGCGCAAGACCTTAACCGAGGTGCGCCGCAACTCTTCTTTGGTGAGATTTCTGATTGCCGCCTTTTTATGCTTAAACGCAGTCAATACCATTATCATCTTTATGGGGGTTTATGCCAAAAGGGTGATAAATTTCGGCGATGCGGAAATCATCTATTTTATGTCGGTTTCAACCGTCTTTGCCATAATAGGCTCTTATGCCTTCGGCCTGCTTACCGACCGCTGGGGCTCAAAGGATACCCTGAATCTGGTGATTAAGCTGTGGTGCCTGGCGATATTTCTGGCGATGATAGCCAGCTTCCGCTGGATGTTCTGGATAGTCGGCCCCTTAGCGGGAGTTTGCCTGGGGGCCACCTGGGTCTCGGCACGCACGATGTTAATTGAGCTGGTTCCCGAAGAGAAAATCGGACAGATGTTCGGCCTGTTCGGACTGGCAGGAAGATTTTCTTCGGTATTGGGGCCGGTAGTCTGGGGGCTGATAACCTTTGCCTTTGCCGGACTGGGGCTTTTTAAATACAGACTGGCCATAGCCTCAGTATTTATATTTATGTCTGCGGGATATTTTATTTTTCAAGGGGTGGAAGACCCCCGCAAGGCCGAACTTGCAACTTAACTTTTACTATGATAATATATGAAAAATAAAAATCTTTTACTGGGTTTAGGCTTTGATGCCAAAGACGGGCATAAACGGATTACCCGGGGTAAAAACTTTTACATATTCGGGGGTTCCAAAAACACGCATCAATTTATGCAGGAAAGCTGCATTAAGTTTAATGAAGAGCTGGACAGGAAACGTAAAACCTTAAACGATATATCTGTCAATGAGTTCTACGACATCGCCGATAAAATTGGGCTAAAGACGCCTCGTCAAAACGACGAAGTCAAGTAGAGATGACTGTAGAGCAGAAGAAAAAATCTCACGTAAGCAACACATTTAAATTATGGTCAGTGGGGATTGTATTTTTTCTGACCTTTTTTCATCTTTACGCCGTATATGCTTATCCCGGGGTTCCGATAGTATCGGATAAAGTCCTTCTGGCGACAGTCTTAGGCTTGGTGGTCTATCTCTGGATTCAGGAACTCAGAGACAGAGAAAGACTGCAAGCGATTAATCTTGCCCTAATCAAGGCGCAAAGACAGCTTGAGCGCGCGGAAATTGACACCATTGCCACCTTGGTGCTGACCGAAGAAGCAAAAGACCCCTACACTCGCGGCCACTCTAAAAGGGTTACCCGTTGCGCCGTAGAGACAGCCGAAGAACTGGGCCTGGCGGCTGATGAGTGCAGGATGATTGAACGCGCAGGGATTTTACATGATATCGGCAAAATCGGCATTAGCGATAATATTTTACATAAGTCCGGCAAGCTCAACGAGGAAGACTGGATAGCTATTAAAAAGCATCCGCGAAGGGGAGTGGAAATACTTGAGCCCCTAAAGTTTTTAAGCAGGGAAAACGAAATAATCTGCCATCATCATGAAAGATTTGACGGCAAGGGCTATCCCGACGGAATTAAGGGCGAAGGTATCCCCTTGGGGGCAAGGATCTTAGCTGTAACCGATACCTTTGATGCGATGAATTCCAAAAGGCCCTACAGAGAGCCGCTTACGGAAGATATAATTATATCCGAATTAAAAAATAATTCCGGCAGTCAATTCGACCCTGTCGTGGTAGGCGCTTTTCTTAAGCTCCTGAGGAAAAAACCCAGCCTCTGGGAACAAGACTGATAACGATGAACCCCGCCCTTCCTAAAAACCCGCATTTATAAGTTAAGGGCGAGAACAAGGACATTTAAGTATATGATAGTAAATTTGGCAAAAGCAAATGTTAGCCTTAGTATTGCGAAGAAAGGAAGAGCGGAGTGAATATTCATCCTACGGCAATCATAAGCCAAAAGACGCTTCTGGCAGAAGATATAGAGATAGGGCCACACGTCCTTATCGAGGACGATGTTAAAATCGGCCGCGGAACAAAGATTTATTCCCATGCCCACATCTTAAGAGGGACTGCTATCGGCGATGATTGCCAGATACATATCGGCGCGGTTTTAGGAGGCGCGCCGCAAATACGCCAAAAAACAGAAACCTCAGGACGCTTAGTTATCGGCCAAAGAAATATCTTCAGAGAATACGCTACCGTACATCGTTCAAAAGGCGAAGAAAGTGCCACGATTATAGGCGATGATAATTATTTTATGGCCTTTTCGCATATAGCTCATGACTGCTCTCTCGGTAATCATATTACAATCTGTAACGGTGCTCTTATAGCGGGGCACGCCGCCATTGAAGATTATGCCTTTATTTCGGGCAATGTTACGGTGCATCAGTTCTGTCGCATAGGCAAACATTCTATGATCGGGGGACTCGCCCGCGTAGCCAAAGATGTGCCGCCATATATGCTCATCAAGGGGGACTCTTACGTTTGGGCTATAAACTCTGTCGGCTTGAGGCGGACGAATTTTTCTCTTAGGGTACGAAGTCAAATCAAGGCAGCCTTCAAACTGCTTTATAAGTCCGGGCTTAACGTAAGGCAGGCCATAGAACAACTGCAAAAAGGGCCGCGCTCCCCGGAAATTGACCATTTAATCGACTTTATTCTACATTCCCGGCGGGGCATTTGCGCATATAAAAAGGTTGGTTTAGGAGAAAAAATCGCCTTAAGCCGACCGATAATAACGATTAAAAACTTAAAATGTTTAAAAAGACAAGGATTCTTTTAATTTTATTTCTCGTTGCTATACTGATTGCAGCCTTTTTCCGCCACAGTCTTTGCCGGATTCTGGTCGAAAAAGTCACAGCACGTGCCACAGGACTAAAAATATCCATTGAAAAGCTGAGCCTGGATATCCTGAATAACAATCTATATATGCGGGGGGTCACGCTATCAAATCCGCCCGGATTTAAGGATGAAATCTTAGGAAAGGCCGAAAATATATTTATTGTATATGACTTTTGGGGATCTCTAAAAGGCAGGCTTCATCTTCGCCTGCTAAAAATTAATATTAATGAACTCAATATAATCAGAAACACAAAAGGTACATCTAACGTATCCACTTTAAAAAATCCATCTTTTTCGATAAAACTTTCCGAAAAGTCAGGCAATAGCACAGGTCTTAAAAAAACAAAAAAACCTAAGTTTCTTATCGACCGCCTGGAGCTTTCTGTTGAGAAAGCGACCTTTATGGATTATAAAGCTGAAGTGGGCCAACCGGCGGCGATTATATTGACGGTAAAAGGTCCTTGTATATTTAAAAATGTCAGCGATTTGGGTTACGTATTTAACTCTATATCAGCTAGGGGCGGGTTTAAGGAGTTGCTGGATAATCTAAGCGGAGTGACTATCGATGAAAAGCGGTGCCAGAGAAAGAAGAAGGCGCAGGAGAGTTGATGTTGCGCTTGCAATAAAGATAGAATATAATACTGAAAAGATAATCACTCGTACTAAAAATATCAGCGTCTTAGGCACTTATCTTGAGATTGATAAGGAAATACCTATAGGAACCGCTTTAGATATTAAGGTAAAAATCCCTAAGACGGGTCATAAAAAAACCGTTAAAGAGATTGACTGTGCGGGGGTCATTTTTCGCTCTCAACCGATTGCATCTTTAGGACCGACGAGCCAATATGGAACGGGAATTTTTTTTCGTTCTTTTTCAGGAAACGGCGAAAAGGTTTTATCCAAATATATAGACTATGTTATCGAAGAGGAAAAGAAAAAAGGGAAAATTTATACACGTAAGAGAAAGAAAAAACAAAAACATTCAAAACGGAAGGAGGTAAAAAAATGAAAGCTACGGTGAATGAAGAACTCTGCGTAGGCTGCGGATTATGTGTCGATACTTGCCCGGATACCTTCATAATGGAAGAAGACAAAGCAAAAATTAAGGCCAATCCCGTACCGACCGGATCCGAGGACTCCTGCAAAAAGGCTAAAGAGGAATGTCCCGTAGAAGCCATAATTATTGAGGAATAAAACTTCACAAGAGGAGGAAAAATGACAAAAAAGAAAGTTGATATCTCTAAAGAGGTAGCCTTGATATGGCAGGAAGCCAAGGAAAATCTAAAGGCCCTTGGACAGAGAACCCTTAAGCTTGCCCAAAAAGGCGAGAAGGGGGTTGTGCGAGCCTCAAAGGTAGGCAAATTTCAATTAGACATCGTCAGCCTCAATCTCAGCAAGGAAAACGTCTTCCGGCAAATAGGCAAGAAAGTCTATGAGATGCACGCATCTAAGAAAGCTGGAATTGAAACTGCGAAGCTGACATCGCTTTTTAACCAGATAGACAAAATAAACCGTCAGGTCAAGACAAAGAAATCGCAAATAGCCAAATTAAAAAGGGAACACAAATGAAAAGGCTAATCCTCTGCATTCTGGCTCTATCTTTTATCTTGAGCGGCTGTTCTAATCTGGGTGCTCTTATGGGCTTGGCCGCTACCGGCTACGGCATATATCAGGCGGTAAAGGATTAAATTAAAGAAAAGGTTGCAGGATTTCAAGCAATCGTTCTTCAGCTGTCTTCTTGTCGCTCCTCATCCACCTATCCTGTCTGCTGCTATGTCAATTGTTATCTTTACCCTCCTGCTATTGAGATTTATGGCATATTGTGGTAAAATATAAGGAATTAAATGCTGCCCTCAAGACACATTATGATATCGGTTCCGCTGGGGATAGCCGCAGGGTTTACTACCCACTCGGCGCTTGCGGGTATGCTTTGCCTTCTCTCAGGAACAATGATAGATGTTGACCACGCCATTGAATATATAATCCATTATGGCTGGCACATTTTTAACCCCAGAGAGGTCTATCGGGCCTGCTCAAGACTGGCCAAGCGCAAAGAAGAGGGGGGAGTAAAAACCCTGCATCTTTTCTTTCACGCGGTAGAGTTAGCCCTGCTTTTGTGGGTAAGCTATATCTTAAGCAAAAATATTTACTTTTTTTCAATAGCCTTGGGTTACACAGGGCACCTGATTGCCGATATGATTGGAAATAACAGGGCAATGAAAACCTCGAGCTATTTTATAACTATCCGCGTCCTAAAGGGCTTTAATACGGGTAAACTCATCAAATATTAATTATTATCAAAATATATTGCTTATTTTGTTAATTTAATATATAATCTGTCTGCCTATAAAGGGGGCAAGGAATGGAAGTTCTACAGAATTTAGATAAACTTAATGCGAAGGTTGCCAAGTTAATTGAGCCTTATACGCAAGAACTGTTAAAAATTCATGGGGAAAATATTGTCTCGATATTTGTAACCGGCAGTGCCGCAGGCAGAGACTATGTCCCCAAGGTGTCTAATATTACCCTCCTGGTTATCCTGGAAAAACTAAGATTTAGCGACCTGCAAAAAAGCCTCAAAATCGTCTCCCGGGGAATAACTAAAAAGATTGCCGCCCCACTTTTTCTCACCCGCAGACACATAGAGACCTCAAGCGATGTATTTCCTATTGAATTTTTAGAAATGAAAGAAAACCATCTGCTCCTTTACGGGGAAGACCTGTTTAAAACCCTGGAAGTAAACCCGGCAAATATAAGGCTATTCTGCGAAGAGCAGATTAAAGGCAAGCTGATCAGGATTAGACAGGCCTATTTAGAGATAGGCTTAAGAAGAAAGGGGATAGAGGCCCTGATAAAAGAGTCCCTTAATTCACTTACGCCTATTTTTCGCAATCTGCTCAGATTAAAGGGTAAAACCCCGCTCCTGGAAAAGGAAGCGATCTACACTCAGCTCTGCGCTGAGTTCGATTTGGACAGAAGCGTATTTCTGGCAATTCTTGCCGACACCAAGAATGATGAGAAGATTGCCTCGCACGATGTAGAGATCTTCTTTGAAAAATATATTGCCCAGATACAAAAATTAGCCATCATTGTTGACCAGTTATGAAAATCCGGCTTGAGCTTGTTCTAACATTACTGATAGGTCTTTTCTGTTTTTCTCCGGCTTCTGCTGAAGAAGCCGGATTTCCCGCAGCGCAAGGGTATATTAATGACTTTGCCAATTTACTCAAACCCTCCGACTTTCAGAAGCTTAACGGCCTGGCGCAAGCCCTGGATGCAAAGACTACCGCCGAGATAGCGGTGGTTACTTTAGCGACTACCAAGCCTTACGATATTCAGGATTATTCGGTAAGGTTGTATGAAAAATGGAAGATCGGCAAGGCCGGAAAAGATAACGGCGTTCTGCTTCTGGTAGCCATTGAAGACAAAAAGGTCTGGATAACTACCGGCTACGGATTGGAAGGGGCTATTCCTGACGCCCAGGCAAGTGAAATTTATCGCAATATTATCGTACCGTATTTTAAGAAGGGTGAGTTTTCCAAGGGTATCTCTGCCGGCGCCATCAAGCTTATAGATTTAGCCGCCCGCGAATATAATGCAACCATAGAAGATTTGCCTAAATTAAGCAAAGAGTATGTGCGGCCAGTAGAAAAATCGCCGCTTGCTTCTTTTGTTGAGACCCTCTTTACTTTAATATTTTTTGTCCTTTTCTTTGGCTTTCGCCTGGGGCTGTTTGGCTTTTTGCTTTTCGGCACCGGCAGGAGAAGAGGGGGATATTGGTATGGTGGAGGGCTGAGTGGAAATTCCGGTGGTTTCGGCGGTGGTTTTGGCGGCTTCGGTGGCGGTTTTACCGGTGGCGGAGGCGCAGGTGGAGGATGGTAGAAAAAAGGAGGTCGAATAAATGAAGAAGGGCACGTTAATTTTAATTATAGTAGGGGTTATTTTGTTGAGTCTCATCGGCTGGGTTATTGGCGGGCTCAATTACGTGGTTATCCTGGATGAGAATGTCAATCAGTCCTGGGCCCAGGTAGAAAATCAATTACAAAGGAGAAATGACCTTATCCCCAATCTGGTTAACACCGTAAAGGGCTACGCCAGCCACGAAAGGGAATTATTTACCGAGGTTACCCAATTACGCAGCCAATGGGCATCTGCGGCAACTCGCGGTGAAAAAATTACTGCCGCCAGAGAGCTGGGCGGAGCGCTTTCGCGACTGCTTCTGGTTGCCGAAAACTATCCCGAATTAAAAGCCAATCAGAACTTCTTGACCCTGCAAAGTCAATTAGAAGGAACTGAAAACAGAATTGCCGTGGAAAGAAGGCGTTATAATAAGTCAGTAGAGACCTTTAACGCCTACAGGCGCACGGTATTCGGCAGCATGTTTGCGGCTATGCGCGGCTTAACCAAACCGGCAGATTATTTTGAGGCCGAAGAACGGGCCACAGAGGTTCCGGAGGTAAAATTTTAAGTGAGGAGGGAATAAAAGGTGAAATGGTATATTGTTCTGGTAGGGCTTTTCTGGATTGTGATAGGCCTGATGGCCTTGGCGGCTACAAAGAAGACAATGCTGACAGTGGCTAATCTGATAAAAAATACGCGGCGGCAGACCCTGGGATTAACCAGTTTAATCTTTGGCGTATTGCTGTTAATCTCGGCCTCTTCCACGCAAGAGGCGTGGTTTGTGTCTGCGCTGGGTATTATTGCCTGCTTAAAAGGCGCAAGTATTGTCCTGGTGTCCGAGCAGAAAATGAAAGAAGTGCTGGAGTGGTGGATGGGTGCCCCGGAACTCGTCCATAAAGGATGGGGAGCGCTTATTCTGATCTTAGGCATAGTGATGTTTTACATAATCTAAAAATATATGCGCGCTGTAATCCAAAGAGTAAATACTGCCTCGGTAACGGTTAACCAAAAGATAGTAGCTAAAATAAAGAAGGGGCTGGTAATCTTTCTGGGGGTGCTCAAAGAAGACGGCCTGCCTGATGCAGAATATTTAGCCAAAAAGATAGCGCAATTGCGCCTTTTTAGCGACCAAAATCGCAAGATGAACCTTTCTGCTTGTGATGTTCAGGCAGAAATACTCGCTGTTTCGCAATTTACTTTATGCAGTGATATAACCGATAGCGGCCGCAGGCCCAGCTTTGACAAGGCTGCGCCTTCGGAAAAAGCAGAAAAATTATATCTTGAGTTTATCGCTCATCTAGAAAAGGCGGGACTAAAGGTCAGTCAGGGTGTATTCAAAGAATATATGACCGTGCATATTGAAAATGACGGCCCGGTAACCTTCGTTCTTGACAGTAAGAAAGCTTAAAAAATAATTGACCAGAGAAATCATAAAAATCATTATCAAAAAATGCCTCGGCCATAAGAAAGGCGAACGCCTGCTTATCGTCTGTGACGATAAGTTCCAGGTAATGGCACAGGCCTTTTACAGAACGGCACGGAGAGAAGGGATAGAGGTCACGCTTCTTCAGATGGCCCCACGGCGCATGCATGGGGAAGAACCCCCTGAGGAGGTCACCGCAAGCCTGAAAACAGCGGATATGGCAATCCTTTTGACCTTGATGTCTCTTTCTCACACACGAGCCCGCAAAACTGCCTGTGCAAAATTCGGTACCAGGATTGCCAGCCTGCCGGGCATAACCCCGGCAATACTTAAGCGGTCAATCAAGATAAATTATTCTTCCCTGAAGAAAAAATCAGAAGGCCTGGCAAGACGCTTAACTAAAGGAAAAAGCTTAGAACTCCACACAAATAAAGGCACACATCTGGTTATGTCTATCCGTAACATGCGCGGCTTTACCGATGACGGATTATATACAAAGCCCGGTTCCTTCGGAAATCTGCCGGCAGGGGAGAGCTGTATCGCCCCTTGCGAGGGCACAACCAACGGACGGCTTATTGTTGATGCCAGCGCCCCTTTAGTGGGAAAAGTCAAGCGTCCCGTAGAATTAATCATTAAAGACGGCCTTGTGCAAAATATGCCTTTTGGCAAAATCGCTTCTTTGATTAAGCCACTGGGTAGAGCCGCCAGAAATATCGCTGAGCTGGGTATTGGCTTAAATCCCAAGGCCCAGGTAACAGGCAATATCCTGGAAGATGAAAAAGCAAAACATACCGCACACCTGGCCATCGGGGCAAATATCTCTTTTGGGGGCAATGTATCCTGCCCCTGTCACCTAGATTTTGTATTCTTTAATCCATGCATCTTAATAGACGGAGCTAGATTATGCGTATAGGAATAATTCACTGGGGTTTTCCTCCCCGCGCCGGCGGAGTAGAGGCGCACCTGGCCACCCTTTGCCCTGAACTTGTGCGTCTGGGACATCAAGTATTTGTGCTTACTGAAACCATGGCCGGCTTAGCCGATGAGCAATATACTTGCGGAGTAAAAGTAATTCGCCGAAATGAGCTTTCTCCGGCTAATTTAGATAAATGCATCGAAGAAGGCAAAAACATTTATGCTAAAGTAAGGCCGGTCTTAGAAAACTTCATCATAAAAAACAGGATAGATGTTATCCATGCCCATAATGCCCATATGGATTTTTTTGATTTTTCTCGGGCGCTCACAGATGTATGCAGCCAAAACCGAATCCCCTGTATAATAATTTTACACAACCATATTTTTATAGACCGCAATCCGCTCACTACCAGGAAAATTATCACAGAATGCCCCTGGGCAAAGATTGTTTCTGTCAGTAAGTTTATCGAAGAGGAAATCATGAAAAGTGTGCCTCGAATTGACAAAAGCAAGCTACAGATAATTATGCATGGTATCGATCTGGATAAGTTTTCTCCTTTAACCTGCGAAGAAAAAGAAAGAATAAAACAAAAATACAATTTTACCGGACGCAATATAATCCTGCATCCGGCCAGAATTATCCCCTGGAAAGGAATAGTTGAGGCAATTCGCGCCATGCCTAAAATTGCCGAGAGATTCCCTCGCAGCCTGATGGTGCTTACCGGCAGGATAAAGCCAATACATAAAGACCAGGATGAAATCTCTCATTATAACAACTTGGTAGATAGAACTATCGAAGAGCTTAACTTAAAAAACCATGTCTATATGGGCAAATATACCTATAAAGACATACCCTCGCTTACAAAGATAGCGGATGTGGTAATCTATACCACCATAAAGGATGAACCCTTTGGACTTTGTCCTGTAGAGGCCATGGCCTGCGGCGTGCCGGCAATAGTTACCGCATCCGGAGGCTTGAGAGAATCCGTGGTTAATGGCCAAACCGGATATATAATTGAAAAAGACGAGAAGAGATTGTCTGTGCAGCTGGCACAAAGAGCAATAGAGCTATTTTCATATCCCAACTTGCGCCGGAAAATGGGGGAGGCCGGCAGGGAGAGGGCTAAGGACCATTTTACTCTCTCAAGGATGGCTGAAGACTTCATTAAGATATCCGAGGAGGCCATCCTACCCGAAGAAGAACTCGCAATCCCTGAGGAGGTCGTAAAATGAACCCCGCTCTTCCAAGCAACACGCCTTGCATAAGAGATATGGGCAAGAGTAACAAAAAGGAGTTATAATAAAATGAGTGCAACAAAACTAAAAGGCATTAGGAAGATAGGGAAGGGCGGGGTGAAAAGGCTTTTTTCAATCCTGGGAGCCTTATTTTTATTACTGGCAAGCGCAGGCTGCGTGCGGCGCATGGTAACTATAGATTCCCAGCCGCAAGGGGCGCAGATCTATTTTGACCGCAAACTCATCGGCAAGACCCCCTATACTCACGAATTCTTCTATTACGGAACACACCGCCTGGAACTGGTTAAAAAAGGCTACAACAATGTGAATACTACCCTCAAGCTCAAAGGGCCTCTTTATGAATATTTCCCCATCTCGATTTTTACCGAACTTATTATCCCCTGGCAAATAACTAATGAGCACAAATTCGCTTTTGAATTGGAAAAAGGCAAAAGCAGAGAACCCGTTATCTCTCCCATCGAGAAACCTCAACCGGATCTTTCTCCGGCGCAATTGGAACACATAGAGGAAAGGCTATAATGATTATTTTTGTCCTTTTATTTTTGACGGCTCTGCTTTGGGGAACCTCACCCATACTGGAAAAAATAGGCCTGCGCAATACTGCTCCTTTCATTGCCCTAACTATCAGAAGCTTAAGTGTGAGCGTGGCTCTATTAATAGCATTGACGTGCATGGGTAAAATAAAAGATATCTTCAGTGTCGACGGCAAAACAATGACATTATTTATAGTCAGCGGAATTATGGCGGGACTCTTGGGTATGTGGGCCTATTTTGGCGCGCTAAAGGCGGGTGCCACATCAAAGATAGTGCCCATAGCTGCATCTTACCCCTTAATCACTGCTCTTCTAAGTGTAATCATTCTCAAGGAGGCAGTTACTCCGCTAAGATTAATAGGCACCCTGCTTATTATTGCCGGTATCTGGCTGGTTAAATAATTTTTCATGTTTTTTACTTGACAAACTTTTATCTATATGTTAAAAAATATAGAAAGGGATAATGTAAGCAATTATTTAAGCTTGCTTGAATGAAAGGGAAAGGGGGTGAAAAGATGCGTAAATTCTTTTTAATTTTGGTAGCTGTCATAATGATTTCTAATTTAATTATAACGCCTTGCTCTGCTGATGATGTCCTGCGCAAGCTGGGAAGAGGCCTGGCAAACACCACAACAGGTTTCGTAGAGATCCCTAAGAAGGTTTTCCTGATCAGTAAAAATGACAATCCTCTCCTGGGTATGACCTGGGGTTGGGTTAAAGGAGCGGGAGTTGGCCTGCTGCGTACAGCTGCTGGCGTATATGAGACTGTAACTTTTCCTATTCCTGCGCCTGCGAATTATGAACCAATCATACAGCCGGAGTTTGTTTTTGAGGAATGGGACTAAAAATAGTAAAGCGGTCAAAAAGGCTCATCTTTATCTAAGAGATGGGCCTTTTAATTTCTGGTAATTTAGGCCGAATATTGCGCAAAAGAAAAAGCTATGTGGGCACGAAAATATACAAAATGCATAGAATGCGGAACAACAGAAATACCTCACTTTAGTAAAGGGCGCTGCAGAAGATGCTGCCATAGGATTAGAGATAATCTGAGGATAGATAGATTAGAAATTAATAAAAGAATCGGCAGAGGTCAAAAGAAAAGATACGCATTGAAAAATAACATCAGAAATCAAATAACCAAAGATATATTAAGTGATTTATATTGTTATAGAAAAATGTCTTTCGGAGACATAGCAAAGCAATACAACTGCTCAAGAGCGTATATATTAAAGCTATGTAAATTATATAGTATTCCTATCAGAAATAAGTCCGAAGCAAGATATTTAGCACTAAAACAAGACAAGCTTCCTTTTTGTTACCACAAATTGAATGAACAATTCTTTAAGACTTGGACTAAAGAAATGGCATATGTCCTTGGTTTACTTTATGCAGATGGCAATATGCACAAAAACAAGTCAAGCTTTTCTTTAAGCTTGAAAGAAAAAGATTTTTTAGAGCGGATTAGAAATAGCTTAGAAAGCACACATCCCATAAAGAAGAGCAAAGTCCAGGAACTCTATCATTTAACTATCGGAAGCGGCAAAATGATTGAAGATTTGCTGAAATTAGGCTTTATCCCGAGAAAAAGCCTAAAAATCAAGTTCCCAGACATGCCAATTGCCTATATTTCCCACTTTATAAGAGGGTATTTTGATGGTGACGGAAGTATAATAAAAAAGAATGATAGCAATGTCTATAAGGCCTCTATTGTTACCGGGTCGGAAAAATTCATTTCCAGCATAAAAATGCATTTGGAAAGACTTGTGGGTGTAAGCGTACAAAGAATCAATAAACACAAAACAGCAAACGCTTATTTCATTCATTACCACAGAAGGAGCGATATCGAGAAACTCTATAAATATTTTTATGACGAGTATACAATAAGCAATAAATTATACTTATCTAGGAAACTTTTAAAGTTTCAAGAAGCCATTAGCAATTATAAGAAATGGGGCCTTAATCAGCTAAGGTCTTCCAGACACAACGCTAAATATAGCGCTAAGGTAAAACTGGAAAAAAATCAAACAAATGCCACAATCGAAAAGTTAATCGCCTACTGGTGTTCTTACCGCCAACTTGGCAGCAATATATCTGATTTAGCTAGATATGTCAAAGTCTCAAGGGATACGGCATATCGTTGGTTAAACAGGAAAGCTCAGCCTAAGGAGCAAAAATTACAGCTGATTCAAGAATGGTTAAGGCAAAGGCCGAATCATCAACAAACACTTATTTATAAGTAGAAAGGGGAGGGTCATCGGCTAAATATGCCTCAAAATAGCTCAGAATTGGCCATATTTGAACGACTAAGGGAACATTTAGGGTTCTACAAATACGCGGATGTAGAACATCAATCGGTGACTGCTTTAGCCAAATATTGCAGGGTTTCAAGGAGAACTATATATAACTGGTTGAACAGCAAGACAAAGCCAAAACAGGCTAAATTGAAGTTGATTAAGGAATGGATAGATAGTCGAATATAGTATAAGGCTAATAGGGCTAAAAATGGCCCTATTTTTTAATTTCCCCCTATTTCACAGTCCTATCCATAATATATCTTATGTTAACTTCCCAATATCGGCTAAATAGGCATAACCATAGGAGAAATAGGCAGTTAAGTAATATGTAGGATATTCTGTGGATAAACAGTTAAACGGGATATCTTGCCCCAAAAGATAAAAAAAGGGCCTCATTTAATTGAGTTTACTTGAACTTACTTTTGGAGGGAAACTTACTTCCAATTAACCTTGCTTACTGCTAAAGACCCACTTAATCAGGCTTAACCAAAATTACCGCAAAAGTGTAACTTTTCTCAAGTTAACCTGGCTTACTTTTGCAAGCCAACTTAACTAAATTTCGTTACACTTACTCAAAGGACCCTATTTTACTTAGTGTTACTTTTTAGGGCTGACTTACTTATCCTTACTCAATGAGCCACGAATTACCTGTATTTACTTTTTTGAGGAAAGTTACCTGAAGTTACTCGGTGGGTTTGTTTTTACCGGAAGTTACTTGATGGGCCTATTGTTACCTAGAGTTACCTCTCCCCTATCGCAGCGAAAATATCCTTACTCTTTCTGAACCCATATTATCTGAGTAATCGAAATCGCTGACCCAGAGGCGCACCTCTTTTTCTTGTTTCAAAGTAAAGTCTAAAGTTGCACCCACTTGACCTTCTTTTAAGGCCTGTAAAACCTCGTTTTCGGCATCGGCCTGGGAAGCTACTTTTGGGCTTGGTTCTACATATAACGTGCCTAAATTAGGCTGGTCTTGTCCGCCCAGGCAATCCGTACCTACGCATAGGCTGTAAAGCCAGCTGTAATTGGGGTGAATGGGGAAAAATAGCGCCACCGCTCCCCCGGCTGCCTCAGCGCGGTAATTGCCTTTGGGTAAGGTTATGGTTATGCCTTCGGCTTTCTCTGCCGGAACGGTAATTGTCTTATCATACGCATAAGCAGCCGTTGAAAGCACAAGATATAACAACAGCGCAAAACTCAAAGTTTTCATCTTTGTTCTCCTTCTTACTCACTGAAATCACTGAGATTATTACACTGAAGCCACTGAGACTTTATTCAGTGTTCTCAGTGTTGCTATTCAGTGTTCTCAGTGTCTCTTGATTGATATAGTAAGTCTTATCCTCTGTGGTTATTCTCCATACCGGGTAAAATGGTGAAGTGGTAAGCTCAGGTGAATAGACAAGCTCAGCCTTAATTTCAGCGGGCTCTTCTTCACTCTGGGCCAATACCTTCTCTATGGCTTCCTCTTTGCTAATCTGGATAAACCTTACCGGCTCATCCACCCAGGAGGCCTGTTTAAAGTAGCCCTCTTCCCTATCAATGATTATGGCAGCATAGCTTAAGAACTGCCCCTGGAAGAAGTTGTCAAAAGGAACGAGGTAATAGTCCTTGCCTGCCTTATCCAGTCTTTGGACAGGGATAAAGCTTCTGGCAATAGAGCCCTGGATGCTTTGGGTGAACTTCTCGTCCGTAAGAAGCGAAGGGTCGATTATCTCTTTCCAGTTTATCCGGGAAGTCGCTTCGTTTTCCGGTTTGAAGATATTTAAGAGGTCTTCCTCTATGGTGTAAGAGATTAGCTCCTGCTCTTCATTAAGATTAACCACCAAGGCCCTGTCTAAAAGGTGCTTCTTGACAGGGTCGGTACTTTCTCCTGAGAGATAATCAGCTATCCTGACCAGTTCCCGGGTAGATTCATTTATTCGAGGTTCGGCTAAAGAGACCTCAGCATCACTTGGTTCAGAGGGCGGCTCAGCTACCTGAAGGTATTTGCCCTTATAATCATCTTCGGCCGTAAGAGGCAGTAGCATTGTAGCCTGGCATTCGCCAGCTGTGAGATAGTTATCCTGGCCTATGCCTTGGCCTTGCGGGTCAGTCAGCCAGAGGCCGTAGACCGTAAAGTTGCTAAGGTCTGAGAGCCGATGGTAACGGCTATGCGGCTCAAAGGGATAGGGGTTCATATCACAGGCTGCACCGTTTATCACCAGCCAGTGCCCGTATGTTCCGTAGGCAGGCACTGCAGCTGGCGTGTAGGGCTCTGCTACTAGGTCGGTTTCATCCTGGTAATTGTGCCAATCTTCCTTTGTGACAGGATAGGCTATCCAATGAGTGATGTCTCTTAGGTATTCCTTGAATTGGTCGGGTTCATACTCCTCAATGCCAAAGTTGTATCCATAGTTAGAACGACCTCCAGCTGGAGCATCACCTTCACCCAAGTTGTCATAATAATCAAAATGCCCCAAGGCATAGTCTATAGCATGAGGGTCCATTTCATCAAGGGAGGCTTTGTTGTAGGGATGGCCGTATTCATAGATCTCAAGCTGTGAGGGGGTATCATCTTCAGGACGCATCAGGTCTATAATCATCTGAGCGCTGGCTGCGCCTGATGAGGCAAAGTTATAAGGCTCAGGGAGTAACTCTTCGGCGTAATACTCAGGCAAGTCTATATGCAGAACCCAGCCTTTAAAGACTGAGATAGAGTCTTCGCCTTCGTTACCTGCTGCGTCTGTAGCAATAACCTTGACGATATTCCTCTGTCCTTCCCCTTCTATAGTTACGCCGGATGCAGAGAATGTCCCGTCACCCATATTGTCTGCCGATGAGTAATTTGTGTTAGCTCCTGTTACCTCTATTTCAACAGTTGCAGTATCATCATCTATCGTGCCTGATATGTCTATCAAGACATCATTAACTCCGGAATTATTAGCCGGATTGGTGATGGTAACCTGAGGTGCGGTCCTGTCAATGGTAAAGGAGACGCTGCCTGAGGAGCTATTGCCGGCCTCATCAGTAGCAGTTAAGGTAATAGTATAGTCTCCTTCTTCGGTATATGTATAAGTAGGAGGAAGATCATTATCACTGGTAACAACAATCTTATCCCCACTTGAACGGTCATCCTCTACTGTATAAGTTAAGGTAACATCCTGATTGGTCGGAGTAGATACAGGGTCAATACTGATTGTGGGTGGGGCGGTATCCGGTGAGTTCTCTAACTCCACTGTTATGCTCTGCCATGGAGATTGATTTCCCGCTGCATCTATTGCCCGGGCTTCAAATGTTAGCGTTGAGCCGGGAGCTAAGGTGTCTGTCTGGACCAGCCCTGCCACAAAAGACCAATTGCTTATATCTTCTATGGTGACCGACACTCCTGCGTCTTCTCCATTTATCTTCGTCTCTATGGATTCCAATCCTGAATCATCTGTGGCAGTGCCGGAAAAGCTTAATGAAGTTCCTATTTGAATCTTTGCTCCGTCTTCCGGATAAGTTATAGCAACAACCGGAGGTGCGATATCTACATTGTTTACGGTTATAACGATTGTTTCCTGATTACTCCTAAGAAGTTCTTTATCGTATGCCCAGCAGGTCAATCGATAGTCTCCTCCTGCCTGGTCATATGTTGGTGTCCAACGAACAACACCTGCTTCAAACACGGCTCCTATTGGTACATCTACCCCTGCATTTTCCCATCCGTACCATACTTCCTCTCCATCGGGATCGCTGGCGGAAGGCGTAATAACTAACTCCTGATTTTCATCTATTGTGCGATTTCCTATAGGATTTAAGATAGGCGCACGATTGACATCATTTACGGTAATCGTTACTTCTTGAGAATCAATAAAACTGCCGTCCGAGACTGTAACTGTTACTTTATGCACTCCGGCATCATCGAATGTTGTGACATAGGTTTGCTCAATCATCCATCCAGAATAGCTATAGGTTAAAATGTCTTCTTCATCGGGGTCGGTAGCAGAAGGCGTAATAGTTATAGTCTGACCCTCAGTTACGGTTATATCGGCTATTTCATTCAGAACCGGCGGATGATTATCGGTGAAGATAGCCTTATAATGATATCCCATATCTACCTGGTTTATATCAGGCTGAGCATTTGTACGGGTAGTATAGTTATAATTAAAGCCAAGATTAATTGCTGCATCACTTCCTGCATCTACACAGGGTGAATATTTGTCAAGATAATATTGTCCCTGCGGTCCCTCCACAAAAAGCGGGTACATAAAGATGTTGCCGTCAGTATAATTACAATTACCATAATTGGCCTCTGTATTATTACAAATATTATTATAAGAAAGAGTGGGGTGGGTATTGGGAGTATAGGCATATATCCCCCCGTTATTATTGGTTATGATGTTATTTCTGATGATCGGGCTGAAAGAAGGAGCATCGGCGATACAAACTATTCCTCCTTTACCGCCATTGCCAACAATGGTATTATTTTCTATAATCAACTGTCCATCGGCATCAAGACCTCGACAGTAAATTCCTGCATAAGTATTATCTATTAGCAAATTATTGAATAAATTTCCGTAGGCGTTAATACTGTCAAAACCGCCTTTTTTATTTTCGGAAATTTGACAATCTCTTATCTCAAAATTAATTGAAGGCTTTCCAAAAATATAGATTCCATACTCACTATTCTCTCTTACAATACAGTTTTCTATTGTAATTAAACAATTTGAACTACCTTCCACTCTAATGCCATGCCATGCATTTTTGATTATCTTACAATCCTTAATAAGCATTGTAGAAGTAAGCTGTTCGTAGACATAGACACCGGACCAGGCACTCTCAGTAATGGTAACACCATCGATCACTACATCGCAGGCATTATAGAATCCTATTCCACCTTCGATAATGGTTTCGCAGAGCTCGATATTGCGTGTCCAATTAGTTGACTCATATCCGCCTAACAAAATAAATTCCTGCGGAAAGTGCGGGCTTGTTACATATGTGCCTTGAGCAACACAAATCTTTGTCCCTTTGGTGGTACGCTTCCACAAATCCTTTAAATCTTTGTATGGATTATCCTTGCTGCCGTCTGCTTCTACTGAGGCGCTATTGGCATCCACATAAATAATAGGGATTGCCTGTTCCATATCGCTATATGTGCTGTCAATCTCAGATGTATAATAGGTATGCAGGCGATAGTAATAGACAATGCCTCCTGATTCAGCCACATCATTATCGGTAAACGTAGTAATTGCAGCATCGGATATATCGCTGCCAAGCTGAACCCAGGAAGCAGGATTTTTCGGAGTTGCAGTGCGATAAATACGGTAGAAACTAAAATCGGGATTGGTTTCCTCATCCCAGTTTAATTCTACGGAAGCTAAATCCTCTGACCATTTAACTCTTGGCTCATCTAATAACTCTTGGTTGACATTAAAATCATATCCACCATTGTAGGCAGCAATGGAATAAAAACTTGTATCGATAAACCTTAACCACCAATCTGCATTAACACCATCCTCAGTCCAGTCTATCCAGCTACCAGTTATACCATTACCATCAGGAACAGTTTGCCAGAGACCACTTTCTTTAGCCCAAGTAAGGGCAGAATTAAGATATGACTCTTGGCCTATATCAAGCCAACAGAGTGATGCCTGAAAGGAAAACCCGGGAGACTTCCTATTTTCCTCTGCGCCGTCATTCCAGACCACAGCCCCATCTTCTTTTTGCAGGGTATTATGTATCCACTCCCCTACCTCTTCTGAATTTACGCCCCTGCAAGGCAAATCCAGCATCTGAGGAGCATAATTAATCCATTCATGCAATCCGGGGTCTTTGGGTATTCCGTTTTCATCAATCTTTCCGT
Organism: Candidatus Omnitrophota bacterium; assembly: GCA_020341815.1. GTDB lineage: Bacteria > Omnitrophota > Gorgyraeia > JAFGHF01 > JAFGHF01. Next base: position 900,154 of record CP070837.1, read on the forward strand.
GCCAGACACCAAAATCAGAGCTCTCAGGATCATCTATATATAAGTACTCATCAATACCTTCAATTATGCGCTTTGCAGCATAATCGCAGACTTCAGAGAAGTCTGTATCACCTTTAATCATTGCCCACTTCTGCGCTGCCTTTAATGCCTGGTAGGCATAGGCATTATCAGAAGCCCAGCGCCAGAAGCGATAAATGCCTGAGGCATCCTTGCCGCCCCCTAACAATCCGTCATCGTTACCGCCTTTATTTTCGAGTTCCTGGCAAGATATAAGATAGCCCGCACCTTTTTTCATAGAATCATATCTATCTTCCCTGTAACCCAATTTATAAAAGGCAATCATTACTTCTGCTGTCTGAGTGGGTGACTTAGCCCAATCCACGACTTCAGAGTAGCTATATTGATCGCACCAGGCCCCATCGTCTTCTTGTTGAATGCTTATCAAATAATCGGCAGCTAATTGGGCCCTTTCTAAATAGGAAGTATCTTCTAATATATCTGAAGCCATAATAAGTCCTAAAATCGCCATGGCATTTTCACGCGGAACTATCCAGGTTGGGCTTCCATAGACGTTATTTATACACCCGTATGCAGAGTCTGCCTGCTCCATAAATTGACATTTAAGGATATAATCGGCCTCTGTTTTGACCAACTCTGAATCGGCAAAAGCAATACCGGAGGTGCTTGCCAAGAATAAAACTAAGCAACTCAACATTATACCTTTTAATAGATTCTTAAGTCTCATTTTTCCTCTCCCATTCCCATTGAAAATGCTTCTTGTGCAATTTTTAACCATCTTTTATCCTTGCTAATAACGTTAAAATTCTTTAATTCAATATCTGTTGTAATCTCCTCGGCCTCTATAATTTCATTTGGGGTCCTAATGATACAATTGCCTTCGGCCAGAAGGGTTTTATCTTGATTATTCCATTTTAGTTCATTGCAAGTTAACACTCTTTTATCTTCCGTGGTCAGGGTTGCATTTCCGTAAAGCTCTACACCCTTGCTTAAGGAATTGACTACAGCTGTGCGGGCGCACGCTGTGGAAACCGCAAGGTTATTTTTATAAAAGGAGATTTTAGGCTTTTCTACTTCCATTACCTTGCCTACATTTATGCGAAAGATCCCGAATTTTGGGCTTTTTGTCTGTAAGCGCTCACCGGATAAGATATAGCTCTTCTCTGCCCTGCTGCTTATTTTTGCATATTCGGTAAAGCTGAAATTTCCGACATCAAGATTCTCTGCACCGGATGAGGCCCTTGAAGACTGGATGGATTCTAACCCTCTGCGGATAATTACTTCTTTGGACTTGCTTCTATTTATAATACCAATGCATAAAAGCACAATACCCAAAACAGCAATGGGTAGCACAAATATAGTTATTAGCATTTTCTTGATGTTTTCAGGATTTGTCATATCTTTGTTTGGATTGGCATAGATTAATAAAAAGCCACTAAGGGCTCGCCTTTTTCCTCCGCCTAGTGGTTTTTTATAAAAGTATGAATAAAGACTATCTTGTAGGTCAAGACTTATGCAACTACTTTATAAAGTAATAAAGTATAATATAGCAAAATGCAGGACATCTGTCAAGAAAAATTATGAAACAATTTTTCGCAGACCTCGTGGCGAAGCTTTACGGGTCAAGGATTTTTTTTGACCGTAGAAATGTCCATCGAAAGGCAGTTTTAGATGCTTTTTTGGCGGTAATAGGAATAGACCCGGCCTACATCAAGGGGGTCAATGGTAATGAATTTTATACCAGTTTCATGCAAATTAATGCTTTGACCGGCTCTTTCGATTATTCCATAAGGCTTGGTCCAGACAACCTCACCCACGCCTCTAATGGCCCTCTGGGGATTGTCCGGAACGGTTATCTCCACTTCCAGTATTGTGCCTGCCTGGAGCTTCTCGGTTAAACAAACCCCCATTCCCCCGCCTCCGATATTCTGGGGCAGGGTTTCGATCTTTTCTCTATCCCGGCCCTGCACAGCATAGCGCACATTGGCAATACCACCAAGCCGATGAAAGACTCTTCTATCTTTAGACATAATAACACCTCATTATCTGGTATGGTAAAACTTTACCAGATGGCTGCCTTCAAAAAAAAGATGCTGGGTTTCTGCAAGATAATCTACATTTATAGGCAAATTGGGGTAACGACCGTGATAAATCCATTCTTCCTGCACCATGCCCTGGGCATCGCTCTTGACTACATTAACTATATCGGGGTCGCCCCACAAGGAGCGCACCTTCTCCTTGGTCATTCCTGTACGTAACGGACTTTCTCCTAATGGCTGGCGCATTATATCTTCGGGCGTAGGCGGGCTAATTTCGCTGCAGCCGGCAGAAAACAGCGCAAGAGCTAATCCTAAAAAGATTACGAGTTTATTCAGACTAAACCCCATTACCGCGCTCCCTCCTCTGGTTAATAAAACTGCCTAAGACAGCCTCATCTTGCGGCTCTACTTTAGTAAACTTAATTCCTGCGTTAAATAATTTTTTATCATTTCCTTCTGCACCAGGATTACCTGAGGCCTCTTTTATCCAGACTATCTCTCCTTGAGCAATGATAGTCTTCTCATTCTGCGGCAGGTTAAACTGAAGTTCCAGAAGCGTTCCGGGAAACAGCTTCTCAGTCAACCCTATACCTATGCCCCCTAAGCTAATATCCCGGCTTACAGCATCTCGCTTTTTAGCCGCATCATTGGATAGAACTTCATAATGAACTTCAATCTCAGCGCTTACACGGGGAGTCTTCCTTCTCTCGGCTCCTTTATCCCAGACACCGTTCAGCGTTGCGCTCTTTTTAGCCAGCTTTCTTTTTCTGCGGTCGTCCTGATAAACTGCAATTAATATAAGGATTAAAAATACAATTAACCCTACCTGAACTATAATCATATCTTTACTTTTCTTTGTTTAGGCGTGCAGAGACAATCTGGCTGACCAGCTTTCCATCGGCCTGCCCTTTAAAATGCGCCATGGCTGTTTTCATTACCTTACCGAAATCCGATTTATCTTTTGCCCCTGTCTCGGCAATTACTTTATCCACCACTTTGGTAATTTCTTCGGATGAGAGCTGTTCGGGCAGATATTTTTTCAGGATTTGGAGCTCTTTGGTTTCTTTTTCTACTAGCTCCTGCCTGTTTCCCTTTTTGAATTGCTCGATGGAATCCTGATGCTGCTGCACCTGCTTGGAAATAATCTTAACAACCTCTGCCTCCTGGAGCTTCTCGCCCTTCTTCTCAATCTGCTTATTATGGATAGCGGCCTTAAGCATCCGAAGAGTAGAGATAGCAATTGTATCTTTTCTCTTCAGGGCCTCTTTAAAATCACTTTCTATTTTCTCTATCATCTTTGTTTAAATGTTTAAGTTTTTTAACTGGCTGTACATAAGATTGCATAAATATTGAAGAAAATCCTGCTTGGCTTCTTCGGAGATATGAATAAATTCTAAGCCCACGACACAACTATCCTTTCCCTCTCCGCACCAAACAACCTTGGCCTTAATTGCAACCGCATCAGATCTTGTGGGTATCTTAACATTAATATTTAAGAGGCTGCCTTTAGGTATCTCCTCTTTAACGGGGAAACTTACACCATCCGGGCTGATATCTTTAGTAGTGCTCTTCTGAGGCAAGGCCTCTTTCCCCTCAACAGTATAACTGACTTCTAAAGGAGTGGTCATGCGCACATATTTTCTTCTTTCTCGCATTTTATTATCCTTTAGTTAAATATATTACAAAATAAATCCGAAAATCGCAAGATAAATCTTTATTTTAAAGAGAAAATTTCATCAAATCACTCGCGACAACAATCTCGCCCTTAAAGGCTTTTTTGGCCTGTCTGGTTATTGCATTTGCCTCACAAACCGGATAAAGATGGGAAAGCACAAGTTTTTTACAGTTTGCTGCTTGAGCAATCTCTGCGGCCTCATAAGGCGTCAGGTGCCCTTTTACTTTCATCTCATCGGGAAAGGAGCAGTCCAAAATCAAGATATCGGCATCGCGCCCCAGCTTGACTATATTTTCGCACACATCTGTGTCACCGGAATAGACCGCTATTTTTTTACCCGACTCTATTCGGTATCCCAGGCTCTCAAGGCTATGTTGCATCTGCGAAGTATATATCTTGTATCCGTCACCTTCAAAGAACGGCTCTTTTATTTCTCTTAAGTTAAGCTTATAAGCCTCAGGGCTTATAACATCCCCATAAATATTCAATAATCCGTTGTAAAACTCCTGCAAGCCGCTAGGGCCAGCTAAAAGCAGTTCCTTTGTACGCAAAGATAAGGCATATTTTGCGGCGAATAAAAAAGTTGCCAGATCCAGCGTGTGGTCGGTGTGAAAATGCGTGTAAAAGATGCAATCCACATCATGATAAGTGACACCCGCCTTTAGCAGGTTCTTAATTGTTCCGGGACCCGTATCAAAAACTAAAGTCTTATTTTCTATTTTTATCAGCAAACCGGAGGCATTTCTTTTTAACGAAGGAACTCCGGTGCCTGAGCCCAGAATTGTTATTTCCAAATCTTAAACTTCCTTATCTATTTCCAAAGGACAAGTACTGCACAGCGGCTTTTTGCGGCAGAACGCTTTAGCCAGGCGCACAATCAAGGCATGGTATTCATTGAACAGGCGCAAACTGCGAGGTAGATTTCTTTCGAATAAAGCTTGTATCTGAGCGTAAGTTGCCTGGTGCTTAATTAATTTATGACGCGTGAGAAATCTTCTGGTGTAGGCATCTACAACGAAGACCGGCTTATCGGCCGCATACAATAAAATACTATCTGCAGTTTCAGGGCCAATTCCCTTAATCCCGAGTAATTTCTCTCTTAAAAGCGCCGGCTCCAAAGAAAACATCCGGGATAAGCTGCCCTTAAAGTCGGTAAATAAGGTTTCTAAGAAGCTTTTGATTCTGGCGGTTTTTATATTGTAATATCCGCAAGGCCTGATAGCTTCAGCTATCCTCTTTACATCGGTATGATATAACTTTTCGGGGCTGAGGAATCTTTTTTTCTTTAACTGAGAAATTGCCTTTTCTACATTTCCCCAGTTGGTATTTTGCGTAAGAATTGCACCCAGCACTACCTCAAAAGCGCTGTCTGCCGGCCACCAATGCTGAGGACCAAAATGCGAATAAAGCTTCTTGTAAGCACCTTTTAAATATCCAGTAATATACTTATCGCGCTGCATCGTGCCTAACTCAGGTCTCTTCCGGTGCCCCTATTTGATTAAGGAGTTCTTCCGTTGTGAAAATGGGGCATTTGGCTCTTAAGGCCAGGGCAATACTGTCACTGGGCCGGGCATCGATGACAATCCCCTTGCCATTGTTGCCGTTCAAAACTAATTTGGCGTAAAATGTATTTTTCTGGAGCTTATCTATAATTACCTCTTTTAAACTTGCCCCCAATCGCTCGATTGTGTTTTTGAGTAAGTCATGGGTCATCGGGCGCGGTGTGCGGATTCCGCTAATCTTGAGCTTGATGGCGGAGGCCTCAGGGATGCCAATGATTATAGGCAGCGTGCGTTTGCCCTTCTTTTCCTTCAAGACCACCATCTGCTCCCCCCTTCTCTCGTTCATCAATATCCTGATTAATTCCATCTCTACCATCTTAGCATTCCTGCGCTTCCTTATTATTAAAATTAGGGGATTGAAGTATGCATTGCTTAATCTTTTCTTTGTCTTTTTTGGATAAATCGGTAAAGAAAATGGCTATATTCTGATAGGCGGTGTCTGCCTCTTTCATAATTACGGGTTCGGACCTTACCACCACTCCGTTGCATTTAACTTTTTCGGTGTTAAGCTTATTTCTGCGATAGATGGGAAGAAGCAAAATAAGGCTTATTTTGGACATCAGGGGCAGGGGTTTGTCTATGCGGCAATAGACTCCCGAACAGCTTATATTTCTGGTTTCGGTAATTACGTCTAAGCCTTTTTTGGAAATCTTAAGCGGCAGGATAGTTTGTGTACGCTGATATTTCCTTCTCTCCAGTACTGCTCTAGACATCTTTTACCTCCGCGCTTTCCAGAGCTCTCTTCACAAGCTCTCTGCTAAATATTTTATCGAACAGACCATCTTCTCTGCCTCTTTATAGGCGGCGGAACTCTTTCTTATCTTGTAACCGGACATCTCTCCTTGGCTATCGTAAACGCCTCTTAAATGAATAATCAAGCGATTAGCGACCAAAGGGCTAGCTTTTGGCGAATTTCCTATCTCGACTCTATAATAAAGCTTATTTCTTGTAAAAGGCCCCCACTCCTGCCGAATCTGCTCAAACAGGGAAATATCTTTTTCTTTAAAGGCCTGCAAATTATATTTTGCGGGGTCGGCGGAAGTAATAAAACATCCGTGTTTTTTAAACACATCTATAACGGTGGAATGTATAGCTCGTTTGGAGGCGTTGATATCAACAATTATGCTTTCCGGCTCAACCCTAACAGCTGCCTCCAGAACTTCTCCGGCCTTCTCCAACATTGCGGAGGCCTCTCTATTTTTGGGATTCAGCTTCAATATTTCCTGGAGTTTCTCGGCGGCCAGTTCATATTCCATTTCTTTAGAATATCTCCTGGCCTGGATAAGAAGTTTCTCCACTCTATCGCGCCGGGAGGCCTTCTCTACCTTATCGAGCAATTCAAGGGCCTCTCTATTGTCCGGATCCAGCCTCAAAACCTCACCAGCCTTTTTTGTAAGCTTTAGATAATCCTTATCCTTGAAATAATCCTGGGCCTCCTTAAGAAGCTCATCTACCCTATCATGCAGAAGTTCCTTTCTCTGTTCTCGGCCAAGCATGGTCTCTTTTATGAACGGCTTTACTATATCGCCGACTTTAATAGTCTTATTTTTATAAGTACATTCTATATCGGCTCCGGTAAACTTCTTACGCACTTTCGCTGCCTTAATTTCGGCGACTTCTGCACCCTGGCGGTAGACCCTAAAGGAGGAATCCTGCTTGATGCCGTCGTTAGCCCCTAAATCGAATATGACAAAACCCATATTTTTATCGACATATACAACACGCCCCGAAGACCCTTGAGCAAAACCAGATGTGCTTATAAATACAAACACAGAAATTAGCATGACAGATCTTAATAATCTCTTCATTGGTCTAATCTCTCCTTTTGTATTCTGTACCCACAACCTCAATATTCTATTCCCGCCCGGGCAACAATACCACTTTTATAATAATGCTTTAACTCTTTAATATCACTTACCAGGTCTGCAATTTCCAAAATCTCAGGATGAGCATCTCTTCCGGTGAGAACTATCTCCAGGCGCTGGGGCCTGTTTTTTAAGATCTTTTTGAGTTCTCCGAGTTTAAACAGACCGAAGTTAAGGGCGACATTGGCTTCATCTAAAATTACTAAATCGTATTTGTCGCTTTCTATGGCTTCCTGGCTGGCGGCTAATCCCTTTTGCGCAAGCTGTTTATCTTTTAAGGACACGCTCTCGCGGCAGATTCTTTCCCCGGAGCCTGCCTGCAATATCTTAATTTTACGAAAACGGCGAAGGGCTTTTATCTCGCCGAGGTCCTTCCCTTCCTTCATAAACTGAACCAGAAAAACTCGCCTTCCCTGCCCCAGGGCCCTTAAGGCAAGCCCTATGGCTGCGGTGGTTTTGCCCTTACCGTTACCGGTATAAACTTGTAACATTGTCTTGGGGGTGTTTTTTTATTTTCATAGAAGTTATCATACAAGATAACTATTTCTTTGTCAATAAAAAACGGATAAACGCGAAATACTTGCGCTCATCCGTCTAGTCAATAATGTATGATTCCCACGAGCCGATAAAGCTAGAGGCTTTATCTCACGCACCTCCCATGCTCCGGCAGCCCAACTACCATCTCGGAGAATGCCTGTATGTTTATTTCGACAACCTTAAAGGGAGATGTTTTTTTGGCTCCCTTTTCTACACGGCGTCCTTTTCATCTACGGCATTTCTTCCGATTTAGGCTTGCGGCTTTGCGTCCCAGCCTTTCGACTGGTTTGCCTTTATCGGCTCTATAACAAGTATATCACAAAAATCTTCTATCGTCAAGAAAACCGCTACTTGCCCATCCCTACCCTTTGGACAACCTGAAAGATCTTGCCCTCGGTCTGAATAGAGGGGGCAATGATAATCTCGCTACGGTGCATCTCCTTGATATCTTTGGCCCCTATGCTGCCCATGGAGGTCTGCAGGGCCCCCATCAAGTTCTGCGAACCGTCGTCAACCCGTGCCGGCCCAAAGAGTATCTCTTCCAGGCTACCGGCCACCCCCACCTTTATCCGTGTTCCTCGAGGGAGATTAAAATGCGGTGTAGCCATACCCCAGTGATACCCCCTGCCGGGCGCTTCATAAGTACGGGCAAAGGCCGAACCCACCATTACCGCATCTGCCCCGCAGGCAAAGGCCTTACAGATGTCTCCGCCTGTACGCATGCCTCCATCGGTAATAATGGGAACATATCTCTTGCTCTTTTTATAATAATCATCCCGGGCAGATGCTGCATCGCAAGTTGCCGTAACCTGAGGCACGCCAATGCCTAAGACACCCCTGGTCGTGCAGGCCGCCCCCGGGCCTATGCCTACCAGTATAGCACTGGCCCCTGTCTTGGCTAACTCCATGGTCATCTCGTAAGTGACGCAGTTGCCTACAATTACGGGCATCTTGGTTTCAGTGCAGAACTTATGCAGATCTAAGGCCTTGTATTCATTGGAGATATGCTTTACGCTGCAGACAGTAGATTGCACTATGAATATATCGCAGCCTGCTTCCTGGGCAATAGAGGCAAACCTGGCGGCTTTTTGGGGTATGGCACTGACTACTGCCGGAACCCCGGCCTTTTTCACCTCTTCTATTCTCCTGGAAATAAGCTCTTCTTTTATCGGCTCAACATAAATGCTTTGGACAAGTTTCGTGGCTTCTTCAGGTTGAGCCTTGGCAATCTTGTCTAAAACCTCATTAGGGTTGTCATACCTGGTCTGCACCCCCTCTAAGTTTAAGACCGCTATACCCCCCAGCTTTCCCATCTTAATGGCAAAGGCCACATCCACTACCCCATCCATAGCCGCCGCCATAATCGGCACACTGAACTGGCGCTCGGCGATCTTCCATGTAGTATCTACCTCGCTAGGATTTATGGTCACGGAGCCGGGAACCAAGGCAACTTCATCAAATCCGTAACACCGTCGGGCTTTTCTACCCCTGCCTATAAATAATCCCATTTTTTACCTCCATCTCATGTGAAAAATAATTATACAACTTTAACTATATTTTGTAAAGCAAAATTTCGGAGTAAAAAAATAAGGCCTCTTGCAGTTTAAGCCGCAAGAGGCCTTATACTATGAACTATGAACTACGAACAATGAACTTATCTTAGTACATTCCTCCGCCGTATCCGCCGGGCATACCGCCGCCGGGAGGCATAGGTGGACCGCTCTTTTCCTTCTCCGGAATATCGGTAATAAGCGCCTCGGTCATTAAAAGAAGCGAGGCTACCCCGGCAGAATTCTGCAAGGCGGTTCTGGTAACTTTGGCAGGATCGATTACTCCTGCCTGAATCATATCTACTATCTTATCCTGGGTTACGTCATAGCCAACATTGGCTTTTTCTTCTTTCAGCTTGTTAACCACGACGGAGCCTTCCAGGCCGGCATTTCCTACTATCTGCCTGATTGGTTCCTCCAGAGCACGCTTAACGATATCGCGACCAATGACCTCATCTCCCGTAAGCTCTAATCGTTGTAGACCCGGAATACAGCGTAAAAGCGCTACTCCTCCGCCGGGCACTATACCTTCCTCCCGTGCGGCTCTTGTAGCGTGCAGGGCATCTTCCACGCGAGCCTTCTTTTCCTTCATCTCGGTCTCGGTAGCTGCGCCTACATTAATTACCGCCACTCCTCCGGCAAGCTTGGCCAGGCGCTCCTGCAATTTCTCCCGGTCATAGTCGGAGTCGGACTCCTCAATCTGCTTTCTGATCTGGGTAATGCGTGCGGTAATTTCCTGGTGTCTGCCTGTACCCTCGACGATAGTGGTATTTTCCTTATCAACGGTAACACGCTTTGCCCGACCAAGGTCTTCAACGGTGATGTTTTCCAATTTGAGTCCTAAGTCTTCGGTTATAGCTCTTCCGCCGGTAAGCACGGCTATATCCTCAAGCATAGCCTTGCGCCGGTCGCCATATCCGGGGGCCTTGACTGCGCAACAAGAGAGCGTTCCGCGAATCTTGTTTACCACCAAAGTGGCCAGGGCCTCTCCTTCTATATCTTCGGCAATTATCAAAAGCGGGCTTCCTGTGCGGGCTATTTTCTCAAGCAAGGGCAGAAGGTCCTTCATCACCGATATCTTCTTCTCATGAATTAAGATATAGGGATTATCCAGAGCCGTCTCCATTCTTTCTGCATCGGTAACAAAATACGGCGAAAGATAACCCTGGTCAAACTGCATTCCCTCTACTACATCCAGGGTAGTAGCCATTGACTTTGCCTCTTCAACTGTTATTACTCCGTCTTTGCCGACCTTATCCATTGCCTCGGCAATCAGGTCGCCTATGGTGGTGTCGCAGTTGGCGGCTATAGAGGCAACCTGAGCAATCTCCTGCTTTTCCTTGACCGGCTTGGAGATCTTATTCAACTGCTCAACCACCTCTGCAACGGCCTTATCCACTCCCCGCTTGACAGCGGTAGGATTTGAGCCTGCGGCTACATTCTTTAGGCCCTCTCTGTAAATGGCCTGGGCTAAAACAGTGGCTGTTGTGGTACCGTCTCCTGCGGTATCCGAGGTCTTGGAAGCCACCTCTTTAACCATCTCTGCACCCATATTTTCATAAGGGTCTTCTAATTCTATTTCCTTAGCTACGGTCACCCCGTCTTTGGTAACTGTGGGTGCGCCGAACTTCTTATCCAGGACCACATTCCTTCCCTTGGGCCCCAGAGTAACCTTGACGGCCTCGGCAAGCTTATCCACTCCTGCCTGAATTGCCCGTCGGGCGTCTTCGCTAAATTTTAATTGTTTTGCCACGTTGAACCTCCTTCTCCTTTACTTTATAACTGCCAGGATGTCTTCTTCTTTGACAATCAAATATTCATCGCCCTCTTTAGTAACTACCTCAGTGCCGCTATATTTGGCAAAGAGGACTTTATCGCCTACCTTTACTTCCAGGGGCTTTATTGCGCCGCCTTCAGAAGCCTTACCTTTACCCACAGCTACCACTTCACCCTCCTGGGGCTTTTCTTTGGCTGTGTCAGGCAATACTATTCCGCCTTTTGTCTTGGATTCTGCTTCTAGTACCTTAAGTAAAACACGATCTCCTAATGGTTGAATTCCTGCCATTTACTTACCTCCTTCTACTTTATTTATTTTATCTTTAGCACTCTCAAGGTATGAGTGCTAATTTTAACCGATTACCTGCAAAAAAGCAAGTCTTATTTTGGAATATTATAGACAATTATAGGCCAAAATAGGCAATTATCAGGAAAAATTGGCCTATTTTCGCTCTTTTTTAATTATTTTCTCGCTCTTCCTCCCTTCTAATGCTGCCTCCATCAGGCCTTCCAGGGTTAAATTTTCATTAATCTTATTAATAGAGCGGCAATAAGGCAGCATTAAAGAAGCTCCGCCTCCTGTAGATACGACATAAGGGCGCCCTTTTAATCCCTTTTTTAGTTCTTTTAATATCCCCTCTATCATAAAGCTATATCCGTAAACAAGCCCGCTTCTCATGCTGGAAATCGTCTGGCGACCTAAAAGCGCCTTGGGGCGGCTTAGCTTTACCTCAGGCAATAAGTCGGCCTTGCCGGTTAAGGCCCTTAAGGAAAGCTCCATTCCGGGAACAATCACCCCTCCCAGATAACCTCCTCTTGCCGTTACTACATCAAAGGTAACGGCAGTGCCAAAGTCCACCACAATTACCGGACCCGCATATCTCTTAAATGCCGCCGCGGCATTGGCCAGCCTATCCTGACCGACTTCTTTCGGCTTTTTATAAAGATTCTTAATGGGGGCCGGGATATCCTCACCCAAAACCAGAGGCTTGGTCTTTAGAATAAGAAAAAGGGCCCGTTTAACTATCCTGGTAAGCTTAGGCACCACACTGCAAATGATAACCTCATCTATGGTATCAGCCTTCTGCTTTGCAAGAAGCTTTCTTAAAAGCTTTGTATAGTACTTAAGATTGGCTGCTTTATTAGTAGCCAGCCTCCAGGTGCGCATAAGCCTCTTTCCTTTAAATAGGCCCATCTTTATATTGGTGTTGCCGATATCCACTGCCAGAAGCATCTGTTTAAGTCCTTTTTAATAGACCTTTTACGAACAGGCGAAGGATTTGCTATGTGGTCACGTTATAATCTTAAGAATTTCATTTATACTAAGACCAAATTCTTTTGCCAAATTTATAAATAAACTTAAGAGTTGAACTACATTTGACACAGAGCCAAGTGAGCTTTTAAATCTTTGCAAGAAACTTCTTTCTTTACTCCCTTCTCTGTAACTAGGAAGTTTCTCATCAACTTTACTTTGAATATCAAGAAGCATTTGAACATAAAAAGATTGGTTTTGCTGCTGACTTTGGCTTATGACTGTATTTGGACCACCACTAAAAGGTGCAGGTTCATTAGCAAAATACTCACCATGAAGGTTTGTAATTAAACCGCCTAACTTCTGTCGGTATGTAATAAGCGGCAAGGCTTCATTGCCGCTAGGTAAACGTTGAGGGTTAACACAAAAACGGTTATAATCTTTTCCCGAAGTCTGGCTAACTAAGCTTACGCAGTTATTATATTGTTCCCATACAGATTTGTCGTATATATAAACATTGGGGTTTTCTGGAATTCCTGGTGCTTGTGAAAGATATCCTTGCAATTCTGAATATAAAGGTCTTAAGTTTTCTTTTTCCATGTAATTGTTCTCCTGAACCTAACTAAGGGTTTGCTATGCGGACACTATTTTACAAATTCTTGAGATATCCAATCAAATTTTGTTGTATAATGGAGCGCCCTTTTAAAAAGCCTTTAAGAATACTATTTAATTGTGAAAGTCGTATAAATTTTTCTTCGTCGTCAAATTGATGCAAATTTTCTTTCATTATTAATAAATCATATTTTTTATTTGGAAATAAGGCTACTGCAACATATGGAGCTCTTGAGTGTAGAAAAAGATTTCGATGTATGTCTAAAATAGCAAACCATTCATACGACTCCCCAGATTCTTCAATCATTTCTTGAATTCTTTTACCGACATCTTTTTTTTGTAAGCTTTCACCGGTATGCAAATATATCTGTTGCAGAAACTTCGCCATTAATTCACAGCATGAATTAAATTCAAATAGAAAAGAATCGATATCAATCAGTAACTTATATTTAAGTGTGTCATCGACCTTAAATGCATAACCAACTTTAGTCGGTGTTGAAATGTATTTATGATCTATGTTTGCTATCTCTTTACATAATTTTCTATATTTTTCATTTATTCTCTTTATAATCCTAGGAAACATATTCGACCTGGTAGAAATAGATAACCCAAGTTGACCAAAATCCTGGGGAAATTTTTTAATTTTTCCCCTCTTGAAGGCATCATTGATTGCTGAATAAATTGGTAAAACCCATGGATCACCACCCACTTCCATTATATGCACCCACTGATTAATTTTCATTATGCTATTTTTTCCTTCTATGAATTCTTTTCAAATCCTTCTTTTTCAGGCACAATTTTTACAAGTATTGGGGGTTATGGTTGGCTTGGTATGGTTCAAAGCGGGGTGTGTTTTGGTCGAGCGGGCAAGGTTTCGCTCTGTTTTGGAGCTCTGCGAAGAGCGAGACCAAAACCTCAAGCGAAGTTTTGCCACGCTGGGGCAAAACAAGCGTCCCCGCGTGAACCATGCCAAGTCAATCATTAACTCTACCTATCTTCACCCAGCCCTCCCAATCTCAACCGCCAGTTTAATCGCCTCTATCATTGAGCCGGGATTGGCCTTGTTCTTTCCTGCTATATTGTAAGCGGTTCCGTGGTCGGGTGAAGTGCGCACAAAAGGAAGCCCCAGGGTAAGATTTACCCCCTGATGAAAGGCCTGCATCTTCAAAGGAATTAGCCCCTGGTCATGATACATAGCCACCACAGCGTCAAATTTACCCTGCAGGGCGGAATAAAAAATAGTGTCTGATGGCAAGGGCCCCTCTATAGAAGCTAAAGCTTTTGCCTTTATTACTGCCGGCCGGATAATCTTGATCTCCTCCTGCCCCAAGGTCCCTTCATCCCCGCTATGGGGATTCAGGCCGCAAACAGCAATACGCGGACGGCGAATTCCAAAGTATTGCTTAAGGTAAGAGGCGCTCAAGGCTAAGGTCTCATATATCTTCTCTGTGCTTAAAGACCCGGCCACTTCTTTTAAGGGGACGTGCCTGGTTACCAGTACTACTTTAAGAGGCCCTCCTATTAACATCATAGCAAACTTTTTGGTTTTTGTGGCCCGGGCAAGATATTCCGTATGTCCCGTAAAGACTTCGTCCACGGGACTACCCCGTGATGCGCAGCATTTTACGGGGTGCCCTTGGAAGAAAGTTCCTGTCTGGCTGATGGTATGCTTATTCACCGGCGCAGTTACCAGGACATCTATCTTTTTGGCTTTAACCAACCTTAAAGCCTCATCGATGCAATCCAAGGCCAATCTTCCATAAGCCGGGGTGCCGCGGCCAAAGACTAAACGCGATGTCTCCCCCACATCCGATAAAGCGACATCCTTATTTAGCTTTATTCTGCACTTTCTGGCTGTCTGTTCCATTACTGAGGAGTTGCCGATAATCAGGAAGTTCGCTAGTTTCTGGACACTCTTGTCCCTAAGGGCCTTAAGAATTACTTCCGGCCCGATGCCGGCGGCATCTCCCATGGTAATACCACAGGTCAATTTATCTTTATATAAGCGCTTTGCTTTAATTCTCCCACCCATTCTCTAAACAACTCCACAAACTTTTCTTTATAGAGAAACTCTCTGATTATATCCTGGCTTTCCGAAAAATCCAGAGGCTCAGCGGGTTCTTTCTTATCCACCTTAAAAATACGATACCCCTGAGGACTCTTTATTACATCGCTAAACTCACCAATCTGCAGGCTAAAAATAGCCTTATCTATCTCTTCAATTAACTGGTCCTTCTGCACAACACCCAAATCCCGCTCCAATTCCTCAAAGGTTTCGCCATTTCTCAGGCGCTCAAGAATACTCTTGGCCTTTTGCAAGGCCGCGTATTCACTCTGCTGTTCATCCTTCTGGATAAAGATGCTTTTGACGTGGGCCTTCTCGGGCCGTTTAAGTTCGCTTTTGTGCGACTGATAAAATTTCTCTATCTCTATGGGGTCAATTTTGATTTTAGACCTTACAAAATAATCAACGGCCTTTTTCATAGTCTCCTGGGCGCTAAATCTATCCCGCAGGTCTCCTAACGTAAGGCCCTGGTCTTCGATGGCCCACTCAAAGTCCCGTTCGCTGGGAAAGGTCTGCTTGATTTGCTCTATGCGCGCATCTATCACGCTCTCATCAATCTTGATATCATATTTTTTGGTCTCACAGAGGATAAGCTTTTCCTCCAGCATCTGACTAATAACGTTTTCTTTTGCCTGAAGAAACTTCTCGCTAAACTCCTCGGGATCCGTATAAATGATTTTGTATTCGGTCTCAATTGTAGCTAAGACTCTGTCCACATCCGTCTGGGCAATTACTTCATCATTTACAACGGCAACTATTCTGTCGATTGTCTCTGCCGCCAAAGGCTGCATAAAAAGTAAACCCAAGCTCAAGATCAACAAAATCTGTAATTTATTTTGTCTAGTCATTTTTGGAAACCTCGCTTATAGTCTCTCTGAGTAAACGGCAGTACAGGTCGAAACCTACAGCCTGAATCCAGCCGTGTTGCTGCGTACCCAGGAGGTTGCCTGCTCCGCGAATCTGCAGGTCTTCCAGGGCAATCTTAAATCCCGAACCAAGCGCAGCAAAACGCTCAATTGCCTTAAGCCGCTTTAAGGCAGTCTCTCCCCAGGCATACTTGCGCGGAATAAGAAAGTAGGCGTAGGCCTTATATTTAAAGCGCCCGACTCTGCCCCTTAACTGGTAAAGCTCAGCCAGGCCAAAGCGGTCGGCGCGGTTGACAATAAGTGTGTTGGCATTGGGTATATCGATACCCGACTCTACTATTGTGGTAGAGACCAATACATCGATATTGCCCTTGATAAATGATAGCATAATTTCTTCAAGCTCTCTCTCGGCCATCTGGCCATGAGCGCTTGCGATTTTTGCCTGCGGGACAATAGTCTCAATTCTTTTGGTAACCTTATCTATATCCTTGACCCTGTTATGGATGAAAAAACACTGGCCGTGCCGGGTGAGTTCTTTGTTTATACTCCTTTTGATTAAATCCTCATCATATTCTACGACACGCGTCTCAATAGGCACTCTGCCCAGGGGCGGCGTATTTATTATGGACATATCACGCGCGCCCATCAGGGACATATATAAGGTGCGCGGGATAGGCGTAGCAGTCAGGGTCAATACATCCACCAGGAGCCTGAAGCGTTTCAGGCTCTCTTTGTGCTTTACGCCGAAACGCTGCTCTTCATCGATAATAACCAGCCCTAAATCCTTAAATTTTATATCCGCCGAAAGCAACCTATGGGTGCCGATGATTATATCTACCTTACCCGCTCTGATCTCAGCAATAATCGCATCCTGCTCTTTAGCGCTTTTGAATCTGCTGAGCATCTGCACATTTAGGGGAAAATCCTTCAGCCTCTGGCTGAAGGTATAATAGTGCTGCTCGGCAAGGATAGTGGTGGGCACAAGCATTGCCACCTGTTTATTATCCATTACCGCCTTAAAAGCGGCGCGCAGGGCAACCTCTGTTTTTCCGTATCCCACCTCCCCGCAAATCAACCTGTCCATGGGCCGTTCGGACTCCATATCCCGTTTCACCTGGCGCATAGATTCAGTCTGGTCGGGCGTATCCTGATAAGGAAAAGACTTCTCCAGCTGTCTCTGCCAATCATTGTCGCGAGCAAAGCGATGTCCCTTTAAGGCATAACGGGCCGCCTGCATCCTTAAAAGTTCCGTAGCCATCGAAACAATACCCTTTTTGGTTCTGTTTTTTATGCCCTGCCAGGTCTTTGTGCCCAGCTTGGAAAGCTTCAAAGGACGCCTGCCGAGAAAAGCAATATATTTGTTGACCAGGTGCATCTCGCCGGTGGGCACATAAAGCTTATCCCCATCGGCATATTCAATCAGCATATGGTCAAGGTACTTTCCCCCTGACTTTATCTTTTTTATTCCCTGATACCTGCCGATGCCGTGATTGACATGGACCACATAATCGCCCAGCTCCATATCAAGGAAATTATCAATGGGCAGCTTCTGTCCCAGATGGGCATAATTTTTTTTGACCTGGCCGTTTTTGAAAACATAGCGCGGCAGGATAATCACCAGATTATGCCTGTCCAGGGTTCGGCCGGAAATTACATCAAAACTGCGGATAGAGTTTATCCGCTCACCCATAAACTCAAGACGCACCGGCCCTTCAAAGGTTACCGGAAAGATATCCAGTATTCCCCCGCGCAGGCAAAAGTCGCCCTCCTGATTAACCTCTGCAGAGGATTGATAATTATATTCCACCAGGGTACGGACTAAGTCTTTAGGCGGGATACTTTCTTTAACATATAGTTTAAGAGAGGAAAACATCACATCTTCTCTGGCGTCGAGACGGATAAAAGGCGCAATCCATTATTAAGAACAATCCTTGCCGCATCCGCCAATACTAATCTGGCGGAAGTAAGCTGCGCCTCATCCGTGACTACCTTATGTTTCTCATAATAATGATGAAAGGCCCGGGCAAGCTCCTGTAAATAAGCAGTAATTCCGTGCGGCTCGAGATTAAGCGCGCAGGAAGCTACCATAGTCGAAAACTTGCCCAATACCTGAACAAGATTCAATTCCTCCGGTTTATTCAGTAAGGACAAATCCACTTTTTTATCGATAACTCTTTTGTAACCTTCGGCGCTTTTTGCAAACTTTAAGATATTTACGATGCGGGCATGGGCATACTGAATATAATAGACCGGGTTCTCCAGCGAGTGCTTCTTAGCCAGCTCTAAATCAAACTGCAGGTGCGAGTCTCGTTTTCTCATCAGAAAGAAAAACCTGGCCATATCCTTGCCCACCGCCTGAATAATATCGCGCAGGCTGACAAATTGTCCCTGCCTTGTAGACATGGGGATAATTTTATCGGCGGAAGACAAACTAACAAGCTGAACTATTAAAACTTCCAAACACTTAACATCGTGCCCCAGGGCGCTGACTACGGCCTTGATTCGAGGGATATAGCCGTGGTGGTCGGGCCCCCAGACATTGAGCATTTTGGAAAAACGGCGTTTGTATTTAGTCTGGTGATAAGCGATATCGGGAGCTATATAAGTAAGCGTAGAGTCGCTTTTAATCGCTACCCTGTCTTTATCATCTCCGAATCTGCTGGTAGCCAGCCACCAGGCGCCTTCTTTTTGATAGAGAAAGCCTTTTTTCTTCAGGAACTCCAAGACGTTAGCAATCTTGCCTGTTTTGTTTAGATGCCTCTGGCTAAACCAACAATCGTATTCTACTCCGAACTCTTTTAATTCTTCTTTTATTTCTTTTAGTATCTTGCTGTAAGCAAAGCGGGAAAAAAAGGATAGGTTTTTATCGGCATCTTTGGTGAGTTTGCGGCCGTATTTTTGCACAAGCTCACCTGCCAAGTCATCAATATATTTTCCCCTGTATCCTGCCTGAGGGAACTCTGCCGCCAACCCCAGAAGCTGAAAATATTTAGCGCGAACCGAAGCGCCCAAAATATCTATCTGCACCCCTTCGTCGTTCAGGTAATACTCCCTGAACACCCTGTATCCTGAAAACTGCAAAATATTTGCCAGGGTATCGCCAAATGCCGCCTGGCGAGCGTGGGCTACATTAAGGGGGCCTGTGGGATTGGCGCTGACAAACTCCAGATGAACCTTTTTGCCCTTGCCGAGTGATGTCCGGCCGAAATTACTTTTTTTCTTTCTTATCTCCAGGAGAACCCGATACAGATAGTCCTTGCTCAGGAAGAAATTCAGAAAACCTCCCCCGGCAACCTCAACCCTTTCGATCTCCCCGCCAAGCATTGAACGCTTTAGCTCCTCTTCGAGCGCCTGGCGCATCTTGCGGGCAATTTCTAAAGGGGGTTTGCCCGTTTTTTGGGCAATACTTAAGGCAATATTACAAGAGATATCTCCAAATTTCTTAAGCCTGGGGCGGGATAGCGTTATAGAAAGAACTTCCTTCAATAGGCTAAACTCCTCGCTCTTTTTTATTACTTTTTTAAGCAGTTCTTCTATTCTTTTCTCGATATCCATGTTATGAACACCCGGAGAGTGAATTTTTTAGGATTATTGGGGTAGCGCAAGCCCCTGCGCCTTCAAAAAGGCATTAACGACTCTGGGATCAAATTGCGTGCCGGAACACCTTTTTAATTCGCTACAGGCCTCTTCGCTGGAAAAAGCTTTGCGGTAGGGACGGCGGGAAACCATAGCTTCATAGGCATCGGCCACAGCCAAAATTCGCGAGCCGATAGGAATCTTTCTATATCTCATATTTTTATCGGGATATCCACCGCCTGCGTAACGGGCATGGTGATGCAAAATTATGGGCACCAGATTACTTAAGCTGCCGATATTATTGATTATTTTCGCACCTACCCGGGGATGTCTATAGATACTCCTCCACTCGGTTTTACTGAGCTTCCCGGGCTTTCTTAGTGTATTGATATCAACGCAGACTTTACCTAAATCGTGAAGATAGCCCGCATATTGCAGGGCGTCTTTCTGTAGCTCAGACAGCCTCAATTCAGAGGCAATCTCCAAAGCCAGGGCCGCTACTTTTTCTGAGTGGCCGGCGGTGCAGGAGTCTTTGGCATCCAGGGCATTTGCCAGAAATTTTATGGCGCCGATATAATTCTCGCGCGCCTTTTCATATAATCTGGCATTAGAAATAGAAACTGAAGCACCCGCGGCAAAAATGGAAAGAAGCTTGACGTCCTCTTTATGAAAATGATGAGGAGCTTCGCTGTAAACACTCAAGACCCCGAAGGCCTTACCTCTGTCCACCAAAGGCACCGATAGAAGCGAACGCAAATTTTCCTTCTGAGCAATAAAGGCATGTTGATAGCGGGAATCTTTAAATAAGTCCTTGACGATATAGTAGTGATTTTCCTTTACTACCCTGCCGGCAATACTTTCACCGACTTTTATGCCGCCCTTACGCAGGTGAGAACGCTTATCTAACCCATAATGAGCCTTGAGAATTAATTCCTTCTTATTTCTATGAAGTAATCTTAAGGAACACCCTTCAGCCTGCATAATTTGGCAGGCCTTTTTGGTTATCAGCTTCAATACCTGACTCAACTTCAAGCTTGAGGTGATAGATTTATTTATCTCATAAAGCGCTGTAAACTCTTCAGTCTGATTATTTCGAGCCATGGTCTTTTAAAGTTATCTGCGGGACATCCCCCCACAAGCGTTCCAGATCGTAAAAATCTCTAACGGGAGCGTGGAAAACATGTACCACTATATCGCCGCAATCCAATAATACCCAAAGCGCGTGGTTATATCCCTCGATATGTCCGGCTCTTTGCCCTTGCTCTTTTAGCCTCTCAATAATATGATCGGATATAGCTTTAACCTGGCGGGCCGAAGTGCCGCTACAGATAATAAAAAAATCTGTAATGCCGGAGGCCTTCCTTATATCCAATATTACTATATCCTGCGCCTTTTTGTCCTGGGCAGTTTTAGCGATAAACAGCGCTTTGGAACGGGACTTTATTTTGCCACCCCTTCCAGTTAACCCTTCATAATCCTGAAAAGAGAGGTCCCGCATACGGGGCATTTGCCCTTCATTGCCTTGCGACCGTTCTTCAAGGTCACCTCTTTGGCATCCTTCATTTCCTTCTTGGCTTTACACTTGACACAATATGCTTGCATCTTACACCTCCTTTTACCACTGAAATCACTGAAATTGTTACACTGAAACCACTGAAGTTTTATTCAGTGTTCTCAGTATTATTTACTCAGTGCTCTCAGTGTTTCTTTATTTTAACATGATATAGTCTTTTTTTCAATATGTATTTTCTAACTCGTTCGGGAACAAGATAGCGGATAGATTCACCGCGCTTCAGGCGCCTGCGGATATCGCTGGATGAAATATCCAGCGACACAGTCGGTATCCTTATTGCCTGCATCTTCGCAAGGGGCTTCTTAAACGGAAAACCGGGACGCTCGGCAATCGCAAATTTGCAGATTTTACTGAGTTTATCTACATCCTTCCACCGGGAAAACTCTTTCAAGAAATCCGAGCCCACAATAAAATATAGATTAGCCTCAGGAAAAATAGATTTGAGCTCTCTCACCGTCTGAAGCGAATAAGATATGCCACCTCGAGCAAGCTCTAAGCTGCAGGCCTCAAAATAGGGATTGGACTTTAAGGCCTGGGCAACCATATAATATCTCTTTTTCGCCAACTCAAGCCTCTTTTGCCTTCTTTTATGCGGACTGATATTGGTGGGAATAAATATCACCTTATCTAAGCGCAGATGCTCCCTGGCCTGCTCTGCCAGGACCAAATGGCCCATATGTATAGGATTAAAGGTCCCTCCCAATATGCCAATTTTCCTGGACTTAGACATTACTAACTCCTGATTTGGCCGCGGCCGAATATTTCATACTTGTAGGTGGTCAGCTCCTCCAAACCCATTGGTCCGCGGGCATGCAGCTTATCTGTGCTAATACCCATCTCCGCACCCAAACCAAATTCGTATCCATCGGTAAATCTCGTGGAGGCATTGACGTAGACGCAGGCGCTGTCTACTTTAGTCAAAAACTCCTTTGCCTTTGTGCGATTCTCTGTAATTATGGCGTCGGAGTGCCCCGAGCCGTAGCGGCTAATGTGCTCTAAGGCCTCTTTTAAGTCGCGCACAACCTTTACGGATAAAATTAAATCAAGGTATTCCGTTGACCAATCCCTTTCTGTAGCTCTTTTTGCTGCCTTATTCATCTTGCACACCTGCGCGTCTGCTCTTATCTCTACGCCGGCAGCTTGTAAGTCGTTGAGCATAATCGGCAAAAATTCTCTGACCAGCGCCTGATGCACAAGGAGCGTCTCCATAGCGTTGCAAACTCCTGGACGCTGGACTTTTGCATTAAAGACCACCTTGCGGGCAAGGGATAAGTCTGCCTGGTTATCCACATAGATATGGCAGATGCCTTTATAGTGCTTAATCACCGGAATCATGGACTTTCTCTCAACCAGCTCGATAAGGCCCTGGCCCCCGCGCGGTATAACCAAATCAATAAACTCTTTTAAGCTCAAAAGGATATCTATGGCCTTCCTGTCGGTAGACTTTACTAAATTAATTGCTGCGGGAGGCAACTTATATTTAACTAAACACCTGCGAAGAATATTGAAGATGGCAATATTTGAATTGATGGCTTCTCTGCCTCCGCGCAGGATTACGGCATTGCCTGATTTCAAGCACAGCCCGATACTGTCGCTGGTAACACCCGGGCGGGCCTCATAAATAATGGCCACTACCCCTATAGGCACCCTGACTTTTTTTATTAATAGCCCGTTCGGACGTCTGGTGCTTTTAATTACTTCGCCCACGGGGTCCTTCAAGGTAGCAACACTCTTAAGGGATTCGCTCATCTGGGCGATACGTTTTTCATTAAGTACTAATCTATCTAAAAAGGCTGAAGGCTTCCCCCGTCTCTTCGCCTGATGAAGGTCCTTTTCATTTGCCCGGATTAAACCGGCGGTATTTTTAATCAAACTATCGGCCATGCATAATAATGTCTTATTCTTTACCGTCTCAGACACAACCGCCAGGACCCGGGAAGCCTTTTTAGCTTTTTTTGCTATGTTCAGAATTTCTTGTTTGTTATCCATTTTTCTTTCAAGTTAAAGTATGACTAAGTTATTGCGATGAATTACCTCATCATAATATTTATAGCCCAGGATTGCCTCAATACGGCTGCTGCTTTCGCCTTTGATTTTATTCAGCTCTTCCGAAGAATAGTTAATTAATCCGCGGGCAAATTCGCAATTTTTGCTATCTAAAACGCTTACCATATCCCCCGCGGCAAAATTTCCATTCAGATTGACTATCCCCTTGGCAAGCAGGCTTTTTTTCATTTTTACTAATGCCTGTTTTGCCCCTTCGTCTACAACAATCTTACCCGCAGCCTTAGCGCTGAACCCAATCCACCTCTTCCTGGCCACAAGCCTCTGCTGTTTTCCGGGAAGAAACAAGGTGCCCACATCCTGCTCGTCTAATATTTTATCTAAAATATTTCCCGTTTTGCCGTTGGCAACAATACAGGCAATACCCGCTGCAGCACATATTTTCGCCGCCTGCACTTTACTGGCCATGCCTCCGGTACCTAAAGCACCCCTCTTTGAGGCCCCGGCCAACTTTTCAATCTCACTGGTGATTTTTTCCACTTTGCGGATGACTTCACCCGCCTGATCATAAAGGCCGTCGACATCGGAAAGGATAATCAATAACTCCGCCTGCGCAAGGGCTGCCACCTCGGCCGACAACCTGTCATTATCGCCGAACTTTATCTCATCTACGGAAACAGTATCGTTTTCATTAATCACAGGCACTACCTTGTAACTCAGCAGGGTAAAAAGGGTGTTCTTGGCATTGAGATATCTTCTGCGATTATTCAAATCCTCGCGCGTCAGGAGAATTTGCGCGCAAAGAAGCTCATGTTCCCTGAAAAGGGTATCATATATCTTCATTAGCTGGCTCTGGCCGATAGCGGCTGTGGCCTGCTGTTGAGGCAGGAGCTTGGGCCTTGACTTCAAACCCAGCATGCCCATGCCTGAGGCAATGGCTCCGGAAGTAACCAAAATCACTTCCATATTTTTATTGATTAAAGCGGCAATCTGCGCCAGGAACTTTTTAATCCAGGTTTTGTTGAGGCGATAACCGTCCGTGAGAATGCCGCTGCCTACCTTAACTACAATTCTTTTAGGTCTAAGCGGCAAGCTTCTCTTCATCGCAATAACCTCCTCTAAAGTAATCCTCTTATGCCCTCAAGCACTTCTTCAATCCCCAGCGAACCTTTTGCAGAAACAGGATAAATCTTTTCCTTGATTTTAAAAGAAAACTTCTTTAAATTGTTTTCGGCCTCAGGCAAATCCATCTTATTGGCAATAAGGAGTTGCGGCTTAGCGCAAAGCCCCCTATCATAATCTTTAAGCTCCTGGTTTAGATTATGATAATCTTCACAGGGGTCTCTTCCCTCTGAACCTGCCATATCGATTAAATGGAGTAAGAGCTTAGCCCTTTCGGCATGACGCAAGAATTGTGCGCCCAGGCCCTTACCTTGATTTGAGCCCTTGATTAATCCGGGAATCTCTACTGCAGTCAAGAGAGGCAACTCTTCTGAAAGTTCCAGAGGCCCCAAGATGGGAGAGGTAGTCGTAAAGGGGTAGGCGGCAATCTTTGGAGAACATGAGGATATTTTGGTAAGAAATGTGGATTTGCCGCTGTTAGGATATCCGATTAGTGCTATCTCGGCAACAAGCTTCAGCTCCAGTGAAAGTTCTTTTTCTTCTCCGGGTAAGCCGCGTGTTGCCGCTTGAGTTTTCGTATTCGCCCTGCCACCCTCTCCTGCTTTGGCCGCCAGCAATTCCTGATCCGGCTCTGTAAGCTCCCCCAGAAGAAGATTGTTTCCTACATCGCGAATAATTGTTCCCGGGGGCACTCTAATAATACAGGGGCGACTGTCCGCCCCTTTTTTCTTGTTTCCCGAGCCGTCTTTGCCCTTTTCGGCCCGAAAATGCTGTTTGCCCCGAAACTCCTTAAGCTCCCGAATATTCTTATCCACCCTGATGAGCACATCGGCACCCCTGCCTCCGCTTCCGCCATCAGGATGATGTGATCTTGTAAATTTTACCCCTTTAAAACTGTTGCAGCCGCTGCCTCCGTCTCCGGCCTTTACGTATATCCTTGCCCTGTCAATCATTACCGCTTAAGGTAACACGCTAATCACACGGGACTTATTAAAGGCAACTTTCCCTCGAATTTTGGCAAAAAGCGTATGGTCTCTTCCCATACCCACATTCAGTCCGGGGAAAAATTTTGTCCCCTTCTGCCTGATGAGAATACTGCCGGCACTGACAAGCTCTCCGGCAAAGCGCTTGAGGCCTAATCGTTGCGAACGGCTGTCACGGCCGTTACGCGAGCTGCCCATTCCTTTCTTATGCGCCATTTTTTACTTCCTCCGTATCAGATTATGCACTCTTGGTAACTATCTCTTTTACTTTTATCAATACCTGCTTCTGCCGATGCCCTCTCTTGGATTGAGAGCTTTTTCTGCGGCGAAACTTAAAAGCAATCTTCTTTTTATCTTTCGTATGAGCAAGCACCTCGCACTCAAGCTTGGCATTTTTTACATATGGGTTGCCGACCTTGACATCTTTGCCCTTGGCAGTCAGCAACACCTTATCCAAAACCAACTTGTGTGTGCGGGCAGGGACTGCCTTTTCTATCAGAATTTCGTCTTTTTCGGCAACCTTATATTGCCTGCTTCCTACTTCTACTATAGCATACATAGCACACTCCATCTATTTTGTCCTGACATAGTAGCACAATCACGGCATACTGTCAAGCCTTTAGACTACTTCTATCTTGAACTCCTCTATATGCAGCCTGGGGTTGTCTCTGACTAAAATCTTGGTCTTAAACTTGGCTTCCAGGTTATGAATGGCCTGCCTATCCTCGTTTACAACCTGAGTTACTACATTCGGATGGGCAAAGACAAGGATTGTTTTCTTATTTGCCTTCTGCAGTCTCTTTCTTATCTCCCTCAAAACCAAAATAGCCATGGTAGCGGGCGACTTCACCAGGCCTCTTCCCTGGCAATATGCGCAAGACTGATAAGCCACGCTCTCCAGGCTTCTCCTGACCCTTTGCCTGGTCATCTCTATCAATCCCAGTTCAGATACGGTTGAGATATCCGTCTTGGCATGATCGCGCCTCAAAGCCTCATTTAAGGCATCAAATACCCGCTGGCGGTGTCTAGCCCGCTTCATATCGATAAAATCGATTATAATTATCCCTCCTATATCCCGCAGTCTCATTTGCCTGGCAATCTCCCTGGCCGCCTCTAAATTGACCTGACAGGCGGTTTCTTCAGGGTCTTTCTTGCGCGTAAACTTGCCGCTGTTTACATCAATGGCCACCAGACCCTCGGTGGGCTCTATCATTATATAGCCTCCGGAGGGTAAAGATACCTTGCGGTCATAGATTTTAATAATCTCATCCTCCACGCCCCTCCTCTCAAACATAGGCACGTCGGAGCGATAAAGCTGAACCCGGGAGCGCAGATTTGGCGAGATAATACTTAAGAATCGCATAATTCTTTTATATTCTTCTTTTGAATCTATCCATAATTTATTGGCCTGAAGAGTAAAATTGTCTCTGATTGTGCGCAGGATAAGGTCATACTCCTCATGAATCAAGGCCGGTGCGTGCTTTCTGTGCGCAGACACTCTTATTCTGCGCCATAGATTGGTCAAATAACGTAAATCCTGCAAAAATTCCCTTTTTGTGCCACCGGCGCCGGCAGTACGCACTATCAAACCCATATTACGGGGAATATTTAAGCTTTTAAGCAGCTCTTTCAGGCGAGCCCTTTCTTTAACGTCTTTAATCCGGCGGGAAATACCCAGGTGGCTATCGCAGGGCATCAGCACGAGGTAGCGTCCGGGCAAGGCGATGTGTGTAGTCAGGCGCGCGCCTTTTGTCCCCAGGGGTTCTTTGACAATCTGCACCAGAATCTCCTGGCCAACCTTGAGCTTATCTTTAATTTCGGTATGGGCCTGAACGTGATTGTTGTCGCTGACTGTGCCTTCATAGGCATAAGGCTTATCTATAATTTCGGCCATCTTTTCATAATCCGGACGCTCTAAGTCCTGGACATATAAAAATCCGTTTTTGGGCAAACCTATCTTTACAAAGGCTGCCCCTATAGCCGGCACAAGTGTCTCCACTACTCCTTTATAAATATTTCCTACCAGTCTCTGGGCGCCCTGCCTTTCTACATAGAACTCTTCCAAACTTCTTCCTTCGGTAATGGCTACCCTTTTCTCCTGAAGCTCTACATTAATCAGTATTTCTTGATACATTCATCTCTGCCTGTTCTTCTAATTCCTGTAATTCCGGAACTCCTGAATCATCCAGGAGTCTTACCGTAACGAAAATAATTAAATCGGTTGTATCTACATCTTTCTCCGTCTTGCTAAATACATATTTTAATAAAGGCAAATCACCCAAAATAGGGACCTTCTTTACATAGTTCACAGTTTCTTCCTTGATTAATCCGCCGATAACTATGGTCTGGCCATCCTTAACCATAACCTGCGTGCTTGACTGGCGGGAAGCAAACCTGGGCGCCTGGATTGTTCCTGTGCCGGTAGTAAAATAATCCCAGCCGCTGAAAGAGCTCACCTCGGGACTCAGGTCTATAACGATGTAGCCCTCCGGATTGACATGGGGCGTTACCGTTAATTTAACCCCAATGTCCTTTTCGCTATACCCGGATACCACCAGGCGTCCCGTATCGGAATCCACTTCGTATTTGGGTATATTAAAGGTCTCGGTAACACCGATCACCGCCTCCTGGTTATTCAAAGTGGTAATTCGCGGATTGGAAAGGGTCTTTGTATCACTGCGGGATTTCAGAATCTCAAGCGCAAATTGCAATTGTGTAAAATCCAAGGTACCGAATGTAAAATCATCTTTTACCGCAAAGGGAAAACCCTGCTGCAGGCTATCCGTAAAATCGGATTGAGTGGTATCTACCCTGGGGAAATATTCTATGCCGGTTTTGCCGTAAGTTTTTTGGGTGGAAAAAGGCACAACCATCGGTCGTTGTGAGCCCGACCCGGCACTCTCCAGGGTCCAGTCAATCCCCAGGTCTTCGTTCTCGTCAAGAACCGTTTCGATAATCTTGGCCTCAATCACTACCTGATTAGTCTTTTTATCCAATTTCTCAATCACCTTACTGATTTTGTATAAATTGGTAGGGATGTCGGTAACCACCACCTGATTTGTGCGGTCGTCGAACTTCACTTTACCCCTATCGGAAATTATCTCGCCAATGGCCTCGGAAACTTCTTCGGCCTTAGCGTAATTTAAGATGAATACCTGAGTGGAAACCTCTTCTTTGCTTAAGTTTTCCACCGTGGTAACCCTGATAATATCTTCCTCTCTTTCATAAACAAAACCGTTATTTTTCAGGATAACATCCAGCGCGCGTTCCCAGGGTACATCCACCAACCTTATGGTTACTGCCCCTGAGACATCCCTGCCGGCAACTATATTAACTCCGCTTTTATAAGAAATAATCTTTAAAACACTGTGTATATCGGCCTCCTTGAAATCCACAGTGATATTACCTGCATCCGTCACCTCTTCTTCACCAGCGATTTCCTGAGTAAGCGCAACATCATGAAAAGAAAAAATAAAAATTCCCAATAAAAGCATAAGCGGTAATTTCATCCATCCGGTCTTTCTCTGCATATTATTGCTCCTTTTTTTCTTCTTCTATAGATAGTCTCATGATATATTCTTTTCCATTCTTATAGATAACAACCTTATCTTTGCTTATATCCTGCACCATAAATCCGGAGATTGATTCTCCAACCCTTAATACCTCATCGTTAATCAACGCAGAGCTTTTCCCTTCGGGATCCCATAAAATACCAAATAGCTTAAGCTCATCGAAAGAATAAAGCGTGCCTATATCCAGTAAATAATGCCCATCTTTATCCACAAGAGGGACAAAAGGGTCCCTTTTTCCTTTATCATCATAGATAAAGGGCTCCTCCGCCGCCAGAGGTGCCAAGCTGAACATAAAGATTAAAAGTACCGACAATCGGACAAAATTATTCATTTAGTCATCACATAGGTTACCACGATAAGTTCCACATTATGAATGCCTACTTTTTCGGGATCGGCTTCTATTTTAATATTATCTATTCTCATAAATCTATCGGCATTTTCCAGCTTGTTTAAAAAACGGCCCAATTGATGGTATCCGCATTCGGCCTTTAGCAAAATAGGCGCTTTATAATATATGGAAGGGGTAGCAGCCTTATCTTTCTCTTCTATGACAGGCCTGATTTCGGTTATTCTCACCTTTAATTCTTTGGCCGCATCGGAAAGATATTCCAATATAGCGGGTATCTCTTTTTCCCCGGGTAGACTTTTTTCGTAAGCAGCCAATTTTTCATCCGAACGTGCAATCTGCTCATTAAAGGAATCGATATTTGCCCATTCTTTCTCTATATTAGTAATCTGCGATTTTAATTGTGAGGCCTCCGGCAAGAGACGAAATGTATTTCTTATTGCGGGAAATACCAATAGAATTAGATAAAAGAGCATAAGTAAAAAAGGAACCAGGGGCATAAAACTGCTGAATTTCTTAAATTGGGGGACTTTTTGAAAAAGCTCTTTAATTTTTTGCAAATCTTGCATAAATAGGCCTTCTGTTATTTTTTAAACCGGCCGGTCAGGATAAAATCCATCACCTCTATCTGCTCTATTCGTCTCTCTTTAATGGGCCCTAACTCGATACCCGTAAAATCGGAAGAAAACGAAGCATCGCTTTTCAGGTTTTGCATAAACCTGCCGATGAGGGCAGGTTCATCCTTGCCCCGCGAGGCACAGCTTCCTTCAATTATCAGATATTTTAAAACTTTGGGTTTGGCGGCCGGGGGTTTTACCTTTGTTCTGGCAATTGCCCGGGGTTGCGCCTCTTCTTTTATTTCCAAAGAAAGCTCATTTAACCATACCCCCGGAACTGCCAGTTCGCTGATTTGATTTAATTTTTTTGACCAGAGTATCCTCTCTCTCATCAATTGCTCAATCAAAGGAATCTTCGCGTTAATCTCCTTCAGCTGGGCCTTTATTTGGTTAAGTTTTTCTCTTTTTAAAGCAATGCTTTGCCAGCTCTTCTTAAGGCTCTTCAGGCGGATTTTAGTTATGGCATTTAGGGAAATAAAAAGCAGATGAAATAACACCAGCCCTCCAAAGACCACTAGCGGTATTTTTTTATTAAAACTGAATTCGAAAGAAGGCGCCTTCTTTTTTTTCTTTTTTTGTAATTCTACAGGTAAAAGATTAATCTCTATCATCTTAAAATTTATTTGCCTTTGCTTTTAAGTAAGGCCAGCAGCTTCTTTCCGAAAGTAATTGCTACAATAATCAGGATTATGGCAATCGTTACCTCTCTGGCAACACTGGTTGAGGGTCCTTTGGCTGCTTCAGGCAGAGAAAGCGCAGGTATTTCTTCTTTCCCTGTGAGCGGACGGCCTTCTTCGAATGTCAGCTTCTCTCTGAGTGCTTCTCTTTCTTTTTCCTCCTGCCTAATTTTTATCTTTTCTCTTTCTTGCTCGGCCCACTTCTTAACTTCCTCCGGACTGGCATCGTCCCTATAGAGAACGAAAAGATCGTTCATCTCAATCCTCCCTCCAGCTTATTGTTTCAGGCGGAGACAATTCTATCAAGACCGGTAAATATAAACGATCGCGTTCGGTCTTTGCCCGAAGATCATGATTCATTATAATCTTACTGGTATAGATAATGGCTTCGTCCCGGCAGACAATATTGCCATTTACGGTGAACTTCCCAACCCTTCCGGTAAAAGCGTGATTGTTATAGCTGACCGCATCCAGCGTAGTAATCTTGTTAGATGCCTCGGATATACTATCGATAAGCTCATCCGACAAAGATGATTCGTAATATTTTCTGGGCTCTTCCCCTCCCGTGCCGTCATCTTTCGCTCCTCCGTCAGCGTTTGTATAGATTCCGTCAAAATAGGGGTTGCCTTCTGCGTCATAGCCGGTGACATAACCGATATCCGCATCTTCAGCTTCAACGGTATAAGCACTGGTAAAAGGCGGCTGGAGATAATTTCCCACCGTCGACTGCCAGTCGGAAGTAGTGTAGTTGCCAAGAACCAGATTGCCTCGGCTGGCCAGACCAATAAAGTCTTTTTCGGCATTGGTCTCATCGGTCGTATCGGGGTTAACATCGGGCTTGGGCCAGGCCGGCGGATCTGCATAGGTAATATTGCCTACCACGTGGGTATTTCTGCCGCTATAGATTGTCCCCTGACCCGTTACCACTCCTCTGATTACCACATCTCTTTCTATAACCACAGGCCCGCTAATCTCTATGGGCTCATCCTCTGTGCCGATTAAAACAACGCATCCGTCATCGGGAGTCCCCTCGATGCCATCAGGCCCTGCCTCACTGGCGTCATCGCCATAGACGGCATTTACTATCGTATCCCCTCCCTGAGAAAGGGTTCCGCCTTCGGCCACAGCCAGGTCTCTATAGCTCTGCAGGTCACTCAGATAAGGCATTACTATTAAAGGCTGGCCGGGAAAACGCTCGCTGTCTCCGTCATAGCCATCGGGATAACTGTAATCACCCGGCCCATCGGCAGTAGGATTGGTAGGCCGGGCCTGAAGATCGGCGCCAGCCCGATAAGCAGCTATGCTATCATTTTTGGTAACACCTGAAATATCTCCGTCGACTCCCAGTTCAGGATTTGCCGAAGCGTAAATATCGCCGTTTACCGTAGGGCTGCCATTGAAAGAAAAATCACCGTTAGAGCGGATATTACCGTTTGCTATAATTCCCGTTCCCCAGAACCAACCCAGGTTATTAACGAAATAAGGATAGTCAAAGACCTCTGCGGGCCGCGAACCATAGCGAAGCACGGTTCTGACAGTGCGAGAGACGTTGGTGGCGCCAATAGTTCCTGTTGATTCCAAGACAACATCTGCGCCCCCTGCAGCATCTACGGTTGCAGAAACAATGGTTACCGTATATGTCCCATCACCTAAAGAAGCGTCTGTCGGAGGACCGTCGTAATGTGGCTCAGGGGGGTTATCACCGCGAGGCTCGTTAAGTAGGTTAAACCAGTTAAAATCATCGGGTTGGGGATTAGGAAAGTTACCTGCAAACGTAACATATATTCCTCTGGCTGCATCATCTATTCCTGCCTCGGCCAGGTAAAGGGCCTTAATGGTATCTCTTTCTCTTTCGGCAATCCTCTTCTCCCCCACGCTTCGGATCAAAAAGGCGCTCCCTAAAATCGAAAGGACCACAACTACAAGGTAGCAGGCGATAAGCATTATACCTTTTTTATCTTTTAAGGGCATCATCCTCTCCTCCTAATTCCTCAAAGTAACCTGGAAATTCAGACTTGATTGTATGGTCCGGCCCTGAAGAATATCCTTTTGGGCAGTAATATCTATTCTTATTTCCGAGGCAGAGACAGCGGTAAAGGAAAGCGCGCTGACATTATTAGTCAAAGCCCGTTCAAGATTTACCTGTTCGACATCGGCTCCATCAAAAACTTCCCTCAAGACCTCTCCATTACTCAACGAGTATTTAATATACCAGCCTGCGTTACCTTCGGCCCCCCAGTCAGGATTGTCATTGATAGCAACCTGCAAGGTAAGGCTACCGTCTGGAGCAATGTTCACTTGGCTAGAGCCGGATCGGCGCAACTCCCTGCTCATCCAATCCATCGCCCTTCTTACCTCCTGCTGCAGTTCAACTTCGGCCGTGTTCGTAAACCAGGACTGTCTGCCTGCGGTTAAAACTCCATATATTGCCCCCAAGACAACCGCGAAAGTGAATATGACAACCATCACTTCTACTAAGGTTAACCCCGCCCTTCTTTTCATTACCTTCACCCTTAACTCTTGTGTAAGGCCTGGTTTTAAGAAGGGCGGGGTAAATCCTTTTGAAAAATAGCTTCTCACCGCTCTGTCACCAATGTGGTTATCTGGGCCGGAGAGCTCAAAACTCCATCATTGTTATCGTCCTCGCCGGCATCTAATATGCCGTCTAAATCGGTATCTTCGCCGATTTGACGGCCGCCTTTCTGAAACCAGGTAACTACAATCCTCACCTGATAAATATCGGCATCGGGGGGCGCACCGAAGGGCGAAATGAACATTGCCCCGGCGCCATTAAGCGGAGAATCCAAAACTCCATTACCGTTATCATCCTCACCGGCATCCAATACACCGTCTAAATCATCGTCTTCTCCGGCGGGATCAAAGAGATTAGGGGAGCCATTGACGAAAAAGTCATTAGCAATCATATCAAAATCATCATAATTGCGAATTACCTCCAGCTGCTCCTGGGCTCCATACATGGCAATGGTGAGATTTCTTGAGGTCTCATTCAAGTTAGCGCAACCGATAAATACCCCTAAAAGACCCAGGAGCACCGCGACCAAGAGCGCCACCGCAACCATAAGTTCAACCAGGGTAAACCCCGCCCTTCTTTTCACTGCCTTCGCCCTTATCTCTCGCACAAGGCCTGATTTTAGGAAGGGCGGGGTAAATGCGCCTTTTTTCACTTATTGCTTACCCCTCTTAAAGCCAGACCGCAACCTACCGCCAGCGTCGGAGAAACCTCATTCAACTTGGCGCTGTCGATGCCTGTAGAGTTGCCAAGCAATTTCTCCAGAGGATTCCATGTCTTAATCTCTCTGCCTAACTCGGCTTTAAAGAACTCAAGCAACCCAGGGATTTGAGCCCCTTCGCCGCTAATATAAACTACGCCTACCTGTCTTTCGAATTCACTTTCATAATAATCAATAGAAACCCTTATCTCGCGAATTAGATTTGTCAAAAGCGGCTTTATCGTCTCAAAAAGCCCTTTTTCTTTGTTTTCCTCCTGCTGCTGCTGTTGTTGTAACAGTAGGAAATCTTCCAAGACAGAGAGGTCGCGGCTAAAAAATGGCATCTCTCCCTGAAGGATGCCTATATTCACCAAATCGAATTCCAGATTAATCAGGGCCGCCACATCCTCTTCTTTTAGCTGTGGGCCATTTACCTGAAAACAGTTTATTAAAGAAAAGATATTTACGTCGATAATATTGGGCTCAAGCCCGGCCTCGTGAATAAGCTCGACGAACTCCATTATTGCCTGCTTTTTAGCGGCCACCAGGAAAACTTTCATCCTATTGGAAGAACTCGCCACCCGAGGCGTAAGGATATGGTAATCCAGAACCACCTCTTCCATCTTAAAAGGGATATATTGTTGTGCTTCGTATGCCAGGGCCTGCCCGAGTTCCTCTCGACTCATCTTGGGTAAATTGATATACCTGACGATAACCGATTCACCCGAAACACCGATATTTACGGGATGAGCGGAAATCCCTTTTTCCTGGGCAATCTTTTTCAATGCCTCAAGCTTTTCTTCTCTGTTCTGTGGGGATTTAAGCGCAACACTGGCAAAATCAACAAGCTTAGGCCCGCCGGCAGAAGCGGTTAATTTCACCATATTGATTCGCCGCTTGCCTATATCTAACCCTATAGAAATAGCGGCCTTTCTCTTGAATATCAGATCTATCGCTTTCAAATTTACTTATCCTTACTTATTTTAGAATATAGCATAAAATAATTACTCTGTCAACACCTTTTGCTATCTTTCCTTTGCGGGCTTCTGAAGATGAATAAGGATTTTTCAATATGGTGCGGGCGGGCTGCTTGCGTCAGGTTCCTCTGCGTTGGTAGCGGTATAAGTGAGCTGGCCCGTTTCCATTATAAAGAAATTCTTGGCCCCCGTGCGGCCAAAAGAGCTTGGCCAGGCAACTATGGTAAAAGACTCATTGTCTGCTCCCAGCGTGTAAACATAATAATACCCCTGCATCGCCGTATTGGCTGTGATGGCATTGGCTAAGGGAATGGAAATAAAAGGCGGGTCGGAGATGGGCAAGGTCAAATCGGTTAAGGCATTCGGATAGGTATGCGGAATGTTGGCACCATAATATCCCAGGCAGGCCTTATAAAGCGTGCGCATATTGCCGACTGCGGCCACTTCATTGGCATTTACTCTTGAACGAGCCATCTGAGGAATGGTGATAGTAGCTAAAAGCGCAATCAAGGCAGCTATTATCATTATCTCGACTAAAGTAAAGCCCCTATGTCTAGTTATAAATATTTTCATTAAGCTACTCCCCCTATCCTTTTCCCCTTATTTTATTATCTTATTATAATATAATACACGAAATTTTTCAAACGTCAAGAAAAATCTGCTCGCGGAAGAAGCTAACCTATTATGCCGACGAGGAATGTCCTGTAGAAATAAAAAAGCCCTGTACCGTACGGTACAGGGCTTTTTCAACAATCTCTGATTGTCTCGTATCCGCCTTATTCGGCTACCACCCAACCTGCGGCTATCAGCGCTGCAGCGCCATAGGCACCTGCAGGCACATCAAGTGTATCCAGACCATAGACTACGCCTTGTTCGTCAATATAAAAACAGCGTACGCCTGAGGTCTGGTATGCAAGCGGAGTAGCATCTATCCAGAACCGCTCAATTATAGCGTCACCGTCTGAGTCCTGAGGGTTGTAGGTAAAATCATAACCCGACCTTCTCGGTGGGTTATTAGGACCTGCAATCTCACTCCACTGCAACTCAAGATACGGCGGCTCAGGGGGAGCAATCGAATTTGAAGTCAAGGCATCAAACCCGGCTCCGGCTGCTCCTGCTGCACCCGGATAGGTAGGTACGCCCTGAGTGATATTAGCTCCGGCAAATGAATTGAGACCAGCACAAAGGGTCTTCAAAGTATTTACCGTAGCGTTCTCATTGGCGTTAAGCCTGGCTCTGAGCAAGTTCGGGATAGCAATCGCGGCTAATAAAGCTATGATAGCAACGACAATCATGATTTCTACTAACGTAAAGCCTTTGCGATTTAGCTTAGACATCCTCGTTTACCTCCTTCCTTCCCAAATGGGTTACACTGGATGCCGCCTTCTCGAGAATTTGACGCCAAAAGCCTATTTATTATAACCCGCATCTCGTTCACGCCCTACGGCAACTCAGCGTAGAAGGACACACCCGTCCTTCTACCATAGAGTGTATCACCCAATATTTCCTCTGTCAAGGACTTTTTAAGGTCGTGATCTATTATATAATTATATAATATATTATAACAACCTGCTAATCGTAAGGATAGGCAGAAACATCGCCGCCACAATACCCCCTACCACTACGCCTAAAAACACAATAACTATCGGCTCGATCAGGGAGGTTAAGCTGCTAACGGCAGTATCTACCTGCTCTTCGTAAAACTCGGAAATCTTGGTCAACATCTTCTCCAATTCCCCTGTCTGCTCACCCACCCCGATCATCCGGGTAACCATCGGCGGAAAGACCCCGCTTCTGGCTAAGGGCTCGGCGATATTTTCTCCCTCACGGATATTTGTACGCACCGCATTCACCGCCGTCTCAATCACCTTATTTCCTGATGTCCTGGCGGTAATCTCCAAAGCATTGAGAATGGGCACCCCGCTCCTGACCAGCGTGGATAAGGTGCGGGAAAACCGGGCAATAGCTACTTTTCGCAAAAGGATACCGACGACGGGTAGCCGCAACATTGTCTTATCCAGCTGTATCCGCGCCTTTTCAGTGCGAATAATTCTTGAAAGAAGGAAGCCGAAGAAAAACAGACCTCCGAAAAGAACAGGCGCACTGCGTCGGGCGAAATTACTAACGGCGATCAGTGCCTGCGTAATCTTAGGCAACTCTCCCCCTAAGGTGTCAAATATTCCTTTAAACGTGGGCACTACTTTAAAAATCAAGATACCGGTAATAAGCGCTGCCATTGAAACAACCAGAGCCGGATAAATAAAGCTTGACTTTACCTTATGCACAAGCGCGCTGCTTTTCTCTAAATAGCTGGCTAATCTCTCCAGGATATCGTCGAGCGTTCCACTGGACTCACCAGCCCTGACCATATGCACAAAAAGTTCGGAAAAGATTTGCGGATGGTGCGACAAGGCCTCGGACAGGCTGCTGCCTGTCTCTATATTATCTCTCAAACTGGCAATCACTGCCCGAAAATCGGGCTTTTGAATTTGCTCAACCAAAACATCCAGAGCCTGAACCAAGGGGATACCGCTATCCACCATTGTAGCCAACTGCCGGGAAAAAATCACCAAATCATCTATCTTTACCTTTGCCTTGGAGGCCAGCTTCAAGGTTTTTGTCTCTGTCACCGAAATAACAATCAGGCCCTTTTTGCGCAGCAAATCAATCAGGGTAGCCTGATCTTTACATTGCAGGGTGGCGATAATGGTTCTTGCTCGCTGGTCTTTGGCTACATATTTGAAATTCGGCATTTTTTCAGCCCCCCTAAAAATTACTCATCGGCAGTCATTCGCAATACCTCTTCCAGGGTTGTCTCACCCCGAATGAATTTCTCTAATCCGTTCTCACGCAGAACCTTCATCCCCTGTCTACGGGCATAATCTTTAATCTGGTTACTGGGGGCACCTTTGATGATCATTTCACGAAGCTTATCGTCCATAACCAGGACTTCCAATGTACCCATACGGCCGTAATAACCCGTCTGATTACACCTGGCGCATCCCTTTCCGTGATAGAATTTACTATCCTTTGCCACTTTCACTCCCAGCTTATCCAGCGTTGCCCGGGGTACATCGACAGGCTCTTTGCAATTCGGACATATGCGCCGGCAGAGCCGCTGTGCGGCTATCAGAATTACCGATGAGGCAATCAAAAAAGGCTCCACCCCCATATCGATTAAGCGGGTAACTGCCGAGGCGGCATCATTTGTATGTAATGTACTTAAGACCAGCTCCCCCGTTAAGGCGGCTTTCACGGCAATATCCGCAGTTTCTCCATCGCGAATCTCCCCCACCATAATCACGTCCGGGCTCTGTCTCAAAAGTGCGCGCAGACCATTGGCAAAGGTAAGGCCGATTTCCGGCTTGGTCTGGATTTGGGTAACCCTCTCCACCTGGTATTCCACGGGGTCCTCTATGGTAATGATATTCTTATCTGTAGTATTCAATTGGCTGAGGACCGAATAAAGGGTGGTTGATTTCCCGCAACCCGTAGGCCCAGTCAAAAGAATCATTCCGTATGGCTTGGCAATAGCATCCTTAAAAGCCTCAAGAGAAGCGGGCAGAAATCCCAAATTATCAAGCCCCAGAGATAAATTTGACTTATCCAGCGCCCTTAAAACACATTTGCCGCCAAAGCTTGTGGGTAAAAATGAGACACGAAAATCGATTTCTTTCTGGCCCATGCTAACCTTAAAGCGGCCGTCCTGAGGAAGGCGCTTCTGGGTAATATCCAGATTGGACATAATTTTCAGCCTGGTAATAAGGGCATTTTGCAGCTTTTTGGGTAGAGCATAAAACTCATGTAAAATGCCATCGATGCGGTAACGAATACGCAGCCTGTCCTCAAAGGGTTCAAGATGAATATCGCTGGCCCGGCTCTTCAAGGCCTCATTGATAATTACATCTACCAATTTTATAATCGGGGCCTCTTTACCATCTTTGGTCATCTCAGCCAAATCGGCAATATTCAATCCCGCTACGGTTTTTTTTCGCTCTTTCTTTACTATGTCGGCCATCTCCTCCATGCCCGGCGCATAATACCTCTCGATAGCCTGGAGAATATCATCGGCGGTGGTAACCATAGTCTGCACTTCCGATTTGGTCAATGCCTTAACATCATCCAGGGCAAAGATATTTAAGGGGTCACTCATTGCCACGCTGACTACATTTTTAATCTTAGAAACAGGTATCACCAGATAATGGCGCGCTACGCGTTCGGGAATAAGCTTAACCACCGCAGGATCTATTTTGTACCTGGAGAGATTTATCGGAGGGATGCCCAATTGCGCGCCCAGACAAACCATCAAGTCCTTCTGGGATACCATCTTTTGCTCAATCAAGATTTTGCTTAGACTGCCTCCTTCTTCCTTCTGAATCTTTAAGGCCTTCTTGAGATCTTTCTCGCTAAGCAGGTTATTCTTCAGAAGCACTTCATTAATTTTCTTCTTTAGAGCAATTAGCTTGGGCATCTTTAAACCTCTCCTCTTTAAGATAATTTCTCATCCGGCACAGTAACCCTGAGCACCTCTTCTAAAGAGGTCTCACCCCTGATTACTTTGGCCAGGCCGTTTTCCCGCAATGTGGTCATTCCTTCCCGGCGAGCGGCGTTCTTTATCTGTACCTCAGGCGCCTTTTGAGCAATCAAGTCCTTTATCTTAGGCGTTATTCTTAAGATTTCCATAATCGCTATGCGGCCTTTGTAGCCTGTGTTATTACACTTAGGGCAACCCTTGGGGCGATAGAACGTCAATTCTTTATTATCCTTTAAATTCAACTTTTCTTTTAAGGCCGGCGAGACTTTATAGGCCTCTTTGCAGTCGGGACAGAGAAGCCTTACCAGCCTTTGCGCCCCAACCATAAGGACTGAGGCGGTAATCAAAAAAGGCTCTACCCCCATATTGGCCAGGCGCACCAAAGAACCGGCGGCATCGGTGGTGTGCAAGGTACTTAACACCAGGTGCCCCGTGAGCGCTGATTTGATGGCGATATCTACTGTATCGTAATCACGAATCTCTCCTATCATAATTACATCGGGATCCTGACGTAAGATTGAACGT
The DNA here is from genome assembly GCA_020341815.1 of Candidatus Omnitrophota bacterium. GTDB lineage: Bacteria > Omnitrophota > Gorgyraeia > JAFGHF01 > JAFGHF01. The sequence continues at coordinate 939,707 of CP070837.1, forward strand.
AAAGCATTGGCAAAAGTCAACCCAATTTCCGGAAGAGCAGTTACCTGATTTATACCGTCCAGCTGATATTCGATGGGGTCTTCTACGGTTACCAAATTCTTTTCTATGGAATCCACGCGCTTAAGGATAGAATATAACGTGGTGGTTTTGCCGCATCCGGTCGGACCGCAAATCAATATCATTCCATGCGGACGAAGGGTACATTCTTTTAATACCTTAAGCGGCGTCTCTTCGAAGCCGAGTTTTTCCAGATCAAGGAGCAACGTGCTTTTATCCAGAATACGTAAGGCAAGCTTCTCTCCAAAGCTGGAGGGAAGCACCGAAACGCGAAAATCCACTTCTTGTTTTCTGGCTGAGCCGTATTTAAATCTTCCGTCTTGAGGCAACCTGTGTTCGGCCACATTAAGCCTGGACATTACCTTTATTCTGGTAACAATGGCCTCATGCATACTCTTTGGCGGAGCCTGGCCCATCTGGAGAACCCCATCCACGCGGTAACGCACCTGCATAATCTTCTCTAAGGGTTCAATGAGAATATCGCTCGCCCGGCGTTTAATTCCTTCCTCTAAAATCATATTGGTTATCTTTACCAGAGGAGCCCCTTTAACCAGCTCCATAAGGCTTTCTGTATCCAATTCCTCTTCTTTCTTCTTGGAAGGCTCTGTTACTACTGCGGTCCTGCGCTCAATTGCATCTTTGATGATTTCCTGGGCATCTGCGGAATAATATCGGCGAATAGCCTCTTTGATATCTACCTCGGTACTAAGGACGGTTTTGACTTTATATTTGGTAAGGGCGCGAATATCGTCCAGGGCCACGATATTTAAAGGGTCACTTACAGCAACAGTTAGGTTATCCCCAATCCTGGAGACCGGAATCAACTGATAATGCTGGGCTACCTGCTGAGGGATAAGCTTTATTACTTCCGGCTTAATCTTTAATTTTTCCAGGTTTACGGGCGGAATGTGCAAACTTTTACTTAGCGCTATCATCAAATCCCTCTCATCCACCAGGTTTAGGGACACCAAAATACTGCTTAGCCTTCCCCCTTTTTGCTTTTGAATATCCAATGCCTTATCCAACTCATCAGGAGTAAGGAGCTTATTTTCCGTAAGAATATTAACCAACTGTTCTTTAAGTGACTTAGCCATTTTATTATTTATCGGCCTTTCCCTGGGTATAAATACGTTCGATCGCTTCTTTTATTTCGGTAGAGGTACCCAGAAAGACCTCTATCTTGCATTTAGTCAATGCCTCGATTTCCTTAATTGCCTCTTCATCCAGAGGATTGGCCATAACCACGGTTAAGATATCGCTCATTTTATCCACAGCTAAAACGTGATATTTACTGGCTAAACTCTCCGGAATTAATTTTGCTACTTCAAAATCGATTTCATAATTGGCCAAAGGCAAATAAGGTAAATCGTGCTGAAGAGCCAGAATTTGAACTATATCCTCCTCCGTAACAAAACCCAGTTTTACCAAGGCCTCTCCCATGAGAATCCCTTCTTTTTTCTGAAGCTGCAAGGCCTGCTCTAACTGTTCGGGGGTAATCTTACCCCTTTGAATCAAGAGTTGGCCTATCTGTTCTTTTGGCGTATTTTTCTTAAATGGAGTCATCTTATTATGCCTTTTTAAATAGCCTCTGTAAGTCCTGAACTTCTGTGGTATAGCCTAAGGCTTCCTCTTCTGTAATAATACCTCTCTGGCAAAGCTCATAAAGCGCCTGATTCATTGTGCGCATACCTTCTTTCTGCCCTGTCTGTATTGCCGAATAGACCTGATGCGCCTTTCCTTCCCGAATTAAACTGCGCACAGCATGATTGGCAGACAATACTTCCGTAGCCAGGACTCTTCCGCCTTTCTTACTGGGAATCAACTGCTGCGATAAAACACCCAGGAGAACAAAAGATAACTGCGCGCGCACCTGCTGCTGCTGGTGAGCCGGAAAGACATCCACCACCCTGTTGATTGTCTGCACGCTGTCGGAGGTATGCAGGGTAGCAAAGACCAGATGCCCTGTCTCGGCAATATTTAAAGCGGCCTGAATAGTCTCCAAGTCTCTCATTTCCCCGATAAGAATTACATTGGGGTCCTCCCTCAATATGTGCCTGAGGGCCTGGGAAAAAGAACGGGTGTCAGCCCCCACCTCCCGCTGTTCTATAACAGCCTTGATATTTTTAAAAGTGTATTCGATGGGGTCCTCAACGGTAATAATATGACAATGCCTTTCCTGATTAATCATATTTATCATCGCCGCTAAGCTTGTAGACTTTCCGCTCCCCGTTGCCCCGGTAACTAAAACCAGACCCTTGGACCTGCGGCAGAAGTCCTTAACTGCCTTCAGCGGCAAACCGCATTCATCAGGCGTCATAATCTGATAAGGAATCCTTCTTATGGCGCAGCCCACAGCCCCTCTCTGCTGATAAACATTCAGACGAAAGCGGCTTAACCCTTCGATTCCGAAGGACATATCCAATTCTAAATTTTCCTCAAATTCTTTTATCGCCTCTTTGCTCAACAGGCCGTAAGTCAATTCTTTCGCCCTTTGAGCCGTAAGGACCTTTTCTTCGGCATTAACCAGCTTGCCGTCTATGCGTAATTGGGGCGGCGCCCCGGCAGTAATATGCAAATCGGACGCCTTTTTTTCGACCATTACCTTTAATAGCTTCTCCATAGCTTCAATCATATTCTGGCTCCTTTAAGAAAGGACAATTTTATTTTGTCCTCCGTTCTTGGATTTTTCGGTATAATGCAATGCCCTGTTGATCAATTCTACCGCCGTCCTTCCGTCCACAGGAACAGCGCTGATGCCTGCACTTAACGTAAGAGAAATGCCGCCTTTAAGGGCAGCCTGCGTTAGCTTGCGTCTTTTCATCTCGCTGCATACACCTTCGGCAACATTCAATGACTGCTCTTTATTTTTCTCCGGCAGAAGCACAGCAAACTGGTGGTCGGAAAATCTGGCTGCTTTATCGATGTCTCCAGTAGCATCTTTTAAAGTCTGGGCCATTTTCTTTAAAGTGACCTCGGCTGCTTGCGCCCCCGCAACATCGCGATAGCGTTCAAAGTTAGCCACCTCAAAAATAAGAAAAGAACACGGTCTCTGGTAGGAAATCGCCCTTCTGATCTCCTCTTCTAAGCGGGTGCGTATATAGTTTTCGTTATAGAGCCCGGTAAGCTCATCGCGCACGTTTAACTCTTCTGTCTTGCGCAAAAGGATATCGTTTTCTACGGCCACAGCTACCTGTTTGGCAAAGACCCCTATCAACTCTTTCTCATCTTTGGCAAAGACAAAGTTCTCCGTGTTATTGCCCACCCCTAAAAGGCCGATGATGGTGCCAAAAGAAGTAACTGGCACAAGCAGCATATTCTTTGTTTGTAAAAGTTTTCTCAAATCTCCATCTGCGGCCTTCAGTTTATTCTGCTTATCTATAACTAAAGGCGTGGGATGGGCAAACAGCTTACCCAGGGGCCCCTGGCCGACTTTAACCTTGATGCGTCCTATCTCGGTGGCCTCTATGTTTACCTTCGCGCGCATAAGCAATTCGCCTGATTCCTCCTCCCGAAACACAATAAAGGCACCTCCGGACTCCAGTTGAGAAAGCTTCTCTACAATTAAGCCAAAGACCTCGTCTAATTTAGCGTTGGCGGTCATAAGGTTACCGATCTGCAATAGCGCAGAAAGGGCAAAGACCTTTTTATTGATTTCCATATTTATCTGCTTAATCTTCTCTCCGTAGGAATGAAGCTCGGACATATTTTCCTTAAGTCTTCTGGAGAGCCGGTTTAAGGAACCGCTCAGCTCACCCACTTCATCCTCTGCCTCTATAGTTGCCTCTTCAACCAGTCTTCCTTCGGCAATCCCCTTGGCATAGGCACTGATGCTGGCAACAGGATAAACAATCTTTCTGGTCAGGTAGTAGCCCATGAGCATAAGGAAAATAGTAATGATAAAAATTAAGGAAATATTCCACAGGCTATCTATCGTAGGGAAGATATAATAGATAATCAGATAGCCGCAAACCAGCATCGGGATAACAGACATAAGAGCAAAGGCCACAACCAGCTTATGTTTTATACCCCTGCGTGTTAAGGATAGGTTTTTAAGTAGGTCTCTCATTTTCCCCCTCTACTTTCTTTTGTTTTTTCATTGCCTCCATGGCCCTCTTTTCCAGCTCTTTCTTGGAATGCAGGCCTGTGCCGTCAATGCCTAATTTCCGCATTACGTTGACTATTGCCGAAATTATCTTGCTTCTTGAGAGCTTAGTCCCTGCACTAAAGAGGGCATCCTTGCCAATCTTATCCAGGAAGTCCACCTCATCCCTGGTAAGAAAGGTAATCACACGATGGGCATTATTGCCCTGATTATCTGATTGCGTATGCGGCCTTTTGCTCACCTGGTGCTCCTTCTGGCAATAAAAAAGCCTTTGGCGCCTGTTACAAGCCAAAGGCCATAAACTCTCTTTTTATTCGTCTGGCAACCCAGCCATCCCTAACTCTAAGGACCTGTTGGCTTTGCGCCCCCCGACTTTCGCCGGGGTTTGCCTTTTTCAAACGTATTTTGTTACTTTGTACAACCAGAAGTATAGCACAAAAAGCAGCATTTGTCAACTTGACAAATGTGCTTTTTTACCTCCTCATCCCCACGTTCAGGACCAGGGCTACGGCAACCATGGTGCTGACCAAAGAGGACCCCCCATAGCTTATCAGGGGAAGCGGCAGCCCCACCACAGGCAGCAGGCCCATGGTCATAGCAATATTTATCACGACCTGGAAAGAAAGCAGGGCAATTATGCCGTAGACGAGCAGTCTTCCCGATGAGTTTAAGGTCTGCTGGATGCAGGAAAAAGCCCGCCAGATTAAGGCAAAATACAGGGCCAGGAGCAAGGTAGCCCCCAAAAAGCCCCATTCCTCACCCACTACCGAAAAGATAAAGTCTGTGTGGCGTTCAGGCAGGAAATTCAGCTGGTTTTGCGTGCCGGCTAACCAGCCCTTCCCAAGCAGGCCCCCCGAACCAATGGCAATTTTAGACTGAATTACGGTATATCCTGCGCCCAAAGGGTCCATATTGGGGTTAATAAATACCAGTATTCTCCTCTTTTGGTAGTCCTTGAGCAGCTGCCACAAGAAAGGTGTGGTTAGTCCGAAACCCAGAAAGATTAAGATTAAGGTCCGCAGACGCGCCCCCCACCCATAAAGCACGCCGAAAAGAATGGGAACCAAAATCAGGGCAGTGCCCAAATCCGGCTGCTTAACAATTAAAAGAAAGGGCAGGCCGATTATTAAAAAAGAGGCTATCAGGTCCTTTGCAGAAACATTCTCTTTTTGCCCCAGATACCGCGCCAGGGTCAAAATAATCACAAGTTTGCTGAATTCCGAAGGCTGAAAGGCTATGCCGCCAAAAGTAATCCACCTTTGAGCGCCTAACCTGGTAGCCCCTGAAACCAAGACAAAAAGTAAAAGAATAAAATTTATTGCGTATAAGGGATAGGCCAGCTCCAGCCATTTTTGATACTCTACCTTAAGGACAACTACTCCAATTAAAAGAGCCAGCATAAACCAGACAATCTGCCTCAGAAGAAAACTCTGCGGTAAGCTTCCACTATACTTATAAGCATGATGGTAAGTTGCACTATAGAGAAAGGTAAGTCCTATAGCAAAGATAATAAGCACTATAAAAAGCAATGCAAAATCGAAGTTTCTTAATCTATTGTAGCTGAGCATAAAAATCCACAATCTGTTTGGCCATCACGGCCGGTACATCTCCCCCGCTTCCCCCGTATTCCAAAAATACCAGCACCGAAATACGCGGCTCGTCAAAGGGGTAAAAGGCTCCGAACCATCCGTGGGCAGGACGAGACTCCAGGGCTTGGGCGGTTCCGGTTTTGGCTGCCCACTCGACTCCGGCAATCCTCGCCCTGTGGCCCGTTCCCCGTTCATCGCCAATAACCCGGCGCATACCTTCTTTAATTATCTCTAAGGTCTCTTCCTTTAAACCTATCTTTTTCCGCGAAACAGCAGCTTCTTCCTCCCCTATCCTTTTTACTATATGCGGCCGCACAAGGTAACCTCCGTTTGCTACCGCAGAAATCAATTGCGTAATCTGTAAAGGAGTAACCAAAAGATATCCCTGCCCGATAGAAAAATTGGCCGTCTCTCCATCATACCATTTTTCCTTCTTGACTTTATACTTCCAGCTCTTGGAAGGAACAAGCCCTGTTGACTCATATGGCAAATCTACGCCTGTAGCAGAGCCTAATCCGAATCTGCGGGCAAAAGAGGATATTTTATCCGGGCCAACGGCCAATCCTAATCTATAAAAGAAGACGTTGCAGGAATGGCAAAGCGCAGAGTGTATATCTTCATTTCCGTGGCCGTCAAGATTCCAGCAGAAAAATTCGCGCCTGCCCACTTTAAAGCAACCTGGACAGTTAAACTTTTCATCAATAGTAATCTTGCCTGTTTCCAATGCTGCTGCGGCTACCACAATCTTAAAGATTGAACCGGGAGGGTAAGTCCCTGAGATAGCTCGATTAACTAAAGGCGCCTCTTTGGAAGTAAGCAGCTCACTTATCTGTCTGCCGGCCTTAAGGTTTCCATTAAGGGCTGTAATAAACATATTGGGATCGAAATCGGGCTTGCTCACCATGGATAAAATTTCGCCACGCTCTACATCCATCACGATACAGACGCCTTTTTTTTCCTCCAGGAGACCTTCAACATACCTCTGCAGGTCTGCGTCAATGGTCAAATAAAGCTTCTCACCCGAAAGAGGCTCCCGCAGGCCCAGAACCTTGACCAGATGACCCCGGCTATCTACTTCTACCTGCTTCCCGCCCCTTTCGCCTCTTAAATAAGCATCGAAGGCCTCCTCCACACCACTTCTGCCCACCAAGTCCTCAATCCCTCCCAAACCATATGTCTTAACTCTTTTCAATTCCTCTTCTCTGAGTCTGCCTAAATATCCAAGAATATGAGAGAAGCTCCTCCGGCTCCGATAATCCCTGAGAGACTCGGTGCGAACAACCAGTCCCGGAATGTCCGATTCCCTGCATTCCAAGACAACAGCCTTTTCTTTAGGAATATCGCAGGCAAGGACTACCGGAATAAAGGGGGCGGAAAAGTTTCTCTTAAATTGGCGTAAGAGTCTCTGTTCGGAGATGTTTAAGATAGGGCTTAAAGCTTTGATGCTCTTTTCGATATTTCTGGTTTCCTGGGGAAGCACAGCCGCATTGAAAATAAGCCTGCGCCCGGCCAGAATCTTTCCCTTGCGGTCATAAATCTCACCGCGCGCAGCACTCAGCTTAACGAGCTTAATTCTATTATTCTGGCTTAATCTAAAATAGTAAGATTCTTTGATGAGCTGGTTATAGGCGCAAGCCGCACACAAGAGAAGGAAAAAGATAAAAATTATTTTTTTTAATAACTGGGCGCGCATAATGGCTTATTGTATATAAAAAACCGTTTTCAAAAAATAAAATAAAACAGGTGAAACGGCTGCAGTATAAAAAGAGGCGGGTAAAATGACGGATATCAAACTGTTAAATATAGATAGATTTGCGCCGGAGGCCTGCAAAAGAAAAAATAGAAAAAAATAAATTACAAAACTAAAAATAAAAGATATGCTCATCTGGCCTAAGGCCCGCAGGCCTAAAACCCATCTGCCAAGCTGACCTAAGATGAACCCCCCGAAAGAATAGAGAAATACTACCGCAGCCGTAGGCACCGCAGACGTTGCTTCGCTGAAAAGCCCGCAAAGGGCCCCTACCACCAGGCCATAAATCCGGCCGTAATAGAAACTGAAAAAAATTACCAAAAGAAGCAGGATGTCAGGTTTGATTCTGAAAATCCGGATATAATTAAGCAATGTAGCCTGCAAAACTGCAAATAAAATAACCAAAGAGAGAATTAATAGCTTGTTTGGCTTCACCCCGCCCTTCCTTTTCTATTACCCTCGCCCATATCTCTTATGCAAAGCTTAGTGTCTGGAAGGGCGGGGTTCATTGGTTGGTGATAATCATGAGCTCTTCTAAACTTGAGAAGTCAACTGCCGGGGTAATCTCGGCTATTTTATAGAGCTCGTCTTTATCCTCTTCCACGGCAGAAACTTTTCCAATCGAAAGACCCTTGGGATAAATTTCGCCCAGGCCTGATGAAATAATTTCATCGCCTATCTCTACTGTGCCTTGAAGGTATTTCATCTTGCAAATCGCGCGGCCACCTTCGACAGTTCCAAAGACTATACCTTCTTCGCGGCTGCGTAAAATTTTAGCAGGAATCTTGGAATTACAATCGACAATCAAGGCAACCTTGCTGACGAAAGGATGGGCCTCGATGACTCTACCTGCTAAATTTGCTCCCAAGACCGCAGGCATACCTCTTTTTATGCCGCTCGATGTTCCTTTATTAATTATGGCAACCTGGGTCCAGTTGGAAGAATCCTTACCGATTAAAAGAGCTGCCTCTGCATCGTAAAGCTCCTGTTGCGGCAGAGATAAAAGAGCCCTCAGGCGCTGATTTTCCAAGTGCGCCTCCTCTAATCGACGCAACTCTACCTTCAACAAATCAAGTTCGACGTTAAGTCTTTTATTTTCTCCGGATAGATCCTGGAATTTCAGGAATTGTCTGGCGCTGGCAGATACGCCTTCGCAAAGCCTCAAAGGCGGTAAGATGAGAGACGCTACTGCAGGTTTTATATATTTAGAAAGGGAGATGTAGAGAGTTAAAGAAAGGAATATTCCTCCTGATAAAACAAGAGTTTGAATAGTGGGCTTTAAATTTTTGAACCACCCTAGCCTCACGACTCTACCTTTGTGGGAACAAGGAGCTTCTTGAGGTAATGTATCTCGTCCAAGACTTTCCCTGTTCCCAAGGCCACAGAAGTTATAGGGTCTTCGGTCACATGAACAGGAAGCCCCGTCTCCTCAGAAAGCAATTTATCGATACCGCGCAGAAGCGAACCGCCCCCGGCCATGACTATTCCCCGCTCAATCAAATCCGCGGAAAGTTCAGGCGGAGTTCTCTCCAGGGCAACCCGGGCCGCCTCCACAATGGCATTAATGGGAGTGGATAAGGCCTCTCTTACTTCTTCGGAAGAAATACTGATTAATTTGGGAAGTCCCGCTACCAGGTCCCGGCCCCTGACTTCCATGGTCAGCTCTTCATCCAAAGGAAATGCCGAGCCGATTTTTATTTTTATTTCTTCTGCGGTTCTTTCTCCAACCATAAGGTTGTAGGTCTTCTTCAGATGTTCGATAATGGCCTCATCCATCTCGTCGCCGCCAATCCTGATGCATTTGGCATAGACGATACCGGCCAAAGAAATCACCGCCATCTCCGTTGTGCCGCCGCCGATATCGACAATCATATTACCCGCCGGCTCCTGAATAGGCATACCCACGCCTACCGCAGCGGCAATAGGCTCTTCCACCAAAAACACTTCACGCGCACCGGCGTGCTCTGCGGAATCTTTTACTGCGCGCTTCTCCACTTCCGTAATCCCCGAAGGAACGGCAATAATCATTCGCGGGCGCACAAGGACTCGTCGGTGATGGACCTTTTTTATAAAGTAACGCAACATATTTTCCGTAATTTCGAAATCGGCTATCACGCCGTCTTTCATCGGCCGGATGGCTACGATACTGCCCGGTGTGCGTCCCAGCATTCTCTTGGCCTCCTCCCCTACCGCCAAGACACGGGAAGAGCCTTTTTGTATAGCTACTACCGAAGGTTCGCAAAGCACGATACCTTCGTCTTTAACAAAAACTAAAGTTGAAGCCGTACCCAAGTCAATGCCCATATCATTAGAAAACAACCCCATTAAATAATTTACTCCCTTAACCAGTTGTTTCCATATCTTTAATAAAATGTTCATTGCCTTTTCACTCCTTGAGTTTGGGTTTTGCTTATTCTATCAAACCTAAGGTCTATTGTCAAGTTAAGGATTTAATATTGAGTAAAAAATTATTACAGCTTTGAAAGCTCTTCAAAGAAGTTGGGATATGAAGTAAAAACACAATCCGTATTTTTGATGGTCGTGCGACCAGAGGCGCAAAGAGCGGCAACAGCCATACACATAGCCGTGCGATGGTCGCCGAAACTTTCGACAATACTGCCGCTCAGTTTCGAAGGACCGCGGATAATTATATCATTGCCGCGACTTTCAATATCCGCTTTCATCCTGGTTAAATTAGAAATCATGGAATTAATTCTATCTGTCTCTTTAACTCTCAATTCATCTGCGCCGGCAATTATACTCTCGCCTTCCGCCTGCGTTGCCGCTACCATTAGAATAGGAAGTTCATCGATAAGGGAAGGAATTTCATCGGAACCGATAGTAAAAGCCTTGAGAGAGCTATACTTTGCCGTTATCTCTCCCTTTAATTCCTGGCTATAATCGCCGGAGGCGGCCTTATCATTTTCATAATTCCAGCGGATAGAGGCCCCCATTTTTTGCAATACATTTAAAAAAGCTGTGCGCGTGGGATTAAGGCCTACCGATTTTATCGAGACTCTTGAGCCTTTAGAAATGCAGGCTGCTACCAGAAAAAAACTTGCGCCAGAGGCGTCCCCCGGGATGTCTACGTCTTTAGCGATTAAATCGGCCCTGCCACTTACGGAAACCGAAAGCCCCTCCGGAGAAATATCCGCGCCGAATTTTTTCAGCATCCTCTCCGTATGGTCTCTGGATTTGGCGGACTCGATTACTTTTGTAATACCCTCGGCATAAAGGCCGGCTAAAAGGATAGCGGATTTTACCTGCGCGCTGGCTATGGGCATTTCATAAGAAATCGGTTTTAATGTTCGTCCCCGCACGGTCAAAGGGGCAAACTCATTCCCTTGGCGGCCTTTAATTTCTGCTCCCATTAAGGACAACGGCTCAATTACCCTTTTCATCGGCCTCTTGGAAAGCGAGGCATCTCCTTCCAGTTCACTGCTAAATCGCTGAGCTGCCAGGATTCCCAACAAAAGGCGCATAGAAGTGCCGGAGTTACCCAAGTAAAGCTTACCCTTGGGTTTATGCAGACCAATTAATCCTCTTCCTTCGATATAAGAAAACTCTCCCGACTTAGTTACGGCAATGCCCATATTTTTAAAGGCATCTATGGTGCGCAGGCAGTCTTCGCAACTGGAGAGATTTTTTATTTGTGTCTTGCCGGAGGCAATAGATGCAATAATAACTGCCCGGTGGGAAATAGATTTGTCGGCAGGAGGCGTAATTTGACCGGATATTTTTTTGGCTTCAATGGTAATATTGGACATTTTTTTCACTTATGAGAGCAGTATAACATAAAATTCTCGGGAACGCCAGATTGAAATTCAACAAATTTCCCTGTGCGAGGATGCTGAAAACCCAATACCTTTGCATGTAGCGCCAGGCGTTCGAAGTCGCCTCCTCTGCCATAGCGGGTATCTCCCAGAATTGGGTGGCCGTGAAATTTCAAATGAACCCTTAACTGATGCGTGCGGCCGGTGTGCGGGATAAGCTCAAGCAAGGTTGCACTTTTAAGCCTTTTTAGAACTTTATATCTGGTTAAGGCCGGGCGGCTTTTTTTATGAAAGCTTACCGCCATCTTCTGGCGATGGTGGGGGTCCCTGGCGATAGGCATCTCTATCTGCCCTTCATCATGGGCAACCTTTCCTTTGACCAGGGCTATATATTTGCGCCTAACAGTATGGCTGCGAAACTGCTTGGCCAGGCCCAAATGAGCAAAATCGTTTTTGGCAATAACCAAAAGCCCTGTTGTATCTTTATCCAGGCGATGCACTATCCCCGGCCTTAAAGGGCCGTTGACCGTAGAAAGCGGACATCCGTAATGCAATAAGGCATTTACTAAAGTCCCGGAATAACACCCTGCGGCCGGATGCGTAACCATACCCGAAGGCTTATTTATTACCAGGATATCCTCATCCTCAAAGACGATATCCAGCGGTATCTCCTCAGGTGAAACTTGCATGCTGGGCTGAACCGGAGGAATATTGACGCGCAGCGCGTCATTTTCTCTAACCTTATAATGGGCCTTGGCGGGCTTTTCGTTTACGAAAACCATTCCCGTCTTTATCAGCCGCTGGATTCGCGAACGGGAGATAGGAAGTTCCAGGTTTTTGATTATAAAGTGGTCCAGCCTTAACCCCTTATCTGCGCTGCTTACTTTGAAAGTAACCTCTTGCATATTTGCACCAGGCACGTAAAGACGCCTTCAGCGTCCACGTGCCAGTCTCGTGATGCGAAGCATTTTACGAGACCAGATTAAAGATGAGACTATAAAAATTACTGCGCTAATCAATTGATGCAGAGTCAAATTTGCCCATAACGGCAAATTATCACCGCGTAAATATTCCATAAAAAATCGCGATACGCTATAAAGCAGGCAGTATAAAAGAAAGACCTCGCCCGGAAAATATGCCTTTTCCTTTTTTCTCTTCGCCTGAAACATTCTTAAAATAACAAAAATTACCAACAGATTAAACGAAGCATAAAGCTGCACGGGATGACGGCCTATATTTTCTGCGGGCCTTCCGTAACAGCAGCCGTTTAGAAAACAGCCAATTCTGCCGATTGCCTGAGCCAGGGCCAGATAAGGACAAACTATATCGAATATCTTTATGACGGAAAGTCTTTGCCTCTTCAAAAAAATGACTGCGGAAATTGTCGCCAGGATGAGCCCGCCATAAAAACTTAAGCCCCCTCTCTGAAGCATAAATATGGCGCCGGGATATTCAATATAAAACTTTAGATTCTGCAATACATAAAGCGCTCGCGCCCCTAATATTGCCGAAATCGCCAGCACCAAAGAAAGGTTTACTATTACATCGGGCTCCACATCTTGCCTTGCTGCCTCAAGGCGCGCTAAATATGCGCCGAGGATAAAGGCAACGGCCACCATAAAGCCGTAGGAATATATTTTAAGAGGGCCTATTTCGAAAAGGATAGGGTGCATAGCTAACTTAATGTTTATGTTTGAGTATGTGTAATACCAATAAGGCCGTGCCAATGGTAATAGCGCTATCGGCTATATTAAAAACCGGCCAGATACGAAAATCCAGAAAATCGATTACGAAACCAAAACGTATCCGGTCAATCAGATTACCCACTGCCCCGGCCAAAATCAGGGATAGAAAAATCTGCCTCAACTGCCGGGGGCCTTTAGCCGTCCCTTTGCCAAAAAACTCCTTATAGAAAAAAAGGGTAAAGGCAATTATTACAATGGAGACGTAGATAATCCATGCAAAGGAAGATCTTGAGTTTCCAGAGAACAGACCGAAGGCCAAGCCCTTGTTGCAGACAAGGCTGATATGAAAAATATTCTTGATTACGGGGAAAGATTGAAAAGGCTGGAAGTTCTTAAGGATAATAAACTTGCTTAGCTGATCAAGAATTAATATCCCAAAGAAAAAGGAAACGGCCCTTTTCTTCATAAATTTACCCCGCCCTTCTTTTTATTGCCTCCGCCCATATCTATTTATACAAAGCAGGTATTAGGAAGGGCGGGGCTAAGAGGCCTTCGGCTTAGCCTCTTCCTTTCTCTGGCAATCTATGCAGAGCACAGCATAGGGTACGGCCTGCAGGCGCTTGCGGGTGATAGCCTTATTACATTTCGAGCATCGGCCGTAACTCTTATCCTTTATTCTTCCCAGGGCCTCATCGATTGCAAAAATCACCTTTTGATTGTCGCTTGCCAGGTTTAAAGAAAACTCCCGGTCGTAATTATCTGAGGCCTGATCGGCCATATGGAAAGAATACCCCGAGAGGTCTCCGGAGGCCTCTCTTTGCGACTTGCTTAATGTGTCTTTGGTGATATTATTCATTTCCGAAATCAGGTCTTCTCTTTTCTTCAGAAGAATCTTTTTGAATTTCTCCAAATCCCTTTTATTCATCTTGACTGCCTTTGCCATCTTATTCATCTCCTTTTTCTATAACTTCTACGCACCTCTGGCACAATGAAGGGTGCGTATTGCTTTTCCCTACCGAAGACCGGTAATTCCAGCAACGCTGGCATTTGGGATAATTTATCTTTTCTATCCTTATTTCCAAATTCGCAATATCTCCGGAGGCATCCGAGTGAGATTCTGCGGAAGAAACCTCTGGACGCCCTACGGAAACATCGGAAACTATAAAGATTGAAATAAGCAACCCCTGGCTTGCCTTTAAGAATTGAAATAATTCATCTGTGCGGGCAAAAAGCAGGACTCTGGCCTCCAGGGCGCTATGAATTAAGCCCTTTTCTCTTTCGTTTTCAATTGCCTTAAGCACCGCTTCGCGCAACTTGACCAATCTCTTCATTTTCTCATCCAAAGCCGGATTAACCCACCTGCGCCCTATCTCGGGCCAGCGATGCAGCATGATTGACTCTATTTTCTCTTCCCTCAGCACCTTGGAAAGACGCCCCCAGATTTCCTCAGCGGTGAAACTAAGTATAGGGGCAAGCATCTTTGTAAGCGCGCTAAGAATCTCACAAATTGCAGTCTGCGCCGAACGGCGCGGGAGGCTATTTCTGCCAAATGTATAGAGCCTGTCTTTGAGGACATCCAGATAAAAAGAAGACATCTCGGTTACGCAAAAATTATGCAGCCTTCGGAATATCTTATAATAACCGAAGTCGTCAAAGTCATCGCTTACGCCCTTCACTAATCTTGCCAGAGAAGACAGGGCCCATTTGTCCAGCTCCTCAAGTTCCCCGTATTTTACTTTTTTATCGGGCGTGAAGTCACAAAGGTTACCTATAAGGAAACGCAAGGTGTTACGAACCTTGCGGTAGGCATCGGAGACGCCGGATAAAATGCGGGGGGAAATCCTGACATCCTCACCATAATAGCAAGAAGCAACCCAGAGCCTTAATATCTCTGCGCCGAATTTTTCGGTTATCTCCTCAGGCGTTATTACATTGCCCCTGGACTTGGACATCTTCTTACCCTCTCCGTCCATAACAAAGCCGTGGGTTAGCACATTAAGATATGGGGCCTTGCCGGTTAAAGGCACAGAGGTCAAAAGCGCGGTCTGAAACCACCCGCGATGCTGGTCGCTCCCTTCAAGATAGAGCGAAGCCGGAAAAGCTAATTCCTTAGAGTTAGCCAAAACCGCCTGATGGCTGACGCCGGAGTCAAACCAGACATCGATAATATCTTCTTCCTTTGTAAACTCTTCTTCCTTGCAGCTAGGACAATGCGCCTTCCCACCCAGAAGCTCATCTACGCTTTTGCTAAACCAGGCGTCTGTCCCCTCCTCTGAAACAATTCCGGCAACCCGCTCCATTATATCCATCTGCAAGAGTTCTTTTCCGCAGCTTTTACAATAAAATACGGGGATAGGCACGCCCCAGAATCTCTGGCGGGAAAGACACCAGTCAGGACGCATTTGGAGCATACTCAAGATGCGCCTCTGGCTCCCTTCAGGGATCCAGCGGACTTTTCTTACCTGCTTTAATGCCTTTTCCCTTAGCTGCTTGTGCTCAACATTAATAAACCACTGCTTGGTGCTTCTGGTAATCAAGGGGGTTTTGCATCTCCAGCAATGAGGGTAAGAATGCAGCGTCTCTGATGCATGAAGCAGGGACTTGTTCTTCCTCATTTTATCTATAATTAATTCATTGGCCTCAAAGACCTTCGAGCCTGCAAACTCTGTGCAGGTTTTGTCAAACCTGCCTTTCTCATCCACCGGCATTATTACAGGCAGCTTGTATTTTAAGCCGGTCAGGTAATCCTCTTGCCCGTGTCCGGGAGCGGTATGCACACAACCCGTCCCCTCATCATTAGAAACATAATCTGCCAGGACCAGGTGCGACCGACGCTCAAGGAACGGATGAACTGCCTCTATATTTTCTAAAGCACGCCCTTTTACCTCGCCTATTTTTCTGTAATCTTTAATTCCTGTCTCATGCATTACCTTCTCTGCCAGCTCCTCAGCCAAAATCATAATTTCTTTAAGTCCATTGGGCGCAGAGGTCTCTACCAGAGAATACTTAAACTTAGGATGCACGGCAACAGCCACATTAGACATAAGGGTCCAGGGCGTAGTAGTCCAGATGAGAAAATAGACCTTATCCGGTATTTCGTATCCCTTATCTTTTATCCAGGGCCTTACAATCTCTTTCGCATTTAAAAGGGGGAACTTTACATAAATGGATGGGGAGCGGCGGTCTTCATACTCCACCTCCGCCTCAGCCAGGGCAGTCTCACATCCTATACACCAGTTAATCGGCTTAAGACCGTGATAGATATATTTGCCCTTGGCAAGCCTGGCAAAAGCGCGGATAATTTCCGCCTCATAAGCAAAGTCCAGGGTTAAATACGGCTTTTGCCAGTCGGCAACCAGACCCAGTTTTTTGAACTGCTCTCTCTGGATGTTTACAAACTTGAGGGCAAATTCTCTGGCCTTCTTCCTAAACTCCACCTTGTCGATCTGGTGCTTGGTAATCCCCAGTGATTTAAAAAGCTGATGCTCTACGGGAAGGCCGTGGCAGTCCCATCCGGGAACAAAAGGCACATCAAAGCCCCGCATAATCTTATATTTGACTACGAAGTCTTTGAGGATTTTATTGAAGGCATGCCCTATGTGAATATCGCCGTTGGCATAAGGAGGCCCGTCATGCAATATAAACTTAGGCAATCCTTTCGACTTTTTTCTGATTAAGCCGTATATATCCAGCTCTGCCCAGCGTTTTAATATTCCAGGCTCAAGCTCGCGTAGCTTGGCCTGCATAGGAAAATCGGTCTTGGGCAGGTTCAAAGTATCTTTATAATTCATATTTCCCGATAATTATATCTAATCTTTTTTTGATTTCAGGGGTGATTTCCTCAGGTGAAGTAACAATGGCCTGGCGCAAGGCATTTGCGCAGAGACAGTCTCTTCCCTCAGGGATACCGCTGATGGCCAGCTTAATCAGCTTTTTTGCATTTTGTATATTTTTGCGCATATTCTGAATAATTAAATCCACGCTAACCGTCTCCTCTGCCGGCCGCCAGCAGTCATAATCCGTAACCATGGCAAGCGTAACATAGCAAATCTCTGCCTCGCGGGCGAGCCTTGCCTCGGGCATATTAGTCATCCCGATTATATCCATCCCCCAGCTTCTATAAAGATTGGATTCTGCCCGGGTAGAAAATGCCGGCCCTTCCATATTCAGATAAGTCCCCTTGGGATGGATGCTAATGCCCAGCTTCTGTCCGGCCTGAAAAAGCCTCTCCGACAGCACAGGACATACCGGCTCGGCAAAGCCTATATGCGCTACTATACCCTGACCAAAAAAGGTAGTCTTGCGGGCCTGATTTGTGCGGTCAACGAATTGATCGGGAAGCAAAAAGTCCCGCGGCTTTATTTCTTCTTTAAGAGAACCCACCGCAGAAACAGAAATAATTCTTTCTACATCAAGCTTTTTCATCCCGTAAATATTGGCCCGGTAGTTAAGCTCACTGGGAAGAATCTTGTGTCCCTTCCCGTGGCGGGGCAAAAAGACAATTTCCTTACCCTCTAGCTTACCCCGAACAAACTCATCGGAAGGGCTGCCAAAAGGTGTATCCAGGCGAATTTTCTCTATATCTGTTAAGCCTTCTATATCATAAAGGCCACTGCCGCCGATAATGCCAATTCCGGCCATCTTTATTTTTCTCCTTCCAGTTCCCTGGCCCTCTTTGCTGCCGCCTCAAAGGCCCTTTCCAAGGTCTTATCCAGACCCGCTTTTTTAAACACATTAAAAGCCGCCTCCGTAGTCCCGCCTCTGGAGGTTACCCGCTCTCTAAGAAACTCGGGCGTCACCTTAGACTGATCCATTAAGAGGACGCTGCCTAAAGCTGTCTTTACTACCAGTTCATGAGCAAGGGCTTTAGGAATACCCAGCTTCCCTGCTTTTTCAATCATCTTCTGCGCCAAATAAAAGAAATAGGCCGGCCCTGAGCCGCTTATGGCGGTTGCCGCATCCATAAGCCCTTCTTTTATCTCCACCACTTCACCCACACAGGAAAAGATAGAAGCGGCAATCTTTTTATCTCTGGATGTGGCGTATTTACCCCCGGAAAGCGCCGATATTCCCATAGATATCAGTGCGGGCATATTCGGCATCACCCTGACTACAGCAACCTTTCCCAATTGCTGCTGGAGTTTCCTTGTGGTTATTCCGGCGCAGATAGAAATGAGCAGCTTACCTTTTAAAGGCAGAGCGACATCTTGAAGCGCTGCACCCGCATCCTGAGGTTTTACAGCCAGAATAATTACATTACACTTCTCAATAAGCTGGCTGTTGGAGCTTGCAGCAGAAACCTTAAATCTTGCGCGCAGAGAGGTGAGCTTCTTCCTGTCTTTATCACTGATTAAGATATTGGCCCTTTTTACATAACCCCTTGCAATTATTCCTCTAAGCAGGGCAGAGCCCATATTCCCGCAACCGATTATGCCTATTTTCACCCCGCCCTTCCTTTCTTCCTAATGCCAAGTCTTTATCCCCATCCTTCCTCTCTATTAACTCTGCCCATATCTCTTATGCAAAGCGTAGTGTTTGGAAGGGCGGGGTTCATCTCCTTATTAAATATATAATATTCGGCTTAATTTAACATAAAAGCACTTTCCTGTCAACATTTCCTTTTACTGCTTGACTTACTTTATTTTTTAAGGTATATTAAAAGAAATTCAATAGAGATATTATATGAAAATAAAAAAGATATTCTTCCGCTCATTAAGCGAACAAGGGGTGTTAGAGAAGCTTGTAATCTCCATTATGCTAATGGTGGTTATCCCCTTGCTTCTAATTACCTACCTGCTTTACACCGAGGCAACCGCCCTTCTCTTAAAAGACAACGTACAATTGATGATTCTGCTGATGGTGGGCTCTGCTTCCTGCGGCTATATGCTAAGTAGAAAAATCATTGTCTCCATAATCCAGCTAACCAAAGATGCCCGCAGCATCAGTCAGGGAAATCTTTCAAAAAGGATTACAACCTCGGAAAAGAATGAAATAAATTCGCTGGCCCAGTATTTCAATCAGATTACAGGCGACCTGGAAAAGAATATCGAAGACCTGAAAGAGTCCAAGAGGATAATGCAAAATGTGCTTATGCGTATCGGCGGAGCTATGGCCTCTGCGCAGAGGCTGGAAAACATCCTGGAGCTGACTATCGAAACCTTAACCAGCGCCTTAAATGCCTCATCCGGCGCTATTATGCTTCTGGAAAAAGATATCCTCTATTGCATGGTGGCCTATGGAATAGACCCCAAGCAAAAGGAGGCTGTCAGGATAAAACAAGGAGCAGGTGTAATCGGCTGGGTAGCCAAAGAAAAGAAGCCCCTAAGCATATCCCGAACACAACAGGACCGCCGATTTGACCTGGAGGTCAAAATAGGATTTGCCCACAAATCCATGATTTGCGCCCCTCTGATGTGTAAAGATAAAATACTGGGCACTATATCGGTGCATGATAAGCAGACTAATGAGGAATTTTTAGAAGACGACCTCATTTTACTGGAAAACCTGGCCACCCAGACCGCAATTGCCATTGAAAATAACCGCCTGAACAAAGATGTAGAGAGAAGCTATATAGAGACCATCTCCGCGTTGGCCCTGGCGGTAGAAGCCAAAGACCCCTACAGCCGCGGACACTCCGGGCGGGTCAGCGAATACGTAACTCACCTGGCGGAAGAATTCAGCCTGGACAGAGAAACAATCTCTCTACTCAGGGATGCTGCCCTTCTTCACGACATCGGCAAAATAGGGATTAAAGATGATATCCTGCTTAAGCCGGCTGCCCTGACGCCCGAGGAAAAAAGACAGATGCATCGGCACGCAATCATTGGCGAAAACATCCTAAAGCCTATTCACTCTTTGGAAAAGGTGGCCTATCTCGTACGCCATCATCAGGAACAGGTAAACGGAAAAGGCTATCCCGATGGGATTAAAGGAGAGGAAATGCCCCTCCCGCTTAAGATATTGATTATCGCAGATGCGTATGACGCGATGACCTCCGACAGGCCCTACAGGAAGAAGATGAGCAACGAAGAGGCAAAAAGGGAGTTAAAGAAGTACAGCGGAATCTATTTTGACCCCAAGGTAGTGGAAAGATTCATAAAAATAGTTTAGATAAAACTAAAAGTATTCCTTATATAGCCCTTCGGCCTGATTAAGCAGGCGCATAAAAGAACCGAATTTAGTCTTTGTAAAAAAGTTTAAATTGTCTTTTTTTCTTAAACTGCTCTGCACCAGGCCTATGCTTGTAGCATAAAACCCGCTCATACCCTGAATACGGCTATCGCTAACTTTAGACAAAAAACCCATCTTAACGGGCCTGTTGAGAAGGCGCTCTGCCCTTTCCAAAAACCCTTCCAGGATTGAGCCGCCTCCGGTAATAATTACCTCACTCAACCTTGTATCTTCACAATCCAACTTTACCAAAGTCTTATTTACCTGATCCAAGAGTTCATCTGTCTTTACGATGATGATTTCGGATAATTGCCCCATCTTAATGGTCTTGTTTGTAAGCCCGTCTTTAACCATAATCCTTTGAGTGAAAAAATCATTCTCGCTATAAGCGCGGCCGTACTTAATCTTTAATTCTTCCGCGCAACCAATAGGTACCTTAAGCTTAAGGGCGATGGCCTCGGTAATACTTTGAGCGCCTAAGGGCAGGCTTATCATATTGTAAAGCAGCCTATCCTTCAGGAAAGAAATCCTTGTAAGCTCCCTGCCTACATCGATCAGGATATTATTTTTCCCCGATGTCTCCTCCTGCCCTTCCCTGATAAGCCCCTCAGCCTGGGCGCATGCGGAAGGAACTATATCTTCCAATATTAAGCCTGCTCCATGGATACATCTAACGAAATTCCTTATCGTAGGGATAAGTGCATTTATCAATACAATATCCAGCTTCATGCCCTGCACCTTGCGGCCTTCGGGATAGAGCGAGTTAACCCCGTTATCTAATATAAAGTTCCTGACTCCCGTATGGATGACTTTTCTGTTTAAAGGAAGTTGAGAAGAGATGCAAGAGTTTACCAGGCGGGCAATATGGATTTTTTTAATCCTGGTCTTCTTTTTAAAGAATAACTCACCGCTAAAGGCCTTGGCCCTTAAATCGGGGCTGTTCATATTTGCGTAAACGCGGCGCACTCTAAAGCCGCAGGTCTTACTTAATTTCTCAACGGCCTCTCTTAAGGAAAGGCTGGCTCTTTTAGCATTTATTATCCTGCCGGCCTTTAGTCCCTCAGCAGGCACTATCTGACTGGCCAGAATATCTATTTTTCCGGAAGGTAAAGAACGCCCGCAAGTGGCGCAAATCTTAAATGATCCTATATCTAATCCGCAAATGTATTTTTTTCTCATCTTAAGGGCTTAACTATAGGATCGGCAAAACGCATATCTATGTATTTCGCCACTGTCTCTGTTGTCTTAAGCTCAGCTAAAACCCCGCTTAAAAGCGCAACCTTTTTGCTGAAATCGGCTTGAGGCATTTTAATTTCGATTTTATCTTCCAGACGCAATATTATATCCGCATATCCCCTGACGTCGATCTGCGATATATTATATTCGGGATAAATCTGCACCTCCTTGAGCTCCTTAAGCAGTTTGAGTGCCCTCTCCAGCTTGAATGAATCTATTTCGGTATAAAGCTCCAGTTTCTGGGGATACACGCCGATTATTTTTGGCAAATCCCTGTGTATGGATTTGAAAGGCAGAACAAACCCTTGCTCATCCACTAAATAAAAATCTTTCTGGCCTCTAACTGCGGCCACAGGCTCCCTCACCTCTACCGCAATCAAAAGCCTATTGGGAAACTGCTTGCGAATAGAGATATCTGCCAGCTGGGGGTAGCTATTTCGGATATCCCGCAGGGCGCCTTGCATATCAAAACTAAATAAGCTAAGCTCGTCCCTCGCCTCCAAGCGAAAGAACTCCTGCCCATCGGAAAGAGTCTTTCCGTTTTGATCCACTACAAGAATCTCATTAATCTTTAAATAAGGGGACTCTCGTAATACCGAACGCAACCCAAAAGACACTGCAGCTAGCAGTCCGGCAAAGAGTAGCGTAAAAAGGAACCCCTTGGGGCTTTTTCTTCTCTCTTCAAAACCCCTGAAGAAATCTCTTCTTGCCCTTCTTCTCTTTATTAATCGTTTGTAATCGGGCATCTCTCTCTATCCTCTATGATAGTTGATTGGATTATTTTAAGGCAAAGCTCTCTAAAGCTTATCCCTCCAGCTAAAGCGGCCATAGGCAAGAGACTGCTTGAGGTAAATCCGGGGATAGTGTTGACTTCTAAAACAAAGGGCCTCTCCCCTTCCAAAATCATATCTATGCGCGAAAACGTGCGGCAGCCTAAGGCCTGATGAGCCAGAAGAGCTGTTTTTTGCGCCTCTTTATAACAACCCTGAGGCAACTTCGCCGGGACTATATAGCTACTGGCACCTTTTGTGTATTTTGCCTGAAAATCAAAAAATTTCATCTTCGGCACTATTTCTACAACGGGCAAGGCCTTATCTTCCAATATCCCCACGGTGATTTCCCTGCCCTTGATATATCTCTCAACTATAACCACATCATCGTAATTAAAGGCCTCATCCAGCGCCCCCTCCAAATCAGGGGCCTTATCCACAAAGGTTATACCAATGCTTGAGCCCTGACTGGATGGCTTAACTACCACGGGGAATTGCAGATTTAATTCTTTTAAATGCTTTTTCCAGGAAGCGCGCTCTAAAATATTATGTTCAGGAGCAGCAATATTATGCTGTTTAAAGATTCTCTTGGAAGCAACTTTATCCAGGCAAAGCCGGCTGGCGGTAGCCCTTGAGCCCGTATAGGGAATATCCAAAGACTCTAGCTGCGCCTGTATCGTTCCGTCTTCGCCAAGCTTTCCGTGAAGAGCAATGAATGCGCAGGAAATCTCCGCCTGTTTTATTTCTTCCAGCGAATTATTATTGCGAATGTCTAAGGCTATAACATCCAGGCCCGCTCCTTTTAGCGCCTGATAAACGGCCTCACCCGACTTAAGCGAAACCTCACGCTCACTCGATGGTCCACCCATTAACACGCCTATACGGCCAAACTTACTTCTCATTTTTCTTCCTCAAACACCACTTACACCTACGAGGTGTAAGTAGGCCGGTTATTTATTCCAAAAACAACTTCTTAACTCTTGCTAACTCCCGCTGATAATCAATCTGAATATTTACAAATTCTTTATAATTTTGAGAGTTGATTTCCAATACTTTGGAATAATTACATATTTTTTCTCTATCTTCTTGTAGGAATTCTTTATAAGAAGAAAATTTCCAGTCTTGAGGCTTGTCCACCAAATAAGCAGTTACGGGATTTAAATGGATATATCTGGTTAAATGAAGTAATTGCTCATCGGTTTCCACCAAAATACGTTGGAATCTACTCTCCCACAGAGGCCCCTTTCTTTTGGTCTTAACATTGAAATAGCGAGTGTAGCTGTTAAGGATATTGCTCATAAAAACAGATATGCCATTTTCATTTAATTGCTCCAAGATTAAATGAAAATGTGTAGGCATAAAACAATAAGCAATTATATCTACTAAGCTTCTTTTTGAAATAAGATGTCTTTGAAAAAAATCTTTTTTGTTTTTTATTTCCGTAAAAGTAGAAAATTTTAATGGAGGGTTTTCCAGCTTATAATATTTAAGTAAGTTTTTCATCCTTTCATATTCTGAATCTTTCCTGAATATTTCAAAGCCTGCGATGCTCTTAGAAAAGATATGATAAATTTCTCCTTTTCCCAAAGAGATTTTATTACTATTAGCTACCATTATAATTCCTTATACCTACCTTATACTTACACCTCGTAGGTGTAAGTAAGATTATATAATCCTGATTTCCGGCTCAAGAAGCACGCCGAATTTCTTCTGCACCTTTCTTTGAGCCAAATCCATCAAATAAAAGATATCGGAAGATGCCGCATTGGCGCGATTAATAATGAAGTTTGCGTGTTTTTTAGATATCTCGGCCTCGCCTCTTTCTCTACCCTTCAATCCGCAGGCCTCAATCATTTCTCCTGCAGTCAAGCGGTGAGTGGGATTTTTAAAGATGCAGCCGGCATTTTTTCTATTCAAGTGCTGCTTCCTTCTCTTCTCTTTTAAGACGGCGGTAATATTTTCCCTAATTTCCTCAGGACTTTTTTCCTTCAGGGCGAACTCTGCCCCCAGCACAATATATTTATCTAAATTGGATTGGCGGTAGCCGAACTTAACCTGAGCTTTTTTCAAGAGATGTGTCTTACCGTTTCTATCCATCACGGTTACGCCTCTTACCAGATTGCCGATGGTTTTCTTGCCTCTTCCGGCATTCATTATTAACGCTCCTCCCACACTGGCCGGAATGCCTGCCAAGGCCTCCCATCCTGCCCATCCCTTCTTCTGGGCCTGTCTAATCAATTTGGCTAAAGGAAGGCCTGCGCCACAGAAAATGCGATTTTTCTCAACCCTTATTCCGCTGAAGCAAGGGGCACTTAAAGAAATTATCATACCCTTAAAGCCCTTATCGCTTACAAGGATATTGCTGCCTCTGCCAATTACAAAGTAGGATATTTTTCTTCTTCTGCAGTTGCAGACCAATTCTTTTAATTCTGAATAATCTTGAGGTTCGGCCCAGGCATCTGCCGGACCGCCTATCCTTAAGGTCGTATGGATATTCAGCGGCTCCTTAAGGCGCACCTCAGCCTTTAATTCTTTCAACCAATGCATCGGCAACACTCCCGATATCTCCGGCTCCTATTATTGCCACAAGGTCGCCGGATTGAATCTCGCTAAGCAGGTATTCCAGGATATCCTTCTTTGGTAAAAAGCGCACATCTTTAACCTGCGCGCTTCTGGCTCGCTGGCAAATACTTTCTGCGGTCACTCCCTCAATGGGGGCTTCGCTGGCAGCATAAATATCGGTAACCACTAACTGGTCTGCGCCCTGGAAACATCTGCCAAAATCATCCAATAGCGATTTTGTCCGTGTATAGCGGTGAGGCTGAAAAACAGCCAGTATCCTTTTATGCTTGAAGCCTTTTAAGGCATCGAGCGTAGCTTTGATTTCGGTGGGATGGTGGCCATAATCTTCAAAAATGAGGATATCATTTTTTTTCAGCTTCAACTCCAGCCTTCGCCTGACGCCCTGATAATTTGCCAGAGCCCTTTGAATATCGCTGAATTCAAGACCTATCTCCAGACTAAGCGCTGCCGCGGCCAGGGCATTACAAATATTGTGCCGGCCGGGCACATTCAGAGTAAGCTCGCCCATATCCTTATCTTTATAGACGCAGCCGAAGCGGCTGAAGTTGTTCTGCATTTTAATATCTCTGGCAAAAATCTGCGCTTGGTGAGATAACCCGAAGCTGAATAACCTCTTATTCAGAGAACGGGCAATCCTGGAAAGATCCGCATCGTCCAGACAGAAAAAAAGACGCCCTTCGTCTCTGGTGTTGCTTAAAAATCGGCGGAAGGTCTCCTTGATATGGTCCAGGTCCCTGTAATAATCCATATGCTCCCGGTCGATATTGGTAACCACCGAATAAAGAGGCCTTAAGCTTAAGAATGAGCCGTCGCTTTCATCGGCCTCCAGAACAAAATAATGACCGTCTCCTAAAAAGGCATTGCCGTTAAGGCCGAAAACCTCTCCCCCCACACAAATAGTCGGCTGAAGATGGCACTCCACCAGGATGTGTGAAATTAAAGAAGCGGTGCTGGTTTTGCCATGGGCTCCGCTGACTGCGATAGATTTTTTCTCGTTTGCCAATAAAGCTAAGGCCTCAGCCCGCGTCAGGACCGGTATATTTTTAGAATGCGCCCGGATAAGCTCAGGATTATCCTGTTTAACGGCCGAGCTATAAATTACTAAATCAACATCTGTTACATTGGAGGCAGAGTGGCCGATAAAAACCTGCGCCCCCAGCTTTTTCAATTTTTCAATAAGGGCTGATGCCTTCAGGTCGGAGCCGCTTACCTTCGCGCCCTGGGCCAAAAGGAGCTGGGCAATACCGCTCATACCGATACCGCCGATACCCACAAGATGGATTTTTTTCCTATTAGCGAACATGGGCCTCTCTGTATAAAGTAAGCACTTCTTCTTTTAGATTACCTGCCGCAGCAGGCATCTCGAGTGACTTAATTTTCTGCGATAAATCCCTGCGCAAGCTCTCCCTGCTCATCAACTCAAGCAACGCCTTTTCAAAATCCTTATCCAGCGCGCCCTCATCCCAAACCAAAGCCGCCCCCTGGCGCTTTAAAAACAAGGCGTTCTCCTTTTGGTGGGCGCCGGCGTGAGAATATGGTATAAAAAGGCAGGCCAACCCAAAGCCGGCTGCCTCAAAAATAGTGCTTGCCCCTGCGCGCCCAATCAACAAATCGGCACACCTGTAAGCAGCGGGCATATCTTCCAGGAAATCAAATACGCAGGAGACAACGCCCATGCTGGCATATCTTGCCTTAACATAGGAAAAATCTCTCCTGCCGGATAGATGGATTAGGCGCAGGCGGCTGCGAAGTTCCCTGTCCATACCGCTTAGACAATTGAGTACCAGCTCATTAATATTATGCGCGCCCTGACTGCCGCCCAAAACCAGTATCGTAAGCTTCTCTTTATCTGCTGCGAAGCTGTCCAGGGGGGCGCTATTGCAATCCTTCCTCTGCCTGCGCAAAGGCAATCCCGTCTTTATAGCCTTATCCCCCTTGCCAAAAAACTTCTTGGTATCCTCAAAGGTTACGGCCACTCTATTGCTAATCCAACCTAAGAAACGATTTGCCCGCCCGGGAACAAGGTTCTGCTCGTGAATAAGCGCAGGGATATCAAGTATACGCCCCACGATTAGCGGGGCAAAAGATGTGTGGCCTCCAAATCCCACAATTACCTGCGGCCTGTACCTTAATATGATAAAAAATGATTCAATACAGGCCCAAAGCAGCCTTAAGCCAAAAGAAATACACTTCAAGGAAAACCTATAAGGCAAAGGAGCAGAGCTTATGCTTTTTATTTGTATATCGCCAGAGACAACCCCGCGCCTGAGATATTCCCTGTCTCGGGGATGCCTTGAGATAACTATTCTGACTGATGAGTCTTTGTCTTCCTTTTTCAGCTCTTCAATCAAAGCCAAAGCAGGAAATATATGTCCTGCGGTTCCTCCGCAGGCAATCAATATCCTCATAGTTTTCGCTCCTGGAAATAACGGTCTCTGGCCGAGTTTAGAAGCAGGCCCACTGCCATCATATTAAAGATTAAGGAAGAACCGCCGTAACTGATAAACGGTAAAGGCAGGCCCTTGGTGGGAAGAGCGCCGCAGACCACCCCTATATGCAGACAGGCCGAAAGCACAATGCTTACCACTATGCCGAAACTGGCCAGCTGGGTAAAGGAGTTCATAGAGCGCAGAGAAATCTTCATCCCCTGCCAGAGAAAAATCATAAAAAGGACTATAATAGAGACTGTGCCGATTAAACCCATCTCTTCTCCGATTATAGAAAAAATAAAATCTGTCTGGGCCGCGGGAAGATAAAGCAATTTCTGCCGGCTCTGACCTAAACCCACCCCCCACAAGCCCCCCAGACCCAAAGCAAGATATGACTGAACAAGTTGAAAACCGCTTCCTCTTGCAGAGGCCCAGGGATCCAAGTAAGCAAGGATTCGCCGCTTGCGATAAGGGACGTTGAATATGGCAAAATAAAGAGCGGGCAACGATACAACTCCCAGGCTCACGATATAAGCAAGTCTTACCCCGGCCACAAAAAATAAAAGCACAGTTACGATGCCAAGCCCTAAGGCACTGCCTAAATCCGGCTGCACAAGGATAAACAAACCCGCTATGGCCACTACTATAAAGGCAAATAAAGCGCGCCTGCCCCACAGCTTTTTTTCCCTGTCCGATAAAATATCCGACAGAAATAAAATAGCCGCCCACTTAACCAGTTCGCTTGGCTGAAAACTAAAAACTCCTATTTTAAACCACCGCCTGGCGCCGCCGACTTCCTTGCCCAGCTGCGGCACAAACACTAAAGCTAGAAGCGTCAGGGAAAGGATAAAAAGCGGTTTTGCCCAGCGGCGGATAACATGCATATCCAAACTCATAACAAAGGCGGTGAGAATTGCGCCTACAAGAAGATAAAACAAATGGCGCTTGAGAAAAAATGTAGTGGAATGATATTTTTCAAAAGAAAACACGGCACTGGAACTATAGACCATAACAACGCCTACGCAGAGTAAAACAATCGTAATCATAAATATGGAAATTCTTATTCGCCGCATCTGGATTACCTAACTTAAATTGCGCACCGCCTGCTTAAAGATCCTGCCCCGCTCGGCATAATCACTAAACATATCAAAACTGGCGCACATCGGGGAAAGCAAGATGCAATCGCCTGAGCGGGCAAGGCCAAAGGCGCATTTTACGGCCTCTTGAAGAGTAAGAGCTGTCTCTATCCTCAAGCTACCCCGAAAAAGGCTCTCAATCTTCTCTTTTGCCTCTCCCAGCAAGACCATCGCCCGAACCTTATCCTTTATCTTTTCTCTAACTACCGCGAAATCACTTCCCTTATCTTTTCCTCCCGCAATTAAGATTACAGGTTTTTGTAACACGCGCAGCGCCCAAAGGGTAGAATCCACATTGGTAGCCTTTGAGTCATTAATAAACTCGACTCCTTTAATCTCCGCAACAACTTCCAGACGATGCTCGATTCCTTTAAAGTTACGGCAGACATCTTTTGCTAAATTTTCGTCGATACCAAACAGCGAAGCAATGGCTAAGGCGGCCACCTGGTTATCGTTCAACTCTTTTAGGCCTTCTGTATCATTCCTAGAAAAATAAAGCACCCGGGCTTTGGTCTTCTCCGCCATTTTTAAGCCTTCGCTATCCGCCTTAAGAAGCGCCCAATCCTCTTTGTCCTGATTAGAAAAAATGCGGCATTTCGCCGCAACGTATTCATCTAAATCCGCATATCTATCCAGGTGGTCGGGGCTTAAGTTGAGAACTGCCGCCACCTTCGGCTTAAACTTATCTATGGTCTCAAGCTGAAAAGAGCTTACCTCTAGTACAACTACATCACGACCCGTAAGGCCCAAGACCTCATTACTAAAGGCATTGCCTATATTGCCGCACAAAACACATTTTCTTCCCGCAGCGCGAAAAATCCGTTCCACCAAGGTCGAAACCGTGGTCTTGCCGTTTGTTCCGGTAATAGCGATTACCGGGGCAGGACAAAACCTAAAGGCCAGCTCTATCTCGCTGATAACGGGGATGCCTTCTTTTTTAGCAGATGCAATCGGCAGAGAGTCCAGGGGCACGCCAGGTGAGACTATGACCAAATCACAACCCCGAACAAACCCCTCTGTGTGCCGGCCTATTTCTGCATCAACTATATTTTTTTCATCTAATTTGGCGAGGTTCTCTCTAAGGCGGGGAGTATCAAGACAATCGGTAACAACTACCCTTGCTCCTTTGGCGGCCAAAAGCTTAATAGCCGCCAAGCCGCTCCTTTGCAAACCGACAACCGCTACCTTTTTATTGCTTAAATCCATTTTTTGCTTTCTGTTTAACGTAATTTTAAAGTAGCCAGGCTCAAAAGGGCCAAGATTGCCGCAATAATCCAAAATCTTATAGTCACCTTTGTTTCCGATAAACCTCGTAACTGAAAATGATGGTGCAAGGGCGCAACTAAAAAGATGCGCTTCCCTCTCAGCTTAAAGGAAATCACCTGCGAGATTACGGAGAGGGCCTCGGCAACGAATATGCCTCCGGCCAGAAGCAAAAGCAGCTCTTTCTTGATTAATACCGCTACTACCCCTATCGCTCCACCAAGGCTTAAAGAACCAGTATCGCCCATAAAGACCTCGGCAGGGTGAGAATTAAACCAGAGAAAGCCCAGTGCCGCCCCTACAATATTGGCGCAAAAGACCGTCAATTCACCGCTTCCGGCTATATGGTGAATTTGCAGATAAGAGCTGATTTTGGCGTGGCCCGTAACGTAGCTGAATATGCTGTAAGTCACGCCCACCATAATCATGCACCCCAGGGCCAACCCATCCAGGCCATCGGTAAGATTAACGGCATTGGATGAGCCCACAATCACCAGGGCAACAAAGATGATGTAAAAAATACCTAAATTAATAACCAAATCTTTGAGAAAAGGCACATCCACAGTACGACTTATCTGGGGGTCATAAAACACAAAAAAACCCACAATCACAGCCAGGATAGACTGGCCTAAGAGTTTTGTGGTTACGGTCATCCCTTTGGAGCGCCTGGTGATAAACTTCATATAATCATCCATAAACCCGACCATGCCCAGCCAAAACATAGAAAACAAAGCCAGCAAAATATATCTATTATCCAGTCTGGCCCAGAGCAAGGTAGAAGTAATTGTGGAAAATAGAATTAAAAGGCCGCCCATAGTGGGCCTGCCTTTTTTCTTATGATGCAGGCAATGTAATTGCGGACATATATTGTGCTCAATGATATTCTCGCCAATCTTAAGATGCGATAATTTTCTGATTAGCCAGGGGCCGAAACATATACATAACAAAAATGTGGTTGTGCTGCCCATAGCCGCCCTGAAGGTGATATACTTGAAGACATTGAATCCAAAAAATATTTCCCTTAACGGATAGAAGAGTTCATAAAGCATTTAAGTATCCTCTCCATTTGTGTGGCCCTTGAGCCTTTGATTAAAACTGCATCGCCGCTTTTAATAACTTTTGTTAAAAACTTCTCCGCCTGCCAGACTCTCTCAAAGGAGCGGATTGCTTCCTGAGGCATCCCTCTATATCTGGCGCCGGAGGCGATATTGCGTGAAAGGCTTCCTGCCGTAATCAAAAAATCTATTTTGCCTTCGGCGATCCGCTCGCCTATATTCGAGTGCAGCTTCTCTGCCTGAGGTCCCAATTCCATCATATCTCCGCAAACTACTACCTTCTTTCCCTTGACTTTCAAGCCTTTTAAGAAATCAAGGGCACAGATAAAAGAGGCGGGATTGGAATTATAGCAATCCTTGATTATCTTGATATTATTACGCCTTACTATTTGCATACGCATAGGCACACCCTTAAAGGCCTTGAGGGCCTGCCTTATTTCATCGTAGCTAATCTTAAAAGACCTGGCTACGGCAATACCGGCTAAGGCATTGTAAACATTGTGCCGCCCCGAGGCCTTCAAGACAATGGGCTTTTTTCCGTTCAACAAAAATGCGGTCTCTTTCTGCGTAGAGCGGACAACTTTTCCGTAAAAGTCGCTGGTGTCGTTAAGGCCGAAGGTAACCTTCCGGAAAAAACCCCCGTTGACTTGCGAGAGAAGCTCATCGTCATTGTTAATAATGAGCTTGCCCTCTTTGGGTAAATTTCCCGTCAGTTCAAGCTTAGCCCTTAAAACCCCTTTAAGAGTCTTAAAGTATTCCAGATGGGAAGGGCCAATATTGGTAATCACGCCTATTGCCGGCTTAACCATCCGGGAAAGCTCATTTATCTCGCCTCTATGGTTGGCGCCGATTTCGAAAACGGCAACCTGATGCCTGGGGCGAAGGCGCAACATGCTCAAGGATACACCGATATAGTTATTCTGCGTCCCCGGATTGCACAAGACGCTGAATCGCTTCTTGAGAATCTCCTTAAGCATCTCTTTTGTGCTGGTCTTGCCGTTGCTTCCGGTAACCGCAACTACGGGAATATCGAACTTCATCCGGTGGTAACGGGCAAGCGCGCCTAAGGCGCAACGCGTGTCTTTTACTTTAATCAAAGGGATATCCCCTGCGCCTTTTAAGGACCCACAATGACTATTTTCAAATACTACGGCCCCCGCTCCCCGGCGCAAGGCCCGATGAATAAAGCTGTGCCCGTCAAAACGCTCACCCCGGATAGGCACAAAAAGCTCATTTGGCTTTATGGTGCGGGAATCTATAGAGACACCTCTGACTTTTTTATTTCTACCCGGATTAACCAGGCTTCCGCCCGTGGCTTTTAATATTTCTTCGAGGGTAAACACCGCAATATTTTCCTTATCGCCTTGTGGTCGCTGAAAGGAACGGTCTTATCGGCAAATACCAGTGAGGATTCATGGCCTTTACCGGCAATTACCACCGTGTCTTTCTCACCCGCAAGAGAAAGCGCCTCTCTGATAGCCTTGAATCTATCCAGCACAACCTTATAATTATTTGTCTTACCGCCCAGGCCCCTTAAGATATCGCAAGCTATTCTTTCGGGGTCTTCGCTGCGCGGATTATCAGAGGTTACAATTGTAAAATCCGAAAGCTCTTTGGCCACCCTGCCCATTGCCGGTCTTTTGCTTTTATCCCTGTC
This sequence comes from Candidatus Omnitrophota bacterium, assembly GCA_020341815.1. Taxonomy (GTDB): domain Bacteria; phylum Omnitrophota; class Gorgyraeia; order JAFGHF01; family JAFGHF01. The sequence goes on from CP070837.1 coordinate 971,962, forward strand.
TCCTCCGCAGCCAAACACCAGGATAATCCTGTTCTTGCTGATTTGCCTTAAGGCCTTAAGAATCTTCTCCAGGCCATCCTGGGTATGGGCATAGTCAACAAACACGGGAAAGCTCTGCCCGCAATCAATGCGCTCCAGGCGCCCGCAGACAGTATCCAGACGCCTTACTCCTTGAGCGATATGAGAAAAATCTATATCCTCCGCAACCGCTGCGCCTATAGCGGCAAGGATATTATAGACATTATGCCTTCCGATAAGCGGGCTCTTTATCTTTACTTCACCCCGCGGAGTAAGTACTGTAAAAGAACTCCCTTTCATGGTCAGCTTCAAATCCCTTGCCTGTATCTGTGCGGGACGCTCTATGCCAAAGGTCAAAAGGCGGGACTTAATATTCTTAATGAGCCTTCTGCCCCAGATGTCATCACTATTAACTATTGCCCAGGCATTAGGGTTTAAATCTTTAAACAGGCACGCCTTTGAGGAAAAATAATCCTTCATATTTGCGTGATAGTCCAGGTGCTCCCGGCTTAAATTTGTAAATATGGCGGAAGAAAAATCTATTTTCCTGACCCTGTCCTGACTAAGCGCATGGCTGGATACCTCCATTACAGCATATCTGGCTTTAGCAAGCAGAGTCTGACGCAATAAAGACTGCAGCATGTCCGGGGAAGGCGTTGTGTTTGAGGCAGGATAATTTTTACGGCCCAGCCTGTAATTTATTGTGCCGATTACGCCGCAGGGGTTTCCTGCCAAGCGAAGAATCTTCTCAATAAGATAGGAAACGCTGGTCTTGCCGTTGGTGCCGGTTATCCCCAGCACCTTAAGCTTCTTTGCCGGGTGAGCAAAGAATGCGGCTGACACATCGGCTAAAGAGGCCCTTGAATCCTTAACTAAAATCTTTGCCACCTTATTGCCGAGAGATAAATCCTTCTGGATAATCACTGCCCTGGCCCCTTTATCTACTGCCTGCTTCAAGAAGCGGTGCCCATCGGACTTTTCCCCTTTTATAGCTACAAATAAATATCCCGGCCCGACCTTAGCGGAATGCGAGGATATCCCTTTAATCCGGCAATCGCTGATATTTTCCAGGCGCCGGTAATCCAAATCCTCAATTAACTTTTTTAGTCTCATCGGACATTTCCAGGTATCTCAAGGTCTCACTGGCGATTTTTCTAAACACGGGGGCTGCCACTGTGCCGCCAAAATATTGCGACCGGGGCTCATTCAAAACTACTATTATAGAAATAGCCGGATCATCTGCCGGAACAAATCCCACAAAAGAGGCAAAATATTTGCCCTGGTAATAGCCGCCTTGGGGACTGGCCTTATGCGCGGTGCCGGTCTTTCCGGCTGTCTTATAGCCGGAAACCCTGGCTTTCTCACCTGTTCCCTCTTCCACGCAACCTGTGAGGATTTCTCTTAAGATAGCCGCGGTCTCAGGGGAAACTACCCGGCGCAGCTCTTCCCGCGGAAAAGATTTAACAACTCTGCCGTCTTTATGGCGAATAGATTTTAAAATCCTTGGCTTTAAGAGAACTCCGTCATTAGCCAAAGAGGAGATGCCACAGACAAGCTGCATTGGCGTAACGGCAACCTCATAACCCATGGGAATTGAAGAAATCGAGGCCCTGGACCATTCACCAGGTCCTTTTATTATACCCTCTACCTCACCGGGCAGGCCTATCCCTGTCTCACGGCCAAAGCCAAAGTCTTCGATATACTTACAAAGGGTTTCCTTTCCCAAGAGCTGCGCGGCTTTTACTATGCCGATATTGCTGGAGTGATACATAACCTCTTTAAACGAAAGCTTACCATGCGGCTTATAATCACTCAGCAGACGTCCGCCGATACGCCATTTGCCATTTTCACAGAAAAACTTATCTTCCGGTTTAACGCGCCCCTCTTCTATGGCCGCGGCCGCGGCCACAAACTTAAAAGAAGAACCCGGCTCAAAGATATCGGTAACAGCCAAATTTTTGCGCGCCTGAGGCCGGCAATCTGCGGCATTGTTTAAATCATAATCGGGGTAATTATAAAGGGCCAAAACCTCGCCTGTTTTCGGCTCCATAACGATTGTGGTTGCAGAAGCCGCCTTGTATTTGCGCGCGGCATACTGCGTATGCCTTTTGGCAATGTTCTGGATAGCGCTGTCTATGGTCAGGACCAAATCGTAGCCGTCAGCCGGCTGGATAGATTTATAGCCCCAGCAAATTAGCTCCCTTCTCTTGCCATCTTTATGCGCCAGGCGCCAGCCTTTTATGCCGGAAAGGTAAGAATCATAATAAAACTCCAGGCCTTCCAAGCCCTTATTGTCGATATCGGTAAAACCGATAATGTGGCTGGCCAGGCTTGCATTAGGGTAAAATCTCTTTCTTTCCCTGGCCTGTCCGATCCCGGACATATTCAACTCTTTAAGACGCGCGGAAATCTCGGGGCTGACATTTCTCTTCAGCCAGATGAAGCTTTTCTCTAACTTTAACTTCGCCCGCAGGGAGCTTATATCTTCATTTAAGAGGGAGGCAAGTTTCTTCTCGGCCTCGGCCGAAAGCGCAGCCTTATTTGTGGCAAATATAGAATAAGAAATTGCATTTATCGCCAATTCCTTGTGATTTCTGTCAAAGATATCGCCTCTTAGAGGTTGAATTTCCGTAAAAATATTGTGCTGCTCAAAGGCGTAAGCCTTAAACTCCGAAGACTTAAAAATCTGAAGATACATCAGGCGGGCAATAAGAAAAGAGAACAGCGCTATAAAAAAAATAAAAACAAAATGAAGGCGGGCGTTAAAATTTCTCAATTCTCTCTACTCGATTATTTTGCGGCTTCGGCTAAGCCAATTGTATGCCAATGGGAGGGGATTTCCCACTCAAGCTCTTCTTGGCCAACTAGTCTCTGCTGAACATACAGCGGGGATTGCAGGCTGTTTACATTATACATCAGGCTGCTATTGCGGTCAAGTAGAACCGAGAGATCATCCTTATTATAATTTATGTTGTAATTTATTCTTAAGAGCTCCGCCTGCTGATAAACATACCCTAAGGAAACCACTGTCAACAATAGCGCTATTACCATAAACTTTAACAGACTCATAAACCTCACCTCTCCTTCTTTTCTGTTTTTTCAAGAACACGCAGCTTTGCGCTCCGCGCGCGGGGATTGACCTCTATCTCCCTGCGGCTCGGTGTAAGCGGCTTTTTTGTAATAATCCTGAAATTACCTTCCTCGGCAAACTTACGAAATTGACGCTTGACTATCCCGTCTTCCAGAGAATGAAAAGAAATTACGCAGAGCCTTGCTCCACCCTTGAGATAGTTTATGCATTTGTTAAGACCCTCGCGCAGGGCCCCTAGCTCATCATTGACTGCAATCCTTAAGGCCTGAAAGGTGCGCGTAGCCGGATGAATCCTGCTATATCTGCGGGGCACCAGGCGCCTGACTAATTCCGCAAGTTCTCTGGTGGTCATTATCTTAGACTTTTTTCTCTCTCTGACAATCCCCCGGGCAATACGATTGCACCAGCGCTCCTGGCCGTATTTTCTTAAGATGTCGGAAAGACCCTCCTGGGGGAAAAAGTTCACTAAATCAAAGGCCGAAGCTTTCAGCCTTTTGTCCATGCGCATATCCAGCGGCGCATCAATTCGTATGCTAAAGCCCCTTGTTGCCGAATCTAATTGCAAGGATGAAACCCCTAAATCAAAGACCACTCCATCTACTCTCTTTATCTTAAGCTTATCTAAAACTGCATCTATATCTCTGAAATTAGCCTGTATTAAAATGCAATTACTATATATCTTTAATCTATCCCTGGCAAGTGCCAGGGCCTCTTCATCCTGGTCCAGCCCTATGAGCCTGCCGCCAGAGCCGATTTCTTTTAATAATGCCTCCGCATGTCCTCCTGTCCCCACCGTGCAATCTAATACAGTTGCGCCTTTAGCTAATTTTAAATGCTCTGTTACCTCCCGACACATCACAGGCGCGTGATATTTTAAGTCTGTCATTATTTAAAGAATCTGGATTTTAGTCTCTGGTCAAGAAAGATGCAGGGATAATCCTTAGGTGTAAAACGGCTTGACAAACTGTTTGATAAAATTTTGCGTCTTTTTTTGCGCGCCACATTGTTTTCTTTTTTTTTGCGAGAAACTAATTTAGAACCCATGATGCCTCATCTCCTTCCCTTTTTGATTTTTGGCCTATTCAATTAATTTCTCGGCAATATCTTCAAAGGCCCCTTGAGTTTTTTCATAAAAGTCTTTCCACTGCTTCTTGCCCCAAATCTCGACGCGGTCGGCCACTCCCACGATGACGACCTGCCGTTCGATTTGCGCATATTCCTTGAGATATTTAGGGATGAGCACCCTGCCCTGTCTATCCGGGATAATCTCGCAGGCCCCGGAAAAATAAAGACGGTTAAACTTACGGATTTCCGCCTTGGTAAAGGGTAAGGATTTAAACTTCTGCTCCTGGAGCTTCCATTCCTCTTCGGTAAAGATAAAGAGGCACTTATCCAGGCCGCGGGTAATATAGAAACGCTCAATATAGTTTTCTTTGGAGATTTGTCGGAACTTCGAAGGAAGGATAAGTCTTCCTTTGCGGTCTAACGAATGCTCGTACTCTCCGTAGAACATACCACTTCCCTCCACTTTACTCCACTTCTAACCGAAAGTATACCCCATCAAGATATGTTTGTCAAGGGGAAAATTAGGGTTTTTTCTTAAGTTCCGATTGGGAAGCTAAGAGGAGTGGAATATTTGTTATATTTTGGGAACTAAATGAGGAATAATGGGGGGTGAAGTTCTGGTTTTAAGGATTATTCTGGCTCTTTGTTCGTCTTTCTTTATCTGGGTGAGGAGGGTTTTGTGGCTGGGGAACCTTTTCTCGGGGCGAATACGCCGAACAAAGAAGACCTCAAGCCTTTTGCCGTAGAGCCTGCGGGAGAAGTTAAAGATATGCACCTCGATTGTCTGATTAAGCTTTCTTTCTGCATAAAAAGTAGGACGCCAGCCGACATTCAGTATGCCCGGGAAGATCTTTTTATCTACCAAAATCTTAACCGCATAGACTCCCGGCAAAGGGACGATTTCCTGAAGGGACACTATATTTGCGGTAGGATACCCCAGGCGCCTGCCCCAGGCATTACCCTTTTCCACTTTGCCGAAAATGGAAAACACCCTGCCTAAAAGTCTATTGGCCTGTTTTACTTTACCTTCTTGAATAAGTGCGCGGATTCTTGAGCTGCTTATTATCCTGCCGTTCTTTTTAACGGGGCCGATCCTCTTCACCTTAAAACCGTAAATCCTGGATGATTTTTCCAAAAGCTCAAATGAACCCTTTCTTTGTCTGCCGAAGCGAAATCCCTTTTCCAGTATCAAATAATTAATACTTAATCTTTCCACAAGGATATTTTTGATAAACCTCTTTGCCGGTATGCGGGAAAACCCTTTATTGAAATCTAAAATGAGGCAAACATCTGCGCCTAATTGCCTAATCAAATCTATCCTGTGCTCTAAAGAGGTAATCAATGAGGCGACATCCGGGTCCTGGAGAATTTTTAAAGGATGGGGATGAAAGGTTATGACTACGCTTGTTCCTTTTGAGGCCTTTGCCTGACGCACTACTTCCCTGATAACCCTGCGATGGCCTAAATGCACCCCGTCAAATATCCCGATAGTTACTACGGGTTTTTTTAACTTTTTTTTCAGGTTTTTTATACCGCGGATAACTTTCATTTCTTCTCTTTGACCTTGCCGGTAAAGGCCTGGCGAAATTCTTGATGCGAAAGGTCCCTTAGCTTATCAAGGCTTACCGCCTGGCTGATAGAAAAGGGGCCCGAGCGAGTCCTGCGCAGACCCGACATATGCCCCGCACAACCCAGACGTTCGGCAATATCGGCGCAGAGACTGCGTACATAGGTGCCTTTTGAGCATTTGACTGTGAAATAAATATGAGGGATAGCCAATCTAATCAGTTTTATGCTGTAAATATGAATCTGGCGGGGGAGCCTTTTGACTTCTATACCGCGTCTTGCCAGGGCGTAGAGTCTTCTGCCCTTGTGCTTCAAAGCCGAAAACATCGGCGGAACCTGCTCGCTTTTTCCTAAAAATTGATTAAAGACCTTTTTTATCTGCCCTAAGCTATAATTCGCCGGTTTTTCTTCTTTGACGATGCGCCCTCTAGCATCCAGCGTATCGGTAGCAATACCCAATCTCAGGCAGGCTTCATATTCTTTATCGCACTCGGTAAACTCTTTAGACCTTTTTGTAAAGGCACCCAGCAAAATAACCAGCACCCCTGTGGCCTGAGGATCAAGCGTGCCGGCGTGACCGACCTTTTTTATACGGAATCTTTTTCTGATAAAGTCTACTACATCGTGGGAAGTGACGCCGGCGGGTTTGTCTACGATTAAGAAGGCATCCATTTTATTTAGTCTTTGGTCGTTAGTGCTTTTTTCACCTGGCTTAAAAGAGCTCTCTCTGCCTCTTTAGGGCCTTTCTTGATTATGCAGCCGCTGGCAAACCTGTGTCCTCCTCCCCCAAAAACATGAGCGATTCTTTGCACATTTATGGGGCTCTTCGAGCGCAGGTTCACCTTAATTAAACCCTTATCCAGCTGGCAGAACAGAACCACAATCTTGACTGTTTTTACGCACCTGCATAAATCAAGGACCTTATCTAAAAGCTCCGGCTTATCCCCTATTTCTTTAAACTCGGGCTCGGATATCTTTATCCAGGCAACCTTATTATCGCAGACAAAAGATATATTTGAGATTACCTCTGCCAGGCATTTCACATCCTGCACAGAATTATTTTCATAAACCTTTGCATAAACTTTCACCGGTTCGATTCCAAACTTCAATAATTCACTACAGATGCCTAAGACCTCCGGCGTAGTATTAGCATGGCGGAAGGATCCGGTATCGGTGAGTAAAGCCGCGTAGATATTTAAGGCATCGTGCCTGTCCAACTCAACCTCTGCCAGCTTGAATAAATGGTAAATCATCTCACCAACGCTTGAGGCGCCGCACTCAACCCAATTTATTCTGCCAAAATTTTTATTGCCGATATGGTGGTCTATATTAATGATTGGGGTGCTCTTATCGAGTAAATGGCTAATGGCGCCTATTCTGGCCTTATTCGCGCAATCAATTATAAATACCGCCTGATAATTGCGGCCGGTCAGGCCATGGGGAACCCTGCCTGCCCCGGGCAAAAAGCCGTAATTTGCGGGGACAGGACTGGCGTTAACTATATAAGCTTTTTTGCCTAACTTTCTTAAAAGTGAGGCCAGGGCCAATTCGCTGCCCAAAGCATCCCCTTCCAAATTGATATGAGAAGTTATCATAAATGTCTTATACTTCTCTATTGCCTTAATTACCTTTTTGGCGTTTGTCAGATTCATCCTTATCCCTTATCTCTTCCAGGACCTTGGAAATATGAATACTATATTCAATGCCTTTATCTAACTTAAAGACGATCTCGGGAATATAACGCAATTTCATCCTCTCACCCAGCAATTTGCGCACAAAACCGCGACAATTATTAAGTCCGGCCCGGGTGGCGGCCACTTCTTTCTGCTCGCCCAAAAGACTGTAATAAACCACCGCATGGCGCAGGTCGCGGCTCAAATCCACCTTTGTAATGGTTACAAAACCGATACGCGGGTCCTTGAGCTCCTCATGGAGAATCCTTCCTATTTCCTCTTTTATCTCACCGGCCACCCGCTCTATACGCTGACTCATCGCTCAAACTCCTTTTACACTGAAGCCACTGAAGTTATACCACTGAAACCACTGAGATTTTATTCAGTACTCTCAGTGCCATTTTTCAGTGTTCTCAGTGTCAACACATTTCAATTGTATGCTTAAGCAGCTCTACGCTTCTGTGGGTCTCTACCAAATCTACTATCTTGGATAAAACCGAGTTCAGAAATCGCCTGTCGCTATTGATGCAGGCCACCGCCAGGGTCTGCCTCTGCCACTTATCCAGGTTATCCGTTTCCGCTACGGAAACATTAAACTTACGGCGGATTTTATCTTTCAGGCCCTTCAGGGCCTGCCTCTTGGTTTTCAGTGAATTGGCCTCCGGGATAAATAAATCCAACTCTAAGACGCCGATAACCATTTTGCGTACTTAAGCTCCTCTCTTTTGTTTTTCAGCTTGCCGTCCAACTTCTCATAAAGGACTTTTTTTAAAATCTGCCTGTATTTAGGGCCGGGCTCAAGGCCTATTCTCTCCAGGTCCTTTCCCTGTAAGGCTGTTTTTATCCGGGTTAATTTTTTTAAGAATAATCTAATCCTCTTTTCGGTTGTCCTGCTTTCAGTTAAAGCAGTCAGCCCAAGAACTCCTTCACAGGAAAAAGGCTGCAGGACTTCATAAATCCGGTGATTAGAAAGGGCGGCTTTTCCCTTAAGCTCCTTTAGGGCGCCTGAGGCATTTTTCTTAAAATATTCTAACCTTTGCTGGCAGGATTTGGTTAAAGAGAAATCCCGGCAAAGTCCCCTTATCTGTTTCGCATCCAATGGGCAAGTCAAAAGCATAAAATACACAAGCCAGCCGTCCAGGGCCTCATCGGATAGACTGATATATTTTTTGGCTCTCTTAAAGCCTGCGGATATTCCCCTGCCCAGCTTTATCGAAGGATGGATAAAGTCCAAACCGCACAATTTATTAAGACGCAAAAGGCATCTTAGGGGGTCTTCTTCTTTTAAAATCAGGATAAGCTCATCCCCTATCCTGAACCTGCTCAACTGCTTCAACATACCCGCTCTGCGCGCCCCGTCAATGAGCTTTTTGGTATGTTCTTCGATAGTAAAGTCGTATCTCTGCTCAAAACGCACAGCCCGCAGGATCCTTGTCGGGTCATCGATAAAGCTTTTGTCATGCAACACCCTGACTAAGCCCTTTTTCAAATCTCTGCATCCGTCAAATAAATCCAGAAGCTGACCGAAATTACCTTGATTTAGCTTTATTGCCAGGGCATTTATCGTAAAGTCCCTGCGGAATAAATCATCTCTTATGGAGCTGGGGCAAACCGCAGGAAGCGCCGCAGGATAGGCATAGTGCTCTCTGCGGCTGGTGGCAATATCCATCTTAAATCCCGAAGGCAGTATTATAGTGGCAGTACCGAATCTCTTATGCGTCTTAAGCTGAAAGTCGATCTTCTTCCGCAAAAGTCTGGCAACGTCAAGAGCATCACGCTCTATTACTATATCGAGGTCAAGATTCTTTACGCCAAGCAAGAGGTCTCTGACAAAACCTCCTACTATGTAAGCGAAAAAGCCGCTTTCTTCGGCTAAAGTACCGATTTTGCGCACAACGCTAAAGACATCTTTGGGCAGTCTTTTTTTCAATTGTAAGTTTTTCATCATGGCCGGGGGTGAAATTTCTTATGAATCTGTTTTAAGCGCTCTTTATTGATATGCGTATAAATTTGCGTAGTCGTAACATCGCTGTGTCCCAGCATCTCCTGCAAGGTGCGCAGGTCCGCCCCCCGCTCCAAAAGATGCGTGGCAAAGGAATGCCGCAGGGTGTGCGGGGTAATCTCCTTTTTAATCCTGGCCTTGCGGGCATAAAGCTTAACCGTCTTCCAGAATGTCTGCCGGGATATCTTTCTGCCCAGTCTTGATAAGAATAGCTCGGAGGCCTCTTTCTGTTTAAGCAGGCCGGGCCTGATTTTATCGATATACCTGACTAAGGCCCGCAGGGCGTAACTTCCTAAAGGGATTACCCTTTCCTTCTGACCCTTGCCTATACATTTAATAAAACTCATCTCTAAATTCAAATCATTTAATTTCAGATTAGCCACTTCCGAAACCCGCATTCCCGTAGCATACATCAATTCCAGCGCCGCCTTATCCCTTATCCCCAGGGGCGTCTTTAGGTTGGGGCCGGCAAGAAGTCTCTCCACCTCTTCCAGGCTTAAGGCATCGGGCAGTTTTCTCCATACCTTAGGCAGGTTGAGGGTGCCGGCGGGGTCCTCTTTTAAATACCTTTCATTGACTAAGAATCTATACATCACCTTTACCGCCACCAAGGCCCGGGAAATGGAATTGGCATTTAGGCCGCGGTCCTTCAGGTGGTGCATAAAGTCAGTAATATCGCTCCGCCTGGTCTTATTGAAAAAGGCAGTGCCTTTTTTCTCCAGATACTTAATGTAATTATTTAAGTCCCGCCCGTATGAGCTGATACTATTTTTGGCCAGGCCTCTTTCTACGGAAAGATAATTCAGGAATTCCTCAACCTGTTTTTTCACCCCGCCCTTCCTTATTTTGGTAATGCCAAATCTTTATCCCCATCCTTCTTTTTATTAACTTCGCCCATATCTTTTATGCAAAGCGTGATGTTTTGGAAGGGCGGGGTTCATATAAAAGGATTGTTTTGCCTTTCCTGCCCGATAGTAGAAGTCGGCCCATGCCCCGGATAAATTACGGTCTCATCAGGAAGCCTCATCAGCTTCCTGATGGACTTGGTCAATTTCTCCTCGCTGCCGGAAGGTATATCGGTCCTGCCCACGCCTTGGGCAAAAAGAGTATCTCCCGTAAAACAGAACTTGCCTGCGTTTAAGCAGACGCCGCCGGGAGTATGTCCGGGGGTATGGATTACCTCTAAAGCGATATCGCCCACTTCTAATCTCTGTCCCTCTTCTAAAGGCATGACCTTACCATCAAGACTGAGGGGCAGACCCAGCATAGCCGAGAGATTAAGCTGGGGGTCGCCTAAGAAGGCCGCATCCAGTCGATGGATGTATATTGGTGCGGCAAGGCTTTCGTCTGCGCCAATGTGGTCAATATGGCCGTGAGTATTTACGATATATTTGATTTCAAGGCCTAACTCTTTTAAGCGGACGCTTATCTTCTCTGCCTCAGCCCCCGGGTCAATTATAACGGCGCCCGAGGCAGAGGACGAGGCCAAAATATAACAGTTGACTTCCAGGGGCCCGACTATCAGTTTCTCTAAAATCATTCTTTTATTAAATATTCCTCGATGTTTTTATAACTAAACTCTTTTCTAACTTCTCTTCTTTGCTTCCTGAGAATACCTTTAATCTGCAGTTTTTTCCCGAGGCTTAGGCTATATTTCTTAAGCTCAACTACAATTTGCTTCTGCTCTGCTATGTATGCATCCAGGGCCTTTTGTTTTTCGGGCGCAAGGAGCTGCTGCATCTGCAGAAGGTTTTCGGCAATCTTCTCGGCATAATAGATACGCTTCTTGCGATTTACCTCTTGGATATTTAATAAGCCGAGCAACTCATCATTTGCGGCCTTCCAGAATAAAAAGTATTTTTCATATATCTGTTTCCTTGAATATTGAGAGACATATTCCTGGGTATTTACCACGACCTTTATCTCTTTTTCGCCTTTGGGCTTGCGCACAAATTTCTTGCGGAAGGCTTCACATCCAGATAAAGAAGCAACAAACAGAAAAAGTATTATTATCCGGGAAAGCTTATTTCTCATTTAATCATCCTTTTAAATTGCGCCTCATCAATAATCTTTACATTTAATTTTTTGGCTTTTTCATATTTTGAGCCGGGGGCCTCCCCCACCACCACAAAATCGGTATTTTTGCTTACGCTGGAAGAGGCGTTCCCTCCTAAGCTCTGCACCAGTCTCTGGGCCTCATTGCGGCTGAAGCTGCTCAACTCTCCCGTAAATACAAAGGTCTTACCCGCTAAAACCTGCCGGGCGCGCCTGGTGAGCGGCTCAAGCATTTTAAGGTCTTCTTTCCTCAGCCTGTCAATCAGGTGCCTGACCTTAGAACTCCCGAAGAAATCCACTATCTCCTCGGCCATAACCGGGCCTACTTCGCGAATATTCTTTAACTCCTCCTTTTTAGCCCGGCTTAATTTATCCAGACTGCCGAACCTGTTCGCCAGAACAAAAGCGGCCTTCTCACCTACATGAGGAATGCCTAATGCAAAAAGCAGGCGGGAAAGCGGCTGTTTCTTGCTTCTTTCTATTGCCGCAAGGAGCGCCTCGGCCTTTTTCTCGGCAAAGAGTTCCAGTTTTAATAACTCTCCCTTCTTAAGTGTATAGATATCGGCAAAATCCTTTACCAGCTTTTTGCGCACCAGCTGCTCCACTATTGCCTGGCCCATTCCCTCTATATCCATAGCGCCTCGCGAGGCAAAATGGATTAATCCCCTCTCCAGCTGCGCCGGACAGATAGGATTTATACAGCGGTAAGCTACCTCTTCTTCCTTTTCCTTGACAATCTTCTCTGAGCAGACCGGGCAGTGCGAAGGAATAGAAAAGCTCTTTTCCTTTCCCTTACGTACGCTTTTTACTACCTTGATAATCTTAGGGATGACCTCTCCCGCCCGCTCAAGAATTATGCGGTCTCCGATCTTAACTCCCAGCCGTTTAATCTCATCAAAATTATGCAGAGTCGCCCGGCTTATAGTTACCCCGGCGCATTCCACCGGCTTTAAGATGGCTACGGGAGTCAAGACACCCGTGCGCCCCACCTGAACCTTGATATCCTTAAGCACGGTTGTAGCCTGCTGCGCGGGAAATTTATAAGCAACCGCCCAGCGGGGGCTCTTTAAAGTGGAGCCCAGTCTTTTCTGCTGCTTAAGGTTATTAACCTTAATCACCAGGCCATCGGTATCATAGGGGAGAGTTTCTCTTTTCTTCTCCCACTTCTTACATTCGGCAATAACTCCATCGATATCCTTGCACAGCTTAGTATAAGGATTTACCCTCAGACCCCAGCTCTTTGCGGCCTCCAGGAACTCCCACTGCGTAGAAAACTCTTTTCCCTTCTCCAGAAAACCGAAGGAATGAATAAAGTTCTTTAACCTGCGGCTGGCCGTAATCTTAGGGTCCAATAATTTCAAAGAGCCGGCTGTGGCATTGCGGGGATTGGCAAATAAGGTATCATTCTTTTTCTTCCTTTCCTCATTCAGCTTCTGGAAATCCTTATGCTCCATATAGATTTCACCGCGCACCTCAAGGGTCTGGGGAAAGGGGTGTTTTGCGCTGGAGATAAGCTCTAAGGTAAGCGTGCGCATTGTTCTAAGATTGGCCGTTACATCGTCTCCTGTTGTGCCATCGCCGCGGGTGGCCCCCAGGGAAAACTCTCCCTTTTTGTAAATAAAACTTGCGCTGGTGCCGTCGAACTTCAATTCGGTCACAAACTCCACCTTTTCCTTTTTACTTAAGCCCTTATGCACCCTCTCTGCCCACTCCTTTACCTCATCGAAGGAATAGGCATTATCCAGAGAAAGCATAGAGATGCGGTGTTTTACCTGTTTAAACCCTTGCTGAGGTTTGCCTCCCACTCTTTGCGTGGGCGAAGTGGGGGATTTAAATTGAGGGTGTTTATCCTCCAGCTCCTTCAGCCGCCGCATCAGCTTATCATATTCGCTGTCGGAGATCTCCGGCTGGTTTAAGACATAATAGCGGTTGTCGTGATGGCGGATCTGGCGCCTTAAGTTTTCTATCTCTTTTTTTACGTCTTTCATCTTCCGGTAGCTAAACGTTCAGCCAGGATATGCGGTAAGCCCGCCTTGATAATCTTGGCCTGGGCACTGCCCACATCGTAAGCAACCCTTTTTATTTCCAGTTCATTAGTTTCATTATCATATATTACAAAACACGCCCGGGGATTGCCGTCACGGGGCTGGCCGATACTTCCGGCATTGACAATATAACTTTGTTTCGGGTCTAATTTAAGCTTAAGCCGTGCGGTAGAGCTGTAATTGTCCCCCTCTCTGATAAAGATGGCCGGGCTGTGGGAATGCCCGATAAAGCATAACTTTGTCTGGGTCAGCTCAAATGTCTTCTTCGCCGAGGGAATATCCAAAATGTATTCAAACTTTTCGGGATTATTCAGGCTTCCGTGAACCAGAGTCAAATCATCTTCCTGATAGGTCAACTCCAGATTCTTCAAATAGGCCTTATCGTGCTCGGAAATATTCTGCACCGTCCATAAAACCGCCATGCCTGCGGTGGGATTAAAATAAGTGATGTCAAAAAGGCCCACTGCCGCCCAGTCGTGATTGCCGGCTACTGTGGGAGCACCCAAGTTCCTTACCTCGGCAATACATTCGCGGGGATTGGCCCCATAGCCGACTATATCGCCAAGGCAAAGATATTTATCGATGCGCTCTTTGAATAAAGCGGCTTTTACTGCCTCTAAGGCCTCTAAGTTACCGTGTATATCGGATAATATTGCCCAACGCATAATAATTTAAAAAAACCTTATCTGGAAATCCTTGAACTCTCCGCTGTATGGTTGCCATTTAACGTCTTTCCGGCGAATATATCCGGAAAGCTGCTTATCTATCCTGTCTAAAAGTTTATTCAAGTCCTCTTCCTTGCCCTCGCAGACAAGTTCCACTCTGCCATCAGGCAGATTCTTCGTCCACCCGTAAACACCTAAATCGATTGCTATCGCCTCGGCCGTAAAGCGAAATCCTACTCCCTGAACACGGCCGCTGTAATAGACATGTATGCGTTTCTTCACCCCGCCCTTCCTCTTATCCCTTATTCTGTATATATTTTTTTAACAAAAGTAAAGCTCCCCAGCGCTTCTTTGCAATACTTAAGTTGCATTTTTTAGGAAGAGCGGGGTTCATATTCTCTCTCTATAGCGCTGGGCATACATCCAATCAGGCATCCACCTCAATAGCCAGGCCATGATATTCCAGCGCCTGGTAATATAGGCCATCTTTTTCTTATTTTTTATGGCCGAAAAAATCTGTTCTGCCGCCCCCAGGGGCTGAGCCACCCAGAATAGATGCCGAAACCCCTTTATCATTTCAGTATCCACAAACCCGGGGCGGATATCGGTAACATAGATATCGGTGCTTCTTACCCTGTGCCTCAAGCCCTCCATATAATTAGAGACAAAGGCCTTGGAGGCACTATAGGCGGGACAGGTGGCGCTGCCGCGCAGGCCCGCAATGGAGGATATCCCTACAATATGCCCTGATTTTTGAGCGGTAAAATATTTAAGGGCAATATCCGCACAGAGCACAAACCCGGATACATTAACGTCTACCGTCTCCAGCTCCTTCTCGTGCTTCAGGTCAGGAGTTGAGACATTGATGCCGGCATTGAGCACAATCAGGTCCAGTCCACTCATCTCCTTAATCAAGTCTTCAAGGGTTGCCGCTGTTTCCTCTCGCCGTGTAACATCCATCCGCCTGATATAGGTGCGGGAGGGGATTTCCTTCTGGAGCTTCTCCAGAAGCTCAAATCTGCGCGCCGTCAAGCCCACTTCATAGCCATTGTTAGCCAATACGCGCGCTACGGCCTCACCGATACCGGAACTGGCCCCAATCACAATTGCCTTTTTCATTGCTCCAAATCTTCTTTTAGTTCGCCCCTAAGCTTCAGGGGGATGCGCTTCCACCAGAAAGGGGCCTTGCCCTCCTGCCAACTACCAAAAGGAAAAGCCGCCTCCTGAGTAAGCTTTATGAACTTCTGATCGAGTTTTTGAATTGCCGCCATAAGTTTAGCGCCGGCATTCGGGGGCGCTTCGATTATCAGCTCTTCCAACAAGTCCCTGACCGATAAATCATTTGTATAATCATAAACGGTGCCGGAATACCCCTTCTCCACATCAGCGATAAAAGCACTCCACTTACCCAGCAAGCTATCTAAAGTAAACTTTTGCTTTGCCCGCTTGGAAAGCCGGCTGATGATTTCCTCAAGCGCCTTTTGCTCATCTTTGGAAAACTCAACCACTTTACCTTGCCCCTATCTGCCTCTGCCAATACTGATACCCGCTGTTGGGTTTAAAGTAGGTGCGGATATAGCCGCGCGCGCTAAGCACGGCAAACTCATTGCTTCCGGGATGATAAAATAATTTATCGCCGTCTGAGCGGCTATGGGTAAGCACACCTTCGCCTGCACTGATAAGCTTCTGCGCCCCCCAGAGGTATTCATTGGGGTGTTTATAGCCAAACTCCGCACCATGCTTGCGAAAATGTTCGATTAATCTTTCTTCTGTGGCAAAAAGCGGCCACTGGGCCACCTCAACCGGAGAAGTTACCGAAAGTGATTGAGAATATTTTTCCTTATTCTCTGTGCAGAGCCAATTTACAAAGAGCCCGACTAAAAACACACTTAATAAAACAAGGATAAAAGTCTTCAGATTACTCTTTGCCATCTCTTAATAATTTGGTCGGGACGGGCGGATTCGAACCGCCGACCTCTTGCTCCCGAAGCAAGCGCGCTAAACCAAACTGCGCTACGTCCCGAGTTATTTAGTCGTTAGTCGCTCGTATCTAGTATCTAGTTTAAAGCATCTTTTTTAAAGCTAAGGCATTCTTTACCGCATAACCGTAGGCATCGTTATTGAAATAGACGTAAGTGTCGCAGCCTTCTTTTAAGAACCTCTTAACCCAGCCGGCACATTCCTTAAGCTCCTTGGTGGAATAATTGGAGCGGTAAAGAGTGCTTCCCCCGTGCATGCGGATATAGGCAAAATCCGCGGTCCGCCGCACCACTTGGGGAAAGCCCGGCATACTGATAATGCAATGGGCTGCGTTAAACTTCTCTAGTATCTCAAAGACTTCCTCATCCAGCCAGCTCTCGTTGCGAAACTCTATTACATTTCTTCTTTTTCTGGGCAGTTTTTTGAGAAAGTTAGTCAGTCTTTTGGTGTCTTTCTTCATCGAAGGCGGAAGCTGATAAAGCAAAGGACCAAGCTTCTCTTTCAAAAGATACGCCCTTTTGAGAAAAATCTGAAGACTATCGCCCAAATTGGCTAATCTCTTGACATGGGTAATAAAACGACTGGCCTTGACCGAAAAGACAAAGCCATCCGGCGCCTTTTTACGCCAGTCCTTAACAACGGATTCCTTGGGCAGATGATAAAAGGTGTTGTTTAGTTCGACCGTATCAAAGCTGCGGGCGAAATATTCAAAAAGTTCGCTCTTGGAAAGCCCATCCGGATAGAACCGGCCATACCAGTGCTGGTAATACCAGCCGGATGTACCGATAAGACATCTGCCCTTTTTCATAAGATTATTTTCCCGCAACTAAAATACTTCCTATAGAATAGGATATTAAAATAGTTTATCACTTTGAGCTATTTTAGTCAAGAAAATGTAAGGACAGGAATTATTTTATTTAAGCAGCTCTTTTTGCACCTTGCCGCTGCGGGTCCTGGGAAGGAATTCTCTGAACTCAACTATGTGGGGTATCTTAAAATGCGTCAATCTTTCGCGGCAGAAGGCCTTGATATCTTGCTCTGTGATGCTTTTGTTTTCCTTCAAGGCAACTACCGCCTTAACTGCCTCACCGCGCAGTTTGTCCGTAACACCCACTACCGCCACTTCCTTTACCTGCGGGTGTTCCTGGATAACGTGTTCTACTTCCGGTGAATAGACATTTAAGCCGGCAACAATAATCATATCTTTTTTTCTGCCCTTGATATAGAGGTTACCCTCTTTATCAAGGCATCCTAAGTCACCTGTATAGAGCCAGCCGTCTTTTATTGCTTCTTTAGTTAACTCAGGCTCTTTATAATATCCAACCATTACCGGCCAGCCCTTTATGACAACCTCGCCGATTTCGCCCTGCGGTAATTCTTTCGCCTTATGGTCAAATATCTTTATCTGGCACCAGGGGGCGCTTTTTCCCACAGACTCTATCCTGTTGGGCTCACTTACGGTATTCGGTGCGGAAGTCTCGGTCATCCCCCAGCCGTTGAATAATGAGGCATTGGGGCAACCCATGCCGAACCTTTTAATCATCCGCGGGTCGCTCGGCGCGCCAAAGACATCTGCCCCCTTAAGACTCCTTAAATCATACTTCTCAAACTCTTTTAGCTGTAAAAGCGCAATAAACATCGGCGGTACCATAAAGAAGAATGTGGCTTTGTACTTTTCAACATTCTTTAAGAACTCTAAAGGAATAAAGCGCTCCATCAGGATAAGCGTAGAGCCAAAGGCGGCATTAATCTGTAAAGCCACAAATCCCCCTAAATGAGAAAGCGGAAGCGCAGATACTATCACATCAAAGAGCTTTACTATATCGATATGCTCAAATATCATTGGGGCATTATCCAGGTGCCTGTAACTCAGCATTACCGCTTTGGGGTGACCTGTCGTGCCTGAGGTGTAGAAAAAGATAGCTAAATCATCATTCCTGATTTCGGGGTAATCCAATTCATCAGATTCAAGCTTTGTCATCTCATCAAAGTTATCGATAACTAATTTTAAGTGGGGCACTTTTTCATGAATACCCGGCAAAGGCCTGCTGAAAATAAAAGAGGCCTCGGAGTGATGCAGAACGCCAACCAATTCATCAGGCGTTAAGCGCACGTCTAGAGGCACCGCTACCGCTCCCAAAGTAAAGACAGCAAAATAACTGAAGATATATTCAGGGCTATTAGGCAGATAAATAGCCACCCTATCCCCTTTTTTCACACCATGCTTGATAAGAAAATTAGCCGCTTTATTTATCCGACTAATTGCCTCTTTAAAGGTTATCGTCTTATCATTAAAGATGATAAATGGCTTATCGGGAGATTTTTGAGCCTGCTCTCTTAGCTTTTTGGCGATATCCATAGGTCTTGCTCCTTTTTGAAGAATGCCATATTATACAGCAATTATACTATATTATCAAGCTGGTTTTTGGGGTGAAGCTGTGGTATAATTTGCAAAAGAATAATAAAAAATGGACAAATTCCCTAAAAGAAAGCCAATTAGGTTAAAAGAATACGATTATTCGTTAAATGGTTATTATTTTATAACCATGTGTTCGTAT
>CP070837.1:990779-1005561 GCA_020341815.1 Candidatus Omnitrophota bacterium
GCCCCACCGGGAGTGGGCAAGGCCAATTTCTGGCGGCATATCCGGGAGGGGCGTTCTTTCATCAGCCCGATTACCCGTTTTGATTCTTCTCTTTATCCCTCAAGGATTGCCGGGCAGATTAAGGAGCTTGAGCCCTACAGCGAAAGCTTTTCTCCGCGCCTTTTGAAAAAGGTTGACCTTTTTTCTCACCTGGCTCTGGTGGCAACGGAGCTGGCCTTAAAAGACGCAAACATCGATTTAAAGAATGTCGACCCCAAGCGCAGCGGTATCTTTATGGGTAACGCTATCGGGGGGTGGCTGTTTGCGGAGACGGAATTAAGAGACCTCTATATGGAAGGCCGCGAAGGCATCAGCCCCTATATGGCCTCGGCATGGTTTCCCGCGGCACCCCAGGGACAGATTTCTATTTATTACGGAATAAAAGGATATTCCAAGACTATAATTGCCGACAGGGCCGGCTCTTTAACGGCTATTGCCTATGGGGCAAGGACCCTGGAAAGAGGAAAGCTGGATTTGGTTTTGGCCGGCGGGATGGAAGCGCCCATTAGTCCTTACGCACTTTTATGTTGCAATACTTATGGTTTTCTCTCTCGGAAAAATGGCGGGCCGGATAAGGCTTATGCACCTTTTGATAAAGACCGCGACGGCTTTGCCATTGCCGAGGGTTCAGGCATCCTGACTTTGGAAAGATTGCCTGACGCCCAGAAAAGAGGCGCCCCTGTTTATGCAAAGGTAAGCGGCTTCTGCACAAATTGTGACGGCTATGACCGCATCAAGCCCGAGCCCGAAGGAAATCACTTGAGTTTAGCCCTGGAAGAGGCGATTAGAGAAGCCGGCTTCGCTAAAGAGAGCATTGATTATATCTGCAGTGACGGTGCGGCAACCGTTTGCGGAGACATCAGCGAAACAAAAGCCATAAAAAAAGTCTTCGGCAAAAGAGCAAAGGATATTCCCGTAAGCGCGCCGAAATCAATGTTCGGCAATATGCTGGGAGCTCAAGGAAGCGCCGATGTTATTACCACTGTCTTAAGCATGATGTACGGCACTATTTGCCCGACCATAAATTATAAGACCCCGGATCCGGAATGCGATTTGGATTACGTACCTAATAAGAGCCAGCATAAAGACGTTAAGCGCGCACTGGTGATATCCCGCGGCCGGGGCGGGATTAATGCAGTGATGGCGCTGGAGAAAATGTAATCAAGGAGGGAAAGGTAATATGCCGGTTGAACAGGATGTTAAAGAGGTTATCGCTCAGACCTTGAGCATAAAACCCGAAGAAGTTAATCTGGATGTGACACTAAACGATTCTTTAAGCGTAGATTCTACGGAAATGGTGGATTTAAGAGTGGCTTTAGAGAAAAAGTTTGCTGTAAAAATTGCAGCCTCAGAAATCACCAAGAACAGCTCCCCCCAAGAAATAATCAGTTTGGTTAAAAGTAAAACTATAACCCAATAAATTGGGAATAGCAAGTTTCCTTAAAATGAAACAGAAAATTGTAATATTAACCTGTATTTGTTTGTTTCCCCTGTCTGCTTTTGCCAGTGCGCAGAAACATCCCCCTCTCACCAATGAGACGTTATTTGGAACATGGGAGGCAATCAGCGAGAGAGATGTTAGAATATTTCGCATTGAAATAAACAGGAAGGGAGATTCTTTTCTCTCCTTTGGTATGCATTATAGCCGCAGCGGAGTATACAAATTAGTTAAAAAACAGGTAAAAGACGGGGAAATTTTTCTTGAATTCAGACCTTTGAAGAAAAATTTAAAAGCAATTCAGGTTATTGGAAAGGGCCTCGCAGGGCATGACGGGTTGCGTGAAGAGGGCATTATTAATGCAGATTTAATAATGGATCCTGAGGCGCTGTCTTTGAATGTATGGAAATTAAAGTTTATAAAGACCCCTTATATAGAAGAACTATATGATCTTTCTGAATGTGCTAAAGATGCAATACAAGAGATTGATAAGATATTACAAATCATTGAAAAAGAACTATCAAACAAAAAGTATAGGTATAGAGAATTATCAATTACAGATATTGAAAAGCAAAAATTCGGAAGGCAAAAAATTAGATTTACTTTTCTTAGAAATGAAGACTATTTTGTAGGCCACGTTACCTTAAAAGGTGAAAAGGTGATAGAATTCAAATTAGGTAAAAAATGAGACTTATAGACCTAAGCTTACCCATCGATGAGAAAAATCCCGAAGCCCATCCCATTAAAATAGAGCGACTCGGCCATAAAAAAGGTATCGAGCATCTTAACTGGGTAATGATGCGCAAGACCTTTAAGGGGGTTATTTCCTATCTCTTGGGTAAAAGGATAATCCGCCCCAGCGACTTAATGGATGAAGAGTTCCTCTCTTTAGAGATGGTCTATTGCAGCGTGCATACCGGAACACATGTGGATGCGCCTTATCACTTTGGCACAAAGTGTAACGGCAGGGATTCGAAGAAAATTGAAGATTTGCCCCTGGAGTGGTTTTTCTCGGATGGGGTGGTTCTAAATTTAACCCATAAGAAACCGGCTGAGGCAATCAGCAGGGAAGATTTAAAAAGCTCATTACAGAGAATAAATTATAGATTAAAGCCGAAAGATATCGTGCTTTTACATACCGGAGCCGATAAATATTTTGGCACGAAAGACTATATGAGTAAGTTCTGCGGGGTGAGTGCCCAGGCAATAGAGTGGCTCTTGCTTCAGGGGATAAAGGTAGTAGGGATAGATGCTTTAGGGTTTGACAGGCCCTATCCTGCGATGATGAGAGACTTTCTAAGCAAAAAAGATAAAACAGTGCTCTGGCCCGCGCACTTCTGCGGCCGCAATGAAGAATATGCCCATATTGAGCGCTTAGCTAATCTGGATAAATTACCAAATCCATTCGGCTTTAAGGTGGCCTGCTTTCCGGTGAGGGTAAAGGATGCCGGGGCAAGTTTTGCCAGAGTGGTGGCAATGGTGGAGTAGAAAAGGAGATGACAAAATGCACAGCAAAAGATTAATCTATGCTACAATTTTGATGTTTTTAGTTTCTTCGGGTATTTCCTTTGCCTATAATAAGAGAGAAAAGGTAAAGCCTTCAACAGAATTGCAGGTTTTTGGCGTTAAGTTTGTTTCTCCTGCTGAGAAAGGCTGGGTTAAGCTTGTTGAAAACCCGGGTCAATTAGCATTGGGAAAAGAGGGCAATAGCAAATATGAAACATATGCTATTACGGCCTCTCTTTTTAAACTGCCCTCGGTTGATTCTGAGGAAGACTTTCTAGCTTGTATTAGGAAAGGGCGCAAAGATGACACCGATCCGGAAAGATTTAAGATATTAGAGGATCAGGATAATCTTTGCCCTGAAAAAGGATCATATTACGTGGCTTATCATACTTTATCTGAAGATTACGCCGCCGCCAAAATGCCCAGGGATAAAGAATATTTGTTATTTGAAATGACCGGGTTCTACTGGCGTTCCGCATACAATCCAAATATCGGAATACATGTGGGGTATTCTCAAAGATGTTTTCCTGAAAACCAGGACCCCGATTTTGATAAAAAAGCCGAGTATATTATAGATCAGTTTAAGCTCTCGGAAGCGCAATAAAGAAATTGAAAGATAAGAGGAATATAATGAAACTCAAAATAATTTTTATTCTAGTTGTATTAAGCTTATTTTGTAAAATAAGTTCTCTCTGTTTAGCGGAAGAAAATAACAAATTCAATGAAATTAAAACACTGCGTGCTCAGGGTTCTGATTTCCTCGAAAAAGAACAATATGATTCTGCATTGCCAAAATTTAAAAAGATAACAGAATTATTACCCGATAATCCAAGTGCTCATATGGATTATGGATCTGTGTTATTCGCTAGCGCTAGTAAATATTTCAAAAGAGATCCTGAGCCTAGTTTTGATGATGCTGCAATACCAATTCTTCAAGAATCTACAATCCACCTTAAAAAAGCAGCTGAATTATATGGTGATGAAAAAGAATCAAGATCCTTCAAGTCCCATGCTTATTATCTATTAGGCGATATTTATCAGTATGGCATAGTGGATATAGATCAAGCAAAAGCAATGTACCAACGCGCTGTAGTCATAAACCCTGACAATGAAGCAGCCCGTGATAAATTAAATCGTATTCAATCTTCAGCCCATACAAAAAATAATGCCGAAGATTTAAAGTTAACCAGATGGGTAAACGCAAAACACGCAATAGAGATAGATCACCCTAAGACATGGTTTATAAAAGAAATAGGACAAACGCAAAAGTATAGAGTTTACTTTAGCGTAGAGGATATTAATAAAGAAAATTTTTATTATACAGGAATTGGAGTAACGAAGTTTTATAATTATATTCCAAAAGGAGCAACCTTTGATAAAAGCAAACTCCTCTCTTTAATCCTTGAAGAAACTAATGAACTTGGCCAATTGCTTTGGTGCAAAACAGAAGAAATTACTACCGATTATGATTATGAGGGGCTTCTTGCAAAAATAAAATTTATCAATTATAAAGGTGAAACAGAGATTGAATATTGTGCTATTTTTTCAAAAGATACTACAATGGTAAATATTCTTTGTGAAGCTCCGGATGAAGCCTTTCCGCAATATGATTCAACGTTTAGGAATATCATTATGAAAGCAAAATTATTTAATAATTAGGATCTAACAAAATAAGGAGGCAGATATGGGGCATACAAGCAATTCTATCTTAATCAATGCGCCGTATGATAAGGTATTTGATATCTCCAATGATATTGAGCGCTGGACGGAATTATTCGGCGGTGAATACAAAGAGGCAAAGATATTGAAGCGTGAGGGAAATAAACTCACCTTTCGCCTGACTGATGATGAGGGCCGTTCCTGGCAGTCTTTCAGGTTATTATTCAAGGATTATAATTTTGCCTATGCCCAGAAATTGCCACCCGAATTTCCTTTTAAATATATGAAGATTATCTGGCTTTATACGCCTAGCGCAGAAGGCATTTTGATGAGCTGGATACAGCACTTTGAAATGGATGAAAAGGCCAAGTTTAATGATGCCCAGGTAGAGGAGATGATTAATAAGCACTCAAAAGAAAACTTAGAGATATTCAAGCGCATTATCGAAGAGGAATCCATAGCAGTGCAGAGTAGAGAGGCGCAGGAGGCAGAACAATAAAAAAGCCGCTCTTTCTCATAATAGTTTCGGCAGGAGTTGTGCTTTCGTTTAATGTGGCGGCGGCTTCTGCATTAATTCCTTCCGTTGCCCGCACCTTTGGGACGGATCCGTTCCTTGCCGGAAAGATTATCTGGCTTTATATGCTTCCTTATGGGGTGGCGGCCCTTCTTTATGGGCCCCTGGCCAGAAGCGTAAACTGCAAAAGGATTTTGCTTTATTGTTCTGGAGCGTTTGCCCTGGCTAATGCCTTGGCGGCTTTCGCGTCAAATATACAGCTTCTTTTTGCGGCCAGGATTTTAGCGGGTATATCCGGAGCGGCAATCATACCCATAAGCCTGATTTTAATTGCCCGCACCTCTTCCTTTGAGGAAAGAGGCAGGAAGGTAGGGGGATTTTTCAGCTTTACTTTTATTTCCTCGCTTTCGGGATTATTCTTAAGCGGGTTACTTTTCTGGCGCTGGATATTTTTTCTGCCGGCAGTGGGGGCAAGCTTAGTCTGTTATGCAATATACAGGCATTTTCCCCGGATTCCTTTCAGGATAGAGAAAAAAATAAGGTTTGGTTATCTACAGGCGCTTTCCAAGAAACATATCTGGCGGCTGTTTGTTTATATATTCCTTATAAGCTTCTTTTACCATGGCGTAAGGCAGTGGCTGGGGGTTTATTTTTCCCGGATATATGGCTTTGAACAATTTATTATCAGTATGCTCCTGACCACAATCAGTCTAAGCGGCGTCTTCGGTGAATCCTTAGGCGGTGTTTTATCGGATCAGTTTGGGCGGATAAAGATTATTAATATAGGGGCATCACTTATGCTTTTTGCCCTGGTCTTGCTTTTACTAAAAGCTAATCTCTTTTTTCTGTTTGTAATTATGTTTATCTGGGGCATAGGCTGGACCTTCAATCACGCAGCGGTTTCCACATCTCTGACAGACTTACCGCGCAATTATCTTTACGAGTCAACGAGCTTAAACAGCTCGGTAAGATTTTTATCCGGTGGACTGGGGGCAGTCTGCGGGGGCATGTTAGCCAAGATAAGTTTTAATTTAGAGTTTACGATTTTTGCTTTTTCTCTTCTGGCTTTGCTTTTGTTTAGCCAGCAATTGATTATCAAGGAGGCTCGCAATGGAAAACATTAGCGGTAAAAATGCTATTATTACAGGCGCCAGTAAAGGTATCGGAAAGGCCATTGCCGCAAGGCTAGCCGCCAGCGGGGTAAACCTGGTTCTGGCTGCGCGCACGCAGTCCACGCTTGATGAGGCCGTTGAGGACTTAAAGCGAAATAGTAATGTAGAGGTTATCGCTGTTTCCTGCGATGTTTCGCGCTTGGAGGATTTGGAGAACTTAGTCAAGGTCTCTTTAGAGAAGTTAGGCAGGATAGATATCTTAATTAACAATGCCGGGGTCTCCAGTCAATATCCTTTTGAAAAACAGCCCCTGGATGATTTGGAAAGGCTTGCCCATACCAATTATCTGGGATATGTAAGATTAACCCGCCTGGTTATTCCCCATATGATAGAGAATAAAACCGGCTCCATTATCAATCTGGTTTCGGGTTCGGTATTGGTTGAGCCGGTGCCGCGCAGTTTTCTGGTGTATAGTTCCTTAAAGGTGGGTTTGAGGGCATTTTCCAAGGGACTGTTCTGGGAGATGCGCGACCACGGGATAAAGGTAACGGCGATTATGCCCGGGGTTACCGATACCGATTTGACAGGAAAGCTTGATGAGATAACCGCAGAGCAGAAAGAGCGCTTAATTTCTACGCAGTCAATAGAAGATGCGGTAATGTTTGCTCTTAAGGTTCCCCAGAATGTCTGCCCATTGGAGCTGGCAGTAATAAATCAGCGTACCCCCTGGGCAAAGCCGGTTATTCCTTTTGAACAGAAACATCCGAAGTAAAGAGGGAGGTTGTAAATGAGAGTATTGTTTGTTACGCCGCAGTTAGGTTCATGGGCAACGCACGGACATCATGTTGCAGCCAATCAGATGCATGCGCACTGGGCCGCTTACGCCCGTGAAAAAGACACTATTGAGCCGGAGGTCTTAGATTGCAAGGCCTTGGGCATCCCAACGGATAATATGCTTGAGATTATTAAGGAAAAAAGTCCTGAGGTAGTAGTGTTAGGGGATGTGCTTCACTCATACGGCGGATTTGCCGTTCAGTGGTATTTTGATGAGACCGCCAAAAAGATTAAGAAAATCCTGCCCAACATAAAAATTGTTGTCGGCGGCCTGTGGTATTCTTATCTCAGCAAGGAAAGCCTTCAGCAGAACCCGGCCATAGATTTTGTGGTGATGGGTGAGGGAGAGGCTACCTTCAATGAGTTGATGGATGCCTTAAATAAGGGAAAGACCAACTTTGAAGATATCCCCGGAGTTGCCTCACGGAAAAACGGCGAAATTGTCTTTGGGCCGGTGCGTGATTTGATTGCCAATTTGGATAGTCTTCCGCTTCCGGCATACGACTTATTCCCTATGGAAAAGTATGTGGGGCATACATACTGGAAACCCTTTACCGAGATTGTTACTTCACGCGGCTGTCCGCACGGCTGCACCTTCTGTTATGAGTGGAGCGAGCATGATCCCCGCGCTTTAAAGCATTTTAATCGCTGGCGGGCAAAATCTGCCAAGCGGGTAGTGGATGAAGTAGAGCTCCTGGAGAAAAAATTCGGAGTTAAGGTTATCGTAATTCAGGAAGATAACTTTAATGTCAACGGCAAAAGAGCAAGAGAGTTCTGCGAAGAGAAAATAAAGCGCGGCCTGGATATGAAATGGGTTAGCTTAGGATGCGCCAGTGACTGGGTCAAGGCAGAAGCCGACATCCCCCTGATGAAAAAGGCCGGGATGTTTATGGGCGTATTCGGCATAGAGGTAGCCAGTGAGCAGGAGCTGAGAAAGCTTGATAAAGGCATAACTATTGAGCAGATTTATAAGACAATAGATATCCTGCGCCGTAATGATATCGCTATTGTAGGTGATATTATGATTGGCTTTGATTATGATACGGAGCAGATTATCAAAGACAGATTTGCCTTTGCCGATAAGGTTGACCCGGATATCCTCTGGGTGGGTTATCTCACACCGCCTCCGGGCTCACCGCACTGGGCTGACGCCATAGATAAGAAATGGGTTGACCCTAACAATGTAGATATCCTCAAATGGGACTTTTTGCATCCGGTTGTGCCTACGAATCATCTTTCTATACCAGACTTAGGAAGATTAGGCGCCTGGTGCATGAGGGAGTTTTTCAGTAAGCCGGGGAGGATTCATCGCATATTAGAGAGCAATTTTGACCCTCTGGCCAAGAAATGCTTCCAGGATGTAATGAATAATGTGCCTCAGTGGGAGGCCGGGGCAGTGGAAGGTAAGCTGCATGTGTAATAGCCGATTCGGTGTCGGTTCACGCGGGAACACTCGTTTTGCCCCGGCGTGGCAAAACTCGTTCGGGCTTAGACCCTCGCTCCCCCCGACACAAATGTCGGGGGACCATGCCCGCTCGGGCCTGCGCACGTCCCGCTTTGAACCGTTCACCTCATCAGCTTTTTAGAAGTATAATAAATTAAAGGGTAAGATATGTCTAAAATTTGGGATGCGCATAATCACTGGATGCCGCCGGATGTGGCGGAGCATACCACTTTCTTCAAAAAAGGCTGGTCTGATATCGACCTCTTACTCCACTCGCTTGATAATGCAAGAATAGAAAAGGCGGTTTTACTTTATCCCACCTCTGATGCCCATATAAAAATAGGGGATTGGAGCAAACTCTGCGATGTCTATAATACGCAGCTTGCCCAAAAAATAAAAAAACATCCCGATAGATTGATTGGCGCAGGCATCCTGCCTGTGGATAAACCCGAAGAAATACCGCTTGAACTTAAAAGATTAAAGGAATTAGGCCTATCCTGTATTTCACTGGCATCAAGCTATAACGGCAAATACTTGGATGATGAGGTCTTTTTACCTGTATTTGAGCAGGCAGAAAAAGAAAATCTGCCTATCTTTGTCCATTCCCAGATAATTAACCCTATCGGCTTTGAAAGAATAAAGGATCCTCTGCTTATGCCGGTAGTGGAATATCTGTTTGATATCACGATGTCTGTGGGTAAGTTGATGATGTCAGACAGATTAACTAGATTTAAAGACTTAAAGATTGTTTTTGCCCACTTTGCCGGTGTATTACCATTTTTAACAGATAGATTTGATGCTACCTATACTATGTTACGCTCAAGGAATATTGTCAAAGACTTAGGAAGCCTTCCTTCAGAAATCCTGAAGAATATCTATGTAGATACAAGCGGGGTAAAGTCCCCTGCAATGCTCAATATTGCCTTGGAGTTCTTCGGGCCGGATAAAATATTATGGGGTTCTGACTTTCCGGCAAAGAGAGATCTATCTTCCAGTATAAAGGCTGTAGATAGCGTAGGGGAGAAGGAGAAGATTTTAGGTGGGAATTTGAGGGGGTTGTTTTAAAGTATTTTTATTGATTAAGGAGGGATAGATTATGTTCGAATGGTTTAAACGACAAAAAGAAAATATTAAAGTTTTGTCTATTTCTATGGGAATAATTATTCCATTAGTTTCGATAGCATTTTCAGGAATTCAATATATAGAAGCTAACAAAAGACTGACAAAACAAAAATCATTTGAGAATTATCATATTGTCATAGGAAGAATAGGCGGGGGAGAAAAAAGTGATATATTCGTTGCAGCAGCAAATATCTTTGAGCTTAGAAATTATCCAGAATACCGTGATGTTTCAATACGAATTCTTGAGCATATGGTAAAGATTTGGACAGGCAAAGATGATGTTCTTACAAAAGAAATCATCTTAACAAAACAATACTTAGAGTCCCTAAGGTAAATTTCAGGGACGCAATACTTAATCAAGAAAGGAGAATAGAAATGCCAATGCGTAAACCGATTCATATGACAGGGAAGGATTTGGCAGGGATGGTGCAGCTGCGCGCTCAGGATATCGGC
Organism: Candidatus Omnitrophota bacterium; assembly: GCA_020341815.1. Lineage (GTDB taxonomy): Bacteria > Omnitrophota > Gorgyraeia > JAFGHF01 > JAFGHF01. The sequence goes on from CP070837.1 coordinate 1,000,901, forward strand.
AAATATGTAATTATGCCGGGCACGCCTGACAGGTTAGAGGCCCTGGTGAAAAAGATTCAAAACCCTATGAAGAATTTTTCTTTTATGGAACACACGATGTATACAGGGGAGTTGGATGGGGTAAGAGTTACAGCGATGAACGGGGGGATGTTCTCCGCTAATACCGCTATTACCACCGAAATAGTCTGTAATGTAGAGGCGCAGAATATAATCCGTTTGGGTTCCTGCGGCGCTTTAACTGAGGATATTAAGGTAGGGGATTTAATTTTGGCTGATAGCGTAATCAGGGGAGAGGGTGTTACCCCTTATTATGTTGATGAGGAGTTTGAGACCTTGCCAGATGAAGGCTTAACGCGCGCCTTGCAGGAAGCCGCTGAAAAAATGGGTGTTAAGCTGCACAGGGGAAAGGTCTGGTCTACAGATGCCCTTTTGCGTGAGACCAAGGAAATAGTTGAGGAAAAAGCAGGTGCCGGAGCAATAGCGGTGGATATGGTAAGTTCTACGCTTTTGACTATTGCTCAAGTTTATAAGACAAAAGCCGCCTCTATCCTTGCTGTAAGTGACAATGTAATGACAGGTGAGATGGGCTTTACCAACCCCGCCTATTATATTGCCCAGACCACAATGATTAATGTGGCTTTAGAGGCAGTAAAGCTATTGGAGAATGCAAAGATAGCGGATAATAAATGAAGACTTCACCGCTTTTTTGGCCCATAGAGTTAAAGGAAGGTAAAATCTTTTGTCTGGATGAGACCGCTCTTCCGGATAAAATGGTTTATCTGAAAGCCGGGAACGTTAGGGAAGCAGTAGGTTTTATTGAGGATATGAAGACCCGGGCCTTTGGCCAGGTCTTGATGGCCTATAATATCTTTTTAATGCTTCTTGAGAAAAATAAGGGTTTAAAGGAATTAAAGGATGCGGCTTTTAAGATAAATGAGAGCCGGCCGACTTTCCCTTTTCCCTTCTTTACGAAGATGGTCCTGGGTTGGGCGAAGGAAGCTCAGGATAAGAATAAGGATATCTCTTCTTTTACCAAAGAGAAGATTTTAGGGTTCCTCGAGTATCTTAAAGACAGGCGTATCAGGCAGGCTGAGGATTTAAGCTATCTGATAAAAAATGGCAATAGGATTCTTACCCATTGCAATGTCAGCGGCTCTCTGGCCCTGGCCGCAGAGTTTTGCAGGGCCCAGAATAAAGCAATCAGCTTCTTTGTTACCGAGACCAGGCCTTATCTTCAGGGCTCACGCTTAACTGCCTGGGAGCTTACAGAGACAGGTTTCGATACAACTATTATTCCCGATAACTGCGTTGCCTTTGTGATGTCCAGGGGCCTTGTGGATACAGTTGTAGTGGGCGCAGACCAGATGGCCCAGAACGGCGATATCGCCAATAAGATAGGCACCTATCAGATTGCCCTTTTAGCCCGTAAGTTTGATTTGCCTTTTTATGTGTTTTCTCCTCCGCCATCAAATGCTGCCACAGGCAAGGATATTAAGGTGGAGATCAGGCCGGATAAGGAATTGCTGGAGTTTTGCGGGAAAAGGATTGCCCCTAAAGGCGCAAAAGGGTTTTACCCTGCCTTTGATATCACGCCCAATGATTTAATAACCAAGCATATCCCTTTAAAATTAAAATGAACAGAGAAAAAGAATTAAAAAGAGAAATCATAGATATCGGTAAAAGGCTCTATGACTTTCGTCTGGTGGCTGCCCGTGGGGGGAACTTAAGCGCGCGCATAGAAAATGACTTGATTTTGATTACCTCAAGCGGAAGCTCTCTGGGTGAGCTGCAGGAAGAGAATATCTTAAAGGTGGACCTTTCATCTTCTAAGGAAGTTAAGGGCTTAACTACGGAGTTTCCCCTGCATAGTTTGATTTACCAGAGCTTCCCCGCCAAAAGAATAATTCACTGCCATCCGCCTTTGGTTAATGCCTATTACGCTGTTTATGAAAAATTAGAGAGCATAACCTTTGAAAACAGGTTATTCTTAGGAGAGGTGCCCCAGGTTAGACAGGAGACCCCTGCTATCACCCAGCCTGAAAAAGTAATCGAGGCTCTCAAGACCAATAATATCGTGGTGATTAAAAATCACGGCGTGGTTTGTATGAGTGACAGCTTTAATGACGCCTTTTATCTGATTGAAGAGCTGGAAGAGGCTGTCAAGATGGCAGGCTTAGCTCGCATACTTTCCAAGGAAAAGCCCAATATATTCGAAGAGGAGCTGAAAAAAACTTTAAAGGAAAGCAGCAAGAGTTATACTATGTTTTCCAGGGAACACATCTTGACAATTGTCAAGCTAATCAATCAGGATGAGGCCTTTTTATCCAAGGCAAAAGAATTAGGCTTGACCGCTCAGGTTGCCATTAAACTGGACGGAGATAATACATTTAAGTTTAATTTCCAGGAAGGAAGGATTAAGCGCGTTGACTTTGATGATAATGCCCCTTTTGTGATTTCCGGGGGGAGTGAGGCCTGGCGATTAATCTTTGAGGGAAGGCTTGATCCTTTTGTGGCCACCACACAAGGCAAGCTGAAATTAAAAGGTGAACTGGGAAAACTTTCCCGTTGGTATGTGCCCTTTACGCGGATGTTTTCCTTGTTTAAGGAAGTAAAGATACAATGAACCCCGCTCTTCCTAAAACCCGCATTTATAAGTTAGAGGTGATGGCGAAGATGGTTAATAGCTTAGCAGAAGTAAAATCTAATCTTGGCATTAGGATGAAAGGAAGGGCGGGGTGAAAACTGATAAAGTCATTAATCCGGCAACAGGCGAGGTTATCGCTGAGGTTAAGCACTCGGATATCCCAAAGGCAATTGAGCAAGCTCATCAGGCCTTTCATCAGGGGCCCTGGCCGAAGCTTTCCTTAGGTGAGCGTAAGAATTATCTTTTGAGGATTGCTAAAGGTATGCTGGATAAGGCTCAAGAGCTGGCTGAGCTTGAGACAAAGAATACCGGAAAACCGCTTAAGGAATCTACCTTTATGGATATTCCTTCCAGCATCAAGACCTTTGAATACTTTGCCAATAATTTAGAGCGTTATTTATCCCCTGAAGAAATAACTTTGGAAGCGGAAGGTGTAAGCCACCTTCATTATGAGCCGCGGGGCGTAACTCTTTTGATTGTACCCTGGAATTATCCGCTTTTGATTGCCTCCTGGAAGATGGCCCAGAGCTTGGCTTGCGGAAATACAATACTTCTTAAACCCTCAAGCCTTACTCCCTTGACTGCCCTTATGCTAAGTGAAATTATTCAAGAGGCGGGCCTGCCTGAAGGTGTGGTCAATGTACTCAATGTAAGAGGCGGGGAAGTAGGGCCTCTTTTGTGCTCACATCCGGATATAGATATGATTTCCTTTACCGGGAGCACATCAAGCGGAAAGGAGATTATGCGCTTTGCCTCCAGTAATACAAAAAAGCTGATTATGGAGCTGGGCGGAAAATCCGCCAGCATTGTTATGGCTGATTGTGATTTAGAAGCCACAGTCAATGCCGCGCTTACCTCGATATTCCTCAATCAGGGGCAGATGTGCACTGCAATGTCCCGGATACTGGTGGATAAAAGAATAGCCAAAGAGTTTATCGAACAATTTACAGAGAAGGCCAAAAGAATAAAATTAGGCAATGGCTTAGATCCTGAAACCCAGATGGGGCCTTTGATTTCGGCGGAGCACAGGGAAGGCGTGCTTTCCTTTGTGGAAGAGGCCAAGGCCGAAGGCGCCCGGCTTCTTTGCGGGGGAAAGATTCCGGATAAGGCGGAATTAAACAAAGGGTTTTTCTTTGAGCCGGCAGTGTTTACGGATGTAAAGCCTGATATGAAAATATTTCAGGAAGAGGTATTCGGGCCGGTAGTCTCTATGCTTGAGTTTTCTCAAGAAGAAGAGGCGGTTAAGCTTGCCAATGACAGCTCATTTGGCCTGGCCGCATCTATCTGGAGCAAGGATTTAGAGAAGGCAGAGAGAATAAGCAAAGACATTTGTGCAGGAACCGTCTGGATTAATACTTATGGGATGTTTTATAATGAGGCCCCTTACGGCGGCTTTAAGGGAAGCGGATTCGGCAAGGAATTAGGTAAAGAAGGATTACGTGAATACTGCCGCACAAAACATATCAATTCTAATTCACTGGAAGAAAAACCCCTGGTGAGCTTCTGGTACGCATTCTAAGATGTTAGGCATAGACATAGTAGATATAGAGCGGGTCAAGAATATTTACCGGAAGCATGGTGAGTTATTTTTAGAGAAGATATTGACGAGTGAGGAAATCAGCGATTTATTTGCCGGCAGAAAAAAAGAGTTTTTCAAGACCTTATGCTGTTATATTGCCTGCAAAGAGGCAATTTTCAAGGCCTGCTCTGAAGAGAATCTTGAATGGAAGGAAATCATAATCCGCAACATCAAAACCAAGCCTTTAATTTCTATCGCAAGGCCCACCTTTAAAAAAATCATCCAATTATCATTTTCGGTAAATAGTGATATGGCTATTGCTCAGGCGGCGGGGGTGTAGGGGCGCGGAAACTGCGCCCGATTATTTTATTATTTATATTATTTTCGTCCGTATTCCATGTTTTGGGGTTATTTATTATATATTCACGAATCGCATTAAGCGATCGGTCGTTTCGGATAATATGGTCGTAGAATGATCTTTGCCAAACCGGTTTTGCA
>CP070837.1:1005661-1027682 GCA_020341815.1 Candidatus Omnitrophota bacterium
TGGAAGCGCCGTCGCTCAACGGATAAAAGGTACTCCGGGGATAACAGGCTTATCTGACCCGAGAGTTCATATCGACGGTCAGGTTTGGCACCTCGATGTCGGCTCATCCTATCCTGGGGCTGGATAAGGTCCCAAGGGTCCGGCTGTTCGCCGGTTAAAAGGGTACGTGAGCTGGGTTCAGAACGTAATTTACATTGCGTTCTACCACAGAAATGTGGTACAATAAATCTGACTTATATCGGTGGAGCCCCACCTGGATTTCGAACGTCCAGAGGGTAATACCGAGGGAAGATTAGGTTGATGTCGAACGAAGAACTAGCTTATATTGCAGGTTTTCTTGATGGCGATGGTTGTGTAATGGCGCAACTTGTCCGCCGTAAAGATTATATTTACGGCTATCAAGTAAGGACAAGCATTGTCTTTTACCAAAAAAAGCGAAATCAAGAAATTCTGCACTGGCTAAAAAGTCAGCTAAAATTGGGTTATATTCGCCATCGAAATGACGATGTGACAGAATATACCATTGTTGGCTTGAGGGAAGTCCAGTATGTTTTAAGGATTCTCTTGCCATTTCTTCGTTTAAAGAAGAGGATAGCAAAAGAAGTAATTAAACTTATCGATGCTCATCCAAAAACAATGACACCTGAGAAATTGGTTCATTTAAGCAGAATAGTGGATGAGACAGCCAAGTTTAATTACTCAAAGAAGCGTACGAATACAAGTGCGACTGTTTGTGCATATCTAAAAAGGGCCAACCTAATCCCTGTAGAGACTGAAGGCTAAAAAGCCTGAGATAATCTCAGAAAGGGTTATAAGACGTCAGCCCCTCCTTGCGGCTAGCAAGAGGGTGAAGATATAGTCCATGCCGTTAGTAATAGCGGATAAACATGCGTAAGACAGTTCGGTCTCTATCTGTCGTGGGCGTAAGGATATTTGAAAGGAGCAATCCCTAGTACGAGAGGACCGGGATTGACGGACCGACGGTGTTCCAGTTGTCACGCCAGTGGCATCGCTGGGTAGCCGTGTCCGGAAGAGATAAGCGCTGAAGGCATCTAAGCGCCAAGCTCCCCTTAAGAATAGATATCCCGTCCCCTTCGGGGGGCACAGGCACCTTGAAGACGACAAGGTTGATAGGTCTTGAGTGTAAGGCGAGTAATCGTTTGAGCTTAGAGATACTAATCTGCCGATCGGCTTGACCACTTTATTGTCGCTAGTCGCTGGTATTCAGTATCTAGCAAAAACAACAATAAATTGTTTTGATAGTAACTGGGTACCAGTGATTAGTGATTGTATTTTTTTGACTATGTAGTTTGTTTTTTTGTTTCGCTAGATACAAGATACTAAATACTAGCGACTAGTAAATTTTCCGAGTGACCATGCTGAAGGGGAAACACCTGTTTCCATCCCGAACACAGAAGTTAAGCCCTTCGAGGCCGATGGTACTGCGGTGGCAACGCCGTGGGAGAGTAGGTAGTTGCTCGGTTTTTTTTGCCTTAATTATAGGGATTGACTTTTAGGTTTAATGAGGTATACTTGTATTTAGAGGCAAAAAAGAGAGGAGGCGAACAAGAAGATGAAGAGGGCTACAGTCATCCTGACGCTCTTGTGTCTGGGTGTGTTTTGTACAAGTTTAGCCACTTTTGCTGAGGATTTTGGCGACCGGTTCCTTAAGGATGCGATGAAGGGCGCAGCCACAGGTGCAGCAGCCTCTGCGGCTTCTGGCGGAAAGGCCGGAAAAGGCGCGGCTGTTGGCGCAGGAGTGGGTATTTTTAGCGGTATGCTCTTTGATGCCATGGAAAAGAGTAAGTCCGATGCACCTGCGCAATCCGCAGGTCTTGCAGCTGAGGATGCTTACCAGAGAGGGTTTCAGCAGGGGTTTACCAATGGCTATCAGCAGGGATATCAGCAGGGATATAGCGAGGGGTTGGCTAAATAAGTAAATAAAACAGGGTATTTTTAGAGATATGTTTACAAGACTTCACATTAGATAGAGAAGTCCGGGCCCGGTGTATAACCGGGCTTTTTTTGTCTATTTTTCTATTTATGCGGAGGGAAGGCAGAAGTGAAAATAGCTAATAAAATAAGCCTTTCTTTTTTTGTAATTTCTCTAATCCTTACAACTGTCGCGGTATATACTTTTTATGTATTCTCCAAAAATAAACTGCAGGAGACAATCTACACACATTTAAGGACAGCCTCTCATTCCAGAGGATATCATATAGAAACATTCCTAGAGTGTCAGAGAAATGCTTTGATACAGCTTTCCCAGAGTGTGGTTTTTGAGGAATTCTTGAAAGCCAAAAAAGGCGCGTCCGGTTACGCAGATAAATTCAATGCGGTTGTTTCAAGGATTAAGAAGACAGAAGGAATTAGCGAGGCGGTTTGTGAAATATTGCTCTTAGATGCCGGGGGCAGAATTGTCGGCGCTGTCGATAGAGAACGCCTTGGATTAGACAGATCCCAAGAAATATATTTCTTAGAGGGAAAAAAGGGGCCATACATTAAAGATGTTTGTTATTGTAAAAAGATAAGAGAAATGGTCCTTGCTGTTTCCGGGCCTGTTCTAGATAGCAAATCAGATGAGCTCTTGGGCATAGTCGTTGCTAAGATTAAGCTGGATACCTTAAATGAAATAATTACCGACAGAATAGGCCTGGGTAAGACCGGAGAAGTTCAGCTGGTAAATGAGTCCAACCAACTTATAGCCCCCTTGTTGCTTACAGAGGAAGTTCTTTCAAAGTCAAAAATCAATACCGAAGAAGTAAAGAGATGTTTTGAGCACAGAAGGAAATTTGGGGCAGAGGCTCATCTGGAAGAGCCGCTTTTATATAGAGACCATAGAGGGGTGGAGGTTTTAGGGATACATCAGCATATACCCCAGATGCCGTGGTGCCTCCTGGCAAAGATCGACCAGAAAGAGGCCTTTGCGCCCTTGTTTAAAATAAGACGCCTAGCTACTACGATAATATGCTTTGTCCCGATAATAGCATGGTTACTCGGCATCTCTTTTTCAAAGATAATCTCCGGACCGATTCGCAGCTTGCACAAATCTACGGAGATGGTAGGAGCAGGCGACCTGGATCATAGGATAAGTATTGTAACCAGAGATGAGATTGGTCAGCTTGCCAGGGCCTTTAATAAGATGACCGCAGATTTAAAGAGGACAACTACCTCAGTGGCAAATCTCAATAAAGAGATTGCCGAGCGCAAACAAACAGAGAAAAGATTGCAGGAGGCATACAGGCGCCTTAAGGCTACTCAATTTCAGCTTGTTCAGGCGGCAAAAATGGAAGTAGTGGGCAAGCTGGCAAGCGGCGTGGCTCACGAGGTCAAAAACCCCTTGGCAATAATACTTCAGGGCATGGAATATCTTTCGCAAAAAGAAGAGCTCCGCACAGAAGATATCTTACCCGTATTGAAGGATGTGACCGAGGCTGTCAGAAGGGCCGATTCTGTAATTAAGGGGATGCTGGATTTTGCAAGTCTATCAAAGCTGAATATGGTTGCGGAAAATTTAAACGCTCTTTTAGATGCTTCTTTATTATTGATGAAGCATCAGTTTGACAGGTATCATATTCAGGTAATCAGGGACTTTGAAGAAGGGCTGCCCGATGTTAAAATTGATAGAAATAAGATTGAACAGGTGTTCGTAAATCTTATTTCTAATGCTATCCATAGTATGCCCCACGGCGGAAACCTGACGGTGAAAACTCATAGTAAGAAAATGGAGCCAGAGACAGCAGTTGTTGTAGAGATTGAAGATACCGGGGAGGGGATTCCGGAAGATATTCTGGATAAAATATTCGATCCGTTTTTTACGACAAAACGTAAAGAAGGAGGGGCGGGATTAGGATTGTCGATTGTAAGGAATATAGTCGAGATGCATAACGGAACAATAGAAATCCGCAACAGAGAGGAAGCCGGGGTAAGGGCAACTCTCGTACTCAGCACCTAAAAAGAAGAGACGGGGTTGTTTAAGATGGGCAAGAAAAAAATATTGATTGTTGATGACGAACTAAGCTTCGGACAAATATTGAAATTAAACCTTGAGAAAACCGGAAAATATAAGGTTAAGATAGAGACCAGGGGGACGCATGCCTTAGATGCCGCCCGTAAGTTCGCCCCGGATGTAGTTTTATTAGATATTGTAATGCCGGATTTGGATGGCGCTGCCATAGCTTGCCAGATGGAGCGCGATGAAAATCTTAAAAGTATCCCCCTTGTGTTCTTAACTGCAGCCGTAACCGAAGAAGATGCAGCTGCTCAATATGACATTATAGGCGGACGTCCCTTCATACCTAAACCGGTAACCACAGCCGAGCTCGTCGATTTTATCGAAAAGACCCTCCCCAAGAAGGAATAAGACCTCCCGGAGAAGAAATACGTTTTTCCCTTGCATTCCAGGAAAATTGTGTTATAATTACCTATTAAACTTCTAATCCAGAAAGAGGGATATTTTTATGCCTGAGTTAAGAAAAGACCCGGTAATCGGCCGCTGGGTAATTATTGCTACGGAGCGGGCCAAGCGGCCAAAGGATTTTAAGGTCGAGAAGGAAGAACTCCCCGAAGGGCCCTGTCCTTTTTGCGAGGGAAACGAAGCTCAAACCCCGCCAGAGGTTTTCGCAGTGCGCAAGTCTCAAAGCAAGTCCAATGGTCCCGGTTGGGATGTACGTGTGGTTTCCAGCATTGCCCCTCTTCTTCAGGGAAAGGGAAAGGCCGACCTAGGCAGGCGCGGTAAAGGTATGTATGATTTAATGAACAGCATCGGCGCCCACGAAGTGATAATAGAGACCCCTGAGCATATTGCCAATATTGCGGATTTAGAAGAGGAGCAGATAGCCAGGATAATAGATTGTTATATAGAGAGATATTCTCAACTGGAAAAAGACCCGCGTTTTAAATATGTACTGATGTTTAAAAATTATGGACGCCCGGCAGGAGGCGGGGCTCTTAAGCACGCCCGTTCGCAGTTAATCGCAACACCCGTTAATCCCAAGCGGGCTAAGGAGGAGCTGGTAGGGGCAAGAAAGTATTTTGAATACAAGGAAAGATGCGTATTCTGCGATATCATCAAGCAGGAGCTGGAACAGAAGGAAAGAGTGATTATCGATATCGACGGCATAATAGCTATTTCTCCCTTTGCCTCGCGCTTTCCCTTTGAGGTCTGGATTCTGCCTAAGGAGCATTCCTGTGATTTCTTTGCTATGAAGCCGGAACATCGGCGCGATCTGGCAGGAGTTATCAAGAGGATTATGCAGAAGCTAAAAGTTGCCCTGGATGATCCGCCTTATAACTATATTTTGCATACCGCACCTTTTCGCAGGGCCAAAGCAGGATACTGGAAGACTATTGATTTAGATTATCACTGGCATATAGAAGTTATGCCCCGCTTAACGCGCGTAGCCGGATTTGAATGGGGCACAGGCTTTTATCTTAATCCTACCTCACCTGAGGAAACTACTAAGATCTTGCGCGAGACTAAGATTGATAGTCGCTAGTATTCAGTATCTGGTATTTAGTAAAATCAAAAACAATAGAAACTCTTATAAGTAGTTAAAGATTATATAAATAAGTTTTTAACTAGATACTAGATACAAGCGACGAGCGACAAAAAAATATGGACCAATTAAGAAAAGACCCGATTACAGGCAGATGGGTAATTGTATTTACCGATAAGCCGCGCAGGCCCAAAGACTTTGAGATTGAGGCGGACAGGAAGGGAACCGGACCTTGCCCTTTTTGTTATGGCCATGAAGGTATGACTCCCCCTGAAATCCAGGCCCACAGAGAAGGGGCAACTTCACCGAACTCACCCGGCTGGTCAACGCGGGTTGTGCCCAATAAATTTCCTGCCCTGAAAATAGAAGGGGACCTGAACCGCCAGGGCCTGGGGATGTTTGATATGTCCAACGGCGTTGGCGCCCATGAAGTAATTATCGAGACCCCCGACCATAACAAAACTCTGGCGGATTTAATGGACCACGAAGTGGAGAAGGTTATCTGGGCCTATCGCGACAGAAGCGTAGATTTGCATGGCGATAAACGTTTTCGCTATATTATGCTGTTTAAAAATCAGGGATATAGCGCGGGCGCTTCGCTTTCGCATAGTCATTCCCAGTTAATTGCCTTACCCATGGTTCCTAAGAATGTGCGCGAGGAGCTTATTGGCTCAACTACATATTATGAATACAGGGAAAGATGTATTTTTTGCGATATGATTTCTCAAGAGACAGGAGAGAAGGAGCGGGTAATTTGTGAGAATTCCAGATTTATGGCCTTTGCCCCCTTTGCCTCGCGCTTTCCCTTTGAAGTCTGGATCCTGCCCAAGGAGCATCATTCCGACTTCAGCCTTATCAGAACAGAAGACGTAATTGAATTAGCCAGAATCTTAAAAGAGGTGCTTTTAAGGATAAAATATGCATTGGGCGACCCCCCTTATAACTTCATTATTCATACCGCGCCCATTGAACAAAAAGAAAGAGAAGACTATCACTGGCATATCGAGATTATGCCCAAGCTGATGCGTATTGCCGGTTTCGAATGGGGTTCGGGATTTTACATCAATCCTACCCCTGCGGAGATTGCGGCACAATATTTACGGGAAGCAAACTTAAATCGCTAAAAGGAGGTAATAGGAAATGGCAGTAAGAGTTGGAATTAACGGATTTGGCAGGATTGGAAGATTGGTTTTTCGTGCGGCACGCTCCTTAAACAAAAAAGATATAGAATTCGTGGCGGTAAATGACCTTACCGATAGTGCCACTTTGGCGCATCTTTTAAAATACGATTCTAATTTCGGTATTTTACCTGCCAGTGTCAAGGCCGAAGGCGATTCTATTGTTGTTGACGGCAAAAAAGTAAAGGTTCTTTCGGAAAAAGACCCAGGCAGACTTCCCTGGGGAGATTTGGGTGCTGAAATCGTAATAGAATCAACGGGAATATTTCGCGACCGGGAAAAGGCCGGCTTGCATTTGAAAGGCGGGGCGAAAAAGGTAATAATTTCCGCTCCGGCAAAAGGAGAAGTCAAGACGGTGGTCTTGGGGGTAAACGAAGAAAGCTATGACCCGCAGAAAGATGATATAATTTCCAATGCCTCCTGTACCACCAATTGTATCGCCCCGGCGGTTAAGGTAATTAAAGATACATTTGGGGTGAAGAAGGGCCTGATGACCACAATTCACTCCTACACCAACGACCAGAAAATTTTAGATCTGCCGCATAAAGACCTGCGCCGGGCGCGGGCAGCGGCTTTGAATATGATTCCTACCACTACCGGAGCCGCCAAGGCAGTGGGGCTGGTTATTCCTGAATTGAAAGGCAAATTGGACGGCCTGGCTATTCGCGTGCCCACGCCGACGGTCTCAATAGTGGATGTGGTTATGCAGGTGGAGAAGGAGACCACCAAAGAAGATGTTAATAATAGGCTTAAAGATGCCGCTTCAGGAAAATTAAAGGGAATCCTGGAGGTTTGCGAGGAACCTTTGGTTTCCATAGACTTTAAAGGCAACTCAGCTTCTTCTATTGTAGATTTGGAACAGACCTTCTGTATTGGAGATATGGTTAAGCTTCTTTGCTGGTATGATAATGAGTGGGGTTATTCCTGCCGGATTGTAGATTTGATTGAATATATGCTCAGGAAAAGAGGCTAATACAGGAATGACCAAGAAGACAATTAAGGACATTGACATTCAGGGCAAAAAGGTATTGATGCGGGTGGATTTTAATGTGCCCCTGGATGAAAATCTAAAGATTACCGATGATACGCGAATTAAAGCGGCCCTTCCTACGATAAAATATGCCCTTGAGAAAAATGCCAGGCTTATTTTAATGAGCCATCTGGGCCGACCTAAGGGTAAGGTTGTGGATGCCATGCGCCTTACTCCGGTAGGAAGACGGCTTGGAGAATTATTGGGGCAGGAAGTTAAGGTTGCTTCCGATTGTGTGGGAGCGGATGTTAAAAATCAGGCAGAGGCCTTGAAAGAAAAAGAGATACTCCTCTTAGAGAATACCCGCTTTCACAAAGAAGAAACAGACAACGATCCCACATTTGCCAAAGAACTGGCATCATTGGCTGAGGTTTATGTAAGTGACGCCTTTGGCAGTGTGCACAGGGCGCATGCCTCAACCGAAGGGGTAGCCCGGCTTTTACCTTCAGCCGCGGGTTTTTTGCTCGAAAAAGAGATAAAATACTTAGGAAAGGTTGTTACAAAGCCGGATAAACCTTTTGCCTTAATTTTAGGCGGGGCCAAGGTAGCCGATAAGATTGAACTAATCAATAATCTTATGGATAAGGTTGATTTAATCCTGATTGGCGGGGGAATGGCTTACACCTTTCTTAAGGCGCAGGGTAAGCCTATAGGTGCATCAAAGCTTGAACAGGATAAAATAGGTTTAGCTAAAGAACTGCTTGCCAAGGCTGAAGAGTCCGAGGTAGAATTGCACCTGCCAATAGACAACGTTATTGCGGACAGTTTTTCTGCCTCAGCCAAGCATAAAGTGGTAGGCGAAGACATCCCTGATGGCTGGATGGCCCTTGATGTGGGACCAAAGACTACAGAAAACTTCATTTCTGCATTAAAAGTGGCAAAGACAGTAGTCTGGAACGGGCCTTTGGGAGTCAGCGAATGGGAGCCTTTCAGCCATGCCAGCCGTAAACTTGCCGAATTTTTAGCGAATACGCCTGATATAACCAGTATTATTGGCGGAGGCGATACAGCCGCAGCAGTAGCTCAATTTGGGTTAAGTGATAAGATGAGCCATGTCTCAACCGGAGGCGGGGCATCATTGGAACTTTTGGAAGGCAAAAACCTGCCGGGGATAGCGGTATTGCAGGATAAATGAGGAAATAACTATGCGTAGAAAAATTATAGCCGGCAATTGGAAGATGAATAAGACAGCGAAGGAAGCCGTTGACTTAGTTGCCGGGTTAAAGAATCAACTTAAAAATATTCAGGATGTTGATATTGTAGTTTGTCCGCCTTTTACCGCTTTGACGGAGGTGGTAAAGGTTATTCAGGGCACAAATATTCAATTGGGTGCGCAGAATACATATTGGGAAGACGCCGGGGCATTTACAGGTGAGGTTTCCTGTGTGATGCTTAAGGAATTGGGTTGCGCTTATATAATCGTTGGCCATTCGGAGAGAAGGCAATACTTCGGCGAAACTAACGAGACAGTAAATAAAAAGGCAAAGGCCGTGTTAAGTCATAAACTGACCCCGATAATTTGTATTGGCGAGCGCTTAGAAGAAAGAGAGCAGAATAAAACCTTCGAAGTGCTTAAGGATCACATTGAAAATGGCCTTAAAGGGATAACTGGCGAAGAAGCTAAAAAGATAATTATCGCCTATGAGCCGGTTTGGGCTATCGGAACGGGAAAGACCGCAACTCCCCAGCAGGCTCAAGAGGCACACAGCTTTATCCGCGGACTATTAAAAGAGTTATATGATAAAGAGACATCAGAAGTAATTCGGATTCAGTACGGTGGAAGTGTAAAGCCGGATAATATAAGTGAATTGATGGCCCAGCCTGATCTTGACGGAGCATTGGTAGGCGGGGCCAGCTTAAAGTTAGATTCTTTTGTTAAAATCGTGGAAGGAAGTAAATAATGTATGCTTTAATCATCACCATTCATGTGATTGCCTGTTTGATCTTGATAGTAGTAATCCTCCTTCAGTCAGGAAGAGGAGGAGGCTTAGCGGGGATGTTTGGTGGCGGAGGCGCCACCCAGACTATCTTTGGCGTGCGCACTCCCAAATTTTTGACTCGCGCCACCACAGCAGCGGCAATAGCATTTTTGTTGACCTGTATAAGCCTGACTGTCCTTTCCTCAAAAAGAGTCAGATCTCTGATGAGCGGCGTCAAAGAAATAGAAATTCCTGAGGAGGCTCCATCTGACCAGACTCAAGCCCCCCAGACTCAAGAGGAGAAGCCTGAAGAAAGTGACGCAGAGCCTGAAGTGCCGCAGGAATAAGCCGTTATTTATATTGGCTGTTGCTGCGCTTATCGTTATCTGCAACTGCAGTTGTTTTGCCGAAAATTACCAACCTGAAATAGGCGTCTATGGTGGTGAGCTTATTCTTTCTACCATCTCCGACCCCAAATCTTTTAATCCTATTTTAGCCAAAGAGACATCTACCACCGCAGTTACGGGTCTGCTTTTTGAAGGCTTAACCCGCACCAACGGCATTACTACAGAGGTTGAGCCAAATCTTGCCCAGTCCTGGGAAGTGGATAATAGCGGCCTTAAATGGACCTTTTATTTACGAAAGGACGTTCAATGGTTTGATGGTGAGCCTTTTACTGCGGATGACGTGGTCTTTACCTTTAATGAGCTGATTTACAATCCGAGTATTCCTAATTCGCCCAGAGATATTTTCACTATCGAAAATAAGACTTTTAAGGTAGAGAAGGTTGATGAGTTTACGGTTCGCTTTACCCTGCCGGTTAAGTTTGCGCCTTTCCTGCGGGGGATGGCTCAAGAGATACTGCCCAAGCATGTTCTTCAGCAAGCAGTCAAAAAAGGTGAGTTTAATTCTACCTGGACCCTGGATACTCATCCTAAGAGCGTGATAGGCACAGGCCCTTTTAAATTAACTAAATATCTCTCAGGCCAGAAGGTGATTTTGGAAAGAAATCCCCGCTATTGGCGAAAGGATAAAAAGGGTAACAGTCTGCCTTATCTGGAAAAAGTAATATTTTTGATTGTTCAGAGCGAGGATACGGCACTTTTAAAGTTTCAGGAAGGCGAGCTTGATTATTACTCCTTGCGCGGCACGGATTACCCTATCTTAAAGCCGCAGGAAAAGGAAGGTAACTTTACAGTCTATGAAACTGGCCCGGGTTGGGGCACGAACTTTCTTGTATTTAACCAGAATCAGGGAAGAGATGAAAATAGCGGTCTGCCCTATGTTGAGCCGAAAAAGCTGAATTGGTTCACCAATAAAAAGTTCAGGCAAGCCGTAGCCCACTGTATAGATAAAGATTCCATTGTCGATATCGTAATGAACGGATTGGGCTTTCATCAGACCTCGGCTATGAGCCCGAGTTCGGGTTTTTTTTACAATGCCGATGTTAAAAAGTATGATTACGATTTAGATAAAGCAAAAGCACTTCTTAAGGAAGCAGGGTTCCTGGATAAAGACGAAGACGGGGTTATCGAAGATAGAGAAGGCAATGATATCGAGTTTAATCTTTTTACCAATTCCGGAAATACGCAAAGAGTGCAAATAGCCAATATCATCAGGAAAGACTTAGAAACCCTAGGTTTCAAGGTCCATTTTATGCAATTGGAATTTAATAACTTGGTTACCAAATTAAACTCTACTTATGATTGGGATGCGATTATTTTAGGCTTAACCGGGGGTATTGAGCCTCATTTCGGCAACAATGTCTGGCAGTCTTCGGGGCATCTGCATATGTGGTATCCTAAGCAAAAGGCTCCGGCTACTTCATGGGAGAAGAAAATAGATGACATTTTCAACAGAGGAGTGCAGGAATTAGATAGAGACAAGCGCAAGAGGTTATACAATGAATGGCAGGAGATTGTAGCAGACAATGTTCCTTTTATCTATACCGTTCTTCCGGCAAACCTGCTTGCTGTGCGTAATAAATTCGGCAATCTCTATCCTACCTCTTACGGCGGTGCCTTCCACAATTTAGAAGAGATATTTATTAAAAAATGACCTCATATATTATCCGAAGATTATTGATAGCTATTCCTTTATTGCTGGCGATTACCTTTGTGGCCTTTATGTTTATCCATCTGGCTCCGGGAAATTATTTTGATGCCTTGCGGATGAATCCCCAGATTTCCGAGGAGACGATTAAAAGATATGAAAGCAAATATCATCTGGATGAAGCGCCTATCGTTCAATATGGATACTGGCTGAGGAACCTTGCGCGCCTGGATTTGGGTTATTCCTTTGCTACGATGAGCCCGGTAACAAGCGTAATTAAGCAGCGCCTTCTTAATACTTTAATTCTTTCTCTTTCGGCAATGTTATTTACCTGGCTGATAGCAATTCCTCTGGGGATATTTTGCGCGGTGCATCAGAACAAAATATCCGACCGTTTTTTTTCGACATTGTCTTTTGTGGGGCTTTCTATTCCTAATTTCTTTTTCGCTCTTTTGCTTCTTTATATGGCATCTCTTACCGGAGTTCTTCCCCTGGGAGGGATGCAGTCGGCAAACTATGAAGGACTTTCTCGATTAGACAGATTTTGGGACTTAATTAGACATCTTATTATTCCTACCGTTGTTATCGGCACAAGTTCCTTAGCGGGCCTGCAGCGAATTATGCGCGGAAATATGCTTGAGGTCTTGCGGGCGCAATATATTACTACGGCCCGGGCTAAGGGCCTGCCGGAACACAGGGTAATATATATCCATGCCCTGCGTAATGCCATAAATCCGATGATTACTATTTTTGGCTATTCTTTATCCGGCCTGCTCAGCGGGGCGGCTCTGACAGAGATTATTACCGGCTGGCCGGGTCTGGGAACAGTGATGCTTCAGGCGGTAAGAGCGCAGGATTTATTCTTGGTTATGGGCAGCATGCTGATGGGTGGAGTAATGCTTATCGGCGCAAACCTAATAGCGGATATTCTCCTGGCCTGGTCGGACCCGCGCATCCAATACAAGTGATGAAAAAGACTAATCAAAAACATTTAAGCCCTTCTCAGATGGCCTTAAGACGCCTGAGAAAAAATCCTCTGGCCATGGCGGGATTTTTTGTTCTCGTTTTGCTTTATTCCGCGGCTATATTAGCCAATTTTATCGCCCCTTATCATTACGATGATGAAAGAAGAGAACACTCATATCATCCGCCGGTTAGTCTGCATTTTTTTGATGCCCAGGGTAAATTCCACCCGCGCCCCTTTGTTTATGGTTATAAATCCGAGCTGGATAAATTTTATCGCAGGATTTACACCATTGATGAAAACAGGGTGTATCCCATAAAGTTTTTTCACAATCAACGGCTTTTTGCCGTGGATAAAGAGGCGCGGATATATCTATTAGGCGCGGACTCAAGGGGGAGAGATCTCTTTTCCCGGATTCTATATGGCTCGCGCGTATCTCTTTCCATTGGACTGGTGGGGGTGGCGGTTTCTTTTATTATCGGAACAATATTGGGAGGGGTATCTGGATACTTTGGCGGAAAAACGGATAACATCATTATGCGCCTGTGTGAGATGGTGATGATGATTCCCGGCTTTTATCTGATGCTTGCGCTGCGGGCGGCTTTCCCGCCGCGGCTTTCTTCCGTAGAAGTCTATCTTTTGATTGTAGTGATAATGAGCTTTATCGGCTGGGCGGGCCTGGCCAGGGTGGTCAGAGGAATGGCCATTTCTATCCGGGAAAAGGAATATGTCCTGGCTGCGCGGGCACTGGGAGAAAATCCATTTTTTATAGTTATTAGACATATTCTTCCCAATACCTTTTCCTATACGATAGTAGCTTTGACTATTTCTATTCCCGGATATATCCTGGGAGAATCGGCATTGAGCCTTTTGGGTCTGGGCATCCAGGACCCTCACGCCAGCTGGGGTAATTTATTGTCCGAGGCCATGGGCATAGCCCAGATAAGGTTCCATCCCTGGATTCTTATTCCGGGCGTATTTATCTTTATTACGGTAATGGCCTTTAATTTTCTGGGGGATGGCTTAAGGGATGCCTTTGACCCGAAGATGGAAGTAGGCAGGAGAGGGCAGGCGCTTCTTTAATATGGAAAGACTTTTAGAGATAAAAGATTTACATACATATTTTTATACGGATACGGGTATTTCCCGTGCTGTGGAGGGCGTCTCTTTTAATATCCGCAGGGCCGAAACCTTAGGACTGGTAGGTGAGTCTGGTTGTGGCAAGACGGTTAGCGCCTTATCGGTTATGCGCCTTGTGCCTTCTCCCGCTGGCGAAATCGTTAAAGGCGAGATAGTCTTTAAGAGGGGCAATCTTTTACGTCTATCCGAGCCTCAGATGCGCGCTATTAGAGGCCGTGATATAGGGATGATATTTCAGGAGCCGATGAGTTCGCTGAATCCTCTTTATACTATCGGTTATCAGATTCAGGAGGCGCTTCTTGCCCACAAAGAGACAACGAAGAACCGGCTTAAGGAACAAGTGGTGCAGCTTTTAGAAAAGGTAGAGATACCTTCGGCGGATAAAAGGTATAGCGATTATCCTCATCAGTTAAGCGGGGGGTTGAGACAACGGGCAATGATTGCCCAGGCCTTAGCTTGCAATCCCAGCCTTCTTATTGCCGATGAACCCACGACAGCCCTGGATGTAACCATTCAGGCGCAAATATTAGAATTATTTTTACGCTTAAAAGAGACCGAAGGCCTCTCTATTCTGCTTATCACTCATGATTTGGGCATCGTGGCTGAGGTAGCCGATAGGGTTTGTATTATGTATGCCGGAAGGATTGTGGAGGAGGCAAATGTTGCGACAATCTTCAATAAGGCCAGGCACCCTTATACGCAGGGGCTTTTGCGCTCTATTCCTGCTGCGCATAGTAAACACGGGCAGCGGCTTTTGGCAATACCCGGGGCTGTGCCTCATCCGGCAGATAAGCCTGCGGGATGTCCTTTTCATCCCCGCTGCGATAAAGCCGATGAGCGCTGTCAAAGAGAATTGCCTGCATATGAAGAAATAGAAAGCGGACATAAAGTTAGCTGCTGGAACTGGAAGAAGACGTAAGATGAAAGATGTTTTATTAAAGGTAAATTCGCTCAAAAAATACTTTCCCGTCAAAAGAGGGCTTTTGTACAGGATTGTCGGATGGATAAGGGCCGTTGATGGAGTGAGCCTTGAAATCGAGAAGGCTAAGACTCTGGGTTTGGTGGGTGAGTCGGGCTGCGGCAAGACTACGCTGGGCAGGTCGATTTTACGGCTGATTGAGCCCGATAGCGGTGAGATTTTTTTCAAGGACAAGCAGATTACGCATATCTCCACACGCTCGATGCGCCGTTTAAGAGAGGATATGCAGATAGTCTTTCAGGATCCCTTCGGGTCACTGGATCCCCGTTTTACGGTCAGCCGTATTGTAGGAGAAGGCCTGCGCATATTTAAAAAATTAAGGGGTAGAGAGGTTAAAGAAAGAATAAGAGAACTTTTAGAGGTTGTCGGATTAGGCGGCGATGCCATAAACCGCTATCCCCACGAATTCAGCGGAGGGCAGAGGCAGCGCATCGGTATCGCCCGGGCAATCAGCCTTGATTCTTCCTTTCTGGTGCTGGATGAGCCCGTATCATCTTTAGATGTTTCCGTGCAGGCGCAAATTATCAACCTGCTTTATGATTTACAGCAAAGATTAGGCCTTTCCTATCTTTTTATCACTCATGATTTAAATGTGATAAGGCAGGTAAGTGATGATGTGGCCGTGATGTATCTGGGAAAGATTGTGGAGGCTGCCGGCAATGAAGAGTTATTCAGCAAGCCACAACATCCCTATACGCGGGTTTTGCTTGAGGCGGTGCCTGTTCCTGACCCCGGAGAGAGGAAAAAGAGGGCGCTTTTAAAGGGTGAAGTCGCTTCCGCGCTCAATCCTCCTTCGGGTTGCCGTTTTCGCACTCGATGCCCACATGTTATGGACATCTGCTCGCAGAAAGAGCCGCTTTTAATAGAGGTTGCTCCCGGGCACAGCGTTGCCTGTCATCTTGTTAGCGGACAAAGTTAATTAAAATATGAAAGAAATCACACTTATTTTTCCTCCCAGTCCATTTTTGATAGATGATATGGTTATGCCTCCCCTGGGTGTTCTTTATCTGGCAGCGGCCCTTAAGGAAGGCGGGGCAAAGGTCAAAGTTATAGACTTAAGTCATAATGCAAAACTGCCGCAGATAAACACTAAGCTGGTAGGTATCTCAGCCACGACACCCCAGTATCCGTATGCCCTGGACATAAAGGAAAAATTAAAGAAAGACGGGCATATCGTTGCCATTGGCGGGGCACATAGTTCGGGATTGCCCGAAGTGTGCCTCAGGGACGGTTTCGATTATGCGGTTGTGGGAGAGGGCGAGAGGGCAATATTTGAATTGTTTGATTTGCCCGATCAGAAGATTATAAAAAGCGATTATATAGAAGATGTAAACTCTATTGCTTTCCCGGATAGAGAGGCTTTGGATATTCATGCTTATAAATATAGCATAGACGGCCTGCCCGCTTCAACTATGATTACCTCTCGCGGCTGTCCCTACAGTTGCGCTTTTTGCGGCAACTCGGTCTGGGGCAGAAAGCTCAGGCTGAGGAGCCCGGAGAATATATTCAGGGAGGCCGAGGAGCTTAAGAAAAAGGGCTTTGAGGCGATTATGTTTTTTGATGATATATTTACGCTTAAGAAAGACCGCGTGCTTGAGGTCTGCAATAAATTACGTAAGTTAGAGCTAATCCTGCGGGTATTTACCCGCGCCGATACCATTGACGAAGAGATGGCAGCTGCCTTATATCAGGCAGGTTGCAGGGAAGTGGGTATAGGCTCAGAGTCAGGAAGCCAGAAAATCCTGGATACGACTATGAAGGGGATTTCTGTGGAACAGAATACAAAAGCGATAGATATATGCAGGAGACACGGAATAAGGGTAAAGCTGTTTATGATAATCGGCCTTCCGGGTGAGACAAAAGAGACTATCGAAGAGACCAGGGCCTGGCTTAAGCAGGTCAGGCCCGATGATTTTGATCTTACCATATTTGTTCCTCTGCCGACATCAAAGATATACAATAATCCCGATTCCTACGAGTGTCATTTTCATCTGGATTATTCCAAGGCCTGGTTTAAGGGGATAGATGGAAAGTATGAATCCCTGGTCAGTACCAATGCCTTATCAAGCGAGGAAATAGTGAAATGCCGTGATACAATCTATGCGGAGCTTAAAGAAGAATTGTACGAAAAATGCAATTAAAGATAGCTTTGATATTCAATCATGAACGCGAAGATACTACCGGGGGATATTTTAAGCGTGCTCTGGAGAAGACGCAGCACAGAATAGACCATTACTGGACTCGTGACGCCGAAGGGATAACAAAAGATTATGACCTTTACCTGCGTATAGACCACGGCGACTATAAATATGATTTGCCGCAGCATCTTAAACCCCAGGTTTTTCTGGCTATCGATACGCATCTTAAGAAGCCTTTCAGGAAGATAGTTAAGCAGGCCAGGCATTATGATTTTGTTATGTGCGTTCACAGAAATAGCCTAAAGGCTTTAAAATGGCGTGGCATATCGGCTGAGTGGTTGCCGGTAGCCTGCGACCCCCAAATCCATAAAAAATTGGACATCCCCAAAGTATACGATATCGGTTTTGTGGGAACTAAAGGTAAAAAGAGCCTGCGTGAGAAATTATTGGAAGCGTTAGGCCAGCGTTATCCCAAAAGCTTCCTGGATATGGCTCCTTATACGCAGATGAGCCGGATATACAGCGCTTCAAAAATAGGCTTCAATTATTCTATCAGGGATGATATAAATATGAGAATGTTTGAGATAATGAGCTGCGGGGCACTTTTGATAACAAATAGAATTAGAGAAAAAGGCTTTCAGGAGTTATTCGAAGACCGCAGGCATCTGGTTACTTACAAAAATCCCAAAGAGTTATTTCGCCTCGTGGATTATTATCTTGAGCATGAAGACCAGCGCCGCCGGATTGCCGAATGCGGCCGTCGGTTGGTTATTAGTGAGCACACCTATGAGAAACGCACCCAAAAGATGCTTGATTATATAAAAGAAAGGCTGGCAGACAACTATCCTAAGCTTATCAATCTGTAAAACAAGGGGGAGTGCCTACCAATATGAAAAAAATAAAGAAGATTTACAGACAGACGGCGCGCAGGTGGACGTGGTTTTTCTATCGCAGAAGGAAGGTTTTGAATGCCAGCATTGAAGACCTGATTAAAGACAATGTAAAGCTTCATATCGGATGTGGCGATAAAAAATTGCCAGGGTATGTCAATATAGATATAGTGCCCACCGAAGGAGCCGATGCAGTAATAGATGTCTCAGGCGGCCTTGATACCATTGCTTCCGATATCGCTATCGAGATCAGATTAGAGAGTGTCTTCGAGCATTTTTACAGATATCAGCAGAAGGAAATCCTTAAGAACTTTTATAGAATATTAAAAAAGGGCGGAAGGCTTGTTATTAAGTGGCTTCCGGATTTTGAGGCTATTATTGAAGCCTACTTAAAAAAAGAAAAAGGGATTGTCGGCGAACGGTTCGATTTATTCAATGTCTATAGATTGACGCACGGAGACCCTGCCCCGGAAAATTCCCCTCATCGTTTACACAAGGATATCTTTACCAGAGAAAGCATAAGGGTATTGCTGGAAGATAACGGCTTTCGGATTGAGAGCATGAAAAATGAAGTATTTCCTCAGGAAGAGCTCGCCTTAAGCACCAATATTATAGCAATAAAGTCGTAATTAGTTGCTTATTATGGACGAATACACCCGAAAAACTAAAGCCTGGTTGGATGAGCGGTTTAAAAAGTGCAATGAGCATGGAATATATTATGCCCATCAGCCTTTATACGGCATGCGTAAAGGTTATAGCGAATCGCGGTTCGTCAATCGTTATATTATTACTTATCAGATAATGAAAGCCCTCTCTCATTTAAAGTTTGATTCTCTCTTAGATATAGGGGGAGCCGAAGGCTACAAGGCTTGGATTGCAAGGGAGTTATTCGGTGTTAAAGTTAAGAATTCCGACCTTTCTGAAGAAGCCTGTAAAAGGGCCGAAGAGATTTTTCATATAGAATCAATACCTGCCGATATCCTTGAGCTGCCGTTTGAGAACGATGAGTTTGATGTTGCCTTGTGCAGTGAAACATTAGAGCATGTAACGGATTTGGATAAAGCTATCGATGAACTATTGAGAGTTGCCCATAAGGCGGTAGTAATCACAGTGCCCCATGAACCCAAGGAGCTCATCGATAAGATTATCGAAGAACAGATTCCTCACGGCCATATTCATTGTTTCAATTTGGAGAGCTTTGACTTTTTGGAATCGAAGGGCTACCAGGTTTTTAATAAAAAAATGATTAGCCCGCATCTGAAGAAATTTTCTCTGTATCATCTTGGTAAAAAAGCAGCATCTTTACAGATATGGCTGCATAATCTTGTTTGCGAATTTACGTCTTGTTATGAGGCAATTTTATTTGTTATTTTGAAAGATAAGACCTGTTGGAGAAAAGAAATAAATCAAAATATTTCGGCATGCCGAATTATAAATTTTACGGTTCCGTTCTACTATTTAAATTACTCTAAAGACAGGGGATAGAAGTTTATGGTATTTGATAAGAATTTTGATTTATCAGCCGTGCGCGATGATAGTTACTATATACAGGCGCGCCCCGAAATGCTTAAATATATCCCTGAGGATTCCGGCCGGATACTGGATGTGGGTTGTGGCGCGGGATTATTTGCCGGGCGTCTTAAGGAAAAATTAAAAGCAGAGGTGTGGGGAGTTGAGATAGATAAATCTGCCGCGGCCCTGGCTCAAGATAGAATAGATAGAGTCTTAGTTGGCGATATTTCTAAATTGCAGGATGAGCTTCCTAAGGCCTATTTCGACTGTATTATTTTTAACGATGTACTGGAACATCTGGTTGACCCCTTCGGCCTTCTTTCGAAGATCAAAGATAAGCTTGACAGTAATGGTGCGGTAGTCTCTTCCATACCAAATGTCAGATTTTTGCGTATATTAAAAGATTTATTGTTAAAAAAGCAATGGAAATATGCAGAATGCGGAATTTTGGACAAATCACACCTGAGGTTCTTTACTCGGCAAAGCATAATAGATATGTTCGGTGTTTTAGACTATGAAATCTTGAAAATAGAAGGTTTAAGCCCCAGAAAAACTAGTTGGGGATTTAATTTGCTGAGCTTTCTTACCTTAGGCAATTTAAGCGATACCAAATATCCGAAATTTGCCTGCATAGCAAAACCAAAATAGAATCAAGAAGATAAGGAAGAGAGATGAAGAGATTTAATTATAAGGCAAGAAAGGGTCCCGGAAAGCTGGAAGAGGGTATTGTTGAGGCTGGGACAGAGGCCGGGGCCATCAAGCGCCTTACGCAGATGGGTTACTTTCCCATCAGTGTTTCTCTGGAGGCTGAAGGTCCAAAAGAAAAGACCCGAGGGATGAACCCTTTTAAAAATATTCGCCACCGCCAGTTAACCACCTTCACCCGCCAGTTGTCCGACCTTTTAGATTCGGGCCTTACTCTTTACAAGGCCTTGACTGTCTTAGAGCGGCAGACAGAGAATAGACAGTTGCAGAATGTTATCCAGGGTGTTGCCGAAAAAGTCAAAGAAGGCAGGAGCCTTTCCGATTCTTTAAGAGATTATCCTCGGACTTTCAATAATATGTATATCAGTATGGTTCGTGCCGGTGAAGCCTCAGGAACGCTGGAGAAAGTTTTAAAGAGATTGGCGGATTTTGGCGAGAAGCAGGAAGATATTCTGGCCAAGGTGCAGGCGGCTATGGCCTATCCGGTTCTTATGGCCGCGGTGGGAGTAATCAGTTTGATTGTCCTGTTTAGCTTTGTAATTCCCCAATTAGTCGGTCTGTTTGAGGATATGGGGCAGATATTGCCCCTTCCTACCAGAATCTTGATTGCGCTCAGCGATTTTTTTCTTAAATATTGGTGGATAATATTGGCGGTAGCAGCTTTTGTCTTTTTCGCTCTCAGGCGCAATCTTTTTAGCGCCAAAGGAAAGCTTGCATTTTCCCGTTTTAAGCTGAGGCTTCCGGTATTAGGCAAGTTTTTAACAAGGATAGAGATTGCCAATTTCAGCCGCACCCTGGGGGCGCTCCTGGCAAATGCAGTGCCTATATTGCAGGCTTTGGATTCGGTTTATCAGACACTGGAGAGCGAGGTATTTAAAGAGGAAATCAAGCGCATTGTCAAGGAAATAAAAGAGGGCTCAACCCTGGCTAAGTCAATAGCTAAAAGCAGCTGCTTCCCTCCTTTGGTTGGCAATATGATAAGCGTGGGTGAGGAAGGCGGAGCGCTTGAGGCGGCTCTATTTAAAGTATCCAGTGCCTACGAAAAGGAAACCGACCAGTCTATAAGGCTATTTACCTCCTTAATCGAGCCGGTGTTGATTTTGACTATGAGCTTTATTATTGCCTTTGTTGTCTTAGCGATGTTATTGCCTATATTTCAGATAAGCCTGGTTTCCGGATGAGAAGAACGAAAAACAAATCGGGCTTCACCTTTATTGAATTAGTCCTGGTAACCCTAATTATCCTTATAGTAGCAGGACTTGCTGCGCCTCTGTTTAGAAGGCCTTTCAGTAGTATTCAGCTTAAAAATACATCTCAAGGTATAGTAAACCTCTTGCGTTATGCGCAGGCCAGAAGCATTGCCGAAAGGGAAATCCAGCGCATAGACTTCGATAATTTTAAGATTCCCGAAGGCATATCGATAAGCTCAGAAAGCGACTTTATCAACTTTTATCCCGATGGAAGTGCGGACAAGACAGAAATTAAGGTTTCCGATAACAAGGGCAAGACTTTCACCATAACTACCCAGAGGAATACAGGCTATGTCAAGGTTGAGGAATAAAGGTTTTTTGCTGTTAGAGGTGATGCTGGCGGTGACTATTTTGTCTTTAGGGTTGGCTCTGATATTACGTTCATTCACAACTTCTCTCCGAGCCATTAAGACATCCCGCAATTTTTTAATAGCCAATTTACTCTTGGAAGAATTAATCTGGCAGAAAGAAGAGGAAAAGGCTAAGGGGCTTGGAAAAGCAGAAGAAGGCAAATTTTCTTCTCCTTTCGATGGCTTCAGCTATAAAGCTAGTTTTGAAGAGCAGGAAGAGGTGCCTGCATTATATAAGAGCATATTTGCGGTATCCTGGCAGGAAAGAGAAAAAGAGCGCAGTGTTTCCTGGGTGAGCTACCTGGGGGGCGAATAAAGATGAACCCCGCTCTTCCTAAAACCCGCATTTATAAGTTAGAGGTGATGGCGAAGATGGTTAATAGCTTAGCAGAAGTAAAATCTAATCTTGGCATTAG
>CP070837.1:1027782-1039528 GCA_020341815.1 Candidatus Omnitrophota bacterium
TATCTAGTATTTAGTATCTCGTATCTAGTATTTAGTAAAATAAAAAACAATAAAAAATTTCAACTAGATGCTAGCGACTAGATACAAACGACGAGCGACTAAAGATGTCCTATAAGGTCAAATTAGAAGTATTCGAGGGACCGCTGGATTTACTTCTTTACTTAATTAAAAAAGAAGAAATTGACATTTACCATATTCCCATTGCTAAAATTACCGAGCAATATCTTGAGTATCTTAATCTGATGCGCCTGCTGGACCTGCGCCTGGCGGGTGAATTTTTGGTAATGGCTTCTACTCTGATGCAGATAAAATCAAAGATGCTTCTGCCCATCGACGAAACTCAGGCCGAAGAAGAGCAGGAAGAGGATCCTCGCGCAGAGCTGGTGCGCCGGCTCCTTGAATATAAAAGGTTTAAGCAGGCAGCGACTTCTCTGGAGAAATTGGAAGAGGCGCAGAGTGATGTTTTCCGCCGCAGGGTAACACCCGAATCTTTGGATGGTACCGGTGAGCCAGCAGAGGAAGATTATTTTGAGGCCAGCCTCTTTGATTTAATTTCGGCATTTTCTAAAATATTAAAGACCGTCCCGAAAAAAGAGTTTCTGGAGGTAGTTAAGGATGAGTTTACTGTAGAAAGAAAGGTTCACGATTTACTGCATCTATTGGTTGTTAAGCCGGTAATATATTTTTCCAGTTTATTTGAAAAAGCAAAAAATAAAGTGGAAATTGTTACTACATTTCTGGCTATCCTGGAGTTGATTCGGCTTCAGGAGATAGCAGTAAGACAAAAAGGTTCGTTTGGCGATATTCAGATTACGCGCCATCCGGATCACATAAAGGCGAGGTCTTGACCATGGAAGCAGAACAGGTTAAACAGATTATTGAGGCATTATTGTTCACGAGCGACAAACCCTTGACCCTTACTCGAATAAAAGAGGTCTTGGAGGGAGTGGATGTCCAGGTTATCAAGGCGCAGCTTAGCGAGTTGCGCGATAGTTATGCGAATTCGGGAAGAAGCTTTAACATTACAGAGGTAGCCGGAGGCTACAGCCTCTCTACCAACCCCAAATATGCCCCCTGGCTAAAGAGGTTATACAATAAAACGGGTAGTGAAAAGCTTTCCGGGCCTTCGTTGGAGACCCTGGCGATTATCGCTTATCGCCAGCCGATAACCCGCCTGGAGATCGAAGATATCCGGGGGGTGAATGTGGACGGGGTCTTAAGGACGCTTCTGGAGAGGTCGCTGGTGCGCATCAGCGGGCGAAAGGATATTGCCGGACGGCCTTTCCTCTATAGCACCACAAGATATTTTCTGGAATTTTTTGGTCTGCAATCTTTAAATGAGTTGCCTAAGCTGGAAGAGTTTGGGGAGCTTATGCCGCAGGGAGGTGAAGCAGATGTCGCAGTTAAAGAAGTTGCGCAAGAAGATAGACCAGATTGATAGAAAGATTTTAGATTTTCTGAATGAGCGGGCGGAAATAATAGTAAATATAGGAAAAATAAAATCAAAGAAGATAAGTCCCAGTTTTTCTCCTTACCGCGAAGCCCAGGTTTATGATAGTCTTATCAAGGCAAACAAAGGTCCATTAAGCAACGATACCATAAAGGCAATATATCGCGAGATAATGTCAGGTTCTTTGTCATTGCAGAGTCATCTAAAAATAGCCTATCTCGGCCCGGAAGCAAGTTTCACCCAGATAGCAGCGCTTAAGAAATTCGGTAAATCTTTGGATTATCTGGAGTGCGACAGCATAGCCGATGTCTTTACCGAGGTCGAGCGTGACAGGGCCGATTATGGGGTCGTCCCTATTGAAAACTCAACGGAGGGGGCGGTAAATTACACTCTGGATATGTTTATAGATTCCGATCTTAAGATTTGTTCGGAGTCATATTTGCCGATCGAACATAACCTCTTGAGCAAGCACAAAAAGATTTCAGCCGTTAAAAGCATTTATTCTCATGAGCAGGTTTTTGCCCAGTGTCGCATCTGGCTTGAGAGAAATCTGCCAAATGTTAAATTAATTCCCTGCGCGAGTACGACCCAAGCGGCAATGGCTGCAACCGATGGCAGGGGCAGGGCCGCTATCGCAAGCAAATTGGCGGCAGAAAAATACGACTTAAATATATTATCCGCCTCCATAGAAGATTCTCCGCATAATGTTACACGCTTTTTGATAATAGGAAAACAAGAAGCTAAGCCTTCCGGAAATGACAAGACATCGATAGTCTTTTCGATGAAAGACAGAGTTGGTGCCTTACATGATGTACTTACGCCGTTTAAGAAAAATAATATAAACCTTACCAAAATAGAATCCCGGCCTTCCAAAAAGAAAGTCTGGAAATATTATTTCTTTGTGGATATGCAGGGACACATTAAGGATAAAAAGATTAGACAGGCATTAGAAGGCCTTGAGAAAAACTGCAGCTACTATAAAGAACTGGGCTCATATCCTGCTTCACGCTGATAAAAATACAAAAGAGAGAAAAGTTAGTGTTACCAAGAAAAGAAATCCTGAATATAAAGCCTTATATTCCGGGTGAACCCATAGAAAGCCTCAAGCGCAGGCTGCGCATTAAGAATGTGATAAAGTTGGCCTCTAACGAAAACGCCCTAGGCCCTTCTCCAAAAGCCGTAGAGGCAATGAAGCGGGCATTGAATGGGGTTAATCGTTATCCCGATGGGGATTGCTTCTATCTAAAGAAAAAGCTAAGCGCGCGACTTAAAGTAGCACCGAAAAACTTAATTTTTGGCTGTGGGTCCGATGAGCTTATCGTTTTGTGCGCCCGGGCCTTTGTGAATAAAGGGGATGAGGTAGTTATTGCCCGCCCCACATTTTTAATTTATGAGTTGGTCAGCCGTATTGCCGGGGCAAAACTGAAAATTATCCCGCTGAAAGATTTTCGCTATGACCTTAAGGCAATGAAGGAGGCGATTACCTCTAAGACGCGCCTCGTCTTTATCGCCAACCCCGATAATCCCAATGGCACTTATGTGAACAGGCAAGAGGTGGATGAGTTTATGCGGGGCCTGCGGCGGGACGTGATTGTCTTTTTTGATGAGGCATATTATGAGCTGGTAGAAAAGCGGGATTTTCCTAATACCATGAAGTATCTAAATAATTACAATGTAATTATTGCCCGCACATTTTCCAAGGCCTATGGCTTAAGCGGCCTGAGGATAGGCTATGGTATTGCCCGCCCGGAGATTATTGATTATATGAACAGGGTAAGAGAGCCCTTTAACGTCAATAGTCTGGCCCAGGTGGCTGCTTTAGCCGCTTTGGATGATAAAAAACATCTCTTATGCACGCGCAGAGTTCTTAGAGAAGGAAAGCGTTATTTGTATAAAAATTTAGAGGAACTTGACTTACCTTATGTGGAAAGCGTAACCAATTTTGTCTTGATAAAAGTAGGACCTCGCGCAAAAGAAATCTATCAGAAATTGCTCAAGAAAGGCGTGATTGTCCGTGAAATGAGTGCCTGGGGAATGAAAGACTTTATCCGTGTTACTATAGGCACAATGGCGGAAAACAGGAAGTTTATCAGAGCATTAAAGCAAATTTTATAGTATCAAAAAGAAAATCGGAGGCAAGTAATGATAATTGTATTGCGGCCTGACGCAACCGAAAAACAGATTAATCATATCATAGAGAGGGTGAAGAAATTAGGGCTTAAGCCCTGGGTTTCCAAAGGCGTGGAAAGGACGATTATCGGTGTAATCGGTGAGGAAGATACCTTACGCATTCAGCCTTTGGAGGTCTTCCCCGGCGTTGAAAAAGTAATGCCGATTTTGACTCCTTACAAGCTTGTCTCGCGCAATTTTAAGAAGGAAGACAGCCATATTGAGATAGGCAATGGCCTCTCCGTGGGGGGCGAGAGAATTATCACTATGGCCGGGCCCTGTTCTGTGGAGAACGAAAAACTTCTTATAGAAATTGCCCGCAAAGTAAAGCAGGCCGGAGCAACTGTTTTAAGGGGCGGTGCATTTAAGCCGCGCAGTTCCCCTTACAGCTTCCAGGGGTTAGGCGAAAAGGGCTTGAAATATCTGGCCAAGGCGAAAAAAGAGACCGGCTTGCTTATCGTTACCGAGCTTATGGATACCCGTGATATGGCTTTATTGGAAAAGTATGCCGATATTATCCAGATTGGCGCCAGGAATATGCAAAATTTTAACCTGCTGAAGGTAGTCGGCCAATCCAAAAAGCCCATACTTTTAAAAAGAGGAATGGCCTCAACGCTTAAAGAGCTGCTTATGTCGGCCGAATATATCCTTTCGGAGGGCAACTTCAACGTAATTCTTTGTGAAAGAGGCATCCGCACTTTTGAGGAGTATACCCGTTTTACATTAGATATCAGTGCGGTAGCGGCAATCAAGGCATTAAGCCATCTTCCTGTTGTCGTTGACCCCAGCCACGCAACGGGCAAATGGGGTCTGGTTGCTTCCTGTACCAAGGCCGCAGTGGCCGCAGGGTGTGACGGCTTATTGATTGAGGTCCATCCTAATCCCGAAGAGGCCTTTTCTGATGGAGCGCAGTCGCTTCTTCCGGAGAATTTTGCCAGTTTGATGCAGGATTTACGGAAAGTAGCAGAGGCCGTGGGAAGAAAGATATAAAGATGAAACCCTTTGATAAAGTGGCTATAATCGGTGTAGGCTTGATTGGTGGCTCAATCGGGCTAGCCGCAAAACGAAAGGGATTAGCCAGAGAGGTTATCGGTGTCTGCCGGCATAAAGAGTCTCTGCAAAAAGCCAGAAAAAAAGGGGCTTTGGATAAGGGCACTTTGGATTACAAAGAGGCGGTCAGGGATGCGGATTTGGTTATTTTAGCAGCGCCGGTAAGGCAGATTATCAAGCTGGCAGGAGAAATAGCCCCCTATATAAAGGAAGGGGCCTTAGTTACCGATGCCGGAAGCACCAAGAGTGATATTGTAAGCAATCTTGATAAAATCTCTAGAGGAAAGGGATTTTACTTTGTAGGGGCTCACCCTCTGGCCGGTTCAGAGCAAAGAGGCGTAGCTAAGGCACGGGCAGATTTATTTGAAGGGGCAAGATGTATTTTGACTAAGACAAAGGCAACAAACCCTTCTGCCTTAAGAAGGGCAAGCGCCTTCTGGCAAGAGATAGGCTCGCGCACAACAGTGCTTTCTCCCCAGGAACACGATAAAGTTGTGGCTTTGATCAGCCATCTGCCGCATTTAGCGGCTGTGGAGTTGGTTAAGACCGCCCGTAGTGTTTTAAATTTTTCCTCCAGCGGATTTTTGGATACTACACGGATTGCTTCTTCTGATGCCGAGATCTGGACGGATATCTTTTTCACCAATAAGAAATTTGTTACGCAGGCTATAGATAATTACATAAAACAATTGAAATTGACGAAAGACTTAATACGTAAAGAAGATAAAAGTAGGCTGTCTACAGAATTTAAGAAGGTAAAGTCATTAAGAGATGGATTACGCAAATAAGGCAAGAAGAAGGGGCGACAAAATTATAGCTATTGACGGCCCGGCTGGCTCCGGAAAGAGCACGGTAGCCAAAGAAGTGGCCAGGCGACTTGACTTCTTGTATGTTGACACCGGGGCAATTTATCGCGCCCTTACGCTGGCGGCCATGAGAGAAAAGGTTGACCTTGAGGATGGTAAGGCCTTGGCTGAACTTGCCCGAAGGGTAAAGATTCAGCTTAGCATGAGGGGCGATTCTCTTAAGGTAATGCTGGGCAGAGAGGATGTAAGCCGGGCAATTCGGGAGCAGGCGCTTACGGAGAGGGTTCGTTTCGTGGCCCAGATTAAAGCTGTGCGCGCGGAGCTGGTTAAATTGCAAAGGAAATTGGCGGAAAATGCAAAGGGTGCGGTACTGGAAGGAAGAGACATCGGTACTGTGGTATTTCCCACAGCTAAATATAAATTTTATTTAGATGCCTCACCTTCTGAGAGGACAAGACGCCGTTTCAAAGAATTAAGACAAATGGGGCAGAAGGTCAGGGCAGAGGCCATTGCCGAGGATATAGAGAAGCGCGACAAGAGCGATATGACCAGGGCTGTTGCGCCTCTGGCAAAGGCTCAGGACGCAGTATTTATTGATACCACAAAGCTTAGCGTTCGCGATGTGGTAGAGAAGATATTGGATATTATTGGCGCCTCTAGCCAATGAGCTAGAGTAACGAGAGATGTTTTATTCTATAATACGTTTTATAGCGGTAGTTTTATATAAAGTTCTTTTTCGCATACAGGTTTTTGGCCGGGAGAATATCCCTTCAAATGGAGGGTTTATTCTTGCCGGAAATCACGCAAGCTATCTGGATCCGCCTGCTCTGGCAGTGGCTTGTCCGCGTCAAGTTTATTTTTTGGCCAAGGAAGAACTTTTTGTCGGTTTGTTTGGGCGGCTGATTACCAAGTTGCACGCCTTTCCTGTAAAAGGCCAACCTGGTGAACTAATAGCTTTACGCCGGGCAATTAAAGAATTACAATCAGGCAGGGTATTGCTTGTTTTTCCTGAAGGAAGAAGGACTGCGGATGGTGAGTTTGATAGGCCGAGGCCAGGAGTCGGGTTTTTGGCCGTAAGGGCAGGTGTTCCTATTGTGCCGGCTTTTATTGAGGGGAGCAACAGGGCTTTGCCTGTGCATAGTAAATTTATCCGTCCCGTAAAGATAAGGGTTTATTTTGGCCGGCCTTTTTTTCCTGAAGCCGCAGCTGAATTGGATAGAGAAGAGCTTTACCAGAAAGTTGCTGCGCGGACAATGGAAGAAATCGGCCGCCTGAAAGATAAAGCTATACATGGAAATTAAGTTAAGTAAATATTGCGATTTCTGTTTCGGGGTAAAAAGGGCGAGCGGTCTTATCGAAGAGGCCTTGGAGGGGGCAAAGGGGCCGTTTTATTCCTTGGGTCCTTTTATTCATAATCCCCGCGTGGTTGAGAAGTTTTCGCAAAAAGGCTTAAAGACGATTTCGAGTTTGAGGGATATAAAAGGAGGAACTCTGGTAATTCGCTCTCATGGCATTTCTCCGAATGTGCTCAAGAAGGCAAAAGCTTTAGGGCTTAAATTGCTGGATGTTACCTGTCCCAATGTAAAGAAGTCTCAAGAGATTGTCTCTTTTCTCGCTCGTCAGAATTATAAAATAATAATCGTGGGTGATAAGACTCATCCCGAAGTCAAGTCCTTAATTGGTACCTGCGGCGCTTCCAGGGCTTTTGTAGTTAATCGTTCCGAGACGCTAAAAAAGCTTAAATTAAAGGGAGCAAGAGTGGGGGTGATTGCCCAGACTACTCAGTCTAAAATTAAATATTTGAAAATTCTTACAAAACTTCTGGAAAAGGATTTTTCCGAAATAAAAATATACAATACTATCTGTGAGGATACATTATCCCGGCAGAAAGAAGCTTCATTAATTGCCCGGGATGTAGAGATGATGCTGATTTTGGGTGGGAAGATGAGCGCCAATTCCCGCAGGCTCACCCAGATTTCCCGCGCAAGTGGTGCGCCTACCTATCATATAGAATCAGCTTCTCAAATTAAGCCAGAGTGGCTAAAACGTAAAGCTTCTGTGGGTGTGGCCGGAGGCGCATCTACCCCGAAGTGGATCGTTACCGAAGCTGTAAAAAAAATAATACAAGAAAGAGGTGATTCTAGTAAATGTTCGGTAAAACTAAACAAGAAAATCTAAGTAAATTTTATGAGGATAGCTTCAAGGACCTCAAAGAAGGAGAGGTGGTAAAAGGTAAAATTGTGGCAATTAATCAGAAAGAGGCCTTAATAGACATAGGTTACAAGTCTGAGGGCTGCATTCCTTTAAATGAATTTCCCGACCCCTCATCGTTAAAAGTCGGCGATGAGATAGAAGTTCTCCTGGAGTCCAAGGAAAATGAAGAGGGAATGGTTGTGCTTTCCAAATGGAAGGCCGACCGCAAAATGGGCTGGGAAAGAATTATGAAGGAGTGCAATGAAGGCGACATTATCGAGGGACGCGTCTTGCGCAAGGTAAAGGGAGGCTTGATGGTTGATGTAGGACTTGAAGCCTTTTTACCGGGTTCTTTGGTGGCCTTGCGGGGTTTTTCCAACCTTGACCAATATGTTGGGCAGACGCTCAAGTTTAAGATAGTGAAGATAAACAAACTAAGAAGGAATATCGTTCTTTCACGCAAAGATGTGTTAAAGCAGGAGCAGCGAGAGTCACGCACAAAGCTAATCCATGAGCTGAAAAAAGGTGAAATTCGCACAGGTGTAGTCAAAAATATCACCGATTTCGGCGCCTTTATTGATTTGGGCGGAGTAGACGGGCTTTTGCATATTACGGATATGAGCTGGGGAAGAGTCAGCCATCCAAGCGAAATCGTTGCCTTAGGCGACAAAATCGAGGTAGTGATTCTGGATGTTGACCAGGATAGTCTCAAGGTGTCTTTAGGCCTGAAGCAAAAAACGCCCAGTCCCTGGCAGGATGTAGAAAAGAAGTATCCTGTAGGCACAAAGGTTAAGGGTAAGGTAGTAAATATCCTCCCCTACGGAGCATTTATTGAGCTGGAAAAAGGCTTAGAAGGGCTTGTGCATATTTCTGAGCTTTCCTGGTCGCGCAGAATTACCCATCCCAATGAAATGTTGGCTATTGGGGACGTAATAGAGGCGATGGTTTTGAGTGTAGATGGGGCAAATCAAAAGATTTCCCTGGGACTTAAACAGATGGAGGCCAACCCCTGGCTTAAAGCAAAGGAGCGATACCCTGTTGGTTCGAAGGTTAAGGGCAAGGTTCGCACTTTAACCGAATACGGGGCCTTTGTGGAACTGGAGGTAGGCATTGACGGGTTAATTCACATCTCGGATATGTCCTGGGCCAAGAGATTGACTCATCCCGAGGAAGTCTTCAAGAAGGGTCAGAAAGTAGAGGCAGTTGTGCTTTCGGTAGACCAGGAAAACAGAAAGATTGCCTTAGGCCTTAAGCAATTAACGCCTGACCCTTGGCCGGAAATAGTAAAAAGATACCCGATGGGCCTGGAGGTAGAGGGAATAGTTACCAAGGTGACTAATTTCGGGGTTTTTGTAGAATTAGAGAAAGACTTAGAGGGCCTGTTGCATGTTTCTGAATTTAAGGAGGACCTTAAGGGTAAGCCCGCAGAGCTGTTTAAGGTTGGAGACAAAATAAAGGTAAAGGTTGCCAAGGCTGAAGCAGAACAGCGTAAAATTGCTTTAACTATGAGGTGATAAAAATGCCGCTTAAAAAGATTGCCCTGGTTATTGTCAGCTGGGCTATATTGGCTGTAGTAGCGTGTGCTTTCTTTCGGCTGGCGAGACATCCGCGATTAAGTAGAATGAGAGGTACTCTTAAAGAGAAATCAGAGACCTTGGGCACAAACGTGTTTGGAGAGTTTTCTGAGGAAATAACAAGAAGGCCGCCCATAAGCACAATTGAGCTGGAGGAGAACCTGAAAGTGGGCCTGCCGGTTCCTTTTGCGAAGTTCAGTCGTACTGACTGGGAGGAATTCTGGCAGGTGCTTTACGGGAAGTATGAGATGGATTCCGGGCAATGGCCAAGACGGAAAAGACAGTTGAGTAGACAAGAGGTGCAAACAATGCTTGGCATCCAGTACCAACAACCTTTCAATTCTTTTACCGAGGAACAGTGGGCTATCTTTTGGCAGCGTATTTTGAAGGGAAAGGTGTTTTAATGCCTAAAGATGTAGCTAAACAGCTACAATTAATTAAACGCGGAACAATAGAGATTATCTCTGAAAGCGCCTTAAGAAAGAAAATAGAGGAATCTCTCGCCAAGAAAAAACCCTTAATAATTAAGGCCGGTTTTGACCCCTCTGCGCCTGATATTCACCTGGGCCATACGGTGCTTTTGCGTAAGCTTCGCCATTTTCAGCAGCTGGGACACAAGGTGATTTTCTTGATAGGTGACGCAACGGGTTTAGTCGGGGACCCCTCGGGTCAATCTCAGACCAGAAAAACGCTTACATGGGAAGAGGTAGAAAAGAATGCCAAGACCTATGAAAAGCAGATCAACAAGATTCTTGAAATCGAAAAACCCAAACTTTTCGAACGTAAACATAATAGTGAGTGGTTTTCCAGACACGGTAGGCGTCATAAGGAACACTCGCCCTTTAGTTTTGAGCAGTTTGTTGAGTTAGCTCAGCGCTATACCGTTGCACGACTTTTGGAAAGAGACGATTTTCAAAAGAGATTTAAAGAGAATAAGCCCATAAGCTTTTTGGAGCTTTTTTATCCTCTTATGCAGGGTTATGATTCGGTAAAGCTAAAGGCGGATGTTGAGATAGGAGGCACCGACCAGAAGTTCAACATGCTGGTCGGACGTGACTTACAGGCTTCCTATGGTCAGAAGCCGCAAGTGGTAATCACAATGCCACTTTTGGAGGGCACCGACGGCGTGCAGAAAATGAGCAAGTCTTACGGAAATTACATCGGCATAAATGAACCGGCGAAAGAAATGTTTGGTAAGATTATGTCGATTTCCGATGAGTTGATGAAAAAGTATTATGAACTATTGACGGATATTGATTTATCTTCGGTAAAAAAAATGCATCCGATGGAGGCAAAAAAGGCCTTGGCAGAGGAGATTGTCCGGCAGTACCACGGCGAAAAAAAGGCAAAGCTGGCCCAGGCCGATTTTGAAAAAAAACATCAAGATCGAGACCCATTTACCGGGGTGAAACCTAGAGATATACCGATAGATATGATTACAAATCATCCTGACGGATTTTTATTATCAAATATCCTTTGTTCACCTCAAGTACTTAATTTAGTAAAAAGTAAAAGCGATTTCCGGCGTTTGCTAGGACAAGGTGCTATCATTGTAAATGGACAAAAGATAAGCGATGTGCAATATCGCTTAGAGCCAAATAAAGAATACTGTATTAAAGTAGGGAAAATAAGGTTTGCCAAGATTGTCATAAGGAAGGCCGAAAATAGCTAGTCACAAAAAAGCCCTAAAAAACACTTGACAAAGTATACGTAATATGGTATAAATTGGCACACTCTGGAAATGTGCCAATATAGCGTATTTACAGGTATTAGAAGCTTGAAAAAGTCGGAAAAATATGCTATACTTGTAGATTGGCGGGGCTTGGGAAAACAAGCACAAAGCCATAACTACAAGGAGTAAAATTGAGAAGCATCCTTGACAAATTCGGGTAATATTTAAGGAAGAGAGAATGTATGGGCATCGGGGCATTGTCTCGATGCCCTTTTTTTATCACTGAAGCTCAAGAAGGCATTAAACCTACGGTTTTTTCAGTGATTCCGCTCTTTGATAGTTCAATAGCCAAGCGAGACCCTGAAAAGCTTAGGACAAATTCGGTACCAAATTTTTTTTGGAGAGTTTGATCCTGGCTCAGAACGAACGCTGGCGGCGTGGATTAGGCATGCAAGTCGTGCGAGTAATAGACCCCTACTTTTAGACCGCAAGGTTTAAGAGTAGGGACTATAGACGAGCGGCAAACGGGTGAGTAACGCGTGGATAATCTGCCTTCAAACTGGGAACAACTTGCCGAAAGGCGGGCTAATACCGAATGAGACTACATCTTCGCATGGAGACGTGGTTAAAGGCGGGGACTTCGCCATTTTGGTTTACCAAAATGGCTGGGCCTGCTGTTTGAAGAGGAGTCCGCGACCTATCAGCTTGTTGGTGAGGTAATGGCTCACCAAGGCATTTGACGGGTAGCTGGTCTGAGAGGATGGTCAGCCACACTGGGACTGAGACACTG
The DNA here is from genome assembly GCA_020341815.1 of Candidatus Omnitrophota bacterium. Taxonomy (GTDB): domain Bacteria; phylum Omnitrophota; class Gorgyraeia; order JAFGHF01; family JAFGHF01. Next base: position 1,039,487 of record CP070837.1, read on the forward strand.
CCCAGACTCCTACGGGAGGCTGCAGTCGAGAATCTTTTGCAA
>CP070837.1:1039628-1553138 GCA_020341815.1 Candidatus Omnitrophota bacterium
AAATACTGATATTTGCTTCTGATTACGGGCGGCATATCAAAATATTCAATATTAGCGGGCATATCCAGTGCCGAGAATATCGCCTCGGCCAGCTCATTCCAGGTGTGCGCAGAGCCTGTGCCCACATTGAATATCCCGGTCTTTCTGGGGTGCTCGATAAAATGATAAACTATATCCACGGCATCTTTTACATATATAAAATCGCGCTTCTGTTCGCCGTCGGCATAATCCGGGCGGTAAGACTTAAATAACCTTATCTTCTGTTCTCTTAATATCTTCTCAAAGGATTTGGCAATAACGCTCATCATTTCGCCCTTATGATATTCGTTAGGGCCGAAGACGTTAAAGAATTTAAAGCCGGTTACCCTGTTGGAAACCTTACTTCTGAGCAGCCAGAGGTCAAAAAGCTGCTTGGAATAACCGTAGATATTTAAGGGGACGAGTTTCCAGGTAATTTCATTTTCATCCGAGAAGCCCTTATCGCCGCTGCCGTAGGTTGCGGCGGAAGAGGCATAAAGGAAGGGAATCTTGTGCCTCAGGGCAAACTTGGCCAGGGTCTTTGAATATTCATAATTATTCTTGATGAAATATGAGGCATCGTTAAATGTGGTGGAGGTACAGGCGCCCAGATGCACTATCGCATCTATATTCTTGTCGATCTTGTCCTGGCTTACTCTCTCTATAAAGTCGTCTTTTTCGATATAGTCGCTAAAGTTTTTACCGATGAGATTATTCCACTTGCGGGAATTGCCCAGATGGTCAACGACTAAGATGTCGCTTATGCCCTTCTGATTCAGCTTCCACAAAAGGCAGCTGCCGATAAATCCTGCTCCGCCTGTAACTATTATTTTCACCCCGCCCTTCCTTTCTTCGTAATGCCAAGGTCAGGTTTTATTTTTATTACTAAGTTTTTACCCCGCCCATATCTCTTATACAAGGCGTGCTGCTTGGAAGGGACGGGGTTCATTTTAGGGTACCTCTCAAAGTTCGATAATACAGCAAATAGGCCAAAATGTCAAGATTTTAGAATTGCAAGGCTAAATTCAAAATACCCCCGACAATAAGGGCGGTAACGACCATCAATGCCGCACTCTTGAACATATCTTTCGCCCCCAGCTCCCTCAATAACACCGTAAATGTAGCCACGCAGGGAAAATATATGGCCAGGATTACCGAGCCGATAACCAGCTGCTTGGTAGTCAGGCCAAGCGGCCCCAGCATGCCTATGGCTACGTCCTTTCTTAAGAATCCTACAAGCAGGGCAGGGGCGGCCTCCTGCGGCAGGCCCCAGATATTTTCCAGAACCGGTCCAAATAGATAGGCCAAAAAGTCAAATAACTTTAGCGCCTGCAATATATTGACAACTAAAATCCCAATAAACACATAAGGAAGCGCTTCTTTTAAAAAACTGGATATGCGCATACTCAATTTTTTAAACACGGCGAATATCTGGGGAATGCGGTAGGGAGGAATCTCGACCAGAATTTCCGGGCTCCTTCCCTTCAGGAGCTTATTTAACAGGAGGCCCTTGACAATCAAAACGAAAAAGAGGGTACCAAAAACTATTCCCAGGTATTGTCCGCCGCGTGCACCCACTAAACCGACGATCATAGCCGTCTGGGCCATGCAGGGAACGGCAACGGCCATAAGGGTTGCTGCGATAAACTTTTCACGATGTCCTTCCAGAAGCCGGGTCGCCAAGGCTCCCGGCACATTGCACCCCAAACCCAAAATCATAGGGATAACCGCGTATCCGTGCAGTCCCAGCCGATGCATCAGATTATCCATCATTACCGCAAAGCGGGGCAGATAGCCAAAATCCTCCCACAGCCCCAATATCAGATAGAAACTAAATATATAGGGAAGCACCATACCCAAAGGAACATAAAAGCCGGTAGTCAAAAGCCCGAATGAGGTGCCAAAATCTATTCTGCCGTTAATCAGCTCGCCGATTAAGATATGGTGCATCAGGCCCCTCTCGCCCAGAAAGGCGCTTAGCCTATTCATCAGCGGCAGCCACACCCCCCTGAATAAAGGGTCGAAAAAATTCTCAATCAGGCCCTCGCCCAAAAAGCGAATCAGCCAAAAAGAAAAAAATACTACCACCGCCCCCACCAAAAGGCTCCAGAAGGGCTTGATGGATAAGTCCTCCAGGCGCTCCAGTAAGGTATGGTGTCTATGCGTAAGCTTCTGCACCTCGTTTATAATCAGGCCGATCTCATCCCAGCATTTCTCTGCGCTATCGCAAGGAGGCTTCTTGGGAATTCTGGCCTGGGGTATTTTCTCAATCAGCTCCTTTATTCCTGCGCCCGTAAGTCCGCAGGTAGGCACAACCGGAACACCCAAAATCTCTTCTAATTTTTTTACATCAATGGTTATTCCTTTGTGGCGGGTATCATCCCACATATTCAGCGCCACAATTACCGGTATCCGCCGCTGCAAGAGCTCAAGCGTTAAATAGAGATTTCTTTCCAGGTTTGTGGCGTCAACTACATTAATAACTACATCGCCCTGCCCCAGCATCTTCATCGCTACTTCTTCGGCGCGGCTTGTGGGATGCAGGCTATAGGCACCAGGAACATCAATGACTATAGGCCGCTCCTCTCCAACCTTCATATATCCCTGCATAAACTCTACGGTTGTGCCGGGGTAATTAGAAATAATCACCCTGGCGCCGGTCAAGCGGGAAAAGACTGCGCTTTTACCCACATTGGGATTGCCCAAGAGAAGAATCTTGCGGCCTGCGTTGTTTTCCTTATTATTAGCCATGCCTTTTTCTATCTACCTCCACCATTACCTTAGCGGCCATACCAAAGCCTAAGGCAATATTCGGTCCACCCACGCGCACAGTAACCGGCCCGCGCCAGAAATGGGCGCTGATCTTGGTAATCCTTTTGCCCGGACGAACACCCAAGCTCTGCACGCGCAGGGTAAAATTCCTGCCCCCCTCTAAACTAACCACCGTTCCGGATTCTCCTACTTTCATCTTGGTTAAATCAACAATCATACTTTCTCGCTTCGCTCGTATTTAGTCGCTAGTCGCTTGTATTTAGTATCTAGTAAAATATAAAGAAAATAAAAGATTTAAGAATTAAATAAATAAGTTTTTACAAGATACTAGCGACCAGATACTAGCGACTATCTTTTACTTTTGAGCTCTAAAATCTTTCTCTCTTTTTTGGTTAAGCTGGCCATTCCGTATTTGGACACCTTATCCAGTATGGCATCCACTTGTCTATCGAGTTCTTCCTGCGTCATCTGTCTCTTGCTAGCTCTTTTCTGGCGGCGCCTCAATCTTAAATTGGAGACGGACCCGCTAAAATAAGAAATCTTTCTACCGAGCCATTCGCTCCTAAGATATAGATAGCCGAACAGCCCTCCGCCTAAATGGGCAAAATAAGCAATCCCTCCCTCACCCGGAGCAGAAGAGACCGCCCCCAAGAGGTTAATGCCCGCCAAAAGCAATATTGCATGTCTAATCTTCATAGGAAAGATAAATAACAGCAAGATTATAGTTTCGGGAAACATCATCGCATAGGCAACCAATATCCCGAATATCGCTCCCGAAGCCCCGATTACGGGTATGGTTGATGCCGGGCTCGTAATCCAGCTGCACAGGCCTGCCCCTATACCCGTAAAAAAATAATAAAATAAGAATTGCCTTCTGCCCCAGGCATTTTCTATAGCCGGGCCAAAAAACCACAACATCAGCATATTTATCACAAGATGCCCCAGGCCCGCATGCAAAAACATATAGGTAAATAACTGCCAGAGCCTGAATTTGGCAAACACATATCCGGGCACCAATGCAAACAGGCCCAGCCAGCCGAAGCCAGGTGCCAGATGCATCAGGATAAATAAAACAACATTAATAATGATTAAGGCCTTCACTGTTTTGGTCAGAGAAGCGCCGAAACCCGAATATAGACCTTGTTCGTGATAGGGATGCATTTTATGGCGGTAGTAAAAGGTGGCAATGAAAACAGCCCCAACGGGATTCGAACCCGTGCCGCCAGAATGAGAATCTGGTGTCCTAAACCGGGCTAGACGATGGGGCCCCTAAACCTTTAATCCAACCTAATATTTTTGAAAAAAGTTCTACATTTGAAAATCTTATAATAAGTATACCGTAAGGCAAAACATTGCCTCTTTTCTTTTGACTTGTTTTACTTACCCGAAATGAAGGAGCTATAAATTGGCCAAGCGGAATTCTTGTTATTTTCGACCAATATCTTTCGACTATTTTTATTCTCTTAGGGTCGTGTGTCATTACGCTCAATCTAAATTTCGACTCTGGCACACTACATATCTCTCTAAACCAACGCATTATTACTTTAATCATAACAGCATCCGAATTTGTAAAACCCACAGAGCCGTCTCGCGCACTTGCTTTTCTTCCTTCTGCCCAATAAAGAGCTGTACCCAATAATTTCAAGTCCCTTTTAGACATTTTATTTATTTCTTTTTTCGCTGTCTCTATGATACTACTGCGTCTTTTCTCTGCTTCTTTTTTCTTCAATATATTATATTTAATAAATTTTTCTTTTATTGACTCGTTCTTATACTTTATTCTTTCTAGCTGCTTAGGTGTTAATTCTATGCCTCTTAACCAATAACTTAAGCTACTCCTAGAAACTGGCACTTTCTTTTGAATCTCTCTATATGTCAAACCTTGCCCCCTTAATTTAATAGCTGCTTGCTTCTCTTTAACTTTCATATACACATATCCTTACCGCACTTTAGACAATGACACCATAAAAACAATCTAAAACTCATATTTAAGTCCATAGTTTATAGAAAAAAACTGAAAAAGTCAAACAAAATATATTGACTTAAGAGAGGCTGTTAAGGTAAACTATACCCGATGTCTATTCATGTGGGATTGGGGACAAGCGAAAAACATGATGCCTTCTTAGCAGGCAGGGAAGCGGCAAGGGGTGCCTGCCAGAAAGCTAAACAGGATTTTCTTGATCTCTTATTGGTTTTTGCCTCGGCAAAGTTTGACCAGCAAAATCTTCTTCGGGGCATCAAATCCGTCTGTCGGGATGCAACTATAGTCGGCTGTTCAACCGCCGGAGAGATAACTACCGCCGGGCCTGCAAAAAATTCCGTGGCAATAATGGGATTTAAATCCGACTCTTTAGAATTTGCCACAGGCCTGGGCTGCGGCCTTTCCGAAGATGCCCGCGGCGCAGGACAAAAATGCGCCCAGCAGGCAATTAGAACAAGGATACGCAAGAGACATGCCCTTGTCATGTTACCTGACGGCCTCTCCGGAAACGGTGCCGATGTAATCAGGGGCGCGCAGGAAGTTCTGGGGACAAGCTTTCCTATCGTGGGAGGTTCCGCCGGCGATGACTACCTTTTTAAAAAAACCTACCAATATTACCAGGACAAGGTGCTTAGCGATTCGGTGGTGGGAATTCTCTTCGGAGGAGAAATCTCCATAGGCATCGGTATAAGGCACGGCTGGGCCCCTATCGGCAAGGCGCATCAAGTTACTAAAAGCCGCGGCAATGTCATCGAGGGGCTCGACGGAAAAGAGGCCTTGAGGATCTACCAGGATTATTTTGGAGACGAAGCTCAGCAGTTAAAAGAACTCTCCTGGGCAAAAATCGGCACAATTTATCCTCTGGGCATGTCCATACCGGATGAAGAGGAATATCTTATCAGATATGCCTCCCGAGCCACGCCTCAAGGCGCGCTCGTCTGCGCTGCGGAAGTGCCGCAAGGCTCCCAGGTGCGTTTAATGATTGCCGATAAAGACAGGGTCTTAAATGCTGCTCGGGAAGCCGCCACAAGAGCCAAAGAAGGATTAGAAGAGGCTAAAATTTCAGCAATAATTGTCTTTGATTCCATAGCCCGTAAAAGGATTTTAGGAAGGGGCGCCTCGGCAGAAATCGAAGTTATTAAAAAAACTCTGGGGAAGAACATTCCTGTAATCGGATTTTACAGCTATGGAGAGCAGGCCCCTTTGGGGGCGGAAAGATACGCAGGCATTTCCTATTTCCACAACGAAACAGTGGTAATCCTGGCTATAGCCGAAGCCGGCCAAAAAGAAAGATAAGAAAATGTTCGATCTAAATATAGGCGTAATGTCCGTTATCGCCAGCATCACAATCGTCAGCGCCTTTATTTATCTGGTTATCCTTACCGAAAGACAGAGAAGAAGCAGACAAAGCCTGCAGCGCTCTTTGGATAAGCTAAAGAAGGCCTACGATGAATTAGACGAACAGGCAAAAATTATCGTAAAGAAGGACCTGGAGCTTAATAAAACCCAGGAAGAATTGGATAAAAAACTTAACAGTCTTTATACCTTGCATAAATTAACCAAAGCCATCAGCTCCACTTTCGATACAGAAAAATTATTTTCCCAGATTAATAAATCATTTATCTCGGAATTGGGATTTGATAAGGGCTTGATTGTCCTGATAGATAAAGGCACGAAGGAGCCGTCCTTTCCTGTGGCCGTAGGTTATCCTGCCGAAAAACAGGAAGAAATTAAAAAGTTTTTAATCCGGGAAAGTGTACTGGATAAAGTTAATCAGCCTTTATTGCTCGATACCAGCCTTTCGCTCGGCGGCGCAAAAGAAGAACTGTTTCGATTGCTTGATTTATCCTCTCTTTGTCTGGTGCCGATTATATCACAGGAAGCCAAGCTCGGCCTGCTTATGGTAGGCACAGAACTTCCTTATGTCAGGGCCACCGAAGGCGACCTGGAAATCCTATCTATCCTTGCCGGACAGATTGCTGCCGGCGCCGAAAACGCCAAGCTTTACGAAGAGCTCTGGCTATCGCATCAACACCTGGAGCAAAGAGTAACTCAAAGAACACAGGAGTTGGCCTCGGCCAATGAGAAGCTTAAAAAGATAGATAAATTAAAGTCGGAATTTGTCTCGGCGGTCTCCCACGAATTACGCACGCCCTTGACTTCCATTAAAGGCTATGCCGCTATCCTGATGGCGGGAAAACTGGGGGCGGTACCTCATCCGGTCAAAGAACGTCTGAATAAAATCAATAAACATTCCGACAGCCTGACCAAGCTCGTCAATGACCTTTTGGATATCTCCAGAATCGAATCGGGCAAAGTAGGAATGAGATTACAAAAACTCCACCTAAAAGATGCGCTGGATGAAGTCCTGGACATAATGGCGCCGCAAATAAAAGATAAAAAAATTCAGCTTTCTGTGGAAGGAATCGATAAACTCCCTGCCTGTATGGGAGATAAGGTTCAACTGACGCGAGTCCTGACCAATTTATTAGGCAATGCCATTAAGTTTACTCCCGAAGAAGGAAAAATATCCATCAAAGCCAAAAGCAACAAAGACTTCCTGCAAATAGATATCCGCGACTCCGGTATCGGCATTGCCGAGAAAAACCTGGCAAATATTTTTGAAGAGTTCTATCGTGAAGACAACGCCGTTAACCAGCAGGTAAAGGGAACGGGCCTGGGACTTTCCCTGGTTAAGCGTATCATAGAGGCGCACAAGGGTAAAATCTGGGCCAGCAGCAAACCCGGCAAAGGCGCGATCTTCAGCTTCACATTACCTAAGGCATAAATAGTCGCTGGTCGCTAGTATCTAGTATCTAGTTAAAAACTTTTTTATATAATCTTTAATATTTATAAGTGTTTTTATTGTTTTTTATTTTACTAAATACCAGATACTAGCGACTAGATACTGTTGAGAACGGAGTGAGCAACGAATGGCAAAAAAACGCATATTAATAGTTGATGACGACCCGGATATCTTAGACGTGCTGCGTCTGGCTATTCCGGAAGAAGAATATGAAGTAGTCGAGGCGCATGATGGACAAGAGGCCCTGGATAAGGCATATGAGCGCCCCCCGGATCTAATTATTCTGGATTATATTATTCCCAAGATAGACGGCCGCAGCGTCTGCCAGAAGCTAAAAAAAGATATCCTCTTACGCCACATGCCTATTATTATGCTGACCGGAAAGGGTGAAGTAAAAGATAAGGTCGAAGGATTAGACGCCGGAGCAGATGATTATATCGTTAAGCCTTTCGAACCGCAGGAGCTCTTAGCGCGCATCAGGATGATTCTCAGGCGCAGCCAGATAGATTTAGATGCCGCTCCCTTAACCCGCCTTCCCGGAAACGTCTCCATCTTCAATGAAATCGACAGAAGAATTAAAAACAGGGAGAAATTCGCGGTCGGCTATATCGATATGGACAAGTTCAAAATCTTTAACGATAAATACGGCTTTACCTGGGGAGACCGCATTATCCAGGAAAGCGCCCGTGTCATCGTAAAGACAGTGGAAGAAAAAGGCGACCCCGATGATTTCGTCGGGCATATCGGCGGGGATGACTTCGTAATAGTTACCTCTCTTGCCACTATCGAAGAAATCTGCCGGCAAATCATCAAAGAGTTTGACGAAGTGACTAAAAAGCTCTACAACCCCCAAGACCTGAAAAAAGGCCACATCATAGGTAAAGACAGGCAGGGAAAGACCGTTAAGGTAGGGCTGATTACTATTTCCATAGGCGTAGTTACCAATGAGCACCGCAAGTTTACCCACGTAGCCCAGGTCGCAGAAATCGGCGCCGAGCTAAAAGAATATGCCAAGACAAAAAAGAAAAGCAATTATGTGAAAGACAAGCGTAAATAGGTTTTCAAAGCAAAACATTGGAAATTAAAAAGAGCCCCAAAAATCTTGGGGCTCTTTTATTATCTGGTGCGCAGGGCGAGATTTGAACTCGCACAGGGTTTCCCCCACTACCCCCTCAAAGTAGCGTGTCTACCAGTTCCACCACCTGCGCAAATTGCCTCAAAAAACTACAGTAAATCTTTAGCCTCCTAAAACATTTGCTAAGTTGTCAAATTTCTTTAAAGATGTTATCGCTGGTGATATCATGATTTTTGTCTTTGCCTAACTTTCCATAAAAAATACAAGTCTTGGCTACGTATTGTTTCTTCTAGATCACTTTTTGCCATTGTCCTTTTAGTGAGCTCTGCAATGATTTTGACTAGTCCAAGTGCACTGGCGGCAGCGATAAGTCCGTCCGGAAGAAGCCCAGAATACATGCCAAAAGATATAGCTCCGGTCCAAGCAATGATTTCTCGTCTTACGCCTTTAATCAATGAGCGTTGAGCTGATTTTATTCTAGTATCAAGTAAACTCAATTTAGGTCTGATTATATCTTGGAAAATTGCTTGAGCATCGCGTTTTGAAAAATTTTTACCACTTTTTCTGTATTCATTAATTGCCTTATTGAGAACATTTCGAAATAAAATAAAAGATTCTTCCTCTCCAGCTCTAAGTTTAAGAATTTCTAAAGGATCAATATCCTCAATGAATGGAACTAAACAGGTCATATATTTTTGTATTATTTGATTCCGTTGTTCAATGTTTGGATCTAATGAGATTTCTCTCAAAAAATCAATATGGAGTATTCGTTCGGTAAGAAACGATGTATTAAGACACTGTGCTGTTGCCAATTCAAAATTGATATTTTCGTAATTTTTTTTCGCTAGGTATTCTGCATATCCAATTTTTTTAAGAGCAGTTCTGGATAAATGAATTTCTTTACCCTTTTTAATTTTGGCAATAATATGTGGTATTTTTTTTAAGGGCACTGGCATTTTTTCCGCTACATTAACTGTGGCTCCATGTTCAAGCAATATTTCTGGTCCATGTGCATCTACAACATATAATCCTTTCTCCATTCTTACTGAAGCTTTGATTTGATTGTTGAATCGGTCGATTAGTTTTGTTAATGCTTTTTTTAATCTTCTATCATCTTTCTGTCCAAGAGAGTGTTTTGCTAAACAGTGCGTACAAAAATAGGGGGCTGTAATAGGGACAATCTTTTCTGCTTTTATTAGAGGGCGTAGATAATTTAAAATAAGTAGGTCTTCAGCGAAATCTTTTTGAAATTTTCTTACATCAGATAAATTTTTTTTATTAGAGTGTTCAACGTGATCAGCTAAAAAATTCCGTATATAAACTTTATCGCTATAAAAAGCTGCGAATTGTGCCAATTGTTTTACGTAAGCCATCCTACAATCAAAAACAACGCAAGGCCATCGACTACCGCCGAGCGAAAATGAAGCAGAATGAGAAAACACAGATTCTTCCCTTGGCAATTTTTTGACAGAAGTAAGTTCCAATGATTGTTTAGAAAAATCGATAATATCGATTGGTGAGGCATGTTCAATCTGAAAAAGATTCAGTTTGCCATTACGCATAAATTTTGATTTATCAATCTGTTCAAATAAAAGATTTTTCATTATTTTCCTATTTACTGATATTAAGGAAAGGGTAAATTTACTGTTTGAATCCAATCCCAGAACTCTTTAGCTTTCTTAATCTCCTCAAGCATATCCGTATGGCTGCCGAGCCAGGATTCGAACCTAGACTAAATGGTCCAGAGCCATTCGTGCTACCATTACACCACTCGGCAATATTTGCTTCTATATTTTATAACAGCTTTAGCGCCTGCGTCAATCTTGCACTAACTCTTTCCCTGCCTAAAGCTGCCATAGTCTCAAAAAGTCCCGGGCCCACTCTTTTGCCGGTAAGGGCTACCCTGACCGGGTGTATCAAATCCCCGCTTTTGATGCCCTCTTTGGCAATCAGGTCCCGGCAGCTATCCTCAACGGTCTTTATATCAAAAGAATCTATTTTCTCTAAGACTGCGATTAGTTTGGTAAAGATATCCTTTGTGTTTTTCTTCTTCTGCAAGAATGTCTTTGCCTCAGGCGCAAACTCAATCTTATCCACAAAGAAAAAATCAGCCAACTCGGGGAAATCCGAAAGCTTCTTAACCCTTATCTTAAACAGTTCTACAATCTCGGTGAGCTTCTTTTTATCATAATCTTTATTGATATATTTTTTCTGAATCAAAAATGGCGCTATGAGCTCGGTTAATCTCTTTGTATCCAATTGCTGAATATACTGACCGTTCATCCACTCTAATTTTTCCGGATTAAATGCGGCGGCGGTCTTGAGCACTCTCTCCAGAGTAAACTCCCTGATTATCTCTTCTTTTGAGGCGATTTCCTGACGGGCGCCCAAAGACCAGCCCAGAAGCGCCAGAAAGTTAAATAAAGCCTCCGGCAAATACCCCTGCTCGCGGTAATAAGAAACCGGCATTGCCCCTTTGCGCTTGGAAAGGCGCGAGCGGTCAGCCGCCACAATCAAAGGTATATGGGCAAAGCGCGGCAGGCTAAACCCTAAAGCCTCATAAATAGCCATCTGCTTAGGCGTATTGGAAATATGGTCTTCGCCGCGGATGATGTGGGTAATTTTCATATCGTGGTCGTCAATTACGCAGGCAAAATTATAGGTCGGTGTGCCGTCGGATTTCATCAATACCTGATCCTTAAAAGAACCGGCGGCAAACTCAATCGGGCCGCGGATTATATCGTCAAACCTGAAAGGCTTCTGGGGAACGCGTAAAATAATCGCCGTTCCTTCAGAATAGGCCTTTTTCTCATCCAGGAGTTTCTGGGCATATTTTTTATAAATAGGAAAACGTTGGCTTTGAAAATGAGGCCCCTCATCCCAATGCAAGCCCAGCCATTTAAGGTCTTCTAAAATCTGATCCAGATAAACCTTCTCCGAGCGGGCCTTATCGGTGTCCTCGATCCTCAAGACAAAGACTCCCTTGTTGTGGCGGGTGAACAGCCAGTTAAATAAAGCGGTCCTTACTCCCCCGATATGCAAATATCCCGTCGGGCTGGGCGCAAAGCGCGCTCTTACTATTTCTTTATCGGCCATGCCTGGTGCCTTCCTCCAATGCCTTTTGATTAATTTCTATCAGATGCTGCTTATCCTTGGGAGCAATCTGGCGAAAAACCGACAAGACGCTCTCGAGTTTTAAAATATTTTTATTCTTCAAATAGGCCCCCAAAGCTACCATATTAGCCACGCGCACATCACCCAAGGAAGTGGCAATCTCGGTAAAAGAGATATTGCGCACATCTATTTTATCGGGCAAGGAGCCTGTCTTAATCAGGCTTGAATTCACCAAGGCCAGGCCCCCTTTTTTCACTCTTTCTTTAAACCTATCCCAGGAAGGCTGGTTAAAGACGAAAAGTGTATCCGTTTTATCTACATAAGGAGAGGCGATTTCTTCATCGGAGATAACCACCATACAATAGGCGCATCCGCCGCGCATGGCCGCCCCATAAGAAGGCATCCAGGTCGTCTTTTTATTTTCCTCTAGCGCCGCCTGGGCCAGCACCTTACCCAGAAGCATTATCCCCTGTCCGCCGAAGCCGGCGCAGATAATCTCTTCTCTCACCCCGCTCTTCCCTTTCTTCCTAACGCCAAGGCTTTATCCCCATCCTTTTCTTCTACCACCTTCGCCCATATCTCTTATACAAAGCATAGTATTTGGAAGGGCGGGGCTCATTTTAATGAAAAGGGTTTATTCACGCCCAACATTTTTTTCCATATTTTATAAGCTTTTTTATTAAAAGTATACTTTAAGTGGAAATTGACAAATTTCAAATAATCATCCATTGATAGCCATTTTGCATCAGGAATACCTTTTTTAATAATGGGTAAATTTAATTTTTTCATTCTGCAATCTTTATATGCTTTCTAATATCTCGTTGTAGATTTCTTTTGTTCCATATTTTAGACAAAGTTTCTGGAATTTTTTGCTTTTGAAATCTACCTCATTAATTCTGATTAAATTAATGATATCCGGCAAATCTTTAATATTACGGACCTTAGGATTATATTTAATTGAATGGAGCTTGAGCGCAATTAAATTGTATAATGAAGGGACTGTGAACTTTTGTCCCGCTATATTAATTTCTTTTCCATCTTTAATGATCTCGAGTAAAGTTTCTTTGTCCACAAACATAAAATCTATATCCCATAGATTATATTTGCTACTTTTAAGCCGAGTAAATACTTTCTGGGTATAGTCTTGTTTATAGCCTGCCTCCTTCAATAAGCCCGCTATTTTTTCAAAATCCTCTTTAGTAATCAAAAAATCAACGTCTGCAGTCTGCCGCGTGTATTTATAATAATTAACGGCAAATCCGCCAACTAAAATACAAGAGACGCCTGCTTTTTTAGATATAGCTGAAATGAGATGAAAAACTGTAGTCATTTAAACTTCCCCAAAGGAAATGTCTTGGTCATCTCACTCCCCACCCATTGCCAGGCACCCTGAGGCGTCTTTTTCCAGCAGACAGGACAGGGAGAGAGTATCTCTACAAGCGAAAAACCTTTATTCTCAAGCTGATTTATAAAGGCCTCTTTCAGGGCCTTTTTGGTCTTGATTACCCCGCCTACAGAATCCAGGGCCACCCGCTCCAGGGACCTTACAGCCGGCAGAACAGCTAACAACTCACAAATCTTTAAAGGGTATCCCTCAAGGGCGGGATTTCGCCCCAGAGGAGTGGTAGTGGTCTTCTGCTTCAATAAGCTTGTCGGGGCCATCTGCCCACCGGTCATTCCGTAAATCGCGTTATTGATAAAAGCCACGCTTAAGTTTTCTCCGCGATTAGCCGCATGGATTGTCTCGGCAGTGCCGATAGCCGCTAAATCCCCGTCGCCCTGATAGGTAAAGACAAACCTATTCGGCTGCGTGCGCTTAATGCCCGTAGCCACTGCCAGGGCGCGGCCGTGAGCAGCCTCACAGCAGTCAAAGTTCCAGTAATCATAGGCCACTACCGCACAACCCACGGGACAGACGGCAATAGTCTTTTCCCTGATTCCCAGCTCATCAATCAGCTCACAAATCAGCCGATGTACTATGCCGTGTCCGCAGCCTGCGCAATAATGCGTATCTACATCTCGCAATGATTCAGGACGGGTAAATATCTTTTCCAAGAATTATATCCTTTCCAAAATCTCTTCTTCCGTGGGGATGCCTCCGCCTGCGCGGCCATAAAAATCAATCCTAGCACGCCCATTAACCGCTAAGCGCACATCCTCAACCATCTGCCCGTAGGACATCTCGGTAACAAAAAATCTTAATTTTTTCTTTTTCTTCTTAAGTAAATCCTCAAATATGCCGACGGGGAAAGGCCAGAGACTGATGGGCCGCAAAAGGCCGGCCTTCTTACCCTTCTTACGCAGACTCTGGACCGCACTGCGGGCAATACGTGCTGTGCTTCCATAAGCTACCAAAATTATCTCACTATCCTCTAAATGCATTCCTTCGAAGCGCTGCTCTTTCTGGGTAATCTGCGCATATTGCTTCTGGAGAACCTTATTGAATTTCTCCAGGTCCCCTTCCTGCATATAAAATGACTTTACTATATTAGGAGCCTTCCCTTTACAACCCGTCAGCGCCCAGGGTTTCTTAACCTGTTTTTTACCGGATGCACTGGAAGTAATTGTAATAGGCTCCATCATCTGCCCCAGCATCCCATCACCCAATATTATTGCGGGCGTGCGGTATTTATCGGCGAGGTCAAAGCCTAAAAATACGAGGTTGTATGCCTCCTGAACCGAAGAAGGGGCAAGCACAATACAATGATAGTCCCCATGGCCGCCTCCTTTGGTGGCCTGAAAATAATCCGACTGAGCGGGAGCGATATTACCTAAGCCCGGTCCCCCGCGCATAATGTTTACAATCAGGCACGGCAGGCGCGCCCCGGCCAGATAAGAAATCCCCTCCTGTTTAAGGCTGATTCCCGGGCCTGAAGAAGAGGTCATTGCCCGCCGGCCGCTGGCCGCAGCTCCCATTACCATGCTAATAGCGGCCAGTTCGCTTTCTGCCTGCACAAATACACGATTTGCCCGGGGCATGTTTTCAGCCATATAAGCGGTAAGCTCATTTTGGGGCGTAATCGGATAACCGGCGTAAAAATCGCATCCGGCGCGAATTGCTCCTTCAGCAATGGCTTCATTTCCGCTTATCAGTATCTTCTCACGCATACTTACTTATACACCTCGATACAACAATCCGGGCATATCCGGGCGCAAAGCGCACAGGCAGAACAGTCTCCCTCGGTAAAACAGACAAAGCGCACCCCGCGCTTATTTAAAGATTTACTTAAGGTAATCAGCTTTTTGGGACAACTATCTATGCAAAGACAACAACCCTTGCATTTTTCTTTTTTTATTTTTATCTTACCCATTTATCATTTTCTCGTGTTGCGCCGACAGGCCTATTTCTGCATTAAGCACGCTATTAACTATACCCTCGGCGCTCAATCCATGCTTTTCCAGAAGAAATTCCCGTTTTGCGTGGGGAATAAAGACAGAAGGAAGAGCAATCCTTATTACGCGCACCTTTTCAAGGCCTTCTCTTTCCAGAAACTCCAACACCGCCGAGCCAAACCCGCCTTCTGCGACCCCTTCCTCTACCGTAACTATCGTCTCAACTTCAATGCAGAGCCTCTTGAACAATAACCCATCAAGCGGTTTTACAAAACGGGCATTGATTACGGTGCAATCTATGCCCTGTGAGCTTAATATCCGCGCTGCCTCCAGGGCAGGATAAACCATGCTCCCCAAGGCCACAATCGCCAGGTCTTTACCTCGTCTCAAAACTTCAGCCTTGCCGCATTGAATCTCGGAAGGCTTATAGTCTTCAGAAAACAATTCACCTCTTTGAGGGACTTCTCCTTTTGGATATCTGATAGCTAAAGGCCTTGACTGGCCAGAGGCAAACTCCAGCATCTTCTCTAATTCTTCTCCGTCTTTAGGAGCCAAAAGCGTTAAATTGGGAATATGCCTGAGATATGCCACATCAAAAATACCCTGATGGGTAGCGCCGTCCTCTCCGACGATACCTGCGCGGTCAAGACATAAGACTACGGGTAAGCTCTGCAGACAGACATCGTGGATAAGCTGGTCGTAAGAACGCTGTAAAAAAGTAGAATAAATAGCCACAAAGGGCCTTAAGCCTCTCCGGGCTAGCCCGGCGGCAAAACCTACGGCGTGGGCCTCGGCCATTCCCACATCATAAAACCTTTTAGGAAAACTCTGAGCAAACTTATCTAATCCCGTGCCTTCGGCCATAGCCGCAGTAATGCCTGCAATCTTTTCGTCCTTTTGGGCCAGAGAAATTAATTTTTCGCTGAAGACTTGAGTAAAAGTTTTATTCGTAACTTTATTGTCTCCACCGTTGGCGCTTATCCCGTGAAATTTCTCGGGGATTCGCTCAGCCTGAGAATATCCTTTGCCTTTTACGGTAACCGCATGGATAAGCACCGGTTCTTTCAACTTAAGCACATTTCTTAAAGTGCGCACCACTTCTTTAACATTATGCCCGTCGATGGGGCCGAAATAACGAAAGCCCAATTCTTCAAAGATTATTCCCGGCACTAAAAGATTTTTTAAGCTTTCCTCTAAGCGCTTAGCAGCAGAAAACAGTTTATTCCCCAGGCGGGGAACCCTCTTCACCAGATTTTCTATATCCTGCCTTATGCGGTTGTATATCGGCATGGTAAGTATGCGGTTAAGATAGCGGCTGAGCGCCCCCACGCTTTTGGAAATAGCCATCTTATTATCATTGAGCACGACTACCAAATCTTTATGCAGCTGTCCGGCATGATTAAGGGCCTCAAAGGCCATTCCTCCGCCTAAGGCGGCATCGCCGATTACCGCTACAACCTTAGAGTTTTTCTCTGTATCGGCACAGGCAAGCCCCAGGGCCGTAGAAATAGAAGTGGAGCCATGGCCAGTCGTAAACGTATCATAGACGCTCTCCTCTTTATTGGGAAAACCGCTTATCCCCTGCCACTGCCTGAGCGTCTTTAGTCTCTCTCTGCGCCCGGTTAAAATTTTATGGGCATAGGCCTGATGCCCCACGTCCCAGACTATTTTGTCTTTCGGGGTATCAAGGCAATAGTGCAAGGCAATAGCCAGTTCCACCGCTCCCAGGCTGGACGCCAGATGCCCGCCGGTCACAGAGACGGTTGCGATAATCTCCCGGCGAATCTCCTGGGCAAGAAGTGAAAGCTCTTTTAGGGCGAGCTTTTTTAAATCAGCGGGATTACTGATTTGTTCTAATAAGCTCATTGTTCCTCGGCATTGTCGGTGAAGGGCTCAACCTCCCAGCCCTCATCCTTTTTGGTCAGGACCTGTATTTTCTTCTGGGCTGCCTGCAGGCTCTTATGGCAAAAGCGGGAAAGCTTTACGCCCTCTTCATATCGCTTCAATGAATCCTCTAAAGAGAGCTTACCCGACTCCAATTCCTCAACTATTTTTTCCAACCTTTTTAAAGCCTCTTCGAATTTCATCTCCGTCATTGCCTATCATCTCCTTCGATTTTCTCTACCTTGCTGATAAATGAACCACAGGCTAACTTTGTCTCCAGTCTTTCCCCAATTTTTAGCGTCTTTACTTCTGTAACTGAATGCCTTTGAGGCAGCTTAAGTGTTATGCTGTAGCCGCGGGATAGAATATTTAGAGGGCTTAAGGCATGGAGCTTGCCGATTAAGACATTATATCTTTCCTGATAGATCTCGGCTAAGTGGGAGGCCTTAAGATCCAGAATTGAAACTAATTCATCTATGCGCAATTTGTATTGCCGGATTAAGTCGGTTGGTTCTTTAAAGACATACCGTCCTCGGAAAACCCTTAATTTTTCCTGAAGCAATTCTATCTTGTTGCAAACGGCAATCTTTGCCCGGGAATAAAAATTATCTATCCTATCCAGAAGCTCCTGTTTGCGAGCAATAACCTGCTCGGCCGCCGCCGAGGGCGTGGGCGCACGCAGGTCAGCCACAAAATCCGATATAGTATAATCTATCTCATGCCCCACCGCGGAAATCACCGGTATCGCCGAACGAAATATCGCTCGAGCTACCGCCTCCTCATTAAACGCCCAGAGGTCTTCTAAGCTTCCGCCTCCGCGGGTAACAATCAAAACATCAACTGCGCCAAAACTGTTAAACTCATCGATGGCCCGGGCAATCTCAAGCCCTGAGCCCTCTCCCTGCACTTTTACCGGATTTATAATTATGGAAAGATTGGCAAATCTTCTCCTTAAGACCTGCAGGATATCGCGAATAGCTGCGCCTCGAGGCGAGGTGACAATACCAATGCGCTGCGGAAGAAAAGGAAGAGGCTTTTTATGTTCTTCCTCAAAAAGGCCCTCGGCCAAAAGCCGCTCTTTAAGCTGCTGAAAGGCCAGCTGAAGCGCCCCCAGACCCTTTGGCTCGATAACGTCGGGATAAAACTGATATCTGCCGTCGCGCTCAAAGACCGAAATTCTTCCCCTGCACGTTACCTGCAGGCCGGTCTTTAGCTTAAACTTAAGAGCCTTTGCCATATTGGCAAAGATTACGCATTTTAATTGCGCCTTTTCGTCTTTAAGGGTAAAAAATACTGTCCCGGTGGAAATAGGGCTAACCCCGGAAATTTCGCCCTCTATCCAGACCTGCTGAAAGCCTTCCTCCAGCAATATCTTTACTCTGCGCGTCAACTCCGTAACTGTATAAATACGTCTTTTGGTATCTGCCTGCTTCATCTTTAATATCTTATTTTACTTTTTCCTGTATTCTCTCGATAGAGACGGCCTTGCCTGTTTTCTCATCTATATCCAGCACCACCCCGTGCAACTGTACATTTTCGCTAGCCATCTCAAAACGCACGGGCATCTGGGTAACAAAACGGGCCAAAATCTGCTCAACTTTCCTGCCGATTACAGAGTCATAAGGCCCGGTCATCCCTAAATCTGTAATGTATGCGCTGCCGCGGGGGAGGATTTTCTCGTCCGCAGTCTGCACATGGGTGTGCGTGCCTAAAACCGCACTCACCATCCCGTCGAGAAACCAACCCAGGGCAATCTTTTCGCTGGTGGCCTCTGCGTGCATATCCACCAGGATTACAGGTGTCTTTTCTTTGAGTTCCTTGGCGGCCTCTTTTGCCCGCTTGAAAGGACAATCCAAAGTAGACATAAATACCCGGCCTTCTAAGTTTATCACTCCCACTTTCTTGCCTTTTTTCGTCTCGACAATACCATAACCCCTGCCGGGAGAGCCTTTGGGATAATTTGCCGGACGCAGGAGCCTCATTTCCGAATCAAGGATTTCCAGGACTTCCTTTCTCTTCCAGATATGGTCGCCGCTGGTAAGCATATTAAGGCCATATCCGAAAAGTTCCTCGGCAATCTCCGGAGTTACCCCTGAACCCCCGGCGGCATTTTCGGCGTTAGCGATGGACAAATCAATCTTGTATTTCTTTACCAGTCCCGGAAGCAGCAGATGCACAGCCTCTCTGCCGGGCTTGCCGACTATATCTCCAATGAATAGTATTCTCATATAAACTCCTTGTATCTAGTCGCTAGTATCTTGTATCTCGTAAAACAAAAACATAAAAAGCTTTAAAATTTAAAAATTAAGAAAGCTTTTAACTAGATACTAGATACGAGCGACAAGCGACTATTTTGCGTATTCTATCGCCCTGGTCTCGCGAATCACCATAACCTTAATCTGACCCGGATACTCCAGGCCCTCTTCAATCTTTTTTCTAATCTCACCCGCCAGAACTGCGGCTTCGGCATCGCTTATCTTATTGGGCTGGACAATGACTCTCACCTCTCTGCCTGCCTGGATAGCATAGGCCTTGCCCACACCCTTGAAGGAATCGGCGATGGATTCGAGCTTCTCCAGACGCTTCACATAGGATTCCAATGTCTCGCGCCTTGCCCCCGGACGGGTTGCGCTTACGGCATCAGCAGCCTGAACCAATACGGCCAGGAGCGATTTTGGTTCGGTGTCCTGATGATGGGCGGCGATAGAGTTTACTACAAGGTCCGACTCTCCGTATTTTTTTGCCAGCTCCGCGCCGATTCCGGCGTGGGTGCCTTCTACCTCATGGTCTACGGCCTTACCGATGTCGTGCAGAAGCCCCACTCTGCGCGCCAGGGCAAAATCTATCTTTAATTCCGAAGCCATCACTCCTAATATATACGCCACTTCCTTGGAATGCTGTAACACATTTTGCCCGAAACTGGTCCTGTATTTAAGCCGTCCCAGGAGCTTTATCTCCTCCGGATGCAACCTGTGCACGCCGGCGTCAAAGGCGGCGCGCTTGCCTTCGTCTCTGATAGTCGCCTCCATCTCCTGCTTAACGCGGGTTACCACTTCTTCGATGCGCGCAGGATGGATGCGCCCGTCGGTAATTAACCGCTCCAGGGTAATTCTGGCAATCTCTCTTTTTACCAAATCAAAGCCGGAAAGCGTAACCGCCTCCGGCGTATCATCGACAATCACGTCAATGCCCGTAGCAATCTCCAAAGCGCGGATATTTCTCCCCTCGCGGCCGATAATCCTGCCTTTCATTTCGTCGCTGGGAAGGCTAACCACGCTAACCGTAGACTCTACCGTATGGTCGGCGGCACATCTTTGAATAGCTGCGCTGATTATCTCCTTGGCCTTTTTCTCGGAGGCCTCCTTTGCTTCCTCTTCTACGCGCTTAATCATGGATGCAGCCTCAAGCCTGGCCTCGCCCTCCATCCTCTCCAGAAGGATTTTCTTTGCCTGTTCCGCGGTCAGCCCGGAAACCCTTTGCAGCCTCTGCTTCTCTTCCTCGATTAGATTATTGAGCTCTGCATTCTTTCCGTCGAGCTCTTTTTCGCGATAGGTTATATTTTTCTCTCTGCCCAGGACCTGTCTTTCTTTCTTGTCCAGAATATCAACCTTGCGGTCGATATTCTCTTCCTTCTGGTGCATTCTCTTTTCTAAAGCGGCGAGCTGCTGCCTTGTCTCTTTGGTCTCTTTTTCGAATTCCGCCCGCGTCCTGTAAAGCAGGTCTTTGGCCTCTAATTTCGCCTCCCGACGGATGTTCTCGGCCTCTCTGCCTGCACCCTGAATGAGCTCCTGGGCCTTGGCCTCGGCAACCCTGACTTTTCTTTCCGCGACATACTTGCGAATAAGATACCCGATAGCAAAAAAAGTCGCAGCGCACAGGGCAATAAGAGCCACTAGCTGTATAGAATTGATTTCTGTTATCATGGAAGCCTCCCCTTTAACTATGCAGAGATTACTCGGGTAACGGGGATATCGTGGGAAAGCACAGGCAAGTCCTTTAAGACTTGAAAATCAAAGGCCAGACCAATGCGCGGAATGCCCAAAGGCAGCCTGGCCAGAAATTTATCATAATAGCCCCCGCCCCGGCCCAGACGCCTGCCTTCTTTATCAAAGGCCAAGCCCGGCACCACCACTAAATCTATAGATTTATATGGTATTGGGCGGATGTATTTGCTTTGAGGCTGGAATATGTCATAAAGCCCCGGAGCGAGTTCCTTTTCCATATCTTCTATCAGGGAAGCTATTATTTTCTTTTCTTTCCTTAATATCACCGGTACCGCTATCCTTTTGCCGATTTTCTGGGCCTCAAGTATCATAAAGCGTGTTTCGACTTCTTCATCCGTGGCAATGTAAAACATCACGCATTTCGCCCGCTTAAATTCGGCAAGGTTAAAAAGTCTTTTTTTAATCAAACGACTTTTGCGTAATCGCTGCTGATTGCTTTGTTTGACTAATCTGCTTCTAATCTCCTTTCTAAACTTCCGCTTTAGCATGTCCTTTATACTTTTTGATATCGTCCCACTGAAAAGAGCCCATTACTGCCTGGGCAACATTGGTGAGGTGATCGCCGATTTTCTCCAGGTTGTTGATAAAATCCAGGAAGATAATTCCGGAGAGCACATAACATTTTCCCTCATTAAGCCTCTGAATGTGATTCTGCCGTAATTCAAACTGCAGCCTGTTGATGGTTTCTTCCCGCCTCAGCGCCGATGTAGCATGACGTTCGGTATCATTTTGCAGGGCCGCCTTAACGTCGTTCATCATCGCATCTACTTCGTTATAGACAAGATGCAACTCTTTAATTGCCTGGTCGGTAAAGGGCAATTTTTCCTCCACCGCCCTCTCGGCCAACTCCTGCAAATTCTCGGCGTGGTCGCCAATCCTTTCCACATCGTTTACGGAATGCAAAAGCACCGGCAGCTTTTCTGATTCTTTGGGAGTAAGACTGCGCTGGGAGATTTCCACTAAATATTGAGTAATCTCCTTCTGCAGGTTATCCACGGCTTCTTCCTGGCGAGAGACACGGGATAGGAGACGCGGATTACCACCAAAGAAACCTCTCATTGCACAGGATAGGGCGTCCTGCGCAAGCCGGGTCATTCTGACTAATTCTTTCGTTGCCTGGTCTAATGCCACAGGCGGAGTGTCCAGAAGATGCTTCTCTAAAAATTTAGGCTCTGCGGGCATCTCTTCTATTTCGCCGGGAATTACCCAGTAACAAATCTTCTCCAGCAATCCTATGAATGGCAAAAAGATCACAGCGTTGACCAATTTAAAGGATACATGGGCATTGGCAATCAGGCGCAATATATTATTCCCCGGAGTGATAAGCTCAATAAATCTGACAAACCAGCCGTTATAAACAAAGATAAGCATATAAGCAACACCCAGAAGATTAAACAAGGTATGCGCCCAGGCTGCCCGACGGGCAGTAAGGTTAGTGCCGATACTGGCAACTTGAGCGGTTATGGTCGTGCCGATATCGGCCCCCAGGATTAAACTAACGCAAGCCGGAAAAGTCAACAGGCCATTAAAGGCCATAGCCATTACCAATCCGATAGTGGCACTGGATGATTGAATTATCGCAGTAATTATTGCCCCGGCTAAAATTCCCAATAAGGGATTTGCGCTAAAATTAATCAAGGCCTGCCTGGTAAGGGGATTGTCTTTCAGCGGACCCAAGACCTGCTTCATAATAAAAAGGCCTAAAAAAAGAAGCCCAAAGCCTAACAGCGCCTGGCCCCAAAATTTCCAGCTCCTTCTTTTAGCTAATATAAACAGGGCAAATCCCAGGCCGATTGCCGGAAGGGCATACTGGTCAATTTTAAAAGCGATAATCTGTGCGGTTATGGTTGTGCCGATATTGGCGCCCATAATCACGCCGATAGCCTGCTTAAGAGCCAGAAGCCCGGCATTGACAAACCCTACCACCATTACGGTGGTGGCGGAGGAGCTCTGAATTATTCCCGTAACTATCGCTCCCGTGAGCACCCCGACCAAGGCCTTATCGGTCAGGAATTTTAAAATCTGGCGCAGTTTGGTGCCGGCTAACTTCTGAAAGGCCTCAGAGAGCAATTTCATCCCGAAGAGAAATAGCCCCAATCCGCCTACTATTCCAAAAATAATCTCTTTCATAATAAAATTATTATACAATACTTAGATAAAATAATCAAGGTTAGCGGCTGCTACGCATCTTAACAATCATCAGTTCTTTCTTAATCTCATCCAGCTGCTTGAACACCTCATTCTGATTAAGCAGGATTTTATCGAGCTTTTGCATAATCTTATCGGAAGTCCTTTCCTCCTCCTGACACAAGCCAAATTGCAGCCACAAGGCAAATATCAATATGACCGCTATTAAAACAAAAACTGGCTTCATCTTTCCCTCCTTTTCTATATTCTCCATTTTTCAATCAATTCCTCTGAAGCAGGATTTACTAAAATAGACTTCTCTTCCTCATAACCCTTGCGCCAATAATCAACCTGAACCTCTTTTTCTGACTTTGCCTTGCTGTAACGCGCGATAAGCCCTGCGGCTGTTTCTATTGTCTCCTCGGTAAAAACGCTGCTGCCTGTCCGTAAAAGCCCTATCGGCCCGGCGAAACTATGCATCTTAAGCAACGTATCCCCTTTTTCGGCCAAATCCAATAAGAGCTTATTTTCTCCTTCATTCCGGCCGATGATACATTTAACCGCATTCAAGCGGAAATGCCTGCCCACCTTAAGCAACTGGATATCGCTAAGCCCAAATTTGCCTGAGGCGATTAAATCCTTAAACTTTCTGGAGAATTCCTTCTCGGTAAGAAGACATCCTCCGGCGGGGGCAGAGTATTCCTTTATATTTAACTCATCGGCAAGGGCCAATTGCCCCTTGCGTGAACGGCCTGAGAAATCAAACAGCTTCTCTCTATCCACCCAGCCTTTCTCCTCGGGGAGGGTAAGCTTTAACAATTTTGCCGAAAGCGGACGCAAAAGTATCCCCTTAACACCTGCATCGCGCTCAATGATATTCAGGGAATCTTTTCTTTGTGACATCGGGCGCTGACCCAGGACTTCACCGGAGATGAGGAAATGAAATCCTCGCTTCTGCATATAGCGCTTTGCCTCTTTCAGCATAAGTATGCGGCAGTCTATGCAGGGATTCATATTCTCTCCATAGCCATAGCGGGGCTTCTTGACCATTTCTAAATGGGCGGAGGAAATATCCAGAATATGCAATTGTATCCCCAGCGGTGCAGGCAAATGCCCTGCCCTTTTGCACTCCGACAAAAAGGCATTGGCAAAATAGACGGCCTCTACCTCTATGCCCTGATCTAAAATCACCTTTGCCGCCAGCGTGCTATCCAGACCTCCGGAGAACAATGCTAAGGCCTTAATTTTTCCAGCCATTCTTTTATCTTCCTCTCATAACCGATAGGTGTAGGGATATAGTATTTCTTCTCTGCGGGTAAGTATTCCTGGGGCACAAAATGGTTTTTGTAATCATGGGCGTATTTGTAATCCTGGCCATGCCCCAATCGCTCTGCGCCCGGGTATGTCCCTACCCTTAAATGCTTGGGCACCTCAAGCGTCTTTTTCTGCTTCACATCGCGCAAGGCCTTTTCTATTCCCAGATAGGCGGCATTGCTTTTGGGTGCGCAGGCAATATAAACTGCGGCCTGGGCCAGGGGAATTCGCGCCTCGGGCATACCGACAAATTCAGAAATTTGTAACGCCGCATTAGCCACGACTAATGCTTGAGGGTCGGCATTACCCACGTCCTCCGCCGCGCAGATACATATCCTGCGCGCAATAAAGCGGGGGTCTTCTCCGGCATAAATCATCTTTGCCAGCCAATAAAGAGCAGCATCGGGGTCGGAGCCACGCATACTTTTAATAAAAGCGGAAATCGTATCGTAATGGGCACTGCCTGCCTTATCATAAACAACTGCCTTCTTCTGAATAGATTCCTCGGCAACCTTTAACGTAAAGTTTATTCTGCCCTCTTTATCGGGCTTAGTGGTAAGCGCCCCCAGCTCCAGGGCATTAAGCGCCCGGCGGGCGTCACCGTCTGAGGCCCCGGCCAGATATTTCAAGGCGGCGGCTTCCATTTTGATGGGCAATTTTCCTAAGCCCCGTTCTTTATTCTTTAAAGCGGCATTTAAAATGGCAAGGACCTCTTCCTGCTTTAAGGGGTTTAAGGAAAAGACGATGGAACGCGAAAGAAGCGCCGCTACTATAGAAAAAAACGGGTTGTGCACCGTGGCTCCGATAAGCACAACATTAGCCTCTTCCACGTCCGGCAAAACAACATCCTGCTGGGCCTTGTTAAAGCGGTGGATTTCATCGATAAAAAGCGTCGTCCTTTTCCGGAGAGTATTTTTTCGCTGTCTGGCCTGTGAAATTATCCTGCGCAGCTCATCCACATTGGAGGTGGTGGCATTTATTCTTTCGAAGTGGGAGCTGGTGGCATTGCTGACGATATGGGCAAGGCAGGTCTTTCCTGTTCCCGGCGGGCCGTAAAGAATTAAAGAGCTGATCCTGTCTGCTGTGATTGCCCGGGTAAGAAGCTTATCCGGCCCTAAGATGTGCCTCTGCCCCACAAAGTCCTTTAGATTTTGCGGACGCATACGCACAGCCAGCGGCATAAGCTTATTATTTTTTGTCTTGTTAGGTTTCTTTTCGAACAGGTCCATTGAGCTCATAAAAAAATCCCCGCGCACGCCGTGCGAGTTTGATAATTTTGAACCCATTTTTATAGGTGGGTACCCTCACAGATACGTTAAGCCGCATCTAGATTCAGGTTCCCTATAAGATGGTGTTGGCTCAAAAGTTACCAAATCAGCACGCGCATGGCAGGGAATCTATTTAAAGTATATCATACCCCGCTGGCAAATACAAGTTGTCTTTCTGAGGCTCTCAATCATCGCACCTGGCTTTTGAGTTCTTTATTTAAAGCCTGGCGGACCTCCAGATGAAGCTTATCCACTTCCTGCGCAGTCAGAGTCCGCTCCTTGCTGCAATATTTTATAGAAAAGCTCAAGCCCCGAGAGCCTGAAGGAATCTGTTCCCCGAAATACTGGTCAAAAAGCGTAACTTTCGTTACCAGTTCCCTGCCAATGTTGTTGATTATCGAAACAATCTGTTCTGCGTTAACCTCCTGCGGTACAATTAAAGAGACATCCCTTTCTATCGAAGGAAATCTCACCAACGGCACAAATCTCTTCTCCCGGCGAATACGCGAGAGAAGCTTGCTCAATTGCAGACTGCAGACATAAACCGCAGTATTTATATCAAATCTTTCCAAAACCTCTTTCTTTACTTCTCCCAAAAAGCCGAAAGCGGAGCTCTTTTCTCCAGAAAACACAAGAGCCGATGAGCGGCCTGAAACAAAAACGGGAAAGTCTTCTTCGGCAAAACGAAAATCTTCTATGCCCAGTTTCCTCAGGAGAGTCTCTACAATGCCTTTAAGGTCGAAAAAGCAATATTCGCCCGACTTCTTCATCCAGTTATCGTCTTTTTTACCGGCAATACCGATGCAGAGCTCGGTAGATTCAGGCCTGCCGCTTTCCTTAATATAGACACGGCTCAACTCAAAAAGCTTTAGATTCGTATTCTTGCGGTTAATGTTGGTAACTATACTGTTTAACATCCCCACAAGCAGACTGGGGCGCAAAATCTCCTGCTCATAACTCAAAGGATTTTTTATTGTCAATGTCTCATAAGGCGCACCTAATTTCCTCAAGGCCTGACGGCTGATTAAGCTGTAAGTCATAATCTCATTAAGTCCGAGAGATGCCAGAATCTCACGCACGGCATTATAGGTCGTCTCACTGGTAAGCTCAAGGCCTCCCGCGGAAGAAAGATTCGGCGCTAATCGGGCCAGGCTCAAAGGAATATTATCATAACCATACAGGCGGGTAACCTCCTCGATTAAATCTGCCTCCCGACTGATATCATTGCGAAAACTGGGAACGGCTACCGTAATAGCTTCCTTAGACCTGCGGACAATTGCAAATTGCAGTTTGCGCAAGGCCTCTTTAATATAGGCCGGGGAAATCTCCACCCCCAAGGCCTCGGCTACTTTTGCATAACGCAGGCGGACTTTATTTATTTGGCCCGGTTTTACGGCTTTAGTTTTAGCTCGCCCCCGCGCAGCAACCGGGCGCTTATCGATAAGCTTTCCGATAAGCACTTTCCGGGACCTGCCTTTACTCGGACGGGCCAATTTTTTTATTAGTTCTATGGCCCGTAAGGCGCCTTCCGAGACACCGGCCCAATCCACGCCTCTTTCGAAACGATAGGAAGACTGCGAGGCCAGCCCTAACTTCCGTGAAGTGTTGTGGATATTTAAGGCGTCGAAAAAGGCACTTTCCAATAGAATGCTTGTGGTGGTCTCGCTAACCTCGCTATTTTTCCCTCCCATAATCCCGGCTATGGCCCGAGGGCTTGCTTTATCCGCAATCACCAAAACGCTGCGGTCCAGATTTCTTTGCAAGCCGTCGATTGTAACTATTTGCTCGCTCTCCTCAGCAGGCCTGACAATTATCCTGCGGCCTTCCAGCTTATCCAAATCAAAGGCGTGCAAGGGCTGGCCGAATTCCAAAAGACAGAAGTTGGTAATATCTACGATATTATTTACCGCGCGGATACCCATCGCCTCAAGACGCTGAATCAACCAGGCAGGAGAAGGACGGACTTCGATATTCTTGATTACGCATCCTATATATCTTCGGCAGAGGTCCTTTTCCTGAATTTGAATGGGCACGCTCAAGACGGACCTGCCGCGGGAAGAAGTGCTTTTGGGGATTTTAAGTTTTTTGTCTGTGATTGCCGCTACCTCCCTGGCAATACCTATAATGCTTAAGCAATCCGTACGGTTAGGCGTAACCTCAATTTCCATAATTGTGTCGGCCTCATGCTTTGTCATAGAGGTTACCTCCAGTCCCGCCATGGTCAGCTTATCCGCCAGAGACTGGGGTGAAATTCTGATATCTACATAATCTTTAAGCCAATTGAATGAAACGCGCATAGAAGTTCCCTTTTGGTTAAAACTGTTTAAGAAATCTTACGTCATTTTCAAAAAATAAACGGATATCGGTAATGCCGTATTTTAACATCGCTATTCTTTCTACGCCCATGCCAAAGGCAAAACCGCGCCAGAGCTCACTATCATATTTGACCGCGCTGAATACATTCGGGTCAACCAATCCCGCACCCAGTATCTCCAGCCACCCCTTAAACGAACAGACCCGGCAGCCGCTTCCTGCGCAGATAATGCAGGAGATATCTATCTCGGCGCTGGGTTCGGTGAAAGGGAAAAAGTGGGGCCGGAAGCGCATTTGAGTTTCCTGCCCGAACATCTCGCGCACAAAAACAGAAAGCGTCCCTTTCAAATCGGCAAAGGTTATATTTTTATCCACCGCCAGGCCTTCTATCTGGTGAAACATAAAGGAATGACTGGCATCGGTAGCATCGGGACGAAATACCTTGCCCGGGGCAACAATCTTTAAAGGGGGCTTCTCCTTCTCCATTACCCTTATCTGTACGGGCGAGGTCTGGCTGCGCAGGAGCTTGCCGTTATCCAGATAAAAAGTATGGAATGTCTCCCGAGAGGGATGGCCTTCGGGGATATTTAAAGCCGTAAAGTTATAATAGTCTGTTTCTATTTCCGGGCCATCCACTACCTTAAAGCCTAAATTCATAAATATCTGGCTGATTTGCCGCATTGTTTGCGTAACGGGGTGAATACTGCCTAATTCCTGATGTATGCCCGGCATGGTAATATCAATCTTTAGCCGCTCTTTCTCTTTTTTCTTGCGCAACAAATCATGCCTGCTGCGCAATTCCTGTTCCAATTTTCTCTTTAGAAGATTTGCCGACTTTCCCGCTTCCGGCCTGTATTTTAAAGGGACCTTAGGGATGCTCTTAAGCAATTGCGTAAGCAAGCCTTTTCTCCCCAGGTACTTAGCCTTCAAGTTCTGCAGCTCTTCCTCGTTCACAATCTTTTCTATCTGGATGAGAGCTTCTTTTTCTATCTTTTCTATTTTTTTGCGCATATTTTTGTACATTTTTATCTAAACCTTCCCGTAATCAAGTGAATAATGGCCAAAGCAAAAGCTATAGCCGACAAAATTATGCTCATTTTAATCTTTTCGGCGTCCAGGGGATGCTCAACAGCTTCTCCTTCCTGAACTATGCTAATCTTCTCGGCGTGGATATCGGTATCGCCTCCGTGCTCAGGGCACCAGCGCCGAAAGGTTCCTTTCACGGAAATTATATCTCCCTTAAAAGCGTAACTGCCCTTATATTTAATTTTTTCAACCAGCTCTTTAGGGCAGATTATTCCCATGACACCGCTTTCATCGCTTACATTTATCCAGGCAAAGTCTTTACGAACCATTACATCTCCGATTACCTCTCCTTTGTAAACTATCTCTTTTCCGTCGTATTGCTGGGGGCTTTTTACAAGCTCCTCTGCGGTAACCGCTGCAGCCTGGACATCATAAATTGACAGCTGAAAATAAACGCTAAACAATAAAATCAAAATGATAAATATTCTCATTTTCCTCTTACCAGAGCAATGATTGTGCCCAAAAGAGCAAATACCGAGACGAATTCCAGTCTCCCCGCCCACATCTGAAATATATAGGTAATCTTTAAAGCCGCCGGCATCGAAGGTCGAGTAATCCCGCAGGAAAGCCCGACATTGGCCCCGGCGGAGACCGATTCAAACAGGGCCAATTTTAATGGGTAGCCTAAAGCGATGCCCGCCAATGTCCCCAAGAGATACAAAAAGATATAGGCAAGGGTAATTAAGGCAACCTGCCTGAGGAGCTTTTCCCCTAATACTATATCCTTAATGTGGTGTATTTTATCCATTACTACGGCGCTGCGCGGAAGCATAGTCCTTTTGATATCTTCCAGTAGCGCCCTAAAAATTACCCCTATACGCAGTATCTTAATTCCTCCGGCGGTAGAGCAGGCGCCTGCGCCCATAGCCATACACAAGATAACCCCCATTAAAGACAAAGCCCGCCACTCCCCTACAAACTGCAGGGGATGGATAGTCATGTAACCGGTGCCCGTATGGGCGGAAATTACCTGATAAAATCCTTTGCGGAACAAGCTGGATACCCCCGGATAAGACCCTGCGGAGGCAAGGCCGAATGCGGTTAATCCAAATAATAACATTATAGAAATAAAGAAACTCACCGTCTCGATATTGCGAAAAATCTCCTTCCGCTTGCCCGCCCAAAGGGCATAATGCAGGCGAAAATTGAGGCTGCCCAGAAGCATCAGGGAAATAGTAATCAGCTCAAAAGTAAAATTATGGTAATAGAGAATATTCTGCGACTGGGGCGCAAAGCCGCCGGTATCCCATGCCGCCATAGCCACCCATAGCCCGTGAAAAAAAGATTTAACCGCGGGCACGCCGGAAGAAAATGCCGTCACAGATAAGGCCAACGTCCCCACCAAAAGATAAACCAGGCTCACCAGCCAGATAAAACGGGCGGTCTGCACCACATTAGGCAGGACCTTCTCGTCCCTGGCCTCACCCACATAAACAGGAAGGGCACTGCCTGCCCCGCGCACCAGAAAGGTAATAGCAACAATCATTATCCCCTGCCCGCCGATATACATGGTCAAATGCCGCCACATATTATGGGCAAAAGAGAGGTGATCCAAGTCCTGTACCAGAGTCAAGCCCGTGGTGGCAAATCCGCTCATGGCATCAAAACAGGCATCTAAGTATCCTCCCCAATGTCTGCTTAAGTAAAGAGGAACTGCCCCGAAGAACATCGCCAGGAGCCACGATAAAGACACTATCACCATTCCGTGTTTCCAGGTTGGCTCTTTGTGGGTAAAACAGATGAGTATCAGGACGTAGCCTGCACTCAGGCAAAAAGAGGCGGCAATTACAAAGTCCAAGGCGGCGGCATGTTCGCCAAGACACACAGCAACCAAAAGCGGAATTAACATTAAAAGGCCCAAGCCCAAAATTACCCTGCCGCTGTATTGCCCGATAATCTTGATATCCTGAAGCTGCGGCCGCAGAATCATCTCCAACCCCCGCTAATAAGCCAGGATATCCCCAGGGCACAGAGCATAATAAAAACGGTCATCATAATCTCCGTACTAATACCTAAGAAAACCAGCCATATCTTGACAAAATTTTTTCCAATCATTTAGGGACCTTGCCAATTAAGACATCTAAAAGTTCCTGTTCATTTTCAATAGCGGTTAAGGCAATAATGTCGTCGTTGGCCTGTAAGAGCGTCTCGCCGTGAGGAATAATCACATCTTCCCCCCTGATGAGGGAAACCAATACCGAGGCCCGGGGAAGCTTTATCTCTCTCACCGGTTTGTTTACGCAAGGAGAATTACTGGTTAAATCCACCCTGACCAAAGCCAGTTTTCCCCGCTTGAAAGTCATCAGGGTAACCAGGTCTTCCAGAGAGACTTCTTCTTCGATGATTTTGGCAATGATAGAGGTGGAATCCACCGCTACATCTACGCCAATCTCATTAAAGGTGTGGGCATTTTTAGGGTCATTTACCCTGGCCACTGTGCGCTTGACCTTGGAGGACTGCTTTGCCAGCTGGCAAACCATCAAATTGGCCTCATCGCTTCCGGTTACCGCAGCTACCACATCAGCGCGATTTATGCCGGCATCTTCCAGATAACGGGAATTACAACCATCCCCGTTAATTAAGAGGACATTGCCCAGGTCTCTGGCAATCTCATCGCAGGTTGCCGCATCCTTCTCGATTAAACTGACCGTATGATGCGCCTCGGAAAGCTCTTTAGCCAGATAAAATCCGACTTTACCTCCGCCAACTATGACAATATACATTTTATCCTTCCTATCTTATTCATACCGCCTCAAGGCCTTTATGCCTGTTGAGGTATTTATCCTAACAGAGGAAGCCATTGAGTCTCCTGTATCTACTAAAACTATTGCGTAAGTTGCACCCCCTTTTCTTATTCTTAAAGGAGAAACCGATGTCTCTGCCAACTCACAAGCTATCTTCACTGCCTGACCTCCATAACGCACTCTCAGGCCTATATCCATAAACTCTACGTCGAGCTCTGCCATGGCGGAACCATCGCCAGCGCCGCCTAAATAATATAACGCAAATGCCTCTTGCGCACTTACTGCCAATAGAAAGAAAAGCAGGATTAGAGTTAATTTATAACGCTTCATTTTAAACAATTCCTTAATGGTAATACCTATGGAGCGGTGCTGGCGCAACGGCCGCCGACCTCAAAGTTCCGAGGCGTGAAGGCGTGGGCAGCGCTGTGGCGGGCTGAAACACGGGCATACGCCGCACTACTGAGCCAATCGCCGCCGCGGAAGCCGGCACCTTGAGCATCTGTGCCTGGCCAATCAGCGTTGGTAGCAAAGCCGGTTGAACTTAAACTTCCGTCTCCGTGCGAACCAGCAAAGTCTGATACAGTTACCCCTGTTTGTGAATCCATTACGCACACCGGGGTTTCAAATAAGTTTCCTGAGAGCTCCATTACTCCATAATATCCTGCGCCGGCTTCCTCTCTGGTGTCATCAGAATCAGTAAGGCTTCCGCATCTTAAAGGACCTTGAACCGAACCATGGTTACCATAAACGCAATTTGCTGCATTAGAAGGCACTTCGTTTGTCTGGCCGGAATTACTTATGCCTGTTGCCTGGGTAATACTGGTTGAACCCCAAGCATATTCACGGGCTACCACGGCTTGGCCGCCTCTTGCGGCTTTCTCAAATTCCAGTTCACTAAAAGGTCTTAAAGCTGCCCAGTCAGCATAAGCCGCCGTATCCCTCCAGGATAAGTAATTTGCGGCAATCTCTTCTCCGTCTGTAGATTCGTTAAAAATTCCGTCACCGTCAAGGTCGCAGCCAAAGGTGATAGGGCCTGAAGGAATAGAGGCAGGCGCTCTTATTCCATTTCTATAATAAGGGATGCCGGTATTGGGCATTACAAAGCTACCTGCAGCTTGTGAGGCAGTGCGGCTATTCTGCTGGGTTCTGGTCAGGGTGTTTAGGAATTCTTTGTATTGACCTTGGGAAATCTCATACTTCATAATGTAAAAGGCATTATAGCCGGTAGGATAACTTGCTCCTAACTGGGTTCGCGCAGCAGGAAGATTACCGGCATAAGCCGATTCATTCACCCAGGTAATATCACCGGCAGTGCCTGTTCCATTATTGACATTGGAAATATAAGGAGCGTTAGAGGTAATTAAAGCCGGATCCCGGGGGTTTGTTGCATCAGCTGCATCAAAAAAATGGCTGTTTGAGCTACCGGTTCTATTGGTACCATCTCCCACATAAAAATTACAGGTGGGGATATAAACCATTTCAATAGCAAAGACTTTAATTTTAACAATATTGCTATCGGCAACGCCATCTGTTCCATAGGCCCACCTGATTTCAGCATCATTCCAGTCCACTGAACCTGAACCCGCTGCGGAGCGATAGATAAAAACCCCTCTATATACGCCGAAAGTTGCGGCAAAATCCATTTGCGAGCCTGCGGGAGCAACATTGCCGGTATTTAAAAGACTGCAATGTCCCCAATCCGACCAATTGCCGTCAGAATAAGCAGAATACTTAGCAAATAACCATACTGCATCCCAGTTAGCTGTGGGGCTGGGCGATCCTGTTATGCGCCAGGAATTGTCCCATGAGACATCAAATTTCATATCATAGGTATCATTGGTCGTATCCTTATCTTCCAAAGAAATATTCTCCAGAACTACATTGCTTGCAAAAGAAACTGCGGGAATGGCTATAATAAAAATAAAAATTATTAAAAATTGCATTTTTTGTCTCATGTTCTATTTCTGTTAAGGTCCTACATCCGTCCTGAGCCAGATTAGCCCATCGATATCTTCAAGGTCTGCTTCATCTTCGTCTGAACCTACCAGCTGTATAACCAGACCGCCGGTTGCCTTTATAATTCCTGCCACCTCTAAGTTCGCCGTCGGCTGCAGCGTCCCGATACCTACATTACCCTCTATTACCAAATCGGCGTCTTGAGAGATTTCGTTGGGATCAAGGCTACCGCCTGCATCCCAGGGATATGTAGCGGCGTTATAATAGCCATCTCCTATGGCCATTCTTTGGGCACGCATCTGGCGATATATCCCGTATGGTGCGGGGTAATAGGTGGTCAGGGTGATTTCCTCGGCAAAGGATGCGGTGGGAAAAATAGCAGCCAAACCAATTATAAGCATTGCACTGATTTTAGGCATTACTTTTCTCCTCGATTATTTTTTCCATTCAAGCCTAAAACTTTCCTTATTTTATTCAGGCTTTCTGTCTTTATTATGGCAATCAAGATATCTCCCTGTTCAACCTTATCTTTTAAGCGAGGGATAAAAAGCTCTTTGCTCCGGCTCTGCTCGGCATGAGTGGGGAAATTATGCGTTGGCCCGATTGCCTTCTTTTTTATAACGGCCGTTATTATCAGTTCTCCCGGTAAATTCAATTCTTCAATTGCTTTACCTGCAATGTTGCTGCTTACCTCAATCTCTATTGCGTCAAGGCGGCTATCTTCAAGAAGAAGACTGCTGGATCTGCCCTCAAGAAGCTTATTTCTAATTACAGAGGCTAAAAGCGTAGTGCTGTTAACTACATCAATGCCCAATTCCTGATAAATATGCGTATACTGGATGTCATTAATCCTGGTGATAACCTTGGGGATATGGAAGATCTTTTTGGCTACCTGCCCGGACATAATATTGGCATTATCATTGTCGGTAACGGTGCAAAAAGCGTTGGCCTGCTCGACACCGGCTTCCTTAAGCAAATCCACATCGAAACCGTCACCCGTCAAAGTCACACCGTTAAAATCGGCTCCCAGGCGCTGAAAGGAATTTACATCCTTGTCCACAACGACCACATTATGCCCTGCGTCTGCAAGAAGCCGGGCAAGCTCGCTGCCGACCCTACCGCATCCGATAATAATGATATACATTTTTATCCCTTCATTACTGTTTCAACAACGTAATCAAAGGCCGCCTTATCGTTAACCGCCAGATCGGCCAAAACCTTCCTGTTCAGATTGACTTTTGCTTTTTTCAATCCGGCGATAAATTTATTGTAAGAAAGGCCCTTTTCTTTCAAGCGGGCATTTATCCGGGCAATCCAGAGACTGCGCATATCTCTTTTCTTGACCTTTCTATCCCGGTAGCTGTAAGCAAGACTGCGTCTTAACGTCTCCTTGGCTGTGCGCAAAAGCTTGCTGCGTCCGCCGCGGGCGCCCTTGACCTTTTTAAAAAGTCTTTTCTTTTTCCTTCTTCTCGCTGGTGCATATTTTACTCGAACCATCACTCCTCCTTAATATGACAATAACGCCTTGATTGCTTTTTTATCGGTTGTGGAAACTAAGCCTGCTTTCCTCAACTGCCTTTTTCTCTTCCTTGATTTTTTGGCCAATAAATGGCCGCGGCCTGCACGCTGCCTCTTGAGCTTGCCTTTTTTGGTAAGTCTGAATCTTTTGGCTAGACCTTTTTTGGTTTTAATTTTAGGCATTGATACTCCTCTCTGATGTTTATTTGGGCGCAAAGACCGTATTGATAAACCGGCCTTCGGTAATCGGACCACGCTCAACCTGGCCTACGCCGGCTATATCTTTAATAAACTTATCCACCAGGCGCCTGCCCATCTCCTGATGGGCCATTTCCCGGCCGCGGAATCTTAAAGTAACTTTAACTTTATCTCCCCGGCTCAGGAAACGCTCGGTATGCTTAAGTTTTACCTGGTAATCATGCTCCTCAATCTTTGGCCCTAATTTTATTTCCTTCACGCGTATCTTTTTCTGATGCTTTTTGGCCAGCTTTTCTTTTTTCTCCTGTTCATATTTATATTTGCTGTAATCCATAATGCGGCAGACCGAAGGCTTGGCCTGAGGGGCAACTTCCACCAAATCCAATCCGTCTTCTTGCGCCTGCCTTAGGCCTTCTTCAACAGAAGTAACCCCCAATTGTTCGCCGTTTTTACCGATAAGCCTAATTTTATCGGCCCTGATTCTGTTATTTGTTCTAGCATGCTTAAAAATGTTCCTTCACCCCCTCATACAGTTCGTAGTTATGAGTTCGTTGTTCATTGACTCTGTTTTTGCTTAAATTTTTTGTTCGATTTCTTTTAAAACTCTTTTCACAAACTCATCAATATCCATTATGCCCTGTTCTCCTCCGGCACGGGTCCTTACCGCCAATTTTCTCTGGGCTGCCTCCCGCTCTCCGACAATCAACATATAAGGAATCTTCTCCATTTGGGCGGTACGGATGCGCTTCTGCATCAATTCCGAGCGACTATCTAACTGCACGCGAATCTGATGGTCTTTCAAAATCTGCTCTATTTCCCGGGCAAAGCCCTCTTGCTTATCGGTAATAGGAATAATCACAGCCTGAACAGGCGCCAGCCACAGGGGCATTGCCCCGGCGTAATTCTCAATGAGCGCGCCGATAAAGCGCTCAAGGCTGCCCAGGATTACCCGGTGCAGCATCACCGGCCGGTATTCCTTGCCGTCTTTTCCTATATAATTGAGGTCGAACCTTTCCGGAAGGGCAAAATCGCACTGAATAGTTGCGCACTGCCACAGGCGCCCCAGGGCGTCTTTCAATTTTATATCTATCTTCGGGCCGTAAAAGGCGCCCTCGCCTTCATTGATATCATATTTTATTCCCTTCGCCGATAATGCCTGTTTTAAGGCATCGGTTGCTTTCTGCCAGTCGTCTTCCGTGCCGATATATTTGTGCGGACGGGTGCTTAACTCAACGGAAAACTCAGAAAACCCAAAATCCTTTAATGCCTGCTGGACGAAATCTATTACTGCGCCTATCTCTTCATTTAATTGCTCAGGCAGGCAAAAGATATGGGCATCGTCCTGCGTAAAACCTCTGGCGCGCAAGAGCCCATGCAAGACGCCGGACTTTTCATGACGGTAAACAGTGCCCAATTCAAAATATCTTATCGGTAAATCGCGCCAACTGCGCGTTGTCGACTTATAAATCAACATATGCCCCGGGCAATTCATCGGCTTGATGGCGTATTCCTGGCCCTCTATCTTGAAGATATACATACTCTTTTTATAATAGGCATAATGCCCGGAGCGAACCCAGATATCGCTCTTTAGAATATGGGGGCCGATAGCCAGCTGATAACCTCTTTTCAAATGCTCTTTTTTCTCATAATCCTCAATAATTGTGCGCAGCATTGCCCCTTTGGGATGATAAAGTATAAGCCCTGGGCCAATCCCTTCAGGAAAACTAAAGAAACCCAACCTTGGCCCTAAAATCCTGTGGTCGCGCTTTTTCCCCTCTTCTTTAAGATGTAAATAGGTATCCAGTTCCTTTTTGGTAAAGAAGCAGCTGCCATAGATGCGTTGAAGCATGGGATTATTTTCATTGCCCCGCCAATAGGCCCCGGCCACAGAAAGCAATTTGAAAAATTTAATCTCGCCGCAGGAGGCAACGTGCGGCCCGCGGCAGAGGTCAACGAACTTTCCGCTGCGATAGACCGATACTTCTTTTTCGGTGATATCCTGAATGAGCTCTAACTTAAACGGCTCACGCAGCTTCTTAAAAAGCTTGCGTGCTTCAGCTTTAGTTAAGACCTCTTTTTTAAACTTATAATCCTTATTGATAATCTGCTGCATCTTTTTTTCGATTTTACTCAAATCTTCCGGGGTAAAAGGTTTTTCCCGGGCAAAATCATAGTAAAAGCCGTCGGCGATTGCCGGGCCAATGCCCAATTTGGTCTGGGGATAAAGCTCCTTTACCGCCGCCGCCAATACATGGCTACAACTATGTCTTAAGGTCTCTAAATCCATTTTAGTTTAATGGTGGGCCGCCAACAATAATCTGGCGAGCCTCACCAGTAATTTTTCTTTGAAAATTACTGGTGGGCGGTACAGGATTCGAACCTGTGACCTTTTGCATGTCAAGCAAACGCGCTAACCAACTGCGCCAACCGCCCTATTGTTCTGGTGCCGAGAGTGGGAGTCGAACCCACACGGAGCTAAGCTCCAATGGATTTTAAGTCCATATCGTCTACCAGTTCCGACATCTCGGCAATCAATTATTTTCACCAAAAACAGTTTTACTCTTCTGCCAACCTCTATAAGAAACGATGCATTCCTGAGCTAATTTCATTTTTCTTTTTAACCCAAGAGCATGTTTATAATAACATTTTTTCGCAATCTCTCTCGCTGCCATCTTACCATATTTTAATACCCATTTAGTTTTAGTAGTACGTTCTTTGTGAATTTTACCATGAACTCTTAATAGTAATGTTATCGCACCATCTAACCATTTGACAAATTTTTCGGAACCAGAATAGATCCTTAAGCTCCATTGTTCTCTATTATTAGTTGGGTGTATCCATCGACGTATAGAACCATCGCCATCGATTAAACCTCTTAAAAAATCAATAAAGTGTTGGTTGGGTACTTCTATTGCACCCAAAGTTAATGATTTATTTTGCGTGAGCCCAATAGATAATAGAAAATCATAGAATCTAACATTCGAAAATTGAATTTGATAAGCTTGATTAATTTTATTTTTATTTTTAGTACCGACCTTATTAATCAATCCAAGTGTATTTTTAAGTTCTTTAAGAAATATAAAATCCTTTGAAGTAATATTTATATGCCTTCCATCGCAACTTAAACTTCCATCGCTGGTAATTAACCCCACTAAATACCAAAGATTTGTTCCTTTGATTTTTAAATCTTTTCGTTTATGTGGCATTTATCAATCTGGAGGCGGCTGTCGGATTCGAACCGACGAATAAGGGTTTTGCAGACCCCCGCCTTCCCACTTGGCTAAGCCGCCCTTTCTATTCTCTCAAGCAAAACTCTGGAAAGATGCGTTTTGGTTTTTGCTTTTATTTCCTGCTTATATCCGTTGCTATCGGCAAGCAGAACATCGATGCCTTTTTTCCCGAAGGGAAGTTTATTTATTTTCATCTGCGTTGCCACAATCAAATCCAGATTTTTCTCTTTTAATTTATCCTGCGCATTTTTCTGCAGGTTTTCTGTTTCCAGGGCAAAGCCGACCAGCATCTTCTTCCCTTTTTTACCGCCGAGGCTCTTCAAGATATCGGGATTCTGCTTTAATTTCAGCTCTATTTCCTTTTTATTGCCTCTTTTGATTTTCTTCTTCGCTGTTTTCTTGACATAGAAATCACAAACAGCCGCTGTCATTATCAGGCAATCGCACCAGCCAAATACTTTCTCAAGCTCTTTTTTCATCTGGCGCGCCGTAACTACATCTATCAAGCGCACGCCTTGCGGCCTCAATAATGAAGTCGGCCCGCTAATCAGAATGACCCGATGTCCTCTTTTTACGGCTTCTTTTGCGATTTCATAACCAAGAAAGCCCGTAGAATAATTAGAGATAAATCGCACCGGATCTATAGGCTCACGCGTCGGCCCGGCAGTTATCAGGATATTGAGCCTTTTTTTTAGCTTCACTTTAAGTTCTTTATCGCTTCTTTGACTATCTCAGCTACATCGGCAAGATGCCCCATTCCCCTGCCGCCGCAAACTAAATGCCCCACTTTAGGACCGACAAAACGATAGCCCAGCTTCTTCAAGCGAGCGATATTCTCCGATGTTATTTTATGCTTGAACATCTTCTCGTTCATCGCACAAGCGATTACTACCGGCGCGCGCGTAGAAAGCGCAAGGCATGTTAATGCATCATCCGCAATGCCGCAGGCAAGCTTTGCCACTACATTCGCCGTGGCCGGGGCAATCAACACCAAGTCCGCCTTTTCCGCCAGAGAGATATGCGCCGGGCTCGCGTGCTCTGCGGGCGTAAATAAATCGCAGATTACCTTATTTGCACTTAAGGCCTGAAGCGCAAGAGGCGTAATAAACTCCTGAGCCTCTTTTGTCATTACTACGGTGACATTGATATGGCGCTTCCTTAAGCCATTGATTATCTCGCAAGCCTTATAGGCGGCAATACTGCCGGTTACTCCTAATATCACTTCTTTCTGTCTGGGCATTTTTATTTCTTCGCCGTCTCAAGCTTAACCTTGCCTTCAGCAATTTCTTTTAAGGCAACGCTGGAAATCTTCTCGCTATCGGATTCCACCAATTTAGGGGCGCCGGCATTAAGCTGTGCGGCGCGCCTGGAAGCTAAGGCCACCAATTTATAGATACTATTTGTCTTGCTTAATAAATCCTGAACCGGAACATAGGACATTTTTATTTCTTCTTCCTTTCTTGCCGAATAATCTCTTTTAGTTGTTTAAGGGCTCTGGCGATTTCATCATTCAAAACCGCGTAGTTGTATTTCCTTACAAAACGCATCTCGTGCCTGGCAAATTTCAGACGTCGGGCGATCTCTGCCTTGCTTTCCGTTGATCTTCGCCTGAGGCGTCCCTCCAATACCTTAAAAGAAGGCGGAAGGATAAAGATAAGCACAGCATCGCGCTTTTTGCGCTTAATCTTCATCGCCCCCTGCACATCGATATTTAAAAGAACATCGTCTCCGCGCCCGGTGTGCTTCTCTATAAAATCACAGGGTGTGCCGTAGTAATTATTCAACACTCTGGCCCACTCCAGAAACTCCTGCCTGTTTCTCCTCTTTATAAATTCTCTCGGAGAAACAAAAAAGTAATCCCTGCCTTCACGCTCTTTACCCCGGCGCCTGCGCGTAGTTACAGAAATCGAACGCACCAGTTTTCTTTTGCCTCGCAGGCTGCGGATAAGCTCACGGCAAAGAGTAGTTTTACCTGAACCGGAAGGCGCAGATACTACAAAAAGCTTACCCCTTTTTTTGCCCATGCTAATTAATTAGCCCGCTTCTTCAATACGCTGGGTGAGGGTCTGCGGCTGAATAGCCGAAAGAAATACATGCCCGCTATCGGTAACCACTATTGCCCTTGTGCGACGGCCGTTGGTTACATCTATGAGCCTGTGATTTTTCCGTGCTTCCTCTCTCAGCCGCTTCATCGGAGCAGCCGTTGCATTGGCAACCGCCACTATGCGATGAGCCGCCACTCCATTATCAAACCCCAAACTAATTACTTTCATTCTACGTTCTGCAATTGTTCGCGCATCTTTTCAATCTGGCTTTTAATCTTGATTACCCATCGCGAGATACGAAAATCGCTGGCCTTGGCACCGATAGTATTGGCCTCGCGAAATAACTCCTGGGCAATGAAGTCCAGTTCCTTGCCTGCCTCTTTTTGATTGCGCAGGGCCGTACGAAATGCCTTAAGGTGACTCTTAATACGTGTAACCTCTTCGCTGACATCGCTATTACGCACAAATAAGGCCACCTCTTCTGCCACTCTGTCGTGATTGGGTTTTTTTATTCCGGAAAAGCTCCTTAATTTCCGGAAAAGCTCTTTTCTATATTTTTCGATTGCCTTAGGCAATTGGCTCTCAATATTTCCCAGATAATACCGAATTCGTCTGAGCCTTTTCAATAAATCACGTAATAGTCTTTTTCCTTCGGCCTGGCGCATCTGATCTAATTTATACAAGGCGCGCTCTATTGCCTTTTTAAGAAAAGGCCAAAGCTGGGCTGTTTTTTCTTTCTTCTGCTCATAAGTAATCACTTCCGGCAAAGAGATGATTTGACTTAACCCCAAATCATCTTTTAATTTCAATTCCCTTTTTAATTTCAAAAGCTCGTGATGATATCTCCTGGCTAAATGCAAATCCAGCGAAAATAGGCTTTGCGCCTTTTCCTTGCTTTCCCATGTCACAAATAGATTGATTCTGCCTCTTCTGATTTTCTTTTTGACATAATCCCGCACTTTGTCATCAAAAATCGAAAGATGGTTAGGCAGGCGGCTGACAATATCGAAATATTTATGGTTTAAACTGCGCATCTCCACTGTAATTGTGCCCACCCGGCTCACCAGTCGCCCCTTGCCGTAACCGGTCATACTCTTTATCATAAAGAATTCTCTCTTTCTTATGTCCAGACCTTTTGCTTGGTCTTATTTACCTCAATAGTCTTGGTTGGATACAAATCGACAATGATTTCCTCAGGCTTAAACCAGAGCTTGATCTCTCTTTCGGCCTCCCCTTTATCCCGTGAGGTATGGATTACGTTTTCGTAAACCCCCTTAGTGGTAATCCGCCCGTAGGCCCCGCGTATGGAAACCGGATCGGCCTCTTCGGGATTGGTCAGGCCTGCCAATTGGCGCACTTTATTAATAGCGTCTTCCCCCCAATACACCATAGCCATTACCTTGCGCCTTTGATGCAATTCCCCGCGAATATATCTAATCAATTCTTCAAAAAACGGTTTGTCTTTCATGTGGCTATAGTGCTCCTGGGCTAACTCACGGGTCACCCGGGTTATCTTGGCCGCAACAATTTCCAGCTTGGTTTCCGAAAGCCGGGTCAAAATGTTGCCCGTAAGCGACTTTTTCAGGCCATCCGGTTTAATCAATACTAATGTCTGCTCTACCATTTTATCCTTCTTTCATAAAAATTTGACTTCGTATGCTTTCCCTAACTTATTGATTTTAAAATGTTAACACTGTAAAGAAATGTTTACTAAAGAAATTATTTAACTCTTTTTAAAAGTTTTGTTAACCTTTCCATATCATTTGACGAATAATATTCCAATATTATCTTACCTCTTTTGCGTCCGGCCACAATTTTAACCTTTGTTCCTAAGGTTCTCTGCAATTCTTCTTCCAAGGCAACTATATGAGGATTGCGGGTGAGCTGTTTTTTGTGTCCTGTGCCGCCTACCTTTTTCGTTACCAGATTCTCCAATTCACGCACAGACAGCTGCTGCGTAACCGTACGCCTAAATACCCGATCTTGTTCGGGAAGGCTTTTGAGGCCTAAGATCGTGCGGGCATGCCCCATGGAAATCGTTCCCTTGCGTAAAGCAAGTTTTATCTCTTCTGGCAACTTCAATAAACGCAATGTGTTAGAGATGGAGCTGGGATTCTTGCCCACCAGTTGAGCAATCTTTTCCTGAGTAAAACCAAACTTTAAAATAAGCTGTTCATAGGCCTGGGCCTCTTCCAGAGGATTCAATTCCTCTCTCTGGATATTTTCAATAAGGGCTAATTGCAGGGCCTCGGCATCTTCCGCATCTCTAATTACAACGGGCAGTTGCGCAAAACCTAATTCTTTTGCCGCGCGCATTCTTCTTTCACCGGCAATCAATTCATAACCATCCCCCTTAGGGCGCACTACCACAGGCTGGATTACTCCTTTTTCCTTAATAGAAGCCATGAGCTCCTGCGCCTTTTGAGGATTTCTCTCCTGACGGGGCTGAAAAGGACTAAAACTAATCTTATTGATATCTACAGTAACTACATTAGCGCCGGGTTTAACCGGTTTTTCTGGCATTAAGGCGCTCAAGCCCCTGCCTAATACTTTCTTCTGCATTTATAGCCTCCTTACCCAGTATTTCCTGGCAAAGCTCTAAATATTTCTGCGCCCCAGGGGAGTTACGATCGTATAAAGCAATGGGTTTACCGAACCCGGGCGCCTCACTTAAGCGAATATTGCGCGGGATTATTGTATCATAAACCTTGTGCTTGAAGTAGGTTCTGGCCTCAACTATTACTTCATTGGTAAGATTGGTGCGATAATCAGCCATGGTCAAAAGCACACCCTCAATCTCTAACTCAGGATTTAGATTGTCCTTTACCAGGCTCATAGTATGCGCCAGCTGGCCTAACCCTTCCAAGGCAAAATATTCACATTGGATAGGAATAATTATGGAGTCGGAAGCAGTAAGGGCATTAATGGTAAGCAAGCCTAAGGAGGGCGGGCAATCAATAATTATACAATCGAACTCGTCTTTGACTACCTCCAACGCCCTTTTTAAGCGATACTCCCGGCTCATTACCCCTACAAGCTCTACTTCTGCGCCTGTAAGATTGATATTTGAAGGAGCCAAAAAAAGACTGCCGATTGCTGTAGGCAAAATAACTTCGGCGATGCTTGCCTGCTCCAGCATAACATTATATATGCTGGATGCAATGCCCTGTTTATCTACGCCTACGCCGCTGGTGGCATTACCTTGAGGGTCGATGTCTACTAACAAGACTCTCTTGCCGGCCAAAGCCAAGTAGGCACAAATATTAATAGCAGAGGTGGTCTTGCCTGTCCCGCCTTTTTGATTGCATACAGCAATTATTCTACCCATGTTTCCACGTGAAATGTTTGAGTTACTTTAAAGTAACCTTTACCCGGGCCTGCTTTGCGCCCTTCATGCCAAAAAGCCCTTTGTTTTCCTCGGAAAGGACTTCAATCTTAACCTGGCTTCTGGAAACTCCTAATTTTTTCAAGGCAATCTTAATTGCCTCCTGGGGTGTTCGTCCTTCTACCTCAATACTCTTCATATCGTTATATACTAACCGCTTTCTGTTTTTTTCTGATTAAAAGCTGCTGTAAGGCCGTAGCCACATTAAAAGTAAACCAATAAAGCACTACGCCC
The DNA here is from genome assembly GCA_020341815.1 of Candidatus Omnitrophota bacterium. GTDB lineage: Bacteria > Omnitrophota > Gorgyraeia > JAFGHF01 > JAFGHF01. The sequence goes on from CP070837.1 coordinate 1,084,034, forward strand.
GAAGGAAGACTGGCAAAGATCCAGGTCAAGAATACAGGCATCAAGTAGGCCATCATCTTTGCCTGCTCCTGCTGGGCGCCGCCCGCAGTGCCCATGCCTGTAAGCTTCTGCTGCACAAACATACTTATCCCCATAAGGATAGGTAAGACATAATAAGGGTCCTTTGCAGAAAGGTCCGTTATCCAGCCTATAAAGGGCGCGCCACGTAACTCTATGCTATTATACAAGATACCGTAAAGGGCAAAGAAAACCGGCATCTGCAGTAAGAGGGGTAAACAACCGCTCTGGCAGCTACTTAATGGATTTACACCCCTTCTGCGATAAAGACCCATAATCTCCTTATTCAGTTTTTGGGGATTGTCTTTAAATTTCTCGCGCAGTTCATCCATCTCCGGCTGGATAGATTTCATCTGTTGCTGCATCTTCTGCATTGATTCAAAACTGTGGTGGGTAAGGGGATAGAAGAGTATCTTGGTAACCAAACATAATAGAATAATCCCCCAGCCAAAGTTATTTGTCCAGCCGGAAAAGAAAAGCAGGATGCGATACATAAACCGGGCAATAGTGCCAAAAAAGCCATAATCTATTGATTTCTCAAGGCTTACGCCAATTTCTTTCAGCCGTTCTCTCTTTTTAGGCCCCAGATAAAGCCTGAAATTATACGGCTCGCCTGGATCTTTCCCGGACACAGCCAGAGCTGCTTTTTGCTCGCCGGCCTTATTTTTTTCTACTATTACTGCATCCGCCGGCTGCAAGGGGATAAGGGCAGTCAAAAAATATTTATTCTCTAAACCGGCCCAGAGTATCTCTCCTTTTTGCCTATGTTCCCGACGGACAAAAAGATTATTTTCGCTGCGCGAATATTTTTCCGTCTGGGTCCAGGCCTGGCGGCCATTATAAAAACAGCTTACCGGCCCCTGATATCCGTACATCCTGCCTCGCTGCAGACGGGGCATACCTACATCCGGACCGCAGGATAAAAGAAAATCCGCCTTTTTCCAGCCGCGGAGTGAAATATCTAACCCTATGCTATAATTAGAGTTGGAGAAGCTGTAAACCTTCTTTATCTTTCGTCCCCGAGAATCGGTATATATAAACTCCAATTGGCCGCTGGGATTGTCGTTACTCAACCTCAAGCCCTCTTCAGGGCAGCGATATAAAGCGCTATTCAACTCGGAACTCGCCTCTTCGTCGTCCGGAAAGATTATTGCCGGGCTGAAATCGCCGTCAAGCGTAGATGGCAGAGAGACTAACTGGGCCATCTGCGGCTTTTGTTCTAAGCGCTTAAGCAAGAGCTCTAATTTATTCCTTTCGCGCTGGGAAATCCGTCCTGCGCTAAGCTGTTTCCGGACAGTCCTGATATCTATTTTTTCCTCGGGATATCGCTTGAGCTCACAGCTCTTAATCCTTGCGCCGCTTTCGGTTATGACTAATCTTACCAGGTCTGTCTCTACCACGAAATCTCTGGCCGAGCTTATTATCCCGGGGCTGACAGCGCTTTCCGGCATCCGGCCTGAAGGCTGCGCAGGGCGATAAGGTGCAATGGTCTCTTTTGTTTGCCCGGGAACAACCTCCTGCTCTGCAGGGGGATATTTCCGAGCCATCATATAGTTGTAACTCATTATTACCAATAATGATAGGAATAAAGCAAGCGCAGTCCTTTTGCCCATAAATTACATCTCCTCAATAAACACTGGACTTATAGAGCACAAAGTGCGAGATAAGTCCATCTTCTTTAGTTGTTCCTCGTAGTTTGTGTGAATTAATCCCGAAGCTTAAGGGGAAATTGTCGAAGAGAATTTCCCCTTGTTTAAGCAAGGGATAAGCTCATGCTTCATTTACCGGATCAAAAAAGCCCCTCCGGCTAAATGGATGGCAACGCAACAGGCGCCCCAGAGACATCCTCAAACCCCGCCACAAGCCTTTTTTTTCCACAGCCTCCCGGGCATAAGCAGAACAGCTGGGATAGAATCTACATCTTGGTAACATCAAGCAAGATATAGAGTTACGATAAAAATCGATGGCAGAGATAACAGCCTTCTTAAGCACCTTTTGAATTATGCCTGGCATTTTAATAATTTTGCTTTCTGCGCAAGAGAGAGAAGCTCCGCGGTTATTTCTCCAAAACCCGTAGTCTTTTTAATATTACGGGCTACTATTACTATATCATAACCCTGCAAAAAGCGCATTTTGTTCAGACGATAAGCCTCCCGCAGGCGCCGCTGGATATAATGTCGTCGGACGCTTAACCTGAACCTCTTTTTAGTGACCGATAAGCCCATCCGGCTAAGCTTCAGCTTATTGGGCATAAAGAATAAAGTCAAAAGGGGCCCACTTTGTCTGCGGCCCCGCATATAGACTTCTCTAAACTGACGGTTGCGCCGGAGCTTCTGTTGTTTGCTCTGGTCTGGCTTCACCCCGCTCTTCTTTTCATCCCTTAGCTCATAAGCACTTTTTTGCAGAGTAGAACTGCCACGAAGCCTCTCTGTGCCATTTGCCTTAGGGGTTTTAGGAAGGGCGGGGTTCATGGAGTAAGCGTCTTTTTGCCTTTTCGGCGCCGGCGGGCAATAACAGCCCTGCCGGAAGCCCCTGACATCCGTCGGCGAAATCCATGTTTCCTTTTTTTCTTAAGATTGGTCTTTACCCTAAGCGTCTTCTTCATATTTATTAGAGGCAATTATAACATAAAGATTTTTTAAGTCAAGTAAAATCTGCCCAAAGGGTAAAAAATATCCGGCTCCTTATTTCTTGTGAATTTTTAAAAAAATCTCTTGCCAAGGCCTCAAGGCTCTGCTATAATTACAAAACTGAACACAGTTTTATCCTGTGGATAACTTGTGAATAAACAGGGGAGAGGATGGAAGGCTTAGCAGAACAGCTTTGGAGGCAAATCCTGGACACAGCCAAGGAAACTTTAGGCGAACAAAGCTTCGAGACCTGGTTTCGCCCTATAAGAGTGCAGGATTTCTCAGAGAATACACTGACCCTGGAGCTGCCAAATAAGTTTTTCCAGACCTGGATAAAAGAGCACTATCTGGGATTGATTAAACAGGCCTTAAGCTCCGCTATTCAGAAAGATGATGTAGAGGTGCAGCTGGTGTTGACGCAGGCAGAACCGCTTTCTTCGCCGGAGAAAAAAGAAGAGCCCAAACCAAGGCGGTGGTTTTTTCGCAAACCTCCTCAGCCGCAACAAGAGACTCAATCCGCTGATTCCTTCAAGGTAGATGCCCGCTACAGCTTTGAGAATTTTGTGGTAGGCCCGAGTAACCGATTTGCCCACGCCGCCTCTATGGCGGTGGGAGAGTCTCCGGCCCGCTCTTACAATCCCTTGTTTATCTACGGAGGGGTGGGGTTAGGAAAAACACACCTGATGCAGGCCATCGGCGGGCACATCCTGAAAAACAACCCCCGGCTTAAAGTAACTTATATCTCCAGCGAAAAGTTTACCAATCAACTAATCAGCGCTATTCAGCACCGCACCACTACGAACTTCAGGGAAAAATACCGCCATGTGGATATCCTGTTAATCGACGATATCCATTTTATCGGCGGCAAAGAGGCCACCCAGGAAGAGTTTTTCCATACTTTCAATGCTCTTTACGACGCCCATAAACAGATTGTCCTTTCCAGCGACCGGCCCCCGAAAGATATCCCCACCTTGGAAGAAAGGCTGGTTTCCCGTTTTGAATGGGGCCTGGTTACCGACATCCAGCCTCCGGATTTAGAAACCCGCATCGCCATCCTGAAGAAAAAACTCGAACAGAATAAAATCGATGTGCCCGACGATGTTATCTTTTTCATCGCCGACAAAGTCCGGCTGAATATCCGTGAGCTGGAAGGGGCGCTGATTCGGGTGGTGGCCTACTCCTCTTTAACCAATGAAAAAATTACCCTGGATTTGGCCCGCTCCGTCTTAAAAGACATGCTGCTGGAAGACAAAAAACTCTCTGTTGAAGCTATTCAGAAAAAAGTGGCTGCCCATTTCGATATCCGTATCCTGGATTTAAAAGCGAAAAAGAGAAATCGGGCGGTAGTTTACCCCCGTCAGATTGCCATGTATCTCACCCGTACTCTTACTGATTTTTCCTTACCGGAAATAGGCGAATATTTCGGGGGCAGAGACCATACTACAGTCCTCTATGCTTACGACAAGATCCAGAGGGATTCAAAAAAGGACTCGAACTTACAAGACCTGCTTGACAGATTGGTAATGGATATAAGAAGTGATTAAGCCATCCGTGACTTAGTCCCGAGACGAGTCTGTGGATAAGATGTGGATAGAATACCAGACTTATCCACAAGGTTTTAAGTTTGTTATTCTTTACATTTATTGAAGTAACGAAGTTATCCACAGTTTCCTCAAGACTTACTATTACGACTACTTATTTTTCTATCTAAAAGAGAATATAAGGAGAACAAAAAATGAAAATAAAAACATCTAAAGAATCTTTATTAAAAGCGGTTCAGACGCTCCAAAGTGTTATTTCCACAAAAAGCACTCTCCCTGTTCTCTCTAATTTTCTCTTAGAGGCCCAGAAGGATAAAATTCTTATGGCTGCCACAGACCTGGACGTAGGCATTTCGCTTGATTTTTCTCCCATAGAAATAAATGAGGAAGGCAGTATTACTGTTCCGGCCAAGAAATTTCTGGATATTATTAAGGATTTACCCGCAGGGGATATAACTGTAACCGTGAGGAAGAATAATTCTATTTCCATTGAATCGCAAAAATGCTTCTTCAGGTTGATGGGCCTGCCTAAAGACGAGTTTCCTAAATTGCCGAAACTTCACGAAAAAGAAAGTATCAGTCTGGATCAGCGATTGTTGAAGAATATGCTTAACCTTACCTCTTTTGCGGTTTCTCGCGATGAGACCAGATACATACTGACCGGCGTCCTTTTTTTGGTTGAAGGTAAAAGAGTAAGATTTGTAGCTACCGACGGAAGAAGATTGGCTTTAATCGAAAAAGAAATGAACGAGGCCCAGCGCTTTAAGAAAGAAGTTATCGTTCCTATTAAGGCGATTCAGGAATTAACGCGCAACTTAAAAGACGAGGGCGTGGTAAAAATAGTTTTCGGAGAAAATCAGATTTCTTTTCAATTCGATAATATAACGCTTATTTCCCGTCTTATCGAGGGGCAATTTCCTAACTATGAACAGGTAATCCCCAAAGGAGGCAAGGATAAGGTTGTTATTGACCGGGAGAGATTTCTCTGGGCCGCAAAAAGGGTTGCTATTTTAACTTCTGCCGATTCACAGTCGATAAAATTAGATTTATTTAAGGATAAATTAATCTTTTCTAAAAACAGTCCGGATATGGGTGAAGCCCGGGAAGAAATAGATATCGAGCATAGGGGGGGAGAGTTTTCCGTAGGTTTTAACCCGCAATATTTAATCGATGCCTTAAAGACGCTTAAGGATCAGGATATCAGTTTGGAATTGACGGGTTCGGAAAGCCCGGGTATAATCAGGGCCCAGGGCAGTTATGTTTATATAGTTTTACCGATGCAACTAGCATGAGAAAAAATGCACCACAGCCAATCAGCGATGTTTTGCACAGTGTAGTAGAAGAATTAAGCCGGGTAAAGAAAAAGGATATATTTAAGATTGTCTCCAGCTGGCCTGCACTTGTAGGTAAGGAGCTTTCCCGTCACAGCCGGCCGGCGAGCCTAAGAAAAGGAACCCTTCAGGTATTTGTGGATGAATCCGCCTGGCTTTATCAGATTAATTTCGAGAAAGGGAGATTATTAAAAGCATTACAGAAAAAGATAGGGCCGGATAAAGTTCGGAAGATACAATTCAGGATAGGTAAAAGCTAAAGATGAAAAAATCTAAAATTAAAAAAACCAAAAAAGCGGAGCAAAAAGAAGAGACGCTTGCCGCAGAGCAGCCGCACAAGTATGACGCCCGCACCATTCAGGTGTTGGAAGGGGTGGAGGCCGTACGCAAGCGCCCGGCAATGTATATCGGAGATATCTCCACCGCCGGGCTTCACCACTTAGTTTATGAAGTGGTTGATAACGGCATCGATGAGGCAATGGCCGGGTATTGTAAGAATATCCATGTAACGGTCCATGCCGATAATTCGGTGACCGTAGCCGATGACGGCCGGGGTATCCCCGTAGATATACACAAGACCCAGAAAAAACCCGCGGTGGAGGTGGTAATGACTACCTTGCATGCCGGAGGCAAGTTTGACCACCGTGTCTATAAAGTTGCCGGAGGTCTGCACGGGGTGGGAGTGAGTGTAGTCAATGCGCTTTCGGAATGGCTTGAGGTAGAGGTCAAGCGCGACGGCAAGGTTTATCATCAGCGTTATGAGCGCGGAAGGACCGTTTCCAAGCTTACGGTGGTAGGCAAAAGCGCCAAGAGCGGCACGCGCGTAACCTTTAAGGCCGATAAGGAAATCTTTACGCAGAAAATATGTTACAGTTTTGATATTCTTTCCCAGCGCCTGAGGGAGCTGGCCTTTTTAAATAAAGGCATTAATATTATTCTGGAAGATGAAGATCAGGATAAACGTAGTGAATTCAATTTTTCCGGCGGCATTAGTTCTTTCGTGGAATATTTAAATAAGAATAAGACACCCCTGCATAAAAAGGTAGTCTATTTTGCCAAGGAAAAAGACGGTGTTAAGGCGGAAGTCGCTATGCAGTATAACGACGGCTATGCGGAAAATATCTTCAGTTACGCCAATAATATTCACACCATAGAAGGTGGCACTCACCTTAGCGGCTTTAAATCCGCGCTTACGCGCACCATTAATCAATACTGCAAGAATAAAAATCTATTAAAGGGGGGTATTTCTTTATCGGGGGATGATGCCCGAGAAGGCCTGACCGCGGTTATCAGCGTCAAGGTGCTCAACCCTCAGTTCGAAGGTCAGACCAAGGCCAAGTTAGGTAATTCCGAAGTTTCCGGGATTGTTGAGTCCATCGTTAATGAGTCATTAGGGTCATTTCTTGAGGAACATCCTTCCGTAGGTAATGTCATAGCCGGCAAAGCAGTTACGGCCTCCCGGGCGCGTGAGGCGGCGAGGAAGGCCCGTGAGCTTACCCGGCGAAAAGGCGCTCTGGAAACAGGAGGGCTTCCCGGAAAACTTGCCGATTGCTCTGAGCGCGAGCCTGAGCTTTGTGAGCTGTATATTGTCGAAGGCGATAGTGCCGGGGGTAGCAGTAGACAGGCAAGAGATAGGCGTTTTCAAGCCATCCTGCCAATCAAGGGTAAAATTCTCAATGTGGAGAAAGCGCGTTTGGATAAGATGCTCAGCAATGAAGAAATCAGGACTATTATTACCGCCTTAGGCACCGGCATCGGCAAGGAAGAATTTGATATCTCCAGACTGCGTTACAATAAGATTATTTTAATGTGCGACGCTGATAGCGTAACGGCCGACACCCCTGTTTTACTTTATGACAAAGAAAAACAACAGTTTTTCTATACGGAAGCCGGACCGTTTATTGAAAGCTGTCAAGACCCATCAAATTATCAAATAATGTCCTTTAATGAACAGGAAGGCAGGTTAGATTTAAAAGATATTCATCAGCTTATAAAGCATCCCCGTAGAACACGAATATTTGAGCTTAAGACATATTGTGGTTATACGGTTAAAGTTACTTCCTGTCATAGTATTTATGTATGGGAAAAAGGCAAAGCCATCCTGAAAGAGGGCAGTAAAATTAAGGAAGGCGACCGTTTGATTTTCCCCTTGCGCTTTCCGCGCAATGGCCAGGATATGCAAATTAATCTGGCCGAAGTTTTATTTGAACGGGAAGAAAAAAAGGAGAACATTTCAGTTCGGCTAAAGAAGGGAACAGTTGCTGAAATTCCTCAGGAAGCATGGATAGATTTACCTCGACCTATGTGGCAGAGGCTGCAAGCCCGCCGGCAGTCGCTGAACATTTCGCGCTTTGAGATGGCTAAATCAGTCGGAGTCTATAAAACAGTAATTCAGCAGTGGGAGACAAAGGCAGATAATGTTATGCCGCGATATAATAAGTTTAAATCGTATCTCGGCCAGATCAAGGCCGAGCTGAATGATTTTGATTATCAAATCTTTCTGCCTCTGCAAAGATGGCAAGGGCAGGGCAGGAATAATGGCGCGGGGATTTTCCTGGACAATCATACAAGGCAAATTAAGACGAGAATAAAGGTGGACGAAGATTTGGCATATCTGTTGGGATGGTTTTTAGGCGACGGCTCACAGGCTTGCACGAGCGGTAACCCCAACCGGTTTATGCTTTCAATCGGGCACGATAAGAATGGACGCTATACTCAACAGCTTAAGCAGGTTATCCGCAAGGCCCTTGGCGCAAATATAATCGTTGACCGAAAATTAGATGGTTGTACAATTTTACATTTTCATTCGTTTACCTTTAAATTGTTATTAGAATATTTAGGACTTTTTGGCAAAAGAGCCTTTGAGAAATTCATTCCCGATATTTTCTATAATGTTAAAGAACCGGTGCAGCGGGCATTGTTGCGAGGCCTGCTGGAAAGCGACGGTTATATCGTTGTCGGCAGAGGCAAGAAGAAAAAACGTTATGGCGATCGCAAGGTTGTCGGCTTTTGCACTTCTTCTTTAAGGCTGGGCCGGAATCTGATTTTTCTTCTTCGCCAGTTAGGGGTATTCCCGGCGGTATCGCGCCAGCGGCCAAAAAGTCATACCCGAAGAGGTAAGCTCTTTAAAGCCAATTATGAGATCGATGTGTGTGTTTCTACAAAAGAGCAGCTTTTAGCCATCCGCGATATCTGGTCCTGCCATAAAGATGCCTGGAAATTAGAGCCGTGGCTTTCTTCAGGCCAGCGCCGTGGCAATTGGGGCAGGAAGCTTGCGTCGGTCAATAGCGATTTTGTAGCTTTGGAAGTTAAGTCCGTTAGGGAAGTGAATTGCGGGGATAAATATGTCTACGACTTCTCGGTGCCGGGGAATCAAAATTTTATTGCTGGTGAAGGAGGAACGGTTCTTCATAACACTGACGGTTCGCATATCCGCACCTTACTGCTGACCTTCTTTTATCGTCAGGTGCCGGAATTGGTGGAAAAAGGCTATATCTATATCGCCCAGCCGCCGCTTTATAGGATAAAGCGAGGCAAGCGGGAGGAATATATTGATACGGAAGAACGGATGAACGAGTTGCTTCTGGATATGGGCAGCGAAGGCATGAGCTTGAAGTGTGTCAAAGACAAGAAAGCCTTTTCCGATAAACAGATTAAGAAACTTCTTGAGCTCCTTGTGGAACTGGAAGGCCTTTCTCGGGCAGTTGAGCGAAAGGGAGTGAGTTTGGCAAAATATCTGGCTTTGAGACACCCGAAGACCAAAAAACTACCCATTTTTAAGGTAAAAGTGGAGCATAAAGACCAATTTCTCTATTCTGACCAGGAGTTGGCTAAATTAACTGCCGAAGAGGAGAAAAAACGGGGCAAGACCCTGGAGATTCACGAGGCAGGGGAAGAGGCAAACGAGAAGAATAGGAAGCTGGACATCGTAGAGTTTTACGAAGCTCGTGAGCTGGAGAAGCTCCTGGAGGCAATTGGGAAGATGGGCATCGATGCGGTAGCCCATTATGAGAAGCCAAAGGAAGAAGAAATAGGGCGAGCAAAAAAATCCAAGCCTTCCCCGATTTATAAAGTTACCTATGATAGCGAAGAAAAACCCGTTTATTCTCTCAAAGAGTTGTTGCGCTTTGTCAAGACTGTTGCTAAGAAAGGAATGATGATTCAGCGCTACAAAGGCTTAGGGGAGATGAATCCGGCGCAGCTCTGGGAGACCACGATGGACCCGGCCCGGCGCACAATTCTAAAGGTTACCTTGGAGGACGCAGTCAAGGCGGACGAGATGTTTACGGTGCTGATGGGCGATGCCGTCCAACCCCGCCGGGAGTTTATTCAGGCTCATGCCCGGGAAGTAAGGAATCTGGATATATAACTATGTATACAAAAGGCGAAAAGATAGTACCCGTTTATATCGAAAATGAAATGAAGGATTCCTATGTTTCCTATGCCATGAGCGTAATCGTGGGACGGGCGCTTCCCGATGTGCGCGACGGCCTCAAGCCCGTGCACCGACGGATTCTTTATGCGATGAAAGAGCTGCACCTGGAGCACAGCAAGCCTTATAAGAAATGCGCGCGTATAGTTGGAGACACCCTTGGCCGTTTTCACCCGCATGGTGACACGGCGGTATTTGATGCCCTGGTGCGTATGGTTCAGGATTTTTCCTTAAGGTATCCTTTAGTTGACGGTCAGGGGAATTTTGGCTCAATCGACGGGGATGCTGCGGCGGCTATGCGTTATGTTGAAGCACGCTTAAGCTCGATTACCGATTGGATGCTTAAAGACCTGGAAAAAGAAACCGTCAACTTTGTGCCCAATTTCGACGAATCTATGACCGAGCCCTCGGTCCTGCCGGCGGTTTTGCCAAATCTTCTGGTAAACGGCTCAAGCGGCATAGCCGTGGGTATGGCTACCAATATCCCGCCGCATAATCTGGGTGAGATAATTGAGGGAGTTAAGCTGGTTATCGATGAGCCCGATTGCGAGATAAAAGAATTGATGCGCCTGATTAAAGGCCCGGACTTTCCCACCGGCGGATTTATCTGCGGGCGGGAAGGGATAAAGCATGCCTACACCTCAGGGCGCGGGCGGCTTAAGGTGCGCGCCAAGGCCAATATCGAACAGCAGAAAAGCGGCAAAGAGGCCATTGTAATTTCCGAGATACCCTACCAGGTAAATAAAACAAACGTAATCAACTCTATCGCCAAGCTGGTGCAGGACAGAAAGATAGACGGCATCAGCGACTTAAGAGACGAGTCAGATAAAGACGGAATGCGTATTGTGGTAGAGCTGCGCCGGGGGGCAATAGCCCAGGTGGTGCTTAATCATTTATTTAAGCAGACCCAGATGGAAGAGACCTTTGGCGTAATTCTGCTTGCCCTGGTGGACAACCAGCCGCGCATTCTCAACCTGAAGCAACTGCTTGAGCTTTATATCGAGCATCGCAAAGAGATAATTATCCGCCGCACCACCTTTGACCTGCGCCGGGCGGAGGAACGGGCGCATATCTTAGAGGGTTTGAAGATTGCCCTTTCGCATCTGGATAAAGTTATTAAAACTATTAGAGAGTCCAAGACGCCCCAGATTGCCAAAGAGCAATTGATGAAGAAGTTTTCTTTAAGTGAAAGACAGGCCCAGGCGATTCTGGAGATGCAGCTTCAGAGGCTGACCGCTCTTGAGCGCGATAAAATCGACCAGGAATATCTGGAGCTGATTAAAAAGATTGAGCAGCTCAAAAGCATCTTGGCCAGCGAAAAAAAGGTCTTGGGGATTATCAAGGATGAGCTGGATGAGCTGAAGAAGAAATTCGGCGACGACAGAAGAACGCAGGTTGTGGGCGAGGCCGAGGATCTGGAAATAGAAGACTTGATTGCCGAGGAAGATGTTATTATTACCATTACTCATTCCGGCTATATAAAGCGCCTTCCGGTAAGCGCATACAAGCGGCAGCGCCGGGGCGGAAGAGGCGTAACCGCAATGGGGACGAAAGAGGAGGATTTTGCCGAGCATCTTTTCCTTGCCTCAACGCATGAATATATTCTTTTCTTCACTAATAAAGGAAAAGTCTATTGGCTAAAAGTGCATGAGATTCCTCAAGGAGGACGCCTTTCCAAGGGTAAGGCAATCGTCAATCTTCTGCAGGTGGAGTCGGGTGAGAAAATCTCCGCGCACGTCCCGGTAAAAGAGTTCGACCCCAAGAAATACCTTGTTTTGGTTACCAAACAGGGTTTGATTAAAAAGACCTGCCTGGATGCCTTCAGTAATCCGCGCCGCGCGGGTATCGTAGCTATTTCCCTTGAGTCCGGAGATGAATTGATTGCAGCCACCCTTACCGACGGAAAACACGAAGTCTTTCTGGCCAGCCGCCAGGGCAAGGCCCTGCGCTTTAAGGAAAGCGATGTGCGCGATATGGGTAGAACTGCCAAGGGCGTGCGGGCAATAAAATTGCGCAAGAACGATGAGGTAATCGGGATGGAAATCGTCAGGCCCGAGGCCACGCTGCTTACGGTAACCTCAGGCGGTTTTGGCAAGAGGACCCCGTTTAAGGACTACAGGCTGCAGTCCCGCGCCGGACAAGGAGTTATCAATATTAAAGTGACCAGTAAAAATGGCGAGGTCGTCGGCCTCAAATCCGTTAACGATAAAGATGAAGTAATGATTATCACTCAAAACGGGATGGTAGTGCGCTGTCCCGTCAAGGATATTCGCACCGTGGGCAGAAATACTCAAGGCGTGCGGATAATCCGCCTGGGGCAAAAAGATAAGGTTTCATCGATTGCCTCGGTAGTAAAGAAGGAAGAAGAATAGATTATGAAAGGAATTCTCAAATTAAACAAACACAATAAAGATAAAGAAATAGACTTTGAATTAAATTATCTTAAGTCATTATCCTTTCAGCAGAGGCTGCAAATGTGTTTGCAAAAGTCTAAAGAAATGAAGGAGCTTTTAAAGAAAAGTGGGCACAGAAAGACTTTTGAAATTATTAAAAGGACATAAGGTAGATTTCGTAATTATCGGCGCTACCGCCTTTCCTCTCTACGGCTATGCGCGTGCTACATTGGATATAGATATTTTTATTCGCCCCGAGGAAAATAATGCCAAAAAGACCTGGCGGGCTTTAAGGAAATTCGGGTATGATTTAAGCGATGTAACTATAGAAGATTTAATGAGTAAAAAATTATTAATTCGTCAATACAACGTAGAAACAGACATTCACCCTTTTGTAAAAGGCATCACTTTTAAAAGGGTATGGAAGAACAAACTGCGGGCAAAATTTGGCCATACCTTTGTATATTTCGCTGCGCTTGAGGATTTGATCAAGATGAAGAAGGCTGCGGCGCGGCCTCAGGATTTAGAAGATCTTAAATATTTAAACAGATTAGCCAAAAAACATAAAAGCTAACGACCCCATCGTCTAGCCCGGCCTAGGACAAGAGCTTTTCAAGCTCTCGACACCGGTTCGAATCCGGTTGGGGTCGCCATCAATTCGGACACTCTTGTAACTTAAACAGTTATAAGAGGTTAAATAAAGTAAGGGGAGTTGAAGTACTTCAAAAAAGGAGTATTTTGGCTTCCTTTTTTATTTTATCTCAAAAGCATAGTTCAATTTTTGAATTCAGCTTTAAGCAAAGCATAATTCAAAATTTGAACTCTCATATATTAAATAAATAGATACTTAAATAGAAGACTTAAACTATGAGAACCATTTACCCATTTGGCTGGATAGACAGAGACCTTAAAGAATTAGGATTTTTAAAGGAAATGTCTCCTACAGCGGCAAAGCTTTATATTCTTTATATCCTGGCCGGTGGCGCAAATGGCAGAAGCTGTTACAGCGCTAAGGCCTTAAACGAAGCAACCGGCCTGGCAAACGCCACAATATGCAAAGCAAGACAGGAGCTTCAAGATATGGGTCTTATTGCAGTAGAGAAGGAAATGATACCGGGTCGCAAGAACAAGAAGCCAAAGATATGGGTAGAGCTCCAGGATCTTCCGGTTGACAGGATGGAGGTTAAACAACGCAGAAACACCGCCCATAAAGAACTTACCACTAAGAGAATCAGGAAAAGGAGATCGGAATTCATTGAACAGCCGAGACTTCTTTGTGAAAGGCCATATATGGCTCCAGATTGGCTGAAACAAGGTGTAAAACGAGCAAGGAGGCCTTATGTTTAGCCTGCGCCGCTGGCTCAAATATACCCTAAATCCCCCAGAATATATTTGGATAAAGGCCATTTTGCTCAAAGAAACCCGCAAAGCCATCTTAATTGAGTTCGATGGCAAGCAAATCTGGCTCCCGAAGGTCTGGATTTTACGTATCAAACGAATTCAATGCAACCCTACCATAAGCATCAAAATATCCCAGTATCACTGGGCCAAGAAGCTCGGGTAATTTCTGTATTCAGCCTCGTTTTTTTCATGTATTCCCCTTTACAACCCTCTCAAAAGCATTTATAATAGTAAGCCAACTAGACGCTAAATGCTAGCAAAAGGGCTTATTTTACCGGTCCAAGAAGTATTTAATACTTGAAAACAGAGCTTTTTCAGGAGTATAATATATAGCTGTCGAATGTCTATATAAAGCTGGAGAAATGTATGCCTTGCAATTTTAGCGTTATTGATTTATTTTCTGGATGTGGCGGACTGTCGTACGGCTTTGTTAGGTCGGGGTATAATGTCTTGCTGGGTATAGATAATGATCCGGTAGCCCTCAAAACTTTCAAGCTCAACCATTCCGGATCGGATACTATAATAGCTGATATTGCAGGCATTTCCGGACAGGATATCCTGAAAGCTGTGGGCAGAAGACAAATAGACGTTGTTATAGGCGGACCGCCATGTCAGGGATTTTCGCTTTCTGGCCCCAGAAAATTTAGTGATCCCAGAAACAAATTATACCTTTCTTTTATAAGGCTGGTTAAAGAACTGAAGCCTAGGGCATTTCTGATTGAGAATGTTCCCGGCATTATGAGTCTCTACAAAGGACAGATAAAAGACGAAATTATTGGCAGATTTTCGAAAATGGGTTATAAAGTGAGTTGCAGTAAGCTGAATTCGGCAGACTACGGCGTTCCCCAACTGAGAAACAGGGTTTTTTTTGTGGGAATATATAAGGCGAAAGAGTACTTTAAGTTCCCCCCTCCAGTGTTAAATAAAGAATGTTATATTGTTGCCGAAGAAGCCATCGGCGATCTGCCAGGTTTGGAGGATCGTATCGGCACAGATCCAGCCCCTTATCCCGGAAACGGCGAACTCACGAGATATCAGAAATATATGAGGCAAGGTTCTCAGTATATACATAATCATATCGGAACGCGCCATGCCGAAATGACAAAGCGCGTTATATCTCTCGTTCCGGAAGGATGTAATTATAAAAGTCTGCCGCCGGAATATGCCAATACCAGAAATTTTCATGTTGCATGGACAAGGTTCCACAGCAAAAAGCCGGCACCGACCGTTGACACTGGCCATAGACACCACTTCCATTATTTATATGACAGGGTTCCTACTGTCAGAGAATGCGCAAGGCTGCAATCTTTTCCGGACATTTTTATTTTCATCGGAAATAAATCACAACAATATTCCCAGGCAGGAAATGCAGTTCCTCCATTCACGGCACAAGCTATTGCGGAAGAAATGAGGCATTATTTATGAGATACCAGATACCAGAAGAATATTATTGTAGGTTGCACCACATACGTCCGAGGTTTAAAAATAATATAGAAAATGTTCTTATTTATATGGCTACCGAGATATCTAAAATTCGAAGAAAGAGCAAAAGAGAATTCGATAAAGAAGTTAATAAAGCAATTAAAAAATTCCCAGGGAATGCAACGAAAAAGATTAAGACAATCAACAATTGGCGCACAGAAATCTCCTCTCTGTTTGGTTTTATCCGCACCAGCAGATCAAAAGATAAGTCGTGGCCAGCACTGAGGGCGACAGAGCTGGCGGATAAACAGGATTTGGTGCATTCGTTCAAGCTTTTTCTGTACCATTTTCAGTATCCCGGAGGACATCTCAAGCCTCACGAAAATGCTGAAGTTATCAGGCAAGGTATCAAATTCAGACCGGCACCTTTTATTTTGAAATTACTGCATAGCGCTGAAAAAAATGAAAAGACCAGGAAAGGTATCACCAAGCCCGAGCTGACCCACTGTGTTTTCAATGACCTGAGAGTCACGCGTGACGGGGAAGGTCCGGAATCCGTATGGGAGCGCATTAAAGAAAACAGGAAGAAAAAGGTTCAATATGACTGCAGGGGGGATGTTATACGTTATGCCGGAGATATTCTCGACTATATGGTAACGGCTAACTTACTTACTCCCCACGGGCAGAAATATTTTATAAATACCCTGGAGAAAAACGCGGTGCAGAAATTTATGGAGTCAAAAGATTGGTTTAGCAAGTATGACCGTTATATAGATAAAAGAAATGTTACCTTAGCGCAGATAAATAGTCTTCAGGAAGCATGGTTTGAATATGTAAATATGCCCAGGGAAGAGATATTCGAAACGGATGCTTTGGCTTTTATCGCCAGAGACGAGACAGAATATGCGAAGTTGCGAAAACAGATCGTAAGCAGTTTTATGGAAAAGCTCGAAGAGCCTAGTGAAATTGGCACGAAGGAAATAGGGGATGTGGGCGAAAATCTTGTGCACGGGCACGAATGTATGAGGATTAAATTGCGCGAGCGTACAGACTTAATACATCTTATTCGGTGCATACCGGATCATCTCGCTGCCGGTTACGATATCAGATCTGTCGAGGCAGATGCTACATACAGATATATAGAGGTTAAAACTACCATAAGCAACAGCGAAATTGATTTTACCAGAATTCATCTGACGCCTGTGGAATGGACTGCGGCAGACACTCTTAAAAGCAGATACTTTGTCTACAGACTGCTCTTAAGCAAGAGGTCAAGAAAATTATTTCTGCTTCGCGATCCGGTGGGCCAGTACAAACAAGAAAAACTATCAATGACGCCGCGCAACGGGGCAGATATTGTTTTCAGCCCTGCAAGATGCGGTGAATATACGGAGCTTCTGGAGTGGAGAGATTAAGAATAGCTTCGCTTTTCTGTGGTTGCGGCGGCACGGACGCGGGAATGCTCGGGGGGTTTACTTTCCTCGGCAGTAAATATGAAAAGCATCCTGTACAAATCGTTTACGCGAACGACATAGATGCCTCCGCAGCCAGAATATACGATGCAAATTTTAAACACAAATGCCTGGTGAAAGATATCCGGAAGATAAAAGCAGCAGAAATACCGGATCATGACATATTGGCCGGCGGATTTCCCTGCCAGTCGTTTTCCATAGTTGCGCAGAATCCGCCTCGTCTGGGATATAGAGATGAAAACGGCCGGTTATTCTTTGAAATGTGTAGGATTTTGCGTAATAAAAAACCGTTAGCCTTTGTTGCCGAAAACGTCAAAGGTATTTTATCGGCAAACAATAAACATGCTTTTCCTCTTATAATAAAAGAGTTTGAAAAATGTGGATACATAGTTTCCTGGTGTCTCCTGAACGCGGCTAATTATGGCATTCCGCAGCGAAGGGAACGTGTTTTTATTGTCGGAATAAGAAAAAATATAGGCAGGAAGTTTTATCCTCCGGATTCTACCCACAGGCCGGAAAGCGATCTCTTGGCCGAAAGAAAATGGGTATCATTAAAAAGAGTTGTCTTTCCGCATGCCAAGGTGCCGAAGAAATATTTTTTTTCCGACAGGGCGCATAAGGGTCTTCATAATTCCAATCCCGCAATGAATAAAGGCCGGGCGCAGGATCCCGAGAAAGTTTGTAATACTGTGGGAGCGCACCTTGCTAAAGTCAGCCTTAACAGCACGGATCCCGTTTTAAAGATAAATGGTCGTTTCAGGCGCTTCGCGCCCAGAGAAGTGGCCAGAATTCAGTCTTTCCCTGATACTTTCAGGCTGCCGGGACCGGACACGGCTAAATACAAGGCTCTGGGGAACGCAATTCCGCCGGTGTTGATGTGGCATATGACAGAAAGACTGCTCGAGATATTGGTTAAAGGTCCGGCCGAAGATGCAAGGACCGGCCGGGAAAAAAGAAGCTATAATATGGCGCGAATTTGTTCAAAAAACACATTAATAGAACGTATTCTTGATGAAGCATTAAAGTCCTTAGGCTTGGAATATAAAAGAAATGTCAAAGGGCTTCCCGGAAAACCAGATATAGTTTTTGAGAAAAATCGTCTGGCGGTTTTCTGTGACAGCACGTTTTGGCACGGCAGACATTATCCCGAATGCGTAGAACGGATTAACACAAATAAAAGTTTCTGGAAAAACAAGATATTGAGAAACATGGAACGAGATAAAAAGACAACCAAAGAATTAAGATATCTAGGCTGGAAAGTGCTTCGTTTTTGGGATACCGATATAGAGAACAGAATGCAAGCCGTGATAGGAAAAATAGAAAAAATATTGGGTGCCCAGAAATGATATATGAAAGCCGCACACTAGGAGAGTCGCCATTTGATTTTGATATTAGCTGGCCCTTTCCGGAAGGACAGAGAAAGTTGCTTGAAGCAGCCGTAACTAAAATAAAAATAGAATCAGCATCCCAAATTGATAAATTTGAAGAATCTTTCAATGAGGAGATTGCGCAGCATGGTTATATGTGGGACAAGAAAGATAAAAGCACATGTTCTCTCTGGCGGCCCGATTTCAGAATGTCTGTTGATTTCTATAACGCAAAGGAAAAAATTGCAGTTGAAATTGAAAAGACAGAGGTTAAAAGAATTATCCACGACGTATTAAAGCTAGTGAACGGCTCCTTAACCTTTGTGCCCAAAGTGAGATATGGAGTAATTATTCATCCGCACACATATAAACGCACATCAGGTAAAGAGAGTGTATTTGCATCACGGGTTGTAAGCGAAGTTTCCTTCTATTTCAGGCGTTTGATCGGAAACACCTTATTAAATGATGTTCTTTTTATAGTTTATAATTTTTGAGCTGGTTTAAGGTTTTTCTTCGTCGGTAGAGTTTTCATGTTTCTTTGACTCGAATTCCCCGATAGAAAAGTGTTATGTTCCCAGAATTGCTGCACTTTATCTAGACGGCAAGAGGAAAACTTGGTTGTATAGGAATAAAGGCAAATATCTTGATTGGACGCGATTTTGGAATAACTTCTCGTTTTTTAATTAGAGGATTGAATATAAAGAAGCTCCTGGCTCTGGCAATTCTAATCTGCCTAATATCCCTAACTGTTTTTGGCCAAGAAAAGAATTACCAAATGAAAACAGGCATATTAAAGACTTATGGAGAACCATTTTGGAAAGGCGAAGGCAAGCAGCGAGAAGTTTGGTATTACCCACGCCAAAGAATGTTTATTTATTTTGAAGGAGATAGAGCTATTGAGATTGATGTAATTGCAGGGGAGAAGACATAACGAATGGAAATAATAAAACAAACATATTGTGCGGTTTTAAATAGCTTAAACCAAAATGCTAAAGATAACTTTGATTATTTTTGTTCTGAAATTCAAAGAGTTGCAAACGAATATGGGATAGCGAATAAAGTCACTAAACTTGAACTTATCTGCAAAGGGAACCTTTATCGAAATATAGCAATAAGCTCCGGAAGAGTAAATATAAAAAATAATAATGATAAAACCTACAACTTCTGGGCTTCCTGTTCATTGTTTGTTACTAGGAAAGAAAGAATTACTGCAATAGTGCAACATGAATTGATGCATATTAAAGATATGGAGGATAAAGAATTTAAATTTGATAAAGAACTGTGGGACGGGTTGCTTGAAGACAAAATAATAGCCACATCGATTAGGCATATTTGGGACATCTATATAGATTCACGGATTGCGAGAACGAGTAAAATTGGTATTTCTAAACAAGATAGGCTCGATGGGATCCTGCGTCTCGCTTTAAATAAGAATTTTCAATTAAGACATTGCATTTGGGAAATTGAAGATGATTTTGATTATCTTTGGAATATTGAGAAAATAGATTTTCCGACTATCATTGATAAAGCTAAAGAATTAAAAGAGAAAGTAGCGAATAAAGGTATGGCCCACCCGTCCGAAGAAACTTTATGAAACTCAACGCTAAAGTAAAGATCTGGATGATCTTAGCCCCTTTGTGATAATGGCGACAATAGCCACAAAGGCTTTTTGCTATCCAGCAGAGGTTGAGGATATGAGCGGAGAAAAATGCGTAGGATAATCTTTCGCCATAGTGGCCAAAAAATGCTATCCCTATGCAAAGGGGATAATGGATAAATAGCAGTTATTCTCATTTTTATAAAGTTTATGGAGTAAAAGGAAGATGATTGACAGAAGTTTTGTTGATTATTGGAGCGAAAGATACGATAAGAATGCTCTGAAGAGAGATAAAAAGCTAGAGAAGAGAATTAGAGGAAAACTAAAGAAACTTTTTCCCGATGGGAAGGTAAAATACATTTTGAAAGACACGTTATTCGACATCGTTAACTGGAAAGCTCCGAGAAAGAAAAAATTAGCCAAAGATAATAAAAAAGAATATGTCTTTGAATTAACCAAGGCAAATTTTAAGGGGCATAGAGAACAGCTAAAGATAGAGGGACTAACATTACTGAAGGGTGTTGAGTATCGGGTTGCGAGTGCAATTCTTCATTTCTGTTTTCCCAAAAAATATACCGTAATGGACTATCGGACTTGGGAGTGTTTACAGAAAGAAAAAGAACTTCCTAAGGATTGCAACATTAAAGATGATTTTGAGCATTGGCAGAAATATTTAAAAATCTGTAGAAAAATAGCCAAAAGATGTAATGTCCCATTAAGAAAACTTGATAAGGCACTCTGGCAATACCATAAGGAATTGGAATGTAAAAAGAAGCTCAGGAAATGATAGCAGGGAGAAAAAATAAATCCGCCCCCCTGCTTTTTACTATTTCTATAACTTATTGAAGATAGTCCATACTATCATTCTGGCCAAGCACTTAATTTCTGGTTGCCATGGAAAGAAAATAACTGAACATGACCACAATAGCCGCAGGTAAAGATTTTCATTGAATGAGTTCCAACGTATTTGAAGCCAAACTGCATCATGTCATTTGGGTCGCGATCAGCAATTAGTTTGTATTTACCAATCCCGCAAACTCTACATAATCGTTCAATATCGGGATCAAGCCGATCAGCACCCTCATCAATAATAGATAAGGTATTATCCACTTCTGCGAGAAGTTCGGAGGCATCCCTAAGGCAGTTTTTTTCATCTTCTACTATACATTTTTTAAGAAGTGAATTAGCCAATCGCATTAAACGACTGCTTGGGAACTTCTTTTCTAGATTAAAGTCCGGTCTATCAAAATACCAGAGAGGAAGAATAGGTGTGTCTGAAACCATTGCCCATAAGACCTTCCCCAAACAAAATACATCAAATGATGGTTTTACATCTTCTATCCGCATCCCTATTGCCCAACCGGGCATCCAATCCCGACTTCCTACATTCTCCCAGGTGCCAGAGATTCTGGTATGTCTTTGGTCTGTAAAGAATATCAGCCCAAAATCTCCAAGAATTAAATTATCGCTGGAATCAAGAAAAATATTTTGAGGCTTAATATCTCTATGTACATTATTTTTTTCATGTAATTTGGCAATACCTTCCACAAGTGGCCTAAATGCTCTAAGGGCTTTAGCAAAATCACCGGTAAATTTATTTAAATGTTTAGCCATCGTTTCTTTTGGGTAAAATTGAGACACAAACCATTTTGAATCTGGATCAGCATCTATAATTTTTAAAAGATTGGGATGTGAAATGTTAGACATCGCTTTAATTTCACGCTCAATTCTTTTTTCGGCTAATCCGGCATTTCTTGCGTCTTGGGGACTATGCAATACTTTTAAAGCGCCGTGGTTTGAAGGATCTTCCATTTTAACAAGATGGACTATAGCATCCTTGAATAATTCAAATTGATTCTTCTTGATATCTTCTATTGCAACCACAGGCCCCATATATTTAACTGCTTTTTCAATGTTTGTCCGAATTTTGGTTATATTAAATTTATCGTTATCAATAACGCGATAAACCTTTCCTTGCCCGCCCTCTCCTTTATGCTCAATAATACGCCATCGGTTTGAATATTCCATTTAAGACCTCCTGCTTTAGGTTTCTAGGCTTCTTCTGCCTTTCTTGAGGTTTGAGAAGCAGTTATTTTACAACTTCCGTTACTAATTATAATCCTTAAAACAATGGATCTCAAGCAAAATCTGCCCAGAGAGAAAATTTTTTAAAATTTCTCTTGACAGATGCCCAAGCATATGCTATTATTAAAACGATGACAGAAAAGGAGATTCTTGCAAAGATAGAAGATTACATGAGGAAGAATAATCTCCGGCAGTACGAATTGGCAAAAAAGTTAGGCGTTCCAGAGTCGACACTTAATAGGTGGCTTAAAGAGAAAACAAATATCTCAAATGCCTACCTGGCCATTTTAAAAAGAGAAGGGATTATTTAAAAAATTTTTAAGGAAAATATTAGCATATGCCAAAGCAAGCGTTAATAGAAAAGAGAGCAAAGCAAGGCAAAGAAATTTTTTTGCCCAATAAATTAGCATATGCCAAAGCAAATAAAGGAAAGGAGAGAGAGCTATGTCAGAGCTGGCAAGGAAGATAGGGGATAATATCCGCCATTATCGCACGGAGAAGAAGCTGACGCAGGCGCAACTGGCCAAGAAGGCCAAGTTGAGCCGCGGTTATATCTGCAGAATTGAGCATGGCAGGGTTAATATGTATTTAACGACTCTTTTTGAACTTGCCAAGGTCCTTGGGGTTAGCTGCCGGGATCTGGTTAAATAAAAAGGAGAGCCTGATATGGAGAGCAAAGAGAAGCCGGTCGCGGGAGAAAGGATTAATCAGTTTATTATCGAGTGCTTATTTAATAAGTACTTCGAGGAGCAGAAGGATAAAGAAGTAGTCGTCAAGAAGGAAGAAGTCGCAGCCCAATGAAACAGGCAATTGCCTATTTAAGAAAATCAACAGACTTACAAGAAGCCTCTTTGGAGCAGCAGAGGGAGAAAATCCTCCTGTTTGCAGAAGAGCATTCTATTAAAGTGATTGAGTTCTTTGCCGAGGAGGCCTGCGGCGAGAATGTCGAAGGCCGGCCGCAATTCCGCAGGATGATAGATTGCTGTAAAGGACAGGATAACTTTCAATACGTGTTTGTATATGATATCTCCCGATGGGGCAGATTTGAGAATCCGAAGGAAGCTGTATATTGGGAAGTAGAAATAGAGAAGGCAGGCAAAAAGCTTGTTTTTGTTTCGGAAGGTTTTAAGGAAGACAATATAGGCACCTCAATTACAAATTTTGTAAAGAGCGCAGAGGCCTCAGAATATCTAAAGAATATCCGGCGGCAGACGACAAGGGGCATGATTTACAACGCAAAGCAGGGCTTTTGGATGGGCGGCAGGCCTCCTTATGGATATGACCGGGCTATTGTTGAAAACGGAAAGATAATCGGGGTTTTGCCGCAAGGGAAGCAGAAGGGCATAAAAGATCAGAAAATAAAGCTTGTTATAAATAAGCAGCAGGCCAAGGTGATAAGGATAATATATATCATGTTTGCGAAGCAAGGCCTGTCGGTGCGCTCTATAGCTACTTACTTAAATCAAAGCCGATATTCTCCTCCAAGGGGCCGGATGTGGACAAAATCAGCCCTCTGGCGGATGTTACATAATGAGGTTTATATCGGGATGTTAGTGTATAACCGGGAAAATAAACACAAGAGGCACGGCAGACATAAATATAACCCTAAAGACAAATGGATAATTGTAGAGAATGCCCACCAGCCGATAATTCCTCTGGAGCTTTGGGAAATGGCCCAGGCAAGGACAAATCAGGCCTTTGCAGGCGGAAGGTTTGTGTCCAGAGGAAACAGGCCGCGGAGCAATTATCTTTTATCAGGACTTATAAAATGCGGGAAATGCGGCTCTAACTTTCATGGCAGCCGCTATCATAGAAAACATTCCATAACCAGAGTATATTGCTGCGGCGGTTATAATATGTATGGTAACAATGTCTGCGCCAGATGGGAAGTGAATGCCGGTGAGCTCGAAGACTTTGTCTTAAAATATATACAGGGCAAAATAGATAATCCTATATGGCGCAAGGAGTTAAGACAGGAACTCTTGAAGATGGTTAAAATTGCAGAAGGCAAATCAGGCGGCAGGCTGCACGAGCTTGACAAAGAAATCAAAGAAGTGTCTCTAAAGATAGAGAACTGGAAAAGAGCCATTGAAAAAGGCGTAGAATTGGATAATGCCGTCAGTATTATCAATAAATATGTATTTCAGAGGCAGCAATTATATCAGGAAAAGGGCAGGCTGTCGGCAAAAGTGCATAACGGCAGCGCCGATAAGGCCGTAGAGAAGATGCTGTCTTATCTGGACGACTTCAAAGACATATTGAGCTATGGCGAGCCGGAAAGGAAAAAGGACTTTATCAGGCTGTTTGTTAAGGGTGTTATGATGAATCCTGAGACGAGAGAAGCCAAAATAACCCTTTACAGGCGGCCGAAATCTGGTATAATATTAGGACCTGAAAAGTGCGAGTTGACAGAAGAAATAGTCTATCAGAATTGAAAGAGACCCCTTGGGGTCGCCAGATTATATACTTCTTTAGTTCCCAACCGGAACAAAAGAGGGGTTTGGGGAGAAAAAAGTGTTTTTTCTCCCCAAGGGCAACTTCTTCTTTGCGTAAGGAAAGAAAAATATTAAAAAGAAAACCATCAGGGTTTTCTTTTTAAGGAGCGAAGCGACCCGGTTGCGGGTCGCCATCGATTCAGACACTCTTGTAACTTACGCAGTTATAAGAGGTTAAATAAATTGTTTCTAGCCTAGAAAGAGGAGGGCGGACGTGGATAAAAGTCGATTAGCAGTTTTTATTGATTATGAGAATATTTACATAGGCATGAAGAAACAATTTTCAGCAATTCCGAATCCGGATAAAATAGTAGCTCTTTTAAGGGAAGACTTTGATAAATTTGGGGAGATGTTAATAGGTAAGGTTTATGCCGGGTGGGAAGATTTTCCTGGACTGCAATCGGAATTTAAAAAAAGAGGTATAGAGCCCATTTATGTTCTTACAAAAAGAAGAAGAAAAAGAGAAAATGGAAGCATGGATATTAGAGCTCGGAAAAATAGCGCTGATATTGCACTGTCTTTAGATGCGCAAGATATATTAATGGGCCGAGCAGATATAAATTCCTTTATTTTTGTAACGGGAGACAGAGACTTTTTAGATATCATCTCAAGATGCAAGCAACACGGCAAAACTATAATTATTTATGGTGTAGGATATACTATAAGTAGAGATTTGCAGAGACAAGCAGATAAAGTAGTTCAAATCGAGAAATTGTTTGGGTTATCGCCAACGGGAAAGCCGTCTCCTAGGCTTGATAAACCAGATTCTCCGGATTTTGATTGGGGACCTTTTGTAAAAACTTTAGATCAAATTGAAAAATCAATTCCTTTTGTAGGTCTTAAGTATTTTAGAGATAAAATACTAGGTCCTTCAGTTGGTTCGGAATACGATTTAGCATCTAAAGCGCAGTTATTAAATGAGGCTATTGCTCAGGAGATAATTATAGTTGGGAAAGTTGCCAATAAAGGGAATATGCCATTTCCGGTTACCGCAATTAAGCTAAATAGAGAATGTCCGGTTGTAAAAAGTATATTATCTGAAGAAATTGTAGTAGAAGCTGAAGAAATTGCCAGGACTGAAGAAACAGAAAATAAGTCTTGACAAGCATTGTTTTGTAGTGTATACTTAACAAAGCTGCGGACATTAGTCTGCGGCAGTATTTAATTAGATTAAGTTAGATAAAAGAGCCTCGAATGAGGCTCTTTTACATTTTAGCATAGCTAAAGTTAAATAGGAAAACAGATTTAAATAACGCTTTACAGACGGTAAAATTTTGGTATAATATTAAAAATAAGCCCAAGGGGATATAGCCCCTTATTTTTATGAACAAACTCTACATTACCAATGCCAGGATTGTTTTGCCGGATAAAGTCATTCCTCGAGGGACGATAATAACCGAAGGCAAAAGGATAACCGGCATCCGTAGAGGCAAATCCACTCCCCCCGCTTTAGCTAAAAAAATCGATGCCCGGGGGAATTTTGCAGCTCCAGGTTTTATCGACCTGCATATCCACGGCGATATAGAGAAGATTTCCCGCCAGCAGGTCAAAGGGGGGACAATTGGATTTTTGGCTACGCTGCACCCGGCAAAAGCAAAGGCCCTGCTGGAAAATATTTCAGAGGCCTTAACCCAAAAAGCCCATGGCGCCAAAGTCTTAGGTATCCGCCTGGAAGGCCCCTTCTTAAACCGCAGCTTTTGCGGAGCCCTGCCGCGCCAAGCTCTTCGCCCGCCGGATACGAGCGAGATGAAAGCAATCATTAAGCGAGCGCACGGCGCCTTAAAGATGGTAATCCTGGCGCCGGAATTAAAGAATGCGCTCGAGTTAATCCGCTTATTGAAAAGGAATAATATCGTTCCTTCCATAGGACATACGGGCGCAACCTATGAAGAGGCCGAAAGAGGCATTGATTGCGGCATAACGGAGGCTGCGCACACCTTTAATCGTATGCGTGGTTTCGACCACCGCTCCTCCGGGGCTTTAGAGGCGGTATTAATGGATAGCCGTATTGATTGTGAGGTAATTGCCGACGGGATACATGTTCATCCGGCGCTGCTCGCTTTATTATTAAAGTGCAAGGGCGCAGATAAAGTTTCGCTGATAACCGATTCCACTGCGGCTCAAAAGTACCCCCTTAAAAAGCGCTCGGGCTCAATATTCAAATTAAAAGACGGCACGTTATACGGGACGGCGCTGACTTTAAATAAAGCCTTGAAAAATATCATAAGATTTCTGGATTTAAGTATGCCCGAGGCGGTAAAGATGGTTACGCTTAATCCGGCAAGGATTTTGAAGATAGACAGGAAAAAGGGGAGCATCGCCGTCGGCAAAGACGCCGACATCGTTATTTTTGATAAGAACTTTAATGTGAAGATGACTATGGTTGAAGGGGAGGTAAAATACAAATGTGCGGCATAGTCGGATATATCGGCAAGCGCAATGCCCAGGAAGTCTTGATTAAGGGCTTGCGCCGCCTGGAATATCGCGGTTATGATTCTGCGGGCGTGGCTATCCTTAGCGATAAAGTCGGCAAAAGGCCGAGTCGCCTCCAGATTGAAAAACGCGCCGGGAAGTTAGGGATTTTGGAGAATATTCTGACCCAGAAGCCCCTTGCGGGAAATCTGGGTATAAGTCATGTGCGCTGGGCCACGCACGGCATCCCCAATACCAAAAACGCCCATCCTCATTGGTGCTGTGCTAACCGCATCGCCCTGGTGCATAATGGGATTATTGAAAATTACGAAGAGCTGAAGGAATCTTTGATAAAAGAAGGGCATAAGTTTCGTTCCCAGACGGATACCGAGGTCCTGGTGCATCTTGTGGAGAAGTTTTATCAGGCTAATTTAGAGGAAGCCATAAGGCGCGCTTTGAAGCTGGTGCGCGGGGCGTATGCTATTTCGGTAATTTGTAAAGACGAGCCCGATAAATTGGTAGGCGCCCGATGCGGCAGTCCTTTAATTGCAGGAACAGGCGAGGAGGAAGGTTTTTTGGCCAGTGATATCCCGGCACTTCTGGATTATACCAATGAGGTTACTCTGCTGGATGAAGGAGAGATAGCGGTGCTTACTCCCCGAGGATTAGAGGTGCAGAACTTAAAAAAAGACATCCTGAACAAAGAAAAGATAAAGATAAGCTGGGATGCGGCGCAGGCGGAAAAAGAGGGTTTTCCGCATTTTATGCTTAAGGAAATCCACGAGCAGCCGCGGGCCATCACCAATACCCTGATGGGGCGGATTTCCGAGGATAAGGAAAAGGTCCTTCTTCCGGAGCTCAAATCCTTAGAGAAGTTTTTTGCCTCTATGGAAAAGATAGTAATTATCAGCTGCGGCACGGCCTGGCATGCGGGATTAGTAGGTAAATATCTGATTGAAGAATTCGCGCGTATCCCCGTCGAGGTAGATATAGCCAGTGAATTTCGCTACCGCAATCCTATTCTTAATGATAAAACCTTAGTCGTTGCCATTACCCAGTCGGGTGAGACCGCCGATACCTTAGCCGGCTTGCACGCAGCTAAAAATAGCGGCGCAAAGATACTCTCAATCTGTAATGTGTTAGGCAGCTCTATCCCCCGGGAGTCAGATGCGGTAATTTATACCCACGCCGGCCCTGAGATTGCGGTTGCCTCCACCAAGGCCTACACCTGCCAATTAGCTGTTCTTTATCTTTTTGCATTTTATCTGGCAAGTTTAAAAAATCCCTCATATTTTACCAAACCTCATTCGCTAAAGGATTATCTTACGAATTTAGAAAATATCCCCGCAAAGATAGAGGAGTTCTTAAACAATAAAGACAACAAAAAGGTTATTCGGCAGTGTACCCGTCGCTACCATCGCTCTTTCGGTTTTCTTTATCTGGGGCGCTCTTTAAACTTTCCTACGGCATTGGAAGGGGCTTTGAAGATTAAGGAGATCTCTTATATTCACGCCGAAGGTTACGGAGCGGGTGAGATGAAGCATGGGCCCATTGCCTTGATTAATCCGCATCTTCCGGTAGTCTGCATCGCCCCCGGCGACAGTGTTTATGAAAAGATGCTTTCCAATATCGAGGAGATTAAGGCCCGCAAGGGAATAGTTATTTCTGTGGCCACAGAAGGTGATAAGTTTATCTCTCATCACTCCAATCATGTTATTTATCTGCCCCGAATAAATCCGGTTTTTTCACCCTTCTTAACAGTAGTGCCGCTTCAGCTCTTAGCTTATTATATCGCCGCAAAACGCGGCTGTGATATCGACCGGCCAAAGAACCTGGCAAAATCGGTTACCGTTGAATAATGCTCTATATTGTCTCTACGCCTATAGGAAATCTTAAAGATATCACGCTGCGCGCCTTAGAGGTGCTTAAGGCCGTGCAGCTGATTGCCGCAGAGGATACCCGGCACACCCGCAAGCTCCTTACTCATTACGGGATTCGCACAGCTTTAACCAGTTATTTTGAGCATAATAAGTTTACCAAGGGGCCGCATCTTGTGCATCTGTTAAAAGAGGGCAAGGATATCGCTTTAGTTACCGATAGCGGCACGCCCGGTATCTCCGACCCCGGATACCGGTTGATTCAATTAGCTATCGAAAATGAAGTGCCTATTACCGCTATTCCCGGCCCAACCGCTTTGATTGATGCCTTGGTCTTATCGGGACTGGCTACCGACAGATTTATCTTTGAGGGGTATCTGCCCGTAAAAGGCGGCGCGCGCAAAAAGAGATTAGAGGAAATCAAGGATGAGAAAAGGACGGTTATCTTTTATGAGTCACCCCATCGCTTAATCAAATCCTTACAGGATATTCAAGAGGTTTTAGGCCAAAGAGAGATAGTCGTCTTACGCGAGCTGACCAAAAAGTTCGAACAGATACTTCGGGGGAGTGCTGCTTCTATTTTAGAGCATTTCCAAAAACATCCGATTAAAGGAGAGTTTGTAATTATAATAAAGAAAAAATAATAATTATCGATTAATAAATATTTTAGACGAGGCGGGCTAAAAATATAGCCCTTTTTTATTTTATAGAAGGCCAATGGGTAAAAAGAAACATAAAAAACAAGATACGCTCTGGATATGGTTATTGGCGCTAGTAGCGATACTTTTTA
This sequence comes from Candidatus Omnitrophota bacterium, assembly GCA_020341815.1. Classification (GTDB taxonomy): domain Bacteria; phylum Omnitrophota; class Gorgyraeia; order JAFGHF01; family JAFGHF01. The sequence continues at coordinate 1,113,336 of CP070837.1, forward strand.
TCGCTTTTGTTGCTTTGATGCTCTCTGCCAGCTTAAGACACAATGCAGCCTTTGGCTCATTGCATCTTCCCGAACCAAAACTCGCCCAAAGAGAATTTCACCCGCCAATTCTTAAAAGCCTCATTGTCAATCCCGAGTCCCGAAATAACTATTTTAGCTTTATCCTGGATACGGGAGAGAGGGCTTCATCTGATAAGGCTCAGCTTGAGCCGGAGGTAAGAGATCTTATCCATCACTTTTTCTTAGGGGTGACCCTGCCTTCGGAAGACTTCTGGGTTAACTTAAACTTCAGCCAGGAGGACAGGATAACCAGCCCCCGCTTAGGCCTGACTGATGCCGGAAAGATTCTGCTTGAGGCGGACCTGAAGTTAAAGAAGGATGTTGCTTATCTTACCGATCCGCGCCACGCAACAGGGGCGGAATACTGGCGTATTCTTAATGAGGAAATCCAAAAATTAAGGCTCGTTAATCCCCGTATCCCTCAGGCGAACCGTGTCTGGATAGTGCCTGATGAGGTAATGGTGGAGGAAGAAAATGATACTTTTACCATAACACGTGCAAGACTCAAAGTCTGCCTGGAATCGGATTATCTGGCCAAATATGAGAATAATTATATCTATCAGAATGAAGAAGAAAAACGCCTGATAGATTGCGCCAGAAAGGCAATGGAAGGGGCGGTGTTACCGTTCTTAGAACGGGAAGTCAATTACGGTATTGCTTATGCCCCCTTGCGCCAGGTGTATCACAGCTTAATCTTAGCGGAGTGTTATAAAAGAAGATATTGGGGTAAAAAGGGATTTTTCCCCAGCACCGTCAATCAAGGTTATTTAGAAGGCCTTCACTCAAAAACCCCCTGGAGCAAAAAAGGCTATTTTGATGCCTATGTGCGCTCAGTCAGCCAGGGGGAATATTCCTTCCGGCGCACGGAGTTCGACCCCTATCAATTTGATATGATAAAGAAGCAGTATGTTTCGGGAGGGATAAAATTGTTTTTCACCAAAGGCTTGAATATTGAGCCAGTTAAACTATCTCCGCAGAAAAGCCATTCCTCGCCAATTGTATCTGATAATAATGGACTTCTGCAGGCGGTTGCTGTATTCAACGATTGTAATCCTGAAGATATCTGGAAATCAACCATAGGATTAGCTAAATTAACCCAGTCCGAGGACCCAACTTCAATTGTTTCTTCACCGGCTCTTGGGCGACTAGAAGAAAGATTAGCGAAACGGCTAGAGAAGATTCAACCACCAGATCCTCAGCTTAGTGCAGAAGTTCGGAGTTTTCTTGAATCGCAAGCAGTCTTTAATCCAAGCAAACTCATTGCCCAAAAGTTTGATGAAGGATGCCAAGTTATAATAATGGGCGAATCTCGGCATCTTTCACCAGTTCAACACGGTTATATAGCACAGTTGATTTTGCAACTCGCAGCCAAAGAGCAAATTACGCATGTTCTGCTCGAACGACGTAAATGGACGCAAGAGGCCATAGAGCACTATCTTGATACAGGAGAAATTCTCGATTCCCTTAGAGATGATGTGAATCGAGAAATATACCGAAATCCATCCTATTACGCAATTCTTGAAGCGATACGACAGGTAAGATTGCAAGAATATGACATTCAAGTAATTGCTTTTGATGTCCGCAATGAAGAGACCGCCGGTTCGACAGAAGTTGAAAAAGAAATGGCAGACTATATCTTAGAAAAAATCGACTTTAACTCAGGAGTAGTAAAAGCTCTTATTCATACAGGAGGAGGGCATGCATGGCTAAACGACAAAGAAGGAAAGTTACTTTTAGCAGGTTGGCTTGATAAATATTTGCCGGGAAAAGTAAGCCGAATATTATGCTTGGAGCAAAATGGCTTAGTGCGCTATCGAACCATAGATAGACTATTTGGGCCGCTTGGTCCGCAAGAATTGGATAAAGCTATTGAGGGGTCTCATTTTGAAAGTCAGCCATTTATAATAGATAATCTTAAGGAATCTCCATTGTCTCAAGTTAGATTTACAATGGATAGGCCTCTATCTCTGGAGAATTCGCTTGGGGTGTATGATGGCCTCATTTATATTTCTTGGCCTATGGGCTTCGATCTTACTAAATCTCCTTTTGCGCCAGAAAGTCCTTATTTGGGAGCTGAAGGAGTGCTGGATTGGACAATCCCATCAATCAAGGCCGACTCTTTACCAATAGAGGGGCAAGATTCAGATAGGGGCGGGGTTGATTTTAATAGGATTTCCTCAATCTATTCCCCTGCAAAGAAAGTAATCCTTGTAGTTGATGATAATGGGAAAGAGCGAAAGAAGTTTGTCGATGCTCTCCAAAAGGAAGGTTACCATACTTTAACTGCCGGCGGCATGCAAGAGGCTTTAGCTATATTAGAGGAAAAAAGGGTCGATGCGATATTAACCGATATGATCATGTCTAATGGAACAGGTCTTGAATTAGCGGAAGCCGCAAAAGGGCTTAATCCGGAACTGTTAATTATAATTCATAGCGGAGAAACTGTCGATAACTTGCAAAATATAATTACTAGAAGATCACTAGATGTTACGTATTGTAATAAAGGAGATTTCCCGAAGACAGTTGAGCTGATTAAGAAGAAATTAGAAGAGTCTAATGTTTCTTCGCCTTCAATGCAAGATAGAAGCGTTAAATTGAAAAGGTTTAAGGAAGATTTCAAAAGGGAAATAGATGATTTGCTTAATTCTGTGCGGGCGAATAGTAAGGTTTATCCCTTCTTAAAGGAAATTGTTGGAAAAATAGATGAAATATATGAAGAAGATACGAAAGATATATTAGATATGGCACTTGAAAAAGTGCTACAGCCCTTTAATATAGGTTATCCACCGGATCTTCAGAGGCACGATTGGGAACAATTTTTAACGCTAAAAACGCTGCAAGCCGATAATGATTACGGGCCTATTCAATTAATTACAATGGTGAAACGCAATGCAGAAGTTAATATCGAAAATCTGGTTGATTGCTTAGAAGAGGGATGGGGGAAAGATAAGACAAAAAAAGCTACAACGCTGGCGCAAGATACCTTTGAGCAAGCTTACCTTTTAAGAAAAGTCTTGGGTATAATTGAAAATGAGCCTCTATCTTCCCCTGCCCGGGCTAATGCGAAGAAAACCAGGGAATTAGAAGTTGAAGCCTGGCGCCTGGTGGAATCTTTCAAGGAGAACCTACGGCTTTTGATAATAAAGCTTGAGGATCTTGAAGAAGCGTATCGTGATAATGAATGGAAGGCCCAAGTCGAACGGATAAACAAGGAGATTTCAGAAATTTATAGCCAGCTTAATACAGCGATGGCCAAATTAATAAACATTATTAAGAGCATGGAAGATCCGGGAACGAAAAAGACGTTTATGGAAAAATTAAAAGCGATTAAGGTTGATGTAAATATAGTAAAGCAGCAGTTGACAGAAGATGAAAAGATATCTTTTGTCGAAGAAGCGTTTTATAAGGCTTTAGACGGATATCTGTCTTCGGGTGACTTTGTCGGGGCTAAATCTTCCCCTGTCCAGGATACGGGCGTAGCCGGAATTGACCTGCGCAGGATGGAGATTAAGGCAAAATAACCCTTGATCCGCCAAAGTGCTACTGCGAGATCTGCGAAAAATTATTACATAATTTTTCTTGACAAAAGGGGATAGATGTGGTATAGTTTAAAGCACAATTTGAGACCCTTTTAAGCCCGTCCCGTGAGGCGGGAAAAGGAGTGAAAAAATGTACTATAAGTTTAAAAATATGACCTTACCTCATTTGGGGTGGGGTTTTTTTATGCCCGGAGGGTTTGATGGAGTTTAAGGAAAAAGCCAAGATAATGGATAAAGAGGCGATGGAACGGGCCTTGATGCGCATTGCCCATGAAATAATAGAGAAAAACAAGGGCATTAAGGACCTTGCCCTTATCGGCATCAGGAATCGCGGCGCCTATCTTGCTGAGAGGATTGCCACTTGTATTGAAAAAATAGAGAAGGGCAAGGTTTTGACAGGTATTCTGGATATTACCCTATACCGTGATGATTTAACACACGCCTCCGAACAGCCCCTGGTGCGCAAGACCGAGATAGACTTTGATATCTCGGATAAGAAGATTATCCTGGTTGACGATGTGCTTTATACCGGGCGCACAGCCAGGTGTGCCCTGGATGCCTTGGTGGATTTCGGCCGGCCCAAATATATCCAGCTGGCTGTGCTTATCGACCGTGGCCATAGGGAGCTGCCTGTGCGCGCTGACTATATCGGTAAAAATGTGCCCACTTCTTTGAAAGAGGCGGTGCAGGTAAGGCTGGAAGAGGTCGACGGTAAAGACGAAGTAGTAATTTTAGAGCAGGGCGGTTGACTATGATTAAATGGCAGAGAAAAGACTTAGTAGGCCTTGAGGACTTAAGTAAAGAGGAAATAGAGCTTATCTTGTCCACGGCGGAGTCGTTTAAAGAGGTCTCTGCGCGGGCAATTAAGAAAGTCCCGGCCCTGCGGGGTAAAACGGTAGTAAACCTGTTTTATGAGCCCTCCACAAGGACAAGGGTTTCTTTTGAGGTGGCCGCCAAGAGGCTTTCTGCGGATGTAATCAATATCTCTACGGAAACCTCCAGCGTCAAGAAGGGTGAGACCTTGATTGATACAGGGAAAAATATCCAGGCCTTAAACGCCGATATTATCGTTATCAGGCATAATTCCTCAGGGGCTGCGGCAATGCTGGCGCGCAATGTGGATATCAGCGTGGTTAATGCCGGCGACGGCTGGCATGAACACCCCACCCAGGCGCTTTTAGATATCTTTACCCTTAAGGAAAAATTAGGCAGGATAAAAGGGTTAAACGTCAGTATTGTGGGAGACATCGCCCATTCGCGGGTAGCCCGCTCCAATATCTGGGGCCTGACCAAGTTAGGGGCCAAGGTAACCGTCTGCGCCCCCAAGGTGCTTATCCCTCCGGGCATTGAGGAGATGGGTGTAGTCGTTACCGATAATATAGATGAGGCCTTAAAGAAGGCAGATGCGGTGAATATCCTGCGCATGCAGTTTGAGCGCGATGAAGGCACAGCTTTTCCTGAGCAGCTGGAATATTTTAAGGCCTTCGGGGTTACGCGGGAGCGCCTGCAAAAGGCGAAAAAGGATATCGTTGTTATGCATCCCGGTCCGCTTAATCGGGGGGTTGAGATATCCAGCGAAGTAGCCGACGGGACAAACTCGGTGATTTTAGAGCAGGTTACCAATGGCATTGCCGTTCGGATGGCGGTGCTTTTTCTGGTGGCCCAGGGCAGAGATAAAAAATGAAGATACTGATTAAAAACGGGCGCGTAGTTGATCCGGCGAATAATCTGGATAAGGTGTGTGATATCCTGGTGGATAACGGTAAAATAGCCAGGGTTGCCGCTAAAATTGACTGCGCCGCTGAAAGCGTAATAGACGCTAAAGACAAAATCGTGATGCCGGGAATTATCGATATGCACGTGCATTTAAGAGAGCCCGGCCGTGAAGATAAAGAGACCGTTCTTACGGCAACGGAGGCGGCTCTGGCAGGAGGCATAACCTCAGTTTTGGCTATGCCTAACACTACCCCCGCCATTGATTGTGCGGAAAACGTGAAATTATTAAAGTCTATTATAAAAAAGGATGCCCGCAATTTTGTATTTATCGCCGGCGCTATAACGCGCGCTCGCCAGGGAGAAGAGGTAACCGATACGGCTAAATTGAAAAAGGAAGGGGTGCTGGCGCTTACCGATGATGGCTCATCCGTAGATAAGGATGAGGTTTTTCTTGAGGCCTTAAGAGAGGCCAAAAAGAGTAAATTATTAATAATATGCCACAGCGAGGACAAAACGCTTTCGGCAGATGGCGCGGTTAATTTAGGGATTACCTCAACGCGTATGGGCTTGCGGGGGATTTCCCGCGAGTCGGAATACAAGCGGGTAGAAAGAGATATTGCATTGGCTCGCGAGGCCTCCTGCCCGGTTCATATCGCCCATATAAGCTGCAAAGAATCCGTAGAGATAATTCGCCGGGCCAGGAAAAAAGGGATAAAAGTGACCTGTGAGACCGCCCCGCATTATTTCGCCTTGAATGAAGAGGCGGTTTTGGGATTTGATACAAATATGAAAATGAACCCTCCCCTGCGCGCTCAGGAAGATGTCCAGGCTATAAAGCAGGGTTTAGCCGACGGAACAATTGATGCGATTGCCTCGGACCACGCCCCGCATACGGAGAATGAAAAAGATATTGAGTTTGAACGGGCGCAGTTTGGGGTAATTGGCCTTGAGACTGAAGGCGCAGTAGCGATTACGGAGCTGGTGGATAAAGGGATTTTGGATTGGAAAGGTTTAGTGCGCAAGTTATCCGTTAATCCTGCTAAAATCTTAGGGATAAATAAAGGCAGTTTAGGTAAAGGCAGTGATGCGGATATCGTTATAATTTCACCGCAGAAGAAGTGGACGGTTCAGAGGGATAAATTTCTCTCCAAGTCAAAAAATTCACCTTTTATTGGCAGAACGCTCAAAGGTGTAGTAGAATATACTATATGTGGGGGCAAGGTAGCTTTTAGTCGCTAGTCGCTTGTATCTAGTATCTTGTGAAAAACAATGTCAAGATCTCAAGGCGATAAGTTTATTCTTACTAAAGAGCTGGGAAGACTGGCGAAGTGGCTGCGTATCTTAGGATATGACGCCAGCTTTTACCGGCAGGATAATGTAAGCACCCTGATTATCACCGCCTTGCGCGAGGAAAGAATTATCTTAACGCGCAATTTGCGCATCAGCCGCTTTCCCGGGCCGAAGATAGTAATAGTTAAGTCCGATTTTGTGAATAAGCAGATAAAGCAGGTTATCCGTCAGCTCAAGCTTAAGCCTAGGCCTAAAGATATGTTCAGGCGCTGCGTCATCTGCAATGTGGAATTGAAAGAGATTGCCAAAACCCGCATCAAGAGTAAGGTTCCCGAATATGTTTATAAAACCCAGAAGGATTTTACGAATTGCCCTCGTTGTAAAAAAGTTTACTGGCAGGGAACGCACTGGGGCAATGCCAAAAAATACTTAGGAAAGATTTAGGATGTTCGTTGCCGATTTCCATATCCATTCCAAATACAGCCGGGCCACAAGCAAAGAGATGGAACTAGACCGTCTTGCGCCGTGGGCCAAGCTCAAAGGCATTTCCCTTTTGGGCACGGGGGATTTTACGCATTATCTATGGCTTCAGGAATTAAAATCAAAGTTGAAGACGGCGGGAGGAGGAATATTTTCCTATCAGGGGATAAATTTTATCCTCACTGCAGAAGTAAGCAACATCTATTCAAAAAACGGACGGGGCAGGCGTGTGCACAATATTATCTTTGCCCCTGACTTTGAGGCGGTGGATAAGATTAACAATGAGCTGGCCGGCTTCGGCAATCTTTCCTCGGACGGACGGCCGATGCTGGGATTGGATTGCGTCTCTCTTGTAGAGATAGTCAAGGAGGCGCACCCGAAGTGCTTTATCGTGCCTTCACATGCCTGGACGCCCTGGTATAGCGTCTTCGGCTCAAACTCCGGATTTGATAGTATTGAGGAGTGTTTTGAGCAATACACTCACGACATATTCGCCATAGAGACCGGTTTATCGTCGGATCCGGCAATGAACTGGCGCCTGAAGAGTTTAGACAGATTTAGCCTGATAAGCAATTCCGATGCCCACAGCCCTTCCCGCCTGGGCAGAGAAGCAAATGTGTTTGACTGCCCAATGGATTATTATGAAATCCTGGATACCTTGAAAAACAAGGATAAAAAGAGATTCCTCTATACAATAGAGTTTTTCCCCGAGGAGGGTAAGTATCATTACGACGGCCACAGGAATTGTAATATCCTTTATTCTCCCGTTGAAACCAAAAAGAACAATAATATCTGTCCGGTGTGCAAACGTTCATTGACCGTCGGGGTGATGCACAGGGTCGATGTGCTCGCCGACAGGCCCGAAGGATTTGTTCTGGAGGGCGCTATTCCCTATAAAAACTTGATTCCTTTGGATGAGATTATCGCCGAGAGCAAAGGGGTAAACAAAACCGCTCAATCCGTAGAGCAGGAATACCGCCTGTTAACTCAGAAGTTGGGCAGTGAGTTCGATATCTTAAGCAATATTACGGAAGAGGAGCTGCTTAAGGCCTGCGCTCCCCGCCTGGTGCAGGGCATCTTGAATGTGCGCCGGGGCAAGGTGAAGATTACCCCCGGATACGACGGGGTTTACGGAAAGATAGAAATATTCGGCGAAGAAGATAAGAAGCCGGAAGAACAGATGACCTTCTTTTAAGATGAATATCGCAATAGTCTATTATTCTTATAGCGGCAACACCCATAAGGCCGCAGGAGTTCTGGAAGAAATCCTGAAAGAGCGCGGCAATTCCGTAAGGCGCCTGAGGCTTGAGGCCTCCGGTGAATCCAGGAACTTCTTTGTTCAGGTCGTGCGCAGCCTGTTCAGGAGAAAAGCGGAAACCGCTCCTATAGAGAGAGATTTTTCCGGGTACGATTTGGTGATTTTCGCCACGCCTGTATGGGCCAGGGAAATGGTTCCGGCAATGCGGGAGTTTTTAGGGAAGATCGAAGGATTAAGCGGCAAAAAGGCCATAACCTTTGTTACCTACGGCAGCGGATTCGGCAAGGAGCATTGCCTGGATTCTCTGGAGAGCGTCCTGCAACAAAAGGGTGCAGCTTGCCTGGGGAGGTTTTCCATTAGCCAGGATAAGGTAGGCGACAAAGCACTAATCGAAGATTCACTTAATAAAATTATGCGCCTGTAGCTCAGTTGGATAGAGCACCGGCCTCCGGAGCCGGGTGGATGGGTTCGAGTCCCCTCAGGCGCGCCAGATTATATTCTTTCGAGGGGACGAGAGGGGAGCGAACGCCGACCAAGGGGAGGAAAAACGAGCACCACGATAGTGGTGCGAAGTGACAGTGAGCGGGTGGCCGACCTTTTTCGACGATAGGAGAAAAAGGCGCCGAGTTCCCTCAGGCGCGCTGTATAATCCAAGGAGTGTTAATGAACATAGCGGTAATCGGCGGGCATAGCTGTTCAAAAGATATGGCTAGGATTGCTGAGGAAATAGGTAAGGCAATCGCTCAATTGGGCGCTACCTTAATCTCCGGGGGATTAACAGGCGTAATGGAGGCCTCCTGCAAAGGAGCAAAGTCCGCCGGGGGAAAGACTATCGGGATTTTGCCCGGACATGACAAAGCCGAGGCCAATCCTTATGTGGATATCCCCATTGTTACGGGCTTAGGCTATATGCGCAATAACCTGGTGGTAAAGAACGCCGATATTATCATTGCTATCGACGGCAAAGAGGGTACGCTTTCGGAAATAGCCTTTGCCCTGCAGATGAAAAAGCCGGTCTTGGGTATCGATAGCTGGAATATCCCCGGCGTAATTAAGGTGAAGGATGCCCCTTCAGTAATTGACTGGATAAAAAAGAGGAGAAAATAGATTGCCGGAATTACCCGAAGTTGAAACTATCCGACGGGATTTAATCAGAGATGTTAAGGGCAAAAAAGTCAAAGATGTAGAAATCTTAAATCCCCGGGTGATTAAGGAGCCCTCTCCGTCAGAGTTTAAGAGGCGTATTAAAGGCAGCTCTTTTCGTGATTTCTTACGCCGGGCAAAGGTTTTGGCTATTAAGCTTTCCAGCGGCGATTATCTGGTCGTGCATTTGCGCATGACGGGGCAGCTGGTATATTCCGCAAAAAAAGAAGAAAAGGCGCGGGTAATTTTTGATTTGTCCGGCGGCAAATATTTAAGCTTTAACGACCAGCGCCTGTTTGCCGAGCTGCGTTTAGTTCGCGACTGGCAGAAAATGAAGTTTGTAAAGGGATTGGGCCCCGAGCCCTTAGAGAAAAGCTTTACCGCTGGCAAGTTCGGGGACATATTGAAGAATAAAAAGACCAAAATCAAACCGCTTTTAATGGATCAGACCTTTATCGCCGGGATTGGTAATCTCTATGCCCAGGAGGCGCTATTTCAGGCGGGTATTTCACCGGGGCGCGCGGCCAATAAATTAAATGATGCAGAAGTTAAGAAACTATACACCGCCATTCAGAAAGTCCTGCACGATGCCATTCGGTATCACGGCTCATCCGTCGATGAATATGTAAACGGCCGGGGCGAAAAAGGGGAATATCATTTGCGTCTTAAGGTCTATGGCCGAGAGGGTAAGCCTTGCTCAAGATGTAAGAGCAAAATAAAGAAGGTTAGTATGGGTGGCAGGGGAACCTGCTTTTGTCCAAAATGTCAAAAATAATTCAGGGAAAGTTTAAGATAGTATCCAACAAAAAAGCAGGCTGCGATTATTATAAAATGACAATTTCGGCTCGGGAAGTTGTTAAGGCAGCCTCTCCCGGTCAATTTGTACACCTGCGTTGTATAGAGGGTAATCAACCTTTGTTGAGGCGCCCTTTCAGCTTTCACCGCCTCAATAGTGATAATTTTGAAATCCTCTATGAGGTTGTCGGCCAGGGCACGCGCCTTTTGACAAAAAGAAAAAAGGGTGAAAAAATAGATGTTTTGGGCCCCTTAGGCAACGGCTTTGATGTAAAAGGGGCGAATATAATTTTAGTCGCCGGTGGCATGGGTGTTGCCCCCCTTTTTGCCCTGGCAGAACATATAGTTCACAGTTCACAGTTCATAGTTCATAGTAAAAAGAAAAAACTATACGTGTTAATTGGCGCAAGAAAGAAGAACCATATTCTTTGCGAAAGAGATTTTAGAAGATTAGGGACAGAGGTTTTGGTTTCTACCGAAGACGGCTCTAAAGGTAGGAGAGGTCTAATTACAGATTCTTTGAAGTCTTTACTATCGACTATCGACTATCGACTATCGACTATTTACGCCTGCGGCCCCAAAGAGATGCTTAAGGAATTGAGCAATATAAGCGCCCGTTTTAATATATCCGCTTACGGCTCTTTGGAGGAGAATATGGCCTGCGGCGTGGGCGCTTGTTTAGGTTGCGCCGTAGAAACAAAGCGGGGATATGAGCGCATCTGCAAAGAGGGGCCGGTGTTTAATCTTAAGGATATTAAATGGTAAAGAAAAAAACTAAAAGCCGTCTTTCGGTCTCAATTGGAAAATTAAAGCTGAAGAATCCAGTACTCGTAGCCTCGGGCACATTCGGCTACGGCCAGGAATATAAAGACTTAGTTCCCCTTAAAAAATTAGGCGGCATAATCACCAAGACTATTACCCTTAAGCCGCGCAAAGGAAATCCTCCTCCGCGCATTGCCGAGACCTATTTAGGCATGATTAATGCTATCGGCCTGGAAAACCCGGGCCTGGAGGTATTTCTCAAGGAGAAATTGCCCTTTCTGCAAAAACTCGGTATCCCTGTAATTGTCAGTATCGCCGCAGAAACCCCTGAGGAGTTTTCCGAGATGGCTGAGCGATTAAGTAAAGTAAAATCTGTTTCCGCCCTGGAATTAAATATCTCCTGCCCGAACCTGGGTAAAAAGGGGTTGATTTCCCAAGATGCAGAAGCTACTTACGAGATAGTTCGCGCGGTAAAAAAGGCAGCGGGATTAACCATAATTACCAAGTTGTCCCCGAACGTAACCGATATTACCGAGATTGCCCGTGCAGCAGAGGAGGCAGGGAGCGATTGCTTGTCTTTAGTAAATACATTTTTTGCCATGGCCGTGGATATAAAAACACGAAAGCCAAAATTGGCCAATGTCACCGGCGGATTAAGCGGGCCGGCGATAAAGCCGCAGGCCCTCTGGATGGTCCGAGAGGTGTATCAGGCAGTAAGTATACCTCTTATCGGTATGGGCGGGATTATGAATGCTCGCGACGCCTTGGAGTTTATTATCTGCGGGGCGAATGCCATAGCAGTTGGCACAGGCAATTTTGTCAATCCCCGCGCCGGCATAGAGATTGTTGAGGGTATCGAAAGATACCTGAAGGAAAACAAAATCAAAAACATTAAGGAGCTGATGGGAAAATTATGAGCGCTAAATTAATCGTTGCCTTAGATGCCGATGAGTTAAAGGCCGCGGAAGAATTGGTGGATGTGCTTATCTCAAAAGTAAAAATCTTTAAGGTGGGCAGCCAGCTCTTTACTGCCGCAGGACCTGAAGTTTTAGAGATGATTCGGCAAAAGGGGGCTGAGGTATTTCTGGATTTAAAGTTTCACGATATCCCCAATACCGTTGCCCGCGCCGTAGAGGCCGCCTGCCGACATAATCCGCTTTTGCTTACCGTGCATACCTTAGGCGCCAGCCGGATGTTGGCTGCGGCTGTTGAGGGACGTAACAAGGCAGGTACTGAGACAAAGATATTAGGCGTGACCATCCTTACCAGTATGGACAAGGGCCAGCTGGAGGAAATAGGCCTATCCGCCAGTGTAAATGAAGAAGTATTGTGTCTGGCCAATATGGCTAAAGGAGTAGGATTAGATGGGGTTGTGGCCTCGCCTCAAGAGGTGGGAATTCTGCGCCAGGCTACAGGAGAAGACTTTATTATCGCCACTCCGGGGGTGCGCCCGGTGAGGCCCTTACAGGATGACCAGAGACGGACAATGCAGGCAAAGGAGGCGGTTTTAGCCGGGGCTAATTATCTGGTAGTGGGCCGGCCGATTACTCAAAATGCCGACCCTCTTGCCGCCGCAGAAAAAATGATAGAGGAGATAGAAGATGCCTCAGGTGCTTAAGATATTTAAAGATGCCGGTGCACTTTTAGAGGGGCATTTTCTCCTTTCCAGTGGCCTGCACAGCAGGCAGTATCTGCAGTGTGCCAGGGTATTGGAAAATCCGCAAATTACAGCCAGGCTTTGCGAGCAATTGGCCCGGGGCTTTAAAAAAGATAAAATCAGCGCTGTTATCGGCCCGGCAATGGGCGGGATTATCCTGGCCTATGAGCTGGCCCGCGCCTTGGGCGCGCGCGCCCTTTTTGCCGAAAGAGAATCGGGGAAGATGCGTCTTAGGCGGGGATTTTCGCTTTCCCCCAAAGATAATGTCTTAATCTGCGAAGATGTAATTACGACGGGTGGCTCGGTTAGTGAAGTGATTGAGGCAGTAAAAGCCACGGGTGCTGAGATAAGGGCTGTTTGTTCCCTGGCCGATAGAAGCCGGGATAAAATAGACTTTGGCGTGAGATTGGTGAGCCTGATTAAATTGGAGTTCGAAACTTACCGCTCCGATGAGTGCCCGCTTTGCAAACAAAAAATAGCATTAACAAAGCCCGGCAGCCGATAATATGAAAAAAGAAATTTTTAGCAATCTGCAGTTAATTAGCGAATTAGGCCTGGCCATAGCCATCCCGGTAATTATTGCGGTTTTAGTCGGAGCGTATCTGGACAGAAAATTTGCCTTATCGGGCATATTCACTTTGATTTTTCTTATTTTCGGCCTCGGCGGCGGATTCCTGGGGGCTTATCGCCTGATTAAAAAGGCGGCGCAGGCGGGTAATAAGGATGCAGAGATTAAAGAGAAGAATAACAATTGAGACCCTGATTTTGGCGGGTATTTTGAGCTTTCTATTTCTGGCCTGGGGCAGAGCTATTATAGCTTTGGGAATTTCGATCGGTGTTTTTACGGGGATAGGGTGCTTTAGGCTTTTAGCTAAGCATATTTCCGCAAGCGCCTCCCGCAACTTACAGAAAATTAAAGCTTATTTTTTTCTCAAATATTTAACCAGATATGCTATAATGGGAACAATTCTTTTTTTGTGCGCAAAGTTTAGCTTAAAACTTTTTTTAGGCGTCTCGGCGGGATTGTTACTTATTCCGATTGCAGTTTTTAAAACCACATATAAAGAATGCAAAACCCAGGTCAAATAATTACCAGAACAGTCGGTATTCCCGGAACGGATTTTTCTCTCGGCTTTAATCCGCAGACCGTAATAATGAGCTGGTGGGTAATTTCGGCTATTATTTTGCTTATCTTTATTCTAACCAGGCCCTTAAAGCTCCTTCCCGGACGGCGTCAGGTCGTTATGGAAGCTTTAATTGCCTGGTTTGACGGGATGGCAAAAGAGGCTCTGGGTAAAGACGGGCGCGCCTTTTTGCCGCTGATTTTGACCTTGTTTCTGTTTGTCCTTATCTCTAATTGGTGTTCGGTTGTTCCCGGACTCACCTCCCCGACCCGTGATTTGAATACCTGCCTGGGCCTGGGCCTTCTGGTGTTTTTCACCAGCCATATCTGGAGCATCAGAATAAACGGCCTGCGCCGATATCTTGCCCGGTATTTTCAGCCCTACTGGTTTATGTTTCCTTCAAATATCTTTTCCGAAATCGGCAAGCTTCTTTCGCATTCATTTCGTCTTTTTGGTAATATTTTTGCCGGCGGGATAATTATCGCCGTTATTCCGTTAATCTTAGTTCAGCTTTTTAAGACTTTAGGTATTCCTTTAGGTGTTTTAACAATGCCTGTGGTTAAGGCCTTCTTTGGTTTGTTTATCGGCGGCATTCAGGCTTTTGTCTTTTCTATGCTGGCGTTGACATATATTGCAGTGTTAAAAGAATAAAAAGTATGGAGGTGGATGATGGATATAGCTTATGCAGCTGAGGCGGCAAGACAGACAGCGGAAGCAGTAAAGACGGTTCCTATCGACGGGACAATCATTTTGCGGGCGGCTGCGCTTCTGGGCGCGGGCCTGTGTATGGGCCTGGGGGCAATCGGCCCGGGAATAGGCGAAGGTGTCGTGGGCGGTAAGGCTTGCGAGGGAATAGCCCGCCAGCCGGAGCTGCAAGGTCCCTTAACCCGCACAATGCTTCTTGCCGATGCTATTGCCGAGACAACGGGCATATATTCACTAATCATTGCGATTTTATTGATATTCGTGGTAACATAATTAAAAATGAACTTAAACGCTACGTTAATTATCGAAGTCTTAAGTTTTTTAATTTTACTGGGACTTTTAGTTAAGTTCCTCTATCGGCCTGTATTAGGCGTACTGGATAAAAGAGCCGATGAGATTAGGCAGAAAAATCGCCAAATCCAGGAGAGTCTCTCTCGGGCAGAAGACCAGCGTCTTAAGGCCGAGGAAATTCTGGCAGAATCTAAAAATGAGGCTTTACAGATAAGAGAGAGAATAAGTCTTGACGCCGAAGAGTTGCGCCATAAGATTATAAACCAAGCCAAGGAAGAGGCGGATAAAGTTTTGAGCTCCTGCCGTGAAGAGATTTTCAGGGAAACGCAGAAGCTGAAAGAAAAGATTAAAGATGAGGCGGTGGATTTATCAATTAAAGCAGCCGAGCAGATTCTGCGTCGGGAGTTTTCTCCTAAAGACCAGAAGCGCCTGATCGAAGAGCTGACCGAGGATATAAAGTGAGAGAGACGGTTTTAGCGGAAAAATATGCCAAGGCCTTAATCGCCTGTGCTCAAGAGGCAAATATAATTGACCAGCTGGAGGTGGAGCTTGTAATGTTTGAGGGCATCCTCACCAAGCAAACATCCTTACAGGAGCTCCTGCGCAGCCCCCTCGTTCCTCTCAGAGAAAAAACAGGGCTTTTGCAAACCATATTTAAATCACAATGGATATCGTCTGAATTAAAAGGCTTTTTGCTGCTTTTGTTAGAGGCAGGGCGCTTTAATCTATTTAGCCAGATTTATCAGATTTATAAAGATTTGATTTATTCCCTGCGCAGAAGATTAAAGGTTATTGCGGAGAGCGCTTTTCATTTAAGTACAAATCAGAAAAGCGTGCTTAAACAAAAGCTCGCCCGGATTTATCGAAGAAAGATTGACCTTCTTGAGCGCTTAAACCCTGAGCTTGTCGGGGGCGCGCGCATTTATGTCGGCCACACACGCTTCGATAGCACACTCCAGAGGCAGCTTGCGCTGTTAGGGGCTCAGATGAAGGGGGCTTGACCAAAAAAGGGAGTCAGACACTTTTGATATGGAAAAAATAAAACCGGAAGAAATAAGCGCTATTATTGCCCGAAGAATAAAATCTTTTAAAGAAAAGCTGGACATTGCCGAAGTAGGCGAGGTTGTAGAAGTGGGCGACGGGATTGCCAAAATCTACGGCCTGCGCCGGGCAATGGCCTCGGAAATTGTAGAGTTTCCTCATAAGATTTTCGGGCTGATTTTGAATCTGGAGGAGGAGATCGTTGCCGCAGCTATTTTCGGCCCTACGGAAAGGATTAAAGAGGGCGACCAGGTAAGATTGACCGGCGAAATCCTGCGTGTGCCCACAGGCGAGGCCTTAATCGGGCGGGTGGTTAATGCACTGGGTGAGCCCCTGGACGAAAAAGGCAAAATCCAGACCGTAAAGACCCGCCCCATAGAGCGGATTGCCCCCGGAGTAGTCAAGCGCGAGCCCGTAAAAAAACCTCTGCAGACCGGGATTAAGGCTATTGACGCGATGATTCCTATCGGACGCGGGCAGAGAGAGCTGATTATCGGTGACAGGCAAACCGGTAAGACCGCAATTGCTCTGGATGCGATAATTAACCAGAAAGGCAAGGACATTATTTGTATTTATGTGGCTATTGGCCAGAAAAATTCTTCCGTTGCCAGTATCGTAAAAACCCTGCAAGATTACGGGGCAATGGATTACACTATTGTAGTATCCGCCTCCGCCAGCGAGCCGGCGCCGATGCAATACATCGCCCCTTACAGCGCCTGTGCAATGGGAGAGGAGTTTATGGAGGCAGGAAAGGACGCCCTGGTAATTTACGACGATTTAACCAAACACGCCGCCGTGTATCGGCAATTATCTTTACTTTTGCGCCGCCCGCCGGGAAGAGAGGCTTTTCCCGGAGACATATTTTATACCCACTCGCGGCTTTTAGAGCGGGCAGCGAAATTAAGCCAGGCCCAAGGGGGCGGTTCCTTAACGGCCATACCGATTATTGAAACCCAGGCAGGTGACGTAACCACCTATATCCCCACTAATGTCATTTCTATCACCGACGGACAGATTTATCTGGAAAGCGGACTTTTCTTTCAGGGGATACGGCCGGCGATTAATGTGGGACTTTCCGTCTCCCGCGTAGGCGGGGCAGCCCAGATTAAGGCAATGCGTCAGGTAGCCGGCACTTTACGATTGGATTTGGCTCAATTCAGAGAACTGGAAATCTTTGCCCAATTCGGCACGGAATTGGATAAAGCCACCGTTGCCCAGCTTGAGCGGGGCAGGCGATTAGTCGAATTGCTTAAGCAGCCGCGCTACCGGCCTCTGGATATAGGCCTGCAGGTTGCCGTAATCTTTGCGGCGGCGAACGGCTATTTAGACAGCGTGGCGATTTCGGATATCGGCAGATTTAAAGAAGAGCTGATAGGTTATTTAGAAAAAGAAAAAAAAGACATAGTCAGAGACATCGAGTTTCAGGGTGAGCTGACAGAAAAGATAAAGCAGTCTCTGGCAAAAGCAATAGAAGAGTTTAAGGGGCGCTTTATCGCCTCTTGAATATAGTGGCCTGCGAGATGATAGCCCTAAAAGCGCTAAAATCACGAAGAGAAGGAATAGAGAAGATAAATAAGATAACCCGGGCAATGGAGGCGATTGCCGCCACCCGCCTGCAGCGTTACGAGACATCTGTGACAAAATTCAGGCCCTTTGCCCAGGCGCAAAGAGAATTGATGAAGCATTTAGCGCTGAGATTAAAAAGGACAATTAGCCGGATTTCGCCGGCGCAAAATAAAACGGGCCTGGTAATTTTAATTTCTTCCGACCGCGGTTTTTGCGGCAGTTTCAATAATCAGCTTTTTCAGGTAGTTCAGGGCCTTGAAGAGGCGCAGGCATTTTCTTTTATTGCCGTAGGCAAAAAAGGCACGGCATATCTTAGAAGAAGAAATTTTAATTTGATTGATGAAGCAGCGCTTCCCGCCGAGGACGAGGTGGAAGATTTTGCGCAGAGAATAACCGAGAAAGTTATTTCTTTTTATCGTATGGAAGCAGAAAAGATTTATCTGATTTTTAATAAATTCCGCAGAAATCTTTTAGGCCGGGGCACTCTCGGGCAGCTTTTTCCGTTAGAGGAGCAGGAGAAGGCAGAGGGGACGGTCTTAGATTATCTTTTTGAGCCCGATATCGAGGTGGTATTGGAGAAGATTCTGCCTATGTATGTGAACACAGAAGTCAAAGCGGCAATTCTGGAATCAAAAGCAGCAGAGGAGATGGCCCGGATGATAGCGATGACCCAGGCCAGGCGCAGCGCCGAGGATCTAATCAAAAAACTGACCCTGCAATATCATAAAGCAAGGCAGGCAGGGATAACTCAAGAGCTGTTGGAAATAACCAACGCTATCTAATTAAGGAAGCAGAGAGAATGAACCAGGGTAAAGTCAAAAAAGTAATCGGGCCGATACTGGATATAGAGTTTGAGCAGGGAAAACTTCCCTCTATCAATAATCTCATCCGCGTTGAATATCAGGACAAAGAAGGAGAGAGCCAGGAGCTGCTTTGCGAGGCCCAGCAGCACCTCGGCGATAATTTAGTCAGGTGCATCGCCTTTTTGCCTACGGAAAAACTTGTAAGGGATTCTCTGGCTTTTGATTTGGGCGCCTCCGCCAAAGTCCCCGTGGGCAAAAACACGCTGGGAAGAATTTTTAATGTATTCGGCGAGGCCATTGACGATATAGGGGCCTTGGATAAAAAGACGCCTTTGCGCCAGATTCATCAGCCGCCCCCCGGCATTGAGGAGCAGGCAATAGCCAAGGAGATTTTAGAGACCGGGATTAAGGTAATCGACCTTCTGGCGCCCTATCCTAAAGGGGGAAAAATTGGTTTATTCGGCGGTGCCGGCGTAGGCAAGACGGTAATTATTATGGAATTAATCAGAGCAATTGCCACTTATTACGGCGGCTACAGCATCTTCAGCGGCATCGGAGAGAGGACGCGCGAGGGAAACGACCTCTGGCTGGAGATGAAAAAATCCGGAGTGCTGGATAAAGCAGTGCTTGTTTTCGGCCAGATGAATGAGCCGCCGGGGGCGCGCTTCAGAGTAGGCCTGACAGCCTTGACCATGGCCGAGCATTTTCGGGAGGCGGAGGGTAAGGATGTTTTATTATTCGTTGATAATATCTTTCGATTCATCCAGGCAGGCTCTGAGGTCTCCGCCCTTTTAGGCAGAATGCCTTCAGCAGTAGGGTATCAGCCGACTTTAGCCCAGGATTTAGCCCAGCTTCAAGAGAGGATTACTTCCACAAAACGCGGCTCAATTACCAGTGTGCAGGCAATCTATGTGCCGGCGGATGACCTTACCGACCCGGCGCCGGCAGCGGTATTTTCTCATTTAGACGCTACAACTGTGCTTTCCCGCCAGATTATGGAGCTGGGGATTTATCCCGCGGTTGACCCATTGGATTCTACTTCCAATATCCTTGATGCGCAGATAATCGGCCGACGGCACTACGAGACAGCGCGTCGGGTGCAAAGAATTCTGCAGCGCTACAAGGACCTGCAGGATATCATTGCTATTCTGGGAATAGAAGAACTGACCGATGAAGATAAATTGACCGTTGCCCGCGCGCGCAAGATTCAACGCTTTTTATCCCAGCCATTCTTCGTGGCCGAGGAGTTTACGGGAGTCAAAGGCAAGCATGTTTCTTTGGCCGAGACCATTGATGGATTTGAACAAATCGCCCAGGGTAAACTCGATGATTTGCCTGAGGCCGCCTTTTATATGGTGGGCAATGTCGAAGATGCCAGAGAAAAAGCAGAGAAAATAGGAACTTAGATACGGTAATGTTATCTTTACAGATAGTCTCTCCCGCAAAAGTTATTTTTGAAGGCGACTGCAGTTTTGTGGTCTTACCCGGGGCCGAAGGCCAATTAGGTATTTTACCTCGCCACGCGCCGCTTTTATCTATTTTGAGAAAGGGGACAATTACGGCAAGGCAAAAAGGCAGCAAAAAGACTTTCGAAATCGCAGGTGGATTTGTCGAAGTCTTAAAAAACAGGGTAATAGTGTTAGCAAGTTAAGATTATGGCAGAGGCAATAAAGCCTTCGCCGGTAAAGCTGATTATCGGAGCAATCTTTGCCAGCGAAGGCATTTTAATTAAGGCAAGACAAAGACTGGAAAGGAAGTTCGGCCCCGTCGATTTCCAGAGCCCGGCCATTCCCTTTGATTTTACCGACTATTACAGGCAAGAGATGGGTCCGAATCTCACCCGTCGATTTTTCAGCTTTCAAAGGCTGATTAAACCTGATGAATTGGCGGCAATTAAGCTATATACCAATCGCCTGGAGGCGCAATTCAGCCGCCGCCAGGAAAAATCTTCCCGAAGCATCAATCTGGATCCCGGCTATATTTCCCAGGCAAAGCTGGTATTGGCCAGTTGCAAGAATTATTACCATCGAATTTATCTGGGAAAAGGCGTTTTTGCCGAGATAGCTTTATATTTTCAGGAAGGCAGCTTCAAATTCCATCCCTGGACATATCCCGATTATAAAAGCGCGAGTTATATAAAAAGTTTTACGGCTATCAGAGAGATATATCGCAGACAGTAGGGGGTCTATTGCAATAGACCCCCTACTTAAGTATTTTTCTTTGACAGTTTGGGCTTTTTATGTTATTTTAGAGGTCATTATAGCGTTCTTTAAAATGGGGCGGTTAGTTCAGTTGGCTAGAACGCTTGATTTACATTCAAGAGGTCAGAGGTTCAAGTCCTCTACCGCCCACCAGAAGATATTTGGGGACGTCGTCTAGTTTGGATAAGGCCCCGGACTGTCGATCCGGTGATCGCGGGTTCGAGCCCCGTCGTCCCCGCCATTATATTTTGTCGTTAAAATTTGAAAAGTCAATAAATAGATAGTTTTGCCGGGATAGCTCAGGTGGTAGAGCGCGGCCCTGAAAAGGCCGGCGTCCCCAGTTCAACTCTGGGTCCCGGCACCATTTTTATCACCTGCCTAATGTGCTGGCGTAGCTCAGTGGTAGAGCAGCGGTTTCGTAAACCGCAGGTCGTCAGTTCAATCCTGACCGCCAGCTTTGTTTTTCCCTCGGAAGTTCCTAGAAATCCCCTCAGGGAATCCATTAAATACAAAAAATCAAAAAAATACTTGACAAAGTATGAATAGTTGTTTATACTTATGCTTGAGTGGTGTTATACGCATAAGTGGAAGTTTACACTTATGCTTAAATGTAGATATTAGCTTGCGCTAAAAGGGTGTTGGGATGAGCACAGGAGAAGTCCTGAACAAAATTCAGAACCTGACCAAGGACCTCCTCTATTATTGGGAGGCCAGGGGATACATCCACCCCCGCAAGTATCAGCGCGGCCGCGTCGATAAGCGCGACTATTCCGACAAGGACTTTCAGGTCATTGCGACAATGTTTAAATATTACGAGAAAGGCTTTCCTCCCAAGCGTTGTTACCAGAAAACAATAGAAGAGCTGCACAGGTAGAAGGGATGCGAGAGCAAATAGCATGTCTAATATGCAAAGAGAAATTTTCACCGAACAAATACAGGAAAAATCAAAAGGTCTGTTCGCGTCCGGAATGCCAGCGCGAAAGACAGATAAGAAATCAGGCGGCCTGGCGGCAGAGAAACCCGGGGTATTTTAAGGTAAGCGGGCATGATTCTTCCTGGGCTAAACTCTATCGACAACGTTCACGGATGTGGAGAAAGAAGCACCCCGATAAAGTGAAAAAATATAAAAAGGCGCACAAGGAAGAACAAAAAGAATACATGCGTGAATATATGCATAGATTACGTGGAGGGATATAATTTGGGCAAATCTTTTATTTCTTTATTGTTGTTTTTAAGTTTTACAATGCTTTGTGGTTGCGGCGAAGGAAAGACTCCCGATTGGTTTAAATTTACCAAACCAAAGTTCAAGAAAAAAGTCAAAATAGAGCCTACAATAAGGAGAGAGCCCGAAATTGAATATGAAGTTGAAGGCACGCCTCTTGTTTCCGTTAACGGAAGAATAATTACCCTGGAGGATTTCAACGGCCGCATCCAGGCATATAATAAGGAAATCGAAGCCTCCAAAGATATTCCCGAATCGATGAAAAAGGATTACTTGATTAAAGCTTTGGAGGACAAGAAAAAACTGCTTGATGAAATGGTGGAGAGAGAGCTGCTTATCGTCGAGGCAATTGAGCGGGGTCTGGATAGGGATCAGGATATTGTCCAGGCAGTCAGGGCCTTAAAAGGACAGCTATTGTTTGTCAAATTAATTGAGGCGGAAAAGGATAAAGTGAATATTACCGATGCGGAAGTAGAAAGCTATTATAATCTCTATAAAGATGCTTTCAAAATTCCCGAAGAAAGAAAAGTAAGCATGATCACAGTATCTACAGAACAAAAAGCCAAGGAGCTTTTGATTGCCCTTCTGCAGGGCGGAGATTTTGCTGCCCTGGCCAGGGCCAATTCTACCGACAAAAGCGCAGCGCAGGGGGGAGATGTTGGCTTCATTGTGAGGCAGCTGCCTTTTCCTCAGCCTGAAAAAAAGACGATGTTTGAAAAATTTGAAGAAGTGGCCTTTTCTCTGGAATTAAACAAACCCAGCGCAATATTTCAGGGGCCGAGCGGTTATTATATAATTAAAGTAAGAGAAATAAAGCCCGCCCGCCAGATGGTGCTTTCGGAAGTTTATAATGATATCGAGCAGGGGCTTTTGATTAAGAAACAAGAAGACGGTTTAAGGACTTTAATCGGCAATTTGCGCAAGAGCGGTAATATCGTTGTGCATGAGGAGCTATTAAGAAAATAATATGGGCTTGGGCAGGAAGTGGACGATTATAATAGCGGTAATTCTGGGACTTTCGGCCGTAATTCTGACTAATATCTATTTAGAGCAGAGCAGGAGAGAAATAGTGGTCGAGGAGGCCCGGATTTTAATTGCAGCCAGAGATATAACCAAAGGTTCGGTGATTGATTATGATATGCTGGCTTTTAAGACTATGCCGCTTACATTTATCCAGCCGGGGGCCTTCGCCTCTAAAGAAGGTGCCGTAGGCAAGACTGCAGCGATTACGATTATAGCAGGAGAACAGATTTTAAGTAGCAAATTGGCCGCTCCGGAGACAGGACTGACTCTGGCCGGCAAGACCCCTCCCGGCAAAAGGGCGATAACTATCGGGTTGGATGCGGCTTCGGCGGTAGGGGGGATGGTTGGGCCCGGAGACCATGTCGATGTCCTGGCTATCTTTACCGCTCCTTCGATAACCGTAACTTTATTTCAGGATATCCTGGTTCTGGCGGTGGGACAGAGAATAGTGGCTGAGGCCGAGGAAAGAAGGCCCCGCAGAGAAGAGGTTTTGGGAACAGGCAGGGAGACCGTTACTTTGGCTCTCACTCCCCAGGAAGTGCAGATTCTTATTCTGGCAACGGAACAGGGAAAGATTCGCCTGACTCTCAGGCCGCGCATGGAAACGGGTGAAGTCTTGCCACAAGTGGATTTGACTAATTTACCGCCGGTGATTGAGCTGAATACATTATTGCAGTTATATATCAGGAGGCCTCCTGCCGAAATGGTGGAGCCTAAGGCGCAAGTTGAAATCATTCGTGGCCTAAAAAAGGAAGTTACGCCCGTTCCGGAAAACAATAAATGAAACTTAAAACTTTAATTCTGACAATTTGTCTTGCCCTGTTGACCCAGAGATTAGCTTTCACCTGGACAGAAGAGGTGCAGCTTGTTACCAACGAATTAAAGATAATTCCGGTTCAGGAGCTAAAGAGGGTAGCCATAGGAGACCCTGCCGTAGCCGATATGACCATATTGAGCGCTCGGGAAGTAATGCTGATGGCCAAGAGTTCAGGTACCACCAGTCTGATTATCTGGGATGCATCAGGCCAGCGTTCCTTTAACATTACTGTCCTGGGTAAGGATCTGGAAAAAATTGCCCAGAAAATCAGGGAATTACTTGTTTCCTCGGATATTCAGGGGGTGACGGTTAAGGCGCAAGAGGACGGCGTTTATGTGACGGGAGAGGTGTTAACCCAGTACGAACTGGATAAAGTTAAGAGCGTTTTAGCTCCTTTTGCTACTAATACGACAAATTTAGTCAGACTCAAAGAGCGCCAGCCTCTGGTGGAAATAGATGTAAATGTCTTAGAGGTTGCCTGCGATGACGTAAAGAGGCTGGGTTTTGACTGGTCAAATCTTTTACCAATCACATACACCGAGCCCTCAGGGACGCGCACTGCCGGCAGCTCTTATGACCCCAAAAGCCATATTACCGGCAAGGCTCCCAAGCTCTGGAGGACATTCAAGTGGGACCGCAGCACCATTGACGCCAGACTGAATTTTTTAATAGAGGAGGGCAAGGCGCGCACTTTGTCTAATCCCAAATTAGTAACCTTAAGCGGTAAGGAGGCATCCTTTTTGGTGGGCGGAGAAACGCCTTATGTTACGGTGGAGACCGAAGGCAGGACAAAAGTGGAATGGAAAGAGTACGGGATAAATTTAAAGATACTTCCGGAAGTCAATACTAAAAATGAGATAAGAATCGTGATGAATGCCGAAGTTTCTGACTTGGGCTCAAGTGTTTTAGAACAGGGATATTCTATCCCTTCCGTCACGACGAGAAAAGCCCAGACCGAGCTTTTTCTCAACGAAGAAGATACGATTTTTCTCGCCGGCCTGATTAGGAATAGAGATAGCGAAAATATAGATAGGCTTCCCTGGCTAAGCAAGGTTCCTATTTTAGGCGAGATGTTCAAATATAATAACCTTACTGATACGCGCACAGAGCTGGTAATCTCTTTGACACCGAGAATTATCGGCGAGAAAGCCGATTTCGAATACATCGCCAGCGAGATGCTCAAGCAGGAAGCAATTTTGGCGGCGCGCTCAGCCTATACCGAGGAAGTTTCTCCGCTCGATTCTTACAATCAAATGATAGAGGATATTATTACCAATGCGGTTGTTTATCCCGAGGCGGCTCGCGAGGTGGGGCTTGAAGGTATGGTCAAGATTGAATTGCGCCTTTTGTCCGACGGCCGGCTGAAAGAGGCTAAAATCAGGGAATCCTCCGGATTCAGCACCTTAGACAGGGCTGCGCTTGCCGCAGTGCAGGCTGTTGATGCCTATCCTTCATTTCCATCGCAGATTGCAGAAGAGGAGCTTCTGCTTTCCGTGCCGGTAGTATTCGAAAGTTATACGAAAGGTGAATAAAATATGTGTCGGACAATTTCTATATTTGGTACCAAGGGCGGGGTAGGCAAGACCGTTATTGCCGCTAACCTTGCTGTGAGCCTGACCCAGATGGGGAAAAAAGTAGCCCTGCTCGATCTGGACTTACAGTTTAGCGGTGACATAGCCAAGATATTGGATGTCAAGCCGAAAGAGACCATTTTTTCTCTTATCCCTCACCTGCCGAAATTAGATAAGGCCGGCTCCCTCAAGAGACATATGACCAGCCATGCTTCCGGTTTGGATATCCTCTCGGCTGTAAGTAGCCCTAAGGAAATTCCTCAGATTATTCCTTCCCGCCTGGAGCCAATTTTGAATTTGCTTAAGGCGGAATATGAATTTATCATTATTGACGCCGGCAGTTTCTTTACCGATAGCTTAATTTATTTATTTGATAACTCTAATCTTATCCTTGAAGTAAGCACTCCGGATGTGCTTTCTGTGTATCAGACCGAATGGAGTGTGGATACGCTGGAGAACCTGCATTTTCCTTTAAGTATGGTTAAGTTAATCCTTAATCGCGCCGAAAGCCGGGGAGGGGTACGCTGGGAAGACGTAAAATCTGCCCTGAGGTGTGAGGTAATTGCTCATATTCCCAGTGATGGGCGCACGGTAGGCCTGGCAGTTAACCGGGGCGTGCCTTTTGTGACAGATACCCCGCGCGCAAAAATCAGCGAGGCCGTAAGAAAGCTGGCCCAGACCTTAATCAGTCAGGACAGGCTTTATATTGAGAAATTAAAACGTCCGCGTATAGCTGAAGAGCCCGCTCGCGTGGGCCAATTCTGGGAACATTACGGCCTGGCAGCTCCCTTAACTGTTCTTGGCGCAGAGGAAAAGGACGAAATTATTCTGCTTAAGCAGGCGGTGCATAGCCGATTGATCGATGAACTGGATTTGAAAACGCTGGATGTAGTAGCCTTAAGCCGCAATCCAGAGAAGGCAAAGCAACTCAGAGAAAGGACAGAGAAGGCTATTGCCAATATTTTGGTGGAAAAAGGCTCCGGTCTAATCTCTTCTTATGAAGTGCGTAAGGAATTAGTGAAAGAGATTGCCGATGAGGTCCTGGGTCTTGGGCCTCTGGAAGATTTATTAAGGGATCCGGAAATAACGGAAGTAATGGTAAATAATAAAGACCAGGTTTATGTAGAGCGCCACGGGAAAATAGAGCTTACCAATAAAAAATTCATCAATAATGAACAGGTGCGGGCAGTGATTGAGCGTATTGTTGCGCCTCTGGGCCGAAGAGTTGATGAAAGCGTGCCTATGGTGGATGCGCGTCTTCCCGATGGCTCGCGCGTAAATGCGATTATCCCTCCCCTGTCTATTAAAGGCCCGACATTGACTATCCGCAAGTTTGCCCGCGAGCGCTATACGATGGAAGACCTGGTTAAGTTCGGCACCTTAAGTCCGGCGATGGTGGAATTTCTCAAGACCTGTATCCTGGTGCGCCGAAATATGATTGTCTCCGGAGGCACGGGTAGCGGCAAGACCACACTGCTTAATGCCCTCTCTCGTTTTATTCCCGAACAGGAAAGGATTATCACTATTGAAGATGCCGCAGAACTTAAACTGCATCAGAGACATTGGATATCTCTGGAGGCGCGCATGCCCAATATTGAAGGAAAGGGCGCTATTCCCATCAGAGAACTTTTTCGTAATTCCTTGCGTATGCGTCCCGACCGTATTATTATCGGTGAATGCCGCGGCAATGAAACTCCGGATATGCTGCAAGCAATGAATACAGGACATGACGGTTCCTTAACTACTATTCATGCCAATTCTACTCATCATGTTCTGACACGTCTGGATGCAATGGTTTTAATGAGCGGAATAGAGCTTCCTGTGCGCACTATTCGTGAACAGATAGCCGGAGCAATTAATCTTATCATTCACACTGCCCGTTTAAGTGACGGTTCAAGGAAAGTAATGTGTATTACCCAAGTCTTAGGCCTTAAAGAGCCGATGGGAATTGAAATGAAAGATATTTTCATCTTTAAGCAAACCGGCACCGGAAAAGACGGAAAAGTCTTGGGCACATTTAAGCCCACGGGTTTTGTGCCTACTTTCCTGGAAGACATACATCTCAAAGGCATTAAGCTTTCTCCTTCCATATTCAAATCCTAATTTAAATCCTAAACAACCATCACTTACACCTACGAGGTGTAAGTGGGGATTAGGTTTGATCTTTTTGTATTGACAAAGGGCAAGGGGATAATGTATATTAGGGCTATTATGGAAACGGTAGAAGTCCTTAATGCTACCAAAAGTATAGTCGTAGCCACGCAGGCTGAACTTGCTGTTTCGTTAGGACAAAGGATGAAGGGCCTGATTGGACGCAGCAGCCTCCCCTTTAACGAAGCCCTTATCCTTAAGCCTTGCTCTTCCATCCATACCTTCTTTATGCGCTTTGCCATAGATGTGCTGTTCCTGAATAAAGAGATGCGGATAATCAGGATGCTCCAGAATATGCCACCCAACCGTCTTGGCCCCATAGTCTGGACAAGTATAATGGCAATAGAGCTGTCTGCCGGAAAGATAGGCCAGACCAATACCCAGCCAGGTGATTTAATTGAGCTTAGATAAAAAGATTTACCTCGCCAATTGTTAGGCGGGCCTGCCCACAAGCTGTAAAGACGCTTTAATCTTACTAATTTAGACTTCTTATGTAACTTCTTGATACTATTATGTTAATGTTGCAAATAAATGTTTACTTGACATAAGGGAAAAAATAGGGTAAAATCAAAGATAGTATAATGTTTCTAAACAATAATCGACATAAGCTATTGAAATAGTTATGTTAATGTTGCAAATAAATGTTTACTTTTGAGCAAATGGCCATAAATAGGTAGGATAATGAAACTAAGCCCGGAAATAAAGGCTTTTATTGATGATCAAATCAGAACTAAGAAACCATCCCTTACTTACAACAAATTAAGGCAAAAGGTGGCCCAGAGATACAATGTGCGTATCTCCAAGGCAACAATCAGTAAAAGGGCCAGTGCCTTAAATGTCCGGTTTCGGCCGGGTCGCAGGCGTGCAGGTACCGTTGAGAAGCGGCCGGCGCACAGCACGGCCTTAGACTGCGCCGGGGGCTTTTTCCTGAAGGGCGCAGAGCTGGAAATAGGCCTATTATCCGCCCTAAATAACTCACTTAAGGTGCGCAGCGATTCCGGGCAGGCTCGACGGGTACTGATGCTTGCCCGGCAGCTTAACGCCATATTGCTATATGCGCCTGTATTTGGCCTTAAAACCGTGGGTGAAATTGCCTCTTATCAAGGGCAGGGCCTGCTTTACCTTGCCGAGCAAAAGGATATCCCCGCTGAGAAGGAAATCGAGCAATATCTGCAATTCCTGATTAAACAAAAGTTGTTACTGCCTGCCATTAAGGAAGTTACAAGGATTTCTCAGGAGGCCCTGTTTGTGTATGCAGAGCTTGCCGGCCGAAAGTTCTATCTGGATGCCCAGTTGCGCTCAGTCTGGCCAAAGCCGAAAATCCCCCAATATTTTACTGCAACTCTAAATAAGACAAGTAGTTACGTCAAAGATATCTTCCAAAACCCTTCCCCGCAGCAACCGCTGATCTTACAGGCTTGTCCGGGTTATGCCTTTTTGCCCGGAGAGATGTTCGACCTAATCCAGTGCTTTGAAGAGGCCGGCGAGAAGCCCATTTTACGCCTTGTTATTGGGGGTAAGGCCGGAGAAGTCCTCAACTGTTGGGAGAGCCTTAAGCCAGGGCAAAAATGCTACTTTTTGGCTCCGTTAAGCCCCTGGCAGTATGCAAAGCTCCAGGGCAGCAAAATCATCAAAGATTTTAAGCCGTATCTCATTGGGCCGCAGAAAGAGCCGATGTCTGTGGCAGAGGCAGAAGTAAACCTCTTTAATCCACAACTCAATGAAAACGTTAGAGTTAGGGCAGCAATGGTAAGGAGGCAGGGGGAGCGCCTGGTGTTGGTTACCAATATTTCTCGCCGCGAAGAGCGCTATATCCGCAGGATAGTTGAAGCCTATTTCTGCCGCTGGCCAAACAGGAAAATGCCCAGCTATTACGACCTGTTAGAGCAGGGGCATGAAGAAGTGCTGGCCCGTTCAGACAAACTCTATCGCACAACTCCTTTATTGACAATTGGTTACGACAAAGATGTCCTGAACGGATTTAGGTATCTCCTTGCGCAGCTTAATCGTTATGCCCAGGAACACTTTTTCCCGTCGGAGTACAGGAAAGAGGACTTAGACTCTATGTGCAAGAAGTTTTACCGCCAGGATGGATACCTGAAAATGAAACAAGATTGCTGCGAGGTAACCCTGCGCTCTTTCGCGCAAGATGTCCTTCAGGAGGCCGTTCAGATTGCCCGCCAAAAAATCAATCAAAACGGCATAAAATTCCCTGCCTCGCGGCAAGGCGGGCCTACCCAGACCCAACCCCAGCTACGTATAAAATAAGCATGCCTGCCTCGCCCTCAGGCGGGCCTGTTAAGAGTTACAAAAGGTGTGTTAAGCGTTACAAAAGTCAGTTTTTCTCCCTTGCCAAATCCCCCTTGATATGCTATACTTAGGGTGCAGGTAAACAAGGTTACTCGAAAACGCAACCTCGCACTAATTTTTCAAAAAATTAGTGCTGGGGCGCAAAGCCACGGGCCCCGAGATTTTGGGGCAGCCGGGCTGCCGAAAGTAACGGCGGTCCGGCTTTTTATTTGAGGAATTATTAAGACTTTTAAAAAGTAATTATAAAGAGGCGGCAAAATGACAACAAATGGTGCAACAAAAAACCTGCATAGCAAAAAATTGAGGGTAAGATCAGCAGACCTTTCTAATAAGGGGTCTGCTTTTTTATTTTCGTTTTCCATAAATCAGGGAGGCGGTAAAATGAGGCGGCTACTTAAGAGAGGTCAGAGTGTATTGGAATACGTTCTGGTCTTGAGCGCGATTGTCGCGGCTATCCTGGCAGTAGCATCTACAATAAAAGGTAATGTAAAAAGTTCTGTAGAGCATGCAGCCGGGGAAATGTACGATGTTATAGACACAAGATTTCTACCGCAAAAATAATTGCAATAAAGGGAAAGGATGCAGGAGGAATAAAATGAGGCGGCTAAATAAAAGAGGACAGAGCATATTGGAATACGTGATAATTTTGACTGCGATTATTGCAGGCATTATTTTGGCAACGCCGGAAGTGAAAACTAAGGTTACAGATCTTCTGACAAGAGCAGGCAACAGAATGCAAACTGAAGTAACAACAAAATTGAATTTTTAATGATTGCAGGAGGAATAAAATGAGGCGGCTAAATAAAAGAGGACAGAGTACCGGAGAATATGCAATAGTTATCGGCTTGATTGTTGCCGCAGCAATTGCCATGCAGACCTATGTAAAAAGAGGAATGCAGGGAAAGATAAGGAAAGCCGTAGATAATATCAGTGAAGCCACCCGAGGCACAACCTTGCAATATGAGCCTTACTATTCCCACTCGGACTTTGAAACCAACACTCAGGAATATACAATGACAGAAGCAACCACAGAGGGTGGAGGCTATGAGAAGCACATGGGTGAGGCGGGAGGATCAACAAAAACATCTCATCGAACCGGAACTCGAGGCATCCGGGCTGCGTCTGAAGCAGATTAATTGAAACACACAAAGACATAACGAGGTGAAAAATGAGGCGGCTAAATAAAAGAGGACAAAATACTATAGAATATGCAGTGCTTGTCGCTGTGGTGGTATCGGCTTTATTGGCAATCCAGACCTATTTAAACAGAGGGGTCAAGGGCAGGCTGAGAAGCTCCGTTGATAGCATAGGGCAGCAGTATTCTGCCGGGAATATGACCAGCTCCTCTACAACTACCGTTGCACCGCAAAAAAATGAGGAGGAATTTGGTACTGATACTTTAGGAAGAGGCTATACTAAGTCAAAAAGTACAGGCGGCACGACTACTGTACAGACTACAGGTGAGGGTGAGAAGACTACTTTGGGCTTGAGCGAAGAGACGTTATGGGAGGGACAATAATGAGGCGGCTAAATAAAAAAGGACAGAGCACGGCGGAATATGCGATAGTTATCGGTCTGATTATCGGCGCAGTAATTGGTATGCAGACCTATGTAAAAAGAGGGGTGCAGGCCAGAGTCAAAGACGCTGTTGATGGTTTTGCTACTCGCGCAGACCATAAGGCTAATTTCGGCGCCGGGGATATTAGTTATAACTTTACTGACTATAAAAATGCCCAGATTGGAGAAACTGCGCAGGGAGACGTAAAATACTTAAAATCAAGAGACACCACCAGCACCATTGGAACCGGCACTACTGCAACCGAGCAGATGGAAAAAGGCGGAAAGGTAACAAGGACATCAACGACAATCCAGACTCGGGAAGTGGATGAAACCTATGATTACCAGAAAGTCCTAAGAGGACAAGCAGCAGGAGGAGGACAAGCAGGAGCAGGAGCAGGACAAACAGGAGAGCAAACAGGAGGAGGAGGAGGAGGATAATAAAGATGCGCTGGTTATCTAGTAAAAAAGGACAAAATACGTTGGAATACGCTCTTCTTATAGCTACGGTCGTTGGTGCCGTTGTGGGTATGCAGATTTATGCTAAAAGAGGGGTTGAGGGAAAGCTGAAAAGCGCCACGGATGATATCGGCGCGCAGTTTGACCCCTTGAATACAGCGTACAGCTGGACCAATACACAAGAAAGCACAACGAAAACGGTAACCAATGCCAGTGGCGTTAGCAATACCTATATGGGCGTTCCGGGTGGTGGCGTGCAAGAAACAACTACAAGAAGCGGCTATGAGAGCGTTAGCCCGTGGCGAGTACAGCCAGAGCCACAGACAGAGACAAAGCCACCGCAGAAATAAACTATCTATATTGTTTTGAATAGATGAGGTATTTATTAAAATGTTTACCGACGGACAGAGCGTAGTAGAATATATGGTTTTATTTGCGATAGTTGCTGCCTTTACTTTGCTGAGCGTATGCAGTTTATTTCCTCCCCTGAGGCAAAGTTGCCAGATCGCTTTTCAAGGCGCAATGGAGGAGATCTTAGAATGCGAATAAATCACCGCGCGCAAACCACATTGGAATATGCGATTTTAATTGCCGTTGTCGCAGCCGCATGTGCGGCAATGACTACTTATGTGCAGCGGGCGGTGCGGGCCAATCTGAAAGTGATTGAGGAGCAGATAAATGCAGAACCCGATTAATTATTATAATATATTATTAAGGCTCTATATAGTCAGGATAATAGGCAGGATGAATATAAGAAATAAGGGACAGGTTCTTCTAAGAACCGGCGGGCAGGTATTGCTGGAATACGGCCTTATTTTAGTTTTAATAGCAACTACTATAATTGGCATACAATTATATGTTAGAAGAGGCTTGCAGGCCAGGCTCAAAGACGCAGTTGATGGGACAATCGAAAGGATTTATATAACCGCCAAATCCAAGCCTAAGGTAGAATTGCCTACCGGTGAGATACCCCCTATTGTTATTTATTCCCCAGCAGATCTTCAATACGAACCTTATTATGAGCAGTCAGATATTACCACCACAAGCAACTCCAACATTACCAATTCTTATTCGCCCGGTGGAGCAAGCAGTAAAGCGATAGAGAGTGAGAAAACTATGCGCACAGGCAGCCGTCTTGAGTTGCCTTATTCAGATAAGGCAGGCCCGCCTACCAGCGGCGAGGCAGGAGAATAAAATGGGTAAATTAATTTCATCCAAGAGAGCTCAGGCTGTTTTAGAATATGCAGTTGTTTTGGGTATTGTTGCCCTGGCCCTGGGGATGATGCAGGTATATCTGATGCGGGGCATTCAGGCCGGGGTTAAGATTGCCGCGGACGAAATAGGCCTGCAGGAGGATTCGGTAGAGTTGTCTGTGGAATTGAACTCGGCAAAGGAATTGGATTCGGCAAAGGAATTCGATGTCGCTGAAGTCAACAAGCAGAGATCCGTAGTGCGCAGCGAAAGTGCCAGCACGCACACTATTACGCATGGCGCCGGTGGCGGCCAGACAGCAGCAGAAACTTATAGTAATGAAATTATCAAAGTGGATGAAACTAATCCCAGTTGCAGCAAATCCTGGTATGGTTGGAGGAAGAAGCACGAAAAGCCGGATGAGGCCGAAACTTCTTTGACGGTATTGGGTCCGGGAGGATCCCCGGATACGCCGTTTTCCGGAGAGGCCTACTCTCCCGATAAAGAATACGGGGAATAAAATGTTAACAGGACTGATGAAGAAAAAAGCTCAAACCTTACTTGAATATGCGCTGGTAATAGCCTGCGTTGCGGCAGCTTTAATGGCAATGCAGTTTTATGTCAAGCGCGCTGTGCAGGGAAGGCTGCGCACTGCCGCCGACCAGATTGGCGAGCAATATGAGCCGGGTGACGTAACAGGCGGCTTTACCGTAACAGTAGACAGGGATATTACTACAAATGTAGAGCCGGAGCAGGAATTAATCATAGAAGGTGAAGATGGATATGCGACGCTTAGGACGGATACATTTACCAAAGATGAGTTTGAGCGCACAGGCACAGAAACCCTGGGCGCATTCGGCTCATCGCTTTGGGAATAAGAAAGCACAGTCATTGGTAGAATTGGCTACTTTTGGCACG
The DNA here is from genome assembly GCA_020341815.1 of Candidatus Omnitrophota bacterium. Lineage (GTDB taxonomy): Bacteria > Omnitrophota > Gorgyraeia > JAFGHF01 > JAFGHF01. The sequence goes on from CP070837.1 coordinate 1,146,986, forward strand.
GTGCTGCTTTTTGCCCTGACCCTGCTTTTGCGCTACGGGATGAGTGCCAATCAGCAGCAGAATATGAGAATGCAGACTTTCCGCAAGGCCTTTGTCCGCGCGCGTTCTTATGATTATAAAGCTCGTTATTCGCGCTATTCCGAGGGAGATAAAAATGATCCGCTTTTTCAATTTCATCAGAGTGATATCTGGTGGCAGCAGGCAATAGCAGCGCAAAACCCCATGAATTTCGTTTCTTCGGATGAATGTTTAGACCCGGGCTGGGAATACGAAAATAAGATTTTAACCGACAGCGGCGAATTGGTCAATCCGCCCCTGCCCAGCAATCACTGGCGCACCGTAAATTACGCAGTAGTTGAAGACAAGCCTGTTTTTTCCGCTTCGGGGATTTTGCCCATTGCCGAGCGTGCTCCGGCGATGGCGATTACGGAGGCCACCTGCAGCATCGATCTGTTTATGAATCCAGGCTATGGCGACAAAAGGGCCCTGTCGCGCGCAGAATATGAAATTAACGGCAAGAGATATTCTTTTACCGCAGCCGGGTACAAGGAAGTTACGCTGACTAACGGCAAACTTGAAAACGGAAGCCCTATTATCATAAAAGAGGACATTGAGGATTGGAACGGACAAGGCAAATGCTGGAGACCGAAAGAGGTAAAAGTCCTTAAGGCAGGAGACATCGCAAATGTGGATGACGACCCTTATGAGGAAACCGTCATGGAAGCCAAGACAAGTGTTCTTGAAGTAATTGACGATGAGGGTAATCAGGTAAAAGTAGTAAATTCTGAAAAAAATATTATTGAACTCTACTTCAGCATTGACTATGTGGATGAGAACGGGTCTTACGCCGGGACTGGACACCGTAAAGGCAGATATACGCTTAGTGAGGAAGAGATAGGTGCAGCTGCGAAAGACTTTATAGAAATTAATGTATGCCTTGGCAGCGTTTATGATGGCGCCGATGCCGATGAGAAGTATATGTATAGAAAAGAAAAAATAAAGGTTATTGGATGGAAAAATGAATTAAAGGTGCTGGACCAGCAAGAGGGTGAGGTTTTCGCAGAAAGAATTAACCCTATAACAGGCGAAGAGGAAAAAGGCGGGCTCTTGGGCAGTTACAATAAAAAAACAGAAGTGAACGCATCTACTTTGGAGCGCAAAGAGAACGCTTTGGGCATCGAGACCATCGAAGATATCAATGCCCGGGAAATATTCAACCGCACAATTAAAACCCGAGATGGAGATCACAATGTACAGAGCAGCTTCTCCACACAAAAAACAACGACCTGGGATACGCCCCATAAATAAGTCGAGGGCTCAGGCGACAATAGAGGCAACAATATCCATCATTGCCGTGTTTATCTTTCTTCTGGGGGCAATGCAGATCTTTCTCTGGATGAACCGCAATATTATTGACCGGCAGAAGGCCTATCAGGAAAGCAGGCTGTCATTGGGCGATTTCACAAGGAAGCCGGGAAAAAATGACGAAATAAAGTCAATAGATTTTTACCAGCCTACAGAGTTCTCTGTTTTTTCGCAAGAGGGTGAATAAGACTATGTATCAGGGAAATGTGTTTATAAACTGGCAGTATTTTCGCAAGGATAAAAAGAGCGGCCAGGTAGCCACCTTGATTACCCTGGCTATTGCCATAATCTTTTTATTCGTGGCGGTTACCCTGAATATCAGCCGCGTTGCCGAGAAAAAGACCGCTACCGCCAATGCCGCTGATGCAGCCGCAATGAAGCTGGCCTCTTATCTGGGCAGTTACGCCAATACATTGAGCTGGCATGCTGTTGACGGCAAGACATTCAACGAAACAAGGCACTATACGCCGGCATGGAAAATAGTGACTGTGGTAACATTAACAATAGTTGCCGTTATTGCTTCAGGAGGAACGGCATTAGCAGCGGCATTAGGAGGAACGAGCACAGCATTAGCTGCCGGCATCGGCGCAGGCATCACCGGTCTTGGTTATGCATATGATCAGTTTATCGGGCTTCCGGAATTTGAAGAAGAACTGCAGAAGGAGCTGAAGAAGTTAGAATTGGAAGACAATCTCAGCGAGCAGGCAATAAAATATGCCCTGGAAAATTGCGTAGATGACCCGGTAATGGTAATCGATGTTCATGACTACAATAAAGACGATGATGTGACCGATGAGATTCCCCGTTTTTATAAATGGTATATGGAAAGAGTTAAGATGTTAAGCAAGGCGGCCGCAGGCAAAAGAGCACAGATAGATAGCTTTGTTGGCCGGATAGAAACCTTTGCCAGAGATGATGATAGTTTCAGCCGGAGAATCAGCGGAGAGTTTATTCCCTTGTTCGAGGAATTAGAGGCAATAGAGCTTGACCTTTCTTTCTGGGAGGCAGGGCCTACGGATCCGGAAGAATCGCTTTGCGGCTGGGATGAGGTGGATGACCTAAAATTACATCTGGATAACTTTTATCAGTGGGCCCTGGGCGAAGATGGGCTTTGTGTGCAGGATTTTGATAGCATAGTAATGTTGTATAATAGCTGGATGCTCGACTTGCTCAGGGATGAAGAGGAGCCCTGGTATGATGTATGGGAAGAGGATATTGTAAAAATAGAAAACTGGTGCCGGGAGTTATACGATGTATATGCCCAGCTTGAAGGAATGATTGCCAAGGAGACCGATGCTGAGCAAAAGGCCAGTCTTCTGGAGTTGCAAGAGCGCCTTGCCCCAACGATTGGCGCTTTTGTTAAGATGAGGGATAAATTGAGAGGATTTAATAACGAAGTTTTGGTATTCGATCTTCAGAGCAAAGACGAAAACTTTGCTTCCGAGAATGAGGCTACCTATTCCTGGTATGATTCTTTGGGCTGGCACCATGTGCGCGTAGAGGTTTCTGCTTTTACTATGCCCTGGGTTAAACCGGACACAGACAGACATGTCCACAGGACCGATTTTGAAGTTTGGCTGAAGAATTACAGGGGGACGGTAACTGTGACGGTAACCCGCTATGATGAGTCAAACAGCGCTTCTTTTGCCCGGGAAGGCACTCCCTTATGGAAGTTTCGTTATGTAAAGGATGCCCAGGCCGAGCAGAAAATTAAACCCGAAGATCCCGAATCAGCCTTGCCTTACGGGATTAAAAGTGAAGCTACGGCCTCCTACACTTTCAACGAATTACCTAAATTGGTGGATGTGAAATAAAATGAAAAACAGAGGCAGTTTAATTTTGGAATACAGTCTTTTGATTGCGGTGGCAGTGGCGGCCTTGCTCTGCATGCAGTTTTATGTGAAACGGGCTGTCTGCGGGCGCTTTCGTCAGGCCGCAGATGCCTTTGGTTACGGCCGGCAGTTTGAACCTGGTGTAACGAAGGTAACAAAAAAAGAACCGGTTGGACCATTGACAGTATCGGCTCCGGTGAAATCACCGGTAACGCCGGTTGACGTAATTGCATATTAAGGGGGAATAAATGTTATTAGTGTTAATCTTTACATTGGCATTTGCTTCGATAGCGCTTCTTGCCTGGCAGCTTTATCCTGCCGGGGCGCGCATAATCGGGGCGTATCACGCCAAGAGGGTTAAGCGCGACAGCAAAAGATTGGAGAGGATGTTTCTGGAAGTGCCTCATAAGAAACTGATTTTAGTTTACGGGCTTTCTCCGGTGATTACAGGTATCGGCGGCTTTATTCTTACCCAGACTTTAGCAGGCGGATTAATCGCCGCGGCCTTCGGCATAATTTTACCTAATACAGCGCTCAAGATAATGGAGAAAAACCGCATCAGAAAATTCCGTCAGCAATTAATTGACGGCCTGATGATTATTTCCAGCTCCTTAAAAGGGGGCTTGAGTCTTTTGCAGTCTATAGAAGTATTGGTTGAGGAGATGCCTGCGCCTATCAAACAGGAGTTTGCCCTTATCCTGCGCGAAAATAAGATGGGCGCCTCATTAAGTGAATCCTTGGCCAGACTAAACAAGCGCATCAAGAGCGAGGAATTAAACTTAGTGGTTACGGCCATTGACATTGCCCGGGAGACAGGGGGAAATTTAACCGAACCCCTTAAGAAATTAATGCTTACCATCAGGGAAAGAGACAAGCTCCTGGGCAAACTGAAGACCCTGACCATGCAGGCAAAGCTGCAGGGACTAATTATGAGTTTTATGCCGATTATTTTTGGAATTGTAGTTTATTATTTGAATCCGGGATTCTTTAAGATTATGCTGGTTGTCCCTACCGGCCGCATGCTTTTAGTGATAGCAGGCGTTTTGCAAATGGTAGGCGCATTCTTACTCTGGAAGCTCAGCCAGGTGGAGGTGTAACAGGATGATAAACTTTTTACCCTATATAATTCTTCTGCTTGCCTTCAGCTCCATATTCATTTTGGTGAGCCAGTATTTCTCCCATAGAGAAAGACAAAAGCTTATCAAAGAACGTTTTGCTTCTGCGCAGAAAAAGGAATTAGAGAAGCCTTTCTGGATGGAGCCCTTGCTTAAACCTTTGGCCCCTATTAATGAACATATAGGCAATAAAAGATTTCGTGAGCATATCAGGCAACGCCTCTTGGGAGCCGGCTCTCCTTTGAGCGTGAATGAATATTTTGTATTTAAAGAAGTTATGGTTTTGTTTATGCCGCTCATTTTAGCTATTGTAATCGGCTGGGATAATCTGCTTAGCATTCCGATACTTGTAGTGGCTGCCTGCGGATTTGGTTTTATTTACCCCGATTTTTGGTTAAAGGTCAGAACCCAGAAGCGCCGAAAGGATGTCTTGCGCGCCCTGCCGAGCATCATCGATTTATTGACCCTGGCTGTAGATGCCGGGCTTGACTTTATGATTGCCGTGCGCCGTGTGGTGGAGCATTCGCGTCCCGGGCCGATGGTGGATGAGCTTTCCTTTCTCTGGCAGGAGGTGCAGATGGGGCGCGTGCGGCGCGATGCCTTAAGGAGTATGGCGAAAAGATTAGACCTTGCCGAGGTGCACTCCTTTACCCGTACGCTTATTCAGGCAGAGAGAATGGGTACGCCTATGGGTGAGGCCCTGCGGACTTTAAGCGATGAGATTCGTATGCGTCAGTTTCAAAGGGGAGAGCAGCAGGCTCTCAAGGCTCCGATTAAGATGCTATTTCCTCTTCTGTTTTGCATTCTGCCGGTAGTATTGATTTTGGTCGGAGGCCCGGTAATTTTACAGTTTTTCCAGACCAGTTTTCAATTTTTTAAATAAGGAAGAAAAATGAAAGCGTCTTGCGCTAAGACAATCTGGTTTAAGCTTGCAAGCATCCTGACGATAGGACTTTTTCTATTGCAGGGCAGCGCTTTCGGCGAATTCGACCCTATCGAAAAAAATAGGTATAATAAGCAGAGCGTCGCGCCGGAGTATGACTGGCGGCAGGATGCTATCGGATTTGCAACTACGGTTGCAATGCCTTTTGTGCCCTCGGCTGCCGGGGGAATCGGAGGCGCCTTTGGCCTGGGCACAGGATGGACAACTGCTATTGGCGTGGGATTGGGCGCAGGTGTAGGCGCAACCCCGGGTTTGGTTGCCAATAATGATACTGCTACAGGCATCGGTGCTGTATGTGGCGGCCTTACCGGGGGGCTTGGCACTTATAATCAGGTTTCTAATTTTAATACCGGAATAAATGAAGTTGGGCGAGTGAGCGATGAACTAAAGACCGTTAATGATATGGTGGAAAATGCTAAGCTGCTTAAAGCGGCAGGCTATCTTAACGAAGCCAACTTTAATATCTCGCAAGCTAGCAGCATAGTCTCCGGCGGCACAGAAACAGCGATGTCAATAGGAGAATTAACCAGGATAAGTGAAACAATGGGGACGATGATAAATAGCGCCGATAGCCTGGGCCAATTAGGTTATTATAATGAAGCGGCATTCAATCTTTCCCAGGCAGCTAAGATAGTTCCCGATGTATGTTCACTAACCACGGCGAGTAATTTAATTGCTATGAGCAATGCGATTAATCCCCTTCCTCAGGTTATTGAGAAAATGTCCATAAGCTTTGCCACCCAGGAGGCCAGCTCGATATTGGTAAAAGCAGCTGTGTCTAAATGGAATTGGAACCCCAGGAATGCCCAGGCATTGGGGATGATTGGCGGCTCTATGACCGGCTGGACTATGGGTTCACTCACTACCGGCGGGCAGAATATGATGTATGGGATGTATAAAGACAGCTGGCCCGGCTTAGCTGACTGGGCTACCTCAGACTCTACCTGGAAAAATGTAGGCGCAGGAGCAGTTACCGGTTTAGGGTTGGGAGGCTTGCAGACCCTTGCTACTATGGAATTATACGATGCCCTGGAGTCTCATAACAATAAAATGCCCGATACAACTAAGATGCAGGTGGCTTCTCTTGGCGGCCAGGCTTTAGGAAGTCTTGGCTGGGGCGGCCTGGTAGGCGGATTTGGCAGCTTAGGGAAAGACCATATGCCTACTTACGATGAATATATAGCCGGCGGCGGCAAAGTTAACAAGGGCTCTCTTAGCGGTCAAGGGGCCGGTCCGCTTTCAAAGAAAGGGTTTGAGAATTGGGTTGCAACTGCGCAGCCTGTAGCTGTAGCGGATAAAGGCAACTGGCTTACGGGCATAAAAGATGGAGCCGGCAATTTTGGCAGTGGTATGTGGCAGGGCATTAAAACAACCGCCAATGAGCCGTTCTGGAAGGGTATCGGACAGAGGACGCTTTCCATCGGTATCGAATGGGCAGCCTTACACAATGAAATGGATCCGGAGGATGCTTCCAATCTTGCCTCAAGCACTTCAATGCTTTTAGCTAACACAGTGCCTATGTATCCGCATCGGCCCGATCCCCAACAGGCAGAACGTCTTAAAGAAGGCGCCAGAGCCCTGGAGGCGCAAGCGGATAATTTAAGAAAAGGTCATAGTGAGGTTAAGGAACATTTTGGAGAGCTCCTGGTGGGCGATCCTCTTTTAGCTATGGAGATAGACAATACATTTGAAAATAAAATAAAGGCCTTTGAGAATCGGGCAGAAAAAACAAAGGCGCAGGCAGAGAGGGTAGAAGGCTGGCATGTGAGTACTTTACGCGAGCCCACACCTATTACTAAATATAGAATGTTAAATGCATTCCTGGAACCGGTTACTTCCGGCCTGCTTACCTTAGCTGCGGATAACTTGCGTAAGGGCAAGGTAGAAGCGTTTTATGATGCCCCGGGCGCAAAAGAGAGAAATGACGCCCGGATTGATTTGCTGGTGCACGATTTAACCGCAATGAATGTAGCCAGCCTCACTCATTCCGGAATAGTTGCCCTGTTTAATCAGAAAGGCTGGGGAGAAGGCTTTGATGAGTTTGGTCAAATCTATCTGGCCAAACAGTGCGATTTTTCCGGTGATATGCTTTCTTTTGGCAGTCAGGCCTTTGGGGCAAAGACTGGCGGAAGAAGGGATGAAACAGCAGGTGGTTATAGTATATATGGCGCTGCCCAGAGAAATAGCCAGATGTGGGATTTTGCCGGTTTGAATAATTTTGCTGCCCAGGCAGAAGAAGTTGCCGATGCCGGCGGCAGGTGGCAGCGGCAGATGACAGAAGGCTTGTTTGCCAGTCCTTTTCCCGCTGTTTCAAGGAGTCTTAGCAGTCCTTCAGGTGGGTTAGCTTATAGTCACACTATCAGAAATGCGGAAGGTTTGGTATATACAGGGATTAAGAATAGCAAACTTATAGCGCCTTATGAGCTTGAGCATATTAGTCCTCAGTATGCTTTTAAGTTAGAGCACGGGAATCTTAAACAGCAAGCAATGCTTACTGAAATAAATCGTTGGATTAAGGAATCATCCTATCCTGTAGCTTTTGGCAAAGAAGGTGTTAATTTTCAATATTGGTCTATTGGGGAAATTGCTCCAAATAGTGAAAAGTTAATGCTAGAGAATGCATTTACAAAAGTTGAATACAAAGATGAAGACCAGATAATGCTTAAGGCATTAAAGAAGTTTGATGTCAATAAACCTTTTAAGCTTGCCTTTATCGGTCCTGATAGATATAAACAGACACCGCTTATTGAAAAGGAAAAGATTGTGCCGCCACAACCTAAAAAGATTGTGCCGCCATCCCCGCCAGTTGAAGAAGTTAAACCATCTGCGAAGAAAGAAGAAGTGTTGCCGCCAAAACCTCCGGCTCCTGTTGTTGCGCCTTCTCGCGAGGGTTATCCTATAGAAGGAGGGTGGTTTCGTCCGAATGATCCTCCTAAGTATCCGGCAAACGGGGTAGGCTGGCATGAAGAGCTTAAGGAGGAGGACATCACATCACCTCCGTCAAGAAAGGGCATAGTATTCGATGGGAATGATGACCCTTCGCTATATATAGGTATGGAAGATTATCCAACTTCTCCTAAAGATGATGCTTATAACATGGGAGCGGGAACCGTTTTTCCAAAGGGAGATATCGAGAATCCCGGTCAAATAGTTACTTGTCCAGAGCCAGATATTACAGAGTTGCCCGCTGTGCAAAAGAGCAATGAGATAAATCGCTATATGCCTCCTAAACATAATAAAAAGTATTTTGAGAATATAAATTCCGAAGAGAGTAAGCCTATACAGCAGACACCAGTTGAGATAGAGACTCGTTCACTTCCCACAATGGGCACTTCAGAAATACCAACTTCTTTGGAAATACCAAGAGAGCCAGCTAGAGAAAGTGTACTCTTTCGGTTGGGAAGTATTTCTCCAACTACATCTTCAGTAGTTGCTTCTCCCGCAAAAGAAAAGTCTATTGAAACCAAGAGCATAGGTAATTCCACGTTATTGCTTAATAAAGATGGCTTGCAGGAATTTGCCCTGAAGCACAATATTCCTATTGCAGAATTAAATGAAGTCGCTATAAATGCAGCAGGCACAACACCCGAAGAAATGTTATTATCTATGGAAACATACGCCATTGTAAAAAATGCTGTTGAGAAAAAATTTCTTAGCGAAGGAGTGAGGGATCTGACTGCAGAACATATCTTGCCGGCTCTTAAATCAGGACAAATACTCATTATGAAGGATGATGTACAAAATAGCATAGTAAAGGCAAGGTATTTTCCGCAATCGGATCGCGTTGAATTTGTAATAGGAATGACAGATTTGGAGAATTTAGACAATCGCGAGAATGTTATCCATGAGCTTGTGGCACATGGTTTACAGGATGCCCTGACGCTGTTCCAAAGAAGAGATGATGTGGAAAGAAACGCAGACTTTATAGCAGCAGAATATAGATTAAGAACTAAAGGCCTATTGCGGGAAGATGTGCAGGGGGATGTTAAAATTTCTATTGCTAATAAGGATGAATTTGCAGGGCTGCGCTATGATGAGAAAGCGGTTGTTTACCAATATGCCTTAAGAAATCTAAGACAGGGAAGAAACGATCTTAACGATTTTCCTGGCACAGAAAAAGGTAGTTTTGCTCTCTTGTCAGCAAAGGAAGCCGAAGAAATTAATCTGCATGAATATTTTCAAGAAGACCTGAAGAATTACATAAGCTTATATGATAGTGAATTAGCGATGGCCCTTATGTTTAGAAAAACAAAACGCGACTTATCGGAAGTTATTGAGGTAGACGGATTCAACAGAGAAGGCAAAAACTTTGGGATTGAGCCTTCTCCATTACCGGCAATAGCACCAACTGCTTTACCAAACTCGTATATAATGCCGGGACTAAGTGATTAAAATGGAAAAAGACAAACCTGACGCACAATTGAATAGAAGGCGCAAAAAAGGCGAAAAGGCCGAAGGCCGGAGTCTGCGCGATACGGGCTTAAGCTTATGGTTTGACCCGTATCACAAGAAATGGCTCAAGATTGTGGCCTGTATCGTGATAGCGGCCTTTTTGCATCAGGATATCGTCTGGGCTGCCGGGCCTGAGGGCATAGAAGACTTAAAGCTGATGTTTGAGCGGCCTGCGCGCAGGGTAATGGAGCGTATAGCTTCCCTCTTTACTATCAAAGATGCTTATGCCTTTGATTGTAATTATCGCGATAATGCTCCAACTTCAACAAGTGGTTGGGGTGGTACCGATTACGGATTTGCGGTTCAACAAATAAGAAACAATCCCCAATACAATCAAGTCTCAATGCCTGATAATTTCCCCGTGATTAGTCCTTCCTTGGGATTTCTCGGCATGAGTAAAGACCTGATGAACCCAAGCGGATATTATCCAGGGATATCTCCGGATCCTTCAAGTGGGCCGTTGTTGCCTCTTTCGATTCCGCACCAGGTAATCACTCAAAATGGATATATTTTTAATTGTCAGGTACCATATCCCGGTACAAATGGTCCAGTGAAACTAGAATCAATTGAAAAATGGACATCCGGCTTAGGTAAGATAAATTATTTTCCTTCTGCCGGTATAGGTAAAGTTTATAATATCAGTCAAGAAGAAATAGGAAAGTTTAATACATTTGAAAAAATCTGTAATGTATATGATGGTAATGAGTATGGCGGTTTTAATTCATCTTATCTAACTCAATCTCTTTATAATTATTACCCTGTAGCCTCTGCCTATAATTTTGCGGATAGCCATCTCAACAATCCTTTCACCCAAATGAATTTTTATAATAACAATAATGAATGGCGGGCATCTCTTACAAGAGACAATACGAAATCTTTCTTGTGGCAAGGGCAGGGTCTTTTAAATAATCATTCGGCCGTAATGGACGTATTTGGGAAGACTTCCAATGTCTGTGTTGCGCCCAATGAAAAAATCGATTGGCATGCCAATCGGGCAACCGTGTCTTTCTCTGACGGGGGCAGCTGGAAACAAGAGATTAATCTGGGGGCGCGCTATAAGGAAGCAAGAGGTGGTTTCTTAGGTATCGGCAGAGAGCACATAAAGACCGAGATTTCCTCTGGCATAGCAGCAGGCAGCTATTACAATCCGCAGGGTAAATTTGAATTCGGTAGTTTAGTGAGTCCTTATGCTTCCAGTAATCAAGCCATAGATGCACTGGCGTCCTATTCACAAAGACAGACCAAAGGCAAAAAGACAATCTTTGAACAGGAAAATCGCCCGGGCAGAATGTATGTTGAGTTTGATGGGCGGGGCAATATCAAAGCATACGCAAAAATTAATGATGCCCAATTCCGCACTTTTGAAAAATTCTCTCCTAATTTAATTGCAACCGGCTCAGGCGGGGGCGGCATTAGCAATAAACAGCTTCCTTATACAGTTGCCTCATATGCCAGAGAGAATAAAACCAATATCTTCAATGCCGAAGGCAATAATATCGGTGAGTTTTCCCGACAATTAGTATTCGAGCTTAAAGGATTAAACAGCACCAGGAAAAATACGCTTGAGTTTAACGCCGAATCCGGCGTATTTGCCTTAGAGCGCGGCTTATCCGGAAAAAATTATATATTTGACAAAGGCAATGCCGTAGTGCTGAACAATAACAATATTATCGGAGGGTTTAATCTTTCAGAAAAAGCGCCTGAGGTAATAGGCGTAATTACAAAAGATATTCGCTTTAACGGCTTTGATTTGGCTTCTCCCGGATTGTTGCCCGATTCATGGAAACAGAAGCTTACGGCAGAAAAAGACGCCGGCCTATTCTTAGGTGAAGACTTAGGCCACGGCGTCAAACGCATAGGGGTAGCGGGCCTGACTGACGAGAGAGGCTTAGTCGGTATTTCTACCCCCGAAAGCACTACTTTCTCTGCTCCGACCCCTCAAGCCCCAGGCGGTTTTGCTTCTCTTTCTCCTCAGAGAAAAATTGCCGAAGTAATAGAAAACGCAAGAGCCGGAAAGAGTGACGTTACTTTAAATGTTACACCCGATAGCGGCCTGAAATTACCTTTCGAATCAACGCTTTACTTTCCTCTTTCCGGAGGCAATCCTTTTGAACAGGGCAACGTAACTTTTGCCAATCCTTCCAACTTGAGCAACGATATTATCGCCGGTGTCAAGGTAATGGATGCCCTGAAGGTCGATACCTTAACCATAAAGACAGGTTTTGAACCCGACTTTTTAGCCGAAAATCCTTTAGTTTACGAAGCCAAATACCAGCTTAAGGACCCAGGCATCGGGCTGTTGCAGAGAACTTATACAAAAGAAGGCCTGTATTTTGCCCCGAAAAAGAAGGGGGATAGCATAACGGTTTCCAACCGCCGCAAATTCCAGGGTGAAGGTGCCTTGGTCTGGGATGTAAATGGAGAGTTCTCCGCTACGTTCCAAAAGATGGATTCCGATGAAATTATAAAGAAGACTTTGCCCCATGGCTTTGTTTCCGTGAAGGAATTGGGCGAGAAGGCCTCTTATCTTCAGGACATGGTGCCTTTAAGCGCAGACTTGTCGAAATCCCTGCAGAAGCCGGTTCTTTCCGATGCCTATAATGCCAAGGGTGAAAAAGTCGGGCCGCAAGGTGTGGGAAACATAACTGCCCAGTTAGTAAATAGCCAGAAGGAAGCCGTCTACAGGGCAGAGTTTGTTGAAAATAAAGAAGGATATCTGATTTCGCCCCGGCTTGAAGAAAAAGGCGCCTCTCCTTTAGCTGCCTCTTCGCAAGAGACCCCTTATCTTGAAAATATGCCTACAATAGAGGTGGCCTCTGCCCTGAAATTTAATCCCGATGATGAACACGCTTCGATAATGGCGGTAGATAAGCTCTATATGCAGCTCGGCTTTAATCAATTCGGAGAATTCTTCGCCCGCCCATTCTTGAATAACGTGGCCATTGCCAATAAAACGGATGAAAAGATTCTCTGGGCAAACAGAGAAATAGAGGGCAAGAAAGAAAAGCTCCTCTGGCTGCCTGCGGACGAATATAAGGTTACAAATAAAAAGGAAAATGTCTCCGACGACGATGAATATTCTATAAAAGCGGAAAACGAAACAATAAATATAACCAATCCTCTAATCCACTTCGGCCCCGACGGAAGCGAGCACACTTCTCTCACCGAGAAAATGAGCCTTTTTGAGAGAACGCTAAGCGGGGAATTTAGCGCAATTACCCCTATTAAGGAGATGAGTTTGGTTGTGGGCGAGGAAGAAGGAATACAGCAGCTGGAAGAAGAGATTAGTTATTCAGAAAATGGAATTAAACGCACTTATTCTTCCGAAGAGATAGAGGTATATGCCAAACTCACCCCCGGCGGAGGATTCTACCATTATCTCAAAGGGCACGATGCCAAAGGAGAATTAGGCAAAGGAACATACACAGAGAGCTATAACAATAAGACCCTGGAAAATGAAGGCGCCTATACTACCATAGTCGAAGGCGACTTAAGGATTCAGGGAATAGATGAGGCCTTCAGGGTGCTGCCTGAGAAAGGCTCCGGCGGCCAGGGCAAGCCTATCGTAGAAAGAGTAGAGGTAGAAGTAACCAAAGCATTTGCGGAAATAGACAATGTGCTTATCGGCCGCGCAACCAGCGGTAAGCTTTCCGCAGATTTCAAACCCTTTATGGGTGCCAATGGCGAAGATTACCTCAATCCTTTATTTGACGCCCGAGGGGTAACGGAAAAGATAATTATTGGGGCGAAAGATAAGCTTTTCCATTATCTCAGAGAAGAAGAGGAAACAGGGTTCGTAGGCAATCCTTATGATGAGGAAGTAAGCTTTGTTGTCAATCATCCCTATGATACAAATGCTATAGAGATAAGCAATATTCAAAAGGGCGAAACAGATGACCTTGAGCTTTATCAAATCAGGACTTCCTTAATATATGGGCCGGTTACCCAGGCCACACGTAATTTAGTGGTAAAAGGTGGCTTGATAGATGACAAGGAAAGCAAGACCTATATTAAAGCCCAGGAGCGTGAGGATACTGTTGTTGACGGCGTAGCCAAAGAGCATAACTTTGCCCCGGATAAATGGCATGAGCTTATCTCACAAGACACCTATTCGACATCTCCTTTATGGCTAAGCATTAAAGACCCCGACTCAGAAGAAGTCTTCTTATTGGAATATCCTTTTTCAAAGGTCTATTCTGCAAGGTCGGTGCCTGTTGGCGAAGCAGAGAGGATTGTAATAGATTTTTCCGAAGTGGAAAAGGCAGCTGGCCAGAAAGATGCAAGCCTTGCCCTGATTAACTATATTAAGGCAAAGGTAGCAAATGTTGCCGATAAGGCATTGGAAGAGTGCTCCAAGGATTTGCCTCTTTCCGTTCGTCAGGAAATCGCCCAATATTTAAGAAAAGCTGTAGCAGAACTGCCCACAGTTCTAAATGACTTTATCCAGCAGCGCGCTCATCTGCAGCTTTTTGCAAAAGTCATTGAAGCGAAAAATCCCGACTTTGCTAAGTGGCTGCTTAATAATAAATTCGGCGCCGAACTGAGAGAAAAGCTTCTGACCCTTACGCTTTTGGCGCAGACTCCGTATCTTAGGCCTTCTCCGGATAATAGCTGCGTGGCAATTACCGCTTTATTTGCCGTCCTTGATGAGAAGCTCGGCCCCGCCAACTTATTGTTTAACGGCGCAGTTATATGGGATTCGCCCAATCCGGAAAAAGACCAGCCCGGCCACATTGCTCCTCAATTTGCTAATTTCTTCAAACCCGGCTCGCCGATATTTGTCTTTGAGGGCGCTTACAGAAAGAGCGGCAACTTCAATTTGATTCATCCGGTAACGGGCAATTATTACGGCAAGAAGTTCGGGCCGGCCTGGGTGCTGAACGAAAACGGTGAGCAGGTCTTTATTACTGCCGGCACTACTTATGCCCAGGGCTTAAAAGGTGTGCCTTACTATTGGGGCCTGACCAATAACTTCTTTGGCGAGAAAGCCTTAGGCATTGTGGCGGAAAGATTAAAGACAAAAGAAAACAGAGAAAGCGCCGTAAGCGCCCTTTATTATTTAGCCCTTAACTCCCCGATGAGCGCAAGCAATAAGAAGGGAATCGAGATTTTACTCGAGGCAAAGGACGCAAGCCCAGCTAAATTAAACAGGTTCTTCGTAAGCACATTCCGCGGAAAATACTCCTTCGGTTTTATGGGCTTACCGGATAAATCCACTTCCTTCAGCTCTTACGGCTCGCCTGTGGTGCATACAGATGAAAACGGCGTGATTATAGATAAGGAGACAATGGCCTTTATCTTTACCTGCAAAGAGGCAGAGAGATATTCAAAAGAAATCCTCTATATGCAGCTTTCCGGAGTTAAAAAACAATTAGGCGAAGCGCTTGAAGATATGTCTGTGGAAGAGCAGACAGAGGCAATTAGAGAAAAGATAACCGAATATTATGTAGTTGGGCCCGAAGACAATGAGGTATTAGAAGCAATAACGCCTGATATTACGGATTTCTTAAGAGCAGAAGGCTCAGAAGAAAAAGAATGGGATGCGGTTTCTGAGATGGTCGGGAAAATAGACGGCCCTCTCTTTGACTTCAAGCAGATAGTGATGCATGCTACCAGAGAAGGCAACGAAGGAAAAGTAGTTGCTTCTCTGGAAAAAGACGGCAATAAGCACATTACAGAAGATTATGTTGTCACCCTTACGGAAGGCCTGATTAATCCTTCGGCGGAGTCGAAATTGCCCGCCTTTAACATGTCTAAATTCGAGACGGCCTCAGGCAGTCTGCCGGCCCCTACAAAGAGCAAAGAAGGCAAGCAGGGTAAAGAAAACCGTCCGGAAGGGGATTATGAACTTGCTGTTCAGAAGTTGTTCTTTGGTGAAGAGACCTCACCCTGGACCAATCTTTACACGCTCCTTAAAGGAAAAGTAGCTTTTGGGCCGGAATGGTTTTATGTTGCCTCCGGTTATTTAGACGAAGGAAGCTCGATAACCTATAAGGCCGCCAAGGGTACGACCTTTGCCCATCCTTTCTTAGGGCCTGTGGCCTTAGAGAAGGCAAACAAGATAAAAGTAACTTATGCCAAAGAAGAAGGCAATATTGTCCCCACCACCTTATTCTCAAAGAAGGGAGAAATTGCCCCATACCTTCCTTTAATAGAGCTTGCCCAGAGCCAGCCTCGCGAAGGAGAATCTCAAAAAGAATTCTACCTCAGGGCCTGGCATGGCGGCAAATGGACAGTGGACAAAGAAAAACAGGACGGCAAGGACTACAACGTCTATTATCCAAAGAAGGATGTCTCTCTTGGCGTCTCCGGGGCAATGGTCTTATCTAACGAAGGCCCGGTATATTACAGCCCCGAAAAGGTTTATTATCACAAGTCAAACATTAAAGGATTAGAGGGCATGATTGCCACCTTTAAGGCGGATTCGGTATGGGATGAGGGCAGTTTCAATTTGGTTGATGCTAATCTTAAGAATCTACCTTCTATGAAATTTGACGTCTTCCTGCCCCAGTTTGATAAAAATTCAAAGCCGGCATTATCAGTAGAAGAGAGAGACCTGAGATTAATCGGCCTCA
The DNA here is from genome assembly GCA_020341815.1 of Candidatus Omnitrophota bacterium. Classification (GTDB taxonomy): domain Bacteria; phylum Omnitrophota; class Gorgyraeia; order JAFGHF01; family JAFGHF01. The sequence continues at coordinate 1,163,268 of CP070837.1, forward strand.
CCTTTGAAGAATATGATGCAAACCCCACTCACGGCCCGCGCACAGAAATGGGCTTTAACGACCTGCAGGAAGAAATATTTGCGCGTTTATGCGCTTCTGCTTCTATAGAAAAAAGAGATCTGGACTTAATCGGCCTCACCTTTGAAGAATATGATGCAAACCCCACTCACGGCCCGCGCACAGAAACGGGCTTTAAAGCTCTGCAGATGGAAACTTTTGCGCGTTTGTATGCGCTTATTCAACCTCCTTCTGTTTCTATTCCAGAGCAGACAGGTAAGAGGCCATACACAGATGAGGCCCTTGAGTTTGCAGCCGAGCAGGTAACCTTCTTGAACTTATCAAGCAATCCTGCGCGCGCTCACGGAAAAGTATCCCGCGCTGCCTTTATCAACCGCCCGCTTAGCTATCTGATAAGCGCTGCCGGTGTGGTTCCTACAAGTTTGAATTTTATAATGAAAGGCCCGCTTAATGACCAGGGCAGGCACCGCTATAGCTTCTCTAAAATTGCGCCTAATTACAATCAGCACAGCGGCGCTGCTGTAATATATACTTATATTTACCCTGTCGACGCCAACGGCAATAGGGTTGAGAATATGGAAGACTGGTATCCTCAAGTTTATCCCGGGTTTTACGCTTCCTCAGGAAAGTTCTATTTTGGGAATGGACAATGGACAGGAAATGAAGGCAATGCGAGAGGGTTCCATTATACTTATTCTAAAGAAAATAATTTTGAGAGCATAGTCGGGCTTAAATATGTTCAGCAGCTGGACGGCCTTCCTGTAACAGGGGCTTACCGCATGCAAGAGCATGATGTGCCCATTGTTAAGGGTATGCCGGTTTCTGTAAAAGGGGATGAGATCTATTATAATGGCGCAGGCGATGTTTATCTAAATGCCAATAAGACGCACTTTGACCTATATGCCCAAGGCGAGCAAACAGGTTTCAGCGGGATTGTTGTTACAGAAAATAAGACGCTTAGTGAAGCAGACGAAGAAAGAATCCGCGGAGCTTTGATAAATGCCGCAATCTTCCCTAAAGATGGTGGTTTCTTTTCCCAGGCCCTGCTTAATTTCGGCGAAGGCGGAATATATCACCCTGTTGTCAATGTAAAAGGCGAGAGTAAGAATATTTATCCTGAGCTAACACTTGGTGAAATAGCCGCAGGCTTCAGCGAGAACGGAGTTTACAATTTTACCGGCTTAAAGGATTACCGAACCCAGACCGGCTTTGCCTTTACCTCACCTATTGCTACAGGCACTCCCAGGCAGCATGCTCTTAGCCCATACTTTAAATCCCTGGCAATAAATATCCCCGGCGGAAAAACCCTTGAAGTCGGCGATAATACTCTTGTTGGCAAGGTTGTGTTTGATGAAGATGGGAAGATTACAGATGGCGTGTTAATGAATAAAGCTTCCGATGCCTCCGTCTTATATCAATATCTTTGCGATGAACTTGTTGCAGAACTCGCTCCTAAAATAGGCACAAGATTTGAAGATTTAATGGATGAAAAAACATTTTCAGAAGAGTTAAAACGGCAATTAGGTTATAAGGAAAATAAATTAATTTCTGCATTCTTATATATACCTCGCTTTTTAGGATATGCTCCTTCCAGAAAAGATATCCTGGATGCAAAATATGTCGGCCCGTTGGCAAATGGCATAAATAATATTTTAGTCTTCAGAGAAGATGCTATTTTCGATAAGCAGTTTATAGTTGTAATTGGCCAGGATTCCAAGATAATGGTCAGAGAAATATTCGGTGAGATAAAGCCAGGGATACTTACCCCCAGCCTTTTACGTATTGTTGATGAATGGAATCTTTCGCCAGACAGGCATCATATTATTGACGTAACGAAGGGTGATTTTATCTATGTGCCTGAAGAGGGCATAGATTTGGGAGACGGCTACCGGCTTTTCCCCGATACCCTTTTCTCCGATGAGAAGATATTGGCGCCTACAGCCGATGGGGTAGAAGAAGTGGAGTATTTAGGGGGTAAATATTATTTTGCCGGACATAAACTCTCTGAGCTAGGCCCGGCCTACTATTATGATTATGCAATACGTCCTCGGGATAAGACGACGGCAAGACTGTTGGGGAGAATAATAAAGAAAGGCGATCCCGACTTTGAATTGGTAATGGGTGAAAGCAAAACCATAGACGGCGTTGAGTTTAGCCTCGATATGGAAAACAATTTCCTCCTTAAAAAAGGAGAAAAGACTTACAGAGTTGCAAACGGCGGTATTAATCTTTATAAAATCGAGGATAAGAAGATAAAACAAGATTATGCCTTAAAGTCTGGCTCGAAAATGCTGGTTACCGAGGAAAGCAACGTATATTTGATGGACGAAAAAGGCGATATCGAATATTACGGCAATCTTGCCAATTTGCCGGACGGAACTATCCTTTATTCCCCGGATAATATCTTTAAATTTGAAGTAGAACAGCATGGCTCCTGGTTCGGCGGACCGGAGTTAATATTCGCAGGGATTAACAGACCGGATAAATTAAAATCCGAGATGGACGGCTACACATTCTTAAATGTGGCAGGTATTTTCAAAAACGATGCGCACAGAGCTTTATACAAATATATGCAGGTCAAGAATAAGACCGTCTTCAAATCCGATAACCTTGCCAGATACAAATGGTTTTTACAGGGTGACGAAGGTGAGGAAACAGGGTTTAAGATTGAATCCGAGTCTATGCTCACACAGATAAACTCTTCAGCCTATTTGATAGCTTCCTTGGAAAAAGCGGTTAAGGCCGGCAAGATTGACGGGGCCACGGCTTATAAAGTATTATACAATACCTTGCCCGAAGGCGTAGTTAGAGCGGCGTTTTCTCCTTCCGATTTAAAAGTTATTGACCGGGGAGATTATATAGATATGGGAGTTAAGCTTGGCGTAACCGCGCTTGTTTTACTCCCCGGTATGGCAGCTCAGCATGTTATGGCTGCTAAATTACTTTCTATCGGGAAGGCAGCAGCAAAGGAAACAGCCGCCACCGTATTTGCCCAGCAGGCTTTAACTCCAACAGCCCTGGCTTTTCAAACCTTAGGCGTCTTAGGCGCCGGCGGAGCAATCTTCTTTACGGCAGACAATGTCCTGAGCCTGTCTTTCCGGGGCAGACTGCTGCGCGGAAAAGAAGCGGCCCAGTCCGTTGTGGATGGTATTGGGGCAGCAGGACTTACGCTTGGCATATCGCAGCTTGCAGGCGCAGCTTACCTTAACAGATACGTGCTCGGCCTCGGCGGCGTAGAAGCGTTGGCGGAAAATCAACAGGCGGCAAATCAATTGGCCGAATTCCTGTATTCTCATACCACCAAAGCAGCAGGCACCAATAAAGTAGCAACTATGATTGGAGATAAGCATTTCGCCAATGTCTTATTTGGCGATGGCCTGTGCGGTTCGCTTGCCCAGAGCTTCAGCAATACATGGTTAGGCAAATATACCATGTTAAGCATTCCTAAGATCTTGGCTAACTCGGTCGTCTTTTCTACCTCATTCTTCAAAAACACAGCTTATGAAGGCCCGGCTGTCTTTGCCGCCATGGTAGGGCCTTCGTTCACTTTAATAGGAGCGCCGTTTAATTACGTAAGGAACAGGCCTATCTGGGGTGTTAATCCATATACGGGCGCCCCGCAGAGCTTGGCGCCGGCATTATGGCGTAGTTTCTGGAGCAGCGGTAAACATGGTATATATGGCGGACACCTCATTACTGCATTATGGAATCCGGGCATAAACTCCGGCGGATATTTTGAGTGGTTAGGCTATCATATGGGTCTGTTTGAGCGCACTTACAAGCACTTAGAATTGCTCGGCAGCCCAATGAACGTTAAGGAGTTTATAGCAAAAGACTTAGCCACTCTTGCTAAGGATGCATTGGCCGTAAATAGGTTTATTACCCTGCCCGGAACATTTTCTGGCTTCCTCAGCAGTATGGATAAGTTCGCAATGTTCGCTTTTAATACCACGTTAGGAGAAATTGCAATAAATGAGCTATTGCAGAACGTAGTTCCCTTGCATAAGTGGTATTATAAATGGGCGCATGGTAAAGACCTTCCTTATTATGAGGAAGCCCAAGTAAGGGATGTATGGGCTTCTGCCGGAGGCTACTGGCTTGCTTTATTATTCCCGCATGGACCCAATGACCCTGTATTTGCCGCCTACAATAAACCCGCCTTAAAACCTATGAAGAAAGGCCTTAAGGCATTAAATCAAAAGGACTATTCGAAAGCGGAGAAGTATTTTTCCGAGGCCGCAAAATGGAGCCCTCTTAATGCCCAAATCCATAATTATTTAGGTGCGGCCCAGCAGGGCGCAGGCTATACAGATCAAGCCATCGGTTCATTTAACACGGCGGCAAAATTAGCCGCCAAGAGCACCCAGCCGGGCAGCGCGAAACTGCAGGATAACGCCGAATATGCCAGATTGAACCTGAGGGCCCAAAATGCGCTGAAGGATGGGAAATTTAAACAGGCAGAAAGATTATATCAGAAAGCAATAAAGAAAAATCCTGAGGCAGGCGAGAATCACTATAACTTAGCTATAGCTCAGATGAATTTACATCGGCCTGCGGATGCCGTAAAGGATTCGTTTGCCAAGGCGGCTCAGTTGGCATATAAGGCAGGAAATAAAGAATTAAGAGACGGCGCGATTTCTAATTATTTGAAGGTAAAAGCAAGCGCTGATTATGCAGGAGCGGAAAAATGGTTGACTAAAGCAGCCAGGATTAGCCCTACGGCAGAGAATTATGAGCTGTTGGGAGATATACAATTAGGAGCCGAGAAGATTAAGGAAGCAAAGGCTTCATATACTATGGCCCTGGAAATTTTAAGACGCACAAACGGCAAGGGTGATTTCGGGTTAAGACTTAAAGGAAAAGTGCTTTTGGTTGGAAACATAAATCCTTCAGACTCATCGCCGCTTGGTAAGAAAATTAAAAAAGCTAAAATTGACTTACATAAGGCAAATACGCAGGGTAATCCTGCTGTGGTAGGCGATAAAGGCATAGGCAAAGGCGATAAAGGTAGTCAAGATATACTTCAGGCTATAGAATTTGCTTATAAGCATTTAGATGACACAATCTTGAATCCTCAAGGTTCAAATTATACCCCAAAGATGAAAATCTTCGGAGGAATAAATCCTCAACAGGCCAAGGATAATCCAGCGCTTGTCGCAAAAGAAAAGAAAGCAGTTGCTGCTGCAGGTTTGCGAAATAGAGTTACGCAGGGGCTTCAAGTAACAAATACCCAACCAATCATCATCCTGCCTAATTATAACCCGCTAACCAAAATCCTCGGCGGAATAAATGGCAATGATGCGCAGAAAAATCCGGAGCTCGCCAGAAAAGAAAAGGAATTAGCGGCCAGGGAAGAGGCAAGAAGATTCTTCCAATCTTGCCATAACTTGATGGGAGATAAAACTAAGAAGTATAGTGTGGATATGGAAAAAGTGCAGATAGAAGCTGCACTTATTTTGACAAAACCTATTGGCGAGAACAACAGAGGCCCTTATACAAATGTAAATAATGCCGGAGGAAAGACGTTTATTGTTACCGAATCACAGCTGTATTTGATGCTCCGTTATGGATATAATGCAATAATATTGACAGCAAACGATACATTGTCTCCTGCTTACACTGACGAGGACTCTGCACCTGGCATGAGATATTCTCAAAGAGACTTTGTGCAAAAAATCGGTGAACAATTTGGCCGTAATATAAGTATTGAGGATTTAGATGTATTATATAAAAAGATACATATGCTGGAAAGCAAAGGGGATATTAAAGGTGCTAAGGAAGCAGTTAAGCAAATGGCAGAAATCTTGGCAAATAGAGATATATTGAAGGTTATATCAACAACAACCAGAGGATACTTAGAGCATATGGCAGAAGGATATCTTGGAGAGATCCCGGGATTATCGGATGCCCTTAATATGCTAAAAAATCCTGACAATAGCACCAGTATAATGGTTGATGAGATTGATCAAATTGGAACGGAAAACAGACAATTTACGGTTTCTTCCAAAAGCAATCCACTTAAGGAGGGTACTGCTGAACAATTGCGCACTAAAGAATTGACAGAGCAAGCCTTTAATTTAGCGCAAGAGAGCATTAAAGCTAATGAATTTAAAATGGTAAATCTTCTCGAATCTCAGGAAGGCCAGGAGAGTTATGAAGAATTAGCATCTAAAGGAATCCTGACGGGGTATATGGACGGGATGGCAGGAACAGGAAATATTACCAGCGGCAGGCTACTTTTATCAAAGGCTGTTTTTGAGAAGTTTAATCAGTATCCCAAGGGATTAGTGCAAAGTGTGTTTGAAGGGATATTTTATACATTTGGTTCCAAAGATTTCTTGACTCTACATCAGGATGCCGACGGGGCATTGAGATTGGTTGCGGCGGTAGAGCAAGGAAAAGCAGATTCCAACCTTATTCAATCAAACCTTGCCAGAACAATAGCGGCTACATTGCAATATAATGCTGAGCACGGGGATTATCTATTGAATAGATATGGAAAATTACTAGAGGTCGATGATATAAATATAACTACTCAGACAAGTCGCCGTAGCTCTGCCTTGGTGCAGTTTCACGGAGCAAGAGTAGCCGGCATTACGGCTTCACCTCGGAGTGCGGGACCTGTCTTAGAGTCGAAATTAGGGTTGCAATATATAGGACAGGAAGCCGTATCTGCTGAAGGGACGCCGCTTCCCGATAATATTAAATTCAAGGTTGTCGGTAAAATAGATGCAGAAACACTTGCAGATGAAATCCAAACTTTAAGTGACGCAAGAGGGACTTTAATACTTTTCCCTGAGACCAATTCTGTAAATCATACAAACCACGAATTTAACAAGTTAGGCAAAGAAACAAAAATCTTTAATAGTGAACAAGCAAAGGAAATGAGGAGAAGTAAAGGAGACATTATTATATCAGGACCAGAAGCCGGACGAGGTGTTGACTTTACAGATAACCCCGATGTTATTATTAATAATGGACATTTGGTGCCGAGAGAAGAAATTACCCATTGGGTATACAGGACTAATAGGAATCAAGAATTGTTGCAGCAAGGCCAAAAAGGTAAAGTCATTATTATAATGGAAAAAGACAGTTTGGAGGAAATGTTTTCTAAGGGCGAAGCAAAACTTAAAGAATTAGCTAAAAATGGCGAGGGTGCAGACTTATTCCCTAGCGATTTATTTGATGGTGTAGAAAAAGGAGTAAGCACAAAAGATACTTTAACCAAGATACAGAATAATCCTGATAGTGCAGAATCGCAAAAGTTAGCGCGTGCATTATGGGAAAAGGCAGGTCGATATGCCGAAGCTATAAAAGTTTCTCAAAGTGCCGATAAAGCAATCGCTAATCAATATTATGAATCAAGGATATCCGAGCCCTTACAGTTTTATAGAAGTGAAGGGTTTAGTGAAGGGGATGTTAAATTTGCCGTACATATGATTAATCGGATCGAAAGAGGAGAATATTCAGATGTGCCAGAGCTAAAAGACAGTCTTCTGTCGCGAGCAGAAAGAATACGCTTGCTTTCCGAAGCATCCTGGAAACAGACAGTGAGACTGTTTCAGGATATGCTAGCCTTACAAATAGGAGGTAAAGGCTTAAGTGATGAAGGGAAGCTTTTGATAGAAGCCGAATTGACATTTGCTGAGCAGCAAATGTCGAATGAAGCAACGCAATATGGACATTTATCTTTGGTGCCAAAAGATTGGAATGCCTGGCGTAGCCCCGTACCGCGGGCAAGTCAATTTAGAACACCGGACGGAGCAGTTGATATAGATAAGTTTATTCAGGCAAGTTCCCTTATTCACAATGACATTTTAATTATTGCTAAAAACCTTGGGAAGAAAGTTGTTCCTTCTCGAATTGTAGAGAGCAATTTGGGGGACAATGTTTCTTCTGCAATAGGCAATTCTGCAGAAAAAGTGATGCCGGAACTCCGTTCAAATGCAGACCAGCCAAAGATTCCTACGCAGAGCGAAGACTTATTAAGGCGTATGGATAAAGCTATGGTGAAGAATAGACCGGCCGATTACGACCAGAAGAAAGCAGACATTAAAGAATGGCTTGATAAGAGTGGTTCAAGCGATGATATAGTTTTTCCGGGTATTGTAAGAGGCGTTGCAGCCTTAACCCGCGCCAGCAAAGAAGAACGCAAAGATATAAATAAAGGGCTAAAGGAAATAGATCCTTTGACAGGAATTACTCCTCTTTCCGAAGACGGGCGGGTAACAATGCTTGAGGCCTTTGAATTTATGAAAGGGCTAATGGATGCAGGCACATTGAATATGAGTGAGATTAATTCGGGAATGTCCGGAGGCCTGGATATTTTACAACATATAGGGACCAGTACTGCATTGTTACGAAAACATATGGGTGATGCTCAAGTAGGGCATTTTTCGAAAGATAACTTTAAAGGGTATAAACTTGCCTACATAACAGATAATCGTGAAAAGATGTTGCAATTAATTACTGATTTATTAATAGGACAAGACGGAAGAACAGCCGCTGTCCGTTCTATAATGGAAAATATTCTGGATCAAAGACGTAAAGCAAAAGTAGAGTTTGTAAGTTGTAATGACAATCCATCTTCATATGAATATAAGAGGGGATGGATGAGGGCCAATAGCGTGACTGTAGCGCAATTATTTAATTTGAGTTCGGCATTAGGTATTGATGCGGAGCAGGGGTTAAATCAGGAAATTTTGAAGTTACTTGCATTATTTTCTCCTGTTTCTTCTTTTGATTTGGAAAACTGGAGAAGGTATGCGCGAGAAGTAAACAGGATGTACCATAACGTTTCTTTAGGTGTTAATGAAGATTTTGCTCAATCTTTGACAATTGCTGAATATAGTCCTGAAATGCTTTGGTCGACATTAATCCATGAGGTAAAATTAGAAAAAGGTATTAATGCGCCGATTTTTAAACACACTTTAAAACAGGCGCAAAATAAAAAATATTTAGATTCTCCCTTAGCTTTTCCTATGGATTCCTTATTGTTGGAGCTAAAAAGAGAGGAAGACGGGCGCTTGCATAAATCTCCAAACAGAATGGCAAAGCGCGCTTTATTTGAAATAATGGTAGGACATTCTTTAACCAACATAAAATATAGAGAGTATTTGCAGGTTTACGAAAGCATAAGTAATGTTTCTCCTATATATAAAAGAGCAATTAAAAAGATGCCTATTTCGGTCTTGCTGGCAGGAGATATTTCTAACACTTATCATTACCTATTAAATTCAAATTATCTTCCTAAGAGAAGCAAAGAGTATAAAGCATTGCAAGAAGCTATTTATGAGAAGAAAATGAAGCATATAGACCCCTTGGCAGATAGACTGAATGGAAGGGACAATCTATTAACTATAGGCGATGTGCACGAAATTATTGATAAGTTTGGAGTTGATGAAAGACTGTTTGGTTTGCATCCTGATAGGGCAAAAGAGCGAGAGCTTTTATTAAAGAAAGCCCATGTCATTTCAGGCGCGGAGAGCAAGAAAGAGTTTACTGCACAGCAATTAAATAGCGCTAAAATAGATAGAATTGGTATAGATGCTCTTCTTTTCCCAAATAGAAAAGTCAGAAAACATTTCTTTGATGCCGACAGAGATTTATTTTATCCAATTGTTATTGGTAAGACAAAAGAAGAGTTAAAGATTACGTTAGTGGAAAAACATCAAATTTCTCAAGATTCTGTGTCTGAAGCAGTCAATAAATTATTTAAAGGCAGAAATAATGATAAATGGAATGAGGAGTTGGAGCAGCTTTCGGCATCTCTTAAAAAGACTTATGCTTCTCCTAAAGAATTATGGTTTGCTGTGGAGAGAGAAGCTATAGAAAAATTAATAGCATTAGGCGATAGCATTGAAAAGTTGAATAGGAACATTTCGAATAAAGAATTAAGTGTTTATATAAACGCCTATTTTGGCGAAGAAGTAAATGTGCCTATAAATTATGATAGATTGAGAAGGATAATTGTTGGCGCAAATAAAGGTTATCCTAAGATTGTAAAAGAAGTTGAGGAAATACATCTTCCGCATCTTCGGGAAGATTTTAAAATGGTTGATACGAATGCATACAAAGTGCAGGTTGAGCCAGTATTTGCCAGACCAGGAGAAATGGTAAGAAACGGAAACGCTATGTCGGAATCAACTATTCTGGCAGAAAACTTGTTCGGCTTTATAATAAACATAAGGTCATTTAAGCCCCGCACGGGTTACTATAAACGCTATCAAGGTTCTTTTGATTTCCCGCATGAAGGGGGGCATATAAAAACACATTTATTAACTGGATTGGGTCAAGATATTCGTAAGGAATTATATAAGAACGATGGCCTTGATATTCTTTATGGAAAAGGCGCAACAAAAGAACTTTTAACTTCAGAGGGCGAATGGAAGTATGATTTGTCATTTGGCGGCAATCATTCTATGAATGAAATGCTGGCAACAATTTATGGTTTAAGATATGTAGCCAGATATTTTCCTAATGTTAAAGATCCAGAACTGCTTTGGATTATTAAAAATTTGACTGGTAGAGAAAGTAGCGATTTAAATCTTGCGATACTTTCAGAAATGCCATATAAAGACTTGAAATATGAAATTGAATCAGCAAGAGAAGATTTAAGAGTTTCAGAAAAAGATAATGTCTATAAGAAATTTGAAGAAACAGGCAAAGGTAAGGTTGGCGGCAGTTATATTAGCACGATGCATGCAGTTCCAGAGTTTAGAAAAGACTTAGTTGGGAAAATAAAAAGAGATTTTAAAGATGGCCGCATTCTTTCTATCGGTTGTGGTGAGGGTACGCTTGAACAGGAAATACAGGAACAAGGAATTAATGTAATCGGCATTGAGCCCAAAGAAGGCCTGGCCAAGGCAGCTAAAGAAAAAGGAATCGATGTAGTAGTGGTGCCAGAAAAACGCAGTTATGTGTTACCGTTTAGGGGAGAATCATTTGATGCAGTAGTTCTCTCAGAAGTTACAGAACATCTGGATAATATCATGTTTGTAGAAATTAATCGCGTATTAAAAGCGGACGGAAAGATCTACATCGCTACAAATAATGATGATGACCCTACAATAATGGCAAAAAGAGTAATACAGACTCAGCAAAGTGATGAAGAATTTAAGTTGATATTGGAGAATACAGGTTTTTCCAGTATAAAGATTAATAAATCACAAGGCAAGAATGAAGACTTGGGAGAATGCCGCATGACCTTTATTGAAGCTCAAAAGACTGCTTCATTGTTGCCACAGATAAAAGTCGGCACTATAATTCCGGTTGAACAGGATGGCAAGAGAGGGTTTGTTAAGGTGGTAAGTATTGATGAGAATGGAAAGATAAAATTTGAGCCGGTGGAATTACCTGAATTAAAGTTAGTTTATAGTAAGGAGACAGAAGAAGTAAGCCTCAAGCTTAATGGGGATTCCTCCAAGCCCGTTTCTCTGGCAGAGCTGAGGAACTATACTGCGGATAACGCCTATCCTTTAGCAGTTGATGGCACGAGCCTACCTATATATTGTAGTGGTAATACGATATATGCGCTAGTTAATAATGAGTGGACAGAAGCATTGAATATACCTGCGCAGCCGGAGGAAAAAGAATTTGCCAAGGCTGCTACTAAGACGGCTCAAGACACTAAGTCTCAAGGCAGGCAGACAACTTTAGAAAAAGATTCTGGCCAAACCAAGCTCGGGTATAAGCGGTGGACTGATGAACAACTAAAAGAGTTTGGCGAGGTGTTCGAGAAAATTCATGCCAATGCAGAGAAGAGGAATAGGAGTGCGGAAAAAGAGACCGGAGAGATTCAAGCTATTGCGCCTGAGCAAGGGGAGCCAGTTGTTGAGTTCTCTTCCGATGGAGGAAAGACATGGAGCGTTGTTGGGAATCCCAAAACTTCAGATGATAATCAGGAAGAGACGCCCAGCTCGCCTATAGATAATACCCAGCGCGAAGAGGAAAGAATGCCGGTTAGAGTGCCCGATAACAATATTGCCAGCTCCGCTCCAACGGCGCAGAGCCAGCGGCTTGCTATGGCAAATACAGGCAACGCAGAATTAAACCCTGAATATGCAGATCAGCTTCCTTATATAATTAGACAACAGCAGGCGAACAGTCCTTATGGTAGTTCGCCATCTATCAGAGGGGCGCCGAAGCAGTCTCTGGACGCTTCCACCTTATTGGGAGCTAACCAGGGCGATGTTAAATACGCGAATAAGGAATATGCGCGAGAAACAGGCTCTGGCGGTTCAGGCATAGGCGCAAGCAGCGCTGTCGGAACCAAAGGCCAGGGTGGGCAGGAAGTAGAAAAGACCTTTGAACAGCTTCGAATTGAAGCATTTAAAGTTGTAAGCGGAGTAGATTACCCTAGATGGCTGCCTGTTATTGTACCAAGACAAACATCAAAGGTGCCTTCTAAAGAACCTGAGCAGCAAACCCAAGGTTTGCCCAATTCCAACGCTGGTAAATCTCAAAAGGGCTCTTCTCCAGCTATTATAGCTGAAGACCAAGTCCTATACGGTCCATCTGTCTTAAAACTTGGCAATAAAGTAGCAGAAGAACCTATCCGTAAGGCTATACAGGATTGGACCAGCTGCTTGATTCGCGGCCCGGCAACAATCCAGAAATTAGCTGAACGGATTTCGTCTGTCTTTAATCAAGAACCCACAACTGCAGAACCCTCTGCAAATGTGGGTCTTTTTGTGTCTGATAATGGCATAAGCAACCGGGGCGGGAATTCTTCCGCCGCCTCGGAGTTTTCTGCCCCGGTTGATGCCATTAAACATTTCGGCGTAACAGAGATCTCCTCTACCAACTCCTCCTCCCCCGCCCTGCAGACCTTGAAGAAAAGCTTTATAATGAAGCTGACAACCGGACTTATCGCTCTATGCATCGGCACCAGCTTAGGAACATTCCTTAGCAACTCTGCGGTAGCAGCAGCCAGCCGCACTAAGGAAACGACAGAGATGCATTCTGAGGTTTCAGGTTCCATCTTGGCTCTTCAGAATAGACTATGGAGAGTGGATACCTTAATAACATATCTGGAGAATAAGGAAGCTTATGATGAAGAAGAGATAAAAGGAATAAGAGACTATTACATAAACGTATTATTAGAAGATGTATTAGAGAAGGATGAAGAAACCAAGGAATACTTTAAGAAAAAGGTAAGAGGCTTAACTTACGATATACAAGGGTGGAGATTCTACAGCCCTACCTTACCACACGAGAAAAAGGTATCTCTGCAGAGAGAAGCCAGGGCATTCATAGAGTTTATAAATGAGTATTTTGAGGTCTCTCCGGAAAAGAGTGATGCCGCCAGGGTAGAAAAATTTATTGGAGAAAAAGACCCCGAACCCGGAAAGATAGAACAGATAGGGTTGCTGACGAAAATAAAAGCCTACCGCGATAGTATTGCCTCAAGAATACCCGAACAGGAAGAAGACCAGCCGGAGAAGCCAGCGGCAGAACAGACAGAGCCGGTAAAACAAACAACAGAAGTTGAGCAGCAAGAGCAGCAGTCTGAGAAGACAGAAGAAAAGACCGAAACAGAGCCCACAGAAGGCAAGGCTGAAGAGCCAACATCCGAGCCCGTTAAAGAGAAGCCAGCCACTACCAAGAGCAGCAGGAAGGCGCCAACTTCCCAGAGACTATACGCCCGTCCCACATGGGAAGCCGGTGAAACTCCCGATACGGTTATTTATAGACCTGGAAACTATAAAAAAGACGGCCCGGATAGTAACGCCAATGGCTACACGGACAACACCTTAGAGGATGCCGCGCGACAGGTAACGGAATCAGAAGGAGACGAGCCTACTGTGCATGGGGTTGGCAGAAGGGCGCTTAAGATAGCAGAAGAGAATAACATTTCCGATCCAAACCTTATTTATCCTAAACAAGGAATCATTATTCAAACAACCCCTGAAGCAGTAGAGAAGCTTACAGGAAAAACAGCCGACTCTCAAGCCGATGATACAACAGAAGGTACCGAAAAAGATCAGGATGAGACAGAAGAGCTGACAGAAGAAGAAATCAAAGAGACAGCTGCCAAATTTGGCAAACTGGTTCAAAATCTTAATCAGAATAATATAGACAACATAGAGATTGACCTTAATAGCCTCTCCCCCGAGCTTAAAAAAGCCTTATCCAAGGAAATTAAGGAATGGCAGAAAGCAATAGATGAAGCTAAGCAGAAGATCCAGCAGGAAAACACTACCAAAGAAATTAAAAGCTGGATAAAAACAGGCCTTAACCCGGACAACGCCAACTTAGGCGAGACCAAGAGAAACATTCTAAAAACAATTAAGAACTCCAGGTTACCCAAAGATATTAAAGACAAACTCACAGAAGAAACAAACGCCCAGTATAAAGAAGCTTCCACGCTTCGGTTAGAAGGCAGGATAAAACCTATCGTAATCACATTTTGTAAGCTTGCAGGGATAGCAGTAGCCTTGATTTTGGCAGTGATCGGCTTATTTAAGCTGGCTAGAGCGCGCTTTGGCAAGAAAAACTTTCCACCGTTAACTGCAAATGCACCCCAGGCCAAGAATGAACCGAAATTCCAACTTCCCGACCTGCAGGCAAAGAAGAAGCTTGCGCAGAAGGGTCTAATTTTAGGCTTTATAGCTATTCTGCTTGGTCTGCCGATAATGCTTGGAGTGCTACCTCCGATGGAAGTGTTTGGTGCAAATCTTGGCCTTCTCCTGACAGCGGCGGGCCTGACTGTGACTATGTTGACGATATGTATATCAAGACAGTCCAAACTCGGAACATTAAGCCTGGGCAAGAGCAAGAAGGAAAAAGCTCAGCCATCCGAAAGTAAAACATCCGAGAATAAGGATAAAGCCGATACAAAGAAGAAAGAAGCAAAGTCAAAAATTTCCAAAGTACAAACAAAGAAAAGCCGGAAGGCCAAAGTTCTGATTGCCGGCCTATCCGCAACAGGTATTGCGCTTACTATCTGGGCAATCGATGTAGCCAATAAGATAACTAATAAATTAGATAATGTTGGTATATTGCTGGCAGCAGCTGGTCTGGCAATAATACTTAGCGGCCTGCTAATCCTTAAGCTTAAGAAGCTTAAGGCAAGACAGCCTAAAGTAATAAGCTTAAACATAGAGCCAGGCAAAGGAAAGTCCAAAGACAAAATAGACGGCCAGTCATTGCAAGAGAAAAAAGCCTTATTGCTCAGCAAAGGGTTAACTCAAGATTATGTGAATAGTTTAAAAGAGGATAAATTAGAAAAGATAATTAAGCAATATGAGCAATGGGAAGGCGCATTAAAGAATGTAATTCAACAATTGAAAGATTTAAATGCAGAGGATTATGATTTGACAGCTGTTATAGGACAATTAGAACAACTATTATCAGTTGTTGGGACATATTCTCAAGGGGATGTTGTAAAGACACTTATTAACATATTGAATTTTGTATTTTTCGATAAAGGAAAGAATGCCGCGGCCGATAAAGCATATATTATCCTTAAGGATTATATCGAAGACTTTGGTAAAGGGGAAGTTTTTGAGCCTCAAATAGGAATGCTTTTTGATAAGGCTGTATGGGGAAAAATGGAGTGTGTTTATGCCTCAGAATCGGCTAAACAAGGGAGAAAAGAGGGCAAGATTTCATTAATAGGAGAAGTTGTCAGCTTAGGCTTCTTGATTATGAGAGAGATTAGGAATGCAAAAGGAAAACTTATAAAAGTCAAGCAAGTTGCTATTGTTCCGGCAAAAGTCAAATGTGTATCTTCCGAAGAATTAAAGCAGCCCGAGAAAAAGGATAGCAAAGAAAAATCCGAATTTAAATTCACAGCTAATAATAAAGAAGACAATATCCCCTTCCCAGCTAAAAGAAAATCAGGGGAAGCCTCAGGAGATGCTCAAACAGACAAAACATCCGAGCCCGAGGAAGAGGAAAAATCCGATACATCAGAACCAGAGGAAAAGCTTCCAGATAAGGAAGGCAGCACAGATAAGCCAAACGAAGAAATAGAGAATAAGCCATCCGAAGACAAAATAGAGAATGCTGAAGAAGAAAAGGGAACCTCAGAAGATCCTCAAACAGACAAAAAATCCGAGAATAAGGAAGAAAAGGGAACTGCCGGAACCGATACATCAAAATTAAAGATTTCCAAAGCAGATAGAACTGAAAAGGAATGGAATGAGCTTGCAAAGCGCAAGGGCCTTTCGATTAGTTTATTCGATTCAAATGGAGATAGGCCCGAGGAAGAGAAAGAATCCGATACAGCAGAACCAGAGGAAGAGCTTTCAGGCAAGGGAGATAGTACAGATAAAGTCGATCAGCCAGAACAAAAAATAGAGAAAGAGCTTTCAGGCAAAGAAGGCAGTGAAGAAATAGCATCCGAAGGCGAAGAAGAGGATGCTAAAGAAGAAAAGAGAGCCTCGGAAGATCCTCAAGCAGACAAAAAAACCGAATTTAAATTCACAATTAATGAGATAAAACCCTTCTCCTTCCTACCTAAAGAAGAATCAGATAATAAGCCAGGTGAAGAGAAATCCGAAGAAGGGGACTCAAAAGAACAGCTCCAAGACAAAGAAGAAAAGCCATCAGCAGAAATAACTAAAGACTTGAAAGAACAAAATGGCAGGAAAGATATTATAAAGCAAGGCAATAAAAAACGAGTAAAAAAGAAACAAAAGAAAACTTCTTCTAAAACTTGGAAGAAAATAATAATTATTCTAGCCCTTATCCCAGCAATAATTATAGGTTTTGTTCAATACATTGCCTTAGAAGCCCCAGCTTCAATCGTTAATCCTTTAAATAAAAGAATCGAAGTTGGGATAGAAAAACCGAACTTACCTATGTCTAGGCGCTTTTTAACAGCGGTAGATGATAAGGAAGAAAATGACCCTCTCGATAATGATATAGAGGACCTTTTTGGCCAGGAAGAACAAAATCTGATAGTTCGGCCTTTATCCCGGGAATTAAATCCCAATAACCTTTTAGCCTTTACCGAATCGCAATTTAATAAATCTCATAGCCCGAAGGTTATACAGATTGGAAAGAAGATAAAGGTAGCAGGATTGCACGATATACCCGGGGGAGATTACTATGAGGCATTGGAATATGGATTTGAGATGGACGGTAGATATGTATTATTTAATGGTGAAATTCACCGTATTGTAGGCGATGATATTTATAATGACGGTAGGCTTGTAGGTAGTATTAGCGAAGACTATCTTTCCGATGGAGAACTTAATAATACAGCAATTCCAGACATAGTCGGGCTAACTGACCTTGAGGGGTCGATATTAGAAAAATTAATAAAGGATGATAAGATTTCTATTGTTTTTGCAGTCGGCCGTGACGACAGCATATATTCTTCTATTGTTGATGACGATATGATTATTAGAGGTCCGAAACCGGACTTTGAAGATTATCAAGATATAGTTATAATCAATGGCAGGCCGATAGAAGTAAAAATAAGATTAGTTTTTTCCATAACGGCTTTCTTGGATAGTTTGAATAAATTTGAAGTTATATATGTTTTCTCTCATTCCCGATGCGGCTTAGGATTCCATTTTTATAATGATAAACATCCTGTATATATGAATCGGGGCAGAAAAATAAATAGTCAACAAAAGGTAATCGGAATAAAAAGCAATAGTATATATCTGGAAAGCTATCTTAAGCATGGTATCATCTCAAAGGATAGAATCGTAGGAAAAACAGAGAACGGATATACTCTAATTAGCGTAAACGATTCAGATTTAACTAAAGTTGTTCCTTACAAGGGCTATCAGCTTATAATAGCAGATTCCTGTAAAAGCAGGAAACACTTCTTAGATGATTTGAAACGTTTGAGAAAAGGCTTGCCCACCAGCTTCATTCTGAGCCAAGACGATAGTCAGGCCACGGGCAATTTTGATCAGGTTGTAGGAATTATTTTTACAGGAGGAGACGTCGATACATTAGTAAACCAGATTAATTATAGAGAAGGCAAAGAGATATGGGATTATTATGAAATAGAAGAGACTATGGATGTTAGTGATGGCAAGAGTGACCGGGGTAGGGCTTCTTCCGCCGCCTCGGAACCTGTCCCGGTTACTGCCATTTTCCCTAACTCCACTATCGAAGATACATACGGCTCAGTGGTTGTGGTGAAAGGAGATTCAGTGCCGCTGAATGACCAGCCCAATAGAGATTTAGCCTCTTCACCTGCAACAGAGGCAGTTGCGGATAAGGTGCAACCGCAGGAAGAGATTCTGAGGGTTTCTGCTGAAGATAGAACAGAGTTTGATGCATTAAAGGCATATTACCGTGCTTTAGTTGAGGCAAGAGAACAGGCTGAAACGGATGCAGGTGCCTGGGAGACGATAAGCGATATAGCATATAATATCTATTATAACCTGGTTGTCAAATGGAGAGATAATACGAATAATAGAACCTTACATGTAGTCGGTAAAAGCTTAGATCATGGCTTCTTAAGAGAAATAGAATTGAGAAATAGAACATCAGGAGTAGTTAGCAAGTATGATGTTTATACTCGTAGAGCTAAGGCTTTAAAGAATCCTGCTTCTGAAGAAGAGCTTAATTCACATCTGAAAGAGCTGCGGGATAACACAGACCAGCTTATAACGTCTATGGTTTTAGTAATTGACTATTTAAGCCAGGATTATCTGCCAGCAAAGAATCAAACCGCAGAGCCCACGGATAAAAATAAGCTATTAGGGATGTATGGTAAAAAGGACACAGGGCTTTTGTTAAACCTACCTAAGATAGAGGAATCTTTAATTGCAGCAAGGGCATCTTCACCCGGAGCTAATCAGGAAGATTCAATTACAGAAGCTTTGGCAAATAACGATTTTGATCCAGAATATCTTAACACGCTGTCTTTGCAAGAAAAAGAAGATATTTTAGCCAGAATGCAGAAATTCACCGCTCCGTTAAATGATCTTATTACCGATTTAGAAAATGAAAAGAAACAGCCCGAAGGATTGCTTAAGCAGCTTAAAAAATTAATTAAGAATTTCAGTAGCCCTGCCTTTGTTGTCGTTGAGCCGTTATTCGATTCTGTTGGTTCCATACTTGTAATGAGGGTTTCCTCCTCTCCGGCAACAGTGTCTCATGTGGAAGAGAGCGGAGGACAAGATAGCAACATAAATCCTATTACAGATGAACTTGAGAAACACATAAGGAACATAGTGGAAAAGATTAGAAAGGGAGAGTTGCCAAATTTAGAGGTAAAAGTCTCTAGCGAAGAAAGCGGAGGGCGTTCCTCTTCTCCGGTTAAAGGCCAGGAAAGATTGACAACAATGTTGATTAACTGGACAAAGGCAATGATTCTTAGCCTATTCATAAAGGCGAAGCTGCGCAAGCTATTGTTAGACAGAGAGGCTCAAGGCAAGTTAAACCTTAGAAGTTTAATAATTAAATGGGGGGCGGGGATCCGCTGGTACATAGACAGGCTGAAAAAATCCACTGCGGGACCAAGAGGCAAGACCGGAGTAATACTTGTAATAGACAAAGAAAGACCAGGCCGATTAAAAGATTTTAACAAAGGGGATATATTTGCAGGACAACTGAGCCTGCCGGTAGTGGTATTTTGTGCGCAGGCCTATGCAGAATACCTTAAGAAGACAGGGCTGGGAGCGTTTGTAAGCGGGGATAACCGCTTTTATTCCAAAGAATATGCGGATATGTTCAGCCGCGTATTGATAGGAAACGGCATAACCGTATATAGAGATAAGTACTTGCAAACCACACCAACGCCGGTAATATCCTATATGGCATTTTATTTTGAAGATGTAGACACAGGAGTGAGTGTAACAGCCAGCCATAACCCGCCGGACCAAAACGCAATAAAGTCAGCTAACCGGGATGGAGGGGTGGACACGGATGAAAAGTCAGAGCAAATAGCAAATATAGCGAATGATATGTACGCCCATCCCGATGACTATGCATTATATATTGGGGATGCTCGAAAGGCCAAAGAAGAGGATGCCTTAGAGATTTATTATGATAACTATATTAAAAAAGTTTTTGGCACTAAGTTTGCCCAGACATTGTCTAAAGCCCATAGGCAAAAAGGAAGCGAGTTTATTATAGATGGCTTGGGAGGAGTGGCCGGACGAGCAGCCGCATACTATTTGAATCGGCTGTTTAATGGTAATAGCTGGAAAGACATTGTCACAGTATTAAATGCGAAAGCAGACCCGACAATGTTAGGGATACACAGGCCAGACCCCTCAAACCCCAAGACATTGGAGTATTCAGGAGTATTAGAGACATTGGCAGGGAATCCGAGCATATTGATGTCCGTGACAGCAGATATGGATGCAGACCGCACGGGGCCGGCAGTAATTATACCGGAAAAAGATGTAGTCAAGGCAATGACGTTCGGCTTATTCGTGACTGAGATGAATTTCGAAGGCAAAAAGGTGCACATAGTGCGCTTTACGCCGAACCAGATATTCACCCTGTTGGCATACGAGAGGATATTGCAGGCCTTTGAGAAGTTAATAGGGACCAGGGATGTAGATGAGATACTGCAGGCTATAAAAGATAAGAGAGTAGACCCCTCCAAGATACATGTAGTGATGTCACTGCCCACAACGAGGCTGATGTATGCATTGTGCAGATTGTTTGGGGTAACCCTGCATTATACGGCAGTAGGATTTAAGAATTGCGGCAAGGTAGCGAAAAAGATAGAAGATGAAGACCCCGAAGCAATAGTGATAATATTAGCCGAAGAGAGTGGAGGAGCGATAATCGGTCCGTTAGAGCGGGGTGAAAAAGGAGAAGGCATACATAAAGATAAAGATACATTGGTGCTTGCATTTGGATTATTTGAGACAGCAGCCCGCTTAGCCTTAGAAGATAGCAGTATGCTTGAGTTCTATATAGAAATGGCCAGCCGATTGGGAGGGCTGTTCTATTATGCGCGAGTAGATGCTTACTTGCCGACACAGGAAAAGGCCGAAGAGATTAAGGATCCCCGGATAATACAAGAGGCAGCAGAAGCAAAACAGAGAGCGATAGGCGCCTTTATGGAATTAGAGAATAGTAACGAAAAACTAATTAATACTTTTGGTAAGGAAGATCTCCAATATGAAGAGGAAGAATTTACGGTACCCAATACCTTAATATTTATAAAGGAGGAGAATGAGTGGGTGCTGTTAGAGCCTCGAGGCAGAAGGCTCAAGTTTAGCGATAAGACCTCCTTGGAGATATTCCACTTGACCGAAGGTGCAGGCGGCGGCCCTGTAATTACACTTTATGATACCGAAGGAAGGCTGCTCTACTGGACATTAATCAGGCCTTCGGGGACAGAGTCATTAATCAGAGTATATTTAGAGATATTCGAGCCCTTTGATAACCCGCAGCCAAGTCATCTATACAGTTATTATGCATTCCTGTTTGAGACATTGTATTTAAACGTATATTGCCCGGAAGAAGACGGCCCAAGCTACTGGGACTTGCACGTTGATGATGTAGAACAGAGGTATTGTTCCTCCCCCGTAGCGAAAATCAAGGCGCTAAAGAAGAAAGGCCAGGAGGACGGTACGCAGAAGGTGAAAGTAAGCAGAAAAGTAACCAAAGACTCTAACCGAAAAGAAGAACCTTTGGAAGAATGGTATAAGGTTCTAGGTATATTAGGAGGTAATATTAAAAAGGGCAATAACAAGGTTTCCTCTCCGGCAGAAGCTAGAGAATACCATGAGAAAGCTGCAAAGCTTTTTAAAGAAAGAAAATTCGATGAGACCATAAAAGTCCTTACTAAGATTATTAAGCTTAATTCAAGCGATTCAATTGCTCATCACAATCGTGGAATAGCTCGCGAGAGAAAAGGCGATTTAAAGGGAGCGTTGGAAGACTTAAGAAAAGCCTGGAACATTAAAGCAACTGCGCTTAAGATGAAGAAATCCTCTTCTCCCGCAAATGGAGAAAAACTTAATCCAACAGACATAAGGGCGGAACTCATAAATAGCACAGTGGTGTTCTTAACCAGCCGAAAATGGACAATGATGAGAAAGGGAGATGAAGTAGTTATACGCAAATTGTCTGAGAAGCGCTTTGGAGAATTATATGCGCGTCATCCAAAAGGTATTCGAGACGCAGGCATATTCGTAAATTATGCTTGGCAAGATGAAGGACCGGGAGCGTTCAATATAGATATAGTAGAAACATTAGATCCTATAGCACTACTTTTGGCCTTTAAAGGAAGCCTTAAAGATGAGGCCGAAATCGAATTAGTAACTGCAAAGATTGAAAAAATTAAGGATGGCTTCAATAAGGTGAAGCTCTCCAGCCCGGCAGAAAATCGGTCTATGGAATTAATGACTAACATTGTCTCTGTAGGCGCAGTGATTGTAATTGGGGCTAAGCCTCAATCAGTTTCCAGTCCTGTGTTTAAGATGTTTGCAAAAAGAGATGATAAAGACATTGGAGCAGATGCTGTTAATAAGAAGACTTATAAGCAAACTGATGAAGGAAAGTTTAAAGTTGTAACTTTGCCTTTGGAACAAAAGAAGTGTGAAGGAGGAGGTTGTCCAGAAAACCATGGCGCACAGAATAGCGAAGTCGAGTTGCTTAAAAAGGCTATCGATACGCTGATAGACTTTAGGCTTGAGTTGCTACTTTCCGAGCCAAAAACAAAAACTGAATGTCGGCAGAAAATAGATGCAATGACGAGAGATTTAGAAGAGCAGTTTGGAAATCCCACAAAAGCTAAAGAGTTTGCAGAAAAAACAATTATGAAACAGGAAAGAGAGAGGCTTTTGCCTATAGCAGAGAAAAAGATATATTGGAAAATAAGAAATAGATTAATGGAGAAATTAGATAAAAAGAACGGAACTATTGACAAAGATGATTGTTTAAACATATTACAAGGAATTGTTAATCAAAAAACAAAAATATTGGCTGAAAAGCAATTTAGAGGTGCACTTCTTCTGGGAGAAATAGGAACGGGAATCCAAGAATTAATAGGGCTTTTAGTTGTCGATGAAGCATTAAGGAGCGTATTCTTCAAGATGCTTCCGGAAGAAATCAAAAAGCAAGTTGAATTTGAAAAAGAACAAAAAGCACAACAGCCAGCAAATGGGCAGGGTTTAGGTGGGGTAGAGGTAAGAGATATGCTAAAAACGTTTGCAAAAAAATTGGAAGAGAACTTAGCGCAGAAATTTGACAAAAGATTAGGGCATCTGGAAGAAGAAGTGAAAAACGGAACCAATGACGTTGCGGAATTAAAACAAGAAGTGAAAAACGGAACCAATGACGTTGCGGAATTAAAACAAGAAGTGAAAAACGGAACCAATGACGTTGCGGAATTAAAACAAGAAGTAAGAAACGGCAAGCCGTATTGGGATGAGGGATCGGATAGGAAGCTTATTGATGATGAGATGAAGAAATTAAAAGAGGAGGACCCCGTCCGCTGGGCCGACCCTCATAAACGGCAGGCAGAAGCAACTAAAAGACTTATAAAACAAGGAAAGCTCAGGCTTGAGAATTGTTTTGATAATACTATCCCCAATGATACATTAAGAAGAGAAGTAAAGCAAGCAATAAAAATGAAAAAAGAAGAGAAAGAAGACATAGGCGAAGAACTGACTTGGTATGATGTTGAGAAAATTTATAATGAACTTTTATTAGAATTACTTATGGATGAGAAGATAGAAAAAGAAGATGCTAAAAAATTAGGGCCTTTGACGGCTTATGAACTTACTTTGGGAGAACTTGAAAAAACCATTCGTTTCCAGAAGAAAGATATGCCACATTTTGGAATTCTTTGTCCTACAAAAGATGGTGGAAATCATTTTGTTAATATTTTGGGAGTTAGAATAGATGAAAAGAGAAGGGTTTATATAACAATTTCAGAGTATAATACCGGTGACGATGAAACGTGTCGTATAAGGGAAATTGAACTCTCAGAATTTGCCAAAGAATTAGGAATGGATAAGTTTATTATAATTGCCAATAAGAAGGATAAAAGGATATTCAGGAAGGAACTTCGCGATGACGACAAAAAAGAGCTAATGAGACCCCATGGGCCTGGAACCAAGACCACCGGTCCCCAAGGCAGCAAAACAGGCAACGGAACAGGTGATGGAACAGGCGGTGGTAGTGGTAAAGGAACGTCTGGTCAGGGCAAAGGTGATGCCACCCCGCCTCCTTCAAACGGTTTCGGAACATCCGGAGCCGCAGCAGGCTTTACAGGTGCTGCTGCAGGTTCTTCGGATGCCGGGACGGATGCTGGCAACACAGGCGATGTTGACAATACAGGCGATGCGGGCAGCACAGGCCGTGATTTTCCAAAAGACGTTACTAATAGCAGTAAGCCAATAAATACCATTCCATTCGATACCGATACCCATCAGGGAAGGGCCGATGCGGATAATAATAACCCAGGCGCAGAAGTAAATGGTAATAAGGGAACGTCAAATACAGAATTGGCAAAAGCTGTAGTTGCCAGCCCGGTTGAGCAGACTTTAGGTGGAAAAAGGGACGTAGAAACAGATAGATTTTTTGCTACTAGAGAAAAATTTAGGGGTAGATCAGAAGGCTTATCTCCGCCTACTGCTTCAAATAGCACTTTAGAGCACAGAGCCAAATCCTCAATATCCGCCAGTCCCGCAAGATTAGTTTATCCCCTAAGGCCTCGCCATGAGGCAGATAATCTACAGTCCGCAGTTCACGGAACAAAAATAACCGCCCATATCCCCAATACGCACTACACAATATACGATATTGCCTCCAGCCCGAGTATTATTGACCTTAATGAGGAAGTCCAAAAGTTCTTAAAAGAAGCCGTTAAAGATTTCATGGCTAAAGTAAGGGAAATTTTGGCTAAGAAAGAGGATATCCAATCCACAATTGATAAAATCAATGCACTCACAATAGAAGGAGAGTTCATTGATCAGATCTCTACAGAGTTATTAAGGAAATCATTGGCTGATGAGTTAACAGATTTACTTAATGGACTGCAGTCATGCGGACTAAATATCCAGAGCGGAAAAATACCTCTTGAAAAATTACTTTCTAATTTGGATGAATTTGCAAATGTAGAAAAACTATATATAGAAACCACAGGCTATATTAGTATACTTAATTCAGTTGCCATTTTAAGAAAGAGTCGTTCTTTTTCCAGTCCTGCCGAATGCAGCCCTGTTTTAACTCAGCAAGCTACTTTTTCACAGTTTTTGGCCAATCTGCTGAATAGAGAATCGGCTGATATTTCTCAAGCAATAAAGCGTTCGCTTTATAACTTCAGATGCAGATGCGAAAAATACATATTGCAAAGAGCGATAGATTGGTTTTTGAGTCTCAAGTATAAGCTATTATCTCTATTAGGAATTTTAGGAAATAAGAAAAAGCATTACGGAGATAGCGGGAAAGAAGCCGATAATGAAATAAATGCACTTGAAGCAAAAGGTATAGATCTCAGAAACCCGCGGGCTCCTTCAATGAAGCGTTCGCTTTATAACTTCAGATGCAGATGCGAAAAATATATTCTGCAAAGAACGATAGATTGGCTTTTAAGCCTCAAGCACAAGATACTATCTTTATTGGCAAATTTAGGAAATAAAGAAAAATATTATGGAGACAGCAGCAGAGAGCAGACCGACAAGAAAGTAAATATACTCAAAATAAAAGGCATAATAAAAAGAGTTTTCGGAGCACCGCGCGCTCCTTCCGATCCGCAGAAGCTCAATAATACTAATAATCTTGGCACCATAGGTGCAAACGCTAGCGGTCTGCCTGTTTTGCCAAACAGCACCTCTATGCCCTTTACTGATCCATTTGAAGGCAGAGAACCGGCGAATATTCCTCCAATAGCAGGAGCTTCGGCCAATATAGAATATAGAAGGAATGAACAGAAATTAGTAATAGTTAGTAGCCCTGCAACAGCCGAAGGCCACCATAACGGTAAAATGAGAGGATGGCGGGTCTATAGGGAGGGTATCTTAGAATTAAATATAAATATACGTAAAGCAAGAGGTATAGGTACAAGTCTCGGAGGTCCGCAGGCTCCTCCTTATAGCTCTCCTATCTCAGTAAACCAGAGAGAGAATAAGGAGGTGTCTTATGGAAAGAGTACAGCGTTTGGAATTACGGGAATTCGAGAGAAAGATGCGGAATATAGAAGAAGAATGGATGGCCCTGGAACTTCAACGTCGGCGCAAAGCCAGGAAGGAGAAGGAAAACATTATCCAGGAAGAGGACCGTTAGAAACATTACCACCGACAGAAGAAAAGGGCAATAATAATCCTAATGGCCGCATGGCCCGGGGCTCAAGCGGAAAGAGTCCGGCTGCTATAGATGATGCTCTGTGCATACAAGCTTTAACTAAGCTTGCCTCTATATTAGAAGCTATCCTCAATGCTGTTATGCAGGTGCGGTATATTGTATACCGCGGACCTCCGCAAGCTATCTCTACCTATTCCCCTACCTACTACCTACTACCTACTACCTACTTATTAATTAGCCCCATAGCTACAACTTCATTAGAAGAAGTTGCGGTTATGGGTTTTGTTATTTCCGGTTATTCCTCCCCAATAATCGTCGCCGCAGTAGTTGCGGTGCGTTTATATACATTATTCAATAATCTATTGCAAATGGTGGCGCTGACAGTAGCAAGCCTCATTGTGAGGCTTACTTCTATCACCGCCGCCTCGGTGGGAGAACCTGTGGGCGCCGCCATTGCAATTAAACCAGTAGTGAAAGGAGATGGGTTACAATGTCAGGAGCCGAAGTCAGGAGTATCAAGTTTGATCACATCGTGGATTCGCCAGATTACAGGTTTGTATGCGTTACTATTGGCGGCAGGACACGAAATCTGCGAATCTATAAAGACGGGATGGTTGAATCTTATGAGCACGGACGCTTTATCCAGCTTCCTAGCGAACTGGCAAAAGATATTCGTGCCACTCTCAGCCGTACGCCGAACATCCCTACCTTCTCACTCAAGAACGGAAAAGGCCTTAGCGAATAAGTTACTCGCTGAGGCCTTCTCTGCCTCCTCCCCGGCAGATGGTGAAGATAAACCTAAAGTGAATCTTCCAAAAGAAGTGCTTGAATATTATGAGAGCCTTTCTGAACCAACAGAAGCAGCTTTAATCTCAGCTTGGAAAAACCGGGGAGGTAAGTTCGTACAAAGTAAAGACGTACATAAAGCTCTTACCGAAAGCAGCATGAGACCGAAAATAACAGAACCCCCACTTAAGAAACAAGAAGATGAGAAGCAAGAAGATGAGAAACAAGAAGAGGGGGTAATAGAAAAAATAAAAAAAGAGCTCATAATAAGCATAAGATGTTTTGCTATAGAAAGGATAGAAGTAGAAGACCTTCTTAAAGATAAAGAAAAACAGCTCAAGAAAATAGGGGTTCTAAAGCGTTTATTAATAATGTTGCGTACTGATATAGGCAAAGAAATAAAACTACAAAAAAATGAGACTATCAAAAATATATTAGAAACTATAGGGGATTATATACAAGTTATATTAGATAATGAATTTAATTTAATAAAAGAAGGATTAGAACAAGCGGGAATAATAAAAGCTGGATTGCGGCTTGAAATGGGGACAAAAGATGAACAAACCAAGAAGAAAAAAGCAAAGCAAGAATTAAAAGCAATAGCGCTTAATATAGCAGAGCAAAAAGCAAATTTAGTAACAAAAAATATACCGTTGATAGGGCAAGCGCTAATAGAGCTAGAGCAGGCCATAAAAGGACAAAACTCTACCTCCAGCCCTGCGCATTATAATATACCGCTTGTGCAGCATTCCTCTAGAAGAGAGCCTGGGAAAGTATCAACCACACTCACTAAGCAACAGCTTAGAAAAATAAAAGAATTGAGAAAGACGGCATCCCTCGACAAGCAAAAAAAGATTCAACGATTGATGACTAAGCATTGCAATAAAGGTGACACAACAGACGCGAAAAAATTTATTACACAGATGAAAATCACAATATCCAAACCGGATATCACCTCCAGCCCCGCACAGAAAAAGCCCGAAGAGCAAAAGATAGATATAGAACGCATTATAGAATTAGTTAAAGAAGTAAGGCTAGGAGAATGCTTGGAGCATTCGGCAATATTAATTGGCGTATTGAGAAGATTAGGGGAAAACGCCCGGCTTGTAGGCGGTTATGAATCCTCCGAAGCTAATCTTCCCGACCACTATTATGTTCTTAGGGAAAATGGGGACAGGATAGATATCTGGCCAAGAGAGACAGAAGAAGAAAACTTTGATGAGTTTTTCGCTGAGGCACAGTTACGACTCGCTTTAGATAATCCAAAAATAGATGATGTGATTAACAAAGTCTTAAAGAAGCTCTCCAGCCCCATCGATAAAACAATAGATAGTCAAGTTATTGCATTTTTAGGCGCCCATTTATGGAACAATATTATGGCTTTGCTCAAAGCCCGGCCGAAATTCCTTGAGGATTTCTGCTTTAGTTATCGTTGTCATGAGGGCTGGGTGCCAGGGAAAAAAGGCGAAAATATCTGCGGCGCTATTAGGATGGTAACTATAAATTCTGCTGCTTATCTCCCTATCAATAAAGAAGCCAGCATTGTTCGACCTTCCTCCAGCCCGGTTAAGCAGAAACTTGGAGCTATTGTCTTGATTATTATGGGGATTATGGTTGGTTTTCCGGGATTGCTTTTTGCTCAAGGATTAGCTCCTGCTGCATTAACCGCATCAATCTTTGGCAAGGCTATTATGGGGACAATAGGGGTTGTCTTGGCAGGAAAGCTCCTCAAGAACTTATATGTAGCGCGAAAGTATAAAAAATATACATCCAGGATAAATAAGCTTTTGAGGATAAGCGAAGAAAGCCCAGAGCGATTTGCCGATGAAATCGAATCGCCCGAATACAGAGATATCTATGAGCAGGTTATGCGTTATTCCGAAGATAACGCAGAACAGAATGAGACGTTAGCGCAACTACAGGAGTCTTATTTTGAAGCCAGGGAGAAGACCGTTGAGGAAATAGAGGAATTGCTGATGGCTTTTACTTTTCCTCAGCCTTCTTTAGAAATGTGGCGGTTGAGTCTAAAAATTGAAATTATGCCAGGTTTTTCTAATAAGAAAGAGGGAAATACACGGGATGAGCTTTTAGAAAAACTTTCTGGCTTTGCCAATAGATATCCGGATATTTTCCTAAGTGTATTAGAGGAGAAGTTCGGCATAGAACTCCTAAGAGGTAATTTTAAATCAGGCGATTATATGCAAAGATTGCAAGAGCTTTATTTCAATATTAGAAACAGGGCTTATGTTTCTGCAAAGAATAAGCCTGTGCGTATTGCCTGGCATGTTTGGGATTTTTGCATCTCCTGGACGTTGCGTTCCGGATTGGCTTTAGCGAAAGGAATTAGTTCCCGGATTCAAAAACTATCTGACGGAAAGCCAACAATAATTATAAAAACGCTCATAAAAGGATTAGGCGATATAATTCAAAGAGCTAAAAATCTCTTTGCCGAAGCGCAGGCAGAAGAAGGTTATTGGAAAAAAGCAGAACTTGTCGTTAAGCTTAGTTTTTGTATTTCTTCTCTTGCTGCTGTTGCCTGGTATAACTGGGGCTGGAAAGGCGCCTTAATCACTGCAGTTGGCTTGCCTATAGGTTTCCCTGCAGCACTAATAATGGCTATATTTGTTAGCGTTAAGATAATTCGATGGGCATGCAATCATCCAAAGCTGGCAACCACTGGAGTACTTTTGGTTATGGTGGGGGGACTTGGTTTATTCGGGGAGGCATTTGCAACGCATCCTCAGGCTTATCTGCCCCATCCGGATGGTCCGCAGGCATCCAGGAGTAGAGCGGGCAATATAGGAGACAGGATTGCGCTTAGGGGGCCGGATGAGGCTGGCGAGGTTGTCCCCAGAGTTGTTGAGCCGACTGTAAAAGGCCAAGATCCGGAACGCTCCGGCCGTTCTCCCCCAGATAACACAACTACTCATTCAGATATATCACTTAACCCTAGTCAAACCCCTGCCGAGGAAACGTCTTGGCTCAGCAAAATCTTGGATGTTTTGGTGCCTGATGTTGAGGCAACTGAGCCTGAGGTGAATAAAGGGGCAGAGAAAACAAGCTTCTTTAAAGATTTCTTTAATAAGAAATACGATGTTATAAAATTGTTTAGGAATATATATATTGGCGATTGGCATCATTTTGGGATTTTTAGACTTGTGGGAAAGCAAGAGTACGTTAAAGATGGTAAGAAGGCTTATATTATAATGCTGCGAAAGATAATAGGGAAGATGCCGCCAATAGGCGGGTTCCATATATCCGGTAATACTTCAGAAGCGATTATTTTCGTCAATCAGAAACCAGATAAAGACTGTGCTTGCGAAATGAAAGCTATGGCAAGCGGAGATCGCTTGAAGATACTCTTGGAAATAATGGATGATTTTCATCGCGAGGCATTAACGGGTAAAGGTACATATTGTAAATTTACTTCAGAAGGCGAAATTCACTGGACAGAAATAGATGAATTTACTAAGGTCGATCCTATTTTGATGAATAATTTAAAAGCTCTAGCGCTAGATCTACAAGGTAAGCCTTTCGCCAAGCGTGAACTTATATATACAATAGAGGGAATGATTAAATCAACAGCTGATGATTACGAATTTACAAAACCATTGGCCGGAAAGAGCGTCGAAGAATTGATCAAGTTAATAGAAGGAAATAAAAGTAAGCATGAGTTTAGACATATAATAGACGCATGGATTAGTGATTCTGAATTGTATCTTACAGAAAGAATAGAAGAATTGAGAAACTCTTTTGGCAATAGGTCAGATGAAATTATAAAAAGAGTTATAGTAGAATTGTCCGGTTTTTTGAGCACACTGATGGATCCTTCATATACGCGTTATCAATTCTGTCAAACATTCTTAGGAGCAATGCATTGCAGGAACATAAGTCAGCGCAATTCTAATAATGGCTCTCATTATAGCGTCAGCCCCAATGATGCCGCTCATTTTATCATCATCTTGGCAATGATGAATTGGGCTAAAGGAGAAAAAGATATTACCGGTAGATATTTCAACGTGAATGATTGGAGAGAGACATTACGTCCTTTAAGTGATGAGCAAATAATACAATACGCTAAAGAGATTTATGAGTATATATTCCAAAGAGAAATGCTCATGCCCGAGCTTGTAACAACATATGAAGCTAAAGGTATGTGCTTCATCACCTCACTGGGTAGTGCAGAGGCGGCTGAAGCGCAGACACCGGATGAAACAAAGCCACCTATTAAAGAATGGATGATAGAACTATATCGAGAAAAACTCCAAGAGTTAAGAGACAAATTTAATAAGAAAAAGATTTCAAAAGATGAATTTATTTCCAGACAATTAGGTATAATTTTAAAACTAGCTAATGAAATAAGATTTGAACGAAAGGTTGCGCAGAAACAGCAGGATTGGTGCTTTAGAACAAAGTTAGATTTGCGGATATTAGGAGAGCAAATAGGATTTAGAGTTTTTAAATATTTAATCATTTTAGATAAGAATTCTGATGGGACATTGTCAGTTTTCCCGATAGATAAAATATTCGATTTAGTAGAAGAATTTACGAAAACAGAAATTGCTATATACAGATCTTACGAAAAAGCGAAACTCGCTAACTACAGATCTTACGAAAAAGCGAAACTTGCTAACTACAGATCTTACGAAAGAGCGAAACTTGCTAACTACAGATCTTACGAAAAAGCAAAGTTGGAGATTTATAAGGAAATAGAATACAGTCAAATTTATAAAGACAGAATAGCTACTATAGAAATAGTTTATAGAAAAAAAATAAAAGCTGTAGAAGTTACTTATAGAGAAGGAATAAAGGCTGCAGAGGCCACTTATAGAAAAGGAATAAAAGATGCAATTGCAGCTTATGACAATGCAAAAGAGACAGTGCTTCAAGAAATTACTAATAAAGCAAAGCAGTTTATTATTAAAGCTAAACAGTCAAATAACGAGGCAATGCTGATTCAAAGAGGACAACCCTGGGGAATTGGCCTAAGCGGATTGGTATTATTAACTATATTATTTATGCCAATGATGGCCTTTGGAGGAGAAACTGAGGTATCCTCATCACCAATTAAGGCTAAATTCAACATGGCGGAGGTTGTCAAATGTGCAACTCTGCTAAAAACAACCAAGGCTAATTTTATAAGAGTATTAGCAGTTGGGTTGGGGTTAAGTCAGATTGGATGGGTTTGGATTAAGTCTGAAGAAAAATCGATAATACAATTCTTTTTGAAACCCCTTTTAGGGGGATTGGGAATAACGATAGTCTTTTTAGTAGGCTATTATCTGGCAACAATTTATTTTTCTAATCAATGTGAGAACTATCTTGAAAAAGCAAATACTTTTATTATGTCAAAACAGCATCAGAAGGCAATTTTGGAATGTAACTACGTTATTAAATTAAAAAGATTTATTCATTCAAATCTTGAGGGATTAGCATATAGCCTTAGAGGAAGAGCATATTTTGAATTGGGGCAGTATCAAGAGGCTTTGCTTGATTACGATACAGCTTTAAGACTTATTGTTGATGTTCCCGAGCTTGCTTGTTTTGTTCCATCTCTCTATGTTAGTAAAGGTAGCACACTTTTTCATTTAGGAAAATTGCAAGAAGCTTTAGATAGTTGCGAGCATGCAATTGAATTTGATCCCAATTTGGGCCCGGCATATGTAAATAGAGGAACAGTAAAGGCTTCTTTGGGAAATATTGAAGAAGCAAAGAGAGATTTTGAAAAGGCAGTAAGACTAGATTCTAAATTACAGCAGGAAGTAGAAAAAACAAAGAATTATTTAAGAGGTAAGGGTATAGATATTTCTTCTTCACCGGTTAAGATAACCGACTCAATGAGTACCTATGCGGTGAGTCAGATTTTGATGGGATATAGGCTTGTTGAAATAAATCCGCAGAACATTCAATACATTAGCAATATCACCTCTTCCGGTTTAATCCGCGGGTCGGATACTGCGGAAGTAGATAGCATTAAAACCTCCCAAATATCCAACCTTCCGTATCCTGCCCGCAAATATTCTGTAATTCCAGTAAATGAAGTAATAAAGGAAAAGAGTTGTTCTTCTCCGCTTACACAAGATAGTAAAAATAGCGGTAAATTTGCTCTTTGGCGCGAGTCTATTGAGAATTATATTGAGAGCTACTTAGATTTTCACCCCACCTTATCAAAATATTTAGGCAAAGTTATTCCTTTTATAGAAGTAGCGCTTTTGGCAACATTAGTCGGGTTAATGGGAGTAGCTTTATTAGGAGGAGCTTATTTATCCTGGATAGTTACAACAGCCCTGCTGGGAGGTAAAGCAGTAGCCATTGTAGGAAGTATATGGATGAGCGCAAGCTTAGCATTAGTATCATTTGGAGCAGGATCATTAATCTTTTATAAGACAAAATGGAAGTGGTGGATGCTTGGTATGTTAGCGGGTTTGGTTGTGGGAAGCGTAGGGGCGTTATGCACACCGTATATAATCGCGTCTGTAACCACACCAAGCATAGGCTTAATTGTGGAAACCATAGTAGGAACAATAGGCTTAGCAATATGTTGCAGGACAGAGCGGGGTAAGAAAATTTCTCAGTGCTTGGAGCCTACTATAGATTCCATATCTAAAACTGAAGAGATAAGAAAAATAATAAAAAAGATAACGAAAAATAGTACGATAGACCAGATTAAAAATGATTTAGAAAAGGGTAAAATTGGTGTGCAAGAAGCATGTTATAGAGTTTTAGCCTTAGCAGAATCAGCGCTTAAAAAAACAGATCCTGATAAAAAATTTAAAAAATTCAATACTCTTCAAGTAGAAGCCTTTGATTTGTTAATTACTGAGATTGCAAAAGCCAAAAGTGATTCTAAAAAGATTTCCCGAGAAATGATTGAGATGGTGATGTCTACCGGCAAAACTGAAGCTGCAGGGGTGTTTGGTTGTTTAGCCTGGACGCTGAAAGATAAGTTTGGTTACGAGAAGGTAATACTGACCAGTTGGCAGAAGACAGCAGTAAAACAGGATTACGATAGATTAAATACTTTCTTTAAGGAAATTGGACTTTCTTGCGGCTTCCATAACGAAGAGCATTTATCAGAAGATGAATTTGAGAAATATTATAATAAAGATATTCTTTTTGTTGATTATCAACTTCTGATGAATGATTGGGCACAGAGTAGAGCGTCAAACAGAGGGAGAAAGAATCAATCGGTCTTAATTAAACCGGGAGAAAAGAAAGAAGCAGGAACAGGAGAAAAGCCAGAGAAAGAACTTATTATTGCTCCAGAAAAGATTGCCCTTGTAGGTTTAGAAGCCGATTTCTACTTCCTTGACGACTTGTTTACACCCTTAGTAATATTGGGACAGCCTAAAGAGATTAACGAAAAAGACTTGGCCCAGTTTCGGGAAAATTATAAAAAGATAATAAAAGCTGTTTCTATGAGTAAAGAACTTGAAAAGCATAAGGACTTCAAAATATATGAATCGGAAACATATAAAGAAGTTGAAGGAGATTATCGCAATGGAGATAATCAACTACGACATACTACGCATTTTGTTGAACTTACTGAGGAAGGCAAAAGGAAAGTAGGAAAACAATACATTGTCTTAACAGAGACATATCTTAAAGCCTATTTCCTTTATAACGGCAAGGATTACACTATTAGAAATGGATTGATTAGACTCTACAATGAACCAGCAGGTGTTATCTTTGAAAACAGACAGCTTCAAGACCAAACTATTTGGATTATGCTTCATATAAAGGCAGGATTATTACCCGAAAACGAAGGAGATGTATTTGAGGACAGGTATTTAAAAATTATTTCCCATTTGTTTGCATTCCCTATCGTCTATACTAATTTTTATTTATTCCAGAAGGAATTAGGCCTTATTTGGGCATTGAGTGGAACTTCTGATAAAGAGGCATTTGAGAATTTAGGATTTAATGTTGTTAAAGTGGATAGCAGAGACTTTGAAGAGCAAAGAAGTAAAAAAGTTGAACAAAGAGACTTTCTCTCGAAGAATTTTGCTGCCAGCATAAAGACTATTTTAGATAAGTTGCAAAAGCTGATAGAGAAGCTTAAAAACCAATCCACAATTATCTTTGTTGACGACCCCGACGATGTTAAAAAGTTAGCTGAAAGAATTAAAACAGAATTTAAATGGCCAAAGGATAAAGTAGAGGCATGGTTACCTGATGATGAGATTGATGAAGCCAAAAGACACAAGGTAGGTTTGCCTGGACAAATAACTATTATCACGGCTAATTTGACGCGTAATGCAAACTTTAAGTTGCAAGAAGGGTCAACAAAATTCAATTACCTTATTTCAGGAGGTCGTAAAAATCCTCGTTGGATGAGACAGCTTCTCTGGCGAGTGGGAAGACTCGTAGAGATGAAATATGATGAAAATGGCAAAGAAACATATGTCTTTAATGAAGCAGATGTGTTTGTGTTTTATCATCTGGAGCAGGAGCTATTCTCACAATACCCGAGAATAAAGGAGAATCTCTCGGCTCTGTTAGATGGGAAAGACTGCATATCTGTAAATATAGATAGCCTCAGCAATAATGAAAGAAAAGCTGCTAGGTATATTCAAGAAGCTTTCCGTTTTACAAATAGTGACTCTATAAAGAATAGCAAGATGCAAGGTAAAATAGAAGAACAGATAGGTGCAGTAAGCGAAGCAATTGCAAGGCAGATGAAAGAAATAACTAATGCTCAAGAGAGAAAGGATCTTCAATCAGCCTATACAGTTTTTCTAGAGACTATTGAGGAACAGAGAGGTCTTATTTCCTTTATAAAAGGAGATATAGATAGGCTTGCTGCCCAATGGTCTAAGAAAGTAAAAGAGATATTTGATACTACAATAGGAGCAGTTCTTGCAGGAGAGGGTTTAGTTATAGAAAGTGATAATAGAGAAGAGGAAGAAGAGGTTGATTCATCAGAAAGAGGAAAGATAGGAAATGTGTGGCGGGAAGTTATCGATAAATTAAGTCGTAGAAATAGAGAAGGTTCTGGGCTTGGTCCTGCATTGGCAACTATAACTATGACAACAGTTATAGGTGTGGGTATAGTAGCGCAGGCGGCTGCCGCGCAGCATACTATGAC
Organism: Candidatus Omnitrophota bacterium; assembly: GCA_020341815.1. GTDB lineage: Bacteria > Omnitrophota > Gorgyraeia > JAFGHF01 > JAFGHF01. Next base: position 1,199,353 of record CP070837.1, read on the forward strand.
GGCTCTTAAAGAAAGACACTCCATGTTATTAAATCGGATAACAGAGGACCTGCGCAGTATAGGAATTCTCCAGAGAGAAAAGGAGGAGGCCAATGACAAGCGCGCGGAAGAGATAGATGAAGAGATAAAGGGATTATATAAGCGATTAGGGGTAATTTCGGAACAAGCGCAGGAAGTAGAGCACAAAATTAAAGTAAGAGAGGCTTATAGCTCTGCTAAGAAACATAGCGGAGACATTGAAAATGTATTGTCAGATGAGCGGGTAAGCGCGAAGAGAAAAGATATTTTGGCGACTCTTGAAGCAGAGGGGTTATCTTTAGATGAGTTAGAGGAATTACAGGCTAAGATTAACGGCCGCAACGAAGCCGAGGCAGAGTTACTAAAGGGCATAACGGATGCGGAAAAGAAAACCGAGCTTGAATACCTTATCAGCCAGAGAAATGCGCAGGAACAGAGCCTGCTAAAGCTTTACAGAGAGGATGCTGATGCAAGAATAGAAGATATCGGGCAGAGCGCAAACGAGGCAGATATAGCCATTGTTGGTGAGTTGAAAAATCGCTCAAAGAAATTTAAGGTTATAAACGACAGAAAATATAGCCTCTGGTCTTCAAAGGAGAAAAAATTAAAGCAGCAGGAGACTAAGCCTGTAAAATTGTCTTCTTATAAAGGAAGAGATGAGGCGAGAAAGATTTTAGGTGCGAGGTTTGGGCAATTAGGAATAACAGCTCAGGAAAAGGCTGAGTTCAAACTCCGCATTGAGAACGAAAAGCGCGCGGAGCGTAAAAAGTGGCTTAAAAATAGATTAGCAAAGGAGGAAAAGGAAGAGAAAGACAAGTTCCTTAAAGGACTTAAGATTTTCCGCAAGCACAATAATATAAAAGAGACCCGTGAAGATGTGTTTACCGAAGATGATTGGAAAGCGGCTATCAAAAAGGCCCAAGACAGGCTTGGATTGAAGATAGAGAAATTAGAGTCAGAAGGGGAAATATCAAGATTAGAGGAGCAAATAGAGGCAGAAAGAGAAAAGAAAGATATTGATAGGGATAAGATAAATGAATTAAAAGATAAGATTAAGGAACATAAAGAGGATATTAAAAAGATACAGAATAAAATCAGCGAAGAAGCTAAGGCAATTAGAGAACTCAGGAAAGAGTTTGCGGATACCGAAGAAGAGAAAAAGTTAATAGATGAACAGACGCGTCTTGATGATGAGGAAAAGGAATACAATGAGAAGCGGGAGCAGATTTTAGAAGAAATAGAGGAATTGGAGCGAAGAGAAGAAGATATAGCTCAGCTTCCTCCAGAGGAGCAGAAAGAATTAAAATATGAGGCGCAGGCCTTATTTACGGAAATAAAAGAACTTATTCAGCAAAAAGAAAGACTTGATAACGATATAGAGACTTTAAAAGAGAGAAAAAGGACTATTATCCAGGGTAAAGAGAATCACCGGGAGCAGATAGAGGAGTTAAGAAACCTTCAAGGGTGGCGCTTGCGGGCCCTATGGCAGGAACTTAAGGAACTGCGGAATGATTATCCTGAAGAGGCGGTTCGGGCCTTAGCAGATTATTATGGAGCATTGCAGGGAGTGCCGTATAAGAAAAGAATAAAGGCGGCTATCCAGCTGTTTAATCAGATTAAAGGCATTGACAGCAAAGGGCTAAGCGATGCCACAATAGGTGCATTGATTGAAGAATCAAAGGCTGACTTCCAGCGGGAAGATGCCCTTACTCTCAAGCGCTATCAGTTAGGCCGGGAGAAGGACGAGCAGAAGAAAGAGCAATTAAGGAAGGAAATAGCTGAATTAGAGCAGAGAGAATTAGACAGGAAGACCAAGATAGAGAAGGCTGCCGAGAAGTTTGCCAGAAGAAGAGGGTATAAAAAAGACAGAAAGGATGAGTTTGTAAGCAGATATGAAGATTTAATAAGTCAGTTAGAATGGATTAGGGAATATGTAGCGATAGAAAAAGGACGCTATGGCGTTGAGAGTAAGGAATACAAAGAGCTTGATTATATATCAAGGATATTGCCCGAATGTATAGACTTTGCAGAAACGCAATTGGAAAAGACGGAGGCGGAAAAGAGTTTAGCCGTCTTAAAAGAAATGGTAAATGACCCGAAAATTAGCAGGGAAGTTAGAGAAGGACGAAAGAGCAAAATAAAGAGCTTAGAAAATAGAATCGCATTCTTAAATAAGAGCATAGGAAGAAGTAACTTAGCAGAAGAGTTAAAAGATTCTCAAGTTCATATTTTAAAAGCAGTTAAAAGCGTAAACGGCTCTTTATATGCAAAGATAAAAGAGCTTTTGGATAATTATCCTAGGTTAAGGAAGCTTAAGGTCTTAGGCAAAGAGCGGGAATTAGAGCGCACTCAACAAGTGAAAGAGAATATTGAAGATGAGATTTCTCAAGAGGGGGAAAAGATACATAACTACTTTATCTCTAAGGAATTAAACAGAGGCGATAAAGATGAAGAGGCCGATAAAGTCTGGAAGCTGCTCGAAGAGTTGAATAAAGGTTATTTACTTACAGAAACCAACGAATATCCGGGCGTATTTAACTTAGTGCTTTCTCTGGGAGTGAAGAACTTCCAGAAGGATGTTGGTTTGCCGGTTACAGGGAATTGGGATAAGACCACTAACGAAAAAGCGCAACAGTTATTAAAAGAAAAAATTGCCGCAAGAGTTTCCTTCTTAAAGAATAAGGAGCTGCCTAGACGTATTCTGAAAGCAGAGATAGATGCTCAGAAGAAGAAATCCGATAAGACGCTCGCAGAGCTTGAGGAGCTCACAGCTAAGCAGAATGAGTTATCCAAGCTGGAAGCAGAGATTATACAGGAAGAAGAGGCCCGGCAGAAGGAAAAATTAGAGAAAGAATTGGCCTTACTCAAACCTCAGGCAGGTGTATTAGAAGAGGTAGATAAGAGGATTAAGGCAATAGAGGAGAGCTTGGCGGTTAAAGAGATAGAGATAAAGATTGCCGAGTTAAAAGCAAAGCAGGCTCAAGCAGAAGCTAAAGACCCACATTTAAAGCGAGAAATAGAATTACAGGAAGGCAGAAAGAGGCACTTGGAAGAGGAATTCAGGCTGGCCAAAGAAGAAGAAAAAGACAGGAAGGTAATGCTTAATGCAAGGCAGCAGAAACAGCTTTATATAGACCGCAATGAATGGAATATTAAGAAGAAGGTTTTGGATGCCTTTGAGCAGTCTCAAACGGAAACCTTAGCCCAAATAAAGACAAAATTGACTAAGAAAGATAAAGATGTTAAGAAGTGGCAGGAGGAGATCTCCTTATGGAAGCTGCAAAACAGGATTAGCCGTGAGGAAAATAATAAAGAAAATAAACAGGCAAAATTGGAACAAGATGATATTTCAGAACTTAGAAGACTAAAATTAGAGACAGGGATCCGAGAGATTAATTTGAGTTTAGGCATACTTGAGCCTATAGAGAAACAAAATAGAGGCCTAACCGAAAAGGAAGAAAATTCCTTGCGGGAGAATAAGCAGATTAAGGAATTAAGAGCTCTTGCCGGGGTGTATGGGGCCTATGATTATAAGTGGACACAGGATAAGCTGACTAATAAAAAGTTACATCTTTTGGCTAAGAAAGCATTCTTAGAATATCTGAAGAATTATCCCGAAGCGGATATGGAATTGCCCGAAGAAGGATTGATGCCGGATGATTATGACCAGATAGTCGACAGGGGCCTGAGTGCGCAGGCCTTAAACAGGCAAATTGAAGAGATAGAAATAGAATTGCAGGAGATTAAGGCAGTCCGTGCTCAAGACAAGCATAACCAGGCCAAAGAAGAAGATAAAGAATCTACCCGGATAGCGCTTAATCGGGAAGAAGCGAAGTTAGTAAAGCTGAGGAACAAAAACGATAAAAAGACCTTGAAGAAATTAGAGGCTGTTAGCATGTTATTGGCCTACTGGAGTGCAGCGCTCTCTAAAGAAAAGAGCCTTGATGAGAAGGAGCGCAACTCTGTATCAGGCGCAGAATTAAAGATTGCCCAGAAGGAAAAAGAATTGGCCAGAGAAAAAGAGGCCTTAGGCGTGCAGGTATATCTTAGCGAGTTTGAGAAATTCCCTGAAGGCATAAGCATTCCCGAGAAATGGCAAAACGCAAAAGCAAAGAGCGCAATTGAGATTTATGAAGCTACGCGGCAGATAGGAAAAGTGGAGCTTGAGATAACTAATTTACGAAAGCAGCAGGCGGGTGGGTCGGGCAAGCTTTTATTATTGGAGACAGAGGAAATTGAGCTGTCTTTGGCCCGAGAGAAACGGATTGATGCAATTATTGCCGATAACCGCAAAGAGCTTTCCGGAATCGAGGACTTGACTCGCTTACAGGAGAAGATGGAGGAGATATGCAGCAAAGATAATAGAGTGAGGATGCTTACTGTCAGGCTGAACGAAATTATCCCGGCTCAGAAAAGAATACTTAACCGGCAGGAAGCGCTGAATAAGAATACAGAGCTGTCTGCTATAGAGCGGAAAATAGAGAAGTTGAACATCCTCAAAGATAGATTGGACTTGGTGAAATTGGCGCTGGAGAAAGGCATCGACTTTGAAGAAGGACGGCAAAGGGCGCAGATTAAAGATGCCGGGATAAATAATGCCCTTAAGCAGGCAGGGAAAAATAGAGACAAGAAAGCCCTTTTATCTGCCTTAGAAAGACAGGTGAAAAATGTTGAGATAAAGCTGCAGGAGGAGGCAATTGCCGAGAAAGAAGAATCGATACAAAAGGAAAAGAATGTAACAAAGAAGAAGGTACTGCGGATTGAAAAGAGGATTCAGGAAATCGACCTAAACTTGTTGCGGGATGAAGTAGGCAGGTTTGGCGGGCTTTCCAGACAACAGAAAGACCAGCTAAACGGCCTAAAAGGGCAATTAACGGCCTTAAAGCAAATCCTTGAGCGCAGCAGGGAATATGAGCTCATCGGGGAAGAGAAATCCAGATGGCTGTTACAAGAAAAGGTAATTAATTTTATAGAGTTTTACGGCAGAGAGGCATGGGAGAATTATCAGAAGGAATATAGAATGGAAGATATTCCCCTAATTGCAAAGAGCGCCCGGGATTTAAAGAAAATTATGGATAATAACGAGGAACGTATCCGCTCCTTATTATTAAAAATAGAGCAGGCAATTATATCTTTGGAAATAGAGAATTGCGAGAAGAAGGAATTGCTGAAGAAGCAGCCTAAAAATGAGGAAGCTAAATCAATAATTAAGATTAACGAACAGAGCATAATAATTCTTCCCAAGGCAAAAGAGCTCTTTACCGGAGATAAACACACAAAGAAAAAGACTCTCAGAGAGATAAACACAAGGATGGCGGACTTACAGAATGATCTGCAGAGGTTAAAGAAGCTGCTCAGTGGAGAAAAAGGAGTAAAAGATATATCACGCAATAAACAGCAAGAGCCGGTTCATTATGAGCGCTTAGGAGATAAGATAGCAAATTTAGATAAGAGGGCCGGGCAGTTGAATGAAGATGAAGAGGCCTTGCTGGAGGTTCTGGAGGAATTAGGGGCCAGGGTTGTAGAACAAAGACAGGTGCTTACGCTTTGGACAGTAGAGGATGCGGTAGAGGCAAGTCAGGCCGGAGGGGACGTCGCAGATAAAGTAATAGCGGAGATTACTGGTTTAAGTGCTGAGTTTGTCCGGTATGTCTATAACGTTTTGACACAGATGTGGAGTGAAGAGAAGGCCAGGGAATATTCGCTTAGTCAGATAATGAATAAGGCGCAGTTAAAGAACGCCCTGCTAAAGGAATATGCAGGGCTCTCTCAGCACGATGTGGCCAGAGAGATTGTGCAGATTTTCTGGACGGCATTCGAATTGGACGATTATTACGAGCATTCTGCTCAAGCAGAAGAAGAATTTAAGAAGGTCCTTACAATTAATCCTGCGGGAGAGGTCTTCAAGGAGCGCTTATCGGCGCACAGCACCGGAAAGCTTAGGAATTCGGCTGTAGAGATAGCCGAAGAAGTCGATAATCAAGACGGCTTTAGAATGCTTCATCCTCAGGCGCATATAAAAGTTAGAGGTACAGAGGGCGCCGGGCCCCGGTGGAGCCTTAGCTTTGCTTCTTTTGCCGCTACACCGGGTAAAATCTGGCGCTCCATTAAGGGATTGTTCGGTAAGGAGCAGGATGTCTTTATTTCTCCTGAAGCGTGGCAGGCGTATCAGGAAGAGGTGCTATCTCTTACTGAGAGCGCTTTTGAGAAGGAAGAGCCTTTACTTTCGGTATGGATAGAATTGGCCTTAGCCGAGAGAGCAGTACATTTGGCTCAAGGTGAAGGTTTTCTCCAGAGGAAGGCGGCCGAAAGGCGTTTAGCGCAGGTTCGCCGGATAGCGCAGAGCAAAGAGTTCTTTAATCTGCGTATGACTGTATGGCCCCAGACAGGACTGGATTTTCAGGGCAAAGATGAACAGGAGTCATTAGAGGAAATAATCAGGCATATCCCCTTATTTGCAGAAGAGGTTTATAAGCAGGTAATCGAGCGCATAGTAGCTGCTACAAAGGACATACCCTCTTTAGGAAAGAATATAAAGAAAGAATATAATAAGACCTCTTTATCTTTAGGCGAGAGGCTTAGCATTGGCGCTGACTTAGGGTTAAATATTGTTTCCGGAAAGACAAAGAGGCTCTTTTCTCTCTTTGCCGAGGCCCTGATATTCCAGCAGGATAGCCAGGAGACGAAAGAGTTGATAGACAGGCTTAACCGGAACTACGAATTAAAGCAAAAGGAGCTTCGCGGAACGATAACCGAAATAATAAACGGCTTGAAAGCAAAATATGCGCAGGTCGATGAGGCAGATTTTGATAATAGGGTAAAAATATACTGGCAGCTCTGCGCCTTTGAGCAGTTGGCGCGAATATTTGGCGAGATGGAAGAAGGATGGGCGAATGATAAGGCTGCCTTGCCTTCGGCTGGCAATGACAGCGCTCAGGCAGGCGAAGCAGAGGTTATTACCAGCGTCTCATCGCAAAGGGAAGAAAAGTTCTCTCAGGAATTGCTTAGCGATTTGGTTGGGGCCTTCAACAGGAATGCCCAGGACACCCGGAAGAATAAACAGGAACAGGTGCGTTTAGAGAAAGAAAGGCTTAGCAGTGATGAGCCCTTGAGTGAAGTAATTAAAGCAGCTGAATCTCTATCAAGCAAAAAAGAAGATATCTTCCAGACAGCAAAACAGGCAATAGTAGCTAATGAGCATAGCGAAAATACAGAGCAGGATTATTTAACGGCCTGGGAGTGGTTAGCCAGACAGGTGGTGAATTCTCAAGACAGGCTGGAGAGCTTTAATCCGGACACTGCCTTAGCCGGGACAAATATAAATGAAGTCACAAAGCAGAAAATAACAGGGTATTGGCAAAGACAAATTAACCGAAAGATAGACGCATATTTAGGAAGGCTGGATAGAGAAGGATATTTATCTGAACGAGAGAGCAGCCTGCTGATGACATTAGCCGAAAAAACGGGCCAGGCAGAAAGAATAAGAGAGGCCAAAGCCGCCTTAGGCAAGATTGATAAGGGTAAAAAGGAAGACGCAGACAGGCTTGAAGAGCTATACAAAAAGACAAAAGAGGTCTTGGAGAATCCGCAGAATACGCCGGAAGATATCAATGAGCAGGAGGCGGAATTCAAGGCGCATTTCCAGCGCTGCCGCGATAGAGGCATAGTGACTATTGAAGAGTGGGGAGAGAAAGGCCTGGAATTAGAGAAGCTAAGAAAAGACTCTCTTGCTGAACGAGACAAGAAGCAAGGGCAGTGGCGCGATTTTATAGAAAATAAGAAAAAAGAATTGGCTTCGTTGCTCACACCCAAGAATAGGGAGAAGTCGGAAAAAACTCAACAAAAGATAGAAGCCATAGCCGCAGAGGTTGCTCGGGAAAGAGTTAAATATGCGCCTTATTTCTCAGGCAAGGCAGAAACAGAGAAGTTATCCTTGGATGCAGTGGAAGTGGAGCTATTGGCGGAAATAATTAATGGGCAGCTGCGTGAGTGGTTTGCGCACAATATTCATTCTCCTCCTGCTGCCGTAGCTTTAGACGCAGAGCTCCGCAGAAGAGAAACACCCTCCTTTATTGCCAAGGCCGCAGCAGAGGCGTCAGGAGACTTAAAGGAAGCACTGCTAAAAGCAAAGCAGGATGCGGCCCGACGTTTGCAAATAGCGCGCAACGATGAAAAGATAATAGCTCTCTCGGGCGAAGTTATCAGCCAGGGCTGGCAGATAGAGGCAGGTTGTTTCCTGGCGTTTATCCCCTATGGTAGACTCAGCAAAGACGCCGAGTCCCGTGCGAAATTCCAGCCGGAGCTGAACAAGGAATATCTTGCCTATCAACAGACAATCACCGACATTACTGAGGTAGATATTATCCTCAGGACCCTCCACGATTACTACAAGCAGAATCCTCATCCGGAAGTAAAGAATTTAATCGAAAAATATGAATTGTATAGACACTATCTTGGCATTTCAGCGGTAACCTGCCTTATTCAAATCAAGTGTAACGAAATCCTGATTGAAAGAGAAGGCAAAAAGGATATAAGCCTTACCGGAGCGCTTAATTTGGCTTATACAATAGTGTCTAATCTCTTGGATTGGGCAACCAATATAGGCGGAAGGGACGCGCAGAAGGCGCAGCGCTTGAGCGGCGAGCTGCAGGCTTTGATTCCCCGGTTTTACCAGCTTAAACAGGAGACAGAGAGACTATCGAAGGCTCAGGCAGTCTCTGAGGAAGAGCCCGCCAAAGCCCAGCAGGAGAGCTCAACAAAGAGGATATTTGGAGAAACGGTGGCGTCTTCAAAATATGTGGCTGTTTCCTCAGACGGGACCATTCTGGCGATGTATGTGAGGACAGGCTCCGACCGCCGTTATCTGGTTTTGAAGAATGTCTACACATCTCTTACCGGTGAGCGCGGAGCAAGCGCGCTGGAGAAAAGAGAGGGTCTTAATTACGGCGTTACGGTAGAATTACAGCGCAAAGAGATTGATTGGAATGAACTGGATAAAGTCCTTAGAAGGGATTACGGGCTGCGTTTCTTTGGCAAGAAGTTTATTGCTCTCGATGAAACCGGAGCAGGGCTAAAGGGAATATGGTCTTTGGATGTCCGCAACATCCCGGCCGATAGGTGGGACATCGATGATCAAGTTAAAATAGAGAGTATGGTGGGATTGGAAGGACGGCGTCCATTAGCGGAGTTTACAACCAAAGACGGCACTAAAATAGATATTACAGGCAGGGTTCCCGTATCTATTATGGTAGATGAACAGGGCAACCCTGTTTACTATGTAGGCCTGGGTATTAGCGAAGAGAACTCAGGCTCGGACTTCATAAATGGCCTGCAGATTGACCCCGAAGGAGAGACTGTTTACTACGCAAGCGGCCGGGCCGTGTTTAGCTGGGATAAGCAGAGGAAATATAATACCAGGATAAATGCCAACTTTACTCAGGATGATAATGTCAGTGTGCACTTAAGCCAGGACCTCACAAAGCAGTGGACCATAGACTTAGGCGGTAATTGTTACTGGGAGGAGAAAGAGGAACTCTATGACGGCACGGTTAAGGTCACCTGGAATGCGCCTTCAGAGAGTAACAAGAATAAGCTCAGTATTAGCGCCGGCTATGACTATAGAGAGTCTTTACAGCCCCAGGGGAGAATAGAACATACCTCTCTCACTAACAGTATAGTTATCCGAAATACCGTTCTGGGCATAAGGCAATTTTCTCTCCAGACAGACTATCAGTTGGAAGAGGAGGAGATTAGTCATAGGGTAAGCATCAATAAGCTCCTGCCCGCCCAGATAAACTGGAGCGGCACAGCAAAGTTTGATTATTATGGTAATCTGATTTATTCTACTTATGTGGAAAAGAACTTTGACGGCGCTTCTCTGCGCCTTGGAGTGAAAGGCGACAAAGAGAAAGAGGATGTGCGGCCTAATCTTAGACTGACTCACGGCAACTTTAGCTTAAAGGGAGACTTTAAAGATGAGTATAATTGGGGCGTAGGAATTAATTATCGCAATATCGAGCTGGGGAAAGGGTTTGCGGGTACGGCCAGCATCGAAGGAGGAGAGGCGGCAGGACAACCCTGGATAGAGGCCGGGTTTGATGTCTTTCCTTTATTAGGAAAGTTGCGGCAAGAGAAGTTTAGCCTGCTTCCTCTGGATTTGAAAAACAAAAGACTCAATCTTTCCTCAGGTAACTGGAATACAGTGGGAGAGGATGCCGCAATTAAACAAGAGACCACAGATTTGCGCCGCCGGATATATGAGCAGCAGGATGAGCTGCAGCGCAGAGGAGAAAAGGTAACTTTAAATAAGGAAGATGTAGCGCTATTAAATGAGCTTCGGGATATAGCGGGCAGAGGCTTTGCTCCCAAGGATGTTTTGGCTAACCTTATCGTTAATAAGAAAGTAGATGCAGACGAGCTCAAAGACCTCTTTAGAGACTGGGCATTTTTAGCAAAGGATACGGAGTTAAAAGACTATTTAGGAGAGAAGATAGATATTCAAAATAAAGTGCACCTGGCTGAACTGTTCTTCTGGACAGGGTATCTGCGTCAAAATGGCGAGACAAAGACAAAGGACAGGATTATTGAATTAAACGGGGCCAGAGAGCAATTAAAAGATTCATTTAAAGAAAGAAAGGGCAGCAAGCAGTTTAACCCGGCCAATGTCAGGGATGCAGAAGAGCTCTGGTTACTGATTGGCCTGGGCGAAAAATATAGTCAGGACCTGGTTAAAGTGATATTGCGCTATCGCAGTTCCATTGAAAAGATAACCGGCGTCAAGCTGGATATTACTGCTCAAGGGGTAGTAGATATTTATCTTAACTGGGGAAGTTATCTCCAGCAGGAAGAGCAGAAGATTGAAGGGCAGGGCTTAGATGAAGCGCAGGAGAAAAAGGCCAAACAGGCCTTGAGCAAGAAGATACGGAATATTGCCGATGCTGAGACTACGCATTTACTTGATAGCGAGGCGCGTAAACAACCTTCGCAAGAGCTTATTGCCCTATTAGATTACCTGACTAAATTAGGCGTAGACGGGCTAAAGATATTTGCTAAAGTAGACCGCAGCAAGCTTCTTCCTTACGAAATGAAATTGCAGGCGGCAATAGCGTTATTAGAGGCCAAAGGCAAGGTCAAGAACATACCCCGCTATGTCTTTATATTGGAAGAGCTTTATAATATAGCCCAGGGCAACCTTGTTATCCAAAATGACCTTTTCCCTGAAGGATTTGCTGCGGAGGAGGTTTCTGCGGAGCAGGCGACAATCTTTACCGGTTTAACTTATGCGGTGTATAGAGAGGATATCTCTGCCGACCATATTCAGAATGTTAGTTATCTCTACAGCCAAATTCAGAAACCCCACTATCCAGCCGCATCTGTTTACAATAAACTATTCATAGAATTAAACTATTGGACAAAGGTTGGCGAATTCTTAGAGACCAGGAAAGAAGGAGCATTAGAGACAATAGCCGGCCTTTTAGCGGAAGATAGCAACCTTGCCTTTGGCAAGACCGAACTTACCATTGACCGGGTTCTCTCGGCATTAGGCCTTAATGGCTCCAGGAATAAACCTGTTACCAAACCCAAACAGCAATTACGAAAACAAAAGGCAGCTAAGGCAATACCGACGCAAGAGAAGAAAAAAGAGGCGGTCATCGCCAGCTTGCGTAGTAACAAAGAGAAAGAATTGCCTCCTCAAAATATGCCTCTCCATCTATATGAGGAAGCAACGGAGAAGGAGGAGCCCTCATTATTTGCTCAATTCCTCTCCGCAATTAATCCTTTCTCGGCAAGGCTTGCTTATGGGGATGAGTTGCGCTTGCCTCAGGTTGCCGTAGAGGGAAGGACTATTCGCGTTAATGGCCGGCCTTACCAGATAAGGGGCCCTAGCTATTTACCGGTTCCTAAGGGTGAGGATATTAAGAGCTTCTTGTTTGATTATGATACGGTTGTCCGTGATATTGCCTTGATGAGGCAGTTGAATAGCAATACTATTCTCACCTATCCCATAGAGGATGAAGGGATTTTGAATGCCTTTGCTGACGCAGGAATAAAGGTTATTATTGATTTTGCCGATTATGGTGATAGATATGTTGATTACATCAATCAATTTAAAGGCCATCCGGCCATTCTGTTGTGGTGTTTTAATGACCGGGATACTGCTTTAGAGCAGGCAGCGCAAACCGCGCATCAGCTTGACCCTGAGCATCCTGTAGCGGCTATTCACGATGAAATTCCTGCTGCTGATGTTTTGGCAAAATGTCCTTCGGTAGATGTCTGGGGTATGCCTGTGGATTGCTGGGATAAACTTCAGGCTACATTTGGTAAGTGGGAGGCAATTTCCGGGAAGCCGATGTTCTTATTCGGGGGAGTGGACTCATTTGATAATAATGCCGGTCAGGAAGACAGGTCTGCACAGGCAACCGTAGTATCAGATATCTGGAAGCAGGTTGATGGGGCAGGAGATATTTGCTCCGGGATAATCTTCAGAGAATTCAACGATGGATGGTGGAGGGCCGGTAATAACGATAGTCAGGATAGCGCAGGTTTCTATAACGGCAGCGTCCCTTATGATAGTTTTGATAATGTAGAGTATCGGGGAATTGTCGATATTGAACGCAATCCCAAGCAGGCTTTTTATACCCTCCAGCAAAATTGGCCCGGAGCCTCCGATGCCTTTATTCCTGTTGAGATAGATGCCCCGGAAAAAGATGCAGATGGAACTTACCAGATAACCTGGTCCGGTGAAGCCGGTACGAGTTATTATGAAATACAGGAAGCAGCGGATAGCCGTTTTACGGCTAATCGCAGATACTATTATGCGGAGACTAATCAGTTAGATATCAGCAGGCAAGAGGAAGGGGCTTATTACTATCGCATCCGCACATGGATAGGCGATGTTGCTTCTGATTGGAGTGAGGTAATATCGGTTGAGGTTGAGTTCTCTAAGGGTAGAGATAAAGACGGAGGATGCTTTATCGATATATTATCTCTTCAAGAAAAAACAGATGACAGATTGATTGTATCCCGAATAGAATCGACTAAACAGAAGGCAGAGCAGGCGAAAGAGGAGTTTGCTTCTCTGTGGAGAATTAATCCGCGGGAGGTTTCTGTAAGGGAGGTCTCCGGGTTGTCTGTGCCAGGGTGTTTAATAGAGGAGCCGGATGGAACAATTACAATGCTTTTACGGCCGAATGCCTTAATCAGCACCCTGCGTCATGAGTATCGGGGCGCAACCTTAGGAATTGACCATTCGGATAATAGCAGAATAGACGAGGCGCTGCTTATCCAGCCGGAAAATTCCTTAGAGTATCTCGAGAAGAACTACCCTGAAGTTTACCAACGCGTGTTCGCAAACATTGAACAGGTGAAAAATGGTAAGACTCTGCCTGTCCTTGACTGGGCAGATGAGGAGGATATCTATGAGTATCTTATAGATGATGCCTCATTTAACCGATTCTGGTTTGGCACTACTACCACTCCTACCCCTGAGGGGCCGCAACGGTTTTGGGTTCTTACAAGAGTAGCGCCTGATATTATGAGAGATTATAAAGATTATAGCGACGATTACGAAAAGATAAATGCCTATTTAGTTGATTTAGGACTGGTAGAGGGATTAAACACCAAGCTTTTTAATGCGGGAGAAGACGTATTGGGGCAATCCCCTCGTTCCGGGCCTCCTTTCGCCCCTGATTTACTAGATCCGCAGGAGCCTGACTACGACCCTGACTCCAGCTATAGAAAGGTATACGCCCCGCTTCTTTTCAGCTTTATAAAAACAAAAGGTTACAGCGAAGACAAACTTATTTCTGCTCTTCCTGAAATAGAGGCGCTCCATGATGAACTGAAAGATAATTCCGATGCAAGAAATTATTTACCCGCATTCTTCTCTTACAAAGAAGATGGCATATTTTATCCTGTTTATTATGTTTCAGACATTTCTGCTGCTGCACTTGTTGGCGATACGCCAGAAGCACGCCAAGCACGCCGTTACCTCAACTTCCTTTTCGACACCGTTTGCGGGTATATGGATTTAAATAATAATGGAATTGTTGACGATGAGGATTATCAATATGAAAAGTTAGCTGAGGATATCGAAGAGAGAGCTTCATACTGGGTAAGTGACTTTGAGTTGGTTGGATGGCTTAATGCGAATTGCTGGGATGAGATAGATGCCTATCATAACCTTAATGCCACAGGGTTTTTTAGAGATGCCGATCCTGACAAGGCAGAAGAAATGGAAATAAGAAACCAACATTTAGGCACATTGTATCAGCAGCAGCAGAGGATAGAGGATTCGAAAAATCCTAAGCGCGAAAAGATATATGTAGTGATACATTACGATGAGAATGGAGTTCAACAGCCGCCGCAGGAGAGAAATGCGAATGAGGAAGGAATAAATGAAGAGGGAGAACATTATCGTTATGGATGGAGTCGCGAGGCAGTAAAAAATCACCTTGCAAATTGCGCTACATTGCTAGACAGCTGGAGTTATATTTGCGAGTATAATCCTACATTAGGAGAGAATTATACAGCTACTCCTTATCAGAGGGCCGTTATAAGCACATGGGAAGAGCCGGTGGATTATGACGGGAAACCTTATGAGAAAAAGGAATGGGATGAAGAAAATACAAGAGATGTAACTTACTATTTAGGCAGGAAATATGAGAGTTTAGACGGCAATTGGGGAGAGTTAGTTCCGCTTCCTCGTGAACTCAAGAGTATAGATAACGTAGTAAATGATTTGAATCATATCCATCTCTTAATTACTGAGGCAAGCGTCGGTTTGAAACGATGCTGGGAGATATGCCAACCGGGAGTGGTGTTTAGCCTTGAGGATGCTAACTCTCGGGGATTTGTACTTATCCAGATGCTTTTAATGAAAACCGAGTATCGCAAAAAGGGAGAGGCCGTATGGAGAGATATTGATACAGAAGATGAAATGCGCAAGACTGTTGATTTGAAATATAGCCCCTCTCAAATGGTGGGAGTTATTAATCGCGCCGGCGAGATTGCCCTTTCTATGGGTGATTTAGAGACCCTTTACGACTTTGATAGAACCACAGAAACAGATATTGCATTTCAGTTGATTTTCTATTTGGAAGAGCAGATACTCATTCCTGGAGTGCGCGAATATGGCGTGGGGTTGGATTTGAATAGCGGTCAAGAGTTTGGCTTAGAGGATGAGAAGATAAAATTGGTCTTTACCGAGGCCTCGCAGGTAGTTGGGTTTGTGAAGAATCTTTTAGCGGTTAGGCAAAGCCCAAGTTATTCTAACTTATGCGAGTTGTGGGGAATGGAGAGCGATGTACCTTATCGTAATGACCAGACCCCTGTGGCTTGGACAAAAGGGCTAGATGGAGATCCTCTATTTGCCAGTATAGTCCTACGCCAATTTACAGAAGATATGGCCTGGATGTTGACCCCGCGGCCGGATATGGGCGGCAAGAAATGCTATTATTCCTACAACATAGATAACTTATCTGCCGGATATACCCTGAGGCCATTGCCGGATGATTTTGATATTGACGACCTGAGCGCCTCTATAGACAGAGAGTGGTATTTAGTGGTTGGATTTAAAGAGGAGTTTCCTGATAAGGATGGGGTTTTAGATGTGATTACTTCTTATCATCCCGATGCCTCTCCCCAGTATTATGGCGATTGCAAGGTAATAGCAGAGACTGCAGAGACAGAAAAAGGCACAAATCCAACTGCTTCACTTTTAACCCGGGTAATCATTAGTGAATTGGCTCACCCTTATGAGTTGAGCATAGATAAATACCTGGCAGGATATGTTCCCTCTGAGTACTGGCAAGAGACCGATTGGGAGCAGATAAAAGACTTAGTGGTTGAGGATATGCAGAGGATGAAAGAAGTTGTTGCCTTGCCCGGAATAAGAGCTGCATGGAAAAAGCATTATAAAGGTATTATTGCAGAAGCAGTGTTTGATGCGGAGTTTTGGGGTAACAGCACTCTATCTAATATTCAGGCCAGTAATTCAACTGCGGATAATCCAATCTACCTTGCTCAGTCCGCAGCATTCCGCACCACAACCAGTAAATACATCCGTAGTCATGAGTTCAAGATAGACGCACATCTTGCCGAAAAAGGGCCTGAGGAATGCTGGAAAGAAAAAGATTGGGAAGTGGTTAAGATAACCTTGGTAGAGGACTTATATAGAACACAAGACTTGTTTGCCGTAAACGGGTTGATAAAAGCCCTCAAGACCAGCGGCTCCCAGCATACGACTATCAGCAATGCCATGGCCGATACCCTCTGGCCTACAGCCGGGGCAACAGTAGAAGACTCCCAGATCATCGGGCCTAAAGGTATAGCCTTAAGCGAATACGAAGTAACCCGAACCACTGTCAGCGCAAAGGCAAGACAATTCAAGCTGAAGCCCGACCACCTCATCGCCGGACAAGACTACACAGCATACTGGCAGGAGATAGGCGCAGACAGAACCAGCACAGAGTGGCAGACATACTTAGCTACAGTGGTGGATGATGAATACAGGGTAGGCGACTTATACAAGGTAACAGGTTTAGTCACAGCCCTCAAGACCAGCGGCTCCCAGCATACGACTATCAGCAATGCCATGGCCGATACCCTCTGGCCTACAGCCGGGGCAACAGTAGAAGACTCCCAGATCATCGGGCCTAAAGGCACGCTTTTAAGCACCAATGAAGTAACGAGGTTATTCATCAGCAGAGAGAGTCATCAGTTTAACTTGCAAATAGACGCCTATATAGTAGGAGAGCCGGTATATTGGAAAGAGCGCGGGGCAGATAGAAATAGCAAAGAATGGCAGGAGGTATTAAATACGATAGTCGAACATAAATACAGACTTGGTCAGGTGTTTGCTATACAAGGTATTATTGATGTCTTCCAAAGATATTATCCGCCGGCGATGGCTTCGCAATTTGCCGATAGTTTCTGGGGTAATGCACAGCCTTCTAACATCCTTGCCCCTGTTCCGACTGCAAATAATGCAAAGGTCCGTTTTCAAGATGGAGACAACGAGGTCGAATATTTAACTATGTCGGAATTATTGCGCACCATAGGCGGTGAATATATCAAGCCGCTCTTATTAGACCTGGATTATCAGCGATATACTGAACTGAAGTTTGAGGCCTCTAAGATAAAAGACCAGTTGGAAAGAGAGATAATGCTGCGGGATGAGCCGGGCTTCTTAACCTTAATGCCCCGCTGGTATAACTATAACGGCTTAAAGGCGAGTGAAAAATTCTGGGGTGATGCAACAGAGCTTACGATTGAAGGAGAAACGGTATCCGCCAGCAGGCTAACCAGGATATTAACCGCTGCTTTAGCCGATGGAGTGTATTCGGATGAACATACCGAAGGCACGCATATAAACCTTACTATTATGGAAGAAGAAAAGATTGACCTGGATGCAAATAAAGACACACCCAGAGCAGTAGTTAGGCACATCGGGTTCCAGATAGAGTTGAGGAGCAATAAAGAGGCCTTTGATAATATGGAGGAATTGTGGGAACTTGAAGGCGTAGGGTTCTGGGGGACTACTGAAGGATACAAAGGCTTCACCAAATCGGAACTCTTGCGCCAGATTGTCAGTAATGCAGCAGAGAAGATAGGCGAGGAAAGGGAAGACTTCTTCTTCACGGTAGATGATTATTTAGTTGAACTGAAGAAGGTTGTAGAGCTGAAAACCAAATTGAACAGCCGCATACCTCTGTTGCTATTCCTGAAGAAGAGGCCAAGGCTGCGCGCCTCATACAGAGGGGCCCAGGATATACAGTGGCTGTTTGATACGGCAAAACATATTGGCCCGGAAATAGAAAAGGGCTATCCTAATGTAGATACTTATATAGTAGTGGCAGATAAATGGAGAGTTATCATCTCCAGAGTAGAGCATAGATTGGAAAGAAGCCTCGTCATTGACCCGGAAAGAGGCAACTTTGGCTACGATATCAGGGGAGGAATTGTTACCCTGCATTATCACGATAGTATTACCGGCAGTATTCCTGTAGGCTTAGAGCAGGTAAGCGTGGCTTCTTTAAGCGTGAGCCTGGTAGTCAGAGGCTTAACATTAGAAGAAGCAGGCAGGCGCTGGGTTGAAGATAAGGATTTCATTCAGCAGGCCAATGAGATTGTGGTTATTTCCGAGCGCAACGATTTAGGCCGGATAAATTATCACGAAGAGATCGGCAGGACAGTTTACTATTACACTCCCGAAGGTAAAAAGGTCGCCCAGGAGGAGCATTATTATGATTTAGCTAGAGGCGGCTTAGTCAGGCAGATAAGAGATAATCTGGAGACTGTTTACCGTTATGAAGAGGGTTATGGCTATTACGATTCCCGCAGACAGTTCTATCCTTTTGCCTCTTCAGGCGATATCTATGTGCGTAGCCCCTATACCCATTTAGCCACCTTTACCAATAGTGAGCCCAACTTAGAAAGAGGCGAATTTACGCAGCAACTTACCTATCTCGCCGGCAATAAACAGGGGCGCACAGCAGAGCAGATCTTGAGTGTTGTCAGTGGCGCCAGTGTGCACGTTTATGAAGGAGAATGCCAGACAGGTATAGGCTTAGACTGGGATACAGAGATAAAACACAAATATAAAGATGGCGTTTTTGAGGTGCTGAGGACGCCTACGCACACTAAGAAGCTTGACCAGTTTGGCAATAGCCTGGATACCTCCGACTTCCACAAGTTTGATGAAGATGGGCAGGGAAAAACCATTGTGCTCATCAAAGGTGAAGATAAAGTATTTGGGGTGTATTATGAAGAGACCTATAATGTTACCGGCGGCCTTCTTGTGCACAGGATTATGACCGAGAAGTGGGGAAGAGAGCTGATAAGGACAGAACATACCCTAATTCGCGGCACACCGATTATCGTTGGCAACAAGCTTATCCGCAAGGGTGTAACCTTAGAGGACTTTACTATCGGTGATGGTAAGCACGTGCCCGTAGCCAACGAGCAAGGCCTGATTGAGGCCGAAGGTAAAGACTATTTTGGCACAAGGGCTAAGCGCTATTACACCAATTATGCGGCAGTAAAAGAAACAGAATACTTTAATAAGGATGGCGAGTTAATCCTTTGCGTTGGAAACGACCTTATTAAAGGAAGGCCCTATGTTGTTGGTTATACAGAAGAAACTGCTCAGGGCGGGACGATTGCCACATTTAAGATTGCTGCCGAAAATATGGTTAATGGGCTTGTTCATCCTGCTGAAAAAGGATGGCAGAAGGCCAGATTAAGGTTAGACAGTGTTGAAGAGTGGCGCGGCAACTCTTACCGCCAGTATCTTGACTATTTTGCCGGTGTGAGGAAAAAGGAACTTGTTGATAGCCAGGGTAATACTTTAACTGTTGCCGAGAATGAAACCTTTGAGGCTACAATATTTACCCGCAAGTACGTGCTCAAGAATGCCCGAGGGACAACCTTGGAAGAGTTTGAGGTGGAAAGTGAGGACATTGAAAACGACTTACCTAAACTCTCAATACTGGCGCTTGAGTCAAAAGAGGTTTACGAGGTTGACGGCTCTGTTACTACAATTGAGAGCAAGGAATTTAGGGTAGCCCGAATGAAGGGGACGGATTGGCGCAAAAACAGGTTTGAGCGTTTCTCTAATGGCTTTGGCGGATTAGTTCAGGAGAAGGTATTCGTTGAAAATGGTTCTGAGCCTGTTTTGATAGGCGAAAACCGCGAATTTGCCTTTGGCCGCTATGCTGTAAAACGGTTGAAGTTGTTGGCGGACGGCACAGTTATGGAATACCTCTCTATTCAATTAGATGGAGAAGGCCTGGCTGTGCAGGAGGAAGGATATGTTATTGCACAAGGGAGCGAGTTAAAGGGCATCAGAGAATCGGGAAGCCTGCGCTATCGCTGGATAAGATTGATGCTTGATAAGGCAGTTGACGGCACAAAACAAAAGCAAATCCTCGATGCCTGCGAGGTAGTTTTGCAGACAACGGACAACGGGCTTATCCCCGGGACAAAAGAGATTCGCCAAAGCACAGTAATAAATTCCATAGATGTTATTACCCGTTACAGCAAAACACAGGAAGACCTATCTACCGGCCTGCTTGAATTAGACAGGCAGGGCCGCACTATTTCTGATGTCAAGATTCTGCTCGGCGCAGATAAAGCCGGTGGGTATATCTGGAAGGAAGTTGAGGAGTATCACCTTTCCTTAGGCGAATTAGAGCAGGAGAATTGGGAAGAATACGTAACTTATGGTTCTGGAAAAGCAAAGACAACAGAGAAGGTCAATCTGGTAACTAAATATGTGCCGGTCAGAGGCATGGGCTTTATCAAATCCAGCAAGACCACCTTTAAATATAAAGGAAAGACCTTAACCTATCGCAGCGCCAAGAATGTATTTGTGGGGGATTTCCCTCTTCTGGATAAAGATGACTTAACCAGAAGCGAGGTTAGTTCTCTCGATGCTTATGACGATACCCTCGGCCCATATTCTAAACATACCAGCGAATATCGCGACGATTTCGGCGGATTAAAGAAATCTGTCTATGAATACAAGAGGGGCCCGGCCGTAACGCACAATACCTTATTCCCGCAGACAGATATTGTTGTGGAGAGCGAGGTAAAAGATATCCTTGAGAATATGTTACGCTTCAGTTACGCCAGAGAAAAGTCCCCCGAAGGCCTGTCTGTGTTTGAAAATAACCGCAGAACGATGCGGGAAGGCAACTGCGAAGGCGAGCGCTGGGATGCCTTATACGACCGCTTCGGCGCAGTGTATGAGATAGCTAACAAGATGAACAAGACCGTCTATACGTTCTACAGCGTGGTTGAGATCTTAACTAATAAACCTCAAAAATATGGAAAATATGAGCGCGCTATCAGGGGCGTGGGGGATTATGTGGGCTTGAAAGAAACAGGCGCAAGAAAGAGTTTTGATTTTAGCAACATGAGAATTACCTGGGATGTGCAGAAATACCTGGGAGATACCAAATATTATCTTTATTCCCTTACCCGCATTACCGATTTAGAGACCGGAAAACGGGAAGAAGAGACCATTGAAAAATACTCGCACACCGTCTTTACTTACGCAAGCCTGGCCGCTGAGCTCTGCAACAGTCCCGACAAATCAGAGGAATATAGATATTGCAAATCAGGCGGCCAATACGCAAAACTCAAATACACCCTGACCAAGCAGAATGTATATTCGGGAGAAGAAGATGATTGTCGCCAATTTGACTGTTGCTGTAGCGGCTCCCTGGGAAGATTCGGCGGAGAATACCGCCAGTTTGAACGAGTGGATAACCATACCGGCAAAGTCGACTTAGAATACGATATCCGTTTCTACGAAGAGGGTCCTTTCTACATTGAAGATGCCATCCGCCACACTAATTTAGAGTATAAGTTATTCGGCCGCAGAATCATCGCCACGACTTATTGCAATGTGACGGGTGAGATAACCGACGATGCCGTTACAAATTTCATCAAGGGTTCTGGCTGGGAACGGATAACTAATACTTATAAGAAGCGCAATAACTTAGCCGACCCGGGTGAGGTCTCTTACATAGAAGAAGCCACATTGGATATCTACGGGGATATCCAGGGGGCCTCTATAATTTATCCGGCCTTTCCGAAAGAAAATGAAACTGTTGAAGTTATTTACGGCAATTGCGCCGGCATAGAAGAAGAAAGATATGTCTTCCTGAGTTCAGAGTATAAACATAGCACAGATAAAACTACTTTAATGAAGAAGCATTATTCTAACTATAGCTGGTCAGCAGGCGAATTACGCGAACAGGTTCAAGATGACTTTGCCTGCGATGCATATATACAGGTCTTAGATGAAGTCGGCAGAATAATTTTAAGAGAGAAGAGCGTTATAGATATCTTTGGCAGGACAATTACAGTGCGTGATAACATTGAATATGTACACGGGACCAATAGAAGAAAGATTGTGTATAATTATGTTTCCGGTGAGCCCGCAGGCATAGGCGCCAACAGTTCAAGAGATAATTTAAAGAAGGTTTATCGATATTTTGATTTTACTCCTGCCGACAGAGCGGTGCATACTCATCGTTTCCGTATTATCCCTGCCTGGGGCCTTAGCGCCGATGGTGCGGTAGATATCCGCGACCCCTTAGGCAGGATGAATATTACCTATGATAACGGCGACAGGCTTGGGGTGTCCGCATATCTCAAACACACTAACATTGCCGTTGATAGTTATTTAGAGAACCGCCACGGCAAAAAGATCGAACGTTACGAGACACAGCCCTGTTACGGCGTTGTAGAAGGTATCCCCATTAGCCTGGTGAAAAAATATATCGTCTCTCCATTCTTTGGCTTGGAAGAAGAGACGGAAAAGCTCGGGTTCTTAAGAGGAGCAGACGATATTCGGGTCTTCAGCGATATCTTTAACGAGAGGACCTTTTATGATATGTTGTCGCCCTTTAATGAGGCGGTGTTTACTGTTGACTCACAAGGTATCTTCGGTGCTAAGGTAAGTTTCGGCCAGCATTTCTATAAGACAGTAAAATCGAATGTGGTGCAGATACATCGGGCAGTGAGGGATACTCAGGACTATGTCGATGCTGACGGTAAGAAGGCTCAAGAGCCTGTATTAGTTGTGCGCACATTTGATTTTGGCGGCGTGGGCAAACAGTGGTTTACGCAGCGCACCCAGGATATTAAAGGAAGTCTTTTAGAGGTTAAGAACGGAGAGGTAAGCTTACCTGTTTATTATTCTATTTATAATGCAGAGGCGGTATTGGATGAGGTCCAAAAGGAGGCCGATTTTAAGGAAAAGTCAAATCTGCTTTATGTCTTAGGCGTTTTTGCACCCGAGGCTTCCGGCGACTATGTTTTCTCAGCAGGCATAACTCCTTTAGCAGGCGGGCAGACAGTTAACGATTATGAGTTTGACTTTGAGCTTGTTTCCGCGAAGGGAATTGAAAACGGGCGTATTTTAAACCGCGATATGTTCAGCGGAGTTGAGAATTATCTTTCTGTGGGAAGGACAAAGTTAGAAGACGGCTCCTGGAACTCAGACATTGAGACCACGAGAGACAACGTTGTCTTAACCCGAAATTGCACGGTTGCGCCTAATTATCCGGGTTCATCCTGGTTTATGAAGACAGGTAAATACGCATATTTAGTGAAATATCTTGTTCTGCGTAACGGCAAACCATTGGATCCGAGAAATCCGATATTTACCACGCCGGCGCCTTATCATGAATTAACGGGTCCTGCAGAGTTGAAGCTAAACGGCACAGCGATTTGGCTTAACGGCGCAAAGGCAGAGCTGTGGGGATATGATTTAGGCGCTGTGCCTCAAGGCAAGCTGCCGAATGCGGTAAGGCTTGACCTGGCAGTATTAGGAGGAGATGCAGGCGTTAAGGCTTTGGCGGAAAGCGGCGTAAGGTTTTATAAAACATACAAAGTGCCCGAAGATGATTTACTGTTGGCCTTTAAAAAGTACGGTCTATTTATGGAAGTGGGAAGGGCCAAGGAGATGAGCATAGCTCAATTTAAGGCTTGGGTATTGGCCCATAGCGACCCTTCCCAGGAGAAAAACTGGCCGATAGCAGTATTTAATTGGGATAACGAGCCGGAATTAGAGTTGAGGAGTTCCGCAAGGTTAGAGGCGCGGCTTGGGGAATTGGCTGCGGCCATCGACGAGACAAATGCAAAGGTTTCGCATATACCTTCCACGATTGCCGTTCATGATGTGCCTACGCCCGATATGGTAGCGGCAGTGCCGAATATAGGATTCTGGACGGGGAATATTTACCGCTGGGATAATGTCGAGAGCGCGCATAAGGATTGGAAGAGAACCTTGATTATGGCCAAGGCGCTAAATCCTGCCCTAAAGGTTAAGTTTTTGCATATAGGTGAGTTCGGGGTGGATAGTTATAATATGCAGACCCTCAAGCCCGACCAGGATAATCAGGCCGCCGGAATATTTAATATTATGAAGAGCATCAAACAGCGCAGCGCTATTTTTAACGATTACGGCAACATTGTAACCGAGATTGAAGACTTGACCGACGAACATAATCTTTTTATCGGCGGCTGCACATTTAAATGGGATGAGTTATGGAAGATAATAGGCAAAGATGCCGGCGAGCAAGACCTTGATGTTTCCGGATTCGGCAATTGCTTCCCTGACGGCTATCCGCATAATGAAGAGCTGCTGGGGTTATCCGAATGTCTGACAATCGGACCCGGCGGAGTAATTAAGCATGGCGCGCCTAAGGTTGCCGGGCGCATCTTTGAGGCAGTATTGAGGCTTTTCCCTGCGGGCGCCTCTGTCAATATTGACGAAGCAGTGCTCAAGTCAAGGTTCAATATAGAAATTACCCGCATTAAGGAAAAGAAGACCAAAAAATTATCATATCTCTGGTTTAACTCAAGAGGCCAGATGATTTATTCGGAAGACAACGGCATCAGCGTGCAGAAAGGAGAAAAAACAGAGCGCACGCTTTATCTTCCTGCGCTTTCTGATGAGGTATCCCTGCCTTTTGCGCCTTTGTCCGCGGGAATGAGCCTTACCGTTCCTGCGCAAAACAGGGAATTCGACTGGATGTATGTCTATACCAGGAACTTACCGGAAGACGCAGAGTTTGAATTAGTATTTGAGGATAGGGCCTCCGGAAAGATTATAAGCGTAATTTCGCCGGTAGCCCTGAATGAGCGCTCTGAACTTAAAGAAAACCAGATTCTTTTCTGGAGCCCCTTCGAATATGCTAAGTTGGATTTCACCAATCAGAAAAAACATGAAGCATTAGGGAAGAAGGTAGAGAGGTTTACAGCCTTTAGAGACTATGATATTAGCAGGACTTCGGTTTGTTTCGGCACTCTTCGTTCATTGGTAAATAGAGAGTTATGGATTGTGCCTCTTGACCTGTTAAGGGCTAAAGGGGTTGAAAATATATCTCAGATAAAGGTCTCTCTGAAGGGAACAACTGCTGCTGGCCTTGAGATTTCTGAGTTAAGGGTTGCCGGGCCATATCCCCTGACAGAGAGAAAACTGGAGACGCCTTTACCTGCGGCGGCGCTTAAGACAGAGGTCTTCTCGGATGGAGAGGCAATGCTGCTGGTTAAAGATGCCCTGGGTTTTGAGGCAACATATCTGTTATCTTTGCCTACACGAAACGAATATAAAAACGACCTTCTCGCAGTGAGCGATAACCCCTGGATAGTTACCACGAAGAGGCTTACCTGGGAATCCTTAACCACGCAGGACAAAGAGCCGGAGAGAAAAGTTAAGGGGACAACAGAGGTATTGGGAGCGCGCCGTGATGCCGTGCGAGTGCATTCGTCCTATAACGACCAGATTCTCTATATACGGTTTCCTTTCTATGAATACAAAGACGGGAAGGAATACCTGCAGGTAATTTCCATGCCTATAGATTTAACTAAACAAGTAGAGATTGCCCGTTTTGACACACAAATAAGCGATACCGAGCCGATATCTATGGCCTATTTGACTCCTCGCTCAAAGGGTAACATAGTGGTGTTTGATTTAACCATAGGGTTAAATCAGCGGAATCCAAAGGCATCTGTTTACGCCTCCATATTGAAGGGCTTATCTCCCGAGCAGGTTCAGGAGCATATTGAAATTGACGCACTTCAGATGCAGCTCATCAAATACTTTACTCTTAACGGACAAAAAGGTTTAGAAGAAATACTTAATTCTTTTGTTTCTATTTCCGATGCCGGGAAGCTTGAGCCTAGGCCTCTTGGCGAGCGAGAAGATGCGCCTTCGTTAGGTAAGGAAAAAAGTGATTGGTTAGAGATAGAGCCTCGATATGAAACTGAAGAGGCATTGGCAGACCTTGCCTTGCCCAGAGCAGGCAAAAGCAAGGAAGAGGTTGCCCTTAGGTTTAGCAGGCTGAAGGAAGACGGGTTTGAACCCTTTAAGGTCATTGATTGGGACAGTCGTCCTTCCTGGGTAGAGGCTGCCCTGGTTTATCTGCGCAAGAAGTTCCCGGATAAAGCAAAGTGGCTTGAAGGCCTTATTCGCTCAGGAAAGTTACGAGCCGGCCCCGACAAGGAAAAAGTATTATACGGCGCAAATGACGGAGATACCTATCTTATTGCCACCAACATACCTCACCGGAATAAAGAAACAATCTTAACAGCCCACCTTATCTATGAAACGAACAGAGATACGCCTCTAAAAAATAAACTAGCCAGCAGAGAATATGTAGCATACAGCTTAAGAGCGGAACTCTCAGGGCGTAACGGCGTCTTTAAGGCCCGTATGCAGGAGTTTCGTTCTCAAGGCAGGCCTTTCTTTATTGTTCCTCAGGAGCTTCAAGAAGGACCGGCAGATATTGCGCAAGGCTGGAATAATCCTTCAAATTACATTGACACTTTGGATGAATTAGCCATTTTGGAATTCCTCATCAATAACGATGAGATAGAGTTGGCTAAAGCTATAGCGGATACCTTCATAGATATTACCGAAGGCAGAAGGCCTTTGTGCGAGGCCTATCATAGGGATACAGGAAGGCCGTTAAAATACAATCCTTACACAAAGAGAATAGTGGCAGCTGAAACTACCGCTCTCTTACAGGCAGAGGCAGCGCGCCTTATGCTTGAGTTACATCAAAAGACAAATGATAACAGATATCTTGAGTTCAGCCAGAGTCTATTCTCTTGCCTGCTTAATAGATTCAATCCGGATATAAGAGATCATATCGACAGATCAAATGGACATAGTCTAAAGCTATTCGCAAATATGGTCTGGACTACGCTAAGGCATCCTGTTAAATCCCTGGAGGTTATTGCAAACAACCACCTGCAAGAGGCCTTAACAAAAGAACTTTCCTACGAAGAAGTCCGCCAGGCATTTGAAAAAGATAAATACAAAAGAGGCTTTACGGAATTTCCTTCCTGGCCGATACCCGAGCCGGGGCAGGCTTCGATGGAGGATAATCTCTATTTAGCCGATATTAATGCCCGAATTTACATCAATATACTGAAGATGCAACAGCTGCTTTCAAGCGCTGAGGTTGATAAAGACGATGAAGGGCTATTGTTGTTAAATTTAGTTTCTTCACGACAGGAAGAGTTTTTGAACGAGCATTTCTTTAACGACTTAGAGAATAACAGGCTTCCTTATGACGGATTTAGCTTTACAGCTCCTTTGGCTGAGCGGCCCGATGCCGGAAAAATGTCAGAATTACTCGCCAGGCTGAGGGATACCTGGCGTCAAAATATGGATAAAGGCCGCTGTAAAAAAGCATGGGGGGTCCTCAAGACAATAATTGAGTACGAAAAGGAGAAGCAGACCTTTAAGTTTGGCAGAGAAGATAAGACAAAACAGACACATTCTCAAGACAAGCGCAGCATAAAACCGTTAAGCAGGGGCGGCTTTGAGGCGAGCCTCTCTATTATCGAGGCCTATCAGCATTATCGCAGAAGAAATCCCGATAGCGCCGGTTTAAACAACGGGCAGTTAATGGAATTAGCCATAGACCTCTTCAGGAGCAATGAGATAGAGACCTGCGGTATTTCGGGAGTAGGCGCTCATAGAATAATTTATCCTGCGGATATGGTGCATATGCAGGAGGCGCTTCTTCTGTTGGGTTATGACAGCGCTTTGCCCGAGATGATTAATAAGTGTTTATCACGCGAATTGACGCTCCCCAATTTTATTACGGAAAGAAAAGTCGGTGCGGATATGGGAGTGGTTAAGGCAAGCAATGAGAATGAACGCATTCTGCCCGGCCAGTCAATACCTGTTACCATTCGTCATTTAAATAGCTTGGAGGAAAGCTTAAAGAAGGACCATTCTTTAGAGCAGGATACAAATAGTAACTTGAAGGCCTCAGGCTATAAGCCGAGGTTCTTTTTACCCTTGAACGCATTAACTATTATATTCCTGGTTGTTCTTGCCCTGATTGCCCTGCTGCTTTCTATATCTATGCCTTGCGTTGCAACCTGGTATATTTACAGATTTCAGTTGAAAAAATGCGCCAAAGGAATCTCCGGAGGCAAGCGTGTTTTTGACAACGAGCATTTAAAGCGCTCCCATAAATTTTATTTAGACACTATCCTTAAACTAAACAAAAAGCGCTTTGCCCGCCGTTCCGACCTCAGCACTCTTGGAGGAATGATATTCTGGCAGTTTGTCTTTATTGCCGCGGTGCTTAAGTGGATAGATCTGTCCGGAAATGAGCAATACGAGGCACATTTAGAGAACTTCGTAATTGCGCTGCATAATTACCTGGGAGAAAAGTTTGCTGAGCAGAAAGACGAATGGATTTGCGTAAAGCTCGAAGGCCGTTTGCAGGAATATGCCGAAGAAATAATAAGGCATCTCGACCCGGATAATTTACAATTACATCAGGCCCAGGCCGTTATCGATAGACTGAATATAGCCGGCTCCTATATTGAAATTAAAGCAAGTTCGCCGCTATTAACCCTCCATCCAGATTTTGTAAATAAAATCAACGAATTTAGCAAAAAGAATATCTCTTCAGTCCATCCTTTGCTTAAACTCCCGAGTATATTTTTAGTTCCTTTTATCTTCTATAGTCTAATTGTTATAACTTCAATGGTGGCACATCACGCCCCTCAGGACTTGGTGGCAAAGACGCTATGGCTGGCTTTTGCCCAGGCAATAAAAGGCGTGAGTATTTTCTGGCCGATTCTTTTCGGAATACTTTTATCGGCGGCCTTTTCAGCCTTTGTCTTTCATTGGCTGAAGGGCTTAAGAAGAAGCAGCCGCTTTGACGGGGTTCTTAATCTTGTTTTAGGTATCGGGTGTTTAAGCCTTCCTTTGATTGCTGCGGGCCTGGTTTTGAAGCTGACCGGTTTGGTTTTGCTTGCCTTGGCTTCCGGCGCAGTAACTCTGTCGGTTTTAGCGGAGATTCACTGGTGGGTTACCCGTAAAAGGCATAGCCGTATTGTCAGCGCCTGCCTGGGAGGGGTATTTGCTGCCCTTGCATTTATCGTAGGCTTCTCTGTTGAGTCGGCCACATTCCCGCTGCTTGCCCTTAAAGAGGTAGTAGTCTTTATTCTCTCTCTGGAGGCCTTGGCCCTATTATGGTCGCGGGCTCTCTCCTGCTGGCCTCTGCCTCTTGTGCCTGTGTTAACGACACTCTTTAAGTTTGTCGTTTATACGCCTTTTGCTATAATCGGGATGTTTCCTATCTTTGGGCATCTTACCGAAATAAGGATGCGCCTGAAGAGCTGGTGGCGGGACATGATTTCCTCTTTTTATAATCCTTCGGACAATGAGCCGCATTCGGCAATAGGCATGTCCCTCCATTATTATTTCCGTCCGACTATTTTGATAGGAAGGGCCCGTAAGCACATTGTCTTCTTGCTTGCCACTGTTATAAGTTTCGGTTTGATGCATTTCTTTGGCGCGGAGTTCAGCCTGTTTTTCTGGTTTACAAACCGTTTAGGGGCCGGCGAACTGTATAAAGTTATTACGGGTTCTGCAATATTTGTTATGTTTGCAGAATACCTGCTTTTATTCTCTTTGTTTATGGGCCTGATGAATATGTTGGCCGTGATAGTTGTTTGCACAAAGTTTATAGTCTGGTCAGTGATTATGTTTCCTGCTTTGCGGCTGGCCTGGGATAAGCTGGGCCTGGGGCATATAATTATTGGCCAGTGGTTTTTTGTCTGGGAGGCAAACTGGGCGACTATTCGCATATCTACAAACGGCACGCAGGGCTTCTGGAAAGGAATAAAGCTGTGGGGCTGGGGCGAGCTTGACAGGGTCGATAATAGTAAGAAATATTTAGCAAGCTACTTTGGAAACCAGGCGCTGTCTTCACAGAAGCTTTTAGCAACATATATGTTTGAGGTTATGGTGAACGAGGGTAGCCCTGAGGAAGCACGTGAAGAGGCAATTCGGGTAGCGTTAGAAGATATGGGAGGATGGTTTAAGGTCTTCAGGCAGAACAGATTTGCGCCTTTTAAGAATATTTATGAGGAGCTAAAACGGGCCTGTCCCGACAGATTTACGCATACAAACTTTACCGAAAAAGAGGCAAAGGATGTTTTAACGGCTTTCTTCAAAGCTGAATTGGACAATGTAAATGACCATGAGAGCGAAACCGTAGATTTCGATTTCCCTGCAGGAATTGGCCATTCCTTATTTATTCTGGAAGATTTGGAAAAGCTTAGAGAGCGTCCGGACTTTCCATTGATTGTCGCAGGATTTAAGCTGCACTGGCGTATGGGTGAGGCTTATAAAGCCGGGGGAAGCATAGAGGTAACCTTTAACCTTGCAAACAAGATGCGCGAGGCCAAAAGGATAGGAATTGCCCACAGGATTATTCTGGATATAGGCCGTAACAACCTTAAAAAGGATAAAGGTCCCACTGACCCTATGGCTTTGCTTCAATGGCAGAAGGAATTAGAGAGGTTGAAGCAGGAAATAGTTGCAGAACGTCGCAAGAATCCTAACCCTTCAAAAAATAAAGCCTTGAAGAAGCTCACTGGTGATGCAATTGAATTTCTTTCTCTGGTGGCCGACGATAGAGAAAGAATCTATTTTGCCCGCAGGATTGAGGAAGAGACGGGCGTTGAATCTTATCATGCGCATACCAAGACCGCGATAGGGCAGAAAGGCGGCGGCCAGCTTTATGGTTATTATCATATGTGTGGCTATGATGACTCTCATGTGTTCAGTTACGAGGTTAACGATCAGAATAGCACCACTCAGGATGTGCGCAAATGGGCCCGCGGCGTGCAGAGGATTATAGCGGCTTACGATTGCGATAATCCTATCAGTATCGATATAAATATGCGTAGCCACAATCGCACTGCGGAAGATTTCCATAGCTACTCCGATACCACAAATCTTATAGAGCAGGGCGCTTGCCTGATGGCAGAGGCCTTAAACCATATATGGGGGCCTGGTTGGAACTCCAAGACCCTGGTCTTATTTGAGGAGCTTCTCACGGCCATAAGTTATCGGGACTTTCCGGTTATGCCCTTTACTAATGCGACTCCCCTGCGCGGTGGGGTGTTCAAGCGTCTATGGGCCAGGCTCTTTGGCGGCCTGAGCGCTCCTTTTATGCTCCCTGATATCAGCGAAGATAATGCGACCCTGTTGAGTAATATACATACCGCCGCTGCCTTGGGATACAAACCCAAGGTAAAGACGTCTGAAGAGGACGGAGAAAGAGCGCGCGGTGAGTTGAATGACGTCCGGGAAATCTTTACCCGTTTCCGCTGGTCTGAAGGCAGGGCGCAGATGGAGAAATGCCCGCAGTTAATACACCAGATGGCCTTCAGTTTTCTTCCTTTATGCGAGAGACTTTCTTATGAGATTATCGGCTGGATTTATCAGGGAAATCATATATCAATGCTTGCCAATATTATCCTGCCTTTTCTTATCTATTGGGACCTTAATTGCTTCCGTGGAGCCTTAGCTGCCTTATGGTTCTTGGGCCTCTTTGCCAATCAGGTTCTTACCCTTGCTGCCCTTATCGTATGCGTGCGGAATAAGGGCTTAAGCCCGTTACAGTCTTTATTAATAGGGGCAGCCAGCTTTTTCTGCGTTGCTAAGATGTATAGCCTGTGTCTGGCAGGCCCTCCGGCTTTAGCTATACTTATCTACGGCGGCATTAATCTCGGCATTAATATCTGGCTGTCCAACCGTATCCGCGATGCCTATTTGTTTGCCCCGGGAGTAACCCTGGAGTTCTGCGCTCAGCAGAGGAATAATTTCGTCGGCTCAGACTTAGTCTTTAGAATCTCCGGTGCAGGAAATTACGCTACCCGGCCGGATGTTGCCGCAGGCATATTATATAAGCCTGATGCTAAAGCATGGGTTGCTAAGGCTCCGGAGGTGTTAAGAGACAAGAAGGGCAAATTTTACCG
This sequence comes from Candidatus Omnitrophota bacterium, assembly GCA_020341815.1. Classification (GTDB taxonomy): domain Bacteria; phylum Omnitrophota; class Gorgyraeia; order JAFGHF01; family JAFGHF01. The sequence continues at coordinate 1,231,195 of CP070837.1, forward strand.
TATGGTTACTTGGCTTTGGAAGAAGGCTGCCGTAATATGTATTTCCTTATTATTCCATCTGGATTTAATTTCCTGGCCTATTTTCAATAAATTTAGCTGGATAAAGGCATTCTATTCAAAAGAGAATATGGGATATTGGGACAAGGAAAAGGAAGACTGGATACAGGGAAAATTGGGAGGGGTTCAAGAGGTGCTCAAGTATCAGTTTATTAGCAAGTGGGATGATAAACCTAAAGACCCCCGCAAGTTCAGGCATAAGCTTAGCTTTATGGATACGCCAATGAACAATGCTGTGGCAATAGGCCTGTTTGCTGCCTGCTGGTATATCCTGTTTATGATGCGGCTTAATCTTTCACACTTTGTTTTGATTGCAACTGCCATAATCTTTTCTCAAGGCCAGGCCTTTGGTGCCTTCCTTTGTAAGCAGAAAATCGGCAAAGCCAGGGGCCTCAGCGTTATCGTTGACGGTATAATGAGCTTCTTCGGCTTTCTCCTGGGAATCGGCGCATTGCTGCTTTTTGTCAGCAGGTCTTATCCCGGATTTAAGGTTCCTCTTCCTTTTATAGGTTTGGTGAGTCCTAATATTGCGCTTCTGTTAACCCTTGTCTTTGTCGGATGTCCATTTATAGTGAACGGGACATACCTGCGCATTGTCCATACTTGGCTTTATTTCCGTAAGCGTAACCTGAAATCCCTAACTATAGATGACTTGCAAAGAGTAAAGCTGGCGGGTGTAGAGTTGTACACCGGCTATCTTGCCCGCTGGAGCCAGTGCCTGTTTAGGCACTTTATATGGTCGTTACTGCTCTGCTCGCCATTGGTGTATATCTCCCGCCAGCCGGAATATACATTCATTCAGGGCAAAATAAAGCATATTCTCATTGTAGACTATTTCGTTTATAAATATATCTTTTTGGTGGGAGGACTTATCCTTTCTCTCATTTTGTTAGCCAAATTCAGCAATGGAATTGCGAAAAGGTTCTGGGCTTATAGAGCCTTAAGCGCACAGCGTATTTACCTTAATAAGGAGGCGCAACTTCAGAAAGAGATTAGGCGGGAATTAGAGTCTACCCGTTGCGGGTTGGATAACGCCTTGACAAAAGCGCAGTGGAATAGGGTAAAGAAACTAATTGCGGAGATAGAATATAAGGTTAGTCCTTATTGGGCTTGCATAGATAAGAGCGTGTCTTTCGTTCTTTACCTCCTGGCTGCGGCAGAGCTCGTTTTTGCCGGCTTAACCTTTACCTTTATGGCGCTAACTGCCCTTTTATCATTATGGACGATTCTGCCCATTATTCCAGAGGTTGCAAGAGACGCTATTACAACTATAGGTAATAGTACTGATTGGATAAAAGCAAAGATGCCAAAGAAGTTTTCCTCCCCGATTATTTTACTTATGGCGGCATCAATCACATTGCTCTGGGCCTCATCTGCTTTTGCTGCAGAGGCGGTTGTTGATACCGCGATTCTTGCAGGCATTGCGGGAGCACTTCCAGAGATAATTTTAGCTATGATGATAATTGTAGCGGCATTTTACATTATTCTTTATGCTCTTCCTGGGTGCGAATTTTATGGCGCAGGCAAGCTGAGAAAATTATTCTCTAAACTTAATCCTTATTTAAGCCCTGTTATCAGGCGAATTAGAAGTTCAATCTTTCTTTCCACCTTGACTTTTCTAATTTTCTTGCCCGGGAAAACTTGGGCTCAGGAAACAGCAGTAGATGTGTTATTCGATTGGATATGGCCTATTATAAAATGGGGAAGTATGGCATTCGTAGCATTTATTATTTTGTTCTTAATAATGGTATTAATACTGTATGAAATAGATAAAAGATATATGGCTCGCCTGAAGATAGAGAACCCGCAGCTCTGGGCCTATAAAAAAGTTGTGAGATCATTCGAAGCTATTAGGCATTCAGAACAGAAGTTTTTCGAGGCATTAAAGAAAGTGAGGAAGGAGGAGCGAGAACATGCTTACAAATGGGTAAGCTATAGCACTGAGCAGGGATGTGAGGACTCGGAGAGCACACCTTGGGACTATAATGCTGACGTCATTAAGTCAGAGCTACAAAATATCAGAGAAAAAAGGAAGGAAATAGAGGAACTTTCTCTGCAATATTTCCCGGACATATATTATGCATCACAGATAGAACGAATGGAAAGTGAGATACCTCAGCTGGGCAAATTTATAGAGGAGTTGAATAAAAAGAAGCCTGCACTGGAAGAGCTATTAGATAATCTAGAAAAAGGAAAATGCCCAAAATATAAGCGTTATGATTGGAAAAAGCAAAGAGAGGTATATGAAGATATATATATGCCCTTCCAGATACAAGGAGTAATAAAGTCCATAAAAGAATGTCTGGAAGGAATTGCCGATAGGGAAAAGATTTTGAATAAATTAAAGGTAAAAAAGGAAAACTTCAAAAGAAAGCTTGAGGAATATTGGCAGGATAATCCGGACAAGAGTTTTTACGATGAGCATATAGAGGAGATATTGGAATTGAATAAACATCATCTGCATAGCAGCCATCCTGACGATTACAGGCCTGAATATCACGGGACAAGGTATGATTTACTCAGCAGAGTAAAGACTTTCGCCAAAAAGAGCTCCGATAATGGCCCCAATTTTTCCTCTCCCATTATTGAAAGAGTCTCTTCATCTATCTTGCACCATGGCTTAATTGCAAGCTCATCTATAGGAAAGATATTTCTTGTATTAACTGCGGCAGTTTTTTACATTTTATACAAAATAGTTAAACACAGCCTCGATAAGCAATATTCCTTTTCGGAGGAAGAGCAAGAAATAGTAAAGAATATTGCTGCTCAGATGGAAAGTTTAAGATATAAGAGTTCCCGTACCTTATGTTTCGCTAAGGAGCTTGTCGATATTTTAGGGATAGATTTAATAAATGAAGTAAGAACGAAATATCAAGATGCGAAAAACAAAAATAATATAGAAGATGAATGTAAAATAATAAAACTTTTAGCTAAAAATATCGTTGAGAAATTTGAATATCATAATGGCGTGTTTGAATTAGGTACGATTATTGAGATAGGGAAAGCTAGTTGTTTAGGGTTTACTCAGGTATATTTTGTGTTAGATGATTATATTGGTTTTTCTATTGAACCAATTCATGTTGTTAAAAGCTTTCATAGAAAAGGCGGCAGAATTGCACATGCAGCTTCTTTGTTTACGTTATCTAATGGGCAAAAAGTAATGGTTGATGGAACGCCGCGCACTTTTCTTGTGGGAGATAGATTTGGATTAGAAGAGTATTTTAATAAAAAAGGTCTTTATTATAAGGTAAAACAGGGCAGGCAAGGAATTTATCATATAAAATTTAGAATACTTGATAAAGATAGCTTATCAGCAATGGTATATAATAATATGGGAGTGGCTTTTAATGATAGAAGAGAATACCAAAAGGCAATAAAATATTTTAAGATAACTATTGGGATAGACAACAGAAGCCGGAGCGCATATTATAATTTGGGGTATACGTATCAGCAGTTAAAGAAATTTGAAAAGGCCATTGAATATTATAAAAAAGCTATAGAAATAGACCCAGAGTTTGATTCCGCTTATTATTGTATAGGAGTTTCTTTGGCTAATATTTGTGTTATATCGGGAAGATATAATCCAGAGATTGAGTATTATTTTAACAAGGCCATAGAGTTGAACCCGTCATCACACAAAAACGAGGCAACGGAAATATTGGATGATGTCCGCAGAAGGTTATTCAACTCCTCAAGCCCCACAACCTCCAGCAGCCCTGTTACTTCATTAGAGAGGTGTCTAAGGGAAGCCGAGGAACTTTATAGAAAGGCTCAAAGCAAAGAAGATATAAAGGAAATGGCAAAGAAATATCAAACAGCGATAGACACGATAGAAGATTATCAAAAGCCACATGATTCTTCCCTAAAGCAATATTTGAAAATAGCTAAGCTCGGAAAGCGAAGAGCAGGGGCATTATTAAATTGTTTTGATGAAAAAGTGGAAATTTTAGATGCGCAAGGTAACCCAACGGGTAGAAACATAACAGTATTTAAGGCACATAGGCAAGATTTCGGCGAAGTGCATGGAGCTGTAGGCCTTGAGATAGGAAGCCTAACAGGAAAAAGGTCCCTTGGGCAGGTAAGAGCAGAGGATAAACTTGTATTTCCCGGAAGGGTTACTGTTGCCGCTTGCGGGCAGATCGATGCGGGAAAAACTCCGGAAGAAGCAATAGAGGAAGAAATAGAGGAAGAAATAGGGGTAGGCGACTTTCGTTTAAAGTTAAAAGCCGAACAATTGATAAAAATAGGACGATTTGACTTATTTTTAGGTAAATACGATTTTGTTTATTTAAACAAACAAGAGAAAATTAAGTTAATAAATATATTGAAAAGATTATTACAATCTCAAAAAGAAGATAGAGAAAGGAAAGTAGAGAAGATATTTTTGAGCTTAGATAATAATCGGTCGGAGATTTCCATATTTACATATAATTTTAAAAAATATGGACAGTTGCTGTATATAGTTAAGAAGTTAATGGAAATTACAGGCATAGGATATTGCAGCCATAATATTAATAGAGAAAAACAAATGTTTTATATACATAAAGCGAGCAATGAAGAGCAAATTTTTCTTGATGAATTGATAGCAAGGATGGGCAGAGGCGTTAAAGACAAGGGGGACTACACAAGACGAGAGGTATCTTTCTTTAAATGGTTTAATAAAAAGAGGTTAGTTCGTTCCTTTGATAGGTTTCCTGAGAAATATACAGATGTCTTTGTTCCGATTTTAAGTGATAGGCAAGTGGTAGATAAGGTAGAAAGAATTCTATATTCTTCATCTCCCATTGTTTCTTCATCTATCTTGCCCATATCCTCAAGCCCCGCAACCTCCAGCAGCCCTGTTACTTCATTAGAGGCGTATCTAAAAGAACTTAGCAAGGCAGAAAATATTATGGATATTGAGGCCTCGGTAACGCGTATTGCAGGGTTAATGCACCGGATGACTGAAGAAGAACGTGCGGGGTTAGATTTTAGCGATATTTTAGGGAAAATGCCCAAGGGCTCTTATAAGAGAAGGCTTCTTGAAAGCGTAATAGATGATTTTGGGGAATGGGATAAATTTATGATTTCTGCAGAAGGAGATATTGATACAGCAGTAGAGATCGTAGCAGAGAATAGAGAAAAATTTGAAAAGGCGAAAAAAGGAGAAAAAGGGTTTGCTACAGAGATTATAACTAAAAGAGATACAGAGCTGATACCCGCACAATTAGCTGCCGCAGACCTTAATGGGAAAGTCATAGATCTTACAGTTTTATCTCCAGAAGAACGCAATAATGTATTTGATATTGTTGAAAAAATTAGGCCTACTCATCGCTTGTCCCCATTAATACGCCCCAGTACGGGCACATTGCTTGGCGGCACAGGGACAAGATGGCAGAATGATTTAAAATCAGATGAACCGGATAAAGTCAAATTCAAAGATAAATTAATAAATAACCTCCGTCCAGAATTAAGGGAATACATACATTATTTTAAGGCTGCAGTGTCTGTTGGAAAAACAGGCAAGACTGTTTTAAGCGTAGCTCATATAGATAAAGAAAGCTTAATGCAGTCAGGAATGTTTATAATGACTAATGAGACGAATCGAGAGGTGGCTGAGGAGTTTATAAAGGCAGTTATAGAAGAAGAGCTTGGTGAGCGTGATGCTGAAACGGCAATAGCGAAAACTATGATGGTGGTGCAGCGGATAACGCCACGCCGCGTGCCAACCGAAGAAATGGCGAGGAAATATTTTGAAAGAGAGCCCGATAAAATCCCCAGAAAAAAGAACGGAAAAATTATACATAGACAGGTTAAGAAAATCTATAAATATTGCAGAGAGCACGCGGGCGAGATAGCTATTGATATGAAGACATTGCTGCCAAAAAATAAATTTGGCAGTTTGTTAACGAAATTAGCCGTATTTTTTAAAGCTTTTTTACCTGCTGGATTGCGAAGAAGACTATTTTGTAACAGCGTCGTATTTGGTCCTGAGAATCATTGGGATTTCATAAAGTATTTTGTGGCAAAAGCCTTCTTCCTTAAGGTGTTAAAGAATGTAATGAGGGATGGCCAGATTCACGACCATTTCAAGCGCCTTGGAAACCAGGATGAGTTAGGCGGCGCCTTGGGAGAAGGAAGGCCTGGGGAATTATCCTGGAAGTGGCTGTTGCATTCAGCCCAATCAAAAGGAGGATTATATGAGTTGATAGATGATACTGAGAAGATGCCTCTTGCAAAATGGGAAGATTATTGGAAGAGCTCTGATTTTAGAAAGCGAATCTTGGGAATTGCCGGTGCAGTAATTGAAGGGGGAAGCACACCGGGTTATACCACTGGCGGTGGGATAGGTATCTTGGTAAGAAATATAGCTGGTGAAATAATCAGAACTATAGGTGTTTCAGAGCGAGGAAATTCAGCGTTGGGCGAGGATAAGATACAGACCAGTATTACCAACTCTAATACAATTACTTACAGTGTGTTGGCAATAGCCTTATCCTGTGGTTTGAGGCCCAGTGATATACAGAAAATGATAAAAGAAATGGATGGCAATAATGGCCAGCTGCCTCTTGAACAAGAGAGCAGATTAAGCGAAAGGGTAAGATTTTTAGAGCAGCAATTTGTCCCTGTGCGTTATCAGGTGAAGTTAAGGCCGGGTAATCGTCCGGTAGTGGGCCAGGAGCGCGATATACATGGTTTATTAGGCAGAGGAATGGGCGACTTGCTTGTAATTGGCGAAACTAAAGATACTTATAAGCAGAAGATACAGCAATTAGATGAATTGTTATTAAAAGAAGAAATTACTTCTGGCGAACACCAGATTAAAGAAGAAAGGATAGCAAAAGATTTCACATTTTTACCCGGCAAACAATTTGACCATCTGAAGAATAGACAAAGGGCGGAAAAAGCGTTGATAAGGGTTTTGAAATTAGAAAATTCAAGCTCTCCTATTAATCCTGTAGCAGAAATAGACAGCAGAGATAAGACTGTTGATTCATTTAAGATCCCTGAAGAAATGAAGAAAGGCAAAGAAGGCCTGATTGTCTATGAAGTTGTTAATATTGGAAAGGTCCGAAAAAGAGGAGAGCCTTGTGTTTGGATTTGGTTTAGGGAAGAAGGTATTGCTGCTTGGGGCAGGGGAGTAGTTTGTACAAAAGAAATTATATATCCAACTTACACTATGTCCTGGGGCAAATATAGGTTAGAAATTTCCCATGACAGATTTAAGAAAAAAATAGTATTTAAGATTATTTGTCAGTCTTTTAAAGAAGAAGGGCAAGATAAGTCATTTGAGGCGGTAGTTGTGCCACGGAAATCTTTCTTAAACTCTCTTTGTCCTATTATGACAAAGGAAACCTCCAGCCCGGCCATTTCAAAGACACAGACCTTCGGCGTGGTGAAGATTGGTTCTTTCTCCTCCCCAACAGAACAAAAGCCGACTAGGAAGCAGTTAGTGCTCAAGGCCTATAGCGGAGATAAAAGGCCTTCATTTAGTGAGTTATACGAGATTTTAATAACGGCTAACCCTGCCATAGCCTGTACACTGTCCAAAGAAGATTTTCTGAAATGGCTAAAGGAAAGTGGATTGTGTAAAAAGATATGGTCTATGGTGATAAAGCAGATATATAGAGAAGTATTTTGCACGGTCGATGTTATCTTGGCGTATCCGCCTAAGATTAAAACGGAAGAAGAATTATATAAAGAATTTAAGGAGAAATATGGCTTTGAAGGACTTAAAGAAGACAGTTTTTATAATTTTTTGAACTTTGAATTGGCTTCCAAAAATACGACCTGGCAGAAAGAACGCTATAGAGAAACAAGAAGAAGAAAACGGCTAATATTACAAGCTATGTTTCTGGAACGTGACATCAACTCAATAGGTGACTTGCGGGAAGTATTGGAAGAAAAAATAAAAGACTATACATTTACAACTTCTGTTGTTAAAAAGCTGATGCACTGCACGGGATATACTTTTAAAGCTCTGCGGGAGGAGTTTTCTCCTCTGAAGAAACAGTCACAAGAAAGAAACCGGCGCATATTAGAAGCTGTGTTTCAAGAACATAAAGTCAGTTCAATAGATGAGCTAAGGGAACTATTGGAAAAAAAGTTAAACTGCAGACTCACAGTTAAGACCGTTGAGGGCATGCTAAACAGCGCGAGGTATACTTTGGAAGGCCTGCAGAAGAAGTTTTCTTCCGGGCAGGATAAAGCAGGCAGTCCCGTTAAGTCTATAGAAATATCTGATATAGGAAGAACTACGGATACAGTGGACGTTTCCGATGCAATGATGGAAGGAAAAGAAGGCATAATTGTCTATAGACTATTTGATTGCGGTAGTATTAGGCAAGAGGCTCGCATTTGGATTTTCTTTAGAAAAGGCCACATTATTGTTTCTGCTACGGGAGACTTAAAGCCTATATCAGAAGGCTGTTGGCACTATTGTCCATGGTGGAATAGTTATGACTTGGAAATCAGATATCTTTCAGGAGATAAAAAAATACGCTTCCAGGTTCCCCGCGATGAGACTTCTTATAGATCTAAATCTACTGTACAGGAAAAAAAGTTAAGGTTTAAGATAGAAGTTGTATCTCGGGAAGATGGCGTAAACTCTCTTTGGCCTGTTAAGGGAAAAGAAACCTCCAGCCCGGCCAATTCAAAGACACAGACCTTCGGCGCAGTGGTGAAGGTCGATTCTTTCTCCTCTATTTCATCCCCTATTTCAATAGCTAAGTTGATAGAAAAATGGTATATAAGGCAATTAAAGTCTCCATTTAGTATTTTTGGAGGAGGTTTGCATGCGGAAATTGAGATTAGTATGCGAGCTGTTGGTAAACTAGAAAATATAGGTAGTGAGCAAGCTATAAAAGCATTGGCTGAAACATTACAGAATATGAATGCCGATAAGAGTGTTCTTAGTAAAGTGGCGGATGCCTTAGGCAACAATATCTCTTTAGTAAAAAATGACGCTGTTATTAAGGAAAAGATAATTCCTGCGCTAATCAAAGCTTTATTTGAAAAACGTGGTTTAGATAATAGAAGGGATATTATTACAAAACATGCAGCTTTATCATTAAATAAAGCCATTGATTATATAGAAGATAATCCTATTATAGAAGAAATAGCAACTAATTTGATTAAGGCTTTTAGACTTAACCGGGAGGAGGAGATTATCAATGCTTTATTAAAAATCAGAAATTTTGCTATTCCTCTTCTAATTAAAGACTTAAAAAGCCCAGATGGCAATGTCCGCCGCTCCGCCGCCAAGGCCTTAAGCTACTTTGGTCCTGAGCCCATTCCTCTTCTAATTAAAGACTTAAAAAGCCCAGATAATGATGTACGTCGGAAGGTCGTTGAAGCCTTAAGCTACTTTGGTCCTGAGGCCAAAGAAGCTGTTCCTGTATTAGTTAGAACTTTAGCTGATAAAGATAAATTTATTTTTGGCGCGGCAGTTTATGCCTTATATTGCATAACAGGAATTCCTTCAAACGAGATACTGCATAATTATTTGCAGAAAGGTGCTATTTCTAACGAAATTGCAGAACAAGCATCAATTAATATCGGTCCTGAAGCGGCAAAAACATTAATAGAGGTAGTTGGAATTAGTAAAAAATATGAACCAGAAGTAGTAAAAATATTGAAAGGTAATGGACTAATAGCAAGATTTTTACTTATGGCAAGATTGAATGATAGATTATCTGGGATTGCCGATAATTTGTTGGCACGGCAAGGAGATTATTGTAAGCAAATATTGAATGACGACACAAGGCAATTATTTAATATCTTTTCTGAAGACATGTCTATAACTTCTCAAGAGGAATGGACAAAAAGATTTATGGATATTAAGGATGATAAACTATTTACTTATTGCATTATCCGCGCCAGGTATTTTATTAATAATTTTTCTGAGAAATCAAAATGGGATAATTTTATAAATTATTTGGATAGCAATAAAATCCATAATATCCAGGCGGTAAGCGATTTTCATTGTTATACAGGAGAATGTGTGAAATGTTGTGAAAAATGGCCCGTATCAATGACGATGCTCGATTTATACCGTATACGGTTTATTTTGCAGCAGCGAAAAGTTAGAAAGAGCCTAAAGGACTTATTTATAGAGAATGTTGATGCAACACATTTCTATATCTCTATTGTTGATAATGGATTTGTTGAAGTTATTCCTCGATTCAATCAACCATGCCCATTTATAGATTATGAGAATATGAATTGCAGTATCTATGATGTCAGGCCGTTAATATGCCGTATTTTCCCGGGATATACTATAAATAGTATAGCTAAAGAAAAGACACTGTCTTATAAAAAAGAAGGTCTTAAGTGCATTAAAGAAGGCATAAATATCTCTGAGGCAAGAAGCACATATCTTTATAAACTCCAAATAGCTAAATGGGAAGAAGAAATGTTTACAATTGACGAAATGGATTTGCATATAGAGGATGAAGGTATTATGAATGATACGCCAAGTTCTTATTGGGATATTGCAGTACAGAAAGATACATATAAAAAAATCATAACAAAGTTGATACAACTTGATAATTCGGACAATTTAAATGAATTTCTTAAAAAAGCATTAATATATATTCAGCGGTTTAAGTTATTAGAGTATGGAGAGAATCTATTTGATGAGGAAATTCAATCCTCTCCTGTAGTCGGCGCAGTGGTGAGGATTGGGTATATAAATAATATAAATAGGGACAGCGACCATTTTAACGACTACCCAACGCAAGAACCGAAGCAGGCAAGTACGCCGGATGAAAAGGTGGGCAGTTCGCCCGTGAAAAGTAATATAGTTTATCTGGAGACTTCCAATATCTTAGATGGAAATTGGAGAGAGAGATTAAACTCTTTGAGGATGTTAAGGCCTAAGAGACCACTAACATTGCTTTGTGGAGGCATATCAAGACAAATTACATCAACATTGTGCAATGTTACTTCCCATATTTGGACGACAGATACCTTGACTATGCTTACATACTCAGTTCCGCTGGCAGTAATTATCTCAATCTTTCTACGGGATTTGGTCGGATCGCAGCCTATGCTTAACGCTGCATCGCTGGGAATGCTGGTAATGCTAGCTCCTGTATCCAGAGCCATCGTTAGAAAGACAGGTTTACCTTTATTACCTTTTAAGGATATATTGATAGGTATTAGATGTAATTTTGGATTGAGGAAATATTTAGCCATAAATATTGAAGGCTGCAGCATATCCTTTAGGCAGGTCATCTTGAGAATAGGTAACAAAAATAGGATATTTAGAGTTATACTTGGCTATTTCTTTATATATAGTTGTTCTGTCAGGGCTGTGATCAAGAAGCTGTCCAGTGATGGGTTTAGCGTTTTTCACTTGCTTTACTTTTATCAAGAGCCATTCGTTTTTGAAAGCTTTTTTGATGTTGTCTATTTTCTGGATATTCTTCATCATTCTGCACCTCCTGCCATTGGAGCGTTCCATAAGCGCCTTTATCTTTATAACATAGGCCATTTTGAAAGTCAAGGTAAAAAGGTAGGCCAGGAGTCGGGAATCCTGCTATCCTCTTCGCCGGTTAAAGAAACCTCCAGCCCCGCCAATTCAAAGACACAGACCTTCGGCGCAGTGGTGAAGGTCGATTCTTTCTCCTCCCCAGCAGAACAAAAGCCGATTGGACAGGGTAAGGGCAGCAGCCCCGTCAGGGCAAAGAAAAAGCCTGCTAAAACTGAATTTCAGAGATTGGAAAAAGAGGTCGGGAGAGTTTTGGAAATAGGCAGTGTGAGCGATTTAGATGAAATGTTCAATACATTAGAGAGCTTTATGGAGGGCAGTAGGAACGATAAAGAAATTGAAGAAGCTCGCAAGTTGCAGATAAAAGTTTTAAATAGAATTAACTATTTTGAAAATATGCAAAAACAGTGCATCTTTTTACAAAGGAAAGTTAATAGAGCCAAGGAATTATATGATGCAGGAAATTTTACTGAGGCGCAAGATTGTCTTAATGAAATATCGCTGCCAGATATCCAAGATGGCTTTGAAACACAAATCGGCCATATCAATCGTCAGATAGAGGAATTAAGAGGCTTGTTGCAGCAGGAATTATCGGCATTAGATTTGTATAGAGAGGCCGAAAATGTATTGGAAGACAAAGATGCGCCTGTAGAAATACTGCAGGAAATACATGCGCGGATGTTAAATATAAATCCTGTAGAAGAGAATAAATCATTCCAGAAGTTGAAAAATATGCTAAACTCCCGCATTATTTTAGAACGGAAGAGAATTGCAGAAAATAATCTAAAGAGACAGAAGGCGTTGGAAAAAACGTTGGAAGAGATGGACTCTATGCCGACTCATAAGATGGATAATCTTATTCAATCCGGGAAGTTTAATCCGGAAGAAGTAAAGACTTTAGAGAGAAGACGCAATAAAATCGAGAGAAAAAGGGAGGAAGAGGAATTAAACATAATATTTAATAAAGCTATAAAACTTGTGCAGTCTGGCAAAGCAAAGAAGGCTTTGCAAATGATTGATAGAGAAATTAAAATTTGTAATGCCACTTCTGAAAATACTTTAAGAGACCATAGAAGAAAAATAAGATTATTAATTCAGATATTAAAGGAAGAGCTTAAAAGGATATTTCTAAAATTTGGTTTTGTTGAAGAAGGGGATATAGCAGTGGCGAGAGATGTATTTAAGAATGTTGATATTCTATCGAATAGAGAAAGAATAAGAATGGGTATAAAAACATTGGAATTACTTGCATTTGGTCCGGAACAGAGCTTATTAGAAATAGATCAGGGTTTATCTAGGGATTCTTTGTCTCTTGAATCTCTTTCTTTGTTTGCTATTGTTTGTGGAGCAAATGTTACATGTTGTGTTTCAAATGAATATAATAAAGAAGTCTTACAATTGAATATAAATAATCGTCTCAAGGAGATTGGTCATTTAATGATTAACGGGTTAAAATTAGGCAGAGTTTCTTGGGTAATAGGGTCTATTCATCGGGAAGATATAGTCAGACAATTGCAGAAAAGAGGCCCATTTACCCGTATTATTCATTCGCAAGCTATAAACCCATCTAAAAATAATGCGGAATATATTAAAAAAACTTACAATTCATTAGTCGGCCTATTAGAACCAAAATCAAAATCAGTCCTTTGTGTAAGCTGGAAAGAAAGAGATGGCTGTGGCATGTGTAGGTTAATAACTGAGTTGGTAACAGGCTCTTGCAATGCATGTGATTGCGATAGAGGGATGCTTGAAGAAGAGCTGAAAAATGTATTTGAAACAAATGGTTTATCAGTTAAGAAAAAGGCTATTGTAAAGGAGCCTTTAATTCCCGCAGAAGGAACTAATAGATATATCTATATATTAGAAGGCAACCAGTCCTCTCCTGTAGTCGGCGCAGTGGTGCAAATTAATTCTTTCTCCTCAAATGCCCACTCCAGCCCTGCTGAGGCAAGGGAATTGGAGCGGGGAATGAAGGATGCTTTTGCTGCAAATCCAGATGAATGGCTTGAAGATTGTAGCGCGGAAACCAAATTATTCAGGCCGGGTGATGGCGTAAGGCCCCTGCAAAGGTATGCTCCGTATTTTATAGAAATCGTGGCCAGGGCTATTGTTTATGGGCTTGGCTGGCTGCCGAAGGAAAATATCCAAAGCGGCCTTCCCGCTGCGGAGTTAAATAAGGCTATCACCTGGCATCTGGTGCAGGGGTTAGAGAATTTAGGATTACAGAAAGGGGTTTCTTTTGAGGTATGGATTAGGGAGACTCAAAGGAAGATGATTTCCGGCACTAATAAGGTAGGAGACATAATCGGCGATGAATCTGCAAAGAGATTTTTAATTTATTATGACCCTGTGGAGAACTCCGCTGGTGTCTCAGGCAAGAATGCGCAGGAGGTAATGACGGTTCTGGTATGCATTGATGGAGACAAAGAGCGCTTGTCTGCTATTCCTGATGGCCTCTATATAGACCAGTTCATTTTGGGGGATGGGTTTAGAAAGGTGGACTTGGATTTTGGCAATATCGTGGGCACTTTAGAAAGCGCAGCCGGCGCAAGGCTAGGACAGATGAAAATAGTTATGTTAGGCCGAGAGGCAAACAGAGATATTATAGAGGAGTTGGTAAAATCAAAGAGAATACCTGTAAGAACTAAGAATTTAGACCAAATGCAGGAGGCTTGGGAGAAAAGCGAAAGCGGAATCTGGCACAACGGGAATCTGATATTCTTCAAACAGGGCATTGCCGCAGCCGGCCCTTGGCTTGCTTCGGGGAAGGCCGATGTTGTATTGGGCCGCGCTCAACAAGAAGCCTTAATAGTGGCCCTGATGGCGCTATGCGCAGGCAAGGGGTGTCAGTTTGGATTAGAGCTATGTAATAAAGATAGAGAAAGAGGAAACTTCTCTGATGAGGACCTGGCGATTATGGATCAGGCTGATATCGGCCCTCCCGGGGCAAAAGGGCATCGGTTTAAATGGGATCAGCCGATTACAAATGAGACCATTGGAAAACCCAGGGATATTTCTGTTACTTGCGGCTATATTAAAGACAGCTCAATAATTGGCTTGAAAGGCGTGCACGCAGAAGGCGATTTAGCTTTTGGAGATGTCATAACCTTAGGGTTGGGCGGAAGAAAGTGGGCCGGCAGATTAAAATATAGGATAAAAGAGACAACATCTCCAGAAAAAGAAACTTCGGAAAACTGGGCAAGGCATTTTTATAATAGCGCAAAGCCAGATTATGTCTTTGGCCAGCATGAGCAGGCAGAGCAGCATGTTAACCATGCACTGCAGTTAGAATGCGATAATCCAGCATATTTAGCGGCAAAATTTTATCTTGAGGGAATAAGATTATTGCTGGAGTCACCTTCCCCGGAGGTTCTTGAGAAGGCCTGGAATAAGTTCTGGCAGGCGTTTAAGATATCTGCCGGCCATTTGAGCGAGGTCTTTGATGCTGGAAAAATACTGAAGAAGATGGTTTTTTATATGACAAACGTGAGCCACAGCACAAGGCTATATTGCAAGACATCGGCAGAGCTCTTTATGGGTATTGAGCTTGCCTACCTGAGGCAGATTCGCTATTTGCGCGAGAAAGAAACAGCCGTATTAAGATTTGTCTATAGCAAATATTCTCCCGAGCCTGGCTCCCGCGATGATTATGGAAAGAGGTTAATATTGGCCCATTTAAAATACTACGGCTTAATAGAGCGGCTTGCCGCAGGCGATAGCAGCCTTGACCAAACTGTGGTGAACGGCGAGCTAATTCCAATATTTAAAGAGATGCAAGCAGCATTTGCCGGATTGAAGTACAATTGGGATGCCTGGGAGCTTCTATTGCTTGCTCTTAGCTGTTACGGGGACACTCCTGTAACTGACTGGGGCGGCCTGGCTATGGGTAATGGTATCTGGCTGGCGGCCCAGGAGGCCCTGAAGGTAGGTTTTAAGCAAAAGGCGATAGAAGAGTTGGAGAAACTGCTGTTTTTTAATAGATTTAAAGCCATATTTATAGGTAATGCATTGCAGATAACATTGAGACAGCTTGAGGAAGGCAAAACACTAACCGCCGATAAGCAGATGGGGATTAGAGAAGCAGAAGAAGCCGCTAGGATGTATTATACAGGGGGCGCAAATTGGCATTTGCTTAAGAAGGCTTTCTTTAGCTATATCGGCTTAATAATGAAATATGAGGGAAAAAGCGCAAAAGAGATAGCCCAGGTAAAGGAAAGCATTGAGAAGTGGCTCCAGGAGAACAATGTTAACCATCTAAGATTAGAGAAAAGAGACGGAGAGGTCTTTGTCTATTTTGAAGACTGGAAATGGAGTTTTGAAAGATTGCCCTTATCAGAATTTATAGAAAATAATATAAAGAAGGTATCCCAAAGAAAAGTAAAAACTAAAGTCACCTTTTGGCCAAAAGGGATTTACAGTGATAAAATGGAGTATCGTGCTAAAAGAGTTTTTACGGTAATTTGTAACGTTACAGGAATTGGCTTAATTTTTGTGAACTTTGGATGGAAATGGGCAACTGTATTCGCTATCTTTTTTGCAGCTTTGACCTGGATTGCGATAAAGGCCTGGCAGAAGATAAAACTCTTTATAAAATCCAAAAAAGGTGAAGATGCATATTATGATGATTCACAGACAACGGATAATCAAGATTCTGGCGATGTATCAAGCAGCCCGATAAATATCTTTGAAAAGGATACCGCGCAGAATATTAGAGAAAAGAATAGAATTAAGCAGCAGCCCTCCAGCTCACCGGCTGATAATGCTGAAAATAAGCTTGCTACCTTGACTCTTGAGGTAAGAAAAATACAATATTTATGGAATTTGTATGAATATCATTTTACGCTACCGCCTTCAGGATTAAAGACTAATATGCTCGGGCATATTGAAGACCCTGAATTTTTTCATGTTTATTTTGAAAATTCATTACACATAAAAGATTTTTTCGCTACTTTAGCCGCAACAGCAGATGAATCCACCGAAGAGATATTAGAAATATTAAAGAGAAGAAATATTCTATATTTTGCCGCTTTCGCTATCAATGGCTCAAATAAAGTTCCTATAGGATTCGGTTTATATTATATAGATAAGAATCATCTAGGGCATCATGTAGCAAAATGGATATTCCTCACACTTTCCGGAAACGATGTTTCAGGATTTATGAAAAATTATTTGCATGTTTTAAAGAAAAATATCGGAATGAAGAGCGAATATTTAGTTTGTAAACTTCCGAAAAGCTTTAAGTGCAGCACCCTTTCTTTAAATGAAGAGTCTGCAAAGTCGGATCATGTAAATCCATTGAATAGTGGATTTCCTTCTTTAAGCAATCTTCTCAATCCCGATACTTCTAAATATGATGTTTATCTTGCTGGAGAATTAACTGAAGAATTAAAAGAAGTATTTCCTGCCCAGCCTTTCTGGAAATTTTTACAATGTCCGGTTAAAGTTATAAAAGGGCATCTGAAACTTCTTATTTCTTCCAGTCCTGCGCAGGGAAAACCATTAAATATTCTTTTAGTAAAGCCAAGGCCTAAAAATCAGGAGATAAGCTCACTTTGGTATCCGCTTGGTTTGATGAGCGTAGCATCTTTCTTGATAGATTCGGGACATAAGATAAAAATCTTAGATTTACAGATTATGTCAAAAAATTTCAATTTCACAGAGTATATTGGGCAATTCCCTCCGGATATCATAGGGATAGGTGCTTTAACAGTTGAAATTGATGAGGCAGAGAAGTTATGCAGGGATGCTAAGCGTCTATTTCCCGATATGTTGGCAGTGTTAGGGGGAAATCATATTTCTGCTTTACCGGAAGAGGTTATGCAGGATACAGTTTTTGATGTGGGGGTTATTGGTGAAGGGGAAGAAACCTTCGCCGAACTTGTTAGGCACATATCGTTAGGCCTAATGGATTTATCACTCATAAAGGGAATCA
The DNA here is from genome assembly GCA_020341815.1 of Candidatus Omnitrophota bacterium. Taxonomy (GTDB): domain Bacteria; phylum Omnitrophota; class Gorgyraeia; order JAFGHF01; family JAFGHF01. The sequence continues at coordinate 1,248,657 of CP070837.1, forward strand.
TTTATAAGACAAAAGAGGGAAAAATTAAAAAGACTGCACCGCGGGAGCTTATGAAAATTGAAAAATATCCTATGGCTTCTGAAAGTATAGATTTATTGGAAGTTAAAAAATATCCATTACATAGAGGAGCAATTTTTACATCAAGAAAATGTCCGGGAAGATGTATTTTTTGTGCCTCACAGAAAATATTTGGAGACAGGAAATTAAATGATATCAAAAGTGCAGAAAGCATCTTTGGGGAGATTATGTATCTATACAATCGCAATATAAGAACAATAGATATATTAGACGATACTTTTACAATAAATAAGCAAAGAGTATTGAAATTAGCCGATTTAATAGAACAATCAAGAATAAAAATAAAATTCTTTATTTCAACACGGGCGGATTTTATAGATAAGAAGATAGCAGATGCCTTGAAGCGAATGGGTTGCGTAACTGTCAGGATAGGGGTGGAATCCGGCGACCAAGAATTGTTGGATAAGGTGATTGATAAAGGCATAAAATTACAACAGGTTATTGATGCTACAAGGCTGTTACAGGAAATTAAAATATATATGGTGCACTATTTTATATTTGGTCTGCCGGACCAGAATTGGGATAGCGTTAGAAAATCGGCTCGATTTATGTTAAAAAATCCTCCAAATAGAGTAAATGTTTTTATGGCAGTGCCTATTCCCGGTTCCAGTTTGTATAGCGACCCAAGAATATCTGTAGTTGACCGAGAGAATTATTCTCTATATTACTCTATGCCATTAAGCACAGAAGCATTTTCTCGCCTTCCTTGCTTTACAAAAACCAATGTGATGAATAGCGGAAATATAAGTTTGGCCCGTTGGGCATCAATGGAAATCTTTAGAAATAGAAAAAATCCGAGAATTGTTAAGAAATGGATGAAAAAAATAGGGGTTTCCTCCCCGGTTTCATTTCTGGACAGGGCAGAAAATAAACTCAAGAGTATGGGGTATTTGGTGGAAAATAATCTTTTTTATTTTATATATGAACAAATCCTGCGCCATATAAATTTGGACATGAAAAAGGCAGACTTTATGGATACGCGGGATGTTAGGTTAAAGGCAAGAAGGATAATAAATTTAATTTCTGCTATGAAAAATTTGGGCTATTTAGATAAAAAAGCCGATATAGTGAAATTTCTTGCTTACGGGTTAAAGCCAGAATTTTCTGATGACCTTGAGAATATGAATTACCGAGATCTTACCGATGCGGCAATTTGCCAGTTAATTTATATTATATTAGATGGCTTATTGTGTGAAACCGGAGGGGAAATAGCAGTCTTTAACAGCGCTTCCAAACCCGTGATACTAGTTTTCCCTGATGGAAATATAGATATGCCTGATAGGCTGTGCTTGCTTATAGATATCGATTTTGATAGAGCAGGGCAGGAAATCCTGTATAAACAATTTAGGGTGGGCTCCTTCTATCAGCCCCATTTTTATAGCAATAAATATGTAATATTCTTTTTGAAAAAAGGCATAGATATTACAGATTCTACCGGAAAATATTTGACAGAAAATTGCCCTTACCTTTATTCTGCGCTTCCTTTACGTAAAAATATGGGATTTTTGAATATGATTTGCACAAAACGCGCACAGGCTTATGAAGATTTATTGAAAGATGTCCCCGCCGCTATTGCAGAATGTGAGAGGATGATTACAATTAGAGATAAAAAAGATGATAGCGATAGAAGATTTGATAATTTGATTTATGGTAAATTCTTTAATCTTTGTAGCCAAAACGGCTGTTATGAGAAAATTAATCCCGAATTGCTTAGAGTTATCCGTGTTTATGCCGGAATTCTTAGTGAGATTTTTGACGATAATCCCGGCAATATAGATGAAATCGATTTAGTTGTTTTAAAAAAGACATTCAGAAAAAGCGAGGAATTTAAGTTATATGAGAATTGCGCAAAGCTGGACTGGAATACATTTTGCCGTGGATTAGAAAAAAGTTCTTTAAAGACATATTTCGAAAGGCTTATTAACAAAAAAACTGTATTTCTTGAAAGAGGAGACAGCTTTGATCCTGAAGTTGAGCGCCAGGTAAATGAATTAACTCGGCTCTTGGGCAATGCAATTATGTGGGTTAGATTAATGGCGTTCTTTGAGGATGATATTTCTGCAGAGACATTAGGGGTGTCTATAATGCCGAATATGTTTGACACAGTAATTACAAGCTATGCCGGCAGGCGCTCATCCAGGTCTTCGCCTATAAGGCCTACGGAAGAGCCGCTTTCTCCGATAGCCGCTTGCGCCTTGAAGAATCTTAGACAGACAATTTTACTTATCGATGTATTAGTAAGAGATAATTATGATAAAAAGGATATGGATATCCCCGATCTAATTTTTAGTAACCTGCAAGCTTTAGAAAAAGATTGTCAAGTAATTGAGAGCGAAGTAATTAAAATATTCAAGGCATTATGCATAAAAGATAATTATGATAACATTCTGACATATATGAAAAATTTTCATTCAGAGATTGGGGTAATTTTGTATAGATTATTTTTGGTGACTGCAAGAATTGATATCGCTAAAAATATTTACAAAAAACTGGGTGAAGCGATAAGCACCTTATATCTTGTTATTGAAATGACAATTAATTTCATTCAATTCCAGACCATAGGCTTTCTGAATTTAACAGAATATTATGAAGTCACAGAGAATCGCAATGAGGAGACGAAGGAAAGTTCATATATTCTTTACATTGGAAAAATGCTGCTGGGTATGTTCTGCCACTGGAAAAGACGCTTACGTAAATTAGAGGAAAGAGGCGGGATGAATTTGGCGTTAAGCGACCTAAATGTCTTTGGTGAAGCCGGTTCCGGATTATGGGAATTGATAAAGATTTCTTATAATTTGAAAAAGGTGTTTGCAATAGCAGATCATTATTTTCCTCTGCTTCTGGATCCGGAAGATAAGAAAACGCCTTCCGATACGGAGGAAGAGAACGATACGGAAGTTGCTCATGTAGCGAAAGGGTTAATCGAAGTACTTCTGCTTGCTCAGGTAACCGGAGGTATATTCCCTTGGGGTATCAGAGGCCCAGGAGCGCATTCTTCTCCGGTGATCCAGATTGAACAGATACAAAACTGGCTTAAAGAGCGCATTAACAGCCCGCCTGACGAAGCCTTTGTGAATTTCTCCCCATCAGCCCAATCCAGCCCAATCCGCAATGAAAAATACCCCCAGACCCCCTCCCAAAAAATCAAACCCCTTAGCAGCCCAGCAATAAGTAAGAGCAGAGAAAAGATAGCGCAATTAAAGGAATTGCTTGAAGAGCCAAAAAATGCGGCCTGGCTGGCCTATCTTCCGATTAAGGGGCAGATGAAAGGCAGTAATAAAGATGAATTAATAAAGTCAGTTATGGCCTGGATTAGGAAAATAAAATCCTTTAAAGATACTTACATGCAAGAATTGAAAGATATAGAAGATGAGATAAGCAATGTTTTTAAGCCGATTCTTATTGAGTTTAGCGATATTCTGGGCCAGGCTGCAGATATTGGGGAATATTTCGTGAAAAAATTAGAGAAGACTACTTCGAGAGACTTAAATATCTTTCTGCAACAAGGACAAGAGGTGCTTAGAGTCAGAAATTACATTGAAAAACTACTTAAAAATTTAGAAGAGGCAAGTAAAACGCGCAAGGGCACTTCCGGAGCCGAAGAATTTATGTTACTTTTCGGGTGTGAAAACTGCCTGGAAACCCTCAATAATGTTAAACAGATGAAAGGGCCGAGCCTGTTACAAGTCTTTACCGTATTGCACTTTAGCATTCAATGTTTATTGGCGGCATTAAGCTTTCTTGGCCAGGATGAGTGGTTCCTCCTTAAAGAAAGAAAACAGATATATGAGGAATCGCTAGGACGTATAAAAAAATTATTGAAGAAACTATATCAACTGCAAAATGAAGCTAAAGCTAAAGGTGTTAATAATAAGATAGTAGAAAGGCCAAAGACAGGAAAAAGGGCCCTGTATAGGTATTTTAAAACGGATATACAATATTTGGTTGTTAAAATTGATTATTTAGATGCAAGATGGACTACATATGGGGAAGAAACAATGACAACCATAAGAGAGGAATTAGAAACGAACTGGGAAGAGAGGATTTCATGGTATGAGAAAGTATTGAAAGAATTAACATCGTCTTCGCCCCTGGAGAGCCCAATCATCCTATCTTTATCCCCGCCATCCAGTTCACCTGCCATTAAACAGACAGAAGATTCAAACGGAAAAATAAAAAATCAGTCGGCGTCTATACATATTGATTTTGACAAACTAGAAAGAGCAAAGCTGCTTTCCTGTTTAATCGAATTATCTTGCCTTGAAGGAAATAGAACCAAAGAGGAAGTCCTGAATATTATTATTTTATCTGAACAGGGATATACAGAAAAAGAAATCGCTAAAAAAATAGGAGGGTCTCAACAAAATATAAGCCAATTTTTTCAGTTTTTACGCAGGCGCCTGGAATTGCTTATAATGAATAGTCATATAATAAGATTAGGCATAGAAAAATTGCCGGAAGAAGCAGAAAATTATTCTTATCCTGTGAAAACATTAATGGTGCGGCTGTTTCTATTAAGAGAAGCAATGTTGAAACTCGCATTGCAGGAGTGTAAAGAAGGAACAGAAGAATGCAAGAAAATAATAAAAAAATTAAAAACCCTAGACACAAAAAGTAAAAATTTAAATAGAGATATATCAATCTTTATAGAATTCCTTATAACATTAAAAAAATCAATGCTTATTAAAAAATTTAGTATTTCTGAAGATGTAATATGGCGTGTTTTAAATAAATATGCACCATTGCTTGAGGATATTCTTAAAAAAGATTACAAAATAAAAATAAATATAGGCAAAGACCCATCCTCAAGCTTCAGTTCACCCGCGTTTAATCGTGAGGATAGGATGATTGAGGAGGCTTTACGGAGGACAGAAGTTATGCTGTATGGTATAGGTTATTCTCTGAGAGGTGACTTTGCTGAGATGTATAAAGATATCCTTGATAATATAGAATTTGGCGGCAGAAAGATAGATTTTATAGAAAAAACGCCGGAATGGCAAAAGGCGCATAAGATAATAGATTTTATTTCTGCTGTAAAAAGATATGGCTATTTGGATAAGAATAGCCCTATAGTGCGGTTTCTTGCTTATGACTTGTCCTGGAATCAGGAATTTCGCACTTCCTTTGAGAATTATGCAGATCTTTTATATGCGGCGGCTTGTCAATTGATTTATATTTTATTAGATGCATTTTTATATAATAGTAATGAGAAAGATGATAAAGTTTCAGTCTTCAACAGCGCTTCAAAGCCCGTAATTGTAGTTTTTCTTGATAACAATAGAGATATGTCCGATAGACAATGTATGCTTATAGATATGGATTTTGGCATAAAAAAGGATAAAGAAAAAGACGAATTTTCATTTACATATACAAAGTTTAGGTTAGGGGACTTTTATTATCATCATTTTTTTGGTAGAAAATATCTGGTATGTCTTTTAAGGGAAATAGAAGATAATAGACAAAATAGGCCCATTAAAGATTACTTAAGCAAAGAATATGCTTATATTTATTCTGCATTACCTTTAGAGAGAAATACCGGATTTCTAAGCCTGGTTTGCGGAAAGCGTGCACGAGCTTTGCATGATTTCCACAGTAAAACCGAAGCCGCCGTTCGAGAATGCCAAAACGTGCTTAAAATTAGACAGGGGGCTTTCGGTAATTTGATTTACGGAGAGCTATTTCATATCTGTATGCAAAATGAAGAGAATAGATATACGGCCTATAATTTGGTGGGGAATGTTTTTACTTACGCCCGTATTTTTTACGATATTTTTAAGAATAATATAGAAAAGGTTGATTTATCTATTTTGAAAGGTGCCATCAAAAACAGCGATGAGTTTAAAGGTATCTACAGACATTGCGTAAGATTATACTGGGATGAGTTTTGCGAGCAAATTCAGGGTAAAAATTTAGAGACTCATTTTTCAAGAATTATTAATAAAAATGATATATTTACAGAATTGAAATCCGATAATTTAGATTTATTATTCAAGAATATAATTATGTGGATTAGGCTAATGGCATATTTCGATGAGCACATTACCCCGCAGACATTCGGCGGTAATATGCAGCAGCTTCTGAATACGATAATCCATAGGGCTTATGAATTGAATAATAAATTGTCCAGCTCTCCGACTTTCTTTGTAAAAGAACGGCCATATATGAGTGCAGAAGCGGAAGAGACGCTTAAATTTAAAGAGGAAACATTAGTAATTAAGTCTCTCACAAAAGAAGAAAGGGGCTTATTGGCTAAATATAGAGAAGAATGCAATGCCTTAAAGCAGAATCCAGTGCAGTATCTTAAGGCAGCCTTAGGGTTGATAAAGTATGAAATCTCCTTAGGGCGCATCCGTTCCGCCGCAAAGCTCCTTATGCGCGTGGAGGAAAAATTGACAGCCATTGCTGAAAAGAATACCGGGGACCTGCGGGAACTATTGGAAAGGGATAGTTGCATAGAAGATATCGCGGTTTATCCGCAGAAAAGAAAGGCACTATTGAAAACCATGAGGTTGCAGCCTTTTGCTTCTCAGGCCAAGAAAGAAATACTCGAATTGATAAAAAGGATAAAGCAACAAAGGGTAATCGTCAAGGTCGCTTTAGCACGCAGTCGATTATATATCGAGCTATCTCCTGATAAATTGGGTGTGGCCCGGGCTCATTTAACTATAGCTCGCCTCTGCGAAAATGCTCTTGAAGAAAATACAAAAGCAATATGGGCTTGCCTGTCTGCTTTGAACAATTATAGAGTTGTCTTTCTGGAGACTCAAAATGAAGAAACGAAGGAAAGGGCTCGCCAAGACGCCAAAGTGGCGCAGATGTACTACAAGCGCCTATTGCGGAAATTCCCCAAAGCTCGCGAGGAATATCTAAGACAATTAAGTGAGTTTAGAGAAAAAAGAATATTTTTCAATAATAACAATGGAGCTTTCCGCTTCGATATAGATACCCTATTGAATAATTTACCTCATTTACTAAGCCAAAGAGAAATCATCTATCTTTTAAATAAAAGAAAGCTTGACGAACATTTCTATAAGCGGCTCTTGAATAATAGAAACAAAGCACTTAGAAACCACAGAATACCGAATTTTAATGCAAAAATAATTAGAATTAGAAGTGGACAACGGCCAAAATTTAGCGGCTCTCGGCATAATTATTTCGATGAGATACTCTCTATTATAGCCGATACAGACGGGCAAGGAGAATTTACGGCTGACTCTATATGGATAAAGCTGAACATCGATGTGCCGGGAGTAATAGAGCCAATATTTATTGCATTCAGAATTACAAAGATTGGTGCAAAATCAAGCGAAAGAGCTCTTACTAGCAGAGAGTTATGGCCGAATTACCGCATAGAAATTTATTGCGGAGCGGAGAATTATAACAAGGTGAGAGAAACTATTTCCTCGCCCATCGGGAAAAAGGCAGTTAAGCCGATTACGAATCTTAATTTTAGCAGAATAAACACGCTAAAGATACTTTCCTGGATAATGAGATTATCTTCATCCAGCTCGCCGGTTATTATAAAAATTACTCTCCATGCGTTAAACGAGAAATCGAGTTCTTTGCTAAAGAATAAAAAGATCTTAAGAGGAAATCTCCTTAAATCCATATCCATAGAAGGAAGTTTCGATGAGATTGAAAGGCGGGCCGAGGAGCGCATTCCCGATGAGATTAACAGGAGAATATTTATTCTAAAAGTTTTGGGATTTAAAGGTCCAGAGATTGCCAAGATTCTTTATGAGGAATATTTGACAGAAAAAATTTTGCATAGGGCAAGTATAAGCCTTAGATATTTAGAGGCAAAAATGCAGTTTCTCGGAATTGCAGAAGAAAAGAAACCCAGAAAGATTAAAGAGAGAAAATGGACCTGGGACTTGCTTGTTGACCAGTGGTGCAACAAAGAGCTTGTGTTTCTTGCAAAAGTCAGTGCTAACGGCATCTGGATTGGCAACAGCCCGGATGGCAAGCAACTTGTGCTTAATAAAAGCCGCAAGAAGATATATCGGCAGATAGAACAAGTAGTCGTAAGAATATTAGCCAGAAATGGTTTTAAAATTGCCTATGTTTATTCATTAAACGGAGAAGAAATAGACGCAAAGCGTCTTTGGCTTAAAGAGAATAAGCTTTGCCAGGAGAGTTTTGCTGTTAATGTTCTTTCAGATGATTTCGAAATAGAAATGCTAAACGAAAATGGCCTAAATTGTTTTGCCCGGAAAATAGCCAGAGAGATGGGCAGGGCATTGGAAATTATTGAAGAAGCCACGAAGAAAAGAGATTACAGAAAGGCTATGCAAGGCATCAAATCGCTTATCGAAAAGATATCTGAAGAGAAAAATAACTTATTGAAAAGTAAACAGGGGAAATCTCTTGAGCTATTGAGAAAATGGAAAGCTGTAATTTATGGAGTATTCTATATCTATGATGAAGAAATGAGTTTGACTGATTGCCTGATAGGCCTAATGCGTAATTTCAGATTTTTAGATGAGGGAATATATCCAGCAGAAGCAAAAGAAAGTAACCGGAAAATAATATGCATCTTAAAAAAGATTAAAGGAAAATTACAATCAAAGTTTTTCAATGAGCTTGTTTTCAAAGATACCACTATAACTACAAAGCTTATTTTGGATAAGGTTGCTAAAGTTGAGTCTGTTGCCGATTTGGCCAATAATTTAGTCCTGGAGTTAAAGGGCTTAATAGATGATTTGCAAATAGAATTAAAACCAGGAGAGGATTATTCAAATCTAAAGAAAAAAATAGATACATTTATTAATGATAATATTCCCCCTTCTGTTCAGTCCCTGGAAGCGCCTTCTCTTAAACGGTTTTTGGAAAATAAGAGCAAGAAGACCTCTCCCGATTTAAGTGAGGAAGGAATTGAATTAGAGAAGCAGATGGCTCTGCTTCAGTCATTTAGAGATAACGCAATCAATCCTTTATCAGGAATTCTATTAAATTTCCAGCTTATAAATCAAGAAGATTTCTTGGATAAGGTTTCTGAAATAAATAGGATGCGAATGGAGGCTTTAGTTAAATTAAGGAATATTGTAATTCTTTTAGAGGAGCTAACTTATCCGCTGAGGCATTATTCAGGCAGGAACTTATATCCGATAATAGTTAAATATAAAGAAGATACTCTATTGCCATATATAGGCTTGCCTGAACATAACATGGGAGATGTTCAGAGGTACTCAAGCCCGGTAGTGTATTTCTTGGATGAGATAGACGTTTCTAAAGAGGTATTGGAAGAAGAAATTGATACATGGAATCCTCTTGAGGATAATCCACGTGAAAAAGAAGAATATATTAACTGGAAATGTGGATGGGGATGGGCCTGGACCAAGGATCCCCTGGAGCGTTACATTGTTTTAGAACTGATACTTATGCGATGCCGCAAGGATAATATCATAGATGTAACTTCAGATGAGAAGGGCAGGACTAAGCTCATTTTCACTCTGCCGCCACCCAATAGGATAAAAGAAGCCGTTGTAGAAAGCCGTCTTATCCGGCCGGAACTTATTGCTTATGATGAAGCTTTTGCATCTATAGTCAATCCCGAGTTTCAGCCATTAAAGGTTGTTGCCTATCTGGCAGCGGGAGCGAATATTTCCCATCTTTACTTTTTAACCCATTTTGCAGGGGAAGATACAGAAAGAGTCGAAATTGTCTTTGTTAAGACAAAATTACCAGAGATAGATACAGAGCTTCAAGAAGAACTTGAAGGAAAAGTCCAAATCTGCTGCCAGAGAGCAGCCTCTGTTCTTCCCAGTGATTATGGAAAGTTCTTGCCTGGCGTCTCTAAATGGCTGGGGCCGCAAGGATATCTGCTGTTGAATCCTTATATTGAATCCAGGAAGCTCTTCAATCCTATGGATTCTTTGCAGAATAAGAATTTTACCCTTATATCTGAAAACGAGCAAATAGAAAGATATTTACAAGAAGTAAGGCGTGTCTCTATTGAGATGAAAGTTCAGCCTTACGGCTGGTATATGAATTTGCTCCAGAAAAGCAGCTCACCAGTAAATATAGAAATCTCTAATTATGAGATAGGTTCGGAATTGCTTATTAATCCTTATGGCGAAGGCCTAATGCCGTTGCATAACTTAGCTTCTGGGCTGGGGCCTCTTGACTGCGCAAAAGAAGGGAATCATGATATTGCGCTCTCAAATGGAATTGCTGCATTGGCAAAAGTTATAGCAGCTAAAGTGAGCCAGAGGCCGCAGCAGCATATGATTATAGTGCTCTTTGGAGGAGTTGCGCAGGCTGGGGGAGATGCCTATCGGAGAGAATTGGAGCTATCAATTAACGAATGCTTGAAAAAATTCAAGGTCAACAAGGAAGTAACAGTTAAGCTTTCTTCTATGGGTAATGAGAATGTTATCATTGGCGCGATAGATTATGCCATATCAAAAATGTCTGCTTCTAAATACGATAAATATGAATGGTTCTGCGGTGTGGATTTGGGAGGTAGTGGAGTGCGGCTAGTTTTGGTAAATCCGAAAACGGGAGAGAAGAAAACTATACACCAGTTCGATTTCTCTAAGCTGGAAGAGACTATTGAGGGAAAGCCTATACTAGCGTATTGGGGAGATTTAAGAAAGGAGTTTCGCAAGGGAGCTCAAAAATTAAATATAGACTTAAATAATAGTGTGCCCGATAATCTGACAGGCAGAATTTTTAATAAAAAACAAAAGGGTATTCACAACAAGATTTCCGATATTTTCTTGAAGCATATAACGGCATTAATAAGAGAAGTAGTGGGGGATAAAAAGTGCCCTGTATGTATTGGCGCGCCGGGAATATTTGGTGACGAAGGCCGGGTGAGGCTTATGTATAATTTACCTTTTACGGGCATTAATGTAAAAGAGGCCTTAGAAGAAGCGCTGGGTTTACCGGTATATATGGGTAACGATATGTACTGTGCGGGAAGAGGGGAGGCATTAGAAGGCTGGGGTAAGAACAGGTCCTGGAGAGAATTTCTTATCGTGGGAATAGGAAGCGGGATTAATATGTGTTTGGTAAAGAGGCGATATCGGGTTTTAACCGATGTTCGGCTAAGGGCCTATTTATTTGCTTCGGCATGGAATATTGCAAATGAGGCCGTTAATAGAGGAATAAAGATAGTATTTATCAATGGTAAAAGCGCAGTACAGACAATGCTGTTATTTGAAGAATGCCGAAAAAGACTATATCCGGAAAGCGATAGGCCGATATATATATGGTTACAAGGCGCTAATAGAGCAGGCACAGGCGGGTATTATGCAGAAAGGGTTATTAATATAATTAGATACATTGAAGAGTGCCTTAATGAGCCTGTTCTTATTATTGATGACTCTGTAAGCGGTACTTTAGCGAAGACAAAAGAAATATTAAAAAATGAGTTCGGCAAGAAAGATGAGGTGTATACCGCAGCTTTAATATTGCAGCCTTGTTGCCGGAGCTTAGATATTGAGCTGACAATTATGCCAAAAGAAATAATGCTTGAGGAGTTATGGTATAGAACCTGGAATTGGTATTTGGCAAGAATTAACAATAACTCTGCCCCGGATAAATTATTAGGCCTTCTTAACCAAGACTTGCCCTGTGATTTTGAGCTTTTGGTTGAGGAGGGGGCAAAGTCAGATGCCTGGGAGAAAATTAGATTTAGAAATCAGGTCGATTCATTGCTACAAGAATATCCTTATCTAAAATTATCATATAGTTTTCTTAGAGAAAACCCGGAGGTTTGCAGGAATTTAGGTATAGATTTGCAAATTCCCTTCGCAACAGTAAATATGCAATTTAGCCGCATGGTGCAAGAGGTCTTTGGTATGAAGTGGAAAGAATTAAAAAGAAAATATCAGGCCACGGATGGGCCATTTTTCACGGCATTGAGAAAACAGATAAAGCCGATATTAAAAGAATATCCTCGCATTCCCGAGAAAAGATTGTATTACATCATCAAAAATGATAAGCCGGCCTCAAGAATGCATAGCTTGGAAATTTTTTATCTCAGGCTAAAACAGATGGGCGGATTAAAAGGATTGCGTCGAGAGGTAACTGGGAAACAGGGTGCAAAGATACTTTCCTCGCCTGCTACACAGGAAAGTTCCATAGAGAAGAAATACGATTTGACTTGTCTAGGTTTGCTTAAATTTGCAACGGAGGTAAAAGGAAATCACGAATTTACCAAATTACTTGTAACTTTGATACAGGAAATAAGAAGGATCTTGTTGTACTATTCTGATAAAACGCCATTGACTCTTTCCAAAAAGGAAATTTTTGAAATTATTCAAAATAAAAAGGACGCAAAAGAGCTTTATGGATTCCTCCGGGAAGATCAAAAGTTACACGAAAAACATCCCTCCTATCCTCCCAAATATAATCTGGTAATTCAATTGATGGAGAGATTTCTATCCCAAATCAAAAAGAATCCTTATATAAAATGCTGTAAACGAAAATATTTTGATAGTTGTATTCATTGCTTACTTGCTTTTGATAATGAAGAAGTAATAAAAGCGATTCTTGATGTTTTATCTCATTCAGAAGAAGAAATCAAACAGTTCGCAAATAAGCTGATTAAGGAATATTTACAGAATGATAATATCCTTTCAATAAGAGAATTGATGGATGCATCTTTAGCGAAAAAAAATAATCTTTGTCATTTCTTGGATAGCCTCTCCGTTAATAACAGCACTGTCAAAAATATTTTAATTGTCTTGCTGGGCATTCTATTTGCCTCTTCTGAAGATGAAAGATTTGAATTGGCTAAGAAAGAAAGAAGGGATATTGTTCTCAATGCATTTGAGAATAAGGCCTTAAATAAACTTATTGAGTTTTTGAAGAAAAAGGAAAGTTCTATATTAAGGGCCTTAAAGAAGAAGCGTTGGAAGAAGTTAGAAGCGGAGAAGAAATCATTAGATGAGCGCCTGAAGACATTACGTTCTGATTATGGAAATAATGCTATTGGCATTATTTCGCATACGATTAGCGATGGGGCCGTTATAATTCCTTCCGAAACTTCAGAAGTTAAAGGTTGCAATCTGGCTGAGTTTGATTTGGAAGATGGTGTTCTTTGTAGAATAACTTTCCTGCTAGATAGCGAAAGAGATTCTTCGGAGAAAATCCATGGGAATGAAGCGCAACAGATAAAAAAGAGATTTGACAGGACATTAGGGTTACTTGAGTATATTTTCAATATGGTCAGGGAACAAAGACCTGTGCCGTTTGCCAGCGTAAAGATTAGAGATAATGATTACAAGATTTTTGTGGATGCGGGAAAGATCTATCCAGAACTCATCAAGGTTTATCAAGTTTCCAGCTCGCCTATTAAGATATCTGAACATAATATAGAAGCCATAAAGCAAGTCGGTGAGCTTATTAAAAAAGATTTCTATATTCATGTAAGTACAGCAATGGAGAAATCAGAATATACAGACACCAGGGAACATTTTTCAAGAGATATCAAGACTATTTTAAGGAAGAAATGGCATGTCTTAAGGGCTGAATCCAAGAAGAAAAATAAAGAAAAGTTTAAAAAAGAAATAGATGCGTTGTTTAGCAATGATCCATGGATGGAGGTGGATGAGATATCGAAAAGCCTTGAGTATGATTTCAGGTCCAGAACAGAGTTAAGGGAAGCAGTAAAATATGCTTTTGGGAAAAATTTAGGACCATTGAGAAAAGAATATCAAGAAAAATATTTGGCGCAGGTTGAAATGCTGGCGCAGTTATTATTAGATAAAGACATTTTTATAAACTTTAAAAAAGCAAAAGATGAAATAGCCAAAATGATTCCCAGTATAGCTGACATATCCAATGCTACATTTCACAGAAGGCTTCCCTCCGGGGGATGGTATATGATGCAGGTCCGCAAAACAGACAGACTTCTAAGGGCATATTATAGAAGATTCTTTAAAGAGGAAAAGAAAGAATTTAACTTGGCTAATCTTTATCCAGTCTTTAAGAATGAAGGATATTCTATATCATTATCAGAATTCCGCAAAAAGATGCGTTTTGTTTTAGTGCAGCTTGCTTTAGAGAAATTAGAGAAAGACAAATCTATTTTAAAGAGCATTTTAGCCTTTAAAAAGAAAGGATATCCTATATTAGTGCTGTCATTTCACAAAAAGATGTATTCTAATTTAGTGGAATCTGCTTTAAAGGCAATAAAAGAAGATGAAGAAAAGAACACGGCTCAGAGCTCGCCTGTAGTGTCATCTGTGGAAGACAGGATAAAAAGGGTTTGCGAAAGAGCAGCTGTGCTTTTTAAATCAAGGTTGCCTAGTAAGGCCATAGAGACATATGAGCAGGCTATTGAATTAGCCCTTAAGCATAATTATGGCACTATCGGGCAACTTTATCTTACTGTAGCCAGGACTTGTTATTATTCCCAGCAGTATAAAAAAGCCATTAGATATTATGAATTAGCCCTTAAGCACGGTATGAATAACAGGTCTCTGTATTATTATATAGCAGTTTCATGTTATAAATCTAAAAGGTATAATCGGACAATAAAAAATTGCAGAAAAACAATTAAACAATGCTATAGACAAAAGGATTCATATCATTATTTAGCCATGTCATATATGATATTAGCAAAAAAAATAATGGGCCGATATATAAGAAAAGATACAGGCAGGAAAAGCAATAAAATTATCAGGGCAGCAAAATCAAATAACATATGGGTAACTCTTTTTAAGAAAGCTGTTGCTTATTTTGAAAAAGCTGATCCTAGGCATGAACATTTACAGATTGCGGCAAAATGCTGCTATTTTTTAGGATTTATTGATCAGGATTTCTTTATTCGGGCAGTTGAAAAATTAGAAAAAGATATCAATGATTATGGAGATGATCCCTGGTCATATTTATTTTTGGCGAATACCTTGAACCAGTTAGAAAGATACGAGGAAGCTATTTATAATTATTTGCAGGCGTTTAAATGCGGCCATGACGAAATAAAGGTGTATTTTAATTTGGCAGAGGCCTATATACGTAACGGGGAATGTCCCAAGGCTGTGGAGATACTTGAGCCGTTCTTGAAGTCGTACAGTAAGAATTTCCGCTTGCAGCTTACTCTGGCAAAAGCATATTTCATAAACCAGGAATATTACAAGGCCCAGCAATGCTACAACGAAGCTGGTACATTAAAACCTGAAAATACATCCGTGCTTTTGGGATTGGCTGGGGTTTGGAGGATAAAAGAGAATTATGATATGGCTGAAAGATATCTCACAAAAGCTATAAAATACGATCCCGAGGATTGGCTTTTGTATAAGGAGCGGGGATATGTTTATTTATTAAAAGGTGATTTTAATAAGGCTATTGAAGATTATAAGAAGGCGATATCCCTTAATCCCGGCAACGAAAGATTATATATATTCTTAGCAGAAGTATATAGTGCAATGAGTGACCTCTCTTCCGCCAGAGAAATGGTTAACAAGGCAAAACAAATTGACCCTAACACGCATATTCCTAATAAGTTAGGCATAAGCTCACCTGTAGAAGAAAAGGGAATGCTGAAAAGTCTTGATATGGAAGATTATGTTTCAATAGGATTTAAGCTTCCAACAGGGGACAATATTATCCAAATTCACAAAGAATTATTTAATGTTATTATTCTTGAATGGTCTAAGCAGAAGGGTTTGGATGTTTCTCCTGAGGCGATTCTTTATGTACTTTCAGGATTTTTGGAAAAAGAATATGCTTTTTTAAAGGAAAAAATTAAGGATGAGGATATATTTAATTTTTATATAAGTAAAAAGGTAATACCTGACTTGTTAGATATAGCAAGAGAAATGCCTCCCGATAAAATTCCCGATAAAGATATATGCTGGACGAAAAAAGAAGAAGTATCTAATATTGAGGATATTTTCCCGAATATAGCAATCTATCTTTTTAGGCTTTGGAGGCTTATCCAATGTAAACAAAAAGAATCATGGAATGATTTTTTTAAGCGTCATCCCGTGCCGGTTGTAAATTATGGCAATAAGAAGCATTTAATCTTTGGATATGGAAGTCATCGTTTTCTTCTAAGTTGCCTGTTGGGACATACAAAAATTCCCGTAGTGGTTTACAGAGCCAAAGATAATAATGACTCAAAACATATATCTTTACCGATAGCTACGGGATATCTTTATAGAAAATATATGTGCGGACACAGGTATCTTCAGGATACCGAACAGACTATCGTAGGAACTATATTTGCCCGCTTGGGAGAAATTGCCGATAATTTTGGAGCATTTTCAAAAATAAATCGCGATAAGGATGGAAACACAGTAATCCGGTTCGATGTGCCTTCCTTTCCCGACAATTTTTCAGAGAGAGAAAAAAATAAAATAACAGCCGAATATGAGGGAGCATTATTTGAAGTAAGTTCGGGCTTTCGCTCTTCGCCTATAAATAGCTCTGTTAAGGATATGGAGATTTTGGTAGTTACTTCCAGTTCACCTGTAAAAATTGGGTTTGAGCCGCCTGAGGCTAAAATGTATGAAGAATATAAAAAATTAGGGATAGAAGTGCCGCAGAAGGTCTCTCCTGAATCAATAGAAAAAGTCCATTTAATAAACAAGCGGAAGGCACCTATCCAAGAGGAGATTATTAAATGGTTGAATAAGAATAACGCAAACTTCAATGACTCAGGATTGAGCGATGAGCAGCGGGCTGATGCGTTGTTATCAGCGCAGAAGAATCCGGAAATATACGACTTAACCACTACTTGGTGCCGGAAAAAGGTAAAGGAACTTAATAAGCTTAAAGGCTCGGCCGATGAAATTTTAATTGAGACGCTTGCTTTTATTCGCGAAGTATGCTGGTTGACTATCGGAAAGTGGCCTCGGGATGTGCAGGTATTGGGCGGTGTAGTCCTGCATGAAGGCGGCTGGGCAATCGAGATGGGTTCCGGAGAAGGCAAGACCCTGACTGGTCTTTTTCCCGTAGCCTATAATGCCATTCGCGGAAAACGGGTTTGGGCTGTAACGATTAATGATTATCTTGCCTGCAGGGATCTCCAGTTTTTGGGTCCAGTGTATGAACGCATGGATTTTCCTGCGGGAGTGACGGCATGGGAAGGTAAAAGCTTTAAGTATACTCCCGATGCTGAACCCAGTCGTCGCATATGGCCTAACCTCCAAGCTCTTCATTATATGTATGGCTCTCCTGAGGCACGAAAAAAAATTCATGAAATGCCTATTGTTTATGGTTCAGAACATGCATTTGTCGGAGATTATTTACATGACGGCATGATCTACACTTTAAAAGACCAGATGTTCGGTAGATTGCCGGATTTTGTTCTTTTTGATGAAGTTGACTTTGTACTTATCAGTAAGGCGGATGATCCGCTAGTTATTAGTATGCCAAGAAGGGGTAGCAGAAGTAATATTATACACTATCCCTGGCTTTGTCGCCTTGCCTTAAAACATTTAAATGAAGGGGATGATTATGTCGTCAATAGAAGATCTAAAAAGGCTTTTCTTACCGATCGAGGAAAAGAAAAAATAATAGAAATTTCAGAGGAATATGATGAATTGAAAAGGTTAAAAGATAAGAAGCCTATAACATTAATTTTGCTTTTTGAGGCGGCTTTGACTGCAGCTCATCCTGAGCTTTATCGCAAGGATAAAGAGTATGTTATTAGAGGAGACAAGGGAATAATTCTCATTGACCCAGAGACCGGTGCCAGGAGGCCAGGGGAAGCCTTAGGCAACTATTTGCATGGGCCTGTGGAACATTTCGCAAAAATTCCTATTAGTATGGATTTCAATCCGCAGGCAAGAATGACTCGATGTGATTTTGCAAAGACATTGTCCGATGCAGGAGTAGAAGTAGCCGCTATGAGCGCTACTATAGGTCCAGATGCAGAGCTTTTAAAGACGTATGGACTTAAGGTGCGATATCTGCCTCGGCATTTTCAAAATATATGTAACCATTATCCTCTTATCCTCTGCATAAGCAGGAAGGGGAAGGAAAAAGCTATTCTTAAAGAGGTGCGTACGATGGGAAAAGAAGGCAGGCCAATAGTAATACTTGCTCCATTTGTTGATGAAGTTCACAATCTTTCCGATCTGCTTAAGCATGAAGGCATTAAGCATCAGGTTATCGATGGCAGCAAGCCCGAAAAAGAGCCTTATTTAATATCCCAAGCAGGCCAGAAGGGACAAGTAACCATAGGTATAATTAAGTTGGGATGGGGCACAGACTTTACTTTGTCGGAAGAAACAAGAGCATTAGGAGGTTTCCATATAATTATCCCGCCTTTGAGCTCTTGGCGAGCATATCAACAAGCCAGGGGGCGTGCGGGCCGACAGGACGATCCGGGAAGTACGCGGATAATTGCATCTATATGGGATGAACTTATCCAGATACTTGGAGGAGAAAATTTAAAGAAAATTCTTGAGAAGGTTAAAGACTTGCCTGAGGATGAGCCTATTGAAGATGAAGAAATAAGGGCTTTGTTTGAAAAAATCCTTCTTGAAATTGAGAAATATAACAAAGAGCACCGTGCTGAAATGTTAGAACAGGAGAAGCATTTTAAGCAACAAAGAGAATCGCTTTGCTCCTTAAGAAAGTTTATTCTTCACAATCCAAGGCTTAAGGCCAAGGAAAGAGAAGGCATATTGAAAGTATTGGATAGCAATTGGAGGAAATATTTAATCCGCCTGGAAGAATTGAAGAGGGAACGATTGCTGGAAGATTTTGATTTGAGCAAATGTTTGGAGGATACACAATTTGCGGAAGTGATGGCCAGCGCCTTACTTAGTCAAATCGAATTTATCTATATTTTAAGGAAAAAATTCAATAAAAAATGGAAAGGAACCTTGACTTTCCCCTTTGAAGGAAAATTTTTAAGCGTTTTAATAGATATTATTCAAAAAAGATACCATCATACTATAGAACATGAGGAATTACTTCAGGAGATAACAAAATCGAGGAGACCTCAAGAATTATCCGCACTTGATGATTTGAAAAGGCTATGGGATAGAGAAACAATAGAACCATATTCTTCAGAAGAAAGAAATTTAAGTTTGGACGATCGCAAAAATGAAATTTCAATTAGCATAATAAGAATTAATTTTCCGGTTGGCGAAAGAGTTCTTTCTGCCATGGCAGTAAAGATTTATAAAGATGATAAGAAGACGAGAAAACTTTTGGGATATCTTATTAAGATTCCCTATGGCATAAATACTTTTACAAAATATTGGCGCAAGCCAGAGGAGGGAGAATTATCTCATGTGGAATTTTATCCCCAAATAATAAAGGAAATATACCGGATAAAAGAGAAAATGCCCCTTATAAAAAAGGCTATAGAAGATGTGGAAAAAGCAGAGTCGCCTATGAAAATCGACCCTATATTTAACCATATTAAATATGCTGCAGAAATTATTGTAAAATCCCATATAGAACCAGATAGTAACGATGGAAAATTCATCAAATTCCTTTACGATTTATTGCTGAATGCCGAAAATATTCCTTCATCAACGCAAGACCCTTTGATTCGATTGAAGAAAAAAAAGAGAATGGAACCATTGAAAGAACTTTTAAAGGATAGAAGCTTGGAAGATGTCGTGGCGGAAATGAGACGTAACAACTTGCTAAGATTAACTACCGATACCGAGAAGATTTTTTTAGCGCTTTATTATAGAAAATCAATAAGCGAAGCAATGCGAGATTATAATCGTTCCAGGGCGGCAATAAATAACATTTTCAGGAATTGGGAGAAGGCAATATCATCTTTTTTAATAAACATGGATCGTTTTTCCAATCTTCCGAAGATAAAAAGGAATTGTTTAAATGAAATTATTTCCAAAGGGATTATTTGCGTAAACGAACCGGATGATTTTTTGGATATTCATCACGATTTACTTAAAAATGTATGCAAAGTTTTAGATAAAATAGAAAAATATTTAGATATTTCAATCTTTAAAGGCGCAGAATTAAAGTTTGAGTATGGTTATTTGTCGATATTAATAGACAATATAATTTTCACTCTTGATGCCCCCGGGTCTATCGATTCTATAGGTAAGCATTTTGTAAAATTATTTATCGATAAGAAGATTCCAGGGACATCGCTAAAGCAATGGAAGGAGTTTATACAAAAAGCGGGATTTGAATATATAAGGGATGGCAAGCCGATTAAACCTACGGCTATAAGAGAAAAAACAATATATAAAACTGAAGGATGGACAAATCTGGACTCGGGCCCTTGTAAAAAATTGAGAGATTTATTAAAAGAAATTCAAGATCCGTACAATTATTTAGTGGAAGCGTTATGGCTATTATTAAATAATCCGGATTTGGTAAATGAGAAAGATCCTATTTCTGTATTTATTCAAGAGGCTTTAGGGTTTGGCGCTGCTTCTATAGAAAGCTCATCGCCTATAGATAATGTATCTATAACAATAGAGATGAAGGATAGATTCACAAATGCAAAGCCAAAAAGAATAATTAATAAAAAATTTGCAAAAGAAATAATTGTTTTATTAATAGATGATCCTTGGATGAGATCAAGGGAAATAATGGAAAATTTGGTAAATGAATATTTTAGATTTCCGAAACAATTGTCCAGAAGAATAAAAACTACTTTTGGAAAGGATTTAGAAGTATTGAAGCGGGAATATCAGGTCAAATGGCTTGAGCATATGGATAAAGAAGCATTGACAATCTTAAATGATTGCCCTTGCATGAGAGGTATGGAAGAGCTTAAGGAAAAGTTGGCAAAGCATATTCCTATCCTGGATAAGATGCCCATAAATACTTTTAGAGGAAGATTGCGGTCAATTCCGAAATTACACGAAAAAGTATTATCATTGCTGAAGTCCGCTAGAAAACTCCGCAGCCTCTCCAGCCCGGCAAATATTTTTTATCAAAAACTTTTTTCTTTTTTAAGTAAAAAGAAAGACCTTTGGGTTGAAATAAAGCGGATATCCCGGACAAATAAACTTCCTAAGAATGGGATATATGGCTCTTCCAGGATAATTCAGTTAGGGACAGAAAGCCTAAATTCGGTTATAAAGCATTTTATGCTCTATCAGGGGTATGTAGTTCGAGGAAACATCAAGTATATTAACGATGAGGCTTGTTTAAAGGGAATAAGCATTACAGACATACTTGATTATTTAAGCAAGATCGGCATTAAGGAAGTTCTGTTGCTTGTTAAAAATTGTGAGGGTGAAAAAGGAATTTTAATTCCGGAAGGCATGAAAGTTATTATCCCTTTAACTAATATTTCTGAAGTTTATTGTTCTATGGATAACATAGACTATCGGTTTATAGATGGTCATGATATAGAAGAGAGAAGCAAAAATTTGGAAAAAGCACTTAAAGAGAAGACAGAAATAAAGACTTGGATCAGCGAGCGCTATCTTGCCGGAGGTTGGAAGGTCATTGATAAGCGAGACAAAAAAGATAAAGCCTATTTATATACATGGGAAGATGTCCTCCCCAGGATAATAAAGCGGGCTCTTAGAAAAAAGATCGAATCTGAGCACGAGGAATCTTTTCAGAAGGCAACTCAAATAATAGTAGAATTTCATTTCGCAGGCTATTCTTCTCAATTGGGTAATATCTATAGAAGAGATGCATATGATGAGAAGCTTATTCCGGAAGATAGGAAAATTAGATTAAAAAATAAAAGTAAAGATAAGGTTATAAAATATTTAGTTGAGAAAACCGGCAAATCTAAAAAATATTTTGAAAGGATGAAAGAAAAAGAGCTTCGTGAGCTTTCTATAATGATATGCGGTAAGAGTCATTTCAAGGAAAGACTTATATTTGAGCTCTTAGCAGACAAGGCTAAGCTTAAGCTTAACTGTAAGGTGAGAATTATTACACAGTATCATGCTGAAGATTTTGAAATAGAAATTGATAAAAATGAATTATTTTCCTCCAGCCCGGCAGTAATAGAATTAGGGAAAACACAAAAGATAATGCAGAAATATCTTAGTAGGAAATTGGGGGCAGCAGTTTCCTCGCCAATGGAAAGGGATAAGTGCGTTCATTCAAGAGATAAAGCCTCACCGGCTACAAAAATACCTTCTCTAGCAGCTAATATCATACGCTTTATGCCGCGAAAGGATAAGGTGAGGGTAAGGCCTCCGGGGTCAATGACAAAGGCAATGGCATGGATAAAGGATAGCAATAAGCTTATCTATGACAGAATGTTAGAGACCTTTATGTCGGAGATTCCCAGGAAATTATTGGGTGAATTTTTAGAGAAGTATTTAATCTCAGAACATCCCCTGCTTACTCCTTTGCAGAAGCAGGCGATGAAGGGTTATTTGATTAAGGTAGTAGAGGCTCTTGGTGATAACATGCAGCTTGCCCAGC
The DNA here is from genome assembly GCA_020341815.1 of Candidatus Omnitrophota bacterium. Classification (GTDB taxonomy): domain Bacteria; phylum Omnitrophota; class Gorgyraeia; order JAFGHF01; family JAFGHF01. The sequence continues at coordinate 1,271,034 of CP070837.1, forward strand.
GGTTTGTTGTTTTGCGGAAAATAGATAACCCTGTGCTTAATGTTAAAGATTTAGCAGATGAATTAGGGCAGACATCGCGCTGGGTGGAGAGCTTATTATATGGCGAAAGATATCCAGATTATTATTATCAGGGTTCATATGAGAAAATTATAAATTATATCCAGAGAAACGATGAGGGTATGTATCAGCTTATATTAAAATGTATGATCGATGATTTTATGAATAATATGTTTGTATTTCTATTAAATGGCGGAAGTAAGGTAAAGAAAGAAGATATATCCAGAGATTTTAGAAAATATTTACATAAGGCTTTATCTAAAGCCGGTCTCGATAAGTCTCAAAAGAAATATTATGAATATTTGTTGAATAATCCATCCAGCAGTGAAAAAGATATTGCAAATGAATTAAATGTTTCTGAATCAACCGTAAATAATAATTTAAAAGGAAAAGACCATTATTATAAGGCAAGTGGATATAACTATCAGGCAACAAGCGCTGAGAAAGAATTAATAGATTTTATCGATAAGCAGTTGACGCCAAGACAGGATACGGCATATCTTGAAAAATTAAAAAGGAAATTACACCAGAAAAGGGTGGCAAAAATAGCCGATAATATTCAAGGAATCGCAATTTATAGAGAAACAATAAGTTATATATGTAGTTTTGCGAAAAAAGCAGACCTTGAAGATATATGGATGCTGGGTTATTCTTTGGCGAAAAAAGCCGTGAAGGATAAATGGAGCCTTAAGAAAATGATGTTTATGGTTTTTCTTATTGAGGAATTGTTGAATAATATGTTCGAAGAAGGCAATCGTCCTGAGGCAGCCGAAATTATTTGTAAACAGGCAGGAAATAAAAGATTGTTTGATTTAACTAAGGAAGAAATGCACAGCTTAAATCGAAAATTAAAGGCATCTGGTGCGCATGTTATTAGACAGAAGAAAGCTTTTTTCTTTATCATGCCCGATTCGAGTGCAATAGAAATGTTAGTTAATATAATATTGAAGAATAAAAAGAGAGCTAAACAGGAAGCCAAGGAGCTATTGCAAGGATTAAGGAATAGAAGGAGATTAAAAAAATTCATTAGCAATCAAATGAATAATAAAGTGCGTTCTATTGGACTGCCGCAAGAGCCTGCCCTGCCCCGGAAAAGAGGAGATGAAGTTATCCTCAATCAGAAAAATGAAAGCGGGCAGCGCATAAAGATACAATATAACACAGAAGGCTCTTTGCGGATCTTTTATAAAAAAGGTGGCGAACAAAAAACGGGAATTATCAGCTTTATGAAGGAAGAAGAGAATAGCATAACTATAATGGTGGATTGTGATTTTTTCTTGGAGTCGGATATAATGACGGAACTTGTACTCTGGTTTTCCCGGTTGTTGTTGTCGAAACAGGAAAAGGGAAAATACATCGCTATGCTCTTTTCATTCACTGATCCCCCTGTAAATATCTTGTTATCTATACTTGAGAGATACGGGAGTGTCATAGGCTATTGGGACGGCAAGCGGTATCGCGGGAAAAGGGTTTGGAGGAGGATTGGAGATAGGACTCTTTCAATAAATTATCTTGGTTTGCGCGTCAAACCCACAAGAGAAAAAGTTTATGGCCCTAATATAAGAAAAACCAGGACACTTTCCTCTCCCGCAAAAGATGGTTCTAAGGATAAAAAAGTAAAATTTCTAAACTGTCCCGATACAATAAAACCGATTTCCGGTATTTTCTTAAGTGGGATAGAGCCGTCTGAGCAGAAAATGCAACAGCTTCTCCCTGCATCCGGCAATAGGGCAGAAAAAAGAATAAGGGGCGTGGCGGAAGTTGTTGGGGTGTTCTTAAGCAAGAATGAGGATACTTCTGATTCCGCCGCCTCGCCAATAGACTCAAGTAAAGAAAATAAATTAGATCTCGGAAAAATAGAGCCCTATATTGATTGTTTGGAAAATATCATAAGATTAGCAGCAATGCTCCCTGATAGTAGAGAAGAAGGCTTTTATTCAATTATATTTTCTCTGAATTGCAATCTCAAAACATTAAAAGATAATTTTGATGAAAATAGTATTCAAGATATAGAAAATTTATTTAAAAAATTATGGCAAAGTACAGTGCAGATATTGAAGGATAGAGCAAGAGAAGTTCACAAAAATTTAAATCCTAAAGAAATATATAAATTTGGCTGTATGATTAAAGAATTTGGGGTGCTTAAAGAAAGTTTATTTTTGGGCCAAGAGCCTATAAAATCGGTTTTAGAAATAGAACAAGAAATAGTAGAAAATATTTTAAAAAGATTGAAATACTATCTGAAGACAAAATTGATAGACTTAGATTTTAGAGATTCCAATCTTGATGAATGGAATAAATTTATAATGCAAAGAGCAACTTCTATAGAACTTCTGCAGGAAGATAAATGGAGAAAAGCATGGTCATCCGTTGATGGAAATAGGAACCGAGATTCCATCTCCTCGCCGATAAATCCGGGTTTGCCGCAGAGCGAGAAAGACATTCTTGAAATCATTTCCCACTTTATAATTACTGATAAAGAAAGCTTATCTGAATTGACAAAGGGTGTTAGCCAATTAATTTCTTCAAGACAAAAAGATTTTCTTGCTATTGAAAATAAGTTAAATATGGATAGCTCGGAAGAAATGATATCGGGCCTGCAAGATTTGCGTCTATTAATATTAGGAGATGTAATAAATACCAATAATATCAATTTTCTTGTTGAGTATGACAGAATAGATAAAAATCTTATAGGATATGTTGCGTTACCTGTATTTACATATATCTTTTTGCGTCTTTTATTAAAGCAAAAAAATGTATGGTGCTTTTGTGCACCGGAACATATAGTTAATTTGATTTCTATTAATGAGTCAGAAGGCTTATTTGTAGATAGCTTTTTAGCAGAGTTTTTTGAGATAGACTTGCGTGAATATTATAGATGTCAGAATAAGCAGTTATCTTTAAAAATTGAATATATGCCTGAGAGCCAAAGGGCCTTAGGATTGCAAGATAAACTTAATCTGTTTTACAATCCTTTGAGATGGCAGATAGATATTCCCGCTTTAGTAGAAAAAATAAAGCATAATACCTTACGTATTAAGAGAGATAGCTTTTCTGTTTTCTATGTTCCTATTTTGGGAAAAAATGGAAGAAAGGAAAAAATATTCGAAATATATCAGATAAGGTCCTCTGATGGGTTAGGAATAAAGTTGACAGAAAAGAAGATGGTAACAGAACTGTTATTGAAAGAGAAATTTTGCAAAGATGCAAAGTTGATTACTTTTCCCGTGGGGAGGGATGAGCAACTGCTTAATCGCAGAGAAGAGCTTTTTGAAGAGTCATGGGACAAACTGATGCACAGGTTTCCGATAAAAAGAGATAAGCCATTGCTTCCATGGGGCTTTTTAAGCAATATAAGAGGCATAAAAGAAGATGCTTCTAATTTTTATCTCAGTTCTCCGGCTACGGATGCCGTATTTAAAGCATTAATCAAAAATCCTTTTATTTCCAAAACAAAATTTAATTTTGCGGTCAGCTTGTCTGTTTTTAATCAGATGTGTGCGAAGGCTTTAGTAGAAAGAATAAAAATAATTTTAAGGGATGAACTGTTAGAAAATTTGCCTAATTTTACTCTGGATAATTTATATGAGAAATTGCAAGAAATATACAGCTTAATCACAGATAAAAACTGTTTAGAAAATAATAAAAAGAAAAATAAATCTTTTATTGCACATATAGAGAAGATGCTGAAATTAGCTAATACTTCCTGGATAAAAATAAAAAAAGAAATTATGCTAGAAAAAGCAAGACAATTATATCCTTTTGTTCAGCAAAAAGAGGAAATCGCCAAAGAATTAAAGGACTTATATATAAAAGATAAAAATAAAGGGGTAGATTTTAGGAAAGCACTAAAAAGAAGGGTGAAGGGATTATTAAAAAATAATCTCTGTATGCCCGAAAATAAAATAAGAGCTCAAATAGTGAAAGATTTAGGTGTGAGAAGAATTTATCGGCAGAGACTTTATGAATGGCTAGAGCCGTTGGGAGGTCTTAAGCATTTACGTGCTGAGGCGCTATATGAAATATTGGAAGAAATAACTGCAAAAAGACAACAAGAGCAAAAAGTCTTTACCCTGGATACATTTTTTTATATGTTTATTGTATTAGGATGGCTTGGCTTAGGTTCCGGCATAAGTAAAAACTTTTTCCGCAGAGAGATAAATGAGTTATTAGCCAGATTGGATACGTCTTTTGAAGAAACAGAGGCTGTTGCCTTTCTGAAGACGAAAGGAGTAGATTTAGAAAGTAGTATATTTAGGAGGCGGTCTAATGATGATCCCAGGCCAAGATGCACTTATCAAAGAGCATATAGAAGGTTGAAGCTGATTGAGAAAACATGGAATGAAGCGGATTGGCAGGGAGTAGAGCATGAGCCTTTTTCTGTAAAGGAGATAAACTTAAAATGGCTGGCACAATGTTCTCCCGAAAGACTTAAGCAGAAAGTATTAGAACGAATTCAGCAAAGAATAGAAGAAGCAAAGGCAGATGAGTATATTTTAGAGACTTTAATCAGCCACGGCGGCCATCAAGGGCAGGCAGCGTATGCATTGGGCCTGACCAGGTACCAGCTAAGCTGGCGATTAAAGCAAAACCCGTTTTTAAGAGGACTGATCGACCCCAAGAAAGTTATTGCAGAGAGCAATAGGCGGAAATGGAAAGAAAAGAAAATACACAAGGCATTAACAGAGCTTATCTTAGGTATTGCCGCAGAGACAGAAGAAACATTTAAGGGTCAAAGCCCGGATGTGCTTATTTTGAAAGCAACAGATTTGGTATTGGATAGATATAATAATATAAGAAAAGACAATCTTCAGTTTGCCTTAATGAAGACAAAAATAATTCTGGGCACGCTTAAATATGAAAAAGATCCTATTTTAAGAAAAATAGTCCTTTTATTGGAAGACTTTATATGGCTTTGCCATCAGATTATAGCATTAAAAACTTTTACAAAAGCAGAAAACTCATTATTGCTGAAGAATTATAAGAAAGCAAAAGAATTATTTTCTGAAATTAGCGCGATTGCGCCTGAAGGAAGCGACTTTGCCGCGCGGGCGGTTGTGTCTATAAAACGATGTGATGACCTGATATTGGCAGTATCGGAATTTACTGCGGCAAAAAGAATGATGAGGTGGCAACGATTGGAAGATTATCAATGTGCACTGGGAAACTTTATAAGAGGTATAAACAGGATTGAGAGATATAAGGATGAGCCTTTGGAAGGGAGTATTATTTCCGAGGTATGGCAATATATAGATGAAATTATAGATGAGTCATCATCAATATACTATAGGCTGGGTAAAAAGCTGATTTTAAATGAAGAGTTTGAAAGAGCAGAAGAAGTTTTCGAAGAAGCAATACTTCTATTTGCGCCGATTGTCAATATGCCGCAGGATACGACAATCATTGATAAAACAGAAGGACATAAAGATGCTTTTGCTGATTTGAAGAAAATAGCATCTATGCTTGCAGTCTCTAAGCAATTAAGGATAAATGGATGTTATGAAAGGGAAAGACTTTTATTGCAAAAAATTATTGATTATATAAGGAATGTAAGCGGAATGATTCTTACGGGTTTTTGTGCGGATGTTGCCCAGCACCATATGAAAAAATGCGCAAAATCCATTTGGGCTAATTCCAATTGCAATAAAATAGATAGTAATAATTTTATTTCCAAAGAATCCTTTAAAGAAGAATTTTCTTTAGAAAAACTTAGAATTTATCGTATATTGCAGAAATTTTCTATAGAGAATAAAGTTATTTTAGAAAAGCTAAAAATAGATATCCTTGCTTTAATAAATATTATAATAAATCTTGAGCCGAAAATTAATGCGTGTCTGGAAGGTTTAGAGGACAGGAAAGACCTATATGCTTATATCAGAAAGGAATTGAATTGGGCAAGGGAACGCGGATACCCTTTAGGGGCAATTATTGCTATTATTGATAACATTTTATTGGAGAGAAAAAAATGCTTTTTAGAAAAATTCGGGGGTGTCTCTGTTATCTCTTCTTTCGAAGGACGGCATATTTATGGCAGGGGAGGGTATCTTCATAAAATAGAGGCAGAAGAGGGAGGAGCAGTAATATTTGACGAAAGAGGTTTTTTAACAGAGATTATTTTGACAGACGATAGATATAGGCCGATAGGGGTTATAAGAATTAAACGTCTGAATAATAATAATAACACTAAAATTACTGCTGATTTTAGTGAATATGGGGATATGACTAAGACTAAGACTAAGGATAAGGTGTCGAGATATAAACTAAATTACTTAGTAGCCGCCTCGCCGGCTCACCGGCAGGAGGAAAATAGTGACACAGACCGCATATTTATAGGAAAAGCATTCTTGCGATGTTTTGATATTGGACTTGCGGGCCTTGTGAGTCTTATTTCTATCATTGGTTATACATATTTTTATACTAAATTTTATGCTCCCCAGGTAGATTTTTATAGCCATCTGAATGAAAATATATTCGGTTGGTTTCTTGTTATATTTATTTGTGTAGGATTGCATGAATTGGTGCATCGTTCAGCGATTAGATATTATAAATATAAGAAGAAACATCAGTTGGAATATAAATTTAACTGGTTTAGTTTTAAAAAGGGCACATACTTTACTATAACTACTAAAAATAGAAAAATTATTAAAAAAATAGAAAAAAGAGGCAAGTATACTAGCCGGATATTATTTGCATTTTTTGTTATTTCAGGAATTATATTACCGGGTTTCAATTTTGAGATAAAAATAACGGGTTTTATAATAACAATATTTAGAAAAATTCATTTATCTTTGATGGGGTTAATAAAGTTGTTTTTTAGTTTTTCTTCAAAAGATATAGAAGAAATAAAAGAAGTAACTTATGAAGAATCACAGCAGATTATTATGCGAATGATTAGGCAATGTCAAGCGGCTTTAGAGAGGCTCATCGTAAAAAAACCTACAATGATTATGTGGGGCGGGAAAGGGCCTTGTGTAGGTAAAGGATGGACAGCTCGTAATTTTAGTAATTATTACAATAAGCATAAAAAAGGTAAGAAAGGTCAATCTTATGTTATCAGAGGAGATAATAGTATATATCATTATAAAGACCGGCCACCCCCATCTAAGGTAGGTTATCCTGAGAATACCTTTGATATTGAAAGATTAGAAATAGTAGTAAAAAGCGCTGCTTCTTTAAAAGAAGTGCTTATGACTATTTATGACGATACATTTAGGATGCCTTTAGGGGTTTCGGAAGAAATGCTTGCAGAAGCTTTGAAGAATTGCCCTGTTATGCAAAAAGGAGGTTATGAATTATTGCTTCTGCCGGATGCTGTAAAAGATGTAGAATTGAAATATTTTTTACCCGAAGATTTCATTGATGAAATGATTGAAAAAGTTAAAAATAATGGCGATGATGAGAAAATAATCGAGAAACAGATTAAAACTATAATTAATAGAAGCAATCAGCCTTTAAATAGTAGAAAATATTTAATTAGTCCGGCAGTTAAAATATATATTGATACGAGAACGGGATATTTAATACAAGGATTTAATTTTGCCAAGGAAGATACCGTAATAATTGAATTTGAACAAGCTTTGACTTTTGAGGATATAAGAAAATATGCGGATATTTGTGTGTTTGTATATGCAGAGCAACAAATTCAAAAAGATTTATTTATGGGAAGAAGAGAAAACGGGGAAAGATACCCAGACCTTACTGAGGAACAAGCAAGAGAAAAATTTAAAGAATTATGTGCAAGGGTAAATGCCAATCCTCTATGTAGAGAAGGGGAACAACACGCAAATATTATTATTGTTAATACAGCTTATCTTGCCCGTAGTTTGCAGCATGAATTTGGTATCATGAATCCACATACATCTTCCCCGATAGTGAAAAAAGGGAACGGTTCTAATTCTTTATCCGCCTCGCCGGTGGAAGGGGAAACATCCCATTCTCAAGATATTAAATTGAGCCAAAGAGAAATCGATTCTTTGATTCAAAATTTAAGAACAGATAGTTATTATGAAGTATTTAAATATTATTGGAATAAATTTGCTATATACGGAGAAAAATGCCCTAAAGAACTTATCATAGTGAATAAGTTGAAGTATAGAATTTTATTGATATCTAATACCGTAGGTCTTCCGGAGTCACCGGAGGATACCTATGGGCGAATTTTAAAGTTTATTGAGTGTAAGATTAAAAAAGACCTTAATTCTTTAAAAGAAATTAGAGAAACATCGTTATCTTATGATGAATGGCCTCTCGAGCTTAAAAAAATAGTAAAACAAGTACAAAATTTTTTGTGCAAAATTTTTTGGGAAAGATACAAATTAAACGTTACAATAGATTTAGCACAAAAAATGCTGATAGATAATCAGTTTGGATCATATAATTACGACACTTCCCGTTTAATTGACAAATTTTTTGTGAGTTATGAAAAAGATATCGGCAATTTCATTGTTAAGATTATCCATGAGGCTTTACATGTTTATTTACCCTTTGGTTTTTTCGATATTTTTGATTTATTATTTTTAGAAGAAGGTTTTGTTTCTGAGGAGACAATTGCATTAGGTCAATTTTTTCAGCAACAAACCGATATTCAAATAAAAGAGGATTCTCATCTTTTGAATAGAGAGGTTTATAATAAGATTGAGCGAAAGGTTGGACGAGATGCGGTTATGGAATTTATCCTTAGAGGGTCAAGAGATTTATTTCTTGATAGATTTGGAGAAAACAGCCATATTGTATTCGCTATCTTAAATTATCTACAGCATTTAGATAACATAAAATGGCCTGAACGTATGGAGATAGCAAAGAATATTATAGACAATAGTTGTAATTTGCATGTGTTGAAGAATTTTATTATAAAGGAGAAGGAACAATATCTGTTAGATAAGAGATTTGTTTGTAATGTCTGGAATGTCGTTAATAAAAGAGGGACTATTTTCAATCCAAATTTATTGTTATCCAATCCCATAAACGCCGCCGCTTCGCCGGTGGAAAAAAAAGTAACGGAGACAATCGCAGACTGTCTACAGAAAGGACATTTTGTAAGATTTGATACCATTGCAAAAATGACAGATGTCAAAGTCAATGAGGTTATGATTATTGCGTCAAAGAGATATCCCAGGCAAAATATAAAGGAAGATGGGATTTGCAGTAAGTCCTATCCGGGCGATAGAAGGGTATCTTCATATGAAAAATGGTATATAAATTATATTATAAAAAAAGAAGGAGGATGTCCACTAGAGATAGATAAATTTGTGAATCTGACAGAGGAAGGCTTTTATTTCGGGTTAAAAGAAAAAAATAAGGAACCTCATCAGGGCATCGAAGGTTTTTATGTAGATGGCAAATATCTAAAAGCCAAGAAGGTTTATTATATATCTTCCCCAGTGAATAACGCTTTTGTGAAAAAAGGAAATGGTTCTACTTATTTATCCGCCTCGCCGGTGGATAAGTTGAGACCCCGCGCGTCAATCTCCCGATATATTTTAGAAGGAGAGGTAAACATAAGCCTTTTAAATTATAACTTTCTTATAACTCTTGCACCAGTCCTACCATTGCCATGTTTTGAACTTTACACATTACGCTTTGTGGATAGAGATGACAAATTCCAAAAGACAGCAGCCGAGATTGAAATATATATTCCTTTTGAAAGACAAGAAGAAATAGGACAAAAGAAAGAAATAGAGATTAGAGGGTTTGAGATAATGGCCCCTTATTTGCGGAAATCATTAGCTAAATATTTTCTCGTTGTATTTTTAGAAATTTTAGATAAGTATTCTCTTTTTAATAATTGTAATTTTAAGAGAGTTAATATAGTGGGCCATCCTTTATTGGCCAAGGAATTACTGGAATTCGGCTTTGAACCTATTGATAAAGAAACACCAATATATCTTGATATGGGAAAAACAGGAGAGCATATTTTCGTTTATATACCCAATGATAGTATAAAGGAGAGGCTTGTTTTACCTCCAAATAGTTGTATTAAGTTCCTTGAAGAAGAGCCCGGCGATAATTATATAAAATTATTTGTCGATACGCCTTATTATTTATCTAACAGCACCAAGATGGACGAGAGATATGAAACGCTTATTAAAGAAATTAAGCTTTCTTCTATAGAAGAAGGTAAGGAATGCTTATCTTTTAAACTAAACTCTAAAAGGGAGCCTTATTTTGCAATACTTACTGTTTTAAGATGTTGGTTAGAAGAAATGGATATTTGTAACAGAAAACATTCTGAGGGGCTGCAACGTTATGCAGCACTAATTGCACAAGAGATGAGATTGAAACCTGAGGAATGTAAAGCAATGGTGATAGGGGCATTATTGCACGATATAGGTAAAAGAAATATCCCAGAAGAAATCCTTTTAAAGCCCGGAGAGCTCAATAAAGAAGAAGAAACTATAGTGCATGAGCATTGCGTGGAAGGCTTGGCAATGATTTTGGGAGAAAAAAACTTTGAGTGTATAATTCCCTTTATGACTACAAAATATAAAATTAGAAAGCGCATATTTATATATAACCTTCTGCAAATAATTCATGATTGCATTTTGCATCATCATGAACGTTATGCAGGAGAAGGTTATCCTGCAGGAGGAAAAAGAGGTAAGGGCATTCCTTTGGCAGCACGAATTATAGCAGTTATAGATCACTTTCATACCTTAATTTCATTAAGGCCATTTAAGCAAGCATTATCTTTGGAAGAAGCATTAGAAAAATTAAGGGAGGAAAAAGGTAAGAAGCTGGATCCGGATATAGTAGACCGTTTTATAGAAATTATTAAACAGACTGGAATAATTGATTGCTGGGATACGGATATGTGGTGGAGGCCTCGCAGAAATACTAAAAGACATTCTTTAACAAAACTTTTCCATCCTGCGCATTTCCTAATGGATGGCACTTCTGCTTCTCTTGTTTCCGCCTCGCCGGTATCTCATGATGTATATGCTGCGGCGGTACATATCCTTGGTTTAAACATAGGGGAGTTAACCAAAGAGACAGCATGCGAATTTCTTCTCAAATTTTTCCAAACAGAAGATGGAAACATTAGAGAAATAAGAGGTATTCTAAGTTTTAGGGATAAGGATAGCAAAGAAATAGAAATTACAGATCTAATAAAAGCTATAGAACAGACAGGCCTTGATTCTTTCTATCGTCTTCTGGTTAGGGATCTTGCTGCCATTACCGTGATTAACAGTAGTGATAAACAAATAGAATTTTACAGGAAGTATGTCGTTCTGCTGAAATATTGGGAGACATCCTCAAAGGAGGATATAAAGAATGAATGTAAACAATGTATGGATGAGATATGTAGGTATTATTTATCTAAAGAGGTACAAAGGCGAAGTGAGAAATTTAAATATGAACATTTTTCCTATCGTGTTCCAATTAAGGATGACTTGATAACACAGCTTTATGAGTCTTACGATGTTTTAGACGATTTAGTGAAGATGTTGTTTTTAGAGTATATTAAACGCACAAAGGAGTTTCCTCATTTTGAGACACTTAGTGAAGAAGATATTAAAAACAAAACTTTAGTTATACTATTTTATCCTTGCGAAGAGAGAGAGCTAAATAGAGGAATTTTACCTCCCAATATTTTTTCTCTCGCTAACAGTATGGTGGCAGAAGATATCAATGTAGTTTTAGCGCCTATGCCGACCAGACTTGCAGAGAAAAACTTTGCCTATAGGTATTTAAATACAATAAATGCCTATTTAGATCTAAGAGATGTATATAGTGGCCATCCGGTTATGTATGCATGGATGAATATGCTTGTCGGCAGGTATATGCGAATTTTTAAACAGTTAGGTATGGAAGAAAAAGAAATCCGTATAAAGTTTAATTTTGGTGTATCAATGTTAGATTCTACTTATCCCGATGGCCTGGCTCTTAATGAGATGTTAAAGCAAAAATTCCCTGAGTCTAAGGTTTATGTAGGTGGGCCTACTGTATCAGCCGAGCCAGAATTGGCGTTTAAAGAAATGTTTGAAAAAGTTCCCCATAACCCAAATTTTTTGATAAATGGAGAAGCAGAGATTGTATTCCCCTATGTAGTGAAAACGTTAAATAATTGCAATGGGGCAGAAAAATTGGAAGATTCTATTATTCAGAAATTATCCGGATGCCATGGTCTTGCGCTTAAGTTTGGCGGAAAGATATCTACTTTTAGATTTAAAGAAAAAAATATGATCAATGAAGAAACGATGAATGGATTACCTTTCTTTCCGGAAATTATCGCTGATGATTCCGCAATTTATTATGTTCCTGAAAGGGGATGCCGACACAATTGTTTCTTTTGTGCGCGGATCACATCGCATAAAGTGCGTATGTCCAGCGCCGATAAAATATTAAGTGATTTAAGGATGATGGATAGAGCTATAGGAGAGTTTAGACAGACGCTTTTAAAGCGTATAAAAGATAAAGATATGCTGTGGCTATTTGAATTTCCTTTTAATGTTGAAGATAGAGTTTCGATTTTTGAAATTTCTCTAGTTTTGTTAAATATATTTGAGAATTTAGGAGAAAAAGGAGAAAACATAATCCCGAATAAGTATACCGAACTAATACAAAAATGGGACAGAGACGGAAATATTGAGAGAATAAAGCTATCTTACAAAAGAGCCGGTGATGATATATTTGAAAAATTACAAATTATTATAAATGAAACAGCCGTAAACTTTAGTATGCATGAGAAGGTGCATATTGATATTGATGATAATAGTTTTTTGCATGATAAGTTTATAGCGATAAAGGTGCTTAAGGATTTAATAGATAAACCTTTACAGCATATCCGGGTTAAAAGATTCCAGGCTCATGTAAAAGATTTTAATACACCAACGGGAGAGCCCGATGAAGAAATTGCTGATGTTATAAGAGAAGTTCTTAATGAAGAGGATGAAGGAGTAATTTTGGGTCTAGAAAGTGGAAGCAACAGGGCTTTAGCCGATTGGTGCAAAGATTTTGATTGGGAATACGCCCGGCAGCGTATTTCCTGGCTCGATAAGAAAGTCAAGGTTTTTATAAATCTGATTATTTCAAGACTTGAAAGCAATCCTCAGGAAATTATTGAATCTCTAGGCAACATTGCATTATTACTTTTAGATACAGAAAATGTAAAGATAACATATGTATCTTTTCTTATGCCTCTTCGTGGCTCATCAGCAGGTAAAAGATTTAACGAAAATAAGCATAAAGGAATTAAACCTTTTAGATTTATGGATCGTTATTTAGAGAAACAAATATATTTCTATGAGTTTCCCGATGATGAGGTAGTGAGAAATGTTCTTCCAAGCAATTATGAAGATTTAGCTAATTGCATGTATTATATAAAAAGCAAGAAAGAAATCATAGCGACCTTTAAGAAAGTTATGACACTTTTAATGGAGGAAGCTAAGTTAACTCATCACAAGGATCTACGAAAGATAGAGAAGATATATTTTAAGAAGATACAGAGGCTTGAGCAATATTTAGCTAGCAGCCCTGTAGAGATTATAGAGGAATGTCTTGTTAGTTCTGAAAACAGTTCGCCGGTGGATTCAAATAAAGAAAGTAAATTAGGCCTCGAAGTGCCTATTTTTGTGTATGGTATCTTGGATGGTGCTTTATCTATTGGAAACGTAGAACGATATTGTGATAAGTTGAAAATATTGTTAAAAGAAGATGAACGTATTGTTGAGGTGAAATTTGGCTATGATGTGAATGACTACAAGTTTTCAAATTTTATAAAATTTTTCAAGGAGGCACAATCTCTTTCTCCGGAAGGCGCAATAATTTCTATTATGGGTAGGTGGTATGAACATTGCGTAAAAACTGCCTGTCAAAATGCAGCGGAATTGGCAGAGGATTCAAATTTCCCTATATTTATCATTCTTATTGAAACATATATAGAGACTATGTTATCTCGATATTCATTGGCACAAAATAGAATAAAAAAGGGTTTAATTGAGATTGATAAAACTAAAGGAATAAATTTTATTGTTTTTGTTAATGACGAAGTAAAAGAATGCAATCCACATATATATAAAGATAAAAACCCCATAATTATAGATATTTATTCAAACGAAAAACAATTTTCTTTGCATGATTTCCTTATGAGAATTAAGGCATGGCGCGAGAAAGATCTTTATTGGCTAAGGCAAGAAAAAAAGCCTGAGTTTTTATCCGATGAGACGACCAAAGAATCTATTGAAAGTGCTGAATTTAATGCATTAGTTAAAGACCCTTTTATTTCCAAAACAAAATCAAACTTTAAAGGTAACTTATCTGTTTTTAAGCAGATGTGCGCGAAGGCTTTAGTAGAAAGGATAAAAATAGTTTTAAGGGGTGTGCCTTTAGAAAAACTGCCTAATTTTACTCTGGATGATTTATACGAGGAATTAAAAGAAATATATAACTCAAATACAGATAAAGCAAATAATCGAAAGAAAAAAAATTCTTTCATTATACGCATAGAGAACATGCTGAAATTAGCCGATCCACCCGATACTTCCTGGATAAAAATAAAAAAAGAAATTATGCTAGAAAAAGCAAGACAATTATATCCTCCTGTTCGACAAAACAGGGAAATTATCAAACAATTAAATGACTTATTGCCTTATATAAAATATAAGAATGAAGGAGCAACTTTTAGGAAGATACTAAAAATAAGAGTAAAGGAATTGTTAAAAAATAACCCCTATATGCTCGAAAATAAAATAAGAGCTCAAATAACAGAAGATTTATCTCTTCCGGAAAGGATTAGCCAGCAGAGATTTTATGAATGGTTAATACCGTTGGGCGGTCTTAAGCAATTGCGCGCTGAGGCATTATATGAAATATTGGAAGAAATAACTGCAAAAAGACAAGAACAAGAAGCCTTTAGTCTGGATAGATTTTTTTATATATTTGCTGGATTGGGATTGTTTGGCGAATATCATATAACTAAAAAAAATTTTCTTAAAAAGATAAATAATTTATTAATCAGATTAAATACATCTTTTGAAGAAACAGTAGGAAAAAATAATGTTTCCAACTCACCGATTGGAAAAGAGGTAGGGCCCGGGATTTCTTCACCGGTCAATAGAGCTGAAATTAAAAAGTTCCGGATAAGAAAAAGGCAGAGAAGAGCATTCCTGCATAACTTAGTTAAGAAGTTTCCTTGTCTTAAAGTTATATATTTGCTTGAAGATGAGAGGAAAGCCTTAGAGGTAACAATAGATAGTTTCTTGAAGAAAATAGATATCTATCTATCAAAGCTCGAAAGCAATTTTAATAATTATAAAGTTGGGAAGGGAGAAGACAAGGAAAACAGTAAAGAATTAGTTAGGAATAACATTAAATCAATACTTGATAGTATAGACGATCATTTTGCCGATTGCCGGATTATAGAAGGTGTAGTTTTTACAACATTAGGCCATTTTTTAGCAAATAGTTTAATTGCTTTATCCGGAGCTTTGCATCTTAATGAAGAAGAAAAACAATTTTATCAGGATTTTACACAGATAATCTCACAATTAAAATTATTAAAATCTGCTTCAGTAATTCTTGTAAAAGAATTTGGAACTATAAGACATATTGAATTAGATGCTACTGTTTCAGTTGATTCCTGCGGGAAAAGGATAGAAATACCGGGTGCCTATTCCAGCTTCACCACATATATCAGGCAACTTCCTTCTAAGTTTCTTCTGCGTAATATTTCTCCTAATCTTACTGTTAGAGCACTGGGGCAGTTGGGAAATATCTATTTAAATCCGCTGGAAAAGGATAAATTAACTCAATTTGCAGAAGATATGCGAGCTATTATAATTTGTATTTATGAAAACTTAGCTTTAATCCATGCTCCCCCCGTGAAGAAGTCTAATGCCGAAACCTTCCCTATAATTTTCTGCAACCCAAGAAAATCCCCATCTTACAATAAGAACCTTTCACTAAAATCAGCCAAGCAAGACCTGCCGTTGCTAAAAGCCGCCTTCTATCTACTTTCTCACAGAGATAAGTCTTATTTGAATTTTGGTTTGAAGACCATACTTGAGGCTCTGGAAGCTTACCGCTCAGAATCAACACAAGAAGACAGAATGCGCAGGCTGGTTAAGGTGCTTAAGGCCCGCACGGGTGGCAATATTCAAGCCGCCGCCTCGCCGGTTAATTTTGACTGCCAAAGTAGCAAAAATAGAACCGTCCCCTTTTCCTTGCAAGGGACTTGTGGTGAGCGAGCGAAAGTGAGTCGAACCACCGCCTCGCCGGTTTCTCCATTGACATTTAGTTCTAAAAAACAACTATTAACTACATACATGATGCTTTTATCTAGGCAAATGGCTTTTAATCATTCCAAATCAGAATTATCACAACTAAAAGAGATTTGGAAAAAGTTCTTTAATAACTTAATAGTCAATATAAATAAACAAATTTTCAATAAAGCATTTATACCTACTAAGCAATTTCTTGATAAATGCATCAAAATAGAATCCATCGATAGTTTAATAACTATGTTCTGTAATCGCCAATTAGTGCCTTTTCATGGTAAATACGCTTCCCATTATAGCTATGTAGATAATATTTTAGAGAAAATAAAAACAGCAAATAATTTTTCCGATACCTGTAAGATTATGTTTATGTTTTCAGATAACCCAGAACATATCAGTTGCGTCTATATCGATTTTATCGAAATTAATTATTACTTTATGGAAATATTGACTGATGATGAATGGGCTGCGATTTGCACCCATGAATTAGCACATAAAAAGAAAAATCATTTTGAACAATTGTTAAAACTTAAATGTACACATAAAGGCGCTCTTACTAGAAATAGTGAAACATGGAAGAATTTTATAAGAAAGATACAGATTGAAGCCGATAAATTTGGTTTGGAGTATGCAATAAAAGCAGGATATAGGCCTGAAGGAGCAGTTACTCTGTTAAAGAGAGACCTCGAATATTATCTAAGAAAAGAGGAATATCCCCAGTGGTTAATGAAAGATAGCATAGAGATAGAGTCTATACGTGTATTAAAAGATAGAATCGAAGCTCTAAAGAAGCACCCTTCGTTATCTCATCTTGCCGCCTCGCCCGCCACAAAGCTTGGCGAGACTTCGTTGCTTCGCTCCAGCTTGCCGGTGGATTTAGTTAGCCGGTTCCCTTTGATGTTAATGAGACTGGAAGGATATGACTTCTTTTTGTTCATCAAAGGTAATTTTGAAGCGCGGAAAGATATCCATCCTGCCCAAAAGGAGAGGTACTTCTTCTATAAGTGCCCAGGCAATGCGTATTTTAAGCCTGTATTTGCCAATAGTCAGATAAGCGGTTTTGAGGATGTAAGCAACCCCTCCTCCGGAAACACCTCTAATTTCATAAATTTTGTCAGAAGGAGTTTGCTTAAACCCCAGAGCCCTGCCCAGATTAAGGGGCAGCATAGTGATGTCTGCTCCAGAGTCAATATACATAGGAGTTTCTATTTTCTTTTGATTAACTTCAAGAATTACTGTGGCAATTGGGCGGAGGATTTTGCCCCAGTGCAAGGATGGCTGGCGTTCGTATTTAAAACGGATCATCTTTCGGTTATTAGAACGAGTAATCGTTGGTCAGGGACCTTGGCTACAAAGGGAATCTTATGGGGGTATTTTCTTCTTGCCGCCTTAAGCATTTCTTCAATATTGGTCCCCGTAGCCACAGGATTGCCCTCAATTATAACTACATATTGGTTAATAAGCTTATCTTTATTTAGCTTAATATATGCTTGTAAATTCTTATCCATTCTCTCTTTCTCCAAGAGCAAATATAACACACCGCCGACATTAAGTCAACAGAGAATTTTTTCAACTTTGTTAAGACCGGCAGGCAGGCATCGTTCATCGGTTGAAGATAAAATACTATCGACCAACGACCAACGACCATCGACTATCGAATCTGCCGTTTACGCTGAGCAAGGCCGAAGTGCCTCGCCGGTGAAGGATGACCGGAACAAGATCGGCTATAGCCTTTATGATCGGGAGCTGCGCAGGTTGTATTTAAACCGCGGTTGCAGTTATATTAGTCCTAAGGACATTAGAGAGGAAAAGAATTTTTATGAAAAATGGAGAGAAAGCCAAAAAGTACCACGGATTGAAGACAATCAAAAACTCAGCTTAGTAAAGAGTACCTTGCTTCCAAGAGAATTAGGGGAATGGACTTTAGAGTTTCCCATTGGAACTCTTGACAGTTTTTCTGTAATTATTAGAGCATTTGGAGGAAATGTTGTAGCTGTTGTGGAAGATGAAAAAAGAAGAAAAACTTTAATAAAATACAATGAGAAATACGATAAGTCGATTGCGAAGTTAAAAGGAGGAGTTTTATACGATGTCCTTATAGGCCGAATTGATTCAGCGGAAATTGAACAAACTTTAAAAAAGATTATTCAAAAACAAGGTAAGTTCAAAAATATAATTAATTTTGGGAGAAATTCAATAAATAGAGCTTTTGCTAATTGCGCAGATTTTAAATCATCTGGAGGATTCTATTGGTTTGATGTGCAATTTAATCTGAAAAATTTTGAACTGGATTGCAGTAATAAATGGATAAGATTTATATTGAGATGGATATTCTGGAGGCATGGTTTCGGAGTTAAAGAACTTATTAATTTGCCCAGTCCCAACATGCCTGATTTTCTGTATAAAGCCTGTCTTATTAGATTGAAGGATGATAAACCTAGTAAGACTGCAATAATTTCTTCTCCTGCAAGCAACCGAAAAGAAATTGATCCTTTGATTCAAGATTTAAGAGGTGACAGAAAAAATGATGGTTCTATTGCTCTCGCCTCGCCGGTGAGGATGAAAAATGACTCTGGCCCCATTTTTACTACTTCCTCGCCTGTGAAACTAAGAAATCTTATTATAGGGATAATTGAGGCATCAAAAAAAAATAACAACGAAGACATATCGCATTATCGCAAGCTTATTTTAAAAGAAGCAAAAAGCAGACCTGCTGAGGTTTGCAATTTATTACGTACGGGCTTAGGGAGGCCAGAGATCGATAAAATCTATTTAACAATAGCTGAATATTTTCGGCGTGATTATGAAGTCATCGGCTCTTTAGTAAAAACATTCGAAGGGGATAATAAAGATTCAATAGCATTCCTCTCCGCTCAAAAAATCCTTTTAGAAATAGCAGATTTTTCTATTAAAGGTTCTTTTGGCAGGGTTTTTATCGCAATTAGAAAAAGCTTACTTAAAAAATCATCATCTCAGCTGGCTAGAGAATTTGTTTATGCGATGATAGAAAGAAAACATGGCAAATTAGTAAGAAGAATGATACCCATTTTTGGCGGTTCAGCTAAAACCAGAATTATTTTTGAAGATATCTTTTGGGAAAAATTCGAATTATGCGTTTTTCCTTTAGCATCTGCCTTGGGCGATAAAGTTAAAGATACCAGAAGATGCGTTAAAAATTTCTTTTTAAAGAAAGGAAAAGAATCAAGAGAATCGTATAAACTAATTAAATCGGAGCTGAATAAGGTTCAAAGGAGGTTTGGAAGATTTCCCAATACAACTATACATGCGCAAAAGGTAATTAACAAAATTAAGATAATTTTGGAAGAATTAGATAAATTTTGGGAGGAGGATTCGCTCCGCCAAAGTGGCTCGCCGGTGAAGGATGGCCGGAGCAGGATTGAGAGGGAGATGCGTAAGAAGAATAGCCTTTATGATCAGGAGCTGCGCAGGTTGTATCCCGATTTGTCTGTAGAACGAGAATTTGATGCGTTGAAAAATTTCTTAATTCGTAAAGGGATTATTTTAAAAGATATTGACAATACGCATCTGAGAAAATTAGCAGAATTAACTTGTGGTGTTGTAGAGAAAAGTTCTTTAGTAGCATTAAGACAGCTCGAGAAAAAAATTCTTAAGTTTAGAGAACAATATATTAATAGGTGGTATTTTAAGCAAAATACTCTTCTTCTACAAAAAATTGTGTTAGATAGTAGGCTTCCTATAAAGTTAAGGAGAGATGCAGTTCAGCCTATCATAGTGAATTATGATTATGAGACCTTACAACAAATTAAGCCAATTTTATTAAGAGAAGCATTATTATGTATAAATAAAGAATTTGATTTAAGCAAGGAGAAATTAATTTTTAGAAAATTAATTGAAAAAAGCAATATAAAAATAAAAATTTGTATTCTGCCTTATGTATTTTTAGTGAGAGCAGCTCAGGAGTTGATTAGAGCGATGTCATGGGATGCGAAGGTTGTAATTATAGGAAAAGAGGAATCAAGAGATGGAAAAGTAGAGATAAAAGATAAATTTCCAGGATATCCCATAAAGGATTCTGACAGAAATGACGATTGTATTTGTGTTCGTCTTTACACTTCTTGTGTGGGAGATAATATTATGGGAAACATTGGGGATTTTTTTATTAACCCTGATTATTTTAAAGTATCTTCACCTGAGCCTGTCCCAGTTAATAGAGTTAAACAGATAGAGAGGGACTTAGGTATAGAAAAAGAAAAGATTATTGTGCTGGGCAGCCTCTCTATTAAAGAGATAAGCTTATTTATGTCAGTATGGCATACTTTACCCGTAAAGAAACTTCCTAAGATTATTATTGTTCCTCGTTACGGTTTAGATAGAGAAGAGATTCTCAGATTATTTTGTACAGGGTTTAAAAATCCGGTGCTTAAAGTACGCAATAACCCTAAGGCATCTTTTGAAAATATGCAGAAATCCGACATTTTAATAGTAAATACTAAGGGAGAATTACTTGATATTTACTCTATAGGTCATATATGTGGTATTGGGCAGGATCATAATATAACAGAGCCGGCCAGCCAAGGCAAGCCTGTTTTATATTTTGGAAAATCTTGGAGCGGCGTTAATCAAATAACAAAAGATATTTTAGTGCGGCAAGGAGGGGTGCGAGAGTTTAATCGGGATAATCTAATAGAACTGCTGGAGAATGTTAATTTAGTAAAGGCAATGGGCAAAAGAAATATTGGAGGCATAGAGGAAATTAGGGAAAAAATTGTTTTTAGAAATGCAGATAAGCTTTTGTCTGTTTTATTGCCTACAGTATTATTTATGAGAAGAACGAACGTCTCCGCCTCGCCTGTGGGAGATAATGTTTCTTCTTCCCCTGCAGTCCCGCAGGAACTCAGGCCTTATATTGAATGCTTGCAGAAATTGGCCAGAATGTTTTTAGGCATTCCTGATGATATAGAAGATAATGAGATAGAAAAGCATTTCTTTTTAATTGTAAAAAATGACTTGATCGTAGAGCTTGATTTGTTAGAAAAGGAAGACTTTAGCCTTGATAAGCTTCAAAAGATAAAAGAAATATCCACGCGTTTATGGGCTGTGGCATTAGAGGTTATGACTGAGAAACAACAGCAATTCCAAAATGATTTAACCGAAAAAAATACAATCATCTTTGGGTGTTGTGCGAAGCAGTGGGGAATGGCAAGGGAGCTGCCAACTAATTTATCATCGGAAGAGGCAGTCGCTATTCGGAAAAAGGAATTAGAAGGCAAGAACGTTATAGATTTGATTTTGAAAGATGAACGGGCGATAGTAAATTTCACCATTGAGAGGTTAGAAAGATATTTACAAAGTCAACTTATAGATATTGATCTTAGAGAGTGTAAGATTAAAGAATGGGAGAATTTTTTGGAGAAAAGAACCAAGTATATTCAATCAGTGAAAGAGGAGAAAATGAACATTCTGGATGAAGAAAAATAAGCATCAAAACGTCCTTTACGACTTCCGGGTAGACTTCCGGGGACAGGTCACTTAATTCTGAATCGCAAGGACGGTTCTAATTCTTCCCCCGCCTCGCCGGTTACAGGAGATACAGAAAAACGGTCGCTGTCCCTATTTTCTATAAAGGTATTCTTATTTCAGAAAGTCCCTATAAATAGGGATTAAGTGAAATGAGGTCTTTGGCTTCTTGCTACCTGCTTGACAAATAAAAGGTATTATGATAATCTATATTACTATAATTAAGGCTTATTTAACTTCTTAAGAAAGGAGAAAGTGTTGGTGAAGAGGACAGGCATATTCAGTATGTTATTAATCAGCTTAATAGTCTCCTTGGCGGGCTGCGGGCGTACGGAAACGAAAAAAGCGGATGTGGTTATCTGGCACTGGATGACCGACCGAAAGAAGGCCTTTAACGAACTGGCGAAGAGGTATCAGGCGGAAAGCGGAAGACAGGTTGAGTTTAAGTTGTTCGCTCCTTCCGAAATATATAGCCAGAAGGTGCGCGCGGCAACTCAGGCCGGGACATTGCCGGATATATACGGTATTTTGGGTGAAAAAAAGGATTTTGCTATCTTTGTTAAGGCCGGGCACGTGCTTAATCTGAATACAGAGATGTCGGACAATATTCATGAGTGGAGAAATAAGTTCTTTTCCAAGGCCCTTATCGTTAATGAATTTGAGCCGAACAATGAATTTGGCGCCCCGGCGGGAATTTACGGTGTGCCCATTGATGTCACCAATATCCAGATGCTTTATAATAAGGACCTGTTTAAGAAGGCAGGGCTGGATCCCGAAAGCCCGCCGCAGACTTTTAGTGAGTTTATCACCGCCGGAAAGAAGCTGAAAAAAGCAGGCACACAGGGACTGGTTTCCGGATGGGCAGAGACCTGGATGATTGACTGCCTGGCCTCCAATTTTGCCTTTAATATAATGGGTGAGAAAAAGGTAATGCGCACCTATGCCGGAGAGGTCCCTTACACCGACCCGGACTGGATTCGTGTATTTAGCCTTTTTAAGGAAATGGCCGACAGTGGTGTTTTAGCTAGCGGTATCGTTTCAATGAACAACAAGGATGCCGAGCAGAACTTTGCCAATGGACGTGCTGCCTTTGCCTTTAACGGTTCCTGGTGCGTGAACGTGTACAAGGGAATGAATCCCGATTTAAATTATGCGGCGATGTTTGTGCCGCGGGTTTCCGATGAATATCCGATGCTTATCTGGGGCGGGGCAGGCTCTTCCTTTATGGTCAATGCCCGTTCCGAAAATAAAGAAAAGGCCGTAGAATTTCTCAAATGGCTCACCGACGAAAAACAGCAGGCCTATTTAGCCCAGGATACCAATAACTTACCTGCCAATAAATATAGTTTAACTAATATTAGTCCGCTTCTTTCCCAGTTTGCTCAAACTATGGAGAACACCACTCATCCGAATATCTGGCCCCGGCATGAAAAAAGCGTAGTAATTGAGGCCTTTGATATCGGCATTCAGTCGATTATTCTGGGCACCAAAACACCTGAAGAAGTTGCCCGGGAGGTGCAGGAGGTCAAAGAAAGAGAAATGGCTAAGTGAGGCTTAAAAGATCTACAGCAGAAAATTACCTGTTTATACTTCCGGCGGTAATAATTTTTGCCATCTTTTATATATATCCTTTTTATGCCACTTTCAATCTGGGCCTGCGCGCCTGGGACGGGGTTTCGCCGGTAAGCCAGCTCGTGGGTTTGAGGAATTTTAAAGAGGTGTTGTTTCAGGACCGCCTCTGGTGGCCGTCAATGTGGCATGCCACTTATATTACTTTAATTGCCTTAACCCTTCAGAATGCCCTGGCACTGGCCTTGGCTTTGGCTTGTGACCGGCAGATAAAATTAGGCAACTTTTACCGGCTGATTTTCTTCATCCCGCCGGTATTATCGGAAGTGGTGGTTGGTTTAGTCTGGAAATGGATTTATAACGGTGATTACGGCTTGCTTAATTACTGGCTGACGAATATAGGTCTGGGGCACCTTGCGCGTTCCTGGCTGTCTAACCCCCAGACTGCCTTAACGTGTGTGGCCGTTATCCATTCCTGGAAAGGATTCGGCTGGGGCTTTATAATTCTTTTGGCGGGCCTGCAGACTATTCCCCGGCAATTGTATGAAGCCGCCCGGGTTGACGGAGCCAATTCCTGGCAGCGGTTCTGGCATGTTACTATACCTCTGATGGTGCCTGTTTTTGTATTGGTGTCTATTCTTACCATTCTCGGTTCAATGCAGGCCTTTGTTTTGATTTTGACGATGACGGGGGGCAGTCCCGCTTTAGGATGTTCTGTGCCGGTAACCAGGATTCTGGGCTCTATGCGAGCGTCTTTACGTTTTGGGTATGCCTGCGCCCAGGGTATTATTTTCGGTCTTATCCTTCTGGCGCTTTCTTTTATGCAGATTCGTATTTCCAAAAAGATGAAACAGGCTTAAGACAAATATGAATCACAAAAGAAACGATATAAAATATAAGGTGAGAAGATTTAGCTCCGGGGCTATGGTCAATCTGTTTTTGCTTCTTATAGCCATAAGCTGTCTGTTTCCTCTTTTGTGGATGTTCGGCTCAAGCCTGAAGACGCAGGCCACGGTCTTTTCCGATATGTCCATAATCCCCAAGGTCCTGCACTGGGGAAATTACTATCGGGCCTGGACAGAAGGCAACTTCGGGGTTTATTTCTTAAACAGTGTATTGTATACGGTGAGCGTGGTGATAGGTATAGTTTTAGTTTCATCATTGGCCGCCTATGCCTTCTCGCGCCTGCAATTTCCCGGAAAGAACTTTTTCTTCTATATGTTTCTGGCGGCAATGATGATTCCCCTTCCGGGAAGCTTTGTGCCATTATATGTTTTGATGGACAAGCTTCACCTGCGCAATACCCCCCACGGGTATATTCTCTGCTTGATTAACGTGGGACTTTCCTTAAGCATCTTTCTTTTAAAGACCTTTTTTGATAAAATGCCCACGGACTTAGAAGACGCCGCGCGCATCGACGGATGCAGTAAGCTGGGTATCTGGTGGAACGTGGCGCTTCCTTTGGCGAAGCCGGCGCTGGCGGTAATCGTAATCTTCAACTCCTTGAATGTGTGGAACGAATATATCCTTGCCCTTATCCTTTTTGATGACGCAAAATTTATGCCTTTACAGGTGGGGCTGGCTACCTTTCACGGAGAATTTGTCACCCAATACCATCTTTTGATGGCCGGAGTAACTATTACGGTAATTCCGATACTGCTAATTTATATATTTATGCAGAAGCACATTGTCAAGGGCTTGACTGCCGGAGCGATTGTGGGGTAGGATGTTTTACGAGAGCATTTTTAGGCAGTTAAATAAATATCGGGTTGAGTATCTGGTTGCCGGTGGGGTAGCTGTAGTTTTACACGGAATAGTGAGATTTACGGCTGATTTGGATATTTTTGCGAAGTTAAGCTTTGAGAATTGGGATAAGTTTATTCGGGCAATGAAAGAATTGGGTTATAAAGCAAAGCTACCAGTGAAGCTGGAAGACTTTGCCGAAGAAAGCAAGCGAAAAGAATGGATAGCAAAAAAGAATATGAAAGTCTTTTCTTTTTACCATCCTAAAAAACATTTAGAATTAATTGACATCTTTGTTAAGGAATATATCGATTTTGATGCAGCATATAAACGTAGAAAGATGGTAAGGGCAAAAGATATCAATATCCCTGTTGTTTGCATCAAAGACCTTAAAAAACTAAAAAAGATTGCCGGACGGCCTCAGGATTTAGCCGACATTGGTTCGCTTGAAGAATTAGAGAGAATAGAAAAAGGTAAAAAATGAGTAAAGGTAAAGTTAGAGGTTTTGGTTTTCAGCTTGACCGCGAGAAGATCTTATTATATAAAGACAGTCCTGCATGGGAAAAATTGCAATGGCTGGAAGAAGCTAATCGCTTCTGTCAAAAATTTGTTACCGGCAGGCGCCGCAAAATATGGGAGAGTATCCGCCGAGGATAATTATGAAAAAAAATTGTCTGCTTATTTTGGCTATACTGTTAATTCTCTTGCAGGCAGGTCTTGTCTGCGCCGAATATGATTTCGGGGATGAGTCTTCCAGTTATCTGGCTATGAAGGCCTGGGAGGCCCTGGGAAAGAAGGATTACGAAGCTGTCTGGGCCTATACGCAGAAGTGTATAGACCTTTATCAGAAGGAAGCACGCAGGCAGCAGAGTTCCTTAAGCGCTTTCCCCGCCCGGGAAAAACAAATGATTTTCAATGTCTTGAATAATGTAGCCACCTGTTATTTTATTCGGGCAGAAGTGCTGATGCGCCAGAATAAATTGGAAGAGGCGCGTGAGACTTTTCAGATAATTATAGAGGATTATAGCTTTGCCCAGTACTGGGATCCCCGCGGCTGGTTCTGGAAGGTAGCGGAAAAAAGCCAGGAGAGCATTGAGAAGATTGACCAGCAGATTAAAGGGGGAGCAGAACCCGGAAAGGAAATTAAACCCAAGGCGCAGGCATCTAAGTTAGTGCTTTTTGACCCCGGAAGCGAGAAGCTTGTCGATTATTCTAAATATGGTAAATTTGAAAATGCGGGCACAAAAGATTACCGCTACGAAATTACCGACCCTGTTGGTCTGGCCAGGGCTTGCGGCGAAGGAGTCTACCCAAACAGCACATCCGTGCGCCGCTCCCCGGGTTATATTGCGCTAAAGGGAAGCCAGCGGCTTAAGGGAAACCACTGGGATTTTCTTTACACAGATGATATGCAGGCCAATTTCTACAAATGGAATACCGCTCCCGAGCCCCCGGGTGTAAAGCAATTTTATATCGCTTTTATTCTTGAGCGCGCCGGACTGATGGAGCAGGCCGTCAAGGCCTATTATTCAATAGTGGTGCATTTTCCTGAAGCTGTCGGCTGGACTTATTGGCATACGCCATGGTATATTGGCCCTGTGGCGATAAGCAAAATCAATTACATTTTAAGGCATCATCCTGAGCTGGGAATGAAGCTGGAGGAGGCCAGGATTAAGATTGAGAATTCCTTCGATAACGATGTGCGCAATGATGTGGTCATTTGTAATCCCGGGCGTCTGATTAAATGTCCGCCTGATGAGGTTGTTTCAGGGCGACAGAAGGATGTAGATGGGCTAAAGATTATTAAGCGCATCGGCAGTAAGCATACTCAGCTGGTTCAGTATACAAACGGACACTGGCAGTTATTGGTCGATGGGAAACCCTTTCCCGTGCGCGCGGTGACATATTCGCCGACGAAGATTGGCCAGAGCCCCGACGAAGGCACGCTGGGCAACTGGATGGAAGAAGATTTTAATCGGAACGGAAAAATTGACGGGCCGTATGATGCCTGGGTGGATAAAAACGGAAATAATATCCAGGATAGAGGCGAGCGCAGCGTAGGCGACTTCCAGTTAATGAAAGAGATGGGCGTTAATTGCATCCGTGTTTATCATCATCCCCAGAAGGTAAGTAAAAAATTACTTGGCGATTTATATAAGAAGTATGGTATTATGACTATTATGGGAGATTTTCTGGGTGCCTATACTCTTGGCAGCGGGGCAACCTGGTATGAAGGCACCGATTATGCAAACCCCGAGCATCAAAAAAATATGCTGGACAGCGTAGAGAAGATGGTGAATGAATTTAAGAATGAACCCTGGGTTTTGTTTTGGCTGTTAGGAAATGAAAATAATTACGGCGTTGCCAATAATGCCAAAAAGAATCCCCGCGCTTATTATCAATTTGTAAATCGGGCGGCAAAGCTCGTGCATGAGCTCGACCCTACGCGAGCGGTGGCTGTCTGCAATGGCGATGTGCTCTTTTTGGATATCTTTGCTCAGGAGACGCCGGAGGTAGATATCTTCGGGGCCAATGCCTATCGGGGTAAAGAGGGCTTTGGTAACTTCTGGCAGGATGTTAAAGAAGTCACCGGCAAGGCTGCGGTGATTACCGAATACGGTTGCGGGGCATATATTCAAGGTAAAGATTCCCAGGCGCGCGCCGAAGAGGCGCAGGCCGAATATCACGAAGGCAACTGGGAGGACATAGAGTATAATATGGCCGGCAGCGGTGCGGGATGCGCCCTGGGAGGCATAATCTTCGAATGGCTGGATGAGTGGTGGAAGGCCTATGAGCCGGCGCGCCATGATGGGAAGGGTCAGTTCTACGGTCCTTTTCCCGATGGGTTTATGCATGAGGAATGGCTGGGTATATGCGGCCAGGGTAACGGAAGCCAAAGCCCATTTTTGCGCAATTTACGCAAGAGTTATTATACTTATAAAGAATTATGGAGCAGAGAGTAACCTCTCCAGATCGGTAGGAGGTGATGCATAGCGACGACAACTCGGGGGCGGCAACATTTAACTTAGTATTAAGTCATAAGTTGTAAGTTTTAGAAGAAGGAGGAAAAAACAAATGAAGAAGAACTTGCCTTATTTTTTGGTGATTGCTGCGCTAATATTCTTGATTATCGGTGTGCTTAGCTCGGGGAAAGAAAGAACTCCCTCGATTACGCCCGTTGTGGAGCAGAGCTTGTTGGAGAGTAAAGAGATTGCCAAAGAGGTTCAGATCGAAGAACCTGAGGCGCCATTCTCTTTTAGTACGGAAAGCACCCCTGTCGAAGCTGCCCAGGAGCAAAGGCCTGTTTTTAAATCTTTAGATAAGATCTTCAACGTTTATACGGATAAACGTGCCCCCGATAACCATTTTGCCCCTTCGGGCTGGATGGGCGACTTCGGAGACGTAAGTTTAAATGACCAATATATGAAGGAACCTCACTCAGGAAGTACCTCTATCCAGATATCTTATTCGGCTGAAAGGAGTCAGGGAGCTGGCTGGGCAGGTATGTTCTGGCAGAATCCGCCGAACAACTGGGGCGAGAAAATGGGCGGTTTTGATCTTACCGGATACAACAAACTCACCTTCTGGGCCCGCGGGGAAAATGGCGGAGAAGCCATTGAAAAAGTTAAGGTAGGCGGCATCAAGGGCACTTATCCCGATTCTCTGGAAGTAGGAATAGGTCCGCTGGTTTTGAGCAACGAGTGGAAGGAATACAGCATTAATCTGGTTGATCAGGACTTGTCCTATGTAAGCGGTGGATTTTGTTGGATTAGCGCCAGCCGCCTTAATCCCAATGGCGCAACTTTCTATTTTGACGATATCAGGTTTGAGTATGATCCCTATCTTCAGCCTCAGGTAGAGAATACACCTGAAGAGATGCCTTTTAATGTTTACACGGAAAGAAGCTCTGTGTTCAATCACTTTATTCCTTCGGGCTGGATGGGCGACTATAGTGATTTAAAGATTGATGAGGCCTGGACTGCGGATCCTCATTCCGGAGTCACCTGTTTGAGAGTTGTCTATTCGGGAAAAGTTTCGCAAGGTGCCCGCTGGGCAGGTATGTTCTGGCAGAATCCGCCGAACAACTGGGGTCAGGTTAAAGATGCAGGTTTTGACTTATCCCAAGCCAGAAAGCTCACCTTCTGGGCCCGCGGGGAAAATGGCGGAGAAAGAATTGAGGAATTTAAGATGGGGGGCATCAGCGGCGATTATGGTGATTCCGATACCGCCGGAATCGGTCCGGTTATGCTTACGCCCGAATGGAAACAATATACCATCGACTTAAGCGGTAAAGACCTCTCTTATATTATCGGCGGGTTTTGCTTCTCCACCAATGTGGATGTCAATCCTGAGGGTTGCATATTTTACCTGGATGATATAAAATACGAATAGTATAATGAGAAAAGCAAAACTTATTTTGACTGCAACGATAGCACTGCTTTGTCTGATTCTGGGGTTAGTCTTATACTGGAAGTTTGGTTTAAATAAACCCGGTATATCTACGCAAAAAGTATCTGTGCAAAAGATGAAAAACGGCGAATTTCAGCTTTTAGCGAAGGATGAGCCTTACTTTGTAAAAGGAGCAGTCTATCATCCTATACCCATAGGGCAAAATCATCAGTACAACTTTTGGAACGATCCTAATCAACCCTGGATAGAAGACGGGCGTCTGATGCATCGGATGGGGGTAAACACAGTGCGTTTTTTTCAACCGGGAGAAGAGGCTAAGGAAACTTGCAGAGTTATTGACCGTTTTTATCAGCTTTACGGAATCCGCACAATATTGGGCCACTGGATGGACTACTGGAATCCGGGAAATTATGCCGATACCCGCTATCGTGAAGATTTAACCAGACGGGTATTGGAGATGGTCAATACATACAAAGACGAAGAAGGAGTTTTATTGTGGATACTGGGGAACGAAAACAATCTTTCCTGGCATTCCGGAGGGAAGGTTCCCTGGACCTGCCCCGAAGTAGAGCAGATGCAAGACCCTCAGAAAAAAGAACAGGCCAAAGCCAAGATTTATTATTCTCTGGTTAATCAGATTGCCCGCGAGATTAAAAAGATAGACTCAGAACATCCGGTGGCCTTAGGTAATGCCGATTTCTATAGTCTGGAGGTGGCCGGGGAGGTTTGCCCGGATATCGATTTGATAGCTCTTACTTGCTATCGCGGTAAAACCCTGGGCAATCTCTGGCGGGAAGTAGAGCGAAAGACCGGTAAGCCCGTCTTGGTTATGGAATTCGGTTGCGATAGTTTTAATGCCAAGACAGGCCAGGAAGATCAGGAAATACAGTCTGTCTTCCTGAAAAGTCAATGGCAGGAAATCGAAGCTAATCGGGCCGGCTCAGGCGGTGTGGGAAATGCTTTGGGTGGGTGTGTCTTTGAGTGGAACGATGAATGGTGGAAACACGATGAACATATGGTCTCCAGCTGGTTTGTGCACAATACCGAAGGCGACTGGTCCGCCGGCGGTTATTATTTCGATATCGCCGCGCCTAATAATATGAATGTCAATGAGGAATGGTGGGGAATTATCGCTTTAAGTCCGGAATTGGAAAACGGGATAAATAAACGCATTCCAAAGAGAGGGTATTATGAATTACAAGAAATATGGAAGCAGAAGTAATTGCATCTGGAGAGTAATAAGATTTATCACCATTTGCCTTACTCTTGTATTTCTGTTTAATACTCCGGCTTTTGCCTTGGGCTCAAGCGTGGCGGACTTCTTGTGTGAAATCGCAATAAAGTACTATGAGCAGGGTAAATACGAAGACGCCCTGCACGAATTTAAAAAAGCTCTTATGGTTATGCCTCAGCATCCCCAGGCCCTGAAATATATTCAGGTTATTGAGCAGAAATTGGCTTTACTGAAACCGCAAAGAGAAATTATGCCGCCTGCAGAAGCAATTCAAGCCCTTGAGGTTTCCGAAGAGCTTGAGCGCAAAAAAGCGCTTAACCGGGCCCTGGATCAGGCAGAGGCATTAATTCTGGTGCCGGAAGCAGAAGCAGGCGAAGAAGAGGTAGAAGAAATAGAAGAATGGCAGATGCCTCAAGGTCCGCAGCCGGAGATGGAAGAAATATATCCGTCACCGGAAGAGGAAATTTATCCATACACAGCCGATGAAGAATTATATCCCTCGCCGCCAGAGGAAGCCTATTCCGAGCCGCTTATCGAAATGGCCAGAGCAGAAGACGAAGAACAATTTTATCCCCCCCATCCCGAAGACGAGGCAGAAACATCGATTTTTGTGCCGGAAGCAGAAGCAGGCGAAGAAGAGATGGAAGAGATAATACCGGAACCAATGGTTAAAAAAGGCGAAGAGGCTCCCGAAGAAACTTATGCGGCGAAGGAAGTGGAAAAGGAAAAAGATGAAGATACCTCCCCCATTAAAATTAGCGGAGAATTTTTGGTAAGCCTGGGCACTTCGGACAAGGAACTTATCTGGAAAGAGGCCAACGGCGATTACAATGAGGCCAACTGGCGCAGAATCGATGAGAGTTTTGGGGTTAATACATATGACAGGCGTATTTATGATAGATTACGCGTGAATATCGATACGGAAAAGGAAGAAGGACTTAACTTCCATAGTAATATTACTATGGATCCCTGGACTTTTATCGGGAAATCAAATAAGATTAGAGCTACAAGTCTTGTAGGGGATGAGTCTGCCGAGATCCAGTTGAAATACTGGTCGGGCACAAGGTCGATAATAAATGAATCGGTTGATTTTACTACCGATGTTTTCAATATTCCCGAAACAAAAGTACTAGACGGGAAAGTTGCGCCTTTTAGGGCCAGAGGAATTGAATTCGCTGCGGATGCGTTTGATGTGGTGAATATTCCGGAACTGGAGATTCATCAGGATTACTGGCCGGTAAGAGAGTTGTGGTTTGATTATAAAAGTGAAGATAAATTCCATTTCCGCTTCTTTCCCGTTGCCTATCAGGACCAGGCCTTGAGTTCCGACGACCCCTTGAAGCTTTCCAACCATAGGATTTATTGGGAGGAAAGCCCCTGGCTGGACAGGTGGCAGTCGGGAAGGGTGCACACAGACGTTGTGCCTGAGGATTTTACCAGGGGCCAGTGGGAGGATGATCTCTCCTTCTTTACCCGCGACAGCAATATGGTCTATCTGACTTCTCTGCGTGGCTATTCTATGAAAAGCAAGCCTTGGGAAAATTTAACCATAGAATCGACAGCAGCCACCCCCAAAGGCCTGTGGCAGGATTACGATGCCGTGGATAATATTGCAGGGGCGACCAGGATCAAGTTTATACCGCAGGATGATTTACTTCTGGGTTTAATTCATACCTTTAGATATGGCTTGGAAAAGGGCGACCGTGATGCAGAGAACAGGGTGGTCGGCGGCGATATTTGTTATAACTTTTTCTCCGACTTTCATGTAAAGGGTGAAGTCGCCCATAGCTGGGATGAACGCGATCTTACCCAGGAAACTTATGATACGGACAATGAAGGCAATGCCTATAAATTCGAACTTAAAAGAGGAAAGCTCAAGGAAGAAAGGCCGGAGAGATGGGATGAAGAGGCCTATGCAAAGGCAGAGCCTTTTGATTACGCGCTGCGCCTTAGTTATACGCGTATGGATGAAGATTTTTATCCCGGCCTGGCCACTTATCGCATTACTCGCCGCGACCCCTTCTGGGGAAGGCATATCCATTTTGAACAGCCCTATAGAGAATATTATGGCGGGCTTTATGAGCCCACCCTGACCTGGGACGACATCCGTCCCTTTCGTATCGGCGATTCCGTAGATATAGATAGAGAGGTGGCGGGCTTGAGACTGGAGAAGGCCTTCTTAGGAGGAGACCTGGAGACGCTCTTTGATTGCCGCCGGGCCCATGAAGTTTCCGAAGGCAAATATATTGAGACTATCGGCAGGACCGAAGCCGACTGGTATGCCAGCGAAAGACTCTTGATAAAATTTCTGGCCCTTTATCACGATTTGCCCGATACTACCGGCGGAATAGACCCTATCATTTACGATGTAGACAGCAATAAATTTTTACTTAACGATGAGATAGAGGATGGGGCAGATCCTTCTTTAAAAACGGTATCCGCGGGATTTCAGTATGGATTTTTTGATTGGCTGTCTTTCGATTGTATTTATGAACGTACCAATGATTTTACCGTGGCCCTGGATGATTATCCGCGCAGGCTGCTTAGTAACCCGAATTTTACCACTGTTACCGAAGATGGCTTAATCTGGCGGGAACCGGCGCCTTTTCTTTATAACAATTATCTTTTTCCTTTGCCGTCTTATCCCTGGTTTAATATCTACAAGGCGGCATTGGAATTGGAGCCTAACGATGATTTGAAATTGAGAGTTGAGTTTACCAAGAATGATTATAAATTTGCCGGTCAAATAGACGATAATATTAACCATCTGGGCTTTGAGGCAGACTGGGATATTACCGAGAAGCTTTCTCTGCAACTTAACTATACATATGCAAGAAGTTATAATCTATGGAAGCAGGTAAACGGGGTAGCCGACGGTGCATTGGAATACGAGAAGCACCACAATGCCTTTGTAAATTTAAATTACAAAATGGATGATAAGGGGATTTTCACCGTGCAGTTCGGGGAAGGGGCGCTTATGCCTTATAGCGCAATGTTTACTACCAGCCCCTATTCCGGATTTATTCCGACCTTGGATACCGCCCACATCATCCGCGCCTATTTTAGCAGGAAATTTTAAAAAAATGAAAGGAGAGAAAGGATTGAAGTACGGACATTTTAGCAACGATGGTTTGGAATATGTTGTCACCACGCCAAACACGCCCCGCCCCTGGATTAATTATTTAACTAACGAAGAATATTGTGCCATTGTCTCACAGACCGGCGGCGGTTACAGTTTCTTCAAAGACTGCCGTTCGGACAGGCTTACCCGCTGGCTTCCGGAGAACTGGCATTTTGACCGTCCCGGCCGCTATCTCTATCTCAAAGATGTTCATCCCACCGCAGCCCATGGCTCAAAAGTATGGGCGGCGACATATCAGCCTTTAAGAGTAAAACCGGATTTTTACGAATGCCGGCACGGATTGGGTTATACGACGATTGCAACGAAATATTTTGGCGTGCGTTCCGAGGTGACTTATTTTGTTCCGCGTCACGACAATTGCGAGCTCTGGCTGGCCAGGATTACCAATACAACCGATAAGGATAAAACCCTGGAGGTCTTTCCTTATGTAGAGTGGTTGCTCGGCGATTATCATCTGGAGTTACGTTACCGCAATATTATGAATTTATACAATCGGGTCTGGTATGAAGCTAAAGATAGAGTTATTCTGGCCAAAAAGACCGCTGCCTGGGGCGATTTGAACATTAAGCCTTTTACCGATATTGCCTTTTTCGCAACGTCTTTGCCGGTAAAAGGTTATGCCACGCGCAAAAGCATATTTTTGGGCAAGTTCAATACCGAAGAAAATCCCGAAGGCCTGGTAATGAACGGCCGATTTAAAAATATCGGCTTTTGTTCGGGAGAAGACAGCATTGGTTGTCTGCGTCATACAATAAATCTTGCTCCAGGACAGAGTAAGGAATTTGCGGTGATTATGGGCCAGGTAGTTTCTCGGCCCAGCGCAAGAAATCTTATCCGGAAGTATCGCCAGGTTTCTAATGCAAAAAAGGAATTGTCCGAGGTGAAAAAAGTCTGGCGCAGGCGCATCGTTGATAATATCAAGATTGAGACGCCGGATAAGAATCTCGACCTAATAATGAATGTCTGGGTGAAATACCAGCTTTATATCTGTAATTTCTGGTCGCGCTCGCCGTCTTTTTATCATGAGGGTTCAGGCGGACGGGGTTATCGCGATTCCTGTCAGGATAGTGAGGCTATTGTTTCTATTAACCCGGAGCTTACCCGTAAAAGAATCTTAACTTTGGCTTCTTTAATCAGGAAGGACGGCACCAGCGCTCCCGGGTTTTCCGAAGCGAATAAACCGCAAGGCCATCGGCCCAATAAAGACCATCCGATTTGGCTGACTACGACCGTCTCTGCTTATATTAAAGAGACCGGTGATAAAAAGATACTTCTGAAGAAATTACCTTATCTCAAAGACCGTTGGATTGACGGTTGGGAGATAGATGCGAACTTTAAAGGCTCTTCCAGATTTGAAGGAAGCGGGACTTTATTCGAGCATCTGGAGAGGAACCTGAATTTCACCTTTAATGATGTGGGAAAACGAGGCCTGCCCTTAATCGGCCATGCAGATTGGAACGATGCCATTGACGCAGCCGGAATAAAGCTGAAAGGCGAAAGCGTCTGGCTGGCTCAGGGCCTGGTGCGCTCTTTAAAGCAGTTAAGCGAACTGGCCTGTCTTATCGGAAAAGAAAAGAGAGCGAAAGAACTCACCCGTAAAGCCGAAATTATGTCCGAGCGCATCAACAAATATTGCTGGGATGGGGCCTGGTACAAAAGAGGCTTTACCGATAACGGCAGTGTATATGGAAGCAGGCAAAACACCGAAGGAAAGATTTATCTGAACAGCCAGTCCTGGGCAATACTTTCCGGTGTGGCCAAGAACGAAAGATTAAATAAGGTGTTAAGTTCGGTGAATAAATATTTAGACGGGCCGCACGGACTGGCTTTGTTTTATCCGGCTTATTCCAAGTTTGACTCAAGGCTGGGGAGAATCAGTATGTTTGCCGAGGGTACAAAGGAAAATGCCGCCGTATTTTGTCATGCGGCAACCTTTATGGCTGTAGCTTATTGCCTGGCAGGCAGAGGTCAAGAGGCGTATGAGGCGTTAAGGAAGATTATGCCCAGCGCCCAGGCCGATTACGATGTCTATAAGACCGAGCCCTATGCCTATGCCGAATATTTAGTGGGGCCGGAGCACCCCTATCTTTATGGGGAAGGAGCCTTTACCTGGATTACCGGCACCGCCGGCTGGAACTTTATGGGTGCCTGTGAATATCTTTTAGGTATTCAGAGGGATTTTTCCGGATTAAGGATTAATCCTTGTATTCCCAAAGACTGGAAGGCATTTAAAATCAGGCGGCCATTTAGAGGCAACGTTTATGAAATAGAAGTGGAGAATCCGCATCAAGTCTCACGGGGAATAGAAAAGATTTTAGTAGACGGTCGGCCCATAAAAGGCAACCTCGTTCCTGCTTTTGCCGACGCAAAGACGCACAAGGTTAAAGTAATAATGGGGTGAAAATGGAAAGAAGAGAGTCTATCCGTTTGGAAAAGACTCTGCCGGTAAAGTTTGACTTACCTGACGTACCCGCAACTGGCAGCGTTAATGCCTTAGCCAGAAATATCGCCGAGGGCGGAATATTTATTGAAACCGACCTTGTCCAGGATGAAGAAATCAGTTTAGTTAGAGAGTCGCCTTTAAATTTGGAGTTTGAGCTTTTAGGCCATATACAAAGAATAAAGCCGAAGGCGAGAATCGCCTGGATAAGCAGGAAATCCGCTACCCAAAAGGAAAGGAACGGCTTTGGCGTAAGATTTATTCAGCTGGGACCCAGAGAAAAAAGGATAATTTCATTATTTATCTCGAGAGAATCGCTGGCGAAAGACGAGCTTGTAGAAAAAGAAACACCCGTTATATCGGGAGAGCAAAAGTTAACCGACAGACAGCGCAGAAACTTAAAGATTCTGGATGTCATCAGAAAAAACAGGCTGATTTCGCGGGCTGAAATCTCCAAGAGCACCGGCATAAATATAGTTACGGTCTCTAATTATATTGACACCTATCTTAAAAAGGGCCTGGTTTTTGAAAGAGGCCTGGACATCTCAACAGGAGGCAGGCGTCCGGAACTGGTGGAGATAAATCCCGACTATGGATATGCCATCGGGGTAGATTTAGGCCCTTTAAGTGAAAGCCCTGCCCGGATAGCGGTAGCGGCCGTTGATTTTACCGGCCGCGTGAAGGCGAGCGCCTTGAGAGAAAGAGGCAGCGACAATATTGAAGATTCCGTGGTTGTCTCCAAGGACTTGATTAAAGAGATATTGGCAAATGACGCGCTTGATAAAAGACGGGTCAGGGGAATTGGCCTGGGTATTTCCGGAATAATGGATAAGTTCGGCGGTACCGTGCGCAATCCTTCTACAAAGGTTACCTACGCCAATTACCTGGCGATTAAAAAAGAATTAGAGGATGAGTTCGGTCTTCCGGTATTTATTGAAAATGCCACCAGTTGTGCCTTGTTCGCCGAGAAATGGGTGGGCTTAAGCCCGGAGGCGAGAGCGGCCGATAATATTATTTATATCTTTTCGGAGCATCAATGCGCAATTATGCTTAAGGGCGAGCTCTATACAGGGACCAGTAAAAGCGCTGGACTCTTAAATCTTGTCCAGGACCTGGGGATATCTCTGGATGTCAAGATTGCCTATCTGGTAAATATTTTTAATCCCCAGGTGGTCGTAATAGGCAGGAACTTTTTCCAGTCGCCGGATGCGTTTTCAGACACTATTCGCCGGACAGTCAGCCGCTGGGCCTTTCGGGAAGGGGCGCAACAGGTGCGGATTATTCCTGCTACTTTGGAGGAGACAGCCACGGCCCGGGGAGCGGCCTCTTTAGTAATCGAGGCTGCTTTTGCGAATATATAAGTAAGGCCACGACTTAGTGAATGATAATGAAACTAAGTCGTCTGGCCGAACTTATCCCGATAGCTGCAAGAAAATTTATTCTAAATTTTCGCAGTGTTTTGCTATCGGGATTAATTCACACTTATCACTTACGTCACTATTGTTCCGTAAGTGATGTGCTCATTAAAAGGTGGGGGGATGGATAAAAAGATTAAACTCCTTTTGGTTGTTTTGGGGTTGATTTCTCTGTTGGGGGCGGGTCTTTCGGCGTGGATTTATTTTTCCGCCCAGGAAGAAATTATCAGATACGAGGATAAGTATAGCGAATTAGAAAAGAATAATGCATATCTTCGCCAGGGATTGGATGTTGCCGAGAAGGAAAGCCGCCAGTGGCGGGAAAAGGCGGAGCTTGTAACTGCCACTCTCAATGAATTGAGCCAGAAGTTTAATCTCCTGCAGCAGCAGTATGTATCTTTGAATAAAGAGAAGGATTCGCTATTCGATGAAAATAAAAGCCTTCTTGAGCAATTGGAGAAAATGAAAGGATTTTATTCCAAAGTTCAGGAGGAAAGGTTAGAAATAATAGAAAAAGTAGAAGTAGATGCTTCGGATGAATTCTTATCTTCTCTCTTAAAGGAAAAGGCGGCCCTGCAGGTAGAAATAGAAAAGTTAAGAGGGCAGATTGAGAGCGTAAAGAAGCAAATACGGCCTTCGCAGAATGAATTTGTCAAACTGGAACTAGAAAAAGGCTCGGTGGAGAAAAAATTAAGCGATATGGAGCGTGCCTCAGGCCTCTTAAGCAGTGATCTTTTGCAGGAGAGAAAAAAGAGGAGTTCTTTAGAGGAGGAGTTAGTCAGAACCGAAGGCCGGCTTTACCGCATAACCCAGGAAAAAGATAAGCTCGCCGAGCAACTTACCAAGATGAAGCAGGCCCTGGAGAAGAGGCTTCTTGAGTTAAGCGATACGAAGAAGGTGTTGGAAAGCGCGGTCGAGGGGGCAAAGAAGGCGATGCAGAAGACAGATGCAGGTATCGGCTCCATTGAATTGTCGCCCATTGTGGTAAAGGCAGAGCCGCCGAAAAAAGAGGCGCAGGAAATTGCGCCGCCGGCGAAAGAACCGCCGAAAAAAGAGGTGCAAGAGAAGCACTTCACGATAGAAGGCCGCATTATTACGATTAACGACAAACATAAGTTTGTGGTAATTGATATAGGCCGGGATGCCGGCGTGGAAAAGAAAATGCCTTTTAGTGTCTATCGCCAGGATAAAGAAGTAGGAAAAATAGAAGTAATTGAGGCGCGCAAAAATATCGCTGCCTGCGATATTAAAGAGATGAAGGTCAAGAATTTCGAAATTAACGACAGCGTACGCAGATGAGAAAGATAATAATTTATTTTTTGATTTCTGCAGCTTCTCTTGTCTTGCCGGCGAAAGAGACAGGGGCCGAAGAAGATAAGTACGCGCAGGTTATGCGCGAGATGGCTAAAATCCATTATACTCGCGCAAGGAGTTATTATCGTAATGCAGAATACATAAAGGCAAAGATAGAATTAAGAGAGGTTTTAAGACTCGCCCCCGGCCATCAGGGTGCCCTATGGTATCTCGATTGCGTAGAAAGAGCCTTGGATAGTCAGAAAGAGGCCTGCGGAAGCCGCCAGGCGAAATTAGCGAAATTAGAAAGAGAAGACAGGCTCAGTGAGGTGCAGGTGGCATTAAGCGCAGCCCAAGAGATAGAAGTGGATGAGCGCGACGCCGAAAGGGACGAGATAATAAACGAACTTTACAGGAAAGGCAAGGACTATTTTTCCCGCGGCCTTTACGCGAAAGCCATTGCCTGTTTTGAAAAGGTAATAAAATTAGCAGGAAAATATTGAGATGAACCCCGCTCTTCCAAAACATCACGCCTTGCATAAAAGATATGGGTGAAGGCGGTAGGAGGAAGGATGGGGATAAGGGTTTGGCATTACAAAGAAAGGAAGGGCGGGGTGAAGGCCTTAGAGTTATCCCGGAGTTTTTTACATAGAGAAATCGCTCTTGATCGGACCGCATCAAGAGTAATAGGACTTTGCTGCTTTACTATCCTGACGGCTTTGGGGGCTTATGTGCGCATTCCCTTGCCGTTTACGCCGGTGCCTATTACCTTGCAGACCTTTTTTGTTTTGCTTTCCGGGGCAGTGCTGGGGAAGAAATGGGGAGCCTTGAGCCAGCTAAGCTATCTTTTGCTGGGCATTATGGGTTTGCCGGTCTTTACGGGGACTGGGGCGGGCCTATCTTACCTTTTTGGGCCCACGGGAGGATATCTTCTGGGATTTGTTGCGGCCAGCTGGATAGTCGGGTCTGCGCTTGAGCGAAGGTCTGCAAATAATACAAGCCGGATTACGCTGGCGATACTCAGCGGCTCTTTAGCAGGAATTTATCTTTTCGGGATTTCGGGATTAAGGCTCTTTTTGCAGTGTAATTTCTCAAAGGCAGTGGCCTTGGGATTTTTACCTTTCATACCCGGAGATATTATAAAGATTATTAGCGCAGTCTTTATCTATGGCAAAATTCAAAAAAGATGCCTAGAATTATTTTAATTTCCTTGGCTATTCCGGTGTTTCTCATAGCCGCTTCCGCCTCAGCCGAAATGAAAGATGCGAGATTCCAGAACCGGCATGGAGTGAGAATCGCAACCAGCGACAGCGACGATAGTTTTTATGTGACCCGGGCCGGGGCTCTTGTAGATTACAGTTTTCCCCGCTTGAATAAAATTATAAAAATTCTGCCCTTTTTCGAATACCAGCATAATCTCGATAATGGCGCCTGGTGGAGAAAAGAAGCCGGCGTAGAAGTGGGCAGTTCTTTTTTTAATGATTGTTTTTACTGGGGTGCTTCCTTTCAGCATATCTGGCAGCAGGAGGAGAATTACGCTGTTGAGGCCAACGATGAGACCAGTGAATGGGAATCGCGTTTCGTGATTACCCCTCCCATAAAATGGTGGCTCTTTAAAGATAAATTGACCTTGAAGCTTTTTGATGAATATACCTATGATTTCGAAAGAGGCCAGCCCACTATTAATGAAGTGGGCGTGAGTTTCGACTGGCAGATTAGCGAAAAAGTAAAAATGCCCCTTGGCTGGAGGCATATAGACAGGATTCATGATTTTGATTCTGACTTGATGGAAGTATCCGTATTGTTTTCCTTTTAACCGGAGAGAGACAACTATGAGACGACACATTGTATCTTTTGTAACGATGGTAATAATCTTAGGCAGCTATGCGAAGATTTCTTCTGCTTACTGGATCTGGACTCCCCAGACCGGAAAGTTTATCAATCCCAAATATGCGGTAAAGGAGACGCCCCAGAAACAGTTTGACTGGGCGATGACTTTCTTTGAGGCCGAGGATTACAAAAAGGCAATCGCCGAATTCGAGAAGCTCATCAAGCATTAT
Organism: Candidatus Omnitrophota bacterium; assembly: GCA_020341815.1. Taxonomy (GTDB): domain Bacteria; phylum Omnitrophota; class Gorgyraeia; order JAFGHF01; family JAFGHF01. Next base: position 1,312,110 of record CP070837.1, read on the forward strand.
CCTCTTTCAAAGCTTGCGGCCTCCAGCCAGTTTCATCTGGCCTGGGCCCAGGAAAATACGGGGGATTATTACAAGGCATTCAAGAGTTATCAACTGGTTATCGATAAATATCCCTACTCGGAACGGGTGGATGAGATAATCGAAAGGCAATACCGTATCGGTAATCTCTTCTATAGCGGACAGAAGGCCAAGCTCTTAGGCGTGCCTATATTGCCCGCAAAAAAACAGGCCATAGAAATCTTTAGCGCAGTGGTTGAGAACGCCCCCTACGGCAAATACGCCCCTTATGCCCAGTACAAATTGGGTGAATGTTATATGGAGATAGAAGATTATATCAATGCGGCCTTGGCCTTTAAGAAAATTATCGAGAGTTACCCCAAAAGCCCCTTAGTTGACGACGCCAAGTACCAGATAGCAATGTGCGCGGCAAATTCCACCAGCGGCCCGGAATACAATGAAGAGGATACGGATAAGGCGATTAAAGAATTTAAAGATTTCGTCAGGAGATATCCCGACAGCCAGATGGAAAAAGAGGCCCACCAGCTTATCGATAAACTGGAAGACCAGAAGGCCCAAAATCAATTCAATATTGCCCGTTTTTATGAAAAACAGAAAAACTTAGACAGTGCTATTATTTATTACGAGGAGATACTGGACAAATATCCCCAGAGTGAATGGGCGGTCAAGGCCCTGGAGCGGGTACAGATAATCCGCAAAGAGATGGAAAAGTAATTATGAACCCCGCCCTTCCAAAACATCATACTTTGCATAATAGATATGGGCGAAGGTGGCAGGAGGAAGGATGGGGATAAGGGTTTGGCATTGCGAAGAAGGGAAGGGCGGGGTGAAGAGATTTAATTTTATATTCTTATTATTGGCTATAGCATGCATGCAGGGTTGCGGCTATACCGCAGGTTCGCTGCTTCCTTCACACATCAAGACAATTCATATCCGCCCTTTCCGAAATAAAATAGAGCTGACCGGGGAATTGAGACAGGAGGAATATCGTTTTCGCAGCTATCGCACGCATCTGGAAACGGATATCACCAAAGAGGTTATCTCGAGATTCATAAACGACGGGCACCTCCAGGTGATTGATGAGAAAAATGCGGATGTAGTTTTGGAGGGTGAGCTGATCGATTATCTCAGCCAACCCGTGCGTTACGGCTCCGATAACGAGACCGTCGAGGAATACAGAATCAGCATAGTCTGTTCCGTTAAGCTCAACGATATAAAGGAAAATAAACTTATGTGGCAGGAGTCGCGGATTATCGGCGATACCACTTATAGCGACAGCGACCAGAGTCAAGCGCGGGGATATTATACGAGCGAAAGCACTGCGGTATCCAGCGCTGTTTCCGATTTAGCCAGGCGCATTGTCAATCGCACCATTGAAGGATGGTAAGCTCAAGAGAGGCACCAGTATATCTGCTCACCGGCAGCGAGCAATTCTTAAAAGAAGAAAATCTCACTCGGATTAAATCCGCCCTTTTAGATGCGGCCTCGCGAGATTTCAACTTCAATGTCTTTTATGCAGGCTCCTGCGCGGTTAAGAAGATATTGGAATGCGCCTCCACAGCGCCTTTTCTCGGGTCTAAAAGAGTGGTCCTGGTGCACCGAATCGAGGATTTTTCCGCCTCCGAAGAAAAGCTCATCCTTTCCTATGTAAAAGTCCCCAATAAAGTTAGCGTGCTTATTCTAGAGACTTCAGAGAGCAATCTTAAACAGAGATTTTTTGCCGAGATTTGCAGGCATGCCCGGCTTATTCGTTGTGATCCTCTTAAAGGAAGAGAGCTCGTCATTTGGCTTAAGAGGCAGGTTGCGGCCAAGGGTAAAAAAATAGAAGAGGCGGCCCTCCAGCTTTTACTGGATACCTCAAGGCTTAGTTTGCAGGCTTTGGCTTTCTCTCTGGATAATCTTATTTTATATATCGGGCAGAAAGAGACGATTACCTGCGCTGACGTGGAGAAGTTAACCGGCTCAGACGATATGGCCTCAAGCGCATTTGAGCTTTATGATGCCGTTATTGCCGGTGAGAAAGAAAAATCTTTTGAGGTCCTGGAGAGTTTATGGAGAGATGGCGTAAGCTTCTCGCAGATCTTAGGGGCTTTAAGCTACAAGTTTATACTGAACAGGAATAGGATAAGTTCCGGCAGGCTCAAAGGCTATCTTTTGGATTTACAAAATACCGACAGGGATATCAAGACTTCAAGACAGGGACAAAAAATAGCGCTGGAACTTTTGACGGCGAGACTCTTAAACCTTGGTTAATTTTCGCATCAGGCGGGATTTTTTGCGCCAGGCTTTATTCTTATGAATTATCTTTTTGCTTGAGGCCTTATCTAATTTGGAGCTCAGCTGATTAAGTATCTTTTTTGCCTGCTCGACCTTTTTCTCATCCACAAGGGCTAAAAACTTCTTGTTTAAGGTCTTTAATTCAGAGATTGCCCCGATATTCCGCAGATGTCTTTTTTTGGCCTTGCGCAGTTCTTTGAAGGCTGATTTTTTTATTGGCATTATTTATTCCTCTTAATCTTTTGCCGCCTATTTGAGTACCAGTTAAGATAACATATAAGGGGCGATTTGTCAAGTATGGACGAAAATAAATCCCTGATAAAATCCACACGGGCAATCAGCGAGGCGACCTTTGCCAGCCGCATCCTGGGCTTTATCCGCGATGTTATCATCGCCCGGCTTTTTGGCACAGGCGTGCGCGCCCAGGCCTTTGTGGTGGCCTTTAGGATTCCTAACCTCTTGCGCAGCCTGGTGGGTGAAGGCGCCACAAATAGCGCCGTAGTGCCTGTCCTGGCCCGCCTGAATGAGCGGGGTAAAAGAGAGGAATTCTGGCAGGTGGCCAACTGCCTGTTGAATATCTTGATAGTAGTGCTGGCGGTCTTAACCTTACTGGGTGAGCTGCTTGCCCCGATTATCGTGCGCGCCATTGCCCCCGGCTTTATGAAGGACCCGCAGAAGCTATACCTGACTATACGGCTGACCAGATTTCTATTTCCTTATATTCTTCTGGTGGGCCTCTCCGCCTATGCGATGGCGGTATTGAACTCTCTTAAAAGCTTTGCCCTGCCAGCGCTTGCCCCCAGCATGCTTAATATCGCCCTGATTACCAGCGCCTTGATTTTCTGCCCGCGCTTAAAGGAGCCGGTTGATGCCTTAGGCATAGGGGTGTTAAGCGGAGGGGTTCTGCAGTTAGCGGTCCAGGTGCCCCTGCTTCTCAAAAAGGGCCTGCTTAAAAAAAGAAGCTTTAGTTTTTTTCACCCCGCCCTTCTAAATACCACGCCTTACATAGGAGATGTGGGCGAAGGCAATAAAAAGAAGGGCGGGGTTCACCCCCGGGTAAAGGAGATGGGCAGGCTCTTTCTGCCGCGCACCTTAGGCATTGCAATATACCAGATTAATCTTTTTGTGGATACTATCTTTGCCTCTTTAACCTTTATAGTGGGTGAGGGCGCCCCGGCGGCCTTTCAGTATGCCAATCGCCTGGTGCAATTTCCCCTGGCCTTATTCGGCATAGCCTTAGCCCAGGCGGCACTGCCTGCTATGTCGGGCCTGGCCGCGCGCAAGGACTTTGCCCAGATGAGAAGGACGCTTTCCTTTTCTCTGCGCAGTGTTTTTACGATGATGCTGCCGGCCACGGTGGGGCTTATGGTGTTGGCACGCCCCCTGGTTAAGGTGATATTCGAGCGGGGCACCTTTAGCAGCTATTCTACGAACATCACCTCTTTTGTGCTTTTATTTTATTGTCTGGGGCTTACCGGCTATGCCGGCATAAAGGTGCTGGCCAGCTATTTCTACTCCCTGAAAGACACCTTTACCCCCAGTAAGGCAGCAGCCATTGCCCTGTTAATCAATGTTATCTTAAACTTCCTTTTGATGCGGCCCTTAAAAATGGGGGGCCTGGCTTTGGCTACGGCAATCTCGGTTACAATTAATTTTGGCTGGCTTCTATTTGCCATGCGCAAGAGAATAGGAAAAATAGAGGGGCTTTTTGCTGCGCTGGGCAGGATTGTCTTGGCCGCCTCTATTATGGGGGCGGCTTTGTGGTTTGGCCTCTATCGCAGCGGGTTCCTCTGGGGCAGCGGGCTTATGCTTGCCTTTAAATTGTGCGCCTCTATTGCGCTGGGCGTATTGGTTTATTCGGGAGCCCTGAAGTTGCTTTCGCCTAGTGAGGCCGGGATATTTATCAGATGGATATTAAGGAGAAAATAAACCCCGCCCTTCCTAAAAAACGTAAGTTAGGTATCAAAAAAAGAATTAGAGGACTTTACCTTTGCCAAAGAATATATGTAGACTAAGCAGAAAAATGAAGGGCGGGGTGAAGAGTTTTCCGGATAGCCCGGGCGTATATCTTATGAAGGATAAGCCCGGGCGCATACTTTATGTGGGCAAGGCCTCTTCCTTAAAGAGGCGAGTGAGCTCCTATTTCCAGAAGCCCCAAGCCGGCAAGACACGAGTTTTGCTTTCGCGGACAAAAGATATAGAGTATATCCAGACCTCATCCAGCGCCCAGGCCTTATTGCTGGAGAATTCTTTAATCAAAAAGCACAGGCCTTATTATAACGCCGCCTTAAAAGACGATAAAAGTTATCCTTATGTGAAAGTCGACACGCCTCGTGCCTGGGGTGCAGTTACAATTACCAGAGGCAAAAAGGAAAAGGGCGCAAAATATTACGGGCCTTACACCAGTGTCAAATTGCTGAAGAGCGCAATCAAAACTTTAAGGGCGGTATTTCCCTTTAGAAGCTGCCGGCGCCTGCCTAAAAAACCCTGCCTTTATTTTCAGCTTAAGCTTTGTCCGGGGATGTGCATAAAAAAGATAGATAAAAAGGTTTATCGGGAAAACCTCAGGCAGCTGGGGTTATTCCTTGAGGGTAAGCACAAAGAGCTCATCTCGCAGCTCACGGATAAGATGCAAAAGGCCGCCAAGCGCGAATCCTTCGAAGAGGCGGCAATGCTGAGGGATAGAATTACCTCTTTATCGGAGATTATAACCCAGACCAAAGAGACGGGGCAGCAAGAGCTCATTTTTCAGCTTCAGAAGGAATTAAATCTCACTCAAGCCCCCCGGCGCATCGAGGCCTTTGATGTTTCAGAGATTGCCGGAAGCGGCACAGTCGGCTCGATGGTTAGTTTCCTAGACGGAAAGCCCGATAAAAACAATTATCGCAAGTTTAAGATAAAGACGGTAAAAGGCATTGATGACTATGCAATGATTTGTGAGGTCTTACGCCGCAGGTTCGCCAGGGCTCTCAAGAGCTCGCTTCCCGATTTGATTATGATTGACGGAGGGAAGGGCCATCTTTCATCAGCCCGTAAGGAATTGAGCGCTTTAGGGCTTTCGAAAATACCCGTTATTGCCCTGGCCAAGCGCCTGGAGAATATCTATACGCCTTCGGGTGAGGTCTTGAGCTTGCCTCGCGATTCAAAAGTATTACACCTCTTACAGCGCATCCGTAATGAGGCGCACCGCTTTGCTATTTCCTATCACCGCAAATTGAGGCAAAAAGATATGCGCGCGTCTTTTCTGGATAAGATTGCCGGCATCGGCCCCAAAAAGAAAAGGGCTCTCCTGCGCCATTTTAAGTCTGCTCAGGCAATTAAAAAGGCAAGTGTAGAAGATTTGCTGAAGGTGAAAGGTATTGACAGGAAGACAGCAGAAAGGATTATCAAATACTTAAAATTAAAGGATTTTTCTCAGTTTCCAACGAATTAACTTAGTCTAGCTTATCAACTGTCCATCCTGTCTTTTACGCCTAACGTCGCAAATAACCGATAGTCTAAAGCAGAGCGACGAAGAACGAGAAGCGCTGCTTTAGACTATCCGAGTTAATTTACCTTGTTAGGTTTTGACTAATTACCGCCTCCTGCTTAGGTGGTTTACATTCATTTTATGTCGCTTCCATAGCTATAGAGGGAAAACTGCTTGAATGATGCTTCTTTATTACCCCATAGTGCTGTTTTATTCAATGGGTCCCATTTCCAGGTACCGCTTTGATTGCTATATCTCGCCGCAGTTTCAATAACGTTACCACTACTCATTTTACGGATGTTCGCCATGATCATGGTTCCATTAGAGAGACTCGATATGTTGATTAAATTATCTCTGTTTGGATTTAAAAGAGAGGTTTTGCTATGCTCGGACCATGCGACTCCGTCCGACGACTTATAAACAATAGTTCGCCATCCATGAAGAGAATCTCCGGCGCCAGAACCAGTTCCCGTTTGCTCACGATTCACTGCCAAAATGAAACTGTCTGCGTCGTGAGTTACAGCAGGATTAGAATCTATTGTGGTGAACCCTGTGCTTGATAGATTAATTGCATTAATGTGTGAAGCCTGGAAAACTGGCAGGTTAAACGGAGGCATCATTTCCCCCACGGCTGTGACAACCTGGAAGGCCCCTGCCGAAAATTTGCGCCACGCGATTAGAATTTTTCCGTTACTGTGGTATGTGACCGAAGGTCGGCCTTCAACGCCTGAGTTAAGTGTACCCTGCTCAAGAACTGGGGAAAAAAGGAAACTCCTTGAATTGTGATCGTAAATCTTTGCGACAACTTTCTCGTTTTGTTGAAAAACGACCAATCGAAGGTCGCCACCCAGGTCTACTACGTCTGGCGCTGAATTTGTCTCGCCTGCTGGAAGAGCAGTACCTGTAGTGTCCCAAATCGCCGGCCCAAGGCCCCAGACTGTTACTATCGTGTTCGGTTTGTCGAACAGAACCCATTGAAGTAGACCATCAAATCGCTTTGCTGTTGCACCAACTCCATGTGTGGCATTTAAGGTAGTGCTAACAGGGGAATAAACGTTCGGGAAGTTTCCATTCTCCCACATCAATCCATCCTTTGACCAACGTACTTGGATCTTCGCCGTCGACCTGTTAGAGCCTGCTTCCATGAATGAAAAAACAAAATTCTCCTTGGATTCTGCGCTCTTGCCAACTAAGTCTTTTATCATCTCTTGTCGTGCGGATTCAATAGTTTGAAGAACTTCCGGTTGAGCTCGTTCCAAAGTCTCAGCCCTTCTCAGAAGTGGATTGTCCTGTGCAACGACATTCTGAAGACTAAGAACTAATCCGATAAGTAATACAAATAGTAACTTCGTTGTAAACATTTGCTTTTTCATCTGTTCTCTCCTTTCGAATTAAAGATGGCTTCTCTGACAATCTAACTCTGCTCGTTTCTCACTAACGAATAAGGGAACTCACTTTTAATCTTCTAGTTACAACAGAATCTAACGCCCAAAATGAGCGGTTTTTGGAGCAGCGAAGCTGCGTATATCTTTGACCGTTTTTTGGGGGAAGAGGTTACTCTGCATAAGGAAGCTCGCACCAGCAACAAGGGTTACTACTGAAAGAAGCTGAATACTTAACATCTTAACTGACCCGGCATGACCTATAGAGGCCGTGCTCAACGCTCGCATTATCGCTAAAGCGATAATGCCGCTAATTATCCCGACGAAAACACCAATACTGATTCCAATAAAATTCAAGATGTTTCCTTTTCTTCTTCTTCCTTATGTTCTTCTTGCCCTAACATTCGAAATCAGGGGCACAAGCCGCGCAATGGACCGCATCTGAATCGATGAGTGCCATATCTTCGATGGGTTTTATTTTAATATGTGGAATACATCTTTTCTGGATAGTTTTCAGTAACTTTAGTCAATTATTTCATATTTCTCAGGCCTTGTCAAGAAAACCTTGCTTATTTTCTGCCTTTTCTTTATAATGCCACAAGAGGTAGATTCTGTTTAAAATGAAAGAATATACCCCCTTCCAACGCAAGGTTTTCAAAGCAGTTTCGGCAGTTCCCTTTGGCCGGAGGCGCAGCTACCAGTGGGTGGCCAGGCGAATAGGCATGGGCCTTGCTTTGAAGAAAAACAAAGACTTATTTATTGTGCCCTGCCATAGGGTTGTAATGGCCGATGGCGCCCTCGGCGGTTATGTTTTGGGTAAAAAAATGAAGAAAATCCTTTTAGGTTTGGAGGAGAGATTGACGGGGGCAAGGGCCATCTTTCATCGGCCCTTAGAGGAGCTGCTCAAGGTAAAGGGTATTGATAGAAAAGCCGCAAAAAATATTCTCAAATATTAGAATGAATGTTAAAGAATTATATCTAAAGAGCAAAGACAACAATCGCCTGGCGATAAACATAATTTCCGGGGCTAAGGATAAGGTTATAATTATCTGTCCCGGATTTTTTCAAAGCAAAGATACGCCTACTTTTGGCGCCATTGCCAATTCTTTTGGGGAAGATTTTGACATAATAAGCGTAGATATGAGGGGCCATGGACGAAGCGGCGGTCTGTGCACCTTTGGGGTAAAAGAGGAAGAGGACTTAAGCGTAATTATAGATTACGCCAGAGAAAGATACAAGCGCATAGGGATGCTTGCCTTTTCTTTAGGCGCATTGGCATGCGTAAATTATGTCTCCGGAAGCGACAGGGTGAACAGTTTAGTTTTGGTAAGCGCCCCCATGGCCTTTGAGGAAATAGAAAACCAGTTCTGGAAGCCCTCGGCGGTAAAGACCGGCCTGCGCGGCCTGGAAAAGTCAGCGGGGGCAAGACTCGGCAATCCTTTCCTGGATAAGAAAAAGCCCATTGAGGTAATAGGTAAGGTTTCGCCTACCCCTGTATTGTTTATCCACGGGCAGGCAGACCCTATTGTTAGCGTGCGGCACAGCAGGGCGCTGTATAAGGCAGCAGGTGAGCCTAAGAAACTGGTGATATTTGATAAGGGCAGCCATGCCCAGGAGTTATTTCAGGATTGTAAAGAGAAGTTTGTAAGTGAAATACAGGCGTGGTTTAAAAAGACGTTATGAAAAATTATTATTTTTATCCATAACATCCGAAATAACCGGCCAAAAAGCGTAGGGGACGGCCGGCTGGCCGCCCGATTTATTATAATTATATATTGTAGGGGCATGGTTTCCGCGCCCGTTAATTTTTTCTATAAAATGAAAGAATATACCCCCTTCCAACGTAAAGTCTTTAAAGCGGTTTCGACAATCCCCTTTGGCCAGAGGCGCAGTTACCGGTGGGTGGCCAAGAGAATAGGTCGCCCTCATGCCGCCAGGGCCGTGGGGCTTGCCTTGAAGAAGAATAAAGACCTGTTTGTCGTGCCCTGCCACAGGGTAGTAAGGGCGGATGGCGCAATTGGGGGTTATGTCCTGGGTGGGGAAATCAAGAAGATGCTTTTGGATTTGGAGAAGAAATTGACTCAAAAGGCTTAGCTTGGTATAATATTCTACTAACCCTTAGGGAGGAAATGATGCTGGATGATTTGAAGGCAAGACTTAAAACTATGGCCGAGCGCCTGGAGCAGCTGCGAGGTTATCTTTGACGTAGACAAAAAAGGGGCGCGGATAAAGGATATCGAAGGCCGGATGTCTCATCCGCAATTCTGGAAGGACAGCAAAAAGGCCCAGGAGCTGATTGGTGAATTAAAGGGCTTAAGGAATAGCTGTCTGGGCTGGAAAAAGGCCAAGGAGCAGCACGCGGATTTGGAGGAGCTTGCCGAGGTTGTGGAGAGTGAGGATACTTCAAGTCTTGAGTATCTGGATAGAGACCTTAGGCAATTATCCAGCGATATAGATAAACTTGAGTTTACCACTCTGCTTAGCGGCGAGGAAGATAAAAATAACGCCATCCTGAGCATTCACGCCGGGGCCGGAGGAACCGAATCCTGCGACTGGACAGGGATGCTTGCGCGGATGTATCTTCGCTGGACCGAGAGAAAAGGCTTTGTTGCCTCGACACTGGACTTTCTGCCGGGTGAGGAAGCGGGCACAAAAAATATCACTATCCTGATAAAAGGCGAATACGCCTATGGCTACCTCAAAGCAGAGAGCGGGGTGCACCGCCTGGTACGCATCTCTCCCTTTGATGCCAATAAGCGCCGGCATACCTCATTTGCCTCTGTAGATGTGATTGCCGAGATAAGTGATGAGATTAAAGTAGAAATAAAACCCGAAGATTTAAAGATAGATACTTTTCGCTCTTCCGGAGCCGGCGGACAGCACGTAAACGTGACTGATTCGGCGGTGCGCATAACTCACCTGCCCACGGGCATCATTGTCCAGTGCCAGAACGAGAGATCGCAGTTTAAAAACAAGTCGCAGGCCTTGAAGGTATTGCGCGCCCGGCTTCACGAAAGAGAAAAGGAAGAGCAGAGGAAAAAGCTGGAGGCCGGTTACGCCGCCAAGCAGGATATTGCCTGGGGCAGCCAGATTCGCTCCTATGTCCTGCACCCTTATACTATGGTCAAAGACCACCGCACCAATTACGAGAAGGGAAACGCAAGTGGCGTATTGGACGGCGATATCGATGAGTTTATCGAGGCCTATCTCAAATGGAAGGTTAAAAAATAAATGTTTGGATTTTTGCTGAACAAGATTGTCGGCTCACAAAGCGAGCGCACCTTAAAACGCTTTAAGCCCCTGGTGGATAGAATCAACGGCCTTGAAGGGACTGTATCTTCCCTTAGCGACGATGAGCTTAAAGGAAAGACCCGGGAGTTTAAAGAGCGTATCGCAAAAAGTGCCGCCGCCTATCAGGACGCTTTAGGGGATTTGGAGCGTCAGCTGGGGGAGGTGGCTATCCCTCAGGAGAAGCAGAAAATAAAAGTCAAGATAAGGGACATCAATAACAAAATCTTAGAAGACGTTTTACCTGAGGCCTTTGCCGTGGTGCGCGAGGCGGCCCGCCGCACTATCGGCCTGCGCCATTACGATGTGCAGCTTATGGGGGCGATGACACTGCATTACGGAATGATTGCCGAGATGAGTAACGGCGAGGGAAAGACCCTCGTGGCTACCCTTACCGCCTATCTCAATGCCTTAAGGGGCAGGGGCGTGCACGTGGTCACGGTCAATGATTATCTCGCCCGGCGCGACCGCTACTGGATGGGGCCGGTTTATGAGTTTTTGGGTCTTTCCGTCGGTGTCATTCAGAACGATATGGATGATGAAGAAAGGCAAAAGGCCTACAATTGCGACATCACCTACGGCACGAATAATGAATTTGGCTTTGATTATCTGCGCGACAATATGAAGTTTCGCCGGGAGCAGATGGTTCAGAGAGAGTTTCATTACGCTATCGTCGATGAGGTGGACAGCATCTTAATCGATGAGGCCAGGACGCCTTTGATTATCTCCGGGCCGGCTGAGGAAGCCACCGATAAATATTATCAGGCCGATAAGATTGCCCGCAAATTAAAAGGGAAAAAGATTACCGATAAGGAAGAGATAGAAGCCAAATACAGGGACATAGACTTAACCGCCGGCTTTGATTTTATCATCAAGGAAAAGGAGCATCTGGTTTATCTTACCGAGGAGGGTGAGAAAAAGGCAGCCGGGATGTGGGGCGTGGATAACCTTAATACAATCGAGACAATGCCCCTTAAGCACCTCACCCAGCAGGCCCTGCGCGCCCACAGCGTCCTTTTCCAGCGCGATGTAAATTACATAGTCAAGGAAGGCCAGGTGATTATCGTCGATGAGTTTACCGGGCGCCTGATGCCCGGCAGGCGCTGGAGCGACGGGCTGCATCAGGCCGTTGAGGCCAAAGAGGGGGCAAAGATCGAAAGAGAAAATCAGACCTTAGCCACGGTTACTTTTCAGAACTATTTTCGTATGTATGAGAAACTCGCCGGAATGACCGGAACGGGTTCCACCGAAGCCGCGGAGTTCGGCCACATCTATAGCCTGGATATAGTTACTATTCCCAATAACAGACCGCCGGTTCGCCAGGATTTGGCCGATGTTATCTATAAAACAGAAAAGGAAAAGTTCCGCTCAGTCGTGGAAGAGGTGGTCGAAAGCCGCAAAAAGGGGCGTCCGGTTCTGGTGGGCACTATCTCCATCGAGAAATCCGAACATTTAAGCGACCTCCTGAAGCAGCGCGGCATACCTCACAATGTCTTAAACGCCAAGTATCATGAAATGGAGGCGCACATCGTGGCCCAGGCCGGGCGCATAAATGCGGTTACTATCGCCACCAATATGGCCGGACGAGGCACCGATATCCGCTTGGGCGGAAATGCGGAGTTTATGGCCGATGACATCTTGCGCCAGAAAAAGATCGGGCCGCATGATGCAGGTTATCACGAGGAGCGAAAAGGGCTTCTTGATGTTCTTATCCCTAAGGTTTCGGCGGAACGCGAGAAGGTTTTGGAGTTAGGCGGGCTTTATGTCCTGGGCACAGAGCGCCATGAGTCGCGGCGGATAGATAATCAGCTGCGCGGGCGTTCCGGGCGCCAGGGTGTGGCCGGCGCCTCGCGATTTTATCTTTCGCTGGAGGATGATTTGATGCGTATCTTTGCCTCGGAGAGGATTTCCCGGGTTATGGATTTCTTCAAGTGGGAAGAGTCCGTGCCTATAGAGCATGCCTTGATTACCAGAAGCATCGAGACCGCCCAGAAAAGGGTAGAGGGACACAATTTCGAAATCAGAAAACAGCTTTTGCAGTATGACAATGTGATGAACCGCCAGAGAGAGGTGATTTATGATGAAAGGCGCCGCGTCCTGGAAAGCGCAAGGCTCAAAGAGCATATCTTTGAGATGATAGATGAAATGCTGGAGGCCATTTTCGGCCTTTATGCCAATGAAGGTATTCCTGCCGAGGAATGGAATCTGGTGGGACTGAAGAATCACATCAGGTCGAAGTTTTTCCTGGAGATGGAAGATTTTCCGGCGGGAAGACCCATTGGCCAGATGCGTCAGGATGTTCGGGACAAAATTTATGCCGCCTACGAACAGAAAGAGCTCGCTTTCGGCAGAGAGAAGTTGGAGCACATAGCCCACATTATTCTTCTTCAGGTGATTGACGCAAAATGGAAGGACCATTTATACAACATGGATTTCCTGCGCGAAGGAATCGGCCTGCGCGGCTACGGGGGGCACGACCCTCTGGTGGAATATCAGCGCGAAGGATATGATATGTTTAGCCGGATGGTCGAGAGCATTAAAGATGAGGCCCTTGAGTTTATCTTTAAGGCCCGCCCGGTAAAAGAAGAGAGGGTCTCCGGTGTCTTTGCGCAGATTCCCCAGCAGTTTTTGCATCCGGAAAGCGCAAAAGTCAAGGATCTGCCTTCGCAAAAGGAAAAGCCTCTTCCGGAAGCTCCGCCCCGGCCCGCAACTGAGGCACCGCGTCCTTTTAAGAGAGAAAAAGATAAAATCGGCCGTAATCAACCCTGTCCCTGCGGCAGCGGTAAGAAGTATAAAAAGTGCTGTGGCAGGGACAGTTAATAAATAAAACCTTGTATGCGAAGATTTTTAAGAGATATCTTTTTATGTATCTTTTCTGCTATTTTATTGATTCTTTCCTTTCCCAAACCCAACCTCTCGATTCTGGCCTGGGTTACTCTAGTGCCCTGGTTTTTTGCGCTGGATGAAAGAAGGCCGAAATCTGCTTTTTTCTTTTCTTATCTGACGGGTGTTATTTTCTTTTCGGGAGTTCTTTACTGGTTAACTCATGTCAGCACTCTGGGCTTTAGCATATTGGCGCTTTTTCTGGCGCTATTTTTTGCGGCCTTCGGGGTGCTTTTTTCTATTTGCATGCGCCGCGGGCTTTGCGCTTTGCTGCTTTTGCCTTGCTTCTGGGTTTTCCTGGAATATATTCGCAATCATTTATTCACCGGCTTCGGCTGGGCGCTTCTGGGCCATTCTCAATATCAGAACTTGGCCTTTATTCAGATAAGCGATATTACCGCTGTTTACGGAGTCTCGTTTTTGATTGTCCTGGTGAATGCGGGGCTTTGGCAAATCCTTAAAAGGAATATTTTTCTTCCTGCAATTTGCATTTTTTCCTCTCTGGCCTTGACATTAAGTTACGGTTATATTAAATTACATTATCCTCCGCAAAAAGGAGAGGATATCAAAGTAGCGACAATACAGGGCAATATTCCCCAGATAGTAAAATGGGACCCGGACGCCCGGGGGTATATCCTGGAGAAATATCTACGTTTGACTGAAATAGCTTCCGGGGAGCGCCCGGATATAATCATCTGGCCGGAGACCTCTGTGCCGGGATACCTGCAGAATGACCCGGCCCTGTTGCAAGAGATTTCCTCTTTATCCAAAAGGATTTATCCGGCCTATCTTTTGGTGGGTACGCCTCACGAAGGGGAAAGAGGAAAAATCTATAACAGCGCAACTCTGTTTTTTCAGGGCGGGATTATGCGGCGTTACGATAAGGTGCATCTTGTTCCTTTCGGAGAATTTATCCCGCTGCCTGCGATTTTTTCCCGTTTTTCATTTGCCGGGCTGATTGGGAATTTTACGCCGGCTGAAGATTATACGATATTCTGTTTTTCTAAGGAAAAGCAAAGGATACGCCTAGCCGCCCTGATTTGCTTTGAGGATGTTTTTCCTCATCTGGCCAGGCGCTTTACCAGAAGAGGCGCAGACCTTTTAGTAAATATGACAAATGACGCCTGGTTTAAGGATTCCTCCGAGCCCGAACAGCATCTTCAGGCCTCGGTGTTTCGGGCGGTGGAAAACAGGGTAAACCTGGTGCGCAGCGCCAATACAGGTGTCTCTTGTTTTATCAATCCCTGGGGTAAAGTATTAAGCAGGGTTCGTGATGCTTCCGGGCAAGATGTATTGGTTGAAGGGCAAAAGACAGAGAGTTTAAAAATTGTTTCTATGTACAGCTTTTACCGCGCCTTTGGCGATGTCTTTGCCTGGGGTTGCTCTCTGGTTACTTTAGGCGCTTTAACTATTGCCCTGCGCAGAAAAAGGAAACCGTTATGACCTTTTATTGTTTGAGCAAATTTCTGTTCGGATTATTTGCCAAGATATTCTTACGCCTGAAAGTCGAAGGCGAGGAAAACTTGCCTGAGGAGGGAGGGTTTATACTTGCCGCCAATCATGCAAGCAGCCTGGACCCCTTTATAGTTACAGCGGCAATTCCCCGCTATATCCGCTGGATGGTTGTTTATGAATATTATGACAAGTGGTATTTAAGACGTATCCTGAGGCGGATGCGCTTTATCCGCATAGAGAACAATTTGCCCAAAGAGGTCTTTCGCGCCCTTAAAAGCGGTGATATAGTGGGTTTTTTCCCTGAGGGAAGGCGCAGCTGGGACGGGCGCCTGGGCCAGGCCCGCTCGGGGGTGGCGGCTTTGGCCAGGGCAAGCTCCTGCCCCGTAATTCCCGTAGCAATCCGGGGGACGTTTGCGGCTTTGCCGCGAACGAGGAAATTCCTTAAGTTTTCTCCGGTTACCGTGCGTATCGGCGCGCCTTTAACCTTTGCCAAGGTCGCAAATAGAAAAGACAGGCAGAGGCGGGATGAGGAAAATACGGGCAAAATTATGGATGCCATTGCCAAATTGTTATATTGACAACCCTGATACCTTAGGATATAATAAGCTGGCTTATTAGTATATAAGGTAAAAATATGGATAAAATCAGACTGAAGAAATTAGAAGCAATACGCAGGAAAGGAATTTGCGCCTACGGGCGGAGTTTTAATAAGTCCTCTGGTATCAAAGAGTTAGTGGACAATTTTCAGGAAGGAAAGTCCACCCAGACCGCCGGGCGGATTATGGCCTTGCGCAGCCACGGAAAGAGCATCTTTGGGGATTTGAAAGATGAGGCGGGGAGGATTCAGTTTTATCTTAAGCTGGATTCGGTGGGTGAGGAGAATTTTGAGCTTTTCCTCGACAATATGGATATCGGCGATATTATCGGCGTTAAGGGAAAACTTTTTAAGACGCGCACCCAGGAGCCCACCATAGAGGTTGCCGAATACAAGGTTTTGGCGAAGTCCTTAAGGCCGCTTCCGGAAAAATGGCACGGCTTAAAAGATATAGAGGTCAGGTTCCGCCAGCGATACTTGGACCTTCTGGCAAATGACAGGGTGAGGGAAATATTCGTTCTGCGCAGCCGGATGATTACCAAGATTAAGGAATTTCTGGATAAGCGCGGGTATCTTGAGGTAGAGACGCCCATGCTGCATCAGCTTGCCGGCGGGGCGGCGGGCAGCCCCTTTAAGACGCATCATCAGGCTCTGGATACGAATTTATTTTTAAGGATTGCCCCGGAGCTTTACTTAAAGCGCCTTTTGGTGGGCGGATTTGAGAAGGTCTATGAAATAAACCGCTCCTTCCGCAACGAAGGCATCTCCACTCGGCACAATCCGGAATTTACCATGCTTGAGACCTATACCGCTTACGCGGATTATGAGGAGGTAATGAAGCTGACCGAGGAGCTGATTGGCTTCTTGGCGCTTGAGCTTTTGGGAAAGACCGAGTTAAGCTATCAGGGAAAGACGATAGATTTTTCCCGCTGGGAAAGGCGCTCTTTTCAGGAGCTGATGGAGAAAAACTTCGATATCCATCCTCATGAAAATGAAAAGGTCTGGATTAGCAAGCTGAAGAAAAAAGGCATAAAGCTGGAGAAGGCCAAGCTTAGCCGTTCGCAGATTTTGAATATTATCGCCGATTTACTTTCGCCGGAGGAGACACATCCGGTGTTTGTAACCGACTTATATACGGAATTGTGCCCTCTTGCCAAAAGGAAAAAGGATAATCCGCTTTTGACCGAAAGGTTTGAGCTGTTTATCTCAGGCATGGAGGTGGCCAATGCCTATTCCGAATTAAACGATCCTCAGGAGCAGAGAAAAAGGTTTAGTGAGCAGCTGGGCGATTCCAAGGAAAAGCAGAAGATCGATGAGGATTTTCTGCGGGCCTTGGAATACGGCATGCCCCCGGCGGGCGGCTTAGGCATCGGCATTGACCGGCTGGTAATGTTATTTACCGATTCGCCTTCTATCCGCGAGGTAATCCTTTTTCCCCAGTTGAAACCGGAGAAAAAATGAAGTGGGAGCTGTTTATAAGCTGGAGATATTTTACCGCTAAGCGCAGAGAGAGGTTTATCTCTTTAATCAGCCTGATTTCCATTTTAGGGATTGCCTTGGGGGTAATGGCGCTGATTGTGGTTATCTCGGTGATGAACGGCTTTGATAAGGAATTGCGCCAGAGGATTGTGGGGGTTAATCCCCATATCCAGATTGAGAAGCACGGCGGAATAGAAAATAGTGATGAGCTTTTGGCAATTTTAAATAATACAGAAAACGTTACCGGTGCCAGCCCCTTTATTAACGGGCAGGCCTTATTTAAGGCGGATGAGGCGGTGACGGGGGTTCTGCTTCGCGGCATTGCGCCTGCTACTGAAGTGAGCGAGATAGAAAAATATCTGCTCGAGGGCAGTATGGATTTGAGTGATAACGATATAATTATCGGAAACGAGCTGGCCAAAAAATTTTATTTAAATTTGGGCGATAAGGTCTCGGTCATTTCACCGAGTGAGGGTAAGAACTTTAATTTTAATGTTGCCGGTATCTTCAGCTCCGGGATGTATGAATATGATTTGAATCTGGTGTTGACCAATATCAAATCCGCCCAGGATATTTTTAATCTGCAGGGCCTGGTGGGAGGCATAGCGGTGCGCCTGGATAGTCTTTATAAGGCATCTAGCATGCGCCAGCTGCTTCAGAGAAAGCTGGGATATCCCTACTGGGTAAGAGACTGGATGAGCATGAACAGAAATCTCTTCAGCGCATTGAAGCTGGAGAAGACAACAATGTTTGTTATTGTGGCCTTGATTGTGGTGGTGGCCTGTTTTAATATCGCCGGAAGCCTGATTATGGTGGTGATGGAGAAGACCAAGGATATCGGAATACTTAAGGCTATAGGAGCGGCGAATAAGGCCATAAAAAAGATATTTATTATGGAGGGTGCGATTTTAGGATTTTTGGGAACTGCTTTGGGCGCAGCCTCGGGTCTTTTGCTTTGCTGGCTGCTCAAGACCTATAAGTTTATTCATCTGCCCCGCGATATTTATTATATTGAGAGCCTGCCTGTCCAGATGCGCTGGATGGATTCCATAGTTATCGTAACGGCTGCTGTGATAATTGCTCTTTTGGCCACGGTTTATCCGGCTCATCAGGCAGCTAAGCTTAATCCGGCCGATACGCTGCGTTATGAATAATATGCGGGGGGATTATTTTTGCTTAAGACAGAGAAGCTTTACAAAATCTATAAAAGTGGTAAAATAGATTTAGAAGTTCTAAAAGGAATTGATATTGAAATAAAAGCTGGCGAAGCCCTTTGCATCATCGGGCCTTCGGGAGCGGGGAAATCTACTTTACTGCACCTCTTGGGCGGTCTTGATGAGCCCACAAAAGGTAAGGTCTATTTTGAAGGTAAAGACCTCTACCGCCTTCCCGAAGAAGACAGAGCCAGAATCAGAAATGAAAGAATAGGTTTTGTCTTTCAATTCTATCACCTCTTGCCGGAATTCAGTGCCCTGGAAAATGTTATGCTGCCGGCTTTAATAGACGAGGCAAGGGCTCATAAAGCAAAGGAAAGAGCCGAAGAGCTATTAAATCTTGTGGGGCTTGATGAGCGCAAAGAGCACAGGCCGAGTGAGCTTTCCGGAGGGGAGCAGCAGCGCGTGGCCATTGCCAGGACATTAATTAACGACCCGGATATAATATTTTGCGATGAGCCCACGGGAAATCTTGACTCGGAGCGCGGCGAGCAGATTGTCGGGCTCCTGCAAAATCTCAACCGCCGGCAGAAAAAAACTCTGGTGATTGTCAGCCACGAAGAGCGCATCACCGAGATAGCCGACAGGATAATCCATATTCGCGACGGAAAATTAGTATCTAGTCGCTAGTATTCAGTATCTTGTATTTAGTAAAATAGAAAATAGTAAAAACACTTATAAATATTTAAAGATTATATAAAAAAGTTTTTGACTAGATACTAGATACGAGCGACTAGCGACTATTATTAGGGAGGTAAAATGAAGGTCTATATCAACGGCAAGTTTTATGAAAAGAAGGATGCCAAGATTTCCGTATTCGACCACGGCCTTCTCTACGGCGACGGTGTATTTGAGGGCATCCGCTCATACAACCGCCTGGTATTCAAGCTGAAAGAGCATATCGACAGGCTCTTTGAATCCGCGCATACCCTGATGCTGGATATCCCTCTTACGAGAAAAGAGATGATGAAGGCGGTGCTTTCTACCTTAAAGACAAACGGGCTTAAAGATGCCTACATTAGAGTAGTGGTTACCAGAGGCGAAGGGGACCTGGGGCTGGACGTGCGCAAGTGCCGCGGCCGAGCCTGCATAATTATTATCACGGATAAGATTACGCTTTACCCCGATAAGCTCTACAAAAAGGGGCTGGAGATAATAACCGTGCCCACGGTGAGAAATTTGCCTGAGGCCTTGAACCCGCAGATAAAATCCCTGAATTACCTGAATAATATCCTGGCCAAGATCGAGGCGGTTAACTCGGGAGTCGAAGAGGCGATTATGCTCGATTCTTTGGGCTATGTTGCCGAATGCACCGGCGACAATATCTTTATTGCCAAGGGCGGACAGCTTTATACCCCGCCGCAGTGCATGGGCACATTAAGGGGGATTACCCGCGATACGGTCTTAGAGATTGCCGCAAAGAAAAAAATCCTCGGGCATGAGCACGTGCTTACCCGCCATGAACTGTATAATTCAACCGAGGCGTTTTTGACCGGCACCGCAGCGGAGATTATTCCGGTGGTAAAAGTCGACGGGCGCGTTATCGGAGGAGGAAAGCCGGGCGATATAACCTTAATGCTGATGAAAGAGTTTAAGAAGCTGACCAAAACAGAGGGCGTGAAATACAAATAAGAGAAAGGGTAAAATATGGTATGTGATATATGTCATAAGAATGAAGCCAGTGTACATCTGACGGAGATAGTAGATAATCAGATTACCGAACTTCACCTCTGTGAGGAATGCGCCCGGCAAAAAGGGGCGCAGATGGAGCAGCATTTTGGCCTGGCCGACCTTTTGGCGGGCCTGGCCGATTTGGGCCAGCAGTTTGAAGTGGGAGGTAAAAGCGAAATTAAATGTCCCGCCTGCGGCCTGACTTACGAGGACTTTCGGCGCATCGGCCGTCTTGGCTGCAGCGAGTGTTACGAGGCATTTAAAGACAGCTTAAGCGTTCTCTTAAAGAGAATCCACGGCTCTACGCAGCATCTGGGCCGCTCACCGGCCAAAGCCAAAACCGAGACGCCGGTTGAGAAAAAATCCGAGGTGAGTATATTGCGCATGAGGCTGCAAAGGGCGATTGAGATGGAGGAATTCGAAGAGGCCGCCCGCCTGCGGGATAAAATCAGGGCCCTGGAGGCCAAGGAGAAAAAAGAGAAAGAAAACAGGAGAGTGCGATGAAGCTCAACGATCTAATTAATCAGAACTGCGAGTGGCTGAAGGGTACCGGGCCCAACTCCAATGTTGTAATCTCCAGCCGGATAAGGCTGGCCAGAAATTTAAGCCGCATTTCCTTTTCTCACTGGGCAAATAAAAAGCAGAAAGAAGAGGTCCTCAAAAAGGCAAAAGAGGCCTTTGGCTCCAGCAATTATACAAAAGGGGCGCTTTTCCTGCAGCTGGCCGACCTGAATAATCTGGATAAGCAATTCCTGATTGAGCGCCATCTTATCTCCCGGGAGCACGCCATGCGCAGCAATCATAAGGCCGTCTTGGTCGGCGACAGAGAAATCTTAAGCATTATGGTAAACGAAGAAGACCATTTGAGGATGCAGGTGATGCAGTCGGGCTTTAATCTGGGGGAGGCCTGGCAGATTACCAAAAGGCTTGATGAAGATTTTGAGAAAAGCTTACAGTTTGCTTATTCGCAGACCTGGGGATATCTGACCGCCTGCCCGACGAACACAGGAACGGGACTGCGGGCCTCGGTAATGCTGCATTTGCCCGCATTAGTGATGGCCAGGCAGATAAATAAGGTCCTGCAGGCAATTACTAAATTAAACCTGACCGCGCGCGGCTTCTACGGCGAAGGCACCGAGGCCAGCGGGAATTTCTTCCAGATATCCAATCAGGTTACCCTGGGTCATTCCGAAGAGGATATCCTGGATAATATCGAAAGGGTCATCAAGCAGGTCATCGGGCATGAGCAGAATGCCAGACGGGCCCTCTTTGAGCAGGACAGGGCCAGGATTGAGGACCGCATCTGGCGCTCTTTTGCCACGTTAAAGAACGCCCACATTATTACCAGCAAAGAGGCTATTGATTTGTTTTCCAAGGTCCGCCTGGGCGTAGATATGGGCATACTCAAAGAAGGCCTGGATATCCAGACCATCAACCGGATTTTTATTTTGATGCAGCCGGCGCATCTGCAGAAAATCGAACACAAGACACTTTCTGCCCAGGAGAGGGATATGAAACGGGCAGAACTGATCAGGAAAGAATTAGGAGGGAACTAGAAATGTTCAACCGCTTCACCGAACGGGCAAGAAAGGTGATTATTCTGGCCAAAGAAGAGGCCAAGCGTTTTAATCACGACTATATCGGCACCGAGCACATCCTGCTGGGATTAATCCGCGAAGGCGAAGGTGTGGCCAGCGCGGTTTTACAAAATACAGGATTGAATCTGGATAAGATAAGGCTGGAGATTGAAAAGCTTGTGCAGCCGGGGCCGACCACGGTTGTTTCCGGGGATATACCTTTTACCCCCCGGGCCAAACGGGTGGTGGAGTTATCAATGGAAGAGGCCAGGCAGCTGGGGCATAACTATATCGGCACCGAACACCTGCTTCTGGGGCTTTTGCGCGAAGGCGAAGGCGTAGCCGCGCAGGTGCTCTTAGCCCTGGGTTTGGATTTAAATAAAGTGAGGACTGAGATAATGGAGCTTTTGGGCCAGGGGATACCCGGCGCTCAGCAGGAGGCAGGTCCCGCCGCAGCAAGGGCCAAGGGCAAGACCCCGGCTTTGGATGCCTTCGGACGAGATTTAACCGCCCTGGCCAGAGAGGCCAAGCTTGATCCGGTAATCGGCCGGAAAAATGAGATTGAGCGGCTGGTTCAGATTTTAAGCCGGCGCACCAAAAACAACCCCGTGCTTTTGGGTGAGGCCGGCGTAGGCAAGACCGCTATCGTAGAGGGCCTGGCCCAGCAGATTGTCTCGGGAAATATCCCCGAGGTGCTCAAGGATAAACGCATTGTCATAATTGACTTGGCCTTGATGGTTGCCGGGACTAAGTACCGCGGGCAATTCGAAGAACGCATCAAGGCGGTAATGGACGAGATAAGAAGATCGGAAAACGTGGTAATGTTTATCGATGAGCTGCATACCTTAGTGGGCGCAGGAGGGGCGGAAGGGGCGATCGATGCCTCTAATATTCTAAAACCCGCTCTTTCCCGGGGAGAGATTCAGTGTATCGGCGCCACTACCATGGATGAATACCGCAAATATATCGAAAAAGACGCCGCCCTTGAGCGCAGATTCCAGACTATTATGGTGGATCCCCCGACGGTGGATGAGACAATACAGATATTAAAGGGCTTGAGAGACAAATACGAGGCCCATCACAAAGTCAAGTTTACCGACGAGGCTCTTGAGCAGGCGGTTAAGCTCTCCGATAGATATATCAGCGGCCGCTATTTGCCCGATAAGGCCGTTGACCTGATTGATGAGTCCGGGGCAAAGGCCAGGCTTTCAGCGCTTATGGCCCCTCCTGATTTGCAGGAGAAGGAGAAGAATATAGAGGAGCTGCATAAGGAAAAGCAGGCGGCGATAAAGAGTCAGGATTTTGAGAAGGCCGCCAAGTTCAGGGACGAGGAGCGCGAGGCTAAGGCCGAGCTGCAAAAACTAAAAGATACCTGGAACAAGAAAAAGGTAGAGGTAACACCCACCGTAACCGATGAAGATATTGCCCAGATAGTGTCCAAATGGACGGGTATTCCCATCTCCAGACTGGAGGAGAAGGAGTCGGAGCGGCTTCTGAAGATGGAAGAGAACATACACAAAATGGTAGTCGGCCAGGATGAGGCTATTGCCGCTATTGCCCGCGCGGTAAGACGTTCCCGCGCCGGCATCAAAGACCCCCGCCGGCCTATCGGCTCTTTTGTGTTTTTGGGACCCACCGGCGTGGGAAAGACGCTACTGGCAAGAGCCCTGGCAGAGTTTATGTTCGGTAACGAGAATGCCCTGATTCAGCTGGATATGTCGGAGTATATGGAGAAGTTTAATGTCTCGCGTCTTGTGGGTGCGCCTCCGGGTTATGTGGGTTATGAAGAGGGAGGCCAGCTTACGGAGAAGGTAAGGCGCAGGCCTTATTCGGTGGTCCTGCTCGATGAAATCGAAAAGGCCCATCCGGATGTATTTAATATACTTCTTCAGGTCTTGGAAGACGGGCGGCTCACCGACAGCTTCGGCCGCAAAGTGGATTTTCGCAATACCATTTTGATTATGACCTCCAATATCGGCGCAGAGATACTCAAGAAGCAGGGCTCTTTGGGCTTCAAGTCGCAAAAAGAAGAGGTTACTTTTCAGGAGATGAAGAAGAAGTTATTGGATGAGGTGAGCCGAACCTTCAAACCGGAGTTCTTAAATCGTATCGACGATATAACCGTTTTTCACCCCTTAACAAAAGACGACCTCTATAAAATAATAGATATTGAGGTTGGGCACGTCCAGAAGAGGTTAAGCGAGCAGGACATTACGCTTGAGCTGACTAAAAGCGCCAAAGAGTTCCTCATCGATAAAGGATTTAATCCCGTATTCGGCGCCCGTCCCTTAAAACGGACCATCCAGAGGTATCTGGAAGATCCGCTTTCGGAGGAGATAATCAGCAAGAAATTTAAGAAATCCAGAAAGATAAAAGTATCTTGCGAAAAAGGAAAGAGTGAGCTTAGTTTTACTTAGGCCTTGTCATGCGCAACAGGCATAGAAGCATTAAGAAGCTTGTGCTTTTTCTACTGCTGTTATCGACGGCGGTTGTTTTTGCTTACGGAAGAAGAGAGGCCTTTTTCCAGCAGGCGAAAAAGCTGATTAAGCAAAAACTGGAGAGGAGATTTTCACCCGCAGAGCTTTCCATCGGAAAGATAAAGGCGGGCCTGTTTTATGGCCTGGTGCTGAAAGAGGTGAAAATCAAGTTTTCCCATTTCAATGTCGAGATTGCCGAGGCTTTAGTTAATTATAACCTCTGGCAGAATGTTTTTGGCCTGGGGAAAGAAGCGGCGGACGGCTCAAGGCAGCGAGGCGAGCTTGTATGTACGCTTGATGGCGGAAAGATTTTTTTAGGCGAAGCCCCTCTGCTTAAAGATTTGGAGGGTAAACTCCTCTTGGGCCAAAAAGGATTAACTTTCGAGGAAATCAGCGGTTCTTTTAAGGGCGGCCCCCGCCAGGCCTTGAAATTGCATGGGGAGGCGACAGAGGAGGCCCTGACTCTTACGGCAAATCTTGAGCGTTCAAGCTTTGGCAGCCTCGATGTCTTAACCAATCTTAATTTGACTTTGGATAAAAAACTTAATCTTTATGACGATAGCGCCAAGACCTGCGGGAGGCTAACAACCTACGGCTCTGTACTGAATAAGCAGCCATTCCCTGAGCTTAACGCCTCTTTTGAGATTCAGGATGGAAAACTGCGCATACTTACCTGCAGCCTGGGAGACAGTTACGACTTGCGCGGTATTATCGGCTTATCGGCTCCCTATGAGGCAAATCTATCTTTAAACTTTAACCAGGCCGCACCCCACGAATTCATATCTCGGCTGGGCCCGCTCTCAAAAGGCGCAAGGGCGCAGCTTGGCGTCGGGGGGCAGCCGGATTTTTCCGGTTTAGTCAACGGCCTGATTAAGGCCAGCGGCCCCCTCAAGCGCCCCAGGATAGAAGGGTGCCTGGAAGTGATGGAGGGACATATCGGCGATTTGGATTTTGCCAGCGCCGATATCAATATAAAAGGCCGCTATCCGCGACTTTTTGTCGTTGACTCGCGTATTTGCCGGGAGGATGGATTTTTCATTATGGAAGGGGAAATGGATTTCAGTAATTTAGCAGGGCAAAAAGTCCTGGATATAAAATTCAAGAGTGATAAAGGTATGCTCTGGCAGGGCTGGGATATAACGCGCAATTCCGACAACGACGTGCATGCCTCCAAAAGCATCGCCGAGGATGTAAAGGTCACCTTTGACAGCTTTATGGAAGGAACAAGAGATAACCTGGAGAACGATTATACAAATGAATTGGGCCTGGAGTGCAGAATCTTTGGCGATAAACTCCTCAGACTGCGCCTGCGCAAAGAAGAGGAAATCTTAGGCGTTGAGCGCAAGATTAGGTTTTGATTGAGGCTGTCCCTTGCTTAAACAAGGGGAAATTCTCTTCGACAATTTCCCTCTTAAGCTGCGGGATTAATTCGCACAAGCTAACGTAGAAAAACTGAAGGAGATGAACTTACGAAAATTATAAATTTTTGTAAGTTCAGTGCTCATTAAAATGAAAGATTGTCTTAGCATATTGGGAAAGAAAATGTTGGACGGCCTGCATTATACCGGAGAGCTTTTTCTTTTAGGTATAAGGGCTCTGCATGGAATATTCACAAGCCGCCTTAAACGCAGGCAGGTTATTGCCCAGATGAGCAAAATCGGCACAGATAGTTTGTTTATCGTCTCGCTCTGCTCTTTATTTGTAGGAATAGTTTTGGTTTTTCAGAGCGCCTATCAGATGCAGAAGCTGGGGGCGGAGAAGTTTATTGCCCATCTGGTGGCCCTTTCTATGTGCCGTGAGCTGGGGCCGGTTTTTACCGCATTGATAATAGCCGGAAGGGCCGGCGCTTCTATCAGCGCAGAGCTTGGCACAATGAAGGTTACCGAGCAAATCGATGCCTTGGAGACCATGGCCGCCAATCCCATTAAATATTTGATCTCTCCCAGATTTCTGGCTCTGGCGACCATGCTGCCTCTTTTGACTATCTATGCCAATTTTATCGGCATAGTAGGCGGTTATATGGTGGCGGTCTGGAAATTAGGGCTCACCTCGGCTATGTATATAAACTCAACCTTCGATGCCTTAGTCTTAAAAGACATATTCAGCGGTCTTTTTAAGTCGGTAGTCTTTGCCATGATTATTTGTATCGTCTCCTGTTATCAGGGCCTGCGCACCGAAGGCGGGGCCGAAGGGGTGGGTAAAGCCACAACCTTGGCGGTAGTGGTTTCATTCGTGTTGATTATTGCTGCGGATTGCCTGTTTACCGCATTTTTCTATTTTATATAACTATGATAGAAATCATTAATCTCTGCAAATCATTCGAGGAGCACCAGGTCTTAAAAAACCTTAATCTCACTATTAACAAGGGCGAGACTTCCGTAATTATCGGCTGTTCCGGCTGCGGCAAAAGCGTCTTGCTTAAAAGTATCATCGGCCTTTTGAAGCCCGACTCAGGCCAGGTGATTATCGATGAAGAGGATGTAACCCGGCTTAATGAAGAAGGACTTAACCGCCTGCGGCTTAAGTTCGGGATGCTTTTTCAGGGCGCGGCCCTTTTTGATTCTCTGAGCGTGGGCGAGAACGTGGGATTTATTTTGCGCGAACATACCGATACGGATGAGGCCACCATAGCAAAGAGGGTCAGGGAAAGCCTGGATTTAGTGGGCCTTGAAGGAATAGAGGATTTGATGCCCTCCGAATTGAGCGGAGGTATGAAAAAAAGAGCGGCCCTTGCCCGGGCGATTTGCGCCCGCCCGAAAATTATCCTGTATGATGAGCCGACTACCGGGGTCGATCCTATCCGGGCCGATGCCATTAATACATTAATCCGCCGGCTCCATGATAAACTTGAGGTTACCTCTGTTGCCGTGACCCACGATATGGTCAGCGCCTACAAGATTGCCGACAGAATCTGCATGCTTTATGACGGAAAGATTATAGAAAGCGGAAGCGTCGAAGAAATCAAAAACAGCAAACACCCTGTGGTGCAGCAGTTTATCAGCGGTGCAGCCCAGGGGCCTATTGAGACTTAAAGCCTTTATTTTTTAAATCGAGGAGGAGGTATGATAAATAAGCAGAACCTTGAATTGAAGGTAGGCATATTCGCTTTTATCGCTTTAGTAATTTTAATCCTGGCTATATTCTCTATCAGCGAAATTCATATCTTCCGTCCGGGGTATTTGATCGAGATAACTTTCGCTTTCGCCAGTGGCATCGATGTGGGGGCCATAGTAAGGGTCGCGGGGATAGAAGCGGGAGAGGTCAGGGATGTACAGATGTTTTATGATAAAAATAAAGCCGAACCCAAAATAGTGCTTTCGGTTTGGCTGAATAAGGATATAAAGATTCCTCGGGATTCCTGCGCCTATGTCAGCGTCTCCGGTTTTATCGGCGATACATACCTGGAGATTATTCCGGGTGGGGATTACACCCATTTATTAAAAGAGGGGGATGTATTAGTAGGGCGCGACCCTTTGAGTCCGGAGACCTTGATGGACCTGGCGCATAAGGTTGCCGCCGACCTCGACAATGTCCTGGGTTCGGTGGATGAGGTTTTGGATGAAGAGACAACAGTGGCCTTGAAAGAGACGATTCATAATTTCCGTGACTTTTCCCAGAGCCTTAAAGTTATAACCGGCCGCCTGGAACGCGGAGAGGGAAAGTTAGGCGCCTGGCTCAAGCCCAAGAAATCGCGCAAGAAGAAATAAATGGCTAAAGTAAAGAGTATATTTACCTGTCAGCAATGCGGATATCAATCAGCAAAGTGGTTAGGCCGCTGCCCCGATTGCAATAACTGGAATAGCTTAACAGAAGAGACCCAAATTAGGGAAACCCGTCCCTCCTTGCGTCAATTCGCCAATCCCCAGCCGCCTCAGCTTCTTTCGGATGTTCAGGGTTCCGATGAGATAAGGCAGTCCACCAATATAGAAGAATTGGACAGAATTCTGGGGGGAGGGATAGTTTCGGGTTCGGTGGTTTTGGTGGGAGGTGAGCCCGGTATCGGCAAATCCACCCTTTTGCTTCAGGCCTGCCTCGCCGCTTGCAGGCGGGCCTGCCAAAAACTTGCCAGCGCTTCCAGCTCTATCCTTTATGTAAGCGCAGAGGAATCAATTCAGCAGACCAAGCTCAGGGCTTTACGACTGGGTGAGATACCCAAAGACCTTTATATAGTCAGCGAAACAAACGTAGACTTAATTACCCAATACGTCAGAAAGCTATCTCCGGCTTTGGTGGTGATTGACTCTATCCAGGTGATGTATAACCCGGATCTTTCTTCCGGAGCCGGCAGCGTCAGCCAGGTGAGGGAGTGCTCCGGAGTTCTTACGGCGCTGGCCAAAGCAAGCAACATCCCTGTATTTTTAGTCGGACACGTAACCAAAGAGGGGTATCTTGCCGGCCCCCGCGTCTTGGAGCATATGGTTGATACGGTGCTCTATTTTGAGGGCCAGAGAGAAACTTCTTTCAGGATTTTAAGGGCGGTAAAAAACAGATTTGGTTCAACTAATGAAATCGGGGTTTTTCAGATGACCGGTTGCGGCCTGGCTCAGGTAAACAACCCTTCCCAGCTTTTGCTTGCCCAGCGGCCGAAACAGGCCGCGGGCTCGGTGGTAGTTCCCTGCATTGAAGGGACGCGTCCGCTTCTGGTGGAAATTCAGGCTTTGGTCAGCCGCTCGGGGCTGGTAATGCCCCGGCGCTGGTGCTCGGGGTTAGACTATAACCGGATTGCCCTTTTGATTGCGGTTTTGGAGAAGCGCGCGGGGCTGGGCCTGGCGAGTCAGGATATTTTTGTTAATGTGGTCGGAGGCATCAAGGTCCAGGAGCCGGCCATAGACTTAGGCATTGCCGTGGCAGTTGCCTCCAGTCTGAAAGAGGCGCCTGTCGAGCAGCAAGACATTGTTCTGGGAGAGATAGGTTTGGGGGCGGAGGTGCGCGGGGTAACCCAGCCTGAGGTTAGAATAAAGGAGGCCCAGAGACTGGGCTTTAAGCGTTGCATTATTGCCAAGAATAATCTTAAGAGCCTCAAAATCAAAGGCTCCATTGAACTGATAGGTGTGGAAACGGTAAGCGAAGCCCTGGAGGCGGTTTTAAAAAAATGAAGATGAAAAGGATTGGTTTATTGACCAGCGGCGGGGATTGCCCCGGGATGAATGCCTGTATCCGCAGTGTGGTGCGCACGGCCATCTATAAGGGCCTGGAGGTCTACGGCATTTTTAAAGGTTATCAGGGCTTGATTGAGGGTCAGGTTAAGGCGCTCGATCGCCGCTCGGTTTCCAATATCTTGACTCACGGAGGCACAATGCTTAAGACCGCCCGCTCTCCGGAGTTTAAGACCGCCGCCGGCCAGAACAAGGCTAAGCGCGTAATTGAGCAAAACGGGCTTGAGGGCCTGGTGGTAATCGGAGGGGACGGTTCATTTCGCGGGGCGCACCGGCTCTGGCAGAGATGGAAGTTTCCGGTAATAGGGGTGCCGGCCACTATCGATAATGATATCAACGGCACCGACGCAACTATCGGCGCGGACACCGCGGTAGATACCGCACTATACGCAATAGATAAGATAAGGGATACGGTTACTTCCTTAGAAAGAATATTTGTCATTGAGGTTATGGGTAGAGGCTCAGGCTATATTGCCCTGGAGGTCGGGCTTGCCGGTGGGGCCGAGGATATCATTATCCCCGAGAGGCGCTATAATATAGATAAGATGTGCGCCGATATCCGCACAGGCCACAAAAAAGGAAAAATCAGCTGGATAATCGTTGTGGCCGAGGGTGCAGCAAGCGCTGCCGATGTAGCCGCAAAGATTACCCGCAAGACGCATCTTGAGACCAGAGTCAGCGTCTTAGGGCACATCCAGCGGGGCGGTTCTCCTTCGGCGGATGATCGCATCCTGGCTACGCATCTGGGGGCGGAGGCGGTAAAGTGTCTGATCAGGGGTGAGCGGGATAAAATGGTGGGCATGGTCAATAATCGCGTCAAAACGGTGGATTTAAGTTATGCCGTCAAAAAGAAGAAAATAAATACAGAGGTTTTGTATCGTTTAATCCGCATACTAGCACTGTAACACTGAGAACACTGAATTGTTAACACTGAGAACACTGAAAGAAAAACTTCAGTGGTTTCAGTGGTTTCAGTGACAAAAGAAAAACTTCAGTGGTTTCAGTGGTTATTTTTCAGTGGTTTCAGTGACAAAAGGAGGTAAAATGCTTTACAGAGACGTCAAGGATTTGCTTGAGAAAACCAGTAGTGCAATCAGGGTTTCAAAAGAGGGTGTAACAATAGAAGATAAGGCAAGACTTAAAGCCAAGGTTATAGACGAGCTGGTATATAATCTTTGTCTTAATGAAAATCAGGCGGTAAAGGACGCCTCGCGCTGGATTATCTGGGGGGCGGCCGCTGAACTCGGGATTTATCCCTCTTCTATCCAGGGGCTTTATGAGGCAAAGGGAAAGGACAAATACAGCCAGATTACTGTACCTGCGGTGAATATAAGAGGCCTGACATATGATGTGGCCCGCGCCTTGATCAGGACGGCAATGAAATTAAAATCGTTAAATTTTGTTTTTGAGATTGCCCGCTCGGAGATAGGTTATACCTTTCAGCGCCCGGCGGAATATGCGGCAATTTGCCTGGGGGCGGCAATTAAGGAGGGTTTTTCCGGTCCTTTATTTATTCTGGGGGATCATTTCCAGCTTAAGGCCAAAAATTATGCTGCTGATGCCGCCAAAGAAATCGACTCGGCAAAGGAGCTTATCCGCGAGGCCATTGAGGGGGGATTCTATAATATCGATATCGACAGCTCGACGCTGGTGGATTTAGATAAGAAGACGCTGAATGAACAGCAGTGGAATAACTACGATGTAACGGCAAAGTTGACCTCCTTTATCCGGGAGATTCAGCCTAAGGATATCACGGTTTCGGTAGGCGGAGAGATAGGCGAGGTCGGAGGAAAGAATACCACGCCTGAAGAGTTCCGGGCGTTTATGGAGGGATACAAAAAAGAGCTGAATAAAAACGGCAAAGGCTCCAAAGGAATTAGTAAAATCAGCATCCAGACCGGGACCGCCCATGGGGGCGTGGTTCTGCCCGACGGAAGTATCGCCAAGGTAAGCCTGGATTTTGATGTCTTAAGGAAAGTCTCCGAAATTGCCCGCCATGAATACGGACTGGCCGGGACGGTGCAGCACGGGGCTTCAACCCTTCCGGATGATGCCTTCCATCACTTTCCCCAGACCGAGACTGCTGAGGTGCACCTGGCTACAGGCTTTCAGAACATTGTTTATGAAAGCAGGTATTTCCCCCGGGATTTAAGAGATAAGATTTATGCCTGGCTTAAAGAAAATTGCAGTGCCGACAGAAAAGAAGGGATGAGTGATGAGCAGTTTATATACAAGACCCGCAAAAAGGGTTTTGGCCCCTTCAAGAAAGAGCTGATGAGCCTGCCGGAAGATGTGCGAAATAATATCGGCAAGGAATTGGAGGAAAAATTCACTTTTATTTTCCAGAAGCTCAATGCCGCCGATACCGAGGCCCTGACCAGGCGATACGTAAAGCCTGTTACTATTAAGAAGGCCTGCCCCGAAGGGTTAATCAAGGCCTTATAAAAATAAAAAAAAGCCCCCCCGATGCTTTTTATAAAAAACAATCGGGGGGTTTTTATTTTGGTGCGCGGCGCATCAGCATTATGGCGACGGTGGAGAAGAGGAAATTGGCAAACCACGCCGATATAATCGGCGGCAGAGTTCCGCCTTTACCTAAAGCAAGGCTTAGGGCCTCTACCGTGTAATAGAAGAAGGCAATGACTACCGAAAGCCCGATACTGGCTACTTTTCCGGTGCCTTGCGTAGAAAGGGCAAAAGGGATACCCAAGAATATAATTATCAAACTGACAAAGGGAAAAGAAATCTTATAATGCAAATCCACCAGCAGCTTCTGCACAATCTTGGCTCCGCTTCCCGAGAGCCTCCTGATATATTCTCTTAATTTCTGGTAATTCATAAACTCAGCCGAGGCCTCCCGCCTTAGGAAGTCCTTGGGCTTTTCTTCGATACCGATGAGCATCTTCTTGAAAAAGGCCGGCTCGGCATTTTCCTCTTCCTTATCGTTAAAATTGTAAACAACGCAGTCATTGAATGCCCACTTATTTCCCTGCCATTGTGCGCTTTTGGCCTGAATCTTGGCGATAACCCGTTCCTCATTATCCTGCTCCAGGATAGTTATTTCTTCAAGGAGGTTGCTCTTGGTGTAGAATTTGCGCACATGAATGAGGCGGTTGTGCGCCCCGTAAAGAGCGATATTTTCCACTATTCTCTCTTGGAGCTGTGCCTTTTCTTTATCAAGATGTTCTTCTTTTACGGTGGCCGAAACAAGGTTTGCCTGAGGAACGATTTTATCGTTAATCACCAGCGTAGCCATGCTGATAACTATCCCCAGGAAGAAAAAAGGCAGCACCATTCTCCAGATGCTTAAGCCCGTTGCTTTAAGGGCGATTATTTCATTGTATTTACTGAGATTTCCCAGTATATAGAGGGTGGAAAGAAGTGCTGCGATAGGCGCGGTGCGCACAAAGATTATCGGCAGAAAGGCCCCGTAATACTGAAGAAGCACTGACCATTCCACATGGTGTTTAAGGATATCCTCCAGGCGGCCGCAGAGGTCAATAACTACATAGAGGCTAATAAACACCGTCAGGCAGTAGAAAAAGGGCACCAGGAATTCTCTGACTATATAGCGGTCGATTATTTTCACCCCGCCCTTCCTTTCATCTCATCGTAATCTTAGGTCCAATTTTAACTTTGCTAGACTGTCTCTGCATTGCTTTATAGCTTTTACCCTTGCCCTTAATTGTAAGTATGCGGTTTTAGGAAGAGCGGGGTTCATCGTTTTATCTCTTATTGGTATGGAAAATCAGAATAAGGCCTGCTGCGGTAAGAGCAATATTGGCCAGCCACATACTCAAACCCGGATAGACTAATCCCCTGACGGAAAGGACCTCTCCCGTCAGAAAGAGTACATAATAGGCAACGAATACCCCGATACTTAAGCCGATACCGACGAACTTCTCCCGCCTTCTGGTGCAGATTGCCAGGGGCAGCCCCAGGATAACAAAGGCAAAGGTTGAAAAGGAAAAGGAAAGCTTTTTGTTTATCTCGGTAACGATAGGGGTAACCTCGATGTTCTCTTTTTGCAGCTCGTGCATCTTCTGGCGCAGCTCGCGCACGCTCATATCCTTTAATTTTTTCTGCATATTTTCCGTATCGTCGGAGATATCCAGGGTCAGATAATAGGTCTTGAAATTGAGCTTGTAAAAGACGCCGGGGTCTTTGGGGTTAGGTTCGTCGCTTGAGCCGTTTATTAATTTCAGTTTTATGATATCTTTTTCCGGAAGCGGCAGGAACTCCCCCTCGTTGGCAATAATGGTGCGCGTGGCTTTTCCCTCCTGGGGCTGATAAATTCTTATATTACTGAGCTTGTTCTGGTGAATTCCGTAAATGAAGATAATGTAATTCTGGAAGCTGCGGATAAAGGTGCCGGCCTCAAGAAATGCTGCGGGAGTCTTCATGCCGATCTGCTTGACGATTTTTCGTGATGCGAATAAGGCCCGGGGCTTCAGTTTATCGTTAATGGGGATAGAGGCAAGTGAAGCCACCAGGCCCACTATGATTATGGGAAAGCATAACCTGTAGAGATTAATTCCGCTGGCCCTGATAGCGACAATCTCATTATCGGCGGAAAGCCTGCCGATAGTCAGGAGTGTGGCGCTGAGGATGGAAAGGGGCAGCGCATAAGTTAAGATATTGGGGATAAGCAGAAAGATTAATTTGACCACCAGCCCCAGGCTCACCCCTTTATTGACTACCAGATTAAAGAGGTTTACCAGACTGCCGATAAGCATTATAAAGATAAGAATAGCCAGCGACAGGATAAACGGCCAGAATAATTCTTTTAATAAATATGTTCTCAGGATTTTCACCCCGCTCTTCCTTTCTTCCCAATACCACTTGCCTATCCCCAATCCTTCCGATGTTTAGGAAGGGCGGGGTTCATTTTTTTATGCTTTGCGCGCTAAAGTAAATACCTCAATTCTATTTGCCCCTGCTTTATGCAGTGCTTTTGCGCACTCATTTACCGTGGCGCCTGTTGTCAGGACGTCATCCACCAGTAAGACGTTTTTATTTTTAGGGACATTTTTATTTTTGACCTTAAAGGCGCCCTTAATGTTCTTAAGCCTTTCTGTGCGCGAGAGGTTAATCTGAGGCTGGGTAGCTTTAATTTTAATGAGCGTTTTATTATGCGCTTGTTTCGAGAAGGCCTTAGCTAAAGATTCGCTCAAGATGCCTGCCTGATTAAACTGCCTCCGGCGCTCTTTTGCGCTGTAAAGAGGCACAGGCAGAATCAAATCCACTTTTCTCATATCCAAAAACCTGCCCGCAAAATCGATCATCAATTCCGCCAGCGGCCCGCTTAAAGATAATTTACTGTTGTATTTAAATAGATGGATGCATTCTTTAATTACGCCCTCGTATATGCACGCAGAGTGCGCTTTCTTAAAGAAATACCCGGAGGCTTGACAATCCTTACAGATAAATGCGTGATTTTGGCTTTTTGCGGGCCTGCCCGCCTTCATGCTGGCGGGCAGGTGCCTGGCGCATATGCGGCAAAAAGGCGGCAGATTGAACTTAATCTTGTTCCAGCATATTTCACATAAGGGCTTATCGCTTAAGGGGTTTAGCCTCGCTCTGCATAGCAGGCAGGATAAAGGATAAATCAGATTTATAAAACTCCTTATCCAGGGCTTAAACACCGTGCTTGTCAATATACCATTTTATGCGTATCCTGTCAAGAAAATGTCTACTTGCAAAGAGGAGGGCTTTGTGGTAGGATAACAACGAAATATGGGCGAAAAAATACGTTTACAGGTGGCCCTGGCGCAGTTGGGCTTTGCCTCGCGCAGAGCTGCCGCAGAGATTATAAAAAGCGGCAAGGTAAAGGTGGATGGCAAAATTATCCTTGAGCCGGGATACAGGGTCAGCTTAGAAAAAAACTCTATAATCGTCGAGGGCAGAAAGGCCTTATGTCCCAAAAAGGTCTATCTTTTACTCAATAAACCCAAAGGCGCGGTAAGCACAGTCAGGGATAGATATGCCCGGCGCACCGTGCTTGATTTACTGGGGAAAATAGATACGCGGGTTTATCCGGTGGGCCGCCTGGATAAGGATACGAGAGGGCTTTTGCTTTTGACTAACGACGGAGAACTCACCCACCGTCTGCTCCATCCCAAATTCGGCATCAAAAAAGTTTATCGGGTTTCGGTGGAGGGTGAGATTCCTCGGCGCAAGATTGAAAAACTGGAAAAAGGCATTTATCTGGAAGGCAAAAAGACCTTTCCCTGTAAAATCAGTATTCTTAATATAGTAAAGAAAACAACTTTATTGCGCGTTGAGCTCACCGAGGGGCGCAAGAGACAGATAAAGAAGATGTTTGCTTCTATGGGGCATCCGGTCTTGGATATAGAGAGGATAGCCTTCGGCCCTTTGAAGCTGGCTACCCTTAAGCCGGGGAAGTGGCGCCGCCTGAAAATGAATGAAATTGCCAAGTTGAAAAGCTTAAGCGGGGTGATTTAGTTTTGAGTCTATTCTGGCATATCCTGGGGCTGGTTATTTTACTTTTACTGTCCGGGCTTTTCTCAGGCACGGAGACCGCGCTTTTTTCCCTGTCCAAGATACAATTGCGCCGCTTGAAAGAGGCCTCACCTTTAAAGAGTGCCTTGATTGAGGAGCTCCTGGATTCTCCCCGCCGCACCTTAAACACTATCCTTACCGGCAATATGCTGGTGAATATCACTATCAGCGCCCTGATTACCGAGACCGTAATGTCTGTGAGCGGACAGAAAAAACTGGGTTTTTCCGTGGGGATAGCCACTTTTCTGCTCTTGGTATTCGGGGAGGTTACGCCTAAGACCTTTGCCATTTCGCATGCTGAGGGGTTAGCCTCTTTTGTTGCACGCCCTTTGCATATTTTTTCTAAGGTTATCTCGCCTGTTTGTCTTCTCTGGTCCAGGATTGCCGACTTTTTTTCTCAGCGTATAGTGGGCCCGCAGCACCTCAGGCAGCCGTTTCTCACCTCTGAGGAAATCCGGGGCCTGATTTCCATCGGAGAAAAAGGAGGTATAGTCAGCAGGGAAGAAGAGCAGATGATATACACGGTGTTTGATTTCGCGGAGAGGCATATCAATGAGATTATGACCCCGCGCGTGGACATCGTCAGCGTCGACGTGCAGCAGGATAGTTTTGGGCTTGAGAAGATACTCAAAGAAAGCCGTCATTCCAAAATCCCCGTATATAAAGACAGCGTGGATAATATCCTGGGGATTATCTATGCCAAGGAATATCTACTTTCGCCTTGTCGGGAGTGGCAGAACCTGATTAAGCCGGTCTTGTTTGCCCCGGAGACCAAAAAGATAGAAGAGCTTTTGCTTGAGTTTCAGGACAAAAAGTCCTATGTAGCTATAGTAAGCGACGAATACGGCGGGACCTCAGGCCTGATTACTATCGAGGATATCCTGGAAGAGATAGTGGGTGAGATTCAGGACGAATACGATACCGAGGAGAAGCTTATCCTGAGAGTGGATGAAGAGACCGTCTCGGTCAGCGGAAAAACCAGCCTGTATGATTTAAACGAAGAACTGAAAACCCGTTTTAGGGCCAAAGAGATCCAGACCGTAGCCGGGTTTATAATTCATCTTTTCGGCAGAATCCCCAAGTCCGGGGAGAGCACCAGATACAGGGATTATCTCTTTACGGTCGATGATGTGCGCAAGAACAGAATCCGTAAAGTTACGATAAGGAAAAAACAGAGATGATTCTGGAAGTAATCTTATTCATAGTATTTTTTGTTCTGCTTCAGGCCTTTTTCTCCGGCTCGGAGATGGCTGTCGTATCGGTTAATAGAATTAAAATGGAACAGCTGGCGCAAGCGAAGCTTTCCCAGGCGGTGCTTCTGAAGAAGATGCTCGCCTCACCCGACAAGCTCCTGAGCACGACTCTGGTGGGCACCAATCTTTCGGTGGTTACATCCTCGGCGGTGTTTACTACATTCATCGTGGCCTATTTTGGCCAGAGATATACCTGGCTTACCTCGGTAGTTATGACGCCGGTTATTTTGATTTTCGGCGAAGCAATCCCTAAGACCGTGTTCAGGCACTATGCCGATAAGATAACTTACAGGATAGTGGGTATTTTAAGGTTTTTCAGCGTTATTTTTTGGCCGTTGGTTATAGTTATGGCTTTTATTTCGCGGATAATTTTATTCCCCTTCAAGACAAAGAAGGCAAAAAAGGTCAGTCCTTTCGTCAGCCGGGAAGAGTTGAAATTACTGATCAGGGAAATCAAAAAAGACGAGATAATCAAGCCGCATGAGCGCGCTATCATCCACAGAATATTTGAATTCGGCAGCAAAAAGGTCAAGGAGATTATGGTGCCGCTTAAGGATATAGTAAGCATGGAGGCCGGGGAGGGCGCCTTGCGCCTGAAGGAATTGTCCCGGGAAAAGGGATTTTCCCGTATCCTGGTTTATGAAGGCGAAAAAGATAACATCACCGGCTTTGCCAATGTGTTCGATGCCCTTTATGAAGAAGGCGCCTACAGCAGGGTGGGTGAGCGTCTGCGCCCGGTGTTACATATGTCTTCGGAAAGCCCCATTGATAAGGTATTTTACGCTTTGCAGTTAAAAAGGATGCAGGTTGCCGTCCTTGAGGATGAGAATAAGAAAAATATAGGCATGGTCACCTTTAAAGACCTGCTCGATGAGATTACGGGAGAGATGTAGTGCTCATTAAATATATCTTTTTAGGGATTATTCAGGGACTGACGGAGTTTTTGCCGGTGAGCAGTTCCGCGCACCTGGTAATCTTTCAGGAGTTATTTGGGCTTTCGCAGGATAAGGTTGTCTTGAGCATCGCTTTACACCTGGGGAGCCTGGCGGCGCTGATTGTATTTTTATTTAAAGATATAAAGCGTTTTCTTAAACCCAGGATTGTCTCATCCATATTGCTGGCTACCTTTGTAACGGCAGTAATTGTTATTTTGGGACAAGATTATTTTGAAAGCATGTTCTCATCGGGCCGGTTAATCTTACCGCTTATTGTCAGCGGGATAATTTTACTGAGCACAAAGAAGTTTGGCGGAGGCTTGCGGGGTGCGGATGATTTGAAGCTGGCGGACGGTTTCTGGCTGGGTCTTGTCCAGGGGCTTTCGGTAATCCCCGGGCTTTCCCGCTCGGGCGTTACGATTTCAACGCTTCTCTTTCGCGGTGTGGAAAGAGAAACCGCTTTTAAGTTTTCCTTTCTGGCTTCGATATTGGCTATTTTAGGGGCGCTTTTTTTCAAAGTAAAAGATTTTGCCTCGCCCGCTTGCTTTGATAGATATATGCTTTTTGGTTTTCTGGGGGCCTTCTTAAGCGGCCTTCTGGCCTTAAAGGTTCTGCTGGCAATTATTCGCCGGGCGCGCTTCTACCTGTTCGGCTATTACTGCCTGGCGCTGGCTCTAGTGTTATGGAGGTTATTATGAGGCACTTATCGATAATGCTTCCCGAAATCAGGGAGCTGTTGAAATTGAATAAGAAGGAAGAGCTGAACGAGGCCCTGCGCGAGATGCACCCGGCCGATATAGCTGACGCCCTTTTCGATCTGCATATAAAAGAGCAGGTTGCCCTGATCAGCCGCATCGATAAGGAGCAGATGATTAAGGTCTTTGATGAGCTGGATGAAGAGGAGCAGTTTGAGCTTCTGGATAAATTGGAGAAAGAGCTCTCCGCCTATCTTTTGAACGAGATGTCTCCGGATGAAAGAGCCGACCTTTTAAGCAGTCTGCCGGATGAGGTGGTAAATAAATTTCTCAACCTGATGAGCGAGAACGAACGAAAAGATGTGGAGAAGCTGCTGAGGTATCCTGCCAACTCCGCCGGCAGTATTATGACTACGGAATATATCTCGCTCACCCCTGAGCTTATGGTGTCTCAGGCCGCTGAGCTCATCAGGCAGGCCGCCCCCAAAAAAGAGACCATTTATTACACTTATGTTACCGACCAT
The DNA here is from genome assembly GCA_020341815.1 of Candidatus Omnitrophota bacterium. Taxonomy (GTDB): domain Bacteria; phylum Omnitrophota; class Gorgyraeia; order JAFGHF01; family JAFGHF01. The sequence continues at coordinate 1,350,980 of CP070837.1, forward strand.
GAGCACAGATTGGTGGGATTTGTTTCGCTTAAAGATATATTCATGGCCAGGGAAGATGTGCCTATCAAGAAGCTTATGCACCGCAGGGTATTTAAGGCCTTTGCCGAGCACGATCAGGAAGAGGTAGCCCAGACGGTGCGCAAATATAATCTGCTGGCCCTTCCGGTAATAGATAAGGATAAGAAGCTCGTGGGCATAGTTACCGTCGATGATATCATGGATGTCTTGCGCCAGGAAAACACCGAAGACGTTTACAAGATGGCGGCTATGCTTGCGCCAAAGGAAGAATACTTCAATACCGGATTTTTTACTCTCGTCAGGCGCAGGATAGTCTGGCTGGTAATCTTACTGATAGCTGTACAGTTTTCCGGGCAAATCCTCAAAAACTACGGCTTTGCCCTGGAGGCCGTCGTGGCCCTGGCCTTTTTTATTCCCCTGCTTCTTAATACAGCCGGTAATGCCGGGACCCAGTCCAGCACCACCATTATCCGCGGGCTGGCCACGGGTGAAATAACAATCAATCAGGTCTTAAAGGTTGTGCGTCGGGAGATAGGCTTAGGATTAGTCCTGGGAGGGGCTTTGGGTGTGCTGGGCGCAGGAAGGGCGCTGCTTTTGCAAGGCAACCCCTTTGTGAGCCTTGCCGTGGGTCTTGCGCTTGCGGCGACTATTGTGATGGCTACCCTGACCGGGGCTTTTCTGCCGCTTCTTCTAAAGAAACTCAAGATTGACCCGGCGGTGGCAGCCGGCCCTTTTATTTCTACGGTGGTGGATATAACCGCCTTGATAGTCTATTTTGAAATAGCCAAAGCATTGCTTCATCTGTGATATGGAGGTATGAGGAATGAGCGGGATTTTTGGAGTGGTCTCTGCTGAGGATTGCACCCAGACCCTTTTTTGCGGCACGGATTACCACTCGCATTTAGGGACCGAATATGCGGGGCTGGCTGTTCTGGGTGAGGACTTTTCCCGTCAGATACACAGCATAGGGCAAAGCCAGTTTAAATCGAAGTTTTATGAAGATTATAAAAAGATGCGGGGCAATAAAGGTATCGGCGTAATCAGCGCCTTTGATGAGCAGCCGATATATCTGCATTCGCGCTTTGGGCCCTTTTGCATCGTCACAAACGGTTTAGTTGAAAATGCCCAGGAACTGGTTAATGAGCTGTTAAACAAGGGTATATCTTTCAGTGAGGTAAGCAGGGATACGGTGAATATGCCCGAGTTAGTTGCCAAGCTAATCAATCAGGGCCAGACTCTGGTCGAGGGCATAGAGAAGATGTTCGAGGCGATTGAGGGCTCCTGCTCGCTTCTGTTGCTGAATAACGAGGGCATTTATGCGGCCAGGGATAAACTGGGTTACACCCCTCTTGTAGTAGGCAGGCGCGGGAATGATTGGGCGGTAACTACCGAGACCAGCGCCTTTCCCAATATCGATTTTGAAGTCGTAAAATATCTTCAGCCGGGCGAGATAGTTTTATTAAAGGAGGAAGGCCTGGCTGATAAAAAACCGGGCTCTGGCCTGGCCCAGGTCTGCACCTTTCTCTGGATATATACAGGATTTCCCGCCTCCAGTTACGAAGGGATAAACGTGGAGGTGGTCCGTGAGCGCTCGGGGCGCGCCTTAGCCAGGAAGGATAAGGATATAAATATAGATTTGGTCTCGGGCGTGCCTGATTCGGGTACGGGCCATGCCTTAGGTTATTCTGCTGAGTCAGGTAAGCCCTATCGGCGACCCCTGGTTAAATATACGCCCGGATACGGCCGCAGTTACACTCCGCCCTCGCAGGAGGCGCGCGATTTAATCGCCCGGATGAAGCTGATTCCGGTCAGGGAAATAATCGAGGGCAACAGGATTGTGGTTTGTGAGGATTCTATCGTCCGCGGCACGCAATTAAAGAACTTCACCGTTAAAAAATTATGGGAGGCCGCAGCGCGCGAAGTGCACGTGCGCCCGGCGTGTCCGCCTTTGATGTTTCCCTGCAGGTTTAATCTTTCCACCCGCAGTATCCGCGAGCTGGCTGCCCGCAGGGCTATCCATAGCCTGGAGGGGCATGAATTGGAAGATGTCTCAAAGTATCTCAATCATCACACCCAGGAATATAAGAGAATGGTGGAATGGATTGCCCGGGACTTAGAGGTGACTACGCTTAGATATCAAACCGTGGATGATATGGTTAAAGCCATAGGCCTGCCTAAAGAGAGGCTCTGCCTCTATTGCTGGAATGGGCAGTGCCCCCTGAAAGGGATATGATGCTTCTATACGGAAAGAACTCTGTTCTTGAGCGGCTGAAGGTCAATCCCGCCAGCATAAAAAAGATATGCCTGCAGGATAATTTTTCTTCAGGCTCCATAGAGAAATTAATAAAGGAAAATAAGATTCCTCAGGAACGCCTCTCTGCCCGGAAATTAGCCAGAATAAAACCCGCCAAAGATTTGCAAGGCATAGTCGCTAGGATAGATAACTTTACATATATCCCCTTTGATGATTTGTTAAAAGAGGCGCGTCTTTCGCTTATATTTTTGGATAGAGTAAACGACCCCCATAACTTAGGGGTTATTATCCGCACCGCCGCCTGCTTCGGCGGCAATGCCGTGATTATCCCTAAATATAAGGCCTGCGAGGTAAATGAGACGGTTCTGCATGTGGCCTCGGGAGGAGAGAATTATATTCCGGTGTCGCTCGTCTCCAATCTTTCCAATGCCTTAATCAAGGCCAAGAAGCGCGGATACTGGATTGCAGGCGCTGTTGTAAGTAATGAGGCCCAGGATATAAGTAAGGTTTCTCTGCCTTTTCCCCTGGCGCTTCTTTTGGGCTCAGAGGGTGAGGGTATTCGCAGGGGATTAGAAAAGCGCCTTGATATAAGCCTGAGTATTCCGATGAAGGGGGCGGGGCTTTCCTTTAACGTGGGTATGGCTTGTGCCATTTTCTGTTATGAGATATCCAGACAAAGACATACTTAATTTTATTGCCGAGGCGGGCTTACTTAAGCGCCTGCGGCGTTCGGGTTGGTCGGTGATGGGAGTTAAAGACGCAGAGACCGTTGCCGAGCACAGCTTCAGGTGCGCGGTGATAGCCTATCTCCTTGCCCGCATGGAGGGCGTTTCGCCTTATAAGGTATTGCTGATGGCCCTGTTTAACGATATCCAGGAGGCGCGGATTACCGATTTACACAAGATGGCCCAGCGCTATATAGAGGCGCATGCAGCAGAGGACAAATCCTTTAACGAGCAAATCAGCTCTTTACCCAAGAATATAAAGAAAGAGTTGAAAGATATGTATAGGGAGTATAAAGCTCAACAGAGCAAAGAAAGCATTATCGCCAGGGATGCCGATATCCTGGAGTGCCTGATTCAGGCCAAGGAGTATTATGAATACGGCTATCCCGAGGCCACCAAGTTTATGAAAAAGGCCCCGCGCTTTCTCAAGACAAAAAGCGCCCGAAGCGTCTGGCGGCAGGGGAAAAATATGAGCCTTAACGAGTGGTGGTTTGAGTTAAGCGATTTTAAGCGCTTGTAGAGAATCATTGCGCTAAAAATTTTCAATAAATAGTCTTGCATAAATATGCAAGAGGGTATACAATATGCCCCTGTGGAGAAGGGCAGGCCTTTTGCCTGTCGCGGGTAGAACCGTGTTAAAACAAATAAAGATCTCAATGTCAGAATGGATCTTTCACCCATTATTGCCAATGGTGAAAGATCCTTTTGTTTTTATGAGGTAAACCTTTCATAAGGAGGGGAAAAGTGCCATGGGCACAGAAGTAAAAGAATTGTTGTTAGAGAGGGATGAACCTCCAGGTAGTTTGAACTGGAACAGCTGGAGGTGGCAATTACGAAATGCCGTAAGAAATGCAGAGACATTAGAAAAAATAATTCCCTTGAACTCTGAACAAAAGCAGAGCTTAAGCAAGGTTATTGCCAAATATCCCCTGGCAATAACGCCTTATTATTTATCGCTCATTGATAGAAATAACCCGCAGGATGCCGTGAGGATGCAATGCGTGCCTTCAGCTGAGGAAATGAAGCTGTATTTTGAAATGCACGACGACCCTCTCGGCGAGGAAGATGATTCCGTGCTCCCCGGGCTTATTCATCGCTATCCCGACAGGGTGCTTTTGGTCCTGACTAATATGTGCCCTGTTTATTGCAGGCACTGCACCCGAAAAAGGCAGTGGTGTAAGGGTAATTGGATCAGCCGCCCCAAGGAGCTGGAGAATACATATCGCTATATCGAGATGCACACGGAGATTCGGGATGTTATTCTCTCAGGGGGCGACCCGCTTATCCTATCTACGGCGATGCTGGAAGGGGTATTAAGCAGGCTCAGGCAAATCAGGCATGTTGAGATTGTCAGGATCGGCACGCGTTGTCCGGTTGTCCTTCCCCAGAGGATAGACGCAGAGTTGGTTGCCATGCTTAAGAAATACCGACCCCTGTGGGTAAATACGCATTTTAATCACCCCAATGAAATAACGAAGGAATCCGCCAGGGCGGCTGATATGATGCTTTGCGCGGGGCTTGCGCTTAATAATCAGAGTGTGCTTCTAAAGGGGATAAATGACAGCGTAGAGATTATGACCAGGCTTTGCCAGAGGCTGCTTGGGATTGGAGTAAGGCCTTATTATCTTTTCCAGTGCGACCCCGTAAGCGGCACGGCCCATTTCAGGACTTCGGTGGAAAAGGGCATAGAGATTATAAGGGCCATGCGGGGATTTACCTCAGGCCTGTGCGTGCCTACTTTTGTAGTGGACGGACTCAAAGGTCAGGGAAAGGTGCCTCTTGCGCCCAATTACTTAGTCTCCAAAGAAGATAACTATATGCTGCTTGAGGGATATGAGGGGAAGCGGTTTAAGTATTACAATCCGGAGGATTAGGTGAAGATAGGCATAACTTACAACCTGAAAGACGACTTATCCCCCGATGCCATCGTTAACGATGAGTTTGCCGAGGAGTTCGATAGCGCCGCAACTATTGACGCCATATGCGGAGTTTTGCAGCAGGAAGGCTATGACAGCGTAAAGTTGGGCGGGACACTTGATATCGTCGGCAGAATAAATAAAGAAAATATAGATTTCGTATTTAATATCGCAGAAGGCGCATGCGGCAGAAACCGCGAATCGCACGTCCCTTCACTTTTAGAGATGTGTGATATGCCTTATTCCGGCTCCGACCCTCTGACGCTGGGGCTTACGCTGGATAAGATTATGACCAAGAAGATTGCCTATTATGCGGGCATTCCCACGCCCAATTATAAGGTAATATGGCAATCGGAAGACCTGAAAACAATAGAAAATGTCTTGAGGTATCCCCTGATAACAAAACCGGCCTGGGAGGGCTCCAGCAAAGGGATATATAATTCATCCAAAGTATCCGATGGGGATAATTTGAAGAAGAACGTAAAGCTGCTTCGAGAGAAGTATCCGCATCAGCCGATACTGGTTGAGGAATACATCGAGGGCAAGGAAATCACCGTCGGCGTAATAGGCAATAACCCTGCGCAAATCTTAGGGGTTATGGAGATTGTAAATAAACATTTGCCGGGTGAGGATTTGCTTTATTCGCTTGAGGTGAAGAAAGACTGGAGGAACTTAGTTGATTATCTGGTGCCGGCGAATGTAGGTAAATTAGAGGACAGACATATAAGGCATTATGCGCTTTCGGCCTTCCGGGAGTTTGGCTGCCGGGATATCGCAAGAGTAGATTTTAAGCTTTCCCGAAGCCAAAACAAGATATTTCTGCTGGAGATAAATCCGCTTCCGGGTTTATCGCCCGAATATGCCGACCTTGTGATAATGAGCCGAAAGGCGGGAATAGAATACAGGGACCTGGTTCTGTCTATTCTGTATCAGGGGTTTTCACGTTATGAATCTTTGGGGAAAATGGTAAAAATTTCAAGGGTGGGTCTTAAACTATGAAGCAATATGATTTTGCCTTAGCCTGGAACAGCGGAAGCAAGGAAAAGTTTGTTACGTGGACACGGAAGGAATGCACCGTCAGGGGGATGAAATTCCATCTGATAACCGAAAAGAACGTGGAAGGGACAATTGAGGACCTCGAGAAGAATAAATTGAAGATAAAGTTTCTTCTGGATAATGAGTCCGATTACGAGGATAAGAGAAATTTATTTGCCCGGCTCTGTTATGCGGTCAAGGATAACGGGGGTACTGTGGTCTGCGACCCGGACGATGCCCGCCAGGCGGCAAATAAGGCGATTACGCACTATGATTTGGTGAAGGCGAAGCTTCCCGTTCCCTATACGGTTGTTGTGCGTAACTGGGAGCCGGATGATTTTAAATTGACCAAGGATGAGCTGAAGTCATTAGGCGCGCCCTTTATAATAAAACCGGCCTCAGGGTTTGGTCAGCAGGGCGTGCTTAAAAATGCCAACGGCTCTATTACAGAGATAGCCCAGGCAAGGCATTTCAGCAGGGGCGATGATTTTCTCCTGCAGGAAAAGGTTAATCCGCTTATCCTGGGGGATAGGCAGGCCTGGTTCAGGACGTATTTTCTGTTTGGCGAGATTATCCCCTGCTGGTGGGATACCGAAAGCGGCCGCTACGCCCACGTTACCCTGCGCCAGATGTATAATTATAAGCTGCTTCCGCTTGCCCGGATTATTTCCGAGATAGCACGGATAACCAATATGGATTTCTTCTCATCGGAGATTGCCATTACCGGCAAAGAAAAAAAGAAGCATTTCATGGCCATAGACTATGTAAACGACCAGCCCGAGCTCTGCGTGCGTTCTCAAAAGGGCGGGGAAGGGCCGGTATCCGAGATAGTGCAGCATATTTCCGAAAAAATAGTAGAGACGGCCTGGCGCATCTCCAGAGGCGTATATACCGGAATGCACCGTTCGATATGGCTTGCAAAGGCAACGCATGAGGATGAGAGCATCTAGGCCCATGAGCAGGAGAGATGAGGTTTCCCAGAAGCACCCGCAAATTCGACGAAATCTTCAAAAAGGCGCATTGCCCCGCTCCCTCAGAGCTTAAGGGCGAATACTTCGTCGATATGCTCAGTGCCCTTCCCACCTTAAGAGGCTTTTTCCACCGCAAGGTTTTTATCCCCGAAGGAGACGGAGTTTCAGGTTACAATCTGCTTTTTGCCGACAAAAAGTGGGGCGCTTTTTTTCTGGAGAAAGGGATTTGTAATGAGCTGGGCTCGATAGAGGCAATGGTAATAAATTACGATAGAGAAGAAAATTCCTTTCTCACCAATAAAATCAGGGATTATATAAGATGTATCGAGCCGGGAAGGTTATACATCGGCCGCTTCAATTACCTTTTTATGGGAAAATTGCGCTTTCTGGGATATTTTAGTTTGAGCAAGGCATAGAAAAGGGGGCCTCTATGTATAAGATAATTTTACTGGGATTGCTTATGGCATTTATAGCCCAACGAAGTTCTTTTGCCGATGAGAAAAAGGCCACTTTTGCCGGAGGGTGCTTCTGGTGCATGGAGCCGCCTTTTGAAGCCTTAAAAGGCGTAAGCGAAGTTACCTCAGGCTATATGGGCGGCACCAGGAAAAATCCCACATATGAAGAGGTTTCATCAGGCAAGACAGGGCACAGAGAGGTGGTTCAGGTTACTTATGATGCCTCTAAAATAAGCTATACAGAGCTTCTGGATGTTTTTTGGAAGCAGATAGACCCGACTGATGCAAGCGGGCAATTCGCCGATCGCGGCTCACAATACAAAACCGCCATATTTTACCACGACCAGCAGCAGAGGCGCCTGGCGGAGGAGTCCAAAAGCAAACTCGAAGAGTCGGGAAAGTTTGAAAAACCAATCGTCACCGAAATCCTAAAGGCCTCTACATTTTATCCGGCCGAAGAGTATCACCAGGACTATTATAAGAAATGCCCCTTCAAATACGATAGTTATAAAAAGGGCTCCGGCAGGGATGAGTTCATTAAGGAAAAATGGAGCGGTAAAGCCCCCGGTAATCCTAATGAGTATCGCAAGCCATCCGAGGCAGAGATCAAGGAAAAGCTTACGCCTTTGGAATATCAGGTTACCCAGCAATGCGGCACAGAGCCGCCGTTTAACAATAAATACTGGGACAATAAAAAAGAAGGTATTTATGTAGATATTGTTTCCGGTGAGCCGCTGTTCAGCTCTCTGGATAAATTCGATTCCGGAACCGGCTGGCCCAGCTTTACCAGGCCGCTTGAGGCGGACAATGTCGTGAGGAAAGAAGACAGAAGGTTCTTCGGTATGCGCACCGAGGTAAGAAGCAAAGACGCCGATTCCCACCTGGGCCATGTATTTGATGACGGGCCCGAACCTACGGGCCTGCGTTACTGCATAAACTCCGCGGCCTTACGTTTTATACCGAAAGAGGATCTGGAAAAGGAAGGCTACGGGGAATATAAAAAGCTTTTTGAGAAATAGCAGGAGGAAGTTATGTCCGCAAAATTGAAGGTCAGGCAATTCGCTGCCGGCAGCTGCTATTCTTACATTTTGAATTGTCAATCCGAGGCGTTTATTATCGATCCGCATATAAGCCTGCCGGAGGAATATATCGGCTATCTCGATAAGCACGGATTAACGCTTAAATATATAGTGGATACGCATACCCATGCGGACCATTTTTCTCTGGCGGCGATATTGAAGGAAAGATTCAAGGCGCCCGTATTGATGCACGAGAGGGCTATGTCCGAGGTGGCCGATAGACGCCTTAAAGAAGGCGATGAAATCTCTATCGGCCCAAAGCATTTTAAGATTTTGTATGCGCCCGGGCACACGGATGACACCATAAATATTTACGGAGAAGGCATGATTTTTACCGCCGATGTGCTTTTGATAGGCAGCGTGGGGCGCACCGACTTCCAGAACGGCTCGCCGGAATCGATGTTCGATACCCTGGAGAAATTAAGGGCCCTTCCCGATGAGACGATAGTATTTCCCGTGCACGACTATAACGGCAGGAAATCCTCTACTATCGGCAGGGAAAAGGCGCGCAACCCCTTTATGCGCGAAAGAAATAAAGAGGCCTTTGTGCGTAATGCCCGCTCAAAAAAGCTACCCAAACCCTTCAATATCGATAACATCATCAGGGTAAATCAGAAAGGGCAGGCCAGGACTCTGGAGATGGTTTCTCCCAAAGAAGCTCAAGAGGTTATTTTGCGGGATGAGCAGGTTAAGCTGCTGGATGTGCGTTCTCCTCTGGAGTTTCATGAGGTCCACATCAAGGATTCGCTTAATGTGCCCATAGATACCATAGGCCTTAAACTGAAAGACCTGAGTGAGTCCGGAAAGAGTTATATAGTGCTCTGCCGCACCGGAAACCGCTCACCCATGGCCGCAGATATGCTATTGCAATCCGGTCTTCATACGGTAAAAGTTATGCAAGGGGGCATGACGCGCTGGCAGAAGGAAAGGCTCCCCGTTATAAAGGGAGAAGGTGGCGTGTCTCTGGAGCGGCAGGTCAGATTTACTGCAGGCGCTGTAGTGCTTTTTGGCATAATAATGAGCTGGTTTGTAAACAGGGCCTTTATCTGGATTCCCATAGGCGTCTCCTGCGGGCTTATCTTTTCCGGATTGAGCGACAATTGCCTTCTGAGCGCGTTGTTGATGAGGCTCCCCTACAATAAAAAATTATATAAGACCAAAACAGGGGGCGGCACCTGCTCCATCAGTCAGTAAAAAAGTTTTTATTTAACCGGGGAGGGCTGAAGGAATGAAAAAACTATTGCATATTATAGCTACCTGCCGGGGCAAGGAATCAAGGACCTTAAAGGTAAGCGATGCCTTTATTAAGGCCTTTAAGCTGAAGCATCCGGAGTGTAATATCGATGAGCTTAACTTGTTTGATGCAAAGCTGCCCGAGCTCACCGTAAAAAAATTGGACGGAAAGTATGTGCTTTTGGGCGGGGGTGAGCTTGCGGGAGAATTAAAAGAGGCCTGGAAGGATATAGAGGCCCATATAGAGCGCTTCCTTGCGGCCGATATTTACTTAATCAGCACCCCGATGTGGAATTTCAACATCCCCTATATCCTGAAGCATTATATTGATATAATAGTCCAGCCCAAATATCTTTTCCGATACACCCAAAAGGGCCCCGAGGGCCTGGCGAAGAATAAAAAGATGATTGTTATTACCAGCCGCGGCGGTGATTACAGCGAAAATAGCCCATTTCACGCCTATGACCTCCAGGAGCCTTATCTGCGCACCATATTCGGCTTTACGGGGATTACCGATATCACCTTTGTTATTGCCCAGCCCATGGATGCACTTGGCCCTGAGGTAGCCGCTCAAAAGATTAAAGAGGCCGAAGGGCGCGCCGTAAAAGTAGCTCAAGAGATATGAAGGAGGCGAGTTATGAGCTCTAAAAAAAGCTTCACTGCCGAGGAAGCCAAAAAGATCGGAGAAAAGCTGGGGATAAAGTGGGATAAGTTTGATGTGGAGCAATTCAGGCGGGGGATGGATGTGGAATTGGAGCACGGTTTGCATGATGTCTTAACAAATGTTACGGGAGATGACGCCTTAATCACAGGTAAGATTGCCCTGGCCCATCTTAATGAGTTTCCCGATTATTATACCCGGCTTGATAAGATGGAAAAGGAAGCCGAGGAGTTCTGGGAAGGAAAATAAAGAAAAGGAGCTAAGCCATGACCAGAAAGAAAAAGGGTCAGTTTCCGGCAAAATGGGATCCCTTTATGAATGAGATGGCCTCGTTTAAGAAATCCATTGACCAGGCCTTTGACAGTTTCTTCAAGCATCCCTTATTGGCTAAGATGCCTTCGGTATTCAAGGGCGCCTTTGGCGTCTGGAGGCCTGCGATCGATGTCTATGAGACCGAAAGAGAAGTGGTGGTAAAGGCAAGCGTGCCCGGTTGCGACAAAAAGGCCATAAAGGTCGATGTAAAGAACAATCTGCTTACCATCACAGGCCAGAGAAAAGAAGAAAAAGAGATTAAAAAGAAAAACTTCTACCATAAAGAGCAGACTATGGGCGCTTTCCAGAGAAGCATAACCCTGCCCCAGAACATCAATCCCGAGAAAGCCAAGGCCACATGCGAAAACGGAGTGCTCAAGATTGTCTTTCCCCGGACCAAGTCCCCCGGGGGAAAGGGAAAAAACATAGAAATCGAGTAAAATTCCAAAGGAGCGCATATGGGAGAAAAAAGGCCCTTAAATCCGGTTGAGGAATTAAGAAGAGATAAATTAGAGAAGCTAAAGAAGTGTTTTTCAGAGCTTGAAGGCTATAAGCGGAATAAGCTTACTTTACAGTATCCTGTCTTTTTCGTTCCCGGCTGGACATGCGAAGATTGCGCCGCATGGAAAAAGCCTTATGAAAAAATTCCCAAAAAATACAAGGAATATTATAAACCCGCAAAATACTGGATAGATGAGATTATCGAGAATAAAGAGCAGGCTCATTTTATCGAATTTACGGATCAGGAAAGCAAGGATTCTCCGAGTTTCATGAAATTGGGAGAATATCTTAAGAAAAAATTAATAGCTATAACTCAAGAAAGGCCTATTAACCTGGTTGGACACAGTATGGGCGGTTTGGACATAAGGTCTGCTATTTCGGATGTTAAAGAGCCGGCTTTAAACACAAGGAATGTTATAACGGTAGGCACTCCCAATAACGGAACTCTTGAGGCCGGACTGCTTAACTGGAAGTTTGTTCAAGATATGGTAAAAAAGTTTAAAAAAATGAAGGATTATCACATAATTCAGGGATGCAATCTCTATAGAGGAAGCAATCCCATAAGAGAGATTAACGAGCCTAAAGAGCGTCTTAATTTGCTGGAAAAAATTGACAAATTCTATGTTTTTATGGGTTTAAGAGACAGCACGGTCAAAAGCAGCCCCAAGCTGAAAAAAGACGGCATTTCGGAAGATTTATACGAAGAAAAGGTAAAAATAATTCAGACAGCCAGCGCCGAACATTCGGGCAAGGACGGAATAACCCAGGATCCGAGACTTTTTCTTCCTATAATTAAGATTTTGTGCGGCATCGAGCTAAAGGACGATTTCAATCACGGGTATATTTACAGAAAAGAGACTTAAAGAAGGTTTTGAATATGGGCTATGAAGCTGCATTATCAAAAGGCTGGAGTGATGTAGAAAGCTTAAGCCAGGAAAAGACGCATCAGGTGCAGTTCTTAAATGATACTTATACGCTCAATGTTGAGGATAAGAGCATATTATCCGATGCCTGCAATATAGCGGCCAAGCCCTATTTAAGTATCTTATTGCTGCATTATCTGGCCCAATCCCTGAAAGGCTTATCGTCAGTCAAAGGAGAATGGATTACATTTCAGCAATTAAGCGGGGGCCAGGCGTATTATCCTGTTTTCAGTAAAAGGGTAGTTGAACCGCTTATAGCCAAATACGGCAGTAATCCGCAAGCCTTGCTTGATGCGCTTAAGCCCTACAGGGCTGAACCTTCCGGGATGGCCGATGCCAGCGTTATCTTAAATGTCCTTGAAGGAGTGCCCATCCTTATTCAGCTCTGGGGCGGCGATGAGGAATTCAAGCCCAACGCCAATATGCTGTTCGATAAGAGCATAATGGATATTTTTCCCACCGAAGATGTAGTCATCCTGGCCGAAATCATAGTGCGGACTATTTAATGAGAATTTGGGATATCCATCCGAAAAAATTATGCAGGAATCACCTTCTCGGTGAACATAGAGAGCTCCACGGCATTTGGGCAATCTTAACCAAACACAAAAAAGGATATGCGCATCATCCGGAAACAAAAAGATGGCGCGGTAAGTTAAAGGCATTATATCTGCGCCATCAGGCCTTGGCCGTCGAAATGAATAAAAGGCGATATGAGCATAACAGTCCCCTGGATAAAAAAATGGCAAAAGGCGCCTCTGCGCAAAATATATATCTTCATACCCCGAATAAACAGGTAAAAATATTACGTAATAAGAAGTGTAATTGTAAAATATAGATAATAAGGGGGTGGGTTAAGATGTTGGCAGAGTTCAGTATTATACCCGTTGGGGATGGGATATCTATCAGCTCCCATGTGGCAAAGGTCGCAAAGATTATAGATGAAAGCGGCCTGAATTATCGCATCAACCCTATGGCTACGGTGGTGGAAGGTGAGATTGATGAGGTCTTTTCCCTGATTAAGAAGTGCCATCAAAGAATGATGCAGGATGTGCAGAGGGTCTCAATCAGCATCACCATCGACGACCGCAAGGATAAAAAATCACCCCGTATGGATAAGAAACTGGCCTCGGTTGAAGAAAAAATAGGGAAGAGCCTTAGAAAATAGAAAACATATTGACCTGATTAGGATTGCATGATATATTAATATCAATAATAATAAAGTGGTGAGTTTGAAGGGGGAACCTCCACATATCCGCCAGAGGCGGATCAGCTTCAGGCTGAAAATAAGTAAAACCTTCGCTGAATAAGCGGAGGTTTTTTTGTTTAAAAGGAGGGATAAATGAAAACATTAGTCAGGCAAGCTACAATTGAGAAAAAAATATTTTTGATAAGAAATCACAGAGTCATGATAGATAGAGATTTAGCAGAAGTTTATGGTGTTCCAACTAAAGCTTTAAATCAAGCGGTTAAAAGAAATATAAAGAGATTTCCCGACGATTTTATGTTTAGTTTAACAAAGTCTGAAAAAAATGAACTGGTCACAAATTGTGACCAGTTTAGATCCCTTAAATATTCTAGTGTTACCCCTAAGGCTTTTACCGAACAGGGAGTTGCTATGTTGTCTAGTGTACTTAATAGCGAAAGAGCTATTCAGGCTAACATTGCTATCATGCGTGTTTTTGTTAAAATGCGTGAAATTGTATCTACTCACAAAGATCTTGCATATAAACTAAGTTTACTTGAAAAGAAAATAGAAAAACATGATATAGAGATTCGCGCTATTTTTGAGGCAATACGCCGGCTTATGATTGTACCCGAGAAACCAAAACGCAGAATAGGATTTCATGATAGTTGAAATCGATAGTCCCGAGTATCCCGAGCTGCTGAAGAAGATCGAGCATCCTCCCCAGAGGCTCTATTATAAGGGAAGCTGGGATAACGCTATTTTTGAGAAATGTTTGGCGGTGGTCGGTTCAAGAAAAATGTCAAATTACGGCAAACAGATTACCAATAAATTGGTATCGGAGATTGCCCAGGCCGGAATAACTATTGTTTCCGGTTTTATGTATGGGGTTGATGCCACTGCTCACAAGGCAGCCCTTGAGGCGGGGGGAAAGACGATTGCGGTAATGCCTTGCGGTATTGAGATGATTCACCCCGAGCGCCAGGAAAACTTATATAAAGAAATATTAGAAAACAAAGGCCTGATTATTTCAGAACTTGAAGGCGCGCATCCTCCGGCTCTCTGGACTTACCCCAGGCGCAACAGGATTATGGCGGGGCTATCCATTGCAACGTTGGTTATCGAAGCCGGGTTAAAGAGCGGCTCTTTAATTACGGCAGCGCTGGCCAGGAAATACAAAAGAAGGCTTTTTGCAGTTCCCGGCCCTCTTACCAGCAGCCTTTCTCAAGGGACGCTAGAGTTGATTAAAGAAGGGGCGGATGTGGTAATCAGCGCTCAAGATGTGTTACAATGTTATGGTCTAAAGGCCCCTGAGGAGTTATCTGGCGCAGCGGCTTCGAGTTCGGCGCCTTTTTCGATTTTGAGCAAATTGGAGCAAAATATCCTGGAGAAGTTACGGCAGGAACCGCTGGAAATAGACGCATTGTCTCGCATGGCGAAAGTTTCGGCTTCGGAGATGGGCACTACGCTTTCTTTGATGGAATTAAAAGGGCTATTAACCAAAGAAGAGGGGAGATATTATGTTAAGTAGGGTCTCATCGGCGTCAAATTTAGGACTGGAAACTATTCCGGTAGAGGTAGAAGTTAATCTGGCAGAGCGGGGGCTGCCGGCCTTTGAGATTGTGGGGCTGCCCAGTAAGGCGGTGGATGAAAGCAAAGAAAGGGTAAAGACCGCGATCGTAAATTCGGGGATTGAGTTTCCCACCAGAAGAATTACGGTTAACTTAGCCCCGGCAGATGTCCCCAAGGAAGGCTCTTTCTATGACCTGCCTATTGCCGTGGGTATTTTGAGCCTGACCAGGCAATGCAGATTGCCAAAATCGAGCCTTTTCTTTGGTGAGCTTTCTCTTGAGGGGACCGTCCGTCATACCAAAGGAGCATTGCTGTTGGCCTTATGTGCCAAAGAAAGAGGAATTAAAAATATATTCGTGCCCGAGCCTTCCGCCAACGAAGCAGCGATTATCGAAGGGGTTAATGTCTATCCCGTAGAAAGCCTTAACCAGTTATTGGCCTATCTCTCAGGCGAAATAGAGCTTCTGCCGGCTGAATATCGGGAAGCAAACCAGGCGCAGGCGCCTGTCGAGGCCGAATTTGATATAGCCGAGATTTTAGGGCAGGAGCAGGCAAAAAGGGCTATGGAGATTTCCGCAGGCGGCGGGCATAATCTTTTTATGATTGGTTCGCCCGGCGCGGGAAAAACTATGCTGGCCAGGGCCCTTCCGGGCATTTTGCCTTTGTTGGCAGAGAGGGAGTCTCTGGAAGTTACCAAGGTCTATTCCGCCTCAGGGCGCATCCCGCCTCAGGGCTCGATGATTAAAATACGCCCCTTCAGAGCGCCGCACCATACGATTTCTCCGGTAGGGCTTATCGGCGGAGGAACAAATCCCCAGCCGGGAGAAGTGAGCCTGGCCCATCGGGGAGTCTTGTTTTTGGACGAGTTTAATGAATTTCCCCGTTCAGTTTTAGAGGCCTTAAGACAGCCGATGGAAGACGGCCATCTGACCATTTCCCGCAGCCGTAAAAGGGCGAGTTTTCCTTCCCGCTTTATGCTGATTGCCTCAGCCAATCCCTGCCCCTGCGGATATCTGTATCACCCCGGAAAACCCTGCCTGTGCAGCCAGCGAGAAATAGAAAAATACAGGAAAAGGGTCTCCGGCCCTATTTTAGACCGCATTGACCTCCACGTAGAAGTGCCGGTAGTGGATGTTAAGGAATTTTCGCATGAGCAGGAAGTAAAAAAGTCCGCAGAATTGTCTTCGCAGATACGTATGCGCGTGGTTAAGGCAAGAGAAATGCAAAGGGAGCGCTTCATAAAAGAGGGAATCCATACCAATGCCGAGATGAAAAATAAACAGATTAAAAAATATTGCAGTCTTTCCAAAGAAGTCAGGCAGGTGCTTTTGCAGGCTATGAGGACTTTCAAGCTTTCAGCGCGTTCTTATTTTAAAATGATAAAGGTAACACGCACCATCGCCGATTTGGAAGGTTCTCAAGGCATAACCGTTGCGCATATGGCAGAGGCCTTACAATACCGGCCAAAGACTCAAAATGAAGGTTAGTTCTTAAGTGAGAAAAAGTGAAAACCTCCGGACGGCGCGCCGGGGAGAAGAGATTGCCGCCAGGCATTTACAGACCAAAGGCTATCGCCTCATCGAGCAGAATTACAGAACCCGCTATGCGGAAATCGATTTAATCACCCGATATAAAGGCATTTTGGTGTTTGTGGAGGTAAGAACCAAGCGTAATGAGCAATTCGGCTCTCCCGAGGAGACCATAAACAGGAATAAAATAAACAAGCTCATCAAAAATGCTCAAGGGTATATGTTAAAAAAGGGCTATAATAAAAAATACAGGATAGACGCCGTATGCGTTCTCCTGGATAAAAATGGAGAAGCGGGCCGCATCAGCCATTACGAAAATATTACTTTATAAACATAACCCACTATAATTAAAGAAGTTGCGGTGAATTATGTTTCTGAATATAAAAATATAAAATATGGTATTGACAATACAACTATTTAGTTGTATACTGTTTAAATAGAAAAATAATTTAAAATGAAAATAGAAAAAGTAGAAGAACATTTAAAAGAAAAGCTGAAAGATCCTTATTTTAAAGAATTATATGAATTAGAGGAACAAAAACTTACCATTGTTAAACAAATAATTACTTATCGTATTAAACATAATCTTACTCAAAAACAATTTGCAAAAAAAGCAAAAGTTACTCAACAATATATTTCTAAAATTGAAAATGGAGAATTTAGTAATATTGTTACTCTTGAGAAGATTTTGCTTTTTATAGGATATACGGTAAAAATTAAAGCGGTTCCTCTTAACAGAAAAGTTAGAAAAAGTATTGAAGATATTGTCCATTCTCGCCATCGATCTAGTTTTAGATTTGTTTAATGAGCCAATCTTTGTCTTGAAATTTCAGGTTTAAAAATGGATATTACCGCTATCTTAATTGCCTCTTTAGTCTGTTTTATAGTCAGCACCGTATGTGTATCTACGGGCGGGGCCTCACTAATAGTGGTTCCCGTGCTTATCTGGCTGGGGATGGTTTCCAAGGAGGCTGTGGCAACAAATATGTTTGCCTTGATATTCTTAAGCGCAAGCGGTGCTTTCGGCTTCAGAAAACAGGTAAAATTAAATCATTATAAAATGATAGCCATTTTTTCCATCCTGACAGTCTGCGCTTCCCTTATAGGGGCAAATCTTGTCTTATTCATCGATGCAGAAATCTTAAAAAAGGTAATAGCAGTTATGATTTTCCTTATTGCCGGCTCATTCCTTTTAAAAAAGGACTTAGGTATCCATGAAAATAACGATAAGATATCAAAAATGAGGTTTTTTATCGGCGCCCTGTTAATCTTTATTTTGGGTATCTATGGGGGGTTCTTCAGCGGGGGATATGTTACTCTGTTAAGTTATGTTCTTATAGCAACTTTTGGCTTGAATTTCCTGCAAACGGCATTTATTACAAAGGTATTTAATATATTCTCTTCTCTGGCGGCCTGTGTAATTTTCTATCATCACGGGCTTATTGATTTTTCGGTGGGCCTGCCACTGGCCTTTTCCAGTGTCCTGGGTGCCTTTATGGGGACAAAATTAGCCATTACTAAAGGTAATGTCTGGGTCAGGAACCTGTTTATTATCTTTGTAATAGCCTTAGGGATTAAATTGATAGCTTTTTGAGAAAGAGGGAAGGTAAAATGAAGGTGCTTAAAATTAAGTGGCAGCGGCTTGTGTCTCATGAGGATATGACCTGCCAGAGGTGCAGGGCAACCGGCAGTGAAGTTCATAAGGCCGTAGAGAAGCTCAGAAGGTCTCTTGGGCCCCTGGGGGTTAAGGTCGTTTTGGAGGAGAAGGTCTTAACTCCGGACGCCTGCAGTAAGGATATCTCTCAATCGAATCGAATCTGGATTGCCGGTAAGCCCCTTGAGGAGTGGTTCGGCGCAAAGGTAGGAAAAAGCCCCTGTTCAACCTGTTGCGGGGAGCTTAAAAAAGACGTTGAATGCCGCACTGTTGAGATCGGCGGGAAGGTATATGAGACAATACCGGAGGTTTTTATAATACAAGCCGGGCTCCTGGCCGCTATAGAGATTATAAAATCCTAAGTATATGCCAGTTAAGCAGTAATTTCCAAATCCACTTTACCGCCCATACTATTCCATACCCTACCATGACTATCACCCATAAGACCATACCCACTACAAAATGAGACCAATATCTACGGACAAAATAAGGCTCCATACCCTAATCTATCTCCTTGCTTGATATTCCATTTTGGAACATCAAAAAAACCTTCCATATTGCTCCGCTATATGTTATAATATGTGCTAAAATGTAATAGGTAATTATGAAATATGAAGAAATTTATTGAGTCGTACACTGTAGAAGAATTAGCTGAGGCAGTTAAGCTTCATCCTTATACTATCAGACGTCTTTGTCGAGAAGGCAAGATTCCTTGCTTTAAGTTTGGGGGGCAATGGCGATTTGATATCGGGGAAATAGAAGAATGGCGAAGAAATCAAAACAAATCACAGCTTGCGCCAAATCGATAAAAAATTGGCCTGAAGATGATAGGCCGAGAGAAAAGCTTTTTAAATCCGGCGAACATACTTTAAGTAATACTGAGCTTTTAGCTATACTTTTACGCAGCGGTGTAAAGGGGCAAAGCGCGATTGACTTATCCAGAAAGATACTCTCTAAGTTTAAGACTCTCCGCAATATGAGCCACACGGACATAAGAGACTGGAAAGAATTCAAAGGATTGGGGCAAGCTAAGATTGCTCAGATTAGAGCAGCTATGGAACTTGGTAGAAGATTTTCAACAGAGAACACGCAACCCAAAGGAAAAGTTAAAAGTTCTAAGGACATTGCCGATTTATTTATGGGGCGCATGCGAGATCTTAAAAAAGAGGTATTTAAGATTTTGCTTCTTGATAACCGAAATCAAATTATCGAGACTATTGAATTAGCAGAAGGAACAGTAAATCAGGCAAATCCCATAGTAAGGGAGATTATGTCAAAGGCATTGCAAAATTTTGCATCTGCTTTGGCTTGTGTCCATAATCATCCAACGGGGGATTGCACTCCTAGCAAAGAAGATAGAGAATTTACTAGAGGGTTATGCCAAGCGAGCAATATTATGCAGATGAAGGTTGTCGACCACATTATCATTGGCGACAATACATATTTTAGTTTTGTCGACAGAGGTCAGTTGCCTATTTAAAGGTTAAAGAGTATGTCAGAGAGAGATTGGAACGAATATATAACACGTAAGAAATATATCGATAAGCTTCTTATCGAGTCTCAATGGGGACCTGTAGTTCAATATGAAGAGAATAAGCGATACAAGCATGCATCAATTGAAGAATACCCCACAGAGACAGGTCCAGCAGATTATGCGCTTTTCCATAATAAAAAGCCTTTTTCCATTGTAGAAGGCAAGAAAGTTATCGTTGGTGTACAAAATGTTTTACAACAAGCTCAGCGCTATTCCAGAGGCTTCAAAGATAGTCCTTTTGCCTTTCACGAGTTCAAAGTTCCATTCATATACTCTACCAATGGAAAAATAATCTGGTTTCAAGATTTGCGCCATCCTGTGAATAGGTCACGTGAAGTAAAGAGATTTCATACACCCGATGCCTTAGAAGAATTTCTATCACGCAACGAAGATGCAGCAAAAACTTGGCTTAAAAATACACCCATAGACAATCCTTATTTGCGCAATTATCAGAAGGAAGCCATAGGTAGTATTGAGAGAGCAATCCTTGAGAGAAAACGGAATATGCTTATCGCGATGGCAACTGGTACAGGTAAAACATTTACCATTATAAATTTAATTTATCGGCTCATGAAGTCAGGATATGGCAAGCGTATACTATTCCTTGTTGATAGGCGTGCCTTAGCCGCACAAGCAGTAACAGCACTGGCAAGTTTTGAGGCAGAGCCTGGACTTAAATTTGACAAGATATACGAAGTATATAGCCAGCGTTTTAGACGCGAAGATCTTGATGAAGACATGAAGTTTGACCCAAAAGTTCTGCCCACGGAATATCTTACTAACCCTCAAGCTAAGCACAGCTTTGTATATGTATCCACAATTCAAAGAATGCGTATAAACCTTTTTGGCAATGCTGGCATGTTTGGTCGTGCTACAGGTGATATGGAAGAGGAGGAGGGTGCTGAGAAGCTAGATATACCTATTCATGCCTTTGATGTAATTATTGCCGATGAGTGCCACAGGGGTTATACCGCGCAAGAGGAAAGTAAATGGCGTGAGGCTCTAATGCACTTTGATGGCATTAGAGTAGGTTTAACCGCGACACCAGCAGCCCATACAACAGCATTTTTCAAAGAAGTGGTTTATCGCTATGATTATGAGCGAGCAGTAAAAGAGGGATTTCTTGTTGATTATGATGCCGTAGCCATAAATTCAGATATTACTATAAACGGCGTTTTCCTTAAACAAGGTGAAGAAATAGGACTAAAAGATACATCAACCGGCCAGTTAGTATTTGATATTTTAGAAGATGAAAGAGAGCTTGAGCCAGCAACCAATGAGAGCGAATGGACTGCTCCCGATAGAAACAAAAAGATAGTAAAAGAAATTAAAAAATATCTGCTTGACCAAGAGGAACAGCTTGGTCATTTTCCAAAGACTTTAATTTTTGCTAATAATGATATTGAGCATATATCACACTGCGATCAACTGGTGAACATATTGAGAGACGAGTTCAACCGAGGTGATTCCTTTGTTCAAAAGATAACTGGAAGCTCGACAGTTGACAGGCCGCTACAAAGAATCCGAGAGTTTAGAAACAGGCAAAATCCCGGTATTGTTGTTACTGTAGATATGCTTTCAACAGGTGTGGATATTCCAAAGGTCGAGAATATTATCTTTTTACGGCCTGTAAAATCAAGAATACTTTTTGAGCAGATGATGGGCCGCGGGACACGCCTTTGTGAAGAGATTAACAAAACCCATTTTACTGTTTTTGATTGTTTCCGGGGAACACTTTTAGAATATTTTAGAAAAACCACAGCCATTACAGCCGAAGCTCCCATTAAGCCAACCAGGATTATCAAAGAAGTGGTGCAGGCAATTGCTGATAATCAGGATAGAGCTTATAACATAAGTGTATTATCCAAGCGCCTTCAGCGCATATCCAAAAACATAACTCAAGAAAGCAGAAGTCAATTTAACTATATCTTAGGTGATGTTGATATTGCAGAATTTGCTAAGAACCTTGGGGAAAGACTTGATAAGGATTGGGCTGGCACGATGCGTGTTTTACAGAGCGAAGGCTTCTTTAGTATGTGCGACAATTATCAACGACCCTTAAAGAAGCAAATTGTAGCCGAAGGAGCCGAAGATATCGTTTCTTCTGAGATTGTCTTTCGTGCAACGGATGGAAACAAGCTAAGGCCAGAAGATTATCTTAAACTCTTTGAGAAATTTGTTCGGGAAAATCCAGAGCATATCCAAGCTTTAGAAATACTAATAAACAAACCAAAAGATTTCCATGTCAGAGAATTAAAAGAATTACGGCTAAAACTATCAACCAAACCCGATGATTTAGTAGATAAATTTAAAGAACAGAATCTAAGGCGGGCATATAATAAAGAATTAGCTGATATTGTTTCAATTATAAGGCACGCTGCAAAAGGAGAGGAGCTTATTACAGCAGAATCAAGGATTGACAGAGCATTGGCAAAGGTTAAGGCGAGCCATAACTTTAGTGAAGCGCAGGAAAAATGGCTTGGCTTGATACGCCGCCATTTAATAGCCAACCTTCTTATAGAGAGAGACGATATAGACTCTTTGCCTATTTTTACACGCGAAGGATTAAATTATCGAAAATTAAATAAGATATTTAACGGTGAATTGGATGAAATATTACAGGAAATTAACGAGGCGGTATTAATATGAGCGATATTGTCCAAAAATTGTGGGGTTTTTGCCATACCTTAAGGCACGATGGCATTGATTATGGTGACTACATCGAACAACTTACTTATTTACTTTTTCTTAAAATGGCAGAGGAAAGAGGCGCTGATATACCTAAAGAATATTCTTGGCGCGTGCTTCGTGAAAAATCAGGAACAGAACTGACTGATTTTTATACCGATGTTTTAAGAGGACTAGGAAAACAAAAGAATACTTTGGGTCAAATCTATGGGGGTGCTATTTCAAGATTCAGCAATCCTGTTAATCTTAAAAAACTTATAAATCTTATAGATGAAACAGAGTGGACCTCTTTGAATGTTGATGTAAAAGCCGCTGCATATGAGGGCCTTTTAGAGAAAAGCGCATCAGAGGGCAAAAAGGGAGCGGGTCAATATTTTACCCCAAGAATTTTAATCCAGTCTATCGTTCGTTGTATGAAACCCGATCCGCGCAAGATAAAAGACTTTACTATACATGACCCCGCGGCAGGCACAGGCGGTTTCTTGGTCTGCGCTTATGAATGGCTTATTGAGCATACCAAGGGTGGCTTTGAGAGAGAAGATGCAAAACGGATTATGACAAAAACCTATTCTGGAACTGAGCTCGTTGCTCGGCCTCGCCGCCTTGCTCTTATGAACTTATATCTACATGGCATACATGGTGATATAGCTTTGGGCGATTCAATATACGAACCTCCAAAAAGCACAAGATACTCATGCATACTTACTAATCCTCCCTTTGGCACAAAAGGTGCAAACCAAGCACCGACAAGAGATGATTTTACAGTTTCTACCTCAAACAAACAGCTTAATTTTATCCAACATGTAGTAAATATTCTGAAGCCCGGCGGTCGCGCAGCAATGGTCCTACCTGATAACTGTCTTTTTGAAGATAAAGCGGGGGAAGTTATCAAAAACTTAATGGAAGATTGTAATCTTCATACTGTATTACGTTTACCAAGAGGAACTTTTACACCATATAGTCAAGGTGTAAAAGCGAATGTGATATTTTTCCAGAAAGGTATGGCAACAGAAAATGTGTGGATATTTGATGCACGTTCAAATATTCCTTCGGTTACCAAGAAAGACCGCCCTTTATCTGCCACGCACTTTAAAGAATTCGAGAATTGCTACGGTAAAAATCCCGATGCTAGAGCTAAACGTGAAGATTTAGGGAAATCAGGCCGTTTTCGTTCTTTTCACATCGAACAAATAAAAGAACGCGGGTATAAACTTGATATTACATGGCTAAAGGATGAATCTCTGGATGATCCTGAAGATTTACCCGAACCGCAGGATTTGGCATCCGATGCTATTACTGAACTTGAAACGGTCGTGGATAACCTCAAAGAAATCGTAGCGGAGTTAGAGAATAATGGAGAATAAGTTAAAGCAAGGATGGGTTAATAAAAGAATTGAGGAAATTTGTCGAATTATCAAGGATAAAGGGGCATCTGGAGAGGTCCCTTATTTAGAAATTGGAAATATAGATATATCCAAAAAGACCTATATCTTTACAAACAAACCCTCAGTCAAAGGATGTAAATGTGCTAAAAAAAATGATATTTTAATATCGCGGGTAAGACCTACAAGAGGAGCAATTGTAATTGTGAATGAAGATGAGCTTGCTGTTTCGTCTGCCTTTACTATTTTGCGTAATAATAGAAATAGTTTAACAGATAAATATTTATGGTTTTATTTGGCATGGAACCATAATTTTCTTAATTATTTAGGTGATAATTGCACTGGTACGATGTATCCAACAGTAGGAGAGAAAACGATTATAAATTATTTGATACCGCTTGCGCCCTTGAATGGACAAAAGCGCATTGTTAATAAATTGGATATGCTGTTAGCAAAACTCAAAGAGTGCCGGATTCGCCTTGAAAAAATCCCATTGTCCATAAAACGCTTTCGTCAATCAGTCCTAGCAGCAACTTACTCTGGCCGTCTTACTGCTGAGTGGCGAACGAATAAGCCCAGTACACCTACAGTTCTTGGTGGTAAGCAGAATGCAGTTCCAGTTAAAGACCTTATAGATATACCAAACACATGGCGATGGATAAAATTGTCGAATGTAGGCGAAATGAGTCGTGGTAAATCGAGGCACCGTCCACGGAATGCTTCTTTTCTCTTTGGTGGACCGTATCCTTTTATTCAAACAGGAGACATTGCTCAATCGGGAGGACGCATTTTAAAACACAAGCAGACTTATAGTGAAGACGGACTTGCCCAGAGTCGGCTTTGGCCAGCACAAACTGTATGTATAACAATTGCAGCCAATATTGCAGAATCAGCAGTTTTGACCTATCCCGCATGTTTTCCTGATAGCGTTGTAGGTATTATTACTGATCGCTCTAAATGTTTACCAGAATACCTCGAGTATTTTATTAGAATAACTAAATCTGATCTCGCAACTTTCGCTCCTGCGACTGCTCAAAAGAATATAAATATAAAGATTTTAAGCGATGTCTATGTCCCTTTACCTCCGGTAGAGGAGCAAAAAGAGATTATTAATCGGGTTCAGTGTATGTTTAAAATAGCAGACCGAATCCTTACTCGTTATGCGAAGGCTAAAAGCCATATTGGTAACCTGTCCCAATCAATTCTCGCCAAAGCTTTCAGAGGCGAATTGGTTGAGCAGGATCCAAATGATGAGCCAGCAAATTAATCCCGGGGACAGCTCACTTAATTCTCGATAGATTAGTTGTTTCAGGAATATACCCTACTTACACCTACACCGCGTAGGTGTAAGTAAAACACTTAATTTTCGACTTTTCGGATAAATAAGTATTGTGTCCCTAGATTTTTGGAGTTATTGTGGGTGGGGAGTGGAGATGGTAGGTTAAATATACGTACTAGGCCTCAAAATTTATCTTGAGATTGTTTGTTTTTAGAGGTATAATGAGAGAGGCACTTTTCGGTTTAAAAAGGGGTATTTCTTTTGGTGCGTGAAGTGTTGCACCTATTTAGTTTTGCCCGCCAAGGGACCAGTAAAGTAGGTCCTTTATATATATCCTTCTCCATGAGGAAAATATGTGGGGTGGGATCATGGGCGTGTAGCTCAAGTGGATAGAGCGGCGTCCTGCTAAGACGCTAGTTGGGGGTTCGAATCCCCCCACGAAATTAATACCCTTGTAGGGGTATATAAAATAGATGAGATAAATGATAAAGATATGATAGCAGTTTCTACTTTGAAAATAGGACACTTTCCCGAACAATTTGAGAAATGGTATATATCTTTAAAATTTGTCTAAGGATAACAAGAAAGTTAACATTCTCAGTAAATGGTGATATTGTGGAGGCAAATATATGGAAAAACATAAGGATTTTTGGAACTTGATATTAGTTGGAAAATGGAATAAATATATTCTTTCTCCACAATGGGCAGCAAAAAATATTTTTGAAGAGCCAGAATTGCAAGTCGAATTTCCTTTGAATTTAGACTTTCCTCTAAGATATACCTCTTTAGAAAAAAATATAAGACTGCTTCCCGCAGAAGACAAAGTAATTTTTGTCCCATTGAAGCTAGATGATGAATGTCTTTCAGAAGTTGGAAAGCTCACAAATAAATTGTTCGAAATGTTACCACATACTCCGATGAGGGCATTTGGTATAAATTTTGGGTTTTCTGAAAAAGACAACACAGAGTTATACAAAGTGTTTAATGTAATAGACAATGCTAAGTTGGGAGAATTTAACTGCGAACTCAAGCAAACATGTATTATAAGGCGTACTGTTTATGATGAAAATAATTTAAATTTAAGATTAACATTAAAAGGTAATGAGGTATTATTTGATTTTAATTTTCACTATGATGTAAAAAATGCTGTGGAAGCAAAAGAAAAATTAAAAGATAATATAGTCAAAAACAAAAATGCTGCAGAGAAACTCTTGCAGGAGGTATACGGTCTTAGCTACGATGATATAGAGCAAAAGAAAAGGGGGGTAGTATGAATATGGTAGGAACTTCAAATCTATATCTATATTCAAGTTCTTTTCCAATTCAAGCAAGCATAGGGGATGTTGAAGAATATACAGTAAAATCTTTGACAGAAGAAAAAAAAGATATACAAACTAGTAATGATTTAAGTATAACACGATTTGATGCTATAGAATTTCGGACTGCCTATTGGACAAAAGACACCCCGCTTAGTATTAATCTTGAACTTAATTTTGATAATATAGAAAAGCGCAGATTACTATATGATTTGAATACTGAAGAAAAAGATATAAATGCCACATTTCACATATAAAAGACCTACCACACAATTATCCCAAGGTGACATACTCGCAAAGACAGAAGACATAAAAAGAGTTCTGGAAAAAGTCCACCCTCATTATCTCAAAGAAGATTACCTCTATTTTATTGTATTAACGCAATCCTGCGATTTAGTTCGTAGAAAAGGCGATCGTTGCATTGCTCAATACATTACACTGGCTGCTATTCGTCCTCTAGAGCTTTTAATTGCAAGACAAATAAGAAAATACCAAAAAGATATTATTGAAATAAAAGGAAAATTTGTTGCCCGTTCAAAACAAAACCTGTTAAATAATTTTATTACTCGGTTATTAAATAACAATGAACCAGACTATTTTTATCTACACGAAGATGCAACTATGGGCTTTCCTGAATCTTGTGTAGCTTTTTTGAGATTGTCAATCGCACTTAAAGCAAGCCTACATTATGAAAATTGTCTAAAAGCCAAAAAGCTGGAGCTCGATGATAATTTTAAGGCCAAACTGGGATGGCTTGTTGGAAATATATATTCGAGGGTAGGTACTGATGATTGGGTTCCGGACTACAGGGATGAAGGTCAATTTAATAAAATGATACAAGAGATTTTAAATGCAAACTGCCTTTGGATAGATAATATAAAAGAATTTTTGAGACAGGTTCGTTCAAAATATACTTCTGAGCAAATTGAAAGAATGAGAGAAACGGAATTGCAAAAATTGGTACAGACTATTAGAATCCCTACTAAAAAAGAACAGATTTTAAATCGATTACAAGAGTTGCTACACCAAGATACAACTATAACAGACAAGAGTGTTGTTGGTAAAGTTATTAAAAGGATCAAAAACGACACAACGATATCTGGCTTGTTAAAATAAGCATTCTAACTAATTTATATAAAAATAAAAGCTAAAAAACTTTGAGAAATGGAGATAGCACTATGTCATTAGCAATAAATACAACAACGCCAGAAGGAATTGTTTTAGCAACTGATAGTAGACAATCTTATCGTAATCGTAAAGGAATGGCCCGAATAGGAAGTGATAATGCTTCTAAGCTTTTTCAGCTAAACAAAAGAGTTGGAGTTGCCGTAACTGGGTTAGCATTTTTGCCTGAAAATGGAGTACCTAAAAATATAAGTAAGTTTATTGAAGAATTTAAACGGGAAACTGAAGTAGAAAAATTAGATGTCAAAGATATAGCTGAAAAATTACATTTTCTTTTTAACGAAAAATATAGATGGGAAGAACAATTAGATAAAATACCAGAAAAGATTAAGGGTGATCTTCAAAAACAAGGCTGCGAAGTCCTAGAAATTAAAAAAGAACAATATAGAGTTAAATTCCGTTTCAAAGATCCTCAAGGTAATGTAAAAGATGGTGTAGGTGGAGTAGATATGATAATTCTTTTAGTTGCAGGATATAATAAAAATGGTTCTCACGAGGTCCATATTTGTTATATTCCAGGAGAAATTCAAAAGAAAAGAGATAGCAGAGAAAGAGGCAAAGAATATGGTGCTTCTTGGATTGGGCAAAGCGATGTAGTGATACGGATTATTTTGGGTTGTGATAGTAGGGTAAGAAATATTAAGTTTGTTAATGAAGCAATTCAAAAATATAATATAGAAGAGATAAATAAACAACTAAGAAACTTACAATATAACATTCAATGGGGCACAATGGCTCTTCAGGATGCTGTTGATTTCTGTGTTCTGATGATTCAGACTACTTCAGCTATTCAACGGTTCTCGGATGGCATTCTAGCCGACCTTGGAGCCATGCCAGGTGTTGGTGGTTCTGTTGATGTTGCAGTAATAACACCTGATAAAGGATTTGTTTGGCTAAGTAAAAAGACGTTAAAAGCTGGAAAGGCTGAGATAGATTTAGATAAAGAATCCTATTCAGATAAGCTAGAATAGTTGTTTTAATAGAACTTCCAACTTTCCACCCAATCCCTAAGAATCCCTAAGAATTCCGGGCATAATTCGCGGGAATTCCAGGGACAGCTCACTTAATTCCCGATAGATTAGTTGTTTCAGGGATTATGCTTTACTTACACCTACGAGGTGGTAATTGAAAACAGGAGGTATAATGTTACAATCACCACAGCAGACGAACATTTCATTTGACGGTCTGGGCATCGCTCCCAGGATACTTGAAATATTGGACCGGATGCGGTTTACTCATCCTACGACCATTCAACACAAGGCTATTCCTATCGGAATAGAAGGAAAGGATGTTATCGGTATCGCTCAGACCGGAACCGGTAAAACGCTTGCTTTTGCTATCCCCATTATCCAGCGCCTTTCCCAGAGAAAAAAAGGACGCGCTTTAATTCTTGCGCCTACCAGGGAGCTTGCTGTCCAGATTAACGAGACGTTTGAAAAAATAGCCCCGTCATTCGGCATAAAGACGGTTGTTATTATAGGGGGAGCGTCTATGCATATGCAGCTGGCGGCATTGAGAAAGAACCCCCGCGTTATAATAGCGACACCCGGACGGCTTGTCGATCACATAGGCCGGCGCACAGTCTTTTTAGCGGACACAAATGTTTTAGTGCTTGATGAGGCCGATCGTATGTTTGACATGGGGTTTATGCCGCAGATAGAACGCATCCTCAAGGTTGTTCCGAAAAATAAACAGACGATGCTCTTTTCGGCGACAATCTCCGGGGAAGTTGTGAAAATAGCAGCCGCCTATATGAAGCTTCCTGTTCATGTCGAAGTCGCGCCATCCGGAACTGCCGCCGAAGGCGTAATTCAGGAATTATTTATTGTTAAAAAGAACGCAAAGAAACGGCTCTTATTGAAATTGCTCCAGGGGTATCACGGAGCGGTGCTTGTCTTTTCCCGGACGAAGATGGGCGCTGGAAGGATTGCCAGATTTATCAGAGAGGCAGGCCATAGTGCCGCTGAGATACATTCCAATCGCTCGCTTAACCAGCGCAAACAAGCGCTTGAGGGTTTTAAGTCCGGCAGATATAGAGTGCTTGTTGCTACCGATATAGCGGCCAGGGGTATAGATGTTATCGGTATAGAGCTTGTTCTTAACTATGATATCCCCGATGATACAGAAAATTACGTGCATCGCATCGGGCGCACAGGACGCGCCGGCCACAAAGGGCGGGCCATCTCTTTCGCCACGCCTGAGCAAGGCGGCGATGTCCGCAATATAGAAAGACTTATCAAAACCGCTTTGCCTATAGCCGAGCACCCCGAGTTTCCCCGGGAAAGATTTACTCAGCATTCTTCAAAGGGCTCGCAGTCTCGTCAGTTTCACGGCAGGAGAAGACATAAGCAAAGAAGACGAAAGAGGCCCCGTCGCTCCGAATCCCGGGGACACAACACTTAATTCCCGATTTCATACATAAAAGGGCCATTATTTGCCAAAGCTAAGATACGAAGTAGATCCGCATAATAGATTAGTTGTTTCAGGAACCGATAAAAAACTGCCTCTGGGGCGGTTTCGCAGGGTTTTTGATGGAAGATTTAAGATTGGGCCGGGTAATACCTTAATATATCATATCAAAGGCCCGATGTATGGCCTTGGGCCAGAAGAAAAAACGCCTCATCAGGTAAAGTTAAGGGGTAAATGGGCCTTGACCAAGAATCATGATTTGGTGCTCACACTTGATAAATGGCGCAGGCAGAGGATAGGAGATGAGCTTACCCTGCAGGGTGAAGTAATAGCTGCAGAGGCAAGCTCATTACTTTTTGCCGTTACAACAAGGTCAGAAAAGGATCTTGCCTCAACATATCTTTTGAAACTGCAGGGCATCTGGCAGGCAGATGAGCACAATAGGCTTATATTCAGGGTTAAGAGGGGCCAGGGAAGGCACGATACCTTAATTTTTGAGGGTATCTGGGAGATTAATAAGCATCATAGGATAATATACCACTATAAAAAAGCCCAACTCACACGAAAAAAGACATTAGATAAGACTATAACCTTTAAAGGCTATTGGGATATAGTTAGACGAAACAGGCTATCTTATAACTTAAGCCTGGATAATAAGTCAGGATTTGATTTTAAGACAGGCTTAGGCCGCCTGGATAAAGGTTATATAAAATATGAGATAGGTATAGGGGTAACTCCTGTTAGGCGCATCGTAATCCTATTTGGTAAATGGAAGATAAAGAAAAATACCGGCCTGTTATTTGAAATAGAGTATGAGAAAGGAAAGCCTCAAGCCATAATCTTTGGGGCTGAGGCCAGATTAACAAAACAGGATAAGATTGAATTTAAGCTTAAGAATATATTCCATAAAGACTTAGGGATGGAGCTTAAGCTATCCAGAAGGCTTATTAAAGGCGATGGTGAAGCCTTCCTTAAGCTGCTTAGGGATAAAGAAGAAGTTAGTGTGTATGTGGGTGGGGCATGGAGATGGTAGATTAGGAAAGGAGGGAATTCCCGATGAAGCGATTAGCGGTATTTTGCGATGGGACTTGGCAGGACTTAAAAACAGATTACCCCACTAATGTTGTTAAATTAATGCAAGCCATGAAAAATAAAGACCGCGATGGCGTTGCCCAAATTGCGTTTTATGACGCGGGCATTGGCACAGCCGGATGGTATGATAAGCTCGCTGGCGGGGCGTTGGGGAAAGGTATCGATACGAATATTCTTGATTGTTACCGGTTTCTAATCTTGAATTATGAGCCCGGTGACGAGGTGTATCTTTTTGGCTTCAGCCGCGGCGCCTATACAGTCCGCTCGCTTGCCGGCCTTATTTACTGTTCCGGCTTACCTCAGCGCCAACATATTCGCAGGATACACGAGGCATATCAGTTGTATCGTGATCCCGCCGTAAAACCAAGCAGTGAGAAGGCGCGGAATTTTAGGCTGGCCTATGGCGAGAATATTGCTATCACTCTTTTAGGATGTTGGGATACTGTCGGAGCTTTGGGTATTCCAAGCCACTTGCTTTTTAGCAGACGCATCAATAAAAAATACCAATTCCACGATACAAATCTTAATCGCAAGATCAGTCATGCATTACACGCTGTATCGATTGATGAACCGCGTAACGCATTTAACGTTACGCCTATGCATAGAAGCGAGGGTGCCGTCGAACAGGATATTGAAGAGGTTTGGTTTCCCGGCGACCATGGCGCAGTAGGCGGAAACAAGGATAAAGCCGGTCTTTCCGATATAACTTTACAATGGATGATTGAGCAGATAAAGATTTGCAATCTCGGACTTTCCTTTGACGCCGGATACGTCCAGCCGCCGCTTAATCCCAATCACGCCATACCGTTTAAGATAACAATGTCGCCGTTTGACCGAATAGTCTGCGGACGGATTGTGCGCACAATTACTGCAGAGTTTAAGGATATTCACGAAAGCGCCAAAAAACGCTGGCACGATTGTCTGGATTATCGCCCCAATAATTTAGTGGATAAATTTAAGGAAGAACTTGACAGGTGGATATAGGCACAGCAACCGTTTGTCCGGCCTCAAGATAACACTTGAGGCCGTTTTGTTTTAGAGGTATAATTGAAATATGAATCCCTCCGAATTAAAGAAAAAGACATTGATATGGACTGTCGTGTCGTTTTTGATGATGGGGCTGCTTTTGTTTTTGCCTGCGGGAACCGTGTTTTATTGGCAGGCCTGGGTGTATATGGCGATTCTATTTGTGCCTATGCTATTTGCCATCGGG
Source organism: Candidatus Omnitrophota bacterium (assembly GCA_020341815.1). Lineage (GTDB taxonomy): Bacteria > Omnitrophota > Gorgyraeia > JAFGHF01 > JAFGHF01. The sequence goes on from CP070837.1 coordinate 1,383,099, forward strand.
TATTTACTTAAATATGATCCTGTGTTATTGGAGCGCAGGTTGAGATTGAAGGAAAAGCTGGTGCTTCAGGATAGGCTCATCAAATGGGCCTATTTGATCTTTGGGTTGTTTCTTGTGATTCCGGGCCTGGATCAGCGTTATCATTGGTCGAAGGTGGCGCCGGCAGTGGTGGTGCCGGCAGAAATATTGGTTTTAGCCGGATATATATTATGTTTATGGGTGTTTAAAGAGAATCCCTATGCCTCGCGCATTGTTGAGGTAATGCCGGAGCAGAAGGTGGTTACTACCGGCCTGTATGCGCTGGTGCGCCATCCTATGTATCTGGGGGCATTAGTCATGTATGTTTTTACGCCGCTTGCTCTGGGCTCTTACTGGGCGCTGTTACTTATTCCTTTCTTGACAATTTTTCTGGTGCTCCGAATCCTCGATGAGGAAAAATTATTATTGCGCCAGTTGAGAGGTTATTGGGAATATACCCAAAAGACCAGGTATCGTTTAATCCCGGGCATCTGGTAATAATTCCAGGGACACAATTCTGTATCTAGTATAAAAGGCAAGGAGGAAATGACCGAGTTCATTGTAAATGAAATTGTTGACGGCGACACTTTTAAGGTTAAAAATGGCTGGAAATGGAACGAAAAAAGAGGTGATATTATTCGCCCTACGGGGTATAATACCCCTGAGAGAGAGGAGCCGGGATACGAGCAGGCGAAGCAAAAGCTAAAGAATCTTATCTTAGGGAAAACGATAGATATGAAAAGCGCTAAAGTTATTGATGAATGGGGAAGGTTAGTAGCGGATATTTATTACAACGGCAAAAATATCGCTGACTATTTCCCCGAGTATAAAGATTAAGAACCGGAACCCGGGAAAGGAAGTGACTATGGAAAATAAGCCTTGGTATATGAGAGTGTTATTAGCTATACAGAGTTTCTTTACGGACATCATAGGTACTATTTTTAAGAAGATCTTTCGCATAAATGTCGGCGCGAGTGATAACGGCAACGGTGGCACAAACGCTGATGACACTGACACTGACACTGACACTGACACTGACACCGATACTGATACCGATACTGATACTATGATTCAGTGGCTGAAGACCAATGTTTTTGCAGATGGTATGCCCCGCAGTTTTGAAGTCCCGAAAGATTGGAGTGCAATTGGCGAGCCTGATACGGTGGAAGGGGTTATCGAAAGGATTATTATTAATAATAGCATCAGTACTTACGATGGCGCTACCTGGCAGATAGCTTTAGCTGTGGAAGGCGGAAAAGATAATTTAGCTGCCGCCGATAAGTTTACCGAGGTTCTTAACAGTGGCAGCTGGTCTGAGCTGGAAATCATACGCGGCTACAAAGAATTTATCTATAGGGGTAAAAGATTGCCTGAGCAAAATGCCTATTTCTTCAGGCTTATTTCCCCTAACTGGCAGCAGCCTGACCCGTTAGATGGTAAGACCCATATTAAGGGATATCCCGGGCCAGATTATGATCGTGACCTTATTGTTTGGGCCGACTGGAAGCCGATTACAGGGGAAAATGCCTGGGTTATTATAGGTGCATTACAAACTGCCTATAAGAAATATAATGGAGAGGTTCCCTTAGACAAAGACGAGTTCAAATTGGCAGAAAGCATTATTCCGGCAATGGAGGCTCTGCAGATAGATATGGGAGCTATTTTGCATGCGCCGGAAGGTACTGACGGCAAGGACCCCGATGAGATCTCTACCGAAAATGACCTTTCGGCCTATGCCGCCTTGAAGATGATGCATAAAGTTACTAATGACTCTAGATATGATAGAATGATGCAGGGCCTGAGGAGCTATTTCATAGAATATGCTTTTGACAAAAGTAATAATATCTTCTATCAAGGGGGAAAATTCAAAAATAATAACTTTAGCCCTAACCTAACCTTTGCGGTTGATTGTCAAACATGGGGTATTATGGTATTGACCCCTAAGACAATAGATGAATGGTTTAATGAAGAAGGCTTGGCCTATAAAATATGGAAGAATACCAAGAGACGTGCCGGCTATTATGATGTAAACGGTGTTTTAAGAGGGGTAGGTTATAGCGATGAAAAAGATATCTTAAGTGTAGAGTGGACGGCAGGCGCCATTTTTGCTGCTCATGCCTTAGCCGATTATTACAAGGATAGTCGGGGGGAGGAAGCTGCCAGGGATGCTCGTACTATGAGGGAGGGTATCGATGAACTGAAATTGAAAATTAACAGCAAAGAGACCGCCTACTATTATGCTAATAAACGGTATTATATACCCTTTGGTTGGTGGGCTAACCCTATACTCAGCACCACTTCTACGGCTTGGGTATACTTTGTAGATAAAGGCTTTGATCCTTTCTTGCTTGGAGGAAGAAAGGATATTTCTATTTCAATTCCCAATTTTTCGAATTCCTTAAAATAATAAGGACGGGAAAAATTCCGGGGATAGCTTACTTAATTCCCGGATAAATACCGCTTCAAAACATGAAAAATATTATAATCGAAAGCGCAGGCGGAAAGATTGAGTTAAAAGTAGAGCCCCTTGATAACCCCACCTCCAGGAAAATCTCATCATCCTTACCTATAGAATCAAGAGCCGAAACCTGGGGAGACGAAATATATTTTGATACGGGTATTGCGGCCTCTGCTTCCGGCGGGACTCTGGATGTCGATGTAGGGGATATCGCATATTGGCCGGAAGGAAAATGCCTGTGTATATTTTTCGGCAGGACCCCTGCCAGCAGTGGTGAAAAGCCTGCTCCGGCAAGTGAAGTCGTTATTGTGGGAAAGGCGCGACTTAATCCCGAATCGTTGCGCAGGGTAAAGCCGGGTTCCAAAATAAGGGTCAGCTAAAGAAAAATGCCTATGGCAGTCGATAAGATATTGAAGCGCCTGGCCAAATCAAGGTTCAGGTCGAGCTTTAAATTAAACGATAAGGATATCGAATACATAAATAAAAAGGGCTTGGGGGAAATAAAGTCTCATGCCAGAGAGTTTATTATAGAGAGGCTCGCCCCTAAGAATCCCAAAAATGACGGGCGGCAGACGCCGCTTAGAAAACACCCTGTATTTAAGGCTCAACATGCTACAGCTACCTGTTGCAGAGGCTGCCTTAAGGAGTGGCATAAAATACCCAGTGGGCGCAAGCTGAATGGGGATAATATAGATTTTATTGTATCGCTTATAATGAGCTGGATTAGCGCGCAAGCAGATGCAAAGGATAAAGTTAGTTAAAGGTGATATTACCGGGCTTTCGGTGGATGCTATTGTAAATGCCGCTAATGCGTATTTACAGATGGGCGGCGGTGTGGCCGGGGCCATCTTGCGCAAAGGGGGCCGCTCCATACAGGATGAATGCGATAAAATCGGCTTTACCCCTGTGGGTGAGGCGGCTATAACCGGCGGGGGAAAATTAAAAGCAAAATATGTTATCCATGCCGTAGGGCCGAGGATGGGGGAGGGCGAAGAAGATAATAAACTTTTAAACGCTACGTTGAACAGCCTGAAGATAGCGCAAAAGAGGCGCTTGAAATCAATAGCATTCCCGGCTATATCTACGGGCATCTTTGGTTATCCCCTGGACAGATGCGCCCGGATTATGCTTAAAACTACCGATGAGTTCTTAAGTAAGAGCGACCTTCCTCAGGAAGTGATATTTTGCCTTTATGATGATAAAGCCTACCGGATGTTTGAGAAGACCCTTGAAGATTTCAGTTAAAGTTAAACCTCAGGCAAAGCAGGATATGGTCCGGAAGATCGGCCCTGGCGATTATACGGTTTGGGTAAAGGCCAAGGCCTTAGAGGGCAAAGCCAATCAGGCGGTGGTAGAGGTATTAGCCGAATATTTCGGCGTGGCTAAATCCAAAATAGCCCTTCTTAAGGGCAAAAAGACAAGAAATAAAGTCTTTATGGTTGAGAGATGAAGACATTAATTCTGGATAGAAAGACTATAGAGAAGCTGGTGCGGATAAAGGAATGCATCAAGGCGGTGGAATATGCCTTCAGGGAGTATGGCTTAGGGAAAGTCCAGATGCCGCCCAAGATTTATCTTCATCTGGATAAATACCAGGGGGATTTTCGGGCTATGCCGGCTTATATAGAGAGATTGGACAGGTGTGCGCTGAAATGGGTTAACGTTCATCCGCGCAATAAAATCTTTGGCCTGCCTGCTGTTATGGCCGTGATTATCTTAAGCAACCCCAAAAATGCGCTTCCTTTGTGTGTTATGGACGGCACATACGCCACCAATCTGCGCACAGGCGCTGCCGGGGCCGTGGCTGCCAGGTATCTGGCCAGGAAGGACTCAAAAATAATAGGATTAGTAGGCTGCGGCGCGCAGGCAAAGATGCAGCTTGAAGCCCTGCAGGGGCTTTTTGATATAAAAGAGGTCAGGGTCTGGGGGCATAAGGAAGTATTCGTTAAGGACTTTATCAGAGACACGCGCCATCTGAACCTTGAATTATTGCCAATGGAAAGCGTTAAGGATTGTGTCCGGGGGAGTGATATTATTATCACTACCACGCCTTCAAAGAAGCCTCTTGTAAAATTAAAATGGCTTAAAAAAGGCGCGCATATAAACGCCATTGGCGCAGACGCCAAAGGAAAACAGGAGCTTGAGCCGTCTATTTTAAAAAAGGCAAAAGTTGTTGTGGATTCCTGGGAGCAGGCCTCGCACAGCGGAGAGATAAATGTGCCTCTTAAGAAAAGGTTGATATCCAGAAAGGATATCTATGCCGATATCGGAGAGATCATCAGCAAAAGGAAAAAGGGAAGAGAGGATAGGGGCGAAATCACGGTTTTTGATTCTACCGGTTTAGCCATTCAGGATGTAGCCGTTGCCAACCTGATTTATGAGACTGCCTTAAAGAAGAAAAAGGGCAAGTGGATTAAGATTATCTAGGAGTTATTTTTAAAAGTATTTCTTGTATCTCTTGACAATTGCGGTCAAATAATTATAATGTTTTTAGTAATTAATCGATTAAAGAGAAAGGAGGGATATGTGAAGTTCTTGACCGTTGTTTTAGTCTTTGCAGGGCTTTTGTGCGTTTCGGTTGATGCGAATGCGGCGATGTATGCGGATAATTTTGATGATGAGGTGATGGATGCGTCTTTATGGAGCCTTATCTCGGAAGGGGGAGATCTCACAAATTTATATGAAAGCTCCGGAGTCTTAAATCTTACCTCAACAGGCGCCTATGAAAACAGCTCGAAGGATTATATATCGAAATGGGCATATAATTTAAACAAGAATTTCCGTATCAGCGCGAAGTTTAACTATAATTATACAGGCGGGGGAGACAGCGCAGTTTCGATGGGGATAGTCGGCATTGACCCGGACGGCAGCATTGGCTTGCATGCAGGAATCAGGGCAACCAGGTGCGACTATCCAAACTATAACGGCGACTATTTTAAAATCGCAATCGAGGATGCTTCCGGCCAGGATGTGGTGCCGGATCAGTGGTATCCCAGAGGCATTACTGCCGGATACTTCAGCATTGAGTATGACGCGAAGAGAGATAGTATTACTTTCGCTGTTTTCAACAATAAGAAATTTACCCGCAAGCACCAGGTAATCAGTTATACATACGATAATTTCAGCTTGTTGAATCTGGGCGCCTTCCGCATTTATATAGGGGGGTATGCCGACGGCGGGGCCTTGCTTGTCGAAGGAGAGGCAAATTTAGATAATTTCAAGGCAAAGGGTGATACTAAATCTACAGACCTCACAGGAACCTGGACCGTAAAAATGAATAATGTTTCGATGGAAGGTTACACTACAGAAGAAGTTACGATGTATATTACCGATCAGCAGGGGAATCTGTTCAGAGGCTATGTGACGCCGGAAGATTATCCCTATACGAATTTCTACGGAGCATTGGTCGGAAAGGACATATATATAACTTTCTGGGACAGCACCGCTTCCGGAAAGATGGAAAAAGGAGGAGAAAAGTTCAGCTTTGTTAGTCAGAATCAAAAATATAATCCTCCCAATAGCCCGGCAACCGCTATAGGAATAGCTGTTAAGAACAAGGAAGGTTTTTAGGACAATATCGGGGACGCAATGCTAATTTCGAAGAAGAAATAGCTGTTGCGTCTCCGGATTTTTCCGAGTAAAAAAGAGAGGTAAGATGAAATTACAAAGAGGCGAAAAGGTGATTCATGAGCTGCGGCCCGATTCGAAGATTTTGGTAATCTGGTTTTTTACTAAGTGCCTGGGCGCTGCTTTTTTAGGGGCATTTCTAGTATTTTGGTGTTTTGGGTTTTTTGGCGGCATCGTTTTTGCAGTGACAAGATCATCAGGGTCAGCCTGGCCGCTTGCGGTGGGTGGTATTATGGCGCTTATTGTTGCCCTGGTCTTTTTAATCATAGGGATTATTTATTGCCGCTTTCTAAGAAAGACTTATGTTTACTATATTACAAATCAGCGCTGCGTTTTTCATGGCGGAATAATCCGCAGGATTGAGCGCTCTGTGCCGTATCACAAAATTACGGATGTCGAGGCAAGCCAGAACATTGTTGAAAGAGTGCTTGGCATTTCCAGTGTTAATATTTTCACTCCCGGCACGGCAAGCATGATGGCTCCGGCATTCGGAGGACAGCGCGCAGAGATCTCATTCGTAGGACTTAAGGACAATGAGACGCCGGCTGAAACAATAAATAAAATATTGCGAAAATACCGCTCGACAGGAGAGTAGTGTCGGTAAAATAATAAGGACGGCATACCCGCCGTCCTTATTGTATAATCCTTTCCTCGGATCTTATTATTTACTGATTTTCTCTTGCTTCCCTCTGTTCACGCAGAAGATCTATTCTGTCCTGCGCCTGCTGCTCCAGAAGATCTATTCTGTCCTGCGCCTGTTGATCCAGAAGGGCTTGCCTATCTTCTCCCTCTTGCGCCAGAAGGTCTATTCTATCTTCTCCCTCTTGCGCCAGAAGGTCTATTCTATCCTGCTCCTCTTGCTGCAGAAGCTCTACTCTGGCTTGAGCCTCTTGGTCCAGAAGATCTTGTCTATCCTGCGCATTCTGCTCCAGAAGTTCAACTCTGGCTTCAGCCTCTTGACGCATAATCTCTGTTTGGTCTATCCTGTCCTGCGTTTGCTTGTACATAAGGTCTATTCTATCCTGCGTCTGTTTGCTCAAGAGTTCTACTCTGGCCTGTGCCTCTTGGTTCAGGAGGTCTAGCCTATCCTGCGCCTCTTTACTCAGAAGATCTACTCTATCTTGCGCATACTGGTCCAGAAGAGCTACCCTGTCCTGCGCCTGCTGCTCCAGAAATTCAACTCTGGCTTCAGCCTGTTCACGCAGAAACTCTATCCTATCCTGCGCATACTGATCTAGAAGGTCTACTCTATCCTGCGCATATTGCGCCAGGAGATCTACTCTATCCTGACCCTCTTTCTTCAGGAGATCTACTCTATCCTGTGCCTGTTGCTCCAGAAGATCTATCCTGTCCTGCGCATACTGGTCCAGAAGAGCCAATCTGTCCTGGGCCTGTTGATCTAGAAGTGCTGCTCTTGCTATAGCATCCTGCTCTACCTTGTCACGCAGAAACTCTATCCTATCCTGCGTATTTTGCTCTATGAGATCTGCTCTGTCCTGGGCCTGCTGCTCCAGAAGTTCAACTCTTGCCGCGGCCTGTTCACTGAGAAGGTCAACTCTGTCCTGCGCATACTGATCCAGAAGGGCTACCCTGGCCTGCGCCTCTTGTTCCAGGACCTCTGCTCTGGTCTTCGCAGCTTTTCGCCTCTCTATCGCAGCTTTGCGAAGGCCCTTCTTTCTGTCACGGACATTTTCACGCAGAGCCTTTTCTCGGGTCTTCGCGCTCTTCTTCAAGACCTTCGTCCTGTCTTTGGCCTGTTTACTCAGGAGTTTTTCCCGGTCTTTGGCCTGTTTACTCAGGACCTTTGCCCTTGTCTTCGCACCCTTTTTTCTGTCTATCGCAGCCTTGTGAAGGCCCTGCTTTCTGTCCTGGGCCTGTTTACTCAGGACCTTTGCCCTTGTCTTCGCATTCTTTTCCAGGAGCCTTTGCCTCTCCCGTGCCTGTTTACGCAGAACCTTTGTCCTGTCCTGTGCGTTTTTGCGCAGAAGCCTTTGCCTGTCCCGCGCCTGTTTACGCAGAAGCCTTGCCCGTGCCTGGGCCTCTTTGGTTTGACCTACCGCAGCTTCCTGAAGGGCCTGCGTAACTGTTGGCATAGCAAGGTTTAGGAAGAGGACTACTAATACTAGCCTTAATACTACCTCAATATGCCGTTTCATGGTGTTCTCATCTCCTCCCTTATGATGTATATTATGATAAATATATTAATAATATTGTTATTTTTTAGGCTTAAAAGTGCTTGGTTTGACTAATTACTTGCTTGGCAGGGGGGATTTACACCTCCTATCCCATACCATTAAAGTGTATCACATAAAAAGGGCTTTTTCAATAGGGGGGAGGTAGCTGATTTAGGGATAGAATGGGGTATATTTTGAAGAAATCTATTAGAATATGGCGATAAGGTATATGTTATGGGCAAGATTGTTCAAAAATCCTCAAAAACAGGGATTTTTTGGCTAAAATGGCGGGCTAAATTGGCCAAAAAGCCCATGCCTTGGGGGGTAGCCAGGGGGTGAAATACCGGCTTCAAGGAAAGATAACTATTGTGTCACCTAACTTTTACCCAGGATTTGCTTCCGGATACCCTTAAAATAATAAAGACGGCAGATTTGCCGTCCTTATTATATTATTATATTTTATTATATTATTTTCCTAGCGCTTTTTGCCTTGCTTCCCTTTCTTCGTTCAGAAGGTTTTGCCTTGCTTCCCTCTCTTCGCTCAGGAGGTTTTGCCTTGCTTCCTTCTCTTCGCTCAGGAGGTCTTGCCTGGCCTCTTTGTTGCTCTTCAGGAGGTCCTGCGTGGCCTGTTTGTTGCTCTTCAGGAGGTCCTGCGTGGCCTGTTTGTTGCTCTTCAGGAGGTCCTGCCTGTTCTGGTTGTTGGTATTCTTGAGCTCTTGCCTGGCCTGTTCCTCTTCGATCCTCTTCTTTTGCCGGGCCTCCTCGCGTTGACGCAGAAGCTCCCGCCTGGCTTCGTTCCGTTGACGCAGAAGCTCCCGCCTGGCTTCGTTCCGTTGACGCAGAAGCTCTTGCCTGGCCTGTGCAGCTTCTTGGCTGTCTGCTTCGGCTTTCTGTGCAACTGTTGCCACAGCTAGATTGAACAAAAGAGCTATTACCACTAATCTTAAAACCAGCTTAATTCTCCGTCTCATAATGCTCTCCTCCTTTCTTAAAAGTTGGTGTATTTAATGCTCACCTCCTTTCTTAAAAGTCAGGGCATTTATAGTAGATATAATATAACACATAATAAAGACTTTTACAATAAGTATTTTAAGTATTTTTTTAAGAAACAGGATAGAAAATCGCTCAAAAAAAGGCCTCAAAAATAGGGCTTTTTTTGGTAATTTCCATAGTTGCTTTTTGGCTCATTTTTTGGTATATTGATATTCCAGGTGGGGAGTAAAAATGAAAATAAAGAAGATACCCCTTTTCATAACGCTGATTCTCCTTTTTGCCTTTGGAGGATATTTTGGCCAGTGGCAATTTCAAAAAGCCAGAAAAGAGCAAATTGCATATGAGGCATGGGAAGAATTACAGCAAAGTGTCAAAACCGAAATAAGCCGGTTTAACGGCAAAGCAGGAATAGTTATTAAGGATTTAGAGACGGGGCGGGAATTGGCATTTGAGAAAAGTGAGTTATTTCCTTCGGCAAGCCTGGCTAAAATCCCCCTTATGGCAGCATGTTTTCTGGCGGCCGAGCAAGGACGGATCAGGCTTGACGATAACATAGCTTTAAAGTCATCGGATAAGCTTACCGGCTCAGGCCTCTTGAAAGATATGCCTGAGGGTACTGTCTTTAGCGTTGAGAAGCTCATCGGCCTTATGATTTATGACAGCGATAATACGGCTGCGAATATACTAACCGACTTAACAGGCCTCGATTACTTAAATAGCACCTTTGGGGACTTTGGCTTGGAGAATACAGACCTCACTCGAAAGATTGCCGATTATCAATCCCGGGATAGAGGCATTGAAAATTACACAACGGCCCAGGATATGTCCTTATTGCTGGATAAGCTATATTTAAGAAAGCTTGGGAGTGAGGATATTTCCGATGAATGTATCTCCATGCTGAAGCTGACCCGTATGAATGACCGTATCCCCAGGTATTTGCCGCCCGAAATAAGCATTGCGCATAAGACCGGGCTTGAAAACAGCGTTTGCCATGATGCGGGTATAGTCTTTACTCCCAAAGGCGATTTTATCATTGTCGTATTGACTAAGCATGCTAATGCCACCAGCGCCCCTTCCAAGGAATTCATCGCAAAGGTATCTTTGCATACCTATAAATATTTCAACCAGCTGCAGTAGAATTGCGAAACCCCTGATTTTCACAAAGAGTTCTTGATATTGGCTATATTTTGTGATAATCTTTGAAACTAAAGAAAGAATTTATAGATTCCAGGGTAGTCCATTGTGTCCAACATTTCAGTTTTGAGGGCAAGATTTCTTCAAATAACCGATGATTACAGCAGAAAGGCTTAATCATGAAAATCGTAGTCTATACTTTTGGGTGCTTACCCACTATTTATATGGTAAATAAATTAACGAAAGAATTAAAAATAGACGCGTTAATATTACAGAATTCCCTTACTTTTAGGGATAGGGTTGGATTTCTGAAACACAGGCTTAAAAAATATGGAATGCTCAGGTTATGCGATGAACTGATGTTCCAGTTTTATTATCGAATTTTCTTAAAAAAGTGGGATGCGGAGCTGGCAAAGAAATATTTTCCCCAAGAATATCTTGAAGGTGCGATAGACATAGATAAAAGCATTCCCGTTTTTAAAGTCGATACAATAAATTGCGCAAGGGCAAAGTCTTTACTGCAAAAATTAGGTCCGGACATTGTTTTCATGCAGAGCAGGGAGATGATAGATGAGGATATTTTAAATGTTGCTAAGATGGGTTTTATAGGGTGCCATCCGGGCATTCTCCCCGATTATAGAGGGACCTACGCTCCTTTTTGGACGGCTTTAAACCTGGAACTAAATAAATTGGGTTTCACTATATACATTGCAGATAAAGGGATTGATACCGGAAAAATAATTTTTCAAAAAAATATAGAACTTGATGCAACAAAAGGTACCTTTAAACTGCATTCAGAATATATTATGTATAGAAGTATCCCTTTTATAATCTCAACTCTTAAGAAGATTTCAGAAGAAGGAATTTCATTTTTGGAAAGACCAATTTCGAAAAGTAGACTTTTTTCTCATGTCGGCCTTTTAGATTATATTTGTGCTAAAAAGAAACTAAAAAAGCTTGTTATGCATGAAAAAAGATGAGATGACATCAGGAAATCATACATTTACTATACTGTTGTATCATGGCGTTGATGCGGGAGAGAAATTTTATGAACAGAGGAGCAATAAAGAACGCGAGTATATTATCACAAAAGCACAATTTAATAATCATTTAGAGCTGTTTAAGCGTTTAGGAATGCAGACGCCTCCGTTAGAACAATGTCTGAGGCAGATTCAAAATAATAAATTTGCTTCCCGGACTTTAATTTTGAGCTTTGATGATGGCGAGGAATCCGGCTATACAACAATTGCGCCTCTGTTGGAAAAATATGGGTTTAGAGGTAGCTACTTTATAGTTGCAGGCTGGATAAATAAACCCGGATATATGACAGAAGATCAGATTCGCCAGCTACATAAAAGAGGTCATGGCATTTATTCCCATTCCATGACACACCCATTTTTTACTAGAATTTCCGAAGCAGAGATCATGTCCGAATTAAGAGAATCAAAGGAATGCTTAGAAAAAATTTTGGGTCAAGAGGTTAAATGTTTTTCTTTACCGACAGGAGAATATGATGAGAGGTTTAAAGAATTGATTGCGCATTCGGGTTATTCATATATTTGTACTTCTCGGGAAGGATATAACAGAGTGATGCAGAAGAGGCAATACCCATTTTTGTTGCATAGATTTGCTATTAGAAATTATACAAAGTTGCGGGATTTGAAATTCATAATCAATGCAAGAAAAATTACTAATTTGTTGTTGGCCCTCAAAGCAATAACGTTTTTTATTCTAAAAAACATTATAGGCAAAGACCGGTATGAGCGAATAAGGTCTGGCATTATCAATAATTTTTATAAAGACTAAGAGGGAATTTCAGGGACAGAAAAAGGCACAAATAGATCTCTATGTAAATACTGCCATCTAACCTATTTTGTTTCGCTAATTTTTCCTATCAAAAAATCAAAGATCAAATTGCCAAACTCGAAAGATAGATAATAGATTTATTGTACTTATATAGATATTTAATGGCTATTAATTTTCCAGAGACGGTAGTTCAATATTATGAAAAGGCATGGGAGTTCTTAATGTGCCTTGGAGATTTCTATTAATGCGCAACATACGAATTATACCTCGTCTTGATGTAAAAGGACCGAATTTGGTAAAAGGTATTCATCTCGAAGGATTAAGGGTTCTTGGTTCCCCAGAGTATTTTGCTAAGAGATATTACGAACAAGGGGCAGACGAACTTATTTATATGGATATTGTCGCAACTCTATATGGTAGAAATAACTTAAAAGAAATAGTCGAGCGTACTGCCAAAGATGTGTTTATTCCGATAACTGTAGGCGGCGGAATTAGGAGTATCGAGGATATCCGCATCCTTTTGCGTGCAGGGGCTGATAAGATAGCGATTAATACAGCGGCCATACAGAATCCCGATCTTATTAGGGAAGGCGCTGAAACATTCGGCTCACAGTGTATTGTGCTCTATATCGAGGCAAAGGAAAAACTCGAGGGAAATTATGAAGCATTTACCGACAATGCCAGAGAAGAGACAGGAGTGGATGTTTTCGAGTGGGCATATCGTGCATATCAACTGGGAGCCGGTGAAATTTTAGTGACTTCTATTGACCGTGACGGAACCGGAGAGGGTTACGATGTAGAACTAATATCAAAGATTTCAAATACGGTCCCTATTCCAGTTGTCGCCTCCGGCGGGGCTGGTAAATTAGACGATATAATAAAGATTATCGAAAGCACCAATGTAAGCGCCGTTGCCGCCGCTTCACTTTTCCACTACAGTCAAATCGATAAAGGATTGGCCAGATGTAAATACGAAGAGGGAAACACAGAGTTCTTAAAAACATATGCCCAAATAGATAATTATCGTCCTAGCAGGATAAAGCCTATATCCATCTTTGACTTGAAATCGCACATGAAGAAGGCTGGGATAATTGATACACGGGTGGCCGAATTACACAGTTGTGCCGGCCTAAAAGAAGAGGAATCCAAGAATATTTTTATAAGATCCTTTAAAAATAGGCCGTCTGTAGCGGTGATAGATTATGACTGCGGCAATTTATTCAACATCACCTCTGCCTTAAAAAATATAGATGCGGATTTTCAAGTTACAGACAATGCTAAGATAGTGGCTGCATCCGACAAACTCATACTTCCAGGAGTAGGCTCTTTTGAATCTGGAATAAATAATCTAGAGAGAAGAGGGTTAATCACCCCGATTAAAGAACACGCCAAAAAGGGTAAACCCATTTTCGGTATTTGTCTCGGAATGCAGCTTCTAATGACAGAGGGAGAAGAGTACGGTTCATATAAGGGTCTGGATTTAATCAAAGGGAGAGTGACAAGAATACCGATAGATAAAGAAAAACTTTTAACTTTTAAAATTCCGCATATCGGTTGGAATAAGATAAAATTGCCCCAACAGAAAGCCGAGGTTTCTAAGAAAGCCGAAAAAGGCCTTTGGCACAATAGTATATTGAAAAATGTATTACCCGGGAGTTTAATGTATTTTGTTCACTCTTACATTGTAATATCAGATAGTCCGGAGTGGGTACTTGCCGAGACCGAATATGGCGGGAGAAGCTTCTGTTCTGCAATCCAAAAGGATAACGTTTATGGTTGCCAATTTCATCCGGAAAGAAGTAGAGAGGTGGGACTCGATATTTATAGGCAATTTGTATTTGTGGGCATAGGGGGTAAGCATGAATGATATTGCAAGCAGCAAAATTAGAAAAGGTGTTGATACGGGATATAAGGAAAAATATAACTATTTTTTACCTAAAATTACTGCTAAAAAAATACCCTACGCTGAACATGCAGCAAATGCCTTTGATGCGCAGTTACCTCTTCGCCCTGAAGAGATAGTTTTTTGCAAGAGATGTGTCATGTCCAATCAGAGGCCGAGGATAATAATAGACGAAAAGGGTGTGTGCAGCGCATGCAATTATTTTGAATATAAAAGAAGGCATATAGACTGGGACAAACGCAGAAAACAGTTTGAAGAGTTGCTCGATCAACATCGCCGCAAGGACGGAAGATATGATGTCGTTGTCCCCTGCAGCGGCGGGAAAGATTCGGGGTTACTTGCGCATAAGCTGAAATATGAGTACGGAATGCATCCTCTTTGCGTGACATGGTCGCCATTGTTATATTCAAACATTGGTTTTCAAAATTTCCAAAATATGATCTTAGCCGGATTAAACAGCGTTTTATGTTCACCTAACCGGATACTACAAAGAAAACTTGCGAAACTTTGTTTTGTAATGCAGGGAGACCACTTTGAGGCATTTAGCAGGGGGCAGATATATTATCCGTTCCATGTCGCATTGGATGAAGGTGTAGATTTGGTTATGTTGGGTGAAAACCAGGAGCTCGAATATGTCGGTGACACAAAGAATGTGGACATACCCTATAATCCTATTGAGGATTGGGAGGGATATTATCACAAGGATACCAGTTTCAAAAAATTGTTAGAATTCGGTTGCGAACACGGCTATCTAGACGAAGAGGATATAAATGACCCCAGCCTTAAGTGGTATGCACCTCCGCCACGAGAAAAATTTGCGAAAGCTGGAATAAAATTTCGTTGGTACGGTTGGTACTTTAACTGGGTTCCTCAGGAAAATTATTATTATGTAGCTGAGCATTACAATTTTCAAGCAATGCCGCGAAGGTCAGAGATGACATATTCTAAATACGCCAGTTTAGATGACTTAACCGACCCGTTTCATTTCTATATGATGTTGATAAAATTTGGTATTGGTAGGGCTACTTCGGATGCAGCACACGAGGTCCGTGACGGACATTTGCTGAGGGATGAGGCTGTTGCGCTTGTCCGCCGTTATGACAGTGAGTTCCCGGAAAAATATTTCAAGGAATTCCTGCGGTATCTTGACATGGCTGAAGAGGAATTCTGGAGCGTGGTCAATACATATCGCTCTATGGCACCACACGTGTGGGAAAAAGTAAACCAAAAGTGGAAACTTAAATGCCAGGTCTCTTAAAACCCATGCTTACGCATGAGAAAAAAGACGTTACTAAGAATACGCAGACAAAAGGTGCTACATGCGTAAGCAGGAGAAAGAACCCCATGCTTCCTCATGGGGAATGGCTGTCCCGGACGACGATACCACACACGGAATTGTGTGGTTATGTACCACCCAAATGTTCCAGAGTATACATAAAGACTTTCGGCTGTCAAATGAACGTCCGCGATAGTGAGATTATCCTGGGGATGCTGCAGGGGAAGGGGTATGCATGCGTTGAGGATCCTGATAAGGCCGATATAGTTCTCTTTAACACCTGTTCTGTACGCCGCCATGCAGAGCAGAGGGTATGGTCGGCCCTGGGTAAGTTTAGGGAGTTCACAGTTCATAGTTCAGAGTTCATAGACAAAAAAGACAATTCTGAAAAGAAAATAATTGGAGTGATTGGTTGTATGGCCCAAGCCTATCAAAATGAGATTTTGCGACGTTTTCCCCATGTGGATTTTGTCTGCGGACCGGCGAATATTTATGATATCCCCGATTTACTGGATAGGGTGAAAAAAGACGGAGGGCAGATTTTAGCAGTTAACAGGAAGCAAAGGCCTCTGATTTGCGATGAGGCTTTTAGGAAGGATGCTTCCCGTGCCTTTGTCTCTATTATGTATGGCTGCGATAATTTCTGCTCCTATTGCCTTGTGCCTTATGTCCGCGGCCGGGAGAAAAGCCGTCCCCTTAAACATATCCTTGATGAAGTGAAGGGATTAGCCTTGCGGGGTTGCAAGGAAGTTACCCTTTTGGGGCAAAACGTCAATTCTTATGGCAAGGACTTAAGGGGTAAAACCGGTTTTGCAGGATTATTGGAGAAGTTAAATGCGATAAAGGGAATTGAGCGCATCCGTTTCGTTACCAGCCATCCCAAGGATGCCTCGCTTAGTTTATTCCGGGCGATGCGTGATTTACCCAAGGTCTGTGAGCATCTGCATCTTCCTCTTCAGGCGGGCTCGGATAAAATACTGGCTAAAATGAACAGGAAATACACCTTGAAGGATTATTCGAAGCTGGTGGATAACCTGCGCCGTTTAATTCCTGATTGCAGCCTAACCACAGATATTATTGTGGGCTTTCCCGGGGAAAGCGAAAAGGATTTCCTGCGGACTTATCAGGCCATGGAAAAAATCCGCTTCGATGAGGCCTTTATCTTTAAGTATTCACCCAGGCCTAAGACAGCTGCTGCTAAGTTGCGGGATGATGTTTCACTTTCCATTAAGCAGAAGAGGAATCAGGCACTTCTTAAACTGCAGGATGAGATATCTCTTTCTAAAAATAGGGAGCTGGTGGATACTGTTAATGAGGTCTTGGTCGAGGGAAAAGGAAGATGTTTTGGCAGTAATGAGGATATGCTGCGGGGGAGAAATCGCGGCAATAAAATAACTTTATTTTCCGCTAAAAAAGACTTGATTTTTCAGGCGGTAAATGTAAAAATAGGCAGAGCGACAACACATACATTAATTGGTGAGATTTATGATGAAAAAAATTAGTATTATTCTGTTATTTTTTATTTTAGTGAGCGGGAATGTCTTTGCCCAGGTATCAAGGATTAAGAATGTAGAGGCCTTGATATTGGAGGGTGCCTATCAGCAGGCGGCGAGCGAATGCGAGAGAATCTTGGGCGGCCGGCCCACCTCTGCTGTAGCGGTCAGGGCCCATTATCTGCGGGGGATTTGTCTGCTTAAGGGAGGAAAATATAGCCAGGCCAGAGAAGATTTTGATCTAGTTTTGCGGCGCTTCCGGCGCAGCGGGTTTTGCGATGATGCCACATTGAGTATCGCCGATAGTTACTTTTTAGAGGGGAATTACGAACAGGCCAATGCCGGATATAGAGACTTTCTCTGTAACTTTGCCCGCAGTGAGCTGGTAAATATTGCCTTCACCCAGCAGAGGCTGTGCCTGCAGGAGGCCAACAATCCCTATTTTTCGGTGCAGGTGGGCTGCTTCAGTAAAAAGGATAACGCCGATAAGCTGCGCGATAAATTAATCGATAAAGGGTTCCAAGCCTATGTGCACCAGAAATCCGCCAGCGATCTTTTTCGTGTGCGGGTAGGCAAGTTTAACGGCAGCGCCCAGGCAGAGAGATTGGAAAAAAAGCTTCAGGCCGCAGGTTATCCTACGAAGGTTTGTCAGTGAAGAAAAGGGTCATCTGTTTAATCGGGCCTACGGCCAGCGGAAAAACAGAGATAGCTTTAAAATTAGCCAAAAGAATCGGCGCCGAGATTATCTCCTGTGATTCTATGCAGATATACAAGGGGATAGATATCGCCACTTCCAAACCCACTAAGGCAGAAACAAGAAGAATTCCCCATCACCTCATCGATGTCTTAAGCCCCTCGCAGGAGTATAATGTTGCGCTTTTTAAGAAGTCTGCCTTAGAAAAAATCAATCACATTCACAAAAAAGGAAAAGTCCCTTTAATCGTCGGCGGAAGCGGCCTTTATCTGCGCGCGCTCATAGACGGACTCTTTGAGGGCCCGGGCAGAGACAGCGCCCTGCGTAATAAGTTATCACAACAAGCCAAAAAATACGGCAAGGCCTATCTTTACAGAAAACTTAAAAAACAAGACCCCGAGGCCGCTTGCAAAATCCACCCCCATGATTTACGCCGGATTATCCGTGCGCTGGAAGTATATAAGCTTGCCCGCGAGCCCATCTCCGCAAGACAGAAGAAGACCTTCGGCATCAGGGATAAGTATGA
The DNA here is from genome assembly GCA_020341815.1 of Candidatus Omnitrophota bacterium. Taxonomy (GTDB): domain Bacteria; phylum Omnitrophota; class Gorgyraeia; order JAFGHF01; family JAFGHF01. The sequence goes on from CP070837.1 coordinate 1,401,201, forward strand.
TCTGCGCATATTCGGCCTGAGGCGAAAAAGGGATGAGCTCTATAGGCGCATAGAGAGAAGAGTGGATAAGATGTTTAGAAAGGGGCTTGCCTCGGAGATAAAGAGGGTTATGAAGCACAAGATATCGCGCACCGCCGAGGGCCTTTTGGGTTACCGCGAAATTGCCGGATACTTAAAGGGCGAATATTCTAAGGACAGGGCCAGTGAGCTCCTCAAAAGAAATACCCGCCATTACGCCAAGCGCCAGATAAGCTGGTTTAAAAACGAAAAGGGAGTTAACTGGATAGAATTGAGTGATGAGGATAAGTCGCAGATAATAGCCGATAAAATAGGTTTAAGTTTAAGCCGATGAAGATGTGGGATACGGGCAGGGATAAAAAAGAAAAGGCCATTTTGGTGGCCGTAGACATAGAGGGCGAAAACAGCTGGAAGATAGAGGATTCGGTAAGAGAGCTAAGGGAACTGACCCTTTCCAGCGGGGCAGGTGTAATTAAAGACATTGCCTGTCACCGGGTAAAACCCACGGCCTCATTTTTTATCGGAAAGGGTAAGGCCGAGGAGATTTCCAATTTAGCCCAGGAGCTTGAGGCTGACACGGTTATCTTTAGCGAGGATTTAAGCAGCACTCAGCAGAGAAATTTAGAAGAGATAATCACAGCCAAGACCATCGACCGCACCCAGCTCATCCTGGATATATTCGCCCAAAGGGCCAGGAGCATGGAAGGAAAGATTCAGGTGGAGCTGGCCCAGCTGGAATATCTCCTGCCGCGCTTAACCGGAAAAGGGATATTTTTATCACGCCTGGGCGGCGGTATCGGAACAAGAGGGCCCGGTGAGAAAAAATTAGAAGTAGACAGAAGAAGAATCAAGACGCGCATCAGCCGGTTGAAAAAAGAGCTGAACACCTTAAGCCGGCGCCGCTGGTCCCTGCGCCGCCACAGAAAGGAAGGCGCCTTTGCCACGGTTGCTATCGTAGGATACACCAATGCCGGAAAGTCCACCCTGATTAACCGCTTGACCGGCGCCCATCAGGATGTCAGGCACACCTTATTCAGCACCCTGGATTCGGTGGCCCGTAAGTTTACCCTGCCCCATAAGCAGAAGGTCTTATTCTCCGATACGGTCGGATTTTTACATCGGCTGCCCCATCACCTTATCGAGGCCTTTAAGGCCACTCTGGAAGAGGTAAAAGAGGCGGATATATTACTGCATGTTCTGGATGCGAGCTCTGCCTGCGTCTATGAGCAGAACGAGGCGGTGCATGAGGTATTGCGGGAATTGGAGGCCGACCGCAAGCCGATGCTGGTGGCCCTGAATAAAATAGATTTGATTAAGGACGATTTCTCCATTAAGCGTTACCTCAAGGACTTTAAAAACAGCGTGCCTATCTCCGCCTTGAAAGGGACGAATGTTGAGCTCCTCCTTGAGCAATTAAGCGTGCGCCTGGATGACCTGATGGCCGAGGCGGAGCTGGTTATTCCGCAGGATAAGATGCACCTGGTGGACCTGGTTTACCGGGAGGGCCAGGTCTTTAAGAGTGAGTACAGGGGGGATAAGGTTTACTTACAGGTGCGCCTGCCCCACCGAATCAAGGCCATGCTGGAAAACCTTTTGCAAAAAAAGTAACACTGAGGAGACTGAAATAAGTAACACTGAGAACACTGAAGAAAGCTTCGGTGGGTTCAGTGTAAAAAAGTATTTGACAAAGAATAATATTATGTTAGAATAGGGCCTTAGCACTCTTAGTGTGTGAGTGCTAAATATGGAGAGAAAAATGAACGTAACTCCTTTAAACACAAGAAGAAAGGAAATCCTGCAAAGCATCGTCGAGCTCTACATTGAGAGCGCCATACCGGTAAGCTCACAGGCCGTTGCCCGGCGCCTTGAGTGGCGGATAAGTGCGGCCACCGTGCGCAATGTAATGGCGGAGCTGGTTGATCTGGGCCTTCTCTGGCAGCCGCATACCTCAGCCGGAAGGGTACCTACGGATAGCGGATACCGCTATTATATTAATTCTCTCCTGGAGATAGAGGAACTCACCCGGAGCGAGCAGGAGTTAATCGAGAGCGGATATCCCTCCAACCCTGAGGCCTTTGATGAGCTTCTGACGGGGGTGTTGCAGCTTTTATCTAATGTTAGCAGGTATACCGCCTTTGCCTTTTCTGCCCTGGGTAAGGAAAGACTCTATATTACAGGTACAAGCTATATCCTGGAGCAGCCGGAATTTCAGGATGCCCGGAAATTACAGGGTATCTTAAGGACCTTTGAGAGACAGGAGCCTTTACTGGAAATCATAAAAGAGGATTTAGCCCGGGAAGGCGTGAAGGTGCACATCGGCGGGGAAAACCCTTATGAAGATATTCGGGAGTGCAGTTTAGTAATTTCCAATTACAAGATTAAAGATACCGATACCGGCGCCTTAGGGATTATCGGGCCGCGGAGGATGTCCTATGCAAAGGCCATTTCCACCGTCGATTATATCGCCCGGACCTTCAGCGCAGGTTTTTCCGACATCGAGTAAGAGAGGAAAATATGGAAGCAGAGGTAACCATTACTGCCAGGGAATATCAGCAGCTTAGCGAGTGCTCCAAGGAGAAGCAGGAATATCTGGATAAGTTGCTCCGCCTGCATGCGGAGTTTGAAAATTTCAAAAAACGCGCCCTTAAAGAAAAGGCGCAATTTCTGAAATTGGCTAATGAAGAGCTTATCTCGCGTCTCATCGATATCCTGGATAATTTTGAGCGCGCCTTCGAGCACGCCAATAATATGAGCGATTTCAAATCCCTGCACCAGGGCGTAGAGATGATTCTAAAGCAGATTCATCAGCTCCTGGAAAAAGAGGGAGTGAAAAAAATAGATTGTGTGGGTAAGCCCTTTGATGCTTCCTGTCAGGAGGCCATTGCCCATATCGAGACGGATAAATACGCCGAGAACACAGTCGTGGAAGAGGCCCAGAAGGGTTATTACCTGGGCGAGCGGCTTATTCGTCCGGCAGTAGTAAAAGTATCCACAAAACCCAAGAAAAAATAAATTATCAGGAGGTTAACAAAATGGCAAAGGTAATCGGAATCGATTTAGGTACGTCTAACTCCGCAGCCGCAGTTATGGAAGGCGGAAGAGCAAGCATTATCCCCAGCGCAGAAGGAACGACCGTGGGAGGAGGAAAGGCTTTTCCCTCTTATGTGGCCTTTACCAAGGACGGACAGCGCCTGGTGGGTGAGCCCGCCCGGCGTCAGGCAGCCATCAATCCTGGCGGGACCATTACCGCGGCAAAGCGAAAGATGGGTGAGGACTTTAAGTTCGAAGTTCACGGCAAGCAGTTTACGCCCCAGCAGATATCCGCTTTTATCCTGCAGAAGATAAAAGAGGACGCCCAGGCCTATCTGGGTGATGAAGTAAAAGAGGCGGTAATTACCTGCCCGGCATACTTTGACGATAATCAGCGCACAGCCACAAAGGACGCCGGAGAAATAGCGGGACTAAAGGTATTGCGTATCATCAATGAGCCCACGGCGGCGTGTCTGGCCTACGGGCTGGATAAGGCCGGCAAAGAGCAGAAGATACTGGTCTTTGATTTCGGGGGCGGGACGCTGGACGTAACCATTATGGAGATGTGGCATGATAAAGAAGGCGGAGCCGGTTTTGAGGTTATGGCCACCAATGGGGACACACACTTAGGCGGCACGGATATGGATGGCGTCCTGCTTGATTATATCGCCGGTGAGTTCAAAAAGGAATCAGGTCTGGATTTAAAGAATGATAAGATGGCCATGCAGCGCCTAAGAGAGGCCGCCGAAAAAGCCAAGATTGAATTATCCAGCACCTTAACTACAGATATCAATTTACCATTTATTACTGCCGACTCTTCCGGCCCGAAACATCTGACGATGTCTATTACGCGGGCAAAACTGGAAGAGTTGGTCGGTCCTATTGTAGATAAGTGCCGCGGGCCTATGGAGCAGGCTATAAGTGATGCCAAGCTCAGCCCCGCACAGATTGATAAGATAATCATGGTGGGCGGGCCTACCCGTATGCCTATTGTGCAGAAGTTCCTTGAGGACTATGTGGGCAAAAAGATCGAGCGCGGCGTAGACCCTATGGAATGCGTGGCGATGGGCGCGGCAATCCAGTCAGCCATAATCAAGGGCGACATCAAAGAAGTAACCCTTCTGGATGTGACGCCTCTTTCTTTAGGTATCGAGACCTTAGGCGGAGTATGCACCCGTCTTATTGAGCGAAATACCACTATCCCCAGCAAAAAGAGCCAGATTTTCTCTACCGCCGCCGATAATCAGACCGCGGTAACCATCAGGGTTTTGCAGGGTGAGCGCTCCCTGGCCAATGATAATGTGGAACTGGGCAGGTTTGACTTAGTGGGTATACCCGCTGCCCCCAGAGGCGTGCCTCAGATCGAGGTAACATTCGATATCGACCGTAACGGTATCGTCCATGTTCATGCCAAGGATTTAGGCACGGGCAAGGAACAGTCTATCCGCATTACCGCGCCGAAGAAGCTCTCCAAGGAAGAGATTGAGAAGATGGTCAAGGAAGCGGCAAAGTATGAGACGGAAGATAAAAAGAAAAAGGAAGAGATAGAGGTGCGCAATCAGGCCGACACCTTGGCCTACTCGACGGAGAAATCCCTCAAGGAGTTCGGCCAAAAGGTGAGCAAGGACGAAAAAGAAAAAATCGAGAAGAAGCTCGCCGAATTAAAAGAGGCCCTAAAAGGCACCGATATCAATAAGATTAAAACATCAATGGAAGAGCTGATGAAGGCCTCGCACAAACTGGCTGAAGAAATCTATAAAGAGGCCCAGGCCAAACAAAAACAAGGCCCCACACCGAAAGAAGAGCCAAAGGCTAAAGAGCCCGGCGAAGGCGGAAAAAAAGGCGAAGACATCGTCGATGCCGATTACACCGTCGAGGACGAAGACAAAAATAAAAATAAATAAATTTTTTAACGAAGAAAAGACGAATAAATGCCCAGGAAATTAGTGATAATTCTGGTGTGTTTGCTTTTGTGTATCGTGCTTGTTTTATGGCTGGCGCCGGAAGTTTATGATTATATTTATGGATATTTTTTGTTCCGAAGGATAGGCTCGAACCTGACTGTAAATATCAACAGCGACTTCGACAAAGCAACTATGGTGGCCTTTTGGGTCTTTGAGAACATTAAGCAGCTCGAACGCTACCCTTATTTACCGGTTATAGACGATAACTTTTTGAACATATACAAAAGAGGTTTTGGCTTCTGTGACCAGGGCGCTCATGTTTATGCCACGATGATGCACTGGCTTGGCTTTGAGGCCAAACTGCTAATGCTGCGGAAGGAAGACGGCGTCTCTCCCCATACTGTGGCAGTCGTGAAGGTGAAAGAAAAATACATGATAGTGGATACGACATACAATTTTATTTTTGCAGAAACCAAGGACGGTAAAAAGATTCCCATCGGAGTCGATGATTTAGGAGACTACCCGGAAGTTTTCGATAAATATTTGAAAGTTGTTAAAGACAGGTTGGCGCCTCTTGGAGAAAAGGCCGAGATAAAGTTATCATGGTTTACAAACGGAACTTACTTCGAGACATTCCCATATTGCGACAAAAAGTATTTGTTTGAGAAAATAATAAACAAAATAAGAAGGCGCGGATAAAGAAAGAACTGTATGTCCAAGCGTGACTATTACGAAATATTGGGTTTGAGTAAGGGAGCTTCGGCCGATGAGATAAAGCGTGCTTACAGGCGGCTTGCCCTTAAGCATCACCCGGATAAAAACCCCGAGAATCATAAAGAGGCCGAGGAAAAGTTTAAAGAGATATGCGAGGCCTATGAGGTCTTAAGCGACGAGCAAAAAAAGCGCACCTATGACCAGTTCGGGCATGAAGGCCTGCGCGGCGCATTTAAGGGCGGCGGTTTTGACTGGTCGGACTTTACCCATTACAGTGACTTAGAAGATATCTTCGGCAACTTTAGTGACATCTTCAGCAGTTTCGGCGTAGACTTAGGCGGTTTCGGCTTTGGCGGAGGCCGCCGGGGCGGTGGCGTGCGCCGGGGCTCGCATTTAGGAGTAGAGCTGGAACTCTCTTTACGTGAGGCCGCTCAAGGCGTGGAGAAGGTTGTGCGCCTGATGCGCCGGGAAAGCTGTCCAACTTGTAAGGGAGAGGGCGCTAAGCCCGGGACAAAAAGGATTACCTGTCCCGAGTGCCGGGGGGCCGGCCAGATTCGCACTACAGGCGGCTTTTTCACAATTGCCCGCACCTGCGCCCGCTGCGGCGGAGAGGGTAAGGTTATCCAGACGCCCTGTTCCAATTGCCGGGGAAAAGGTTTGGTCAGGGCTGAGCGGAAGATTCATGTCAAGGTGCCTGCCGGGGCCGATACGGGCTTGAGGTTGCGTATCAGTGGCGAAGGAGAAGGCGCCCCAAGAGGCGGACGAAGCGGCGACCTTTATGTGGATATCTCGGTTGAGCCTGATGAGATGTTCGAGCGTCATGGCCGCGACTTAGTTTGTGCGGTGCCTATTACCTTTGCCCAGGCGGCCTTAGGGGCGGAGATCGAAGTGCCCACCTTAAACGGCAAGATAAATATGAAAGTTCCCGCGGGAACGCAGAGCGGGAAGTTCTTTCGCATCAGAGGCAAGGGCATGCCTGATGTGCACGGAGGCGGCCGGGGGGATGAGCTGGTCAAGGTTGTGGTAGAGACACCCACCGGGCTCAATGCCAGGCAAAGGGATCTTTTGAAAGAGTTTGCCAAAGAAGGCGGGGAAAAGGTTAATCCGCTTTCCCGTTCGTTTATGGAAAAAGCCAAACGTTTATTTAAGTAGTCGCTAGTATTCAGTATCTTGTATTTAGTAAAATCAAAAACAATAAAAACAGTTATAAATATTTAAAGATTATATAAAAAAGTTTTTATCTAGATACTAGATACAAGCGACGAGCGACTAATAAGGAGCGAAGCGACGAGAAATGCCAACATACGAGTATCAATGCAAGAAGTGCGCGCATAAGTTTGATGTGTTCCAGCAGATGAGTGATGAACCCCTAAAGAATTGCCCTGCCTGCGGCGGTGAGCTTAAGCGGCTCTTAGGCTCAGGCTCAGGGATAATCTTTAAGGGCTCGGGGTTTTACGCTACCGACTATCGCAGCAAAGAATATAACGATAGAAAGAAGCAGGAAAGCAAACCTTGTGACGGCGCCTCATGCAAAGATTGTCCTGCAAATAAAGATAAATAATTAAGAAGAGAAGATGTCGCATATCCGTCCCTTTAGAGGTGTGCTTTATAATCCCGAGAAGATAAAGGATATCGCCGAGGTGGTTACCGAGCCTTACGACGTGATTAATTCCTCGCAGCAGGCGGCCTATTACAAGCTCAGTCCCTATAATATAATCCGCCTTATCCTGGGAAGGCATTACCCTGACGATAACATTAAAAGCAACGAATATACCAGGGCGCGTGAATATCTCAGGGATTGGTTGAAGCGCGATATCCTGCGGCGCGACGGGAAAGAAAGCATCTATATCTATACCCAGACCTTTTCCCACAATAATAAAATGCGAACGCGCACGGGATTTTTTGTTCTCCTGAAGATAGAGGATTTTGCCAAAAATACCGTGTTGCCCCATGAGAATACCAAGTCCTCAGCAGTCCAGGACAGGATGAAATTATTGGAAGTAACAGGGGCAAACCTAAGTCCGATATTTGCCTTATTCTCCGAGCCCGAGGGAAAAATCAGTAAGCTGTTGAATCAGGAGAAAAAGGCCCAGCGGCCTTACATCACTATTAAAAAAGACAATATCACCCACCGCATCTGGCGGATAAGCCAGAGAAAAAAGATTGCCGCTATTCAGCGGCAGCTCCTTAAGCGCCAGATATTTATTGCCGATGGGCATCACCGCTATGAGGCAGCGCTCAATTACAAACTGAAGATGCAGAAGAAGAAAAGGGCCGGCGTAAGCTCGGCCCCTTTTAATTATGTAATGGCTTATCTTGTATCCGCCAAGGACCCGGGCCTGACTATCCTTCCCACGCACAGGGTAATAAAGCTCGCCCCCGGATTTAATGTAGATGAGATAATCTCGAAATTAAAAAAGGCCTTTATTGTATATAAGTTTTCTTCTCGTGAGGAGCTATTTTCCTATATGGCCAGCGAGGCGCATTCAGCGTGCGTATTCGGCGCCTACTTCGGAAAAAAGAGATTTTACGGATTGAAATTGAAAGATGCAAAGCTCACCCGCGAACTTGACGTAAATGTGCTGCACAGCGTTATAGTCGAAGAAATTTTAAATATTTCCCCATTTCAGGGAGATATCTGCTATACTAGAGAGGCCGAGGAGGCCATAGGCCTGGTGGATGCCGATAAAAACCAGGCCGCATTTTTCCTGCGGCCTTTGAGGGTGGCGCAGGTTAAGAAGACGGCCGCGGCCGGGCGCAAGATGCCGCACAAATCTACTTATTTCTACCCCAAGGCGCTTACGGGACTGGTAATTAATAAGTTAAAATAAGAAGATGGCATTATTCGGAAAACCCAAATATACCTTTGTTAACCTGGTCAAGAAAAAAGACATACCTCACGGCCTCTGGACACGGTGCCCTGACTGCGGGGAATTGATTTACAACAAGGCCCTCAAGGAAAAGCTAAAAGTCTGCCATAAATGTAGTTATCATTTTGTCTTGGGCGCCCGGGAGAGGATAGAGCTGCTTGCGGATAGCTTCAAAGAGCTTCACTCCGGGCTTGTCTCTACGGATGCTCTAAATTTTCAAGGGCCCAAGAATTACAAGGATAAGTTGGCCGAGGAGAAAAAGAAGACCGGGCTTCCGGAGGCATGTATAGTGGGTGAGGCCCTGATTAACGAGAAGAAGTTCATCCTGGGGGTAACCGACTCCCGCTTTATGATGGGCTCGATGGGTTCGGTTGTGGGTGAGAAATTAACCCGGGCTATCGAGCAGGCCACAGAGTTGCATTTGCCGGTGGTGATTGTCTCCGGCTCAGGCGGCGGCGCCCGCATGCAGGAAGGGATGCTTTCCCTGATGCAGATGGCCAAGACCTCAGCGGCTCTTGCCCGGCATGCCCAGCATAAGCTTTTATTTATATCCATCCTGACCAACCCCACTATGGCCGGGATAATGGCCAGCTTTGCTTCCCTGGGGGATGTGATTATCGCCGAGCCCAAGGCTTTAATCGGCTTTACGGGGCCAAGGGTGATTGAGCAGACTATTCGCCAGAAGCTGCCTCAAGGTTTTCAGAGTTCTGAGTTTTTGCTTAAGCACGGCTTGATCGATATGATTGTAGCGCGCAAGAATTTAAAAGATACCTTGTCGCTGCTTCTAGACTATTTGACGGAAGCCCAGACTTAAGTAGTACCCGCCAAATAAAATTTGGCGAGGTCCAATTCACACAAGTTAAACTAGAAAAGCATAAGAAGATTGACCCCGAATCTTCGGGGGCAAGTGTTCATTGGAGGTGAAATGGCGCAGGTAAGTTTGAGGAGTGTAAGTAAAATTTTTCCCCCGGATGTGGTCGCGGCCAAAGACATAAATCTGGGGGCGGAGAATAAAGAGTTTTTGGTACTGGTAGGCCCTTCCGGTTGCGGCAAGTCCACCATCTTAAGGATGATAGCCGGCCTGGAGAAGGCGACGGAGGGTGAGATTTACATCGGCGACAGAAAGGTCAACGATGTCCCGGCAAAGGACAGGAATATCGCTATGGTCTTTCAGAATTATGCCCTTTATCCCCATATGACGGTATATGAGAATATGGCCTTTGGGCTTAAGCTGCGCAAATACCCCAAGGCGGAAATCGAAAAAAGGGTTCTTGAGGCCGCCCAGATTTTGGGCATCGAGAAGCTCTTAGAGCGCAGGCCGCGCAAGCTCTCCGGCGGACAAAGACAGAGGGTGGCCGTAGGCCGGGCTATCGTGCGCAAGCCCCTGGCCTTTTTGTTTGATGAGCCTTTGAGTAATCTGGATGCGAAGTTTCGCACGCAGATGAGGACGGAGATAAGCAAGCTGCATATAAGGCTGCAGGCCACGATGATTTACGTAACCCATGACCAGATAGAGGCGATGACCATGGGTAACCGCATTGTAGTAATGAAAGACGGCATAGTCCAGCAGATAGATGAGCCCACCGCCATTTACGATAAGCCCGCCAATAAATTCGTTGCCGGCTTTATCGGTTCGCCGCCGATGAACTTCATGGAAGGCGTAATCAGAAATATCGATGGGAAATTGTTCTTTGACGAAGGAGGCTTTCGGGTGAAGCTGGTGGATGAGATGCACGCGGCCATGAAGCCTTATGAGAATAAAGAGGTTATCTTCGGCATCCGCCCGGAGGATATTTACGATAAGCTCTTCGTCCGGGAAGCGCCTCCGGAAAACTGTATTGTGGCTACCTGCGAGATCCTTGAGCCCCTGGGTTCGGAGGTATATCTTCATCTTTTGAGCCGCAGCCGCAAGCACAGCTTTATCGCCAAGGTGGGCGGGCACAATAAGCCCGGAATAAATCAGGACTTGAACCTGGTCTTGGATATGAGTAAAATTCACTTCTTCGACAAAAATAGCGAGAAAAAGATTATTTGATCTTGAAAAGACAACTTCTGCACTTAGTTACCGTAGTTCTGTTTGCACTTAGCGCCTTTGTCCTCATTTACCCTTTTGAGTGGTCCCCACCCTTAATTACCGGTCTTTTTCTATTTTTGAACTTTATTATTGTTTTAAGCGCCGTCTATTTCTCGGAGACGGCGATATTAATTTTTGGCGCTTTGGGTTTTCTGACAATCCTCATAGCGCCTTTTCCTTCATTTAAAGTAAGGCTTGCCTCATCATTTTTATTGGTGGCTACCACCTCGATATTGTATTTTTATTGCGCAAAGATAACGAATTTCATCCGGCACAACAATGTGGCGCTGGAGAATGCCGAGGGTGAGAAAAATATTCTCTCTGCGAAATTGATGCATCTGCGCACAGAGCAAAATGCCCTGGAGCAGAAATTACAGCGCTATTCGGCCTTAAAAGGCCTGACGGAAGATTTGTCTTCCGTTTTATCTCTGGATGCGGCCACATCTTTGATTGCGCAGGAGACCAGCAGGATTATAGGCAAGAACTCCGTCTGCCTGCTTTATCTGGTGGACCGACAAGAGCAGGAGCTTTACTTGGCAGCCAGCGAAACCGGCACCGGCCAAAATGAGATAAAGGCCAAAAAGGGGGATGTCTTTGACGACTGGGTATTTAAGCAGCGCACCCGCTTGATGATAAAAGACGCGAATAAGGACTTTAGATTTGACGCCTACGATATTAAAAAAGACGGAGCCCGTGATATTATTTCCCTGATTTCGGCTCCCTTGATCAGCGAGAATAAGCTTCTGGGTATCCTGCGCATGGACAGCCCCTCCCGCGAGGCCTACGCCGCGGATGAGCTGCGCCTTCTGGATATCATCGCTGACTTGTCCGCGGTGGCAATCGAAAACACCATACTTTATCAGAAGACGGAGCACCTGGCCATAACCGACGGGTTAACGGGCGTGTTTGTATACAGGCATTTTCAGGAGCGCTTTGACCAGGAGCTTGCCCGCGCGCTCTGGTCGGATTCGGAGTTCAGCTTCCTGATGCTGGATATAGATAATTTCAAGGCCTATAACGATAAATACGGGCATACAGCCGGCGATATCGTTCTGAAGCAAATCGCCCGCCTGATTAAGGAAAGCTGTAATCCCGGTGACATAGTCGCCAGATACGGCGGGGAGGAGTTCGGCGTTCTTCTGGTGGAAACCGGCAGGGAAGAGGCCCTTAAGACCGCCGAGAGAATCAGAAAGAGAATAGCCGATGAGAAATTCGTTCTGCGCCGTGAGCGAAGCAGTGTGACGGTCTCGGGGGGCATTTCCTTTTTCCCCGGGGAGGGGAAAGAAAAAGAAGATTTAATCAGAAAGGCCGACAGCGCTCTCTATAAGGCCAAGGACCGGGGAAGGAACAGAATATGCACATCTTGAACTTTCTGATTATTCCTATTATAGTGGTGAGCCTTTTTTGCGGCATTAAATTTGCCTATATAGTTTCTATGGTTTGCAGTGTATTTGCGGCCTTTTTTATTTACGCCCATCAGAGCCTGGCGAATATATTACTTACTATCGCTATTTTTAATCTTACGCCTTTAATCTGCCGGCAGTTTGATCTCACCTGGCGCAGAAAGCGCGCTTCGTTGGGAGACAGGCTGCAGCGGGCGAGGCTTGTTTGCGAAAATATGCAGAAGGAGGCCGACGCCATCAGGCAGTCCAATTTCCGCCTGAACGAAGAGGCTTTTCATACCGCCGAGCTTTATAAAATCACCCGGGATATGTCGGCGGTTCCTGAGGCGGGGGATGCTTTCAGCATTTTTACCAGGAAGCTGATGGAGGTCTTCCGCTTTAAGGGCTGCCGCCTGATTTTAACGGATGAAGATACGGAAGGCTTTGAGGTGGAGAAGGTATTCGAGTTAAAATATCCCTTGCATCAGGCAAACTCTATCGGTACGGAGGCCTCCGATGCGCAGATTTTAAAAGAAGGTTTTAAGCTGCAAAAAATCCGTTACTCGCAGGATTCGACCCTGGTTCCCTTGACAGCGGAAAACAGATTTTTGGGCGCTTTGAGGCTTGAGGGTCTGCCTCAGGATAAACAGGAGACATTTTGCACCCTGGCCAATCAATTTTCTCTGGCGATGAAGCGGGTGAAGCTGTATGAGAAGATGCAAAAATTGGCCATCAACGACGGACTCACCGGACTTTTTGTGCGCAGGTATATTCTTCAGCGGCTGGCCGAGGAAATAGAAAGAGGCACGCGCCACCACCTGCATCTTGCCTTTTTGATGATAGACATAGATTACTTTAAGCGATGCAACGACCGGTTCGGACATCTGACGGGGGATGCGGTATTGAAGGAAATGGCCCAGGTAATCAAATCCAGCGTGCGCGAGATAGATCTGGTGGCCAGGTTCGGGGGAGAAGAGTTTTCGGTGCTCCTGCCCGATACGGATAAGGCCTCTGCCGCCAGGGTTGCCGAGAGAATCCGCTCAAGCGTAGAGAGGCATCTTTTCCGCGCCTATAATGAGACCGTCAAGATTACCGTAAGTATCGGGGTGGCCGCTTTTCCGGAGGATTCGCACCTCTTGCAGCAGCTGGTAGATAAATCCGACCAGGCCCTTTATCGGGCCAAGCTGGAAGGAAGAAATAGAGTTGAAATTTTTTAGATTTTAGGTTAGAATATATATTCTGTAATTATATGGATATAAGGCATATCCCGATAGACAGCTATCGGGATCAATTCGCATAAATTGACAAAGAAAAATTAAGTGCTCATTGAGGAGATTTATAAATGAAAATATTTCTGGATACCGCCAATATCGAGCAGATAAAGGAAGCAGCGGAGTTAGGGGTGATTGACGGGGTGACCACCAACCCCACGCTGATCGCCCGCGAGAAAAGAAATTTTGTGGATCTGGTCAGGGAAATTTATGAAATTGTAGACGGCCCGATAAGCGCGGAGGTTGTTTCACTTGAAGCCTCAGGCATGATTGATGAGGCCCAGAGATTAGCGAAGCTGGGTAAGAATATCGCCATCAAGATTCCCATGACCGAAGAGGGTCTGAAGGCGGTTAAGGCATTGAGTTTCGAGGGGATTATGACCAATGTGACGCTTTGTTTTTCACCGGCGCAGGGGCTCCTGGCTGCCAAGGCCGGGGCTACTTTCTTAAGCCCTTTTATCGGGCGGCTGGACGATGTAAGCCATGAGGGAATGAATCTGGTGCGCACCATAAAACAGATTTACGCCAATTACGGATATAAGACACAGATTATAGTTGCCAGCATCCGCCATCCCCTGCATGTTCTGGAGGCAGCCACTGCAGGCGCAGACATCGCTACCGTTCCTTTCGATGTTTTGAAGAAGCTCTTAAAACACCCCTTGACGGATATCGGTATAGACAGATTTTTACAGGACTGGCAAAAACTAACGGATAAGGAAAAGGCCTTTTGATGAGGCAGTTTTACCTGCCCAAAAATACGTTAGTCTTTATATTAATCTTTTTATTTTCCTCTTCGGGAGCCTGGGCCAAAGAGAAGGAATCTCCCATTATCTGTAACGGAGATAAGGTGGAATTTCTGGAGGCGAAACAGGAATTGAGCGCCGAAGGAAATGTGCGGGTATTCTTTGAAGACGTCAGGATAACCTGCGATAAGATTAAGATTTCCATGGCTACAAAGGAAGGAATAGCCGAGGGAAATGTCGTGTTATATCAGAAGGATTCCGTTTTGACGGGTAATAAGTGCGAATATAATTTTGCTGATGCGACCGGCACGATATACAAAGCCGGCTTTGCCTCGCAACTGATACACGGCAAGGCCCCCAAGGCAGTAAAGGAAGGCCCTAATGAAGTTACTATGCGCAACAGCTATATGACCACCTGCGACTTTGACCGGCCGCATTATCGCATTCAGGCCAAGACTGCCAGGATATTTCTTGATGATAAGGTAGTGATGAAGCACGTAGTTGTCTATTTAGCTAATTCCCCGATATTTTATTTACCATATTATAGTTATGATCTCCATCCGGACCGCCCCAGGGTAACTATCCTTCCCGGTAAAGACAAGGACTGGGGATATTATCTTTTGACTGCCTGGCGTTACGAGTTTAACCGCTACATCAAAGGCCTCTTGCATTTAGATTACCGCGAGAGAAAGGATTTTGCCAGCGGCTTCGATAACTATTATACGACTAAAGGTTATGGCGATGGTTTTGTGAAGACCTATTATATGAATGAGAGAACCCTGGAGAAGAAACACCACTGGAAGCAGCCGCGTATCAGCCATGAGCGGGAAAGATATATGATTCATAGTCGCCACAGCTGGGATATCGACGAAGATACAGATTTCAGGCTTGAATACTGGAACGTGAGCGATACGGATTTATTAAAAGATTATTTCTATCGAAATGACTACGAAAGAAACCCGGACCCGGAATCTTACTTTTCTCTGGTCAGGACCAGGGATAATTATGCGGCAAGCCTGGTGGGTAAAAGAAGGTTCAATAAGATTTTTAGGCGCGTAGAATATCAGCCGGAATTAAGATTTGACGTGCTGGACTTAAGGATAGGCCCAAAGGATTCGAAATATTATTGGAAATCGGAAAACTCTTTTGCCAATTTAAGCCTGAAAGAGGCCCACCCCAGCCATATAGATGAAGATACCGTTAGAATCGACAGCTACAATCGGATATCCCGCGTTTCCAAGCTGGGCTTTTTGCATATCACCCCCTATGTGGGCGGGAGAGAGACTTATTATACCAAGGATAGATACGGAGAGGGGGATTGGTTCCGCGGGGCCTTTTACACGGGCGTGGATGTAGAAACCAAGCTTTATAGAATATTCAATGTAAGTACAGATATCTGGGGCCTGGATATAAATAACCTAAGGCACGTGATTACTCCCAGGGTAGGCTACGACTATGTCCATAGACCTACGCTGGCCTCGGCTAAGCTGGTACAGTTTGACGGCTTAGATAGTATTAGCACACTTAATCGCAGCACGCTTTCTTTAGAGAATAAATTGCAGACCAAAAGAAAAGGCAAGACTGAGGATGGCGAAGAGATCTTTGAAGCTATGGATCTGGCGCGCTTTCTGGTTACTACACACTATGATTATCGTCTGGCCTCGGGAAGCAAGTTTTCCGATATCAATTTTGATTTTGAGTTTACGCCTTTTAACTGGCTGGGCCTGGAGTTCGATACCAGCTACGACCATCTGGATGACAGATTCAAAACCTTCAATCTGGATATTTATGCCGAGAAAAACGATAAATTGAAATGCGGCCTGGGCTATCGCTATGCGCATGAGAGCCACAGCGAAGGCACTTTTGAGATTTCCTTTAAGCCCACGCCGTTGTGGAAGCTGGGGATATATGAGCGCTTTATGTTCAAGGGTTATCCCTACACCCTGAAACAGATTAACAGGCTCAGGGAGCAGCAATACCGCATAGCGCGCGATTTGCATTGCTGGACTTCGGAAATTCTTTATACGATCTCGCGCGGTGAGGGCGAGAGCGTATATTTAGTCTTTCGCCTGAAGGCATTCCCGGAGATGCCGGTGGAATTCGGCAAAAGTTATCACCGGCCTAAGGCATATTCTCAAGATCCGATAAGATAGGAGAAAAGGGATGGATATTTGCATCGTAGGAGCGGGCCATGTGGGTTTAGTTACCGGGGCTTGCTTTGCCGAGCTGGGAAATCAGGTCGTCTGCGTGGATAACGACAGCGCCAAGATTGCGGGCCTGAAGAAATCCATTATGCCCTTTTATGAGCCGGGATTGAAAGAGATGGTAGTGAAGAACGCCAAAGAAAAACGCCTTAGCTTTACTACCAGCCTGAAGGGGGCGGTCAAGAAATCCCTTATCATCTTTATCGCCGTGGGCACCCCGCCCAAAGAAAACGGCGAGGCCGATCTTACCGATATCGAGCGGGTAGCGCAGAATATCGCCCGTTTTATACCTTCTTACCGCCTGATAGTGGAGAAAAGCACCGTGCCTGTTGAGACCGGCAGGTGGGTTGAACATACTATCCGGGTTAATATTCGCGGCAGGAAAAAGTTTGATGTGGCCTCCAACCCCGAATTCTTAAGAGAAGGCGCGGGGATAGAAGACTTTATGCGTCCGGATAGAATCGTCCTGGGCGTAAAGAGCAAACGGGCAAGGGATATCCTCACAGAGCTTTATAAACCTTTGCAGGCCCCGATAATAATAACCGATATCAAGAGCGCCGAGCTCATCAAGCACGCCTCCAATTCATTCCTGGCCACCAAAATATCTTTTATCAATGCCATTGCCAATATCTGCGAGAGCGTAGGGGCGGATGTAGCCAAGGTGGCCGAGGGGCTGGGCACGGACCGGCGCATCGGCAATAAGTTTTTGAACGCCGGCTGCGGCTACGGCGGATTTTGCTTCCCTAAGGACATCGAGGCCTTTATCCGCATCGCCGAGAAAAAGGGTTATGATTTTCAGCTGCTTAAGGCCGTAAAAGAGATAAACGAAAGCCAGAAGAGCTTAATGCTCAAGAAGATAGAGGACGCCCTCTGGAATCTTAAAGACAAGACTATAGGTGTCTTGGGCCTTTCTTTTAAACCGGGCACAGACGATTTACGCTTTGCCCCTTCCATCGATATTATCAGAAAGCTGCAATTGGAGGGAGCTAACATTTGCGCTTTTGACCCCCAGGCGATGAAGGGGGCGCGCAGTATTTTTAAAGACATCAAATTTTGCAATGACGTCTATGAGGCTGCCAGGGGTGCGGATTGTCTCCTCGTCCTTACCGAATGGAATGAGTTTAAGGAAATAGATTTTAAGAAAATCAAGAAGCTGCTTAAGCAGCCGGTGATTATCGACGGGCGTAACATATATGACCCCGAGAAGATGAAGAAGATGAGATTCAGGTATTTTGCGGTGGGGCGCAGTTGACGATGATCGAGGGAGTCGAGCTTAAAAAATTAAAAGTCATTCCCGATGAGCGCGGCAGGCTGATGGAAATCCTAAGGGTCTCCCAGACCAAAATAGCCCCTCAGCAGGTCTATTTGACCACGGCATATGAAGGCGTGGTAAAGGATAAAGATAATTTTCATATGCATAAGAGCCAGACCGACTTTTTCTGCTGCGTCAAGGGTAAAATCAAGCTTGTCCTGGTCGATGCCAGAGACAGCAGTAAAACAAAAAATGAAGTTAACGAGTTTGAGATCGGCGAGGAGAATTTTTCTCTTGTGACTATACCTAAGGGAGTGCTGCACGCATTCAAAAGTTTAAAGGGCGAGGCCTTTATAATAAACTCTATCGACCATGAATATAATCATAAAGAGCCGGATGAGTTCCGGATTGAAAATAGATACTATGACTGGGATACACTGAGGCCACTGAACAAATGACACTGAGACCGTTGAATAAAAACTCAGTGACTTCAGTGGTTACTTTTCAGCGATTTCAGTGACAAGAAAGAGGCAGTAAAATGAAAGGCATTGTCTTAGCCGGCGGCCTGGGCAAAAGATTAGGGCCGCTTACCAAAATCACTAACAAACATCTGCTTCCCATTTTTCACCAGCCGATGGTCTATTATCCTATTCAGACACTGGTGGAGGCGGGTATTCGTGATATCCTGGTGGTTACGGGAGGCAATCACGCCGGTGAGTTCTTAAGACTCTTAGGCAACGGAGAGCAGTTTGGCCTCAAGCACATCAATTACACCTATCAGGAAGGCGAAGGCGGCATTGCCGCAGCCCTGGGCCTCGCCGAGCATTTTGCCGAAGGACAAAAAATAGCGGTGATTTTGGGAGACAATATTATTGAGAAGTCCATCAAGTCTCACGTGGATAAGTTCAAGAACCAAAAAGAAGGCGCCAGAATTATCATCAAAGAGGTGAAAGATCCGCATCGTTTCGGCGTGGTGGAATTGGAGGATGATAAAATCCTCTCCATAGAAGAAAAACCCAAAAAGCCAAAGACAAATTACATCGTTACCGGAATCTATATGTATGACGCGCAGGTCTTCGATATCATCAAGACCTTAGAGCCTTCGGCCAGGAATGAGCTTGAGATTACCGACGTAAACAACGCCTACCTGGGGCGCAACCAACTCCATTATGATATTCTTGATGGCTGGTGGACAGACGCCGGAGCGCATGAGTCGCTCCTGCGGGCAAACAATCTGGTGGCGGAGAAGCTTCGTCGGGAAAAGAAATGAACCCCGCCCTTCCAAAGATTATGTCTTGCATAAGAGATATAGATGAAGTTGATAAAAAGAAGGACAAGGGTAAAGATTTAACATTGGGATAAGATGAAAGGAAGAGCGGGGTGAAAAAGATACTGGTTACAGGCGGGGCCGGGTTTACCCCGCCCCTCTTTAAATTGTGGCTTTGGTTAATTAAATATAGGTTGGTTGTTTAGGATAGCGATACAATGAGAAAGAAGCAGATATTAGTCACAGGAGGGGCGGGGTTTATCGGCTCCAATTTTATCCGATATATGCTGAATAAATACAGCAATTACCAGATTACCAATCTGGATAAGCTGACCTATGCCGGGCGCCGGGAGAACTTAAAGGATATAGAAGACAATCCCCGTTATAAATTTATTAAGGCTGATATCTGTGACGAGAAAGCGGTAAGAGCGGCCCTTAAGGGGTGCGACACAGTAATCAATTTTGCCGCCGAAAGCCACGTGGACCGCTCGATTAAAAATGCGCCCGTATTTATAAAGACCAATGTCTTCGGCACCCAGGTCCTTCTTGAGGCAGCAAGAGAGCATGAGGTTTCGCTTTTCTGTCAAATTTCGACAGATGAGGTTTATGGCAGCGTCTCCGCAGGCGCCTTTAAGGAGACGGATGCGCTCAGGCCCTCAAGCCCGTATTCCGCAAGCAAGGCCGCAGCAGACGGCCTGGTGCATTCTTATTATGTTACATATAATTTACCCGTTATAATCGTTCGCTCCACTAATAACTTCGGCCAGTATCAATTTCCCGAGAAGATAATCCCGCTTTTTATTACCAATGCCTTGAAAGGAAAGACGCTTCCTGTTTACGGCGACGGGCGCAACGTGCGGGACTGGATATATGTATTGGATAATTGCGCGGCGATCGACTTTATCATACACAAGGGAAAAGCGGGTGAGATTTACAATGTGGCGGGGAATAACGAAGTGAAGAATATAGACTTGACCCGTCTGATTTTGAGGATTATGGGTAAGCCCGAGGACTTAATTGAGTTTGTCCAGGACCGCCCCGGCCATGACCGCCGCTATGCCCTGGATACCACCAAGATAGAGAAGCTGGGTTTTAAACCTGAGCATAATTTTGAACAGGCGCTTACAACAACAATAGAATGGTACCGCGATAATCAACGATGAAAATACTTATTACAGGTTCAAGCGGAATGCTGGCAGCGGCACTTATCCGGCAGCTATCCGATAAATATGAAGTTGCGGGTTTGGATATTTCCAAAGTTCAAAATACAAACTATAAACTTCAGAAATTTATTGAATGTGATATTACCGACGGCAAAAAGACGCTTGGAGCCATCAGTTCCTGCGGGGTGGATATAGTTATCCATACTGCCGCCTATACGGATGTTGACGGTTGCGAAAAAAATCCTCAAGAAGCAGAGAAAGTAAACGCATTAGGCACAAAAAATGTTGCCCGGGCCGCTAAAGATTGCAATTGCCTGTTGATTTATATCAGCACAGACTTCGTATTTGACGGAGAAAAGAAGACGCCGTATACAGAAGAAGATAAGCCCCATCCGATTAATGCTTACGGCAAAGCAAAATTAGACGGAGAAAGGCTTGTCCAATCTATCTTGAAAGATTTTATTATCGTAAGGAGCAGCTGGTTGTTTGGCGCAGGCGGAAGGAATTTTGTAGATACTATTTTAAATAAGGCAAAAAGCGAAAAAAGAATAAAAGTTGTTAATGACCAATTCGGTTCTCCGACTTATGCTTTTGACTTAGCCATGGCAATTAAGGCTTTGCTTCCGGCTTTTAAGCCATCAGGCGATATTTACCATATCACTAATTCCGGCAGTTGCTCCTGGTATGAGTTTGCCCGGGCAATTAAAGAGATAGCCGGGCTTGATACAAACATACTTCCGGTCTCTGCAAGTGAATATAATTCTCCCGCCGCCCGCCCCAGGATGTCTATACTGGAGAATGGACGCTATCGGGATAGAACCGGCGGGAATTTAAGGCCCTGGAGAGAGGCCTTGGGAGAGTATCTAAAGGGATGATTGCAAAAAAATTGAAAGAAAAGATTGCGAATAGAAAGGCCAAAGTGGGAATAATCGGCCTGGGATATGTGGGCTTGCCTCTGGCGGTTTTGTTTGCCCAGAAAGGCTTTCCCGTATTCGGCATCGATATAAATAAAAACAGAATAAAACGAATAAAGAAAGGATGCTCTTACATCCTGGATGTGCCTAATGAGGAGCTGAAACAGGCAATTTCCGATAAGAGGCTAAAGGTGAGCGAAGATTTTAGCGTAATCAGGAAATTGGATGCAGTTATTATTTGTGTGCCTACCCCTTTAAAGGATAAAAAAGAACCGGATATTTCTTATATTGTCTCGGCGGTGGAAAATATTAAAAAGTTTATGAAGAAGGGTCAGATTATAGTCCTGGAGAGCACGACCTATCCCGGGACAACCGAGGAGGTTATTTTACCAAGACTGGAGTCTGCGGGCTTCCGGGAAGGCAGGGATTTTTATCTGGCTTTTTCGCCGGAGAGGATTGACCCGGCCAACCCCAAATATAAGACAGAAAACACACCCAAGGTTATCGGGGGTATGTCGCCAAGATCTTCTCGAATAGCCAGGGAGTTGTATTCCCAGATAATCAATAAAGTTGTTTCCGCCTCCTCCTGCAAGGCGGCGGAGATGGCCAAGCTCCTGGAGAACACTTTTCGCATTGTCAATATCGGCCTGGTAAATGAAATTACGCTGATGTGCGATAAGATGGGCATCGATATCTGGGAAGTTATTGACATTGCCAAGACCAAGCCTTACGGGTATATGCCTTTTTATCCCGGGCCCGGAGTGGGCGGGCACTGTATAGCGGTGGATCCGATTTATCTTTCCTGGAAGGCGCGCGGCTTCGGTTTTGAGGCCCAATTTATCGAGCTGGCTTCGCACATCAATTCCCAGATGCCTCATTATGTGGTCGAGAGAATAACCCGCGCCCTTAACGAATATAAGAAGCCTGTTAAGGGAAGCAGGATTCTGATTGTCGGGGTGGCCTATAAAAAAGACGTCAAGGATTTAAGGGAATCTCCGGCCCTGGAGATTATTAACATATTGCAGAATGAGAAGGCCGTGGTATCGTATTATGACCCCCACCTGCCATATCTGAACATAGACGGCATAGACCTAAAAAGCGTGAAATTCACCGCTAAAAGTTTTAACGATAAGGATTGCGTGGTTATTGCAACGGATCACTCCGATGTGGATTACGATTTCGTTCTGAGGGAATCTCATCTGATAGTGGATACGCGCAATGTCTTTAAGAAGAGCGAAGCAAAAAAGGTGATAAAATTATGAGCCCCGCCCTTCTAAACACTATGTTTTGCATAGGAGATATGGGCGGGGTTAATTTAACCAAATTGAAATCTAGATTTAAACTTGACATTGCGAAGAAAGGAAGGGCGGGGTGAGCATGTATCTTGTTACAGGCGGAGCCGGATTTATCGGCTCCAATATTGTTGAGGCCCTGCTGGAAAAAGGCGAACGGGTCAGAGTTATTGATAATTTCTTCTCGGGGAAGAGAAGGAACGTGGCTTCCTTCTTAGACAAAATAGAGCTGATTGAAGGGGATATCCGGGATTTGCCTCTTTTGAAAAAAGCGACAGAAGGCGTAGATTATATATTACATCAAGCGGCCCTGCGCTCTGTCCCCAAGTCGCTGGGCGATCCCCTGGTGTATAACGAGGTAAATGTCGCCGGAACCTTAAATGTGCTCCTGGCTGCCAAAGAGGCCGGGGTAAAACGGGTGGTTTTCGCCTCTTCCAGTTCAATATATGGAGATGTAGAGGTTTTTCCGGAAAATGAAATGCAGTTTCCTTTTCCCATTTCGCCTTATGCGGCCTCCAAACTGGGGGGAGAGCTCTATTGCGGCGTTTTTAGCAAGGTCTATAACCTGGAAACAGTTGTGCTGCGTTATTTTAATGTATTCGGGCCCAGGCAGGACCTGGAGAGCAAATATGCGGTGGTGGTGCCCAGGTTTATCATCAGCATGCTCAAAAACGAAGCTCCGCCTGTGCATGGCGACGGAGAGCAGTCGCGCGATTTTACCTATGTCGATAATGTAGTTGAGGCAAATATTCTGGCCTCGCGTGCGCCCGGTGTAAGCGGTGAGATCTTCAACGTTGCCTGCGGAAGGGATTATGCGGTGCTGGATGTAGTTAAACACCTGAATAAAATAATGGGCACGGATTTAGAAGCAAAATTTATGCCTCCCAGGGCCGCAGATATACGGCGGACTCTGGCCGATATTTCCAAGGCGCAAAAATTATTGAAATTTGAGGTGAAAGTCAATTTTGCAGAAGGGTTGAAAAAATCAGTAGATTGGTTTAAGGGGCATAAAGATGAATATACCGATACTTGATTTAAAAAGACAATTTCGCCAGATCAAGAGCGAAGTCGATAAAAATGTAAGAGAGGTTTTGGCCAGCGGCTCCTATATTTTGGGCAAAAATGTTTCTGCTTTTGAAGAAGAGTTTGCCGAATACTGCCGTGGTAAATACGCCATCGGGGTCGCCTCCGGCACCGATGCCTTAAAGATTGCCCTGCGCGCCTGCGGCATAGGAAAAGAGGACGAGGTAATTACGACACCCTTTACCTTTGTGGCCACCACCGAAGCCATTCACAGCGTCGGGGCTAGAATAGTCTTTGCCGATATCGATATGGATTCCTATACTATAGACCCCCAGGAGATAGAGAAAAAGATTACCAAGAAGACCAAGGCCATAATCTGCGTCCATCTTTACGGCCAACCCTGCGATATGCGCACCCTGAGAGGCTTAAGCCGCAAATATAACCTGAAATTGATTGAAGACTGCGCCCAGGCCGCAGGCGCAGAGTATAAAGGTAAAAGAGTGGCTGTCTTCGGAGATGTTGGTTGTTTCAGTTTTTTCCCCAGCAAGAACCTGGGGGCTTTTGGCGACGGAGGGATAATAGTAACCAATAATAAACAAATCGCCGAGAATGCCCGGGTGTTCCGGGTTTACGGAAGCCGGAATAAATATGAGCATATTGTCCATGGCCTTAACAGCCGCCTTGATGAACTGCAGGCAGCCATTCTGCGAGTAAAGCTTAGGTATCTGGATCAATGGAACGAGGCCCGCCGGAAGAATACCGCCTGTTATAACAAGAAATTCTGCGCTCTGGAAGAAAGAGGGCTTGTTATTACCCCCAAAGAACAGAAAGGCACAAAGCACGTCTATCATCTTTATGTGCTTAGGGCAAAACAGCGGGATGCCTTGATGGATTTTCTAAAAACACGGGGTGTGGGCACAGCTTACCATTATCCTATACCGCTGCATCTGCAGGAGGTTTATAAATGCATGGAACATCAAGAAGGTGACTTTCCCAAGAGCGAACTTGCCGCCGGAGAAATCCTCAGCCTGCCTCTTTTTCCGGAATTAAAGAAAAAAGAGATAGATTATATCGCAGACTGCGTATATCAATTTTATAGAAATAGAAAATAGAGAGAACGGCAATGGAGATGAAGAGTGTCCTTATAACCGGAGGGGCGGGTTTTATCGGCTCTCATCTTTGTGAGAGATGGCTTGCGGGAGGCAATCAGGTTATCTGTATAGATAACCTGATTACCGGGAAAAAGGAGAACATCTCTCACCTTCTGGATAATCCCGACTTTAAATTTATCCAGCAGGATGTCTCAAAATATATAGACATAGAAGGCCCTCTTGACTATATCCTTCATTTTGCCTCTCCCGCCAGCCCGATAGACTACCGGCTTTACCCCATCCAGACCTTAAAAGTAGGTTCGCTCGGCACCCACAATACCCTGGGTTTAGCCAAGGCAAAAAAGGCAAGATATTTATTGGCCTCGACCTCCGAGGTTTACGGCGACCCTCTGGTCAACCCGCAGACAGAGGATTATTACGGCAACGTCAACTGCGTTGGCCCGCGCGGCGTTTACGACGAGGCTAAGCGTTTTGCCGAGGCCATTACCCTGGCTTATTACCGAACCCATAAATTAGATACCAAGATTGCCCGCATTTTCAATACCTTCGGCAAGAGGATGCGCAAAGATGACGGCCGGGCCGTGCCCAATTTTATTACCCAGGCCTTAGCGGGTAAGCCCTTGAGCGTCTATGGCGATGGCTCTCAGACGCGCAGTTTCTGCTACATCGATGACTTGGTTGAGGGCATTTATAAACTGATGCTTTCTCGCCTTAATGAGCCGGTCAATCTGGGTAATCCGGGTGAAATAACTATCCTTGCGCTGGCCGAGAAAATAATCAAGCTCACCCAAAGCAAAAGTAAAATTATTCACAACACCCTTCCCAAAGACGACCCCAAGCTAAGATGTCCGAATATTACCAAGGCAAAGCAATATCTTAACTGGGCCCCTCAAATAAATCTGGAAGAAGGTTTAATGAAAACAATAGAGTGGTTCAGGAGCAATTTTAAGCTATGAACCCCCGGAATTGAGATGAAACTGCTCTTCGTAGCGCTGGATTCAAGGGTAAAGAGATACGGGATAATGTCCTTAAGCGCCTTTTTGAAAAAGGACAAAAGGCACCAGGTATTTCTTGAAGAATATACGGATTTTAACACCTTAAAATCCCGTTTTGATGAAATTTCTCCCGATTTTGTGGCCTATAGCTGTATGTCCGGAGAGTATAATAAGGCTAGAGAGATAAATCGGCAGTTGAAATCTAAGGTTAAGCCCTTTGTGTCGCTGTGGGGCGGGCCGCATCCTACCTATAGCCAGGAGATAATTAACGATGAGGGGGTGGATGCGGTCTGTGTAGGCGAGGGAGAAGGGGCTCTCTTGGAGCTTTGTGACAGATGGCAAGGGGGTCGCAGGCAATACGATATTAAAAACTGGCTTTTTAAAGTTGACGGGCGCATAATCAAAAATCCCTTAAGGCCCCTTATCGACATAAACACTCTGCCGGTTCCGGATTTTAATATCTTTAAATCGGGAAAGAAGGAATATGTAGATGTATATGTTACCCGCGGCTGTTACTTCAACTGCACTTATTGTTTTAATCACAGATGGAAAGAGCTTTATAATAATTTTGCAAATCCGATAAGGACTTTATCTATAGAGCGCGCCATGGAAGTCCTCAAATACGTAAAGACCGAATTCGCAGATAAGATAAAATACATCTGCTTTCATGATGATACCCTTCCTATCAAAGATAAAAACTGGATAACGGCTTTCAGTCAGGCCTATAGAGAGCATATCGGGATCCCTTTTTACATCAATATGTATCCGACCATGGCCGATGAAGAGAACCTGGGCCTGCTTAAGCAGGCGGGATTGTTCAAGGTGAATTTCGCAATGGAATCGGGAAATGAATATATCAGGCAGGAGGTCCTGGGTAGAAAGATGTCCAACGAGAAAATTTTGAAAGCCGCCGAAATACTTCATAGACACAGGCTTCTCGTTTCCATACAGAATATAACCTGTCTTCCCAGGGAGGATTTCCGGAAGACCAGGGAGACATTCGAGTTGAATATCAAGTGCAGGCCGCATATCGCAGCCATCTCCAAATTTGTCCCTTTCCCGGGCATTAAGCTGACAGAATTGGCTATAAAAGACAATCACCTTAAAAGAGGAGAGTTTGAAGACAAAATTCCGGATGATTACCACTGGAGGAGCCTGTTAAATTTTAAGGATAAAAAGGATAAATGCAGGATGGAATATATGGTAAATCTTTTTACTTTAGGCGTAGCCTTTCCATTCCTGAAGCCGTTAATATATTTAATGGTGAAGGCGCCCGACTGGCCGATTATAAAAAGATTCTACGCACATATAGATAATCAGGCCTGGTCTGTGATTACGCATCAGGATTTCGATCAGACAATGAGAACCCTGCATAGGAAGAACGAAAGCATAAGGTTGTTTTTCAAGATTATATCTAGAGTGATATTCGCCAGAGAAAAGACCGAAGCCGGCGGATGATTTTTATAGGAAATTACCTGCCTAAATTCACCCAATCTTTACCCGCCAAAATAGTATCTCTCCTGCTGTAATTTTCCCTTGACACGAAGGCAAAAAAGGCATAAAATATACATCGTTCATTTTTAGAACGCTGGAATTAAAATGTTCGATTTTATAAAGAGGATGGTTCAAAAATGCATAAGCCGCACGGCGGAAAATTGATTAACAGGGTTTTGAATGAGGACGAGCGAAATAAAGTCAGCAAAAAGCTTGAGAGGTTATATCATCTAAAATTAACTGAAGAAGCAACTCAGGATGTATTTAACATAACTACAGGCGTCTATAGCCCTCTGGAGGGCTTTATTGGCCGGGAAGATTATATAAATATTTTAGATAATAGACGCCTGGCTTCGGGCCTGCCCTGGACTATTCCTATAAGCTTGGATGTGAGCTTGGAAGAGGCGAAAGAATTAGTAAGACATAACGAGGTTTGCCTGTTAACTCCGGAGGCAAAACCGATAGCCCTTTTGCATATCAAGGATATCTACGAGTTCGATAAGCAGGAGTTGGCTTTGAAGGTATTCGGGACAACCGACGCCGCTCATCCGGGCGTAAGAAGGGTAGGGGCGATGAAAGACCGCTTGGTCGAAGGCCTCATAGATTTGATTGACGAGCCCGAGCATCCGTTCGGACAGTATACTTTGAAGCCCCTTGAGACACGGGTGCTTTTCGAAGAAAAGGGCTGGGTGGATGTGGTCGGATTTCAAACCAGAAATGTCCCTCACCTCGGACACGAATATGTCCAGAAGACCGCCCTGGCCTTTAGCGACGGACTTTTTATCAATCCCGTGATTGGCAGAAAGAAAAAGGGAGACTTTAAGGATGAACTCATTCTCAATACTTACGAGACTTTAATAAATAATTATTACCTTAAAGAAAAGACGGTTATGTCTGTTTTAAATATGCAGATGAGATATGCGGGCCCCCGGGAGGCAATTTTTCACGCCATTATACGCAAGAATTTCGGCTGTACCCATTTTATTGTCGGACGGGATCATGCCGGGGTAAGTAATTTCTACCATCCTTTTGCCGCCCATCAAATTTTCGAAGAATTTCCGGATCTGGAAATCGTGCCTCTGTTTTTCAAAAGCTTCTTTTATTGTCAGCGTTGCGGCAGTGTGGCCAATGAAAAGACCTGTCCCCACCAGGAAATCGGCCAGATCAATTTTAGCGGCACAGAGATTAGAAAGTTGTTGCAGGAAGGAAAGCTGCCTTCTCCCGAATTGATGCGTAAGGAAGTAGCCGAGACTATAATTGCCCATAAAGAACCTTTTGTCGAATAAAATACATTTATGAAGCATATAATATTGATAAATCCATCGGCAAACCCAAGCCGAAGTACCCCTGATATATGGACAGATTATGAGAGAAAGGTAAATATAGGCACCGCACCTGCGGTGCCTTTGGGCATCATTTGCCTGGGCACCTACCTTAAGGCAAAGGGCTATGAAGTCCGTCTTATCGATAGCCGGCTGTATTCTCAGGATGAGTTTTACAAGATTCTCCACAGACAGGTGCAGGGAGCCTTCCTTGTAGGGATTTCTGTTATGACCTCTTACATAGAGGAGACACTCGATATCTTGAAGTTCGTCAAGCAGCATGATGCCGCTATCAAGACAGTGCTTGGCGGAATTCATCCGAGCCTTTTTCCCGAACAAACTGCCCGGCACCCTCTCGTAGATTTTGTGGTCTTCGGGGAAGGGGAGCTTCCCTTGGAAGCAGTTGCAAAAAAACTCCTGAAGCAAGAAGATTCTTTCGAAGAGATCAATAATCTCTGTTTCGAAAAAAAAGGAGCGACCTTTTTTAGAAAGGTGCTGGAATTTGTCGATCTGAACGAAATTCCCGTTTGCGATTATGACCTGGTGGATATCGAAAGATATATCACCAGAAAGTTTCAGGATAAGCGATGGGGCCGGATGTTGGAATATCAGTCCAGCCGAGGCTGTCCATCGCGCTGCTCTTTCTGCGTCAATACCATTATTAATAAAAGGCGATGGAGACAAAAAGATCCCGCCAGGATTATCCGGGAAGTCGAGACTTTGAAAGATCGGTTTCGGCTGGATCACATATTTTTTATTGACGAAAACTTTTTTCCCAATAAGAAAAATGTTGTGACGATAGTTCAGGGATTGGAGAATATTTCCCTCACATGGGAGGCCAATGCTCGAGCGAATTATTTTAACGACGGATACATTAACGATGATTTTATGAAGCTTTTGGCCTCCAGCGGCTTTGCCGTAAATCGCATGGGCATCGAAAGCGGTTCCGCACAGATTTTGAACATGTTGGAAAAGGATATTACCAAAGACGATATCCTAAATGCCGTGAGGATCTCCTGCCAAAATAAGGTATTTGCGATGACCTCATTTATGATTGGGCTTCCCGGCGAAACGAAGAAGGACGTGATAGAGACCTTAGATGTTATTTGCCAGATAGAGGCCATCGGCGGAGACTATCTCATCATAAGCGGCCCCCATGTATTCCGTCCCTATCCGGGGGGAGAGCTCTATGAGCTTTGCAAGAAAGAAGGCCTTCGCGAGCCTCAATCCTTTGACGAATGGGGAGAGTTTAGCCCGATCAAGACCGGCTATATCGACGATTTCAACTGGGTTAGGGATAGGAGCTTCGTGAAGGAAGTGGTGCTTCTTCGTTCTATTGCCCAGGATGGAAAGGCTGAACGCAAAAATTGGTCCATATTCAGGAGAGCGGCAAGAGGATTCTTCTATCCCTTAGTCAGGTTCAGGATAAATCGCAGTTTCTATAGCTTCTTAATCGATATTAAATTGGCTCATCTTTTGAAGAGCCTCTTATCAAAAATGAAATCTGTTGAACACAATTAGGAGAATGAGGTGATTATGGAACAGCGTGGGTTGACTATATGGTTCACGGGGCTTCCAGGTTCGGGCAAATCCACTATAGCTAACCTGGTGGCAGAGAGATTGAAAGCCGGAAATTATAAAGTGGAGCGCTTGGATGGCGATATTGTCAGGAAAAGCTTGACCCGGGACTTAGGCTTCTCTAAAGAGGACAGAGACAAGAATATCCAGCGAGTTACCTTTGTGGCAAAATTATTGACTCGCAACGGAGTGTTTGTTTTGTCCTCTTTTGTCTCTCCATATCGAGCAGCGCGAGAAAACGCGCGTCGTGAAATCGGTTCATTTTTCGAGGTCTATGTCAAGTGTTCCTTGCAAGAGTGTATGAGGCGGGATGTCAAGGGTATGTATAAAAAAGCTATGGCCGGAGAGATTAAGGATTTTACCGGTGTTTCCGACCCTTACGAAGAACCGCAAGAGCCGGAACTGGTTCTTGAGACCGATAAAGAGACCCCCGGCGAAAACGCAGAAAAGGTTTTGAGCAGCCTGGAAGGGTTAGGATATCTAAAGAGATATCTAAATAAGGAAAGTAAGCCCGAAGAAGGGGATTCGATTTACATCCAAGAGGAAAAGAGGCAAGTTGTCGAGAAATTAAAATCACTGGGCTATCTTTTAGATAGAGCCGAAGCCACGATAAAGGAGCTGTAAAGCAATCTTATGCCAGAGTCAGAAAATAGATTCTTAAAGCCCACCGAACATCTGCGGAGCCTTCAGTTATTGGAGGAGATATCCAAAGATTCCTTTGCCTCCCAGCGTAAACTTTCTCAGCGCTTAGGGATTGCTCTTGGCGTAACCAATGCCTGTTTGAAAAGGATGATCAACAAAGGTCTGGTTAAGGCCAAGGGCATCAACCATAAAAGAATTGCCTATTGTCTTACCCCTAAGGGCTTTGGCGAAAAGACGAAGCTTACCTATCATTTTCTCCAGCATGCCATTCAGTACTATTCTAATCTGAAAGACAGTATAAGCCTTAAGCTTTCTTCGCTTGCTAAGGCCGGGCAGAAGCGGATAATATGCTACGGCGCAGGCGAAGTAATGGAGGTAGCTTTTATTATTTTAAACGAAACTGATTTTAAATTTTCAGTTTTAGGTATAGTAGATGATAATATAGATAAGCATGGCAAAAAGATATTCGGGTTTTGCGTGCAGCATCCCAGGATTATAAAAGAGTTAAAACCGGATGCAGTCTTGATTACCTCTATAAAGTATAAAGACAAAATTATGCGCAGGCTTGACAATGACGAAGCATTAACAGGAGTTAACTTCTATTCGCTATGAACCCCGCCCTTCCAAACATCATGCCTTACATAGGAGATATGGGCGAGGGTAATAAGAGAGATTTAGTAAGAATGAAATTTAAAAATGCTATTGGGAAGAAAGGAAGAACGGGGTGAAAGTAACTTTACTTATCCCTACGCTCAATGAAATAGGGGCAATGAAAGAGATTATGCCCAGGATTAAAAAGGAATGGTATAGCCAGCTTTTAATCGTCGATGGTAAATCAAATGACGGCACAACAGAATATTGCAAAGAAAAAGGGTATCCTTTTTTTGTCCAGAAAAGACAGGGTATCCGCTACGCATATATAGAGGCATTGCCGTATATCGAGGGAGACGTGGTAATTACCTTCAGCCCTGACGGCAACTCTATCCCCGAACTTATCCCGGACCTGATTCGAAAAATGGAAGAAGACTACGATATGGTTATCGTCTCCCGTTATGCCAAAGGGGCAAAAAGCTACGACGACGGCCCGATTACCTCTTTCGGTAATTGGATGTTTACCAACCTGATAAATCTTCTTTATGGGGCCAGATATACCGATGCCATGGTAATGTTTCGAGCCTGGAAAAAAAGGATTTTTAAAGAACTGGATCTGGATAAAGAAGACAGTTATGCATTCGAAGAAAAGCTTTTTCGAACGAAAATAGGCGTGGAGCCGTTATTATCTGTGAGGGCGGCGAAAAAAAAGTTAAAATGCGCCGATATTCCGGGCGATGAACCTCCGAGGATAGGCGGGGAGAGAAAGCTGAAAGTCTTTCAGTGGGGCGGAGCTTATCTTGTCGAAGTCTTTAGAGAATTATTTCTCTGGCGTTAAAAAATAGAGGAGTTAAGCAATGAAGATATTGGTTACAGGAGCAGCGGGCTACATAGGCTCGGTATTGGTGCCGGAACTCTTAAAGAGCAATCACCAGGTCATCGCTTTGGATAATTTTATGTACAGGCAGACTTCCTTACTGGACTGTTGTTCCGATATTAACTTGAAGATTATCCGCGCCGATGCGCGGGATAGGGAATTAATTTCCCGGCAGCTTAAAGATGTTGACGCCATTTTTCCTCTGGCCTGTCTCACCGGGGCTCCGCTTTGCTCATTTGACCCCTTTAGCGCCAAGACAGTCAATTTTGATGCGGTTAAGATGATTTTGGAGCTACGCAGACCTGAGCAATTGATAATCTTTCCCACCACCAATAGCGGATACGGCATCGGGCAAAAGGGTATTCATTGTACGGAACAGACTCCCTTAAGGCCCGTTTCTTTTTATGGAAAGCTGAAGGTGGAAATAGAAAAGGAAATCTTAGATAGCAGAAATTGCATTACCTTAAGGCTCGCCACTGCCTTTGGAATCAGCCCGCGCATGCGTCTTGACCTTTTAGTAAATGATTTTACCTATCGCGCCCTCACGGATAAGTATATCGTCCTTTTCCAGGCGCATTTCAAGAGAAATTACATCCACGTGCGCGATGTAGCCAGGGCTTTTATCCACTGCCTGGATAATTTCGAGAGGATGAAGAATGAGCCTTACAATGTGGGCTTAAGCGACGCTAATTTAAGCAAATGGGAGCTGTGCGAGGAGATTAAAAAGCAGGTTCCCGATTTTTATTTTCGCGAAGCGGAAATAGGGGAAGATCCCGATAAGAGGGATTATATCGTAAGCAATGAAAAGATCGAGAAAACAGGATTTAAGCCGCGCTTTCACCTTGAGAGAGGCATCGGCGAATTAATAAAGGGCTATCAGGCCCTAAGAAGAAATCAGTTTTCCAACATTTAAGTAACGGCCTTAACTTATATGTCAAAAATAAAAGATTTTTGCATACGGAATAAGACATATTTAATCATTTTTGCCGTGATGGCGTTGTATTATATACAGCGGCTGATAAGTTTTCGCTTAGGCGTGAATTATGAAGAAGGCCGCGACGCGAACGCCTACCTCCTGGCGATGCAGGGCTATATTCCCTATAGAGATTTTGACTGGATACACGGCCCGTTTTCTTTCTTTATCTACCCGTTTATTATGAAGGTATTCGGCGATACTTTAGTTGTTTTAAGGCTCAGTTATATTGTATTTGCCTCTTTGGCTATACCGCTTAGTTATTTTTTAGCCAGAAGAATAATGCCGCATTTTTGGGCCGGCATAGCCGCCTTTTTATCCGTTCTCTTTTTAACTGTGCCATATTATACATTCAATCATGTCTTTGTTGTCCTGGGGGCCCTGGTTTGTCTATTGATGATTTGCAGATTTATTGAAAAAGATAAAAAAATATTGAATCTTTTTTTGGCGGGTATTTTTGCCGCCATTGCGTTATTGGCAAAGCCTCTATTGTTAGGAGCTTGTTTATTTGCCGGCATTTCCGCATATCTGGTGTTAACTAAAGATTTAGGACTGCTACGGAGGAGATTTAAGAATTATTCGATTTTTGTCATGGGCGTAAGTTTTTTGGTTTCGATATACTTCATATATTTCTATTTCCAAACTGCATTCAGGAATCACGTTATATCCTATCCTTTTTTTGCCCGGGATTCACTGGTCATTATCGAGCATATACACAGAATGAAAGGATATACGCTTTCATTCGCGGCATTGTTTGAAAGAATTAAAAGTATAATGCCAATAGGCGGAATATTGAATGCAGCTTCATTTAATGAGCTCAAACAACTATCGGTTATTTCCTTTGATAACTTTATCTTTTTTCTGCCTTTCCTGGCGTCTGCCGTAATCCTTCTTATTATTTACAGGAGCTCTAAATTTAATATGGTTAGGGCGGAACTTAAAGAGAAGATTTTACAGGATAAAAAGTTCTTATGGCCATTTGTGATTTTCTCTGTCTTTATTTCTCTGGAAGGCGTAAGAATAGCTCATGTCTATGGACGGGCCTTTACTATGCAGGTCCCTTTTATCCTTACCGTATACATACTTTTTCTTATAAAAACAATTTATTTCCGCAGATCTAAAGTTAGCACAACCTTTATCGTATTGTTTTTATTTTATCTCAGTTTTTTGCATTTTTTCCGTTATCCTTATTCGATGATTAGGAAATACACCAAACCTTTAAATCTTGACCGCGCTAAGGGGATATGCGTTACTTCCGCCGAGAAAGAATTTTATGAGTCATTGACATCTTATATGTCCGCCAATTTCGAAAAAGAGGATAAAATGGTGGTTATCAACTCCGGTTATATCCCCCATCTTAGCTTCTTGACCGGAAGAACGAATATCTTCGCAGTCAATGAATTTATGTTTAAAAAACTTAGCGATATAGTAAACGTATACGATAAAAGAAAAGATTTAAAGCCTCTGCTGGTTTTGCTCGAAGATAAAATAATATCTAGAATGAACAAAGAAAAACCGAAGATTATTTTAATTATAACCGATGATTTCCTGCGGGATTTGCAGGATTATAGATTTCTGTCCCCGAGGATAAAGGGCTATATAGGGAAAAATTACTCCTTAAATAAAGTATTCGGCCCGGCAGATGTCCATGGGCTGGGCGCTTTCACGAGCTGGGTTAACCTGTATAAAATGGAGGGAGCATAATATGGTTATAAGCAGGACTCCCTTTCGTATTTCTTTTTTCGGCGGAGGCACGGATTATCCGGTTTGGTACAGGGAAAACGGCGGCGGGGTACTGGCAACGACGATAAATAAATACTGCTACCTGACCTGCCGGCAGCTGCCGCCATTTTTTGAACACAAGTCCCGGATTATCTGGTCTAAGATAGAATATATCAGGGATGTATTGGAGATAGAACACCCTTCCGCGAGAGAGTGCCTTCGGTTTATGAATATAGATAAAGGGGTGGAGATTCATCATGACGGAGACCTGCCCGCCAGGACAGGGATGGGCTCGAGCTCCTCTTTTACGATAGGCCTGCTTCACGCCCTTTATGCCCTGAAAGGGATTATGCCGACAAAGAGACAGCTTGCGCTCGATGCTATCCATCTGGAGCAGGAAATAATGAAGGAAAATGTCGGCTCCCAGGACCAGGCGCAGGCCGCCTTCGGCGGATTTAATTTTATAAAGTTTGGCGGAAAAGAGCATATTCAGGTATCTCCCGTTACTATAAATTCCCAGAGATTGGAATCGTTGCAGTCGCATTTGATGTTATATTTTACCGGCTTCTCCAGAACTGCTTCGGAGATTGCGCAAGAGCAAATAAAAAAGACACCGTCTAAAAAGAAAGAGCTGGGAATGATGTTTCAGATGGCCGAGGAAGCCCTGCAGATTCTTAAAAGTAATAATGATTTATCGGATTTCGGGAAGCTCTTGCATGAAAATTGGCTGATTAAAAGCAGCTTGTCCGATAAGATAACCACACCCCAAATCGATGAGATATATTCTGCCGCCAGGGAAGCGGGTGCCCTGGGCGGAAAATTATTAGGCGCCGGGGGCGGGGGGTTTATGTTAATCTTTGCCAAACCGGAGATTCAGCCAAAAATAAGAGAAAGCTTGAAAAGGTTGCTGTATGTGCCTTTTCAATTTGAAAATCTGGGCAGCCAGATTATCTTTTACAGCCCGGGAGATTCCCCGGTAGATTTATGAACCCCACCCTTCCAAACATTATGTCTTGCATAAGAGATATGGGCGAAGGCAATAGAAGGAAGGACAGGGAATAAAGACTTGGCATTAGGAAGAAAGGAAGAGCGGGGTGAACAATACCTTAAAGGCAGAAGATATAGACGTTGTTTTGCTTTGCGGAGGAGAAGGCAGGCGCCTCAAGCCCGTCCTGAACGGACGCCCCAAGGCCCTGGCAGATATTAACGGCAGGCCTTTTCTGGATATCCTGATTGCTCAACTGGAGGGGGCCGGGTTTCGCCGCTTTGTTCTCTGCACGGGACACAAGGCCGAGCTAATCAGCAGGTATTGTAAGGACAAAGAGACATCCGTAGAGATTATTTTATCCGAAGAGAAAGAACCCCTGGGGACCGCAGGGGCGATAAAAAATGCCCAGAGCTATATAAAGAGTGAGCCTTTTATGGTTATGAACGGGGATTCACTCTGCAGCCTGGATTTCGCGGATTTTATCAATTACCATACCGATAAAAAGGCCTTGTCTTCGATAGTGCTGATTAATAGTTGCGAGGCCTGCGAATACGGCTTGGTGAATCTCTCGAACAGCGGTGAGATTACGGGCTTTCATGAGAAGACAGACGTAAAAAAAGGGAATTTGGTAAGCGCGGGAATCTATCTTTTTGAACAGGGTATATTTTCTATGATTGCTTCCGATAAAACTGTTTCTTTGGAATATGAATTATTTCCCCGGATTATCGATAAGGGATTTTACGGATACAGGACAGAAGGAAAATTTATCGACCTGGGAACCCCGGATAGATATAAAGAAGCACAGGTGTCTTTGAAAGGGTGTTTATGAGAAAGAATCCGGATCTATTGTTAATTAACCCCGGCAATCGGGCTCAATGTTATGGCAAGCTGGCCGGCTCGCTTGCCGGGATCGAGCCGCCTCTGTGGTGCGGCTTAATTGCCGGATTCGTCCGAAAATACGGCTATTCCGTAGAGATAATCGATGCCGATGCCGAAAATTGGTCGCCCGAATATACGGCAGAGAAAATCGCCGAATGCAATCCTCTTCTGGCCGGCGTAATTGTTTTCGGGACTAATCCTGCCGTGTCCGCAACTCCCAAAATGGCCGCTGTCAGGGAAACTCTGAAGGAATTGAAAAATAAGGCGCCAAATATCACAACAATTCTTGGCGGGCTTCATCCTTCGGCCCTTCCGGAGAGGACGCTGAGAGAGGAAAAGGTCGATTTTGTATGCAAGGGAGAAGGCTTTTTCACATTCCTTGCGCTTTTAGATATATTAAAATCGGGTAAAAACCCGAAAGAATATGAAATAGAGGGTCTCTGGCATATTCGCGACGGCAAGGTAATATCGAATCCCGCACCCGCTCCGGTTAGAAACCTGGATGAGCTCCCCTTTGCTGCCTGGGATTTGCTTCCCATGCACAAGTACAGAGCTCATAATTGGCACTGTTTCGAAGATTTGGATAAAAGAGAGCCTTATGCGGTTATCTATACAAGTATAGGCTGCCCCTTTAATTGCAGTTATTGCCCTATTCATATAGTATATGGCTCCCCGGGCATTCGTTTTGCCAGCCCCGAAAGGGTAATAGGGGAAATAGATCTGCTTGTGAATAATTATAATATAAGAAATATTAAGATTATCGATGAATTATTCGTCATTAAAGAAGAGCGCGTCATGCGTCTTTGCGAGCTGATTATCCAGAGAGAGTATAAATTGAATATATGGGCATACGCCAGGGTTGATACGGTTAACGAGCGTATGTTGAAAAGGATGAAAGAAGCCGGCATCAACTGGCTTTGTTACGGGGTTGAGTCGGGAAGCCGAAGAGTGCGTCAGGGTGTTTCTAAAAGGATTACCCAGGAGAAAATAAAAAAGGCGGTTGAGATGACCCGCGCCGCCGGTATTTATATTCTGGGAAATTTCATATTCGGTCTTCCTGACGATGACCTTCAGACGATGCAGGAAAGCCTGGATCTGGCAAAGGAGCTTAATTTTGATTATGTAAATTTTTATGTGGCCATGGCCTATCCGGGTTCTCGATTATACAAGGATGCCTTGAAGCAGGGCATCAGGCTGCCTGAAGCGTGGCAGGATTACGGGCAGTATACGGAAAATCTTTTGCCTTTGCCGACAAATTATGTATCGGCCCAAGAGGTCTTGCGTTTTCGGGATAATGCCTTTGAGGAATATTTCAGGAACCCAAGATATATGGAAATGGTAGAGCAGAAATTCGGGCCAAAGGCGGCAGAACACATCGAAGGCATGCTCAGGCATAAAATCCAGAGGAAATTTACCTAAGAGGAGCTTGTATGTCCAGTAAGGAAGAAAAGACGCAGGTATTATTATTGTATCCGAAGACCGGCATGGATTTTGGCTCAACAGTGGCGCCGCCGCACGCATTACTGGCCGTGGCCGCACCGATATTGAAGGCCGGCTACAAAGTTAGAATTTTAGACCAGCGAGTCGAGCCGATTACCGAAGAAATTCTCAAGAAAGAGCTTTCGGGCGAGCCTATATGCGTGGGCATTTCTACCATGGTCGGATCTCAGATTTATTTTGCTCTATCTCTTGCAGAGACGGTTAGAAGGATTACGAACGGAAAGGTCCCCATTGTCTGGGGCGGGTGCCAGCCGAGCGTTGTTCCCGAGCAGACCCTTGAGAACGAGAATGTCGATTATGTTGTCATAGGCGAGGGCGATCGGACTCTCCTGGAGATGGTCAGGGCCTGGGAGCACAAACAGCCTTTGGCAGAGGTTGCCGGTATTATGTTTAAAAACGGCAGAGAGATTGTCAGGACTCCGCCCCGCTCGCTGCTGGATGTGGAGGAGCTTTTGCCGGTTCCCTGGGAATTGGTCAATATAGAGAGTTATATCCACCGTGATATGTATATCTCTGACAGAAGGCGTGTCCTGGATATCGGCCAGACCAGCCGGGGCTGCCCCTTCAAATGCGGTTTCTGCAGCAGCGCTACTATCCGTCAGCGCAAGTGGCGGGCTATGTCCGTTGATAAATCCCTTAACCTGATCGTGGATACGGTAAAGCGTTTTAAACTGGATGGTTTCTGGCTCAGGGATGATGAGTTTTACATTAACCGCAAGCGCGCAAATGCAATCTTTAAAGGTATCATCGATGCAAAGATAGATGTCCGTTTTTATACATCGGGGACTCGCTGCGATGTGTTTACGCAGGCCGGGGAAGAGGAGATAGCGCTTATGAAACGCGCCGGGGCGCACACGCTTAAGTTTGGCGCCGAATCCGGCTCACAGCGCATACTTAATCTTATGCAGAAGGGAATTACGGTTGAGCAGACGATTGAATCTAACCTTCGCTGTAAAAGGCACGGTATTATTCCGGTGTTTGCTTTTATAGTCGGCTATCCCACCGAGACATTCGAAGATATGAATAAGACAATAGATGTTCTTTATCAGCTAAAGCGAGACAACTCTCAGGCGAAGTTTGAAACGATAGCAATATTTACGCCGCTTCCGGGAACGCCCAGCTGGAATTTGGCAGTTGAGCATGGTTTGGTTTCTCCGGAGAGCTTCTCGGATTGGATACACTGGCTTTTTGACGATTATGACCTTGAGGGGGCGAAGATGCCCTGGTTTAAGACACGAAAAGAGCGAATGTGGGTGGGCAATATATCATATATGAGCGTATTGGGCAATAGCCTCCAGCACGTAGTCGGTAGCGTTGGCAACCCTGCTCTTCGTTGCCTGTTTAAGGCTGCCTCGAAGCCGCTTAGCGCCTACTATAGAACTATGTTGTCAAACAAGAAATACCGCTTCATGCCGGATTTGACCTTCGTTCGCTATTTACGTAACAAGATATTTTATAAAAGCGACTATACATTTAAATAGGCCTAAATTATATGGAAAAATATAATTCAATCCAGTTTGAATCAAATCCAAGAGATATTACAAGCCATGTACTGATTGACCTCTACAAGACAATGCTGAGGATAAGAAGGGTGCAGCTCAAAATCGAAGCAGAATATCCCAAGGATGAGATGAAAACCCCGGTTCACCTTTGCCTGGGCCAGGAGGCGATACCGGCAGGGGTCTGCGCGCATTTAGAGAAAGAAGATTATGTTTTCAGTAACTACAGAGGCCATGGCCATTATCTTGCCAAGGGCGGCAATTTGAAGGCATTGATTGCCGAGCTATACGGCAGGACAACGGGCTGCTCAGGCTCGCGCGGCGGCTCCATGCATATAATCGATACCTCAGCGGGATTCTTAGGCACCTCTTCAATCGTGGCCGGGTCTATCCCTATCGCAACGGGGGCGGCCCTGGGGTTTTTGCTTGAGGGAAGAGCGAATGTATCCTGCGTATTCTTTGGCGATGGGGCCGTGGATGAAGGTGTATTATATGAAAGCATCAATTTTGCCATGCTTAAGAAATTGCCCGTTATCTATATCTGCGAAAACAATTTTTATGCA
The DNA here is from genome assembly GCA_020341815.1 of Candidatus Omnitrophota bacterium. Lineage (GTDB taxonomy): Bacteria > Omnitrophota > Gorgyraeia > JAFGHF01 > JAFGHF01. The sequence continues at coordinate 1,441,057 of CP070837.1, forward strand.
GTGTGTTCGGCGCAAAAGAATAGACAAGCCCTGGATAATATCCATCAGCGTTTCGCCGGCTGCGGCATACCGGGTTACAGAGCCGACGGAAATAATGTAGTCGAGGTCTGGCGCACGGCGAAAGAAGCAATTGAGAATGCGCGTAACGGAGGAGGCCCTTCTTTAATAGAGTTCAGGACATACCGCTGGCGGGGCCATTCCGGGGGCGATAACGACGTAAGCTTAGGGTACCGGACGCAGGAAGAGCTGGATGAGTGGATGAATAAGTGCCCGCTTAAAAACTTTGAGCAATTCTTGCGCGCTGAAAACCTGATAACCGAAGAAGAAATCCGGGATATGGAAATAGCTATCGACCGAGAAATAGAAGAGGCTTTTACCTTTGCTCAAGCGAGCCCTCTTCCCGATGAGAAAGACTTGTTGAAACACCTTTATAAAGACGGAAAATGAAATGGCAAAGATAAGCTTTGACTGGGATAGCAAGAGTATAGAGCGCGAAGAATCGGGCTTTGAGCATGCGGTAGAGCAAAAGAAAAGAAAAATCTCTTATGCCGCGGCCTTATATGAGACCTTTGATGAACTGCTCAGGCTTGATGAGCGTATTTTTATTATGGGCCAGGGGGCGGATGACCCCTTTGGCATGTTCGGTGCGACCCTTAACCTGCATAAGAAGCACGGGGCAAAAAGAGTCTTCGATACACCTTTATCCGAAGAAGGCCTGACCGGTATTGCAATAGGCGCGGCCCTGGCGGGAAGAAGGCCCATTTATATGCATAATCGTCCCGACTTTCTGCTTTGCGCAATGAATCAGCTTGTCAATCACGCCTCAAAATGGAGTTATATGTTTGGCGGAAAGACCAATGTGCCCTTGGTAATCTGGGCGGCTATCGGCCGCGGCTGGGGCTCGGGGGCGCAGCATTCCCAGAGCCTGCAGGGGTTGTTTATGCATATTCCGGGCCTGAAGCTTGTTATGCCCAGCACCCCTTATGACGCCAAGGGGCTTTTGGTCTCCAGCGTGCTTGATGAGAACCCGGTAATAATACTGGAGCACCGCTGGCTGCTTAAGCATACCGGATACGCACCCGATAACTTATACAGCATACCCTTCGGTAAAGGCGTAATCAGGAAAAGCGGGCGCGACCTGACTATTGTCGGGGCCTCCTATATGATTATAGAGGCCCAGAGGGCGGCTGAGGAGCTTGAGAAAAAAGGCGTAAGTGTCGAGGTTATAGACTTAAGGAGTCTTAAGCCTTTGGATGAGGAGCTGATTTTAAGCTCGGTTAAGAAAACCGGCAGGCTGCTCATCGTGGATACCGGCTGGAAGACGGGCGGTGTGAGCGCAGAGATTGCCGCAGTAGTAGCCGAAAAAGGCTTAAACTACCTAAAGGAGCCGATTAAGCGCCTTAGCTCACCCGACGTACCCACCCCGGCAGGTTATGTCCTGGAGAAGAAGTTTTATCCGGAAGCTAATGAAATTATAAAAGCAGCAACGGAATTAGCGGGAGAGAAGTCATGACCAAGACTAAAAAAAGGATTTCCTTCGGCACTGTATCCATAACCGATGAAGCCAAGAGGCTTATCAAAGAGATACTTGATTCAAACCGAGTCTCCAGCGGCAAGTATGTGCGCGCCTTTGAGAAGGACTTTGCCGAGGTTATCGGAACCAAAGAGGCAATTGCGGTCAGTTCGGGAACAGACGCCGATTGCCTGGCGCTGGCCGTTCTTTATGACTTTGGCGCAAAGCGGGGGGATGAGGTTATCATACCGGCTCTTTCCTTTGTGGCTACGGGCAATGCCGTGCTTCAGGCCGGCTTTGAGCCGGCTTTTGTGGATATTGATAAAAAGACATTGAATATCGATCCGGCCGGGATTGAAGGAGCCATAACAAAGAAGACCAGGGCCATAATGCCGGTCCACCTGATGGGAAAACCTGCGGATATGGACGCGATTAATGCCATCGCCAGGAAACATAACCTCTTTGTTATTGAAGATGCTGCCGAGGCCTATGGGGCGGTATATAAGGGAAGGCCCGTAGGCACTCTTGGCGACATGGCCGCCTTCAGTCTATATGTGGCGCATATGATAACCACGGTAGAAGGAGGAATGGTGGTTACCGATAGAGCAGACTTTGCCGAGGTTTTGCGTTCCCTGCGTTCGCACGGAAGGGCCTGTAAGTGCGAAAGCTGCGTATTGAATACCTCTTCCGGTTATTGCGATAAGAGGTTCAGCCACGGCGGCAACAGGGACATAAGGTTTATGTTTGAGCGCATAGGCTTTTCCACCAAGATGAACGAGCTTGAGGCCGCAGTGGGCCTGGGCAATATCAAGACCTATCCCGATATCCTCAAGAGAAGACGTAAAAATATTCTGTATATGATAGATAAGTTCAAGGAATTTGCGCCTTACCTTTATACGATTGAAGAAGGCGAGAATGAGGAAATCGGGCCGCATGCCTTCGCCATCATAATTGACGAAGGAGCTCGCTTTAGGCGCGATGAGCTCGTTTATTTCCTGGAACAGCACGGTATCGATACGCGTAACCTCTTTTTATCGATGCCTACGCAGTGTGCCGGCTTTGAATATCTGGGTAAAAAAATAGGCGAATTCCCCAATGCCGAGTATATGGGCGATAAGGGCCTGCATATCGGCATCCATCAGGATATGGATAGGGAAGAACTTGATTATGCGCTCGATGTAATAAGAGACTTTTTGGCAAAACAATGATGAAAAAGAACTCGCGGATATTCATTGCCGCTCACCATAGTTTAATAGGACAAGCCCTCTTGCACAGACTGAAAAGAGAAGGCTTTACCAATTTAATTACCAGGTCTCGCTCACAGCTTGACCTTACCAGAGAGCAGGCAGTGCGTTCGTTCTTCAATAAAGAAAGACCCGAATATTGTTTTTTGACTTCTATAAAAGAGGGGGGTATCGGCGCAAATATCAGCTACCCGGCAGAGTTGATTTATGAAAACCTCAGCGCACAGACCAATGTAATCCATTCTGCGCGCCGGTTTAAGGTAAAGAAGCTTATGTTTTTCGCCTCTTCCTGCGTCTATCCCAAACAGTGCCCTCAGCCGATGAAGGAGGAGTATCTCTTAACAGGGCTGTTTGAGCCGACCAATGTCCCTTACGCTACGGCCAAGGCCGCCGGAATAAAGATGTGTCAGGCATATAACAGCCAGTATGATACCAGATTTATTTCGGTGATACCGGCTACGGTCTTTGGGCCGGGAGATAACTTTGACCTCAACAATTCTCATGTTATACCTGCCCTGATGCATAAATTTCATCAGGCTAAGCTTAAGAAGAGCGCGGATGTCGTTATCTGGGGCTCAGGGACAGCGCTGCGAGAGTTTATCTATATAGATGAAGTGATTGAGGCCTGTTTATTCCTGATGCGCAGTGATAACTGCAGAGACCTTATCAATGTGGGTACGGGTGAGGATATTTCCATTAAGGAATTGGCCGAGTTGATAAAAAAGGTCGTGGGTTTTAAGGGAAAGCTGAAATTTGACACTAAAAAGCCGGACGGGGTGCTGCGAAAACTGCTTGATGTGTCCATTTTGAGCTCTTTGGGCTGGAAGGCAAAGTTAAATCTGGAGTCGGGACTTAAGGATACTTATCGCTGGTATGAGAAAAAATCTATCTCTTAACATAAACAGCACAATAAGGCTTATTTATATCTCTATCGGTGTTTTTCTATCCGCTTTATTTATAAAAATTCTTTATTCCCAAATAATAAATAGTTTTTTTGAAGAAGACCTGCTCTGGTTTGTGCTCAGAGTTGTTCAGGATACAGAAGGATTGTCCGGCATAAAATTGATTGGTTATTTTTTGAGCCCCTCGCCTGTATGGCTTTTAATAGTATGGCAGAAGGTCTATACCTTTTTTATCCTGTCATTATTCGGACCCTTGGTTAAAAACTTTATCTTTGTTTCGATATTATTCCATTTCGGGTGCTCTATTTTATTGTTCCTCGTAAGTAAAAAACTTAATTTAAGTTCCCGAATCAGTTTTTTCACTGCCCTGATGTATTTTACGCTTTTTGCCCATTATCGGGCCTATATGTGGCCGATGGCCTTTATGCACCTTATAATCGTCTTTTTTATTCTATTGACGCTGAATTTTTATTTAAAAACAGACAGTCTTATTAGTAGGGGGCAGAATTATCGCGGTTTTTTCATTTTAACTTTATTAATCAGTATATTCGCTTCTTTTTGCCGTCTCACTATATTGATATTGCCGGCAATGGTAATTACGCATATCCTGTTTTGTTCAAAGGATAATGAGGAGAGAGTCAGAAAATTCGATATTTGGCTGCCTCTGTTTATAATTTTCCTTATTTATCCATTAGTTATAATTGCCGCCGGCGATTTAAGATTAAGGGCCCTTTTTCGTCCGCTTGTTAATAGTGTTATCGCGCCCGATATGCTTATGGATAAAATCAATATGCCGATAAGATTCTCAATTTTGTTTTTATTAGGACTATCCGTCCTTTTCACCTTTAGGATAATGCTGGCTATCTACCAGAGATATAACCTGAGGAGAGTTTTTAAATGGATAGTGGCAGGCGCGGCAGTTGCTCTGGCGATATTATTAATCGCTTTTGGAGGCCCAAAGAGGCTTTTAATACCATATAACTTTACTGCCCCTTTTATAGGTATTCTGGCATCTTTTATGCATCCGCTTCAAAATGCATTATTAATCGATTCTGCGCGGCCTTATCATTATATACCACTGCAGCTTGACGTTTTCAATTTTATCCTTGGCCTTTTGATAATATTTATTTTTATCAGGAAATTTATCTTTAAAAATAAGTCTCTTATAATATTAGGAGTCTGGTATGCCGTTAGTATAGGATATCTCTATCTGCGCAATCCTCTTGTTTCCCGATATTTTATTTATCTCTCTCCGGTTTTTTGTATTATATTCTGCGCTGTATTAGACTATTCGATAAAGTTAACAAAATTTAAAATAATAACTAAAGAGATTATTTTGAGTTTTATATTTGTCGCTTTGTGCATCCCTAATTTAATGGCGATAAAATTAGCTTTGTTTAAAGGAAAAATGGTAAATAATTTTATAACATACGATTATATAAGAGCCGCAAATTTGATAAAGCAGGATTTCCTTAAGCAGGATAACATCGAGCAGGGCAAGGCGAAGAATATTTATCTTAAAAATGTTATGCCCGTGGTTTTTACGGAGCGTGTCGAACTTTCTGCTTCAGACCCGCACAATGATAATCTACGCTTTGTTTTTATGCAGGCGTTTAACAACGCTTCTATTAACATCAAATCAAATCAGGCTCCCGAAGAGGATAAAGCATTTGCAGCTTACTCTTTTGACGGCGACAGGGTACTTAACGGGCAGGGGGTAAATATAAGCCCTTTTTCTCAACTTTTTGATGAAGCAATAGGACAGTTAAGGCGCAATCGCCACAAAGAAGCTATGGAGTTGTTTATTAAGGCGCAGGAAGAGAGACCCTTCTTGCTCAACTACGTATTGTCCGATTTTAGATTAGATGATAAGGGATGGATTACAAATGGAAGTGATCTGCGCAGTTGGATTAATGAAATAATATGTTTTTATAACGCAAATTTCGGGAGTGAAGAACTCGAAAGAATCGGATATGTTTCTACTATTACGAATAAAGAAATCGATGATTATATCCAATGCCTGTTCTATATAGCATATTTAAAACATATTTCCGGAAATGCAGAAGAAAGCAAATATTGGTTTGCCAAAATCGGATTTCTGGAGAGCGATTACAATAGATTGTCTTCCTGGTTAAGCCAGGTTTCCTTAATAAAATCGGATAGCAGAATGTTATCTTTTTTGAATAAGCTTGATAATACTTCGTTATATACCAGATATTACGATTATGCAAATAGATATAAATTTGAACGGTTTATGTTTGGCCTGATATTTAAAATATAAAAAATATGGAAAGCAAATTGAAGCATAAAACGATCATATATTTGGCAGACCTTGCTAATACTAAATTTGGCTGCAGCCCTGCAACAGTTCCCCTGGCCATAGGCTATATTAAGGCTTATGCAGTATCCCAATTACCCGAGAAAGTCGATATCCAATTATTCAGGACGCCTGAATCGCTTTTTAAAGCGATTCAGACCAGGGAGCCCGATATCGTTGGATGTGCCTGGTATGGCTGGAATCGCTGGCTTACTATTAGCGCCTTAACATATATAAAACGCTTTTTTCCCGATGTGATAACGGTTGTGGGAGGGGCGAATGTTCCCGAAAGAATTCAGGATTCCCTTAGGGATTTCAAAGAGTTCCCCTGTATAGATATTATGATTCCAAATGAAGGAGAAATCCCTTTTGTCAATTTATTAAAGATTTTTATTCAAGGGGGGAAGAAGCAGACTTTTAAAATTCCTATCGATGGAGCCTTCTATTTATCGGAATCCGGCGAAGAAATAATTACGGGAAAGCCTCTTGGCCTGGTGGAAGATGTTAACATTTTTCCTTCGCCTTATTTAAGCTCCTGCCTCGACCAATTTTTAGATGGAGAGCTGATGCCGGTATTGCAAACACTCAGAGGCTGCCCGTTTCATTGTTCTTTTTGTGTCTCGGCAAGAGATTCCTGGAACAGAATACGCTCATTTGAATTAGAGAGAGTAAAAGCAGAAATTAAATATTTAGAGGCCAATGCCAGAAACAGAACGATTCGTTTTGCAGATGAAAATTTCGGCATCATCCCCAGAGATTTAGAAATAGCAAGATTTATAACAAAGAATCGAATTGAGACCAATTATCCTGCTGCGGTTCGTGTGTACACCCATAAAAATATCAATAGCCACGTAAAAGAAATAACTTTGTTATTGAAAGATTTAATCCCAATGAATATTAGCTGTCAAACATTGACAGAGCCGGTAGTAAAAAATATTAAACGAAAAAATATAAGCTTAGATACATTTCAAGACGCGGTAAACTGGGCGCACAATAATAATATTAATGCGACCACCGAAATTATATTTGGTTTGCCCGGAGAAACTTATAGCTCGTTTATGGAGGTAATAAATCAACTTGTCCAATTACGCCTTGATAGCGTTTCGACGGGAACGTTGATGATGCTTAAAGAAACCGAGATAAATCGACCGGAGATAATCGAAGAATACGGTTACGAGATATTATATAGCGTTGCCGAACGGGGTTACACAAAATTCGGCGATTTTGAGAACGTAGAGATAGATGCCTGGGCAGTAAAAAGCAATTTTTACAGTTTTGAGGAGTATATTAGAATAAATTTATTTCTCTTGGTTTACCGCCTCTTTATGTTTTGGGGATATTTCAAGGAAATGGTTTATATGTGGGAGAACAGAGGGATAAAAATCGGAGATGTTATTTTGGAATTCCTCGAGAGCCCTGCTGATTATCCTCTTTTTTCGCAGCAGATCGAGCGGCTTAAAAAATGTCTTCAAGATAATTTATTCCATACAAAAGAAGAGGTTCGCAGGATTTTTGGCCAGCGTTTTTCGAAGGGTAGCGATGCAGACAATTATATCGGCTTTATGTCGCCTTTCATCTTGTCTAAGATTATAAAAGGCGAGATGCTTTATATATCGAATCAAGAAAAGACGGTCGATGAGGTTATCAAGGCCTCTACGGCAGTGTTTAATAGATGCGGCAGAGGTAATTTATCTGAATTCTTGGAAGAAATGCGTTTTGCGAAAACCCTTACGCAGAGCATTGTTATATCATTTTGGGAGACGCCTCAAGAGACAAAAATTCTCTCAAGCCCGTATGATTTAATATCCTGGCGCAATCAAGACTATCGCGGAGAGCTTTCTAAATTTACTTTGGAACAACCGATAGAATATCAATACAGGATTAATTCTTTTAATGAGTATAAAAATTTTATCCGTGAAAACTCCAAAAGGCCTTTCCACATACAGTCTGAATTTTTCTTTCGTACATTTCGCAGTAATAACGTTAGGCGTTACATAAGTTCAAAAATATAGCAAAAGGTTCATAGCTTGAAGGAGGAAAAGATGTCTTTAGAGGGAAAAACAATATTGTTAACGGGCGGCACAGGTTCGTTCGGGCAGAAATTTACGGAAATAATACTGAAGAAGTACAATCCGGAGGTGATAAGGATTTTTAGCCGCGATGAATTAAAGCAATGGGAGATGGAAAAAAAGTTCGGAAGCGATGAGCGCTTAAGATTTTTTATCGGCGACGTAAGGGATAAGGAAAGGCTGGAGCGGGCAATGGACGGGGCCGATATTGTGGTGCACGCCGCCGCCTTAAAACAGGTGCCTTTGTGCGAATATAATCCCTTTGAGGCGGTAAAGACAAATATTCTGGGGGCGCAAAACGTAATCCAGGCCGCTATCGACCATAATATAGAAAAGGTCCTCGCCATAAGCAGCGATAAAGCGGTAAACCCGGTAAATCTATACGGCGCTACCAAGATGTGCATGGAGAAGCTCTTTACTGCCGCAAATGCCTATGTAGGCAAACACAGGCAAACCAGGATGTCCTGCGCCCGTTATGGGAATGTAGTGGGAAGCAGGGGCAGTATCATCCCCTTGATTAAACAGCAGAAGCTGCAGGGTGAAATTACCATCACCGATGAGAGGATGACGCGCTTCTGGATTACATTGGATCAGGGGGTGGAATTTGTCATAACATGCATAGACGTTATGCAGGGGGGAGAGATATTTGTCCCCAAGATACCGAGCATGAAGATTACCGATTTGGTCCATGCCCTGGCCCCCGAGTGCAAGGTCAAGTTTATCGGCATCAGGCCGGGTGAGAAGATTCATGAGTGTTTGCTGACCGAAAATGAAGTAAGGCACTCCTTGGAACTTGATGGTTTCTTTCTTGTTCAGCCGGAACACGAGTTTCGACAGGTAAAAAACTATAAAGGCGGCAAGGCTTTGCCTAGCGGCTTCCGATATACAAGCGATAAGAACGAGGACTGGCTGACAACAGAGAAGCTGAAAGAGATGATGTAACGGTTATGAACCCCGCCCTTCCAAGCATCACGGCTTGCATAGGAGATACGGGCGAAGGCAATAGAAGGAAAGACGGGGAATGAAGAATTGGCATTAGGAAGAAAGGAAGAGCGGGGTGAAAAAAATACCTTACGGCCATCAACGTATCGAAAAAGATGACATTCAGGCAGTAGTTGAGGTCCTTGAATCCCCCTGGATTACCCAGGGGCCGATGCTAAAGCGGTTCGAAGACGCCCTCTGTAAATATACGGGCGCCAAATATGCCCTTTGCGTATCCAGCGCAACGGCAGCCTTGCATATAGCATGTCTGGCTGCCGGGATAAAGGCGCAGGATGAGGTAATTACCTCATCCCTAACCTTTGTTGCTTCGGCAAATTGTGTTTTGTATTGCGGAGGCAGGCCGGTCTTTGCCGATATTCACAAGGATAGAGCCAACATCGATGCGGAGAAAATTGAGGAGAAGATAACCGCAAAGACCAAGGCTATAATTCCCGTCCATTACGCCGGCGGGCCCTGTGATTTAAAAAAGATTGCCGCTATTGCCGGAAAGCATAATTTACTGGTGATCGAAGACGCCGCCCATGCCCTGGGGGCAGAATATAACGGCTCGAAGGTCGGTTCCTGCAGGTATTCCGATATGGCGGTCTTCAGCTTCCATCCCGTCAAGCATATAACCACGGGAGAGGGAGGGGCAGTTCTAACTAATAAAAAAAACCTGTACGAGAAACTTCTCAAACTGCGCAATCACGGTATTACCAAAGAAAACTCAAAATTCAGGATTCGCAATTCCCGCACATCCGGCGGCTGGTTTTATGAAATGCAGGAGCTGGGATTTAATTACCGCCTGACGGACTTTCAGTGCGCTTTGGGATTGAGCCAGCTTAAGAAGCTCGATAATTTTATCAAAAGAAGACGGGAAATAGCGGGTATTTATAATCAAAAATTGGCCGCAGTTTGCGGGATTGATTTACCCCGCCAGAACCTTGAGTGTTCCTGGCACCTCTATTCTATAAGGCTAAAGGAACCCAAGAGAAGAAGGGATATTTTTGAAAAACTGCACCGTGCCGGTATCGGCGCTCAGGTGCATTATATCCCGGTGTATTTTCACCCCTATTACCGGAAATTAGGATATAAAAGGGGTCTGTGCCCGAATGCCGAGGACTTTTATCGCAGACAGATAAGTATTCCTCTCTATCAGTCTATGACTGAGCAAGACGTTAACTGTGTAATCGATAGTATTTACAAAATATTCAACGAATTAGAAAAATCTCCGGAAAAAATAAGAAGAAAGCGAGAATAGAATGCGTTACTGCAAAAAATGTCTGATGCCCGATACCAGGCCGGGTTCTATTTTCAGCGAAGAGAATATCTGTCAGGCTTGCTCTAACTATGAAAGACGAAAGACAATCAACTGGGGCCAAAGGAAAGAAGAATTAAAGAAGCTCTGTGATAAATATAGAAGGCAGGACGGCTATTATGACTGCATTATACCGGTCAGCGGAGGCAAAGACAGCCATTTCCTTGTCCATACGATAAAGAAGGAAATGGGGATGAATCCGCTCCTTGTGACAGTGGGGGATCCCTTCACCAAGACCCAGGCCGGATTGAATAATTTCAGGAATTTGGGAGATGCCTTTGGCTGCGACCATATCGTATTTAATCTGAGCATTGACCTGTTCAGGAGGGTGACCAGGATAGCCTTTGAAGAATTGGGGGAGCCTTTGCGCTTTGTGGAGGCGGCAATCTACACCGTTCCCTTAAAGATGGCTATAAAGCTTGAGATACCTCTGGTCGTATTTGGGGAATATTCGGGATATGAATACGGCGCTACCGGAAAGGACAACTATTCGGCGTTTACCTATATCCTGCAGATATTTAAGGCGATTGACATTGATTTCTGGCTGCAAAGAGGGGTATCGAGAAAAGAAGTTAATGCCATTACCCCGCCTACAGAAGAGGAGCTTAAGAAATTGAGGCCGGAAGTGATTTTTATGAGTTATTTCAGTCCCTGGAGCAGCCTGAGGCACTTGGAGATTGCAAAGAAATACGGCTTCAGGGGTTTAGGCGATGAATGGCAGAGGGAAGGCTGCATTGAAGACTTTGAGCAGATAGATTCCATTGCCTATATAGTCCATCTCTGGCTGAAATACCCCAAATTCGGCTTTCAGAGAACTTCGGATATTGCCAGCCGGCGCGTTCGGGAAGGCAGGCTTGATTTGCCGGAGGCCCAAAGGCTGATTGAAGAATGCGACCATAAGCTGGACCCGAGGGCAATGGAAGACTTTATCCGCTTCTTAAAATATACGCCGGAGGAGTTCTGGGGTGTAGTTGAGCGTTTCTGGAATCGCGACATATTTGAAAAAGTTGAGGGAAAATGGCGCCTGAAAGACCCTGCGGGCGCAGGCTTGATTAAAGGAGCTAAAGATGCTTAAGGCTACTTTTCAACTGGAGAGGTGGGAAGGTGATTTCGGTAAGGAATACACCGACAGAAATGCGCTTTCTCCGGATGGGCTGGAAAAGTTATATAAGGATCACTACGGGATAACCAGGACAGAGCTGAATAACTTATTTTTGCAGGGGATGGAGCGCTCTTTGCGTATCCTTGAGGTTGGCTCCAATGTCGGCAATCAGCTGCTTTGCCTGCAGAAAATGGGCTTTAATAATTTATACGGAATTGAGCCGCAGGATTATGCGGTCGAGCTTTCCAAGAGAAGAACCGAGCATATTAATATTATCAGGGGCAGCGCTTTCGATATTCCCTTTAAGGACGGATATTTTGACCTTGTTTTTACCTCAGGGGTGCTCATACATATCAACCCCAAAGATATAGGCCGCGCTTTAAGGGAAATCTCCAGGTGCAGCAATAAATATATCTGGGGATTAGAGTATTATGCGGAAAAATACGAAGAAATCGTATATAGGGGAGAAAAAAACCTGCTCTGGAAAACAGATTTTGCAAAGCTGTATCAGGAGACATTACCGGCTTTTGAGCTGGTTAAAGAACAGAAGTTTAAATACCTGAGTAATGACAAGATAACTACGGGATTTCTCCTTAAAAAGAAAGACAAGCCGGAAATATGAAAATACTTTTGATAAACCCGCCTATCAGAGAATGGGCCAAGCCCAATGTTTTACCCTTGGGGTTGGGGTATATAGCCTCTATATTAAAGAGATCCGGCTATGAGGTTGAGATGATGGATATTAATGCCCGGAGGTTCTCACCCGTAGAAGTGGAAGATAGGCTTAAAACGGCGGATTTTGACGCAGTGGGCATCGGGGCGATCGTAACAGTTTACAAGTATGTTAAATGGCTGATAGCGAAGTTAAAAAAATATCACCCTGATAAAAAGATTATAATAGGCGGAAGTATAGGCACTTCTATCCCGCATATTATACTTGAGAAGACAGAGGCCGATATTGTCTGTATAGGCGAAGGCGAAGTTACGGTAGTTGAGCTTATGCAGGCCTTGGAGCAGAAGAGGGATTTATCTGCTGTAGAAGGGATATGGTTCAGAGATAAAGATGGCAGAATTTGCCACAATAAAGAAAGAGCTCCCATTAAGAATCTGGATGACATCTCTTTTCCTGCCTGGGACCTTTTCCCTATGGAAATCTATCTCAAGAATCCGGTTGGTGCGCCCAACAGAAATAAATGGATAGACGGCGCCTCCGATAAAGAGGCTGTATTGTCAATGAATTTAAGCGGCTCCAGGGGGTGTCCCTACAAATGTATTTACTGCTATCATGATTTCATGGGCCAGAGATACAGGCACCGCTCTGCCCGGAGCATAATAGATGAAATGAGGATTTTGAATGATAAATATAAGGTCGAGTATTTTCATTTTATAGATGATGAATTTTGCCTGAATAAGAACTTTGTCTATGATTTTTGCCGGGCGAAAAAGAAAGCATTTGGTAACAAGATAACCTGGGGGTGCACCGGCAGGGTAAATCTGATGACGGAGGATTTGATTGCCGAAATGGCCGATGCAGGATGCGTCCTGATCGGTTACGGTATTGAGTCGGGAAGTCAGAAGATTCTGGACGTCTTGAAAAAAGACTCAACTGTCGAGCAGGCAAAGGAAGCGGTAAGATTGACGATTAAACACCTTGGCTGGGCGGACTGCTCCTTTATGATCGGCTCGCCCGGAGAAAACTCCGAGACTATCAAGGAAACGGTTGATTTCTGCAAAGAGTTGGACTTGACGCCTGAGGTAATATTTTTTGTTACGCCCTATCCGGGCACGGAATTATATTCGATGGCCTTGTCTCAGGGAAAGATTAAAGACGAAGAGGAATATCTCCTGGGAATGGGCGAGCAGGGCGAGAAGATAAGGGTTAACTTCTCCGAGCTCTCCGATACAGAACTAAAAAAGATTCAGGATAGGATGATTAAAAAACTGAATGCCTGGAATAAAATAAAGCACCCCGAGAGCAGATAAGATGAATATATTATGCCTTATACCGGCAAGAGGAAAAAGCAAGAGAATACCGAATAAGAACCTCAGGAAGCTGTTGGGAAAGCCGCTGATCGGCTACACAATAGAAAAGGCCTTGAAGAGTAAGCTCTGCACCAGAGTTGCTGTCTCTACGGATGAGGCGGATATTGCTGCGGTTGCCAGAGAATACGGCGCAGATATTGTTATGAGGCCGGATAATCTTGCGCAGGACGAATCCCCTATTGATGATGCGCTTCGCCATGCCTTGAGACATTTTGAGAAGAAGGATGGCCGGAGAATCGAGATAGCAGTGCTTCTTCAGGCAAATGTGCCCGTAAGGAAAGACGGAGAGATTGACGAGGTTATAAATAAATTGATAGAAAATAAGGATGCCACAGCTACTACTACAGTATATGCGGTGGATCAGCGGCCGGAATGGGCCAAGACTATTGAAGGGGAGACGGGTATTATCAGGCCCTTTATGGAGCCGACGGAGCTGTATAGGAAACAAACTCTCGCAGACCTCTATTTATTGGACGGGGCGATTACCGCCGTTAGACGGGAGGCGCTCCTCGCAACAGAAGGCATGAGGAAGATTCATGCCTATATGGGCGAGAGGGTCTATCCCCTCAGGCACGCCAGGAAGTACGCCACAGAGGTTGATGAAGAGGAAGACTTCGAGCTGGCAGAGTATTACCTGCTTGGAGAAAAGAAGCAGGCAATGGTCTGAGAAAGCGTTCTATGGATGTGAAGACTTTGATAATTACAGAAGGCGGAAACAAACTGGGTTTTGGGCATGTTACCAGGTGCCTTTCTTTGTATCAGGCATTTGAGGAGAAAGGAATATCTGCCGGGATTATCGTAGGCGGCGATAGAAGTGTTAAGAAGGCGCTTAAGAGAAAGAAAGCCAATATCTTTAATTGGTTGAAAGAAGAAAAGAAGCTCCTTTCTCTGGCAAAAGATAAGGATATTGTCATTATAGATTCTTATTTAGCGCCTAAAGCTTTGTATGAAAAATTATCTTCACTGCTTAATGGCGGGATTTTAGTAATGATAGATGATAACAAAAGAATAAATTATCCCCAGGGCGTTGTAATCAACCCTTCGATTTATGCAGAAAGGCTTAATTATCCTCAAAAAGAAGGATTGCATTACCTTTTGGGAAAAGACTATATAATTTTACGCAGGGAATTCCGGAATATTCATAAAAAAAAGATTAATAAGCAATTAAAGAATGTTTTAATTGCTCTGGGGGGAAGTAATTATTCTGAATTGTCCCGTAGAATAATCGGTTATCTTAAAGATAAGTTCGATTTTAATTTTTATGCGGTTGAACCGAAAAAAAATATGCTCAGCGCCAGAGCAATGATTAAATTAATGCGCGGAACCGACACCTGTATCTCGGGCGGAGGTCAGACCACTTATGAGCTGGCAAGATGCGGTGTGCCTGCAATTGGCATTTGCCTGGCGGATAACCAGCTGTCGAATTTAAAGAGCTGGGCTGCTTTGGGTTTTCTGGAGTTTGCCGGATGGTTTAATGAAAAAAAATTATTTGAGAATATAGAAAAAGCTTTGAGGGCGCTGGATTATAAAAAACGCCTTAAGATGAGTGAGGTTGGCCGGGATTTGGTTGACGGCCGGGGGGCGCAAAGGTCTATTGAGGAGATCCTGCGGATTAAGCAGGGTATAACCTTGAATGCGGCGTGCAAAAGTGATTGTGAGGATATCCGCATCTGGAGAAATCATCCCCTGGCGCGGAGAAACTCCTTTAATGAAAGGCCTGTGTCAAAACAGGAACATATAAGATGGTTTAATTCAAAGATGAAAGATCGCAATACAAAGATATATATCGCCAGGCGGGGGAAGGAAAAACTGGGAGTTATCAGATTTGCCCTGGCGGGAGATTCTGCCACGGCAAGCGTCAACTTAAACCCCGATTTCTTCGGCAGGGGCCTGGGGACGAGGCTTATCAGGCAGGGTACAGAGAAGCTTTTTCAGGAGGCAAAGACTCTCAAGAGGGTGATTGCGGAAATAAAAAGGGGTAATATTGCTTCACAAAAGGCCTTCCTGAAAGCCGGATATGAACCTCGGGGAGAGACAGAAGAAAAATTAATTTATAAAAAGGAAATATCTCATGTTTGACCGGGTTTTTATCGTAGCGGAGATTTCAGCCAATCATGCCCAGGATTTCGAAAAGGCCGTTAGGATGATAAAGAAGGCCAAGGCCTGCGGGGCAGATGCGGTCAAATTCCAGACCTATACTCCCGATACCTTGACCATAAATAGCAACAATAGCTTCTTCAGGATAAAGCATCCTAACTGGAAAGATGCGACCTTGTATCAGCTTTATAAGAGGGCCCATACCCCCTGGGAGTGGTTTAAGAGGCTGAAAAAAGCCGCCGATGAGGCAGGAGTTATGTTTTTCTCAACCTCCTTTGACAGGCGTGCGGTGGATTTATTGGAAGAATTAAACGTCCCTGTGCATAAAATTGCCTCCTTTGAACTGGTGGATCTGCCTCTGATAGAGTATGCGGCTGCCACAAGGAAACCGTTAATTTTATCTACAGGCATGGCAACGAAAGCCGAGATTAAAGAGGCGGTAAACACGGCAAAGGCGGCCGGGGCGGCCGAGATAGTCTTATTAAAATGCGTGAGCGATTATCCGGCCAGGATTGAGGAGATGAATTTAAAGACAATTCCGCATATGCAAAAGACATTTAAATGTCCCGTAGGGCTTTCGGACCACACCCTGGGCACAAGTGTGCCAATAGCTGCGGTTTCCCTGGGTGCGGTTATGATTGAGAAGCACCTTACTTTATCCCGGAAGCTTAAGACCCCCGACAGTTTCTTCTCCATTGAACCGGGTGCTTTCAAAGAATTGATAAAGAGTATAAGGTGCGCGGAGAAGGCCTTAGGGCACATCCATTACGGCCTGACAGAGGGAGAGAAGAAAAATCGTATTTTCAGGCGTTCTCTGTTCGCCGTTAAAGATATAAAAAAGGGCGAGAGGCTCAGCGAAGAAAATATAAGCTCCGTAAGGCCGGCTTACGGGCTTTCTCCCAAATATGCCAGGGATATTCTGGGAAGAACAGCAAAAAAAGATATCGCAAGAGGAACTCCTCTTGAATGGAAGTTGATCTCGAGCCCTCGGCTTCGCCGAAAGGCGAGTTAAAGCTTATGGATAATAAATTCGGAAGCCTGATTCTGGTTAAAGACCGCTCGCAATTAAACGAAGCTTTTAAGCTGCATGAAGAGCTTTCTCAAGTCGGTAAAAATCCTTTAATTTTGACTGCATACGGTAAGGAAATTATCGATAAGAAGTATTCAGTCAGAGACTTAGATTATTATCAAAAAGTCAGCAAGCTCACTTATTCCTATATTGAACAGGAAAGATATAATTTATTTTATTCCTTGGCTGATCAGAAGCTTAATGAACACATGTCTCTTAACAGTCTAATAACTTATGAGGGAGTATCTTTATGGCAGTTATCTGCGCAGTATATATTTTCGGAGCTGGGAATTATCCTCTATAACATCAATATAATGGAAGCAATATTAGACTTTGAAAAACCAAAAGAAGTGCATATTATAAACGACTCAAGCAATTTGGAAAAAATAGTCAGATTACTCTGCCAGAAGAGGAAAATCCCCTCTTTTCTGCATAGAAAGACTCGCTATCGGATTCTATCGTTAAACAAGGCATCGGGGAGGAGTTTAATCTTTTTTAGAAAGATAAAAAGGACGTTATTAAGCGCGTATTTCCTTTTCATTAATTTAAAAAAATCCATAAGATTTAAAAATAGGGAATATAAGATTATATTTTTTACTCATCTTGAGAGGTTTTTTGATTCGATGCTTCCGGTGGCGCTTAAGTATAATGACAACGAGCGGTTGGTAATCAATACTTATCAATCGGGATGTTCCAAGAAAATGAACAAAAATAGACTTTCTTTTATGGATTTTTATGGGTACAGCCTGTACAATCCATTCGCTGTAAAAACTAAGAACTTCCTAAAAAAAACCAGATCCGCAATTCTTAATAACAGTTCATTTTTTTCTAAAATATTATATAAAGGATTGCCCCTCGGTTCTTTATTAACAGATATGTTCGAAAAAACAATTTATGAAATATTTCCGGAAAAAATAAGAGAGATAGATATTACAAGAAAAATCATTTTATCCCATAGGCCGAAAGTAATTGTAGTAAATCATTCTTTCGAGCTCATTTTAATTGCAAAAAGTTTATCTATAACGATTGTAGCTATACAAGCCGGCCATCCCGATGAATTTATTCTTTATGGCCCTGTTGATGTAGATGCTATTACAGTCGAAGGCAATTATTGGAAAGAGTATTTGTTGTCCAAGAAAGCCATTGCTCCGGATAAGCTCTGGGTTGCCGGGCTGCCTAAATTCGATTTTAAAAGATATGACGATTTAGCGCTTATGCGCGATAAATCAAAAAAGATAGTTGTTTTTGCCAGTGATTATGCTACGGCGGCCCTGGGTATGTTAGAATCTGAAAGGATTGCACAGATTTATGCGCTGTGTAATGCGATGAAAAATATAAAAGACGCACATTTAATCATAAAGTTACACCCGTATGAAAAGGACTCAAATACTTATAGAAAAATAGCCAGAGAAACAGGCCTCTCAAGCTTTACTATCGTCAGGAATATAGATACATTAAAACTGTTAAATATTTGCGATTTACTTATAACCCATTTTTCCCATGTTGCTTATACAGCGGTTTTAATGGGTAAAAATGTCATAGTCTCTTCCTATAGCTCTGATTTCTTTCCTGCCGATAGCTGGGATTTTAAAAGATACGGCGTTGTCATAGCCGTTAACGATCTTAAAGAATTAGAAAATCATATACGCAATGCACTATTTGATTCAGAGATAAAATCCAGACTTAAAATAAATAGTGAAAGATATATCTTCGATCATGCTTATAAGATAGATGGTAAGGCAACAAAGAGAGTTAAGGATGTTATCGATCAATTTATATAATATCGGCAATGCGATTAATAAAGATAATTTTATTTTATATTAAAATAGGATAATAAGACTATGAGTAAAAAAATATTGTTATTAAAAATCGAGAATAAATTTGTTTACAATCCTTTAGGATTGCTCTATGTCGGTTCTTACTTAAAAAACAACGGTTACGATGTAGAGTTAGAGATAGTCCCTTTAAAATCTTTTACGGAAGATTCTTTTGTGGAACGCAAGGCAAAAAAGATAGCGGAAGGAAACTATCTTTTTGTCGGTTTTTCGGTTTTAACAGGCCCGCAAACAAAATTCTCGGCAATTTTATCGAAAAAGATAAAAGAGTTTGATAATAAACTCCCGATTGTTTGGGGCGGAGTTCACCCTTCCCTTGTACGTGAACAGACGCTAAAAGAGCCGTATGTAGATATTATTGTGATGGGGGAGGGCGAAAAGACCGCCCTGGAGCTTGCCAGTGCTTTATTATCGCAGGATAGAGACCTTAGCTTAGTCCGGGGTATAGGTTATAAAAAGACCGGTGAGCTTATCTTCAATCAGGGGCGGGAACTTATTAAGGATTTAGACGAAATTCAGCTGGATTGGTCGCTCGTAGATATGAAAAAGTGTTTGCTGGATGTTCCCGGGAAGAACGTAAAGGATTTCTCATATATAACATCAAGAGGATGCCCTCATTTTTGTTCTTTTTGTTATAATAAAACTTTCCATAAAAGAAAATGGCGGACTCATTCTTTGGAGAGAATCATATCCGATATAAAGCAGCTTAAGAAAAATTATGGGATGAAGACCGTTTCATTTCTTGATGACCATTTTTTCGTAAATAAGAACAGGTCTTTCGAAATACTTTCCAGATTAAAGGATATAGATGTTAACTGTACGGGATTTCTTCTCAGAATCGATGAAATTACCGAAGATTCGGTAAAAAGGCTTTATGATTTGGGAGTGAAAAGCCTTTTTATAGGCATAGAGTCGGGCAATGATAGAATCCTTTCTCTTATGAATAAAAATACAAATAAAAAGATGATATTAGAGAAATTTTCCATCCTTTCACAGTATAAAGATATAGCAATAGGGGCCAACAAGATAATAGGATATCCAACCGAGACAATGGAAGAAATAGAAGATAGTTTGGACTTAAGTATAAAATTATCCGAACTTATTCCGGGAATAGTCGTGACATACAATACATTTTTACCTTATCCCGGGACAGAGGCATATCAGCTTGCTCTGCAGGAAGGTTTCAGGCCGCCCCTTACGACGGAAGATTATGAAATCTATGATACATTTGGAGGTTCGATGCCTATCTCATGGTTACCATGGCAGAACAAAAATACACGCGAGCTCTTTTTCAGGATAGATAAATATGCAAAACTTTTGACACGCTCAAAGAGTACCTCCGCCTTAAGGACTTTAGGAAAGAACCTTTTTCATAATATGGCAAAATTCAGGCTTAAACACAGATTCTTTGCGTTTCCATTCGAGATATTTGTTTTATTCAGATTCAACAGATACTATAACCCGGATTGTAAAATTTAACCTATGAAGCTTTATAATGTTTTAAAAAACTCTTCGTTTTATACTTTTGCAACTGCCTTGCAGGGAATGGTAAGCTTCTTTTTATTGCCTATTTATACAAGGTATCTCAGCCCTAAGGATTATGCCATTCTGGCTCTGGTAACATCTTTTGTGGGTATAATTTCATCGATAATAACATTCCAAATCCATACCGGGATTCCTCGTTTTGTAAATAAGTTTTTCAAAGATACAGACAGGGCAAAGATATATTTCAGTAATATCTTTATTTTGCTTTTTGCTGTTTTACTTTTTGGCTGTATTGTGATTAATATTTTCGGAGAAAGAATTATAAAGATTTTGTTTTCGGATAAAAACGGCATTGCCTATTCGCCATTTTTTCTAATCGCAACCTGGACTTTATTGCCGACTTTGTTAATCGGCTGCGGAATGACATTGCTTCAGACATTAGAAAAAGGAAGTAAGTTTTTCCTGGTAACTCTGATTCAGGTTGTTGCCAATGTTAGCTTCGGTTTATTCTTCGTAGTTTTCTTAAAAACAGGTCCGATTGGCGTTTTGTGGGCTCAGCTTATAAGTGCTGCCTGCGGGTTAATCTTTATTACCTGGATGATACGCGATTGGCTGGGATTTATGTTACCAAAGTTCTCAAAGGACATAAGCAATTCTCTGCGGTATAGTTTACCGATAATTCCCCATATATTAAGTATATATATTTATATGTATTCAGACAGATTAATCTTGCAGCGATTTGTGCCGCTTTCAGAAATTGGAATTTATTCTATAGCAGATACCTTTGCCTGCATTTTGTTGATTATAGTTAACGCTACAACCACCGCATACAATTTTCGTTTTTTAAGAATTGGCGTAGAAGATAGGTCTAAAGCCCAGGAAGAAAGAAGAAAGTTTATAGAGATATGGTGGTTTGGAATTATGGTTATTTTTATGGGGTATCTTCTTTTGTCAAATTATGTTGTAAAGCTTATGACTCAACCTTCATTTTATCCTTCCATTGCGCTTATTCCGATTCTTGCCATTGCCTATATTTTTAGAGGATTGTATTGTTTTGGCGCAAACAATCTCTTTTTCCTTGAAAAAACTAAATTTATTCCCGTTATTACGATTACGGCTGCCATAATAAATGTCGTGCTTAATCTGATTTTTATACCGAAATTCGGCATTTTTGCCGCAGCATGGACTACCGTAGTTTCTTATTTCATTACATTTCTTTTAGCGTATATTTTTTCCCAAAAATATCTCCCGGGCACTTACCCATGGAAAAATATACTAAAAGTAATTTCTTTAGCTTTATTAGTATATATGGGCGCAAAAATTTTTGATAGAATGATACCTTTGGGTGCTTTATACAAATTTTCTTTCAATATTATGATGGTGATGTTGTTTGGCGCGCTCACGGCATTTACTTTGTATCGCGAATATTCTATTAAGGCCGTAAGAGTCGTTGTGAATTTCTTTAAGGCTTAGTCAATATAAGAAAATGACCAAAATATTATATTTATACGAAACTCTCAATTTAGGCGGGGCGGAACAGCTGTTTTTGACAACGTTAAAGCGCTTAGACCGGACAAGATTCCATCCCGTTGTCTGTTGTATTGGACAGAAAGGCGAAATCGGCAAAGAAATAGAAGAAATGGGAATTACCGTCAAATCCTTAAATAAGAAGACATATTTACGGGGCATACCGGTTATTTACGATTTAATACGTATTTTTAGGGAAGAAAAGCCCCACATTGTGCATACCCATCTTTTCTTCGCCAATATTTACGGAAGGATAGCCTCTAAGATAGCGGGAATAAAGACTATAATTACAACCCTGCATAACCCCGATTATACATATGAAGATAACGGCAGATGGACCTTTAAAATACGTAAAATCATAGATAAATACTCGGGCAAAATATGCAATACGGCTTTTATCGCCGTATCGGACTATGTTAAGCAGGATTTCGAAAAACAGCTTGGTTTTAGAAATATAAAGGTTCTTCATAACTGTATAGACAGCTCGCGATTCAAAAAGCCCGATACAGGCATGGTCAGGGAAAAAAGGAATGTCCTGGGGCTGGAAAACGACGATATCGTTATTTTAAATACCGGCAGACTCCATCCTCAAAAGGGGCAAATATATCTTATAGAGGCGTTTAATTTAATTCGCAAAGATAATCAGCGATATAAACTGCTTATAATCGGCAAGGGGACTATAGAGGCCGAATTGAAGAAAAAAGTAAATGATTTAGGCCTTGGGGATAGCGTCATATTCTTAAAAGACAGGAAAGACGTTCCGGAGATAATGAGCGCCTGTGACATTTTTGTCTTTCCCTCGCTATATGAGGGCTTTGGCATAGCGCTGGTGGAAGCTATGGCCAGCAGCATGCCTGTCGTCGCATCAGACATCGCTCCCTTAAGAGAAATTGCAAGGAATAATACGGAGGCAATTCTGGTAGAAAAAGAGAATCATAGAATGTTGGCGCAGGCTATCTCCGAACTAATGGCGAATAAGGAAAAGAGAGCTTATTTAGGTGAAAATGCAAGAAAAAGGGCAATAGCGGCATTTGACGCAAGCATTCATGTGAGAAATCTGGAGAATATTTATCAGGAATTGATCCATGATAGATGCATTGTTTGCGATGGAAGAGCTTTTGCGCATACAATATATGGTGGTTATCGTTACGAGAATAGAATATATAGTATAGTTAAATGTTCCGGATGCGGATTTATGTTTTTAAACCCTCTTCCGACTAAGGAGACCCTGGATAACATATATAAAGGAGACGATTACTTCGATAATTATTATGCCACGGCATCCGGGATAAAGAGTTACACAGAGGCTATGGCAGATTCTGCCGGTTGCGATAAAGATGTGATCGGAATTATAAAAAAATATAAGGAATCGGGAAGGCTCTTGGATGTAGGTTGCGCCGGAGGGCATTTTTTAACAAATGCCAGAAGTTCGGGATTTGAAGTGTCTGGAGTGGAGCCAAATCAAAAAATGGCCGAATATGCCAGAGATGCTCTTAGATTAAATGTCGTTTGCGGAACCCTGGAAGACATAAAATTTGATGAGAATTGCTTTGATGTAATTCACGCAGGCGATGTTTTGGAACACATTCCCGCTCTTAAGAAAAATATAGAAATCATAAAAGGATTGCTGGCAGATGAGGGAATATTGATAGTAAATCAACCGTTAATGTATAATAAATCACTCTTTAATCTATTTCTGAAAACAAATATGCTGCTTAAGAAAAATAGATATAGCCTGAATCCCCCCTCGCATTTATGGGAATTTAATTCAATTACTCTAAAAACATTTTTGAAAAATATGGGTTTTGAGATTGTTTATTATAGAATATCGGAAGCCAGGGCAAAACCTTTGGCTATATATGAAAAACCTACGATAAGAAATACGCTTGGATATCATATGAAGAATTTATCCAGCGTTATTTCGAATAGCCCCGCACTGGAAAGATTTAAGATCGGAGACAGGGCTATTGTGGTTTGCAGAAAGAGATGCCAGATTTAAATAAAAGGAGAAACCAATGAAAGTAGTTATCCTTGCAGGAGGCGTCGGTTCAAGATTAAGCGAAGAGACAGATTCTAAACCTAAACCCATGGTCGAAATAGGCGGCAAGCCTATATTATGGCATATTATGAAAATTTATTCCCATTTTGGGTTAAATGATTTTATTATTTGTCTCGGGTATAAAGGGTATATGATTAAAGAGTATTTCGCGAATTATTGGCTGCATATGAGCGATGTCACATTTGATATGAAAAACAACAAAAGCGAAATTCTTCAGAATTATGCAGAACCCTGGAAGATAACATTAGTGGGCACGGGGCATGATACAATGACGGGAGGAAGGATTAAAAGAATTAAGCCGTATATCGGTAATGAAACGTTTATGCTGACATATGGAGACGGTCTGGGGGACATAAATTTAAAAGAACTTTTGGAATTTCATAAAAGCCAGGGCAAATATGCTACTATTACATCGGTTCAGCCTCCCGGGAGATTCGGCGCATTAAAAATAGACGACAAAGATAATGTTATTCGCTTTTTAGAGAAACCCAAAGGCGACGAATCGTGGATCAATGGAGGTTTTTTTGTTCTTGAGCCGGAAATTTTTGATTATATAGACGGAGACGATACGCTTTGGGAGAGAGAGCCTCTTGTTAACCTAACAAAAAGCGGCCAATTAGTAGCATATAGGCATTTTGGCTTTTGGAAGGCCGTAGATACTTTAAGAGATAGAAGAGAATTTGAATCTTTATGGCATTCGCAAAATGCACTATGGAAGATATGGGATTAAATATTTATTTTGAATATTCAGGAAATTAATTTATGAAAGTATTAATTTATATGCCTACATACAATACATCAAAAACATTAGTTCAGACTATTTCAAAAATTCCGAAAAATCTGGATTGCGAATATATTGTAGTCGATAACGGCAGCAAAGACAATTCCGTCCAGCTAGCTAAGTCTTTGGGCTTAAGAGTGATAAGGCATTATCACAATCGCGGATATGGAGGGTCTCAGAAGACAGCTTATATATACGCAATTGGCAGTAAGGCAGATGTAGTTGTAATGCTTCATTCCGACGACCAATATGATCCGACCTTACTTAATCAGATCCTAAAACCGATTAAAGACGATGAAGCCGATGTTGTATTCGGATCAAGAATTTTAGGAGCAAAAGCTCTGGAAGGCGGTATGCCCAGGTATAAATATGTTTCAAATCGTTTCCTCACCCGGCTTGAAAATTCAGCTTTAGGCACAAACATTTCTGAATTTCATTCCGGATACAGGGCATTTAGAATAAAAGCGCTGGAGAAGATACCTTTTCTTTTCAATTCAGATAGTTGGTTATTCGACTCTGAAATTATATTTCAGCTTGTCCTGGCCAGGTTAAGAATAAAAGAGATTTCAATCCCTACAAAATATCATGCTACGGCATCTTCTATTCCGTTCTTCGAATCCATTATCTATGGGCTTGGAGTTCTTAAGTTGATTATACGCTTTTACCTGTATCGTTTAGGGATACTGAAGTCAAAACAATTTATATTTTCCGCGAGGGGCTGATTTATGCGAGTACTTTTAATTTCGCCGCCAAATGTGGAACCCATACGAGCCGGGATACCTTTGGAAATCGATGAAGAGATAGGCGCGATACCAAGTTTAGGGCTTATGTATTTAGCACAAGCAGTTCACGACCAAAAGAAGCATGAAGTCAGCATATTAGACACCAGGATTGAAGATTTAAGCTATGAGGAATATACAGATAGAATAGTAACATTTAAGCCGGATTTAGTCGGTATTACGACCATGTCCTTTACCCTTAATAATGTAATTAATACAGTACAGTTTATAAATAAAAAACTCCCAAAGACGTTAATTTGTCTGGGAGGACCCCATCTAAAAAATTATTCGGAGGAAACCCTCAAGTTAAAAAATATTCGCGTGGATTACATTGTGAAAGGAGAAGGAGAAAAGACCTTCCCTCAGCTTTTGGATAGGATAGAGACGGGAGAGTCCCTTGAAGATATAGAAGGAATCGGCTACAAAAAAGATGGAAAAATATTTATCAATCCAACGACATCTCTTATTGATTCCCTGGATTCTATCCGATGGCCGGACCGCAGATTAGTGCCTTATAAGCTCTGTTATTCTATTTTAGGTAACGGAGAAATTATGACTACAATACAAACCAGCCGAGGATGTCCCTATAATTGTATCTACTGCCATGAAGCGCGCTCAAAATATCGCAGAAGGAATGTGTATGACGTAATAGATGAAATAGAACATTGCGTTTCACTGGGCATAAAAGACTTTTTCTTTATTGACGATCTATTCACGCTTAACAAACAATGGATTTTAACTTTTTGCAGGCTTTTGATAGAAAAAGGATTAAAGATTAAATTCAAAATCAGCGCAAGGGTCAACACTATAGATGGAGAGATTCTTCAATGGCTAAATAAAGCGGGATGTTATAGAATCCATTATGGTATAGAGAGCGCCAGTCAACGCGTGTTAGATGTTTTACAAAAGAAGATTACTCTTAGGCAGCAAAAAGAAGCTGTGTTTTTGACAAAAAAAGCCGGTATCCGCACTTTTTGTTATTTTATACTTGGTTCGCCAAGCGAGACAAAAGAAGAAATCCTAAAGACTATCGATTATGCTATAGAATTAGACTCCGACTATGCCCATTTTGCCATAGCCGTTCCTTATCCCGGCACTCAACTATATAAAGATGGTATAAAAGAGGGGATTTTTAGCTGTGATTTTTGGCGTGAATTCGCAGAAAATCCACATAGAGATTTCAAACCCCAGTTATGGCTTAGTCTGCCGAAAAATGAGTTAGCCGGACTTCAAACATACGCCAATAAAAGGTTTTATAACAGACCGAAGGTCTTTTTGCGGGAACTTTTAAATACAAATAGCATGCAGCAGCTTTGTCGCAAGATAAGGGTAGCTTTGAAATTATTATTTCCCGGCAGGCATGACCGGAGACACGGTTCACTAGAAAAGCAAAAAATATGAAATCCGAGAAAAAAGTCTTAGTTACGGGAGCAACGGGTTTTATCGGTTCGCATCTCGTGAAAAAACTTGTATCTACGGGCTCGAATGTGCATATTTTTGCACGCAGGAATAGTAAATTTTGGCGTATCGATGATATTGCGTCTAAAATTCATGTTCATACTATAGACCTGAATGAGTCTAGCAAATTGCATAGAGAGGTTTTGGATATAAGGCCCGATATTGTTTATCATTTGGCAGCATACGGCGTTAATTATAATGAACGAGAGCCTCAATTATTATTTAATACCAATGTAAGCGCCACCGTATCTCTTTTAGAAGCCTTAAGTGAATGCAATGTATCTAAGTTGCTGATTGCCGGCTCTTGCTTTGAGTATGGCAATATCTCCGGAAGCATTGATGAGGGCATGCCTTTAGATCCCGTTAATCTTTATGGCGTGTCAAAGGCAGCTGAGGCGATGGTTACAAAAATAATAGCTAAAAAATACGGAATTCCCTATATTGTTTGCAGGCCTTTTGGAGTTTACGGGCCATATGAATCGCCAAATCGAATTATTCCTTATGTGCTTCTGTCAATCATGGATGGAAAGCCTCTTAAATTGACCGGCGGTAAGCAGCTTCGCGATTATACTTATGTGGAAGATATTGCAGAAGCTTTTATTAAAGCAAGCGCCAGTAAGGCAGAAAATCAGATAATAAATATTTGCTCCGGCATTCCTATTGAATTGAAGAAATTAGTCAATAAGGCAATAGAGGTTGCAGGGGTTGAGCCTGATATAGAATGGGGCGCCCTGTCGTATCGTCCGGATGAGACGTTGAGCCTGGTAGGGGATAATTTATCTGCGAAGACTATTTTAAAGTGGGAGCCGAAGACCCCTCTTAGGGAAGGCCTGAATAAAACCTATGAATGGTTTAAAGACAACAGAGGGCTTTATAATAAATGACCAAACTCGATTTTTATAAAAATAAGAGAGTATTGATTTCAGGGCATACAGGTTTTAAAGGTGCGTGGCTGTCCTTATGGTTAAAAGAGCTTGGAGCAAATGTTACGGGATATGCCCTGGAGCCGCCTAGTAAACCAAATCTTTTTGAAGCGATAGGGCTTGAAGATAAGATTACCCATATTATTGGGGATATCCGCGATCAAGACAAGCTTACTTCCGTTTTTCATGATTTTAAACCAGAATTTGTTTTTCATTTGGCCGCTCAACCTCTGGTAAGATTCTCTTACAGGGAACCAAGATTGACTTATGAAACGAATATAATAGGCACGGTTAATTTGCTGGAAGCGGTGCGAAAAACCAGTTCTGTTAGAGTTACTATAAATATTACCAGCGATAAATGTTATGAAAATAAAGAAGTGGCATATGGCTATAAAGAAACCGATCCGGTCGGAGGTTACGATCCCTATAGTTCCAGCAAGGGTTGCGCGGAACTGGTAACCACAACCTATAGGCGCTCGTTCTTTAACCCCGATAAGCATAATGAACACAAAGTTGCGCTTTCATCTGTGCGTGCTGGAAATGTAATAGGAGGCGGAGACTGGGGCCAGGACAGAATTATTCCTGATTGCATTAAATCTCTTTCGGAAAATAAGACTATTTTAATTCGTAATCCAAAAACAGTAAGGCCGTGGCAGTATGTGTTGGAGTGCTTATCGGGATACCTGTGGCTGGGAGTTCTCATGCATAACGATGGGAGATTATATAGCAGCGCATGGAATTTCGGGCCGGATGATAAGGAGATATTAACGGTAGAAGATATTGTAAGTTCGGTGATAAAACACTGGGGAAACGGAGATTATTCCGTAGATAAATCCATACATCCCCATGAAGCCGGGCTTCTGAAACTCGATTGCACCAAGGCATCCACTTTTTTGAAATGGAAGCCCATATATGATGTGCATACAGCTTTAGAGGAAACAGTAAAGTGGTATAAGGAATATCACAACTCTAACGATAGCGAACAAATGTATGCCGCCGTCCTTAATTATTTAACCCGCTATATCGAACATGCTAAGAAGAAGAAAATTGAATGGAGTATCGGATGAAAGGAAATAATCCGGAATCCATAAAAAGAGATATTTTTAAAAAGGCAAAACTTTATTATCAATTGGCGCATGAAATAAAGCAGAAGGAGGATTTTACCCCAGGCGTATCTAAAATAAACTATGCCGGCCGCGTTTATGACCATAGAGAGATAATAAACCTCATAGATTCAGCCTTCGACTTCTGGCTTACGGCTGGACGGTATGCTAAGGAATTTGAAAAAAAGATGTGCAGGTTCTTTAAGACAAAAAAGTTTTATCTTGTAAATTCAGGTTCTTCCGCCAATCTCGTCATGGTTTCTGCACTTGCCTCATCCCACTTCAAAAATCGGTTGCAACCGGGGGATGAGATAATTACCCCGTCGATTACTTTTCCTACAACCGTCACTCCTATTATTCAAAATCAACTTGTTCCTGTTTTTGTGGATTGCGAGATAGGAACATATAATATCGATCCCAATCGGATAGAGGACGCTATAGGCCCTAAAACAAAGGCAATTTTCATTCCCCATACCCTGGGAAATCCATGCAATATGGATATTATTATGGATGTTGCAAAACGAAAAAGCATGATAGTCATTGAGGATGTCTGCGATGCGCTTGGGGCGAGTTATGATGGGAAATTAGCTGGAACCTTTGGTTCCATGGCGTCATTAAGTTTTTTTCCCGCGCATCATATAACCATGGGTGAAGGTGGCGGGATAGCCGTTAATGACCAGAGATTTACAAAAATTGCCCTTTCTATAAGGGATTGGGGACGGGATTGCTGGTGCGAACCGGGTAAAAATGATACTTGCAGCCAAAGATTTAACGGTCGATTTGGAAATCTCCCCTTTGGTTACGATCATAAATATGTTTATTCCAATCTTGGCTACAACTTCAAAATTACAGAAATGCAGGCAGCTATTGGCGTGGCTCAATTCGAGAAGCTTAATCAATTCATAGAATCAAGAAGGAATAACTTTAATTATTACTACGAACATCTAAAGCCTTTTCAAGATAAAATAGTTCTTCCAAGGTGGGAGAAAAAAGCCAATCCTTCGTGGTTCGGTTTTCCGATAACGGTGAAACCGGGTATAAATGTGCATAGTCTTATAAAGCATTTGGAAGAAGCAAAGATTGAGACAAGGAGGATATTTGCCGGGAATATATTAAAACAACCCGGCTTTATGAACGTAAAGCATAGAATTAGCGGTGATTTGAAAATTGCAGATATGATAATGGAGAGAACATTTTTTATCGGAGTATATCCCGGCCTGACGGATAAAATGAAAGACTTTGTGCTTGCTCGTTTTAAGCATTTTCTTAAATAAAACCAAAGAATTAATGTCTTAACTTGTAAGGAGGAGAATTTGATTAATATCGGCATAATCGGTTGCGGGCATTGGGGTAGTAATCATATCAGAGTCTTTAGCATGTCCGGAAGGGCAAAGGTGAGGATTTGCTGCGATAGCAATCAGGATAGATTAAAGGCGCTGCGTAAGATATATCCCGATTTAATTACTACTTCAGACTATACTAAAGTAATAAACGATAAAAACATAGACGCGATAATAGTGGCAACTCCTACGGCAGCGCATTATCGGCTGGTTAAATCCGCATTGCTTAGCGGCAAACATGTTTTATGCGAGAAACCCCTGACAATTAAGAAGCGGGAAAGCGAAGAATTGACATTACTGGCGAGAAAGAAGCTAAGAAATCTGATGGTCGGCTATGTTTTCTTATATAATAACGGAATCGTTTCCTTAAAAGACTATATAAAAAATAAAGAGCTGGGAAGGATTCAATATTTGCATTTCGCTAGAACTAATTTAGGCCCTATCAGGGATGATGTAGATGTAATATACGATTTGGCTTCGCACGACATATCTATTGCTTCATTTATATTAGGCGCCTGGCCAAGGGGCGTTTCTGCAAGCGCCGGTTTTTTCTTGAGGAAAAAAATCGCAGACACAGCTTTTATTACTTTATACTTTCCGGATAATATTCTGGTCAATATCCTTGTCAGCTGGTTAGATCCTAAAAAAGTTAGAAGGATTACTTGTGTCGGAGATAAAAAAATGGCGATATGGGATGATTTGAACACCTCTGAGCCCATAAGGATATTTAATAAGGGAGTGGCAAAAGAAGCTTTTTATTCTGACTACGGTGAATTTCACCTATTGCCTAAAGAGGGCGAAGTCATCAGCCCTTTAGTTAAGTTAACGGAGCCATTAAAAAAGCAGAACCTCTATTTTTTAGATTGCATAGATAAAAGAAAAAAACCGTTTACCGATGCTGTATTCGGCCATAAAATAACCGAAATCTTAGAGGCTGCACAATTATCGATAAAAAATAAAGGATGTATTCAAAAAATAGGGTGAAGATAATGATTGAGAGAGAAAAGGATAAAGGAAATAGCGTATTATACTTTGGAGGAAATAGCGTATTATACTTTGGAGGAAATCGCGCGGGGGTTGAATGCCTGAGCGATTTATTGGCTTGGGGTATTAACATCAAATCTGTCGTAGTTCGCTCATCCGATAGCGGCGTGGATACCTGGGCTCCATCTTTGAAAAAGTTTGCCAGAGAGAAAAAGCTCCATATTTTCCAACCCGAAGACCCGAATGACCGGCAATCTATAGAATTTTATAGATCGCTTCACTTTGATTATATAGTATCGGTTCAATACGATAAGATTTTAAAGAATGCCGTATTGTCCTTGGCAAAAGAAGGCGCGATAAATTTACATTTTGCGCCATTGCCGAGATACCGCGGCTGTTATCCGATATCCTGGGCTATAATAGAAGGGGATGCCGCAGGCGTAACGCTTCACTGGATGGATAAGGGAATTGATACAGGCGATATAATTTGTGCAAGAGAAATTCCAACCGAACCAAATAAAACAGCAAGAGAGGTTTATCGAGTTGCCACGGACTTAGGCAGAGAAATATTTCGGGAAATGGTGCCAAAAATATTTAAAGATAAATCAATTCGTTGCCCGCAGGATAATAAAAAGGCATCCTATCATCCTCGGGGAGAACCGTATAACAGAATTATCGATTGGTCCTGGCCGTCAAAAGCAATAGATAGATTTGTGCGGGCATTCACTTTTCCGCCCTATGCCGCCGCCCGTACTTATTGCGGAGCCTATGAAATCGAAATTATGCATCCTTTGCATAATGAGAGGGTTCCTCAAGAAGAAAAGCACCCTTCGGGGACCATTCTAAACATAGATAGCAATAAAGCTTTTACGGTTCAATGCGGCGATGCCGCATTGAAAATACCGTATTATAGATTAAAGCTCGATGACAGATATATAGATTCCTATAGTGAGATTTTAGAATTAACGGGGCTAAAGGAAAATTGCATATTGGGAGGCAGCCTTGTATAAAGGGAAAAAGATAATAGTAGTTATGTCCTCTCTGAATGAAGAAGCTAAGATTGCCAACGGTGTCCGCAGGGTCCCCAGGGATTTCGTCGATGAGGTTGTTGTGGTCGATGATGGCTCTACCGATAATACGGCAAGGCAGGCAGAATTGGCCGGCGCTAGCGTTATCAGGCATAAGAGTAATTTAGGGGCGGGCGCAGGATACAGAAGCGGTTATTTTTATGGTTTTGAGAAAGGCTACGATATTATCGTTGAACTCGCAGGCGACGACCAGGATGACCCGAAGGAGATCCCTAGATTATTAGACCCAATCATTGATGAGGGCTATGATTATGTTCACGGATCCCGCTGGCTTAAAGGGGGAGTTAGAATAAATCATCCTCTTTACCGCATAATAGCGACCAAATTTTATTCTTTCTTATTCAGAATCCTGATAGGATTTCCATCTACCGATGCAACGAATGGTTTTCGTGCCTTCAGGGCTCAAATTTTGAAGAATAAGAATATCGATCTTTGGCAGAATTGGTTGAATAAATATGAATTGGAACCATACTTTTTTGCTAAAGTCGTAAAGAACGGATATAAGATTAAGGAAGTCCCCGTTACGAAAGAATACCATTCCGAAAAGAAAGGCTATACCAAAATGATCCCTATCTTTAGCTGGTGGAGTATATTAAGGCCGATTATTCTGTTAAGGTTAGGCATAAAGAAATGAACATCTCAGGAGAAAATAGAAAAAAGATTATATTTATAATTATAGGCATTTTTGTAATTGCCCTGTTGCCCAGACTTCTGGTAGCTCTTCATTCTACTCAGGCGCCGTTGAGCGATGCCATCGGTTATGATGATTGGGCCGTGAATATCCTTGAAGGCAGGGGATTTATAGACGGGCAAGGGCAGGCAACTTCCTGGAAAGAGCCGTCTTATCCGTTCTTCCTGGCTTCGGTTTATTACTTTTTTGGACACAACTATAAGGCCGTAAGGGTTATTCAGGCTATCCTGGGGGCTCTAATCTGCGTTGCCATTTTCTTTATTGCCGGGAGAACCTTTGATATAAAAACAGGTTTTATCGCTGCTTTAATTGCCTGCTTTAACCCCAGTCTTATTAAAATAAGCGAATATCTGTTAACAGAAAATCTTTTTACATTTTTACTTATAGCGGCAATATTTTTTCTATTGAAACAGATGCAAGAGCAAGATTACAAAAATCTGATTTTTCTGGGATTTGCATTAGGGATAGCCACTCTTACCCGTTCTGCCATAATTTTGTTTCCGTTATTTATCCTGTTATTTACGGGAAAGAGGTTAGTTTCACGCAACCCCGATACTAAAATATATATATCCAGCGTACTTATTCTTGTTTTTTCCTTCATTTTGACTGTATCGCCATGGACTTTAAGGAACTGGTGGGTGCATCATAAATTCGTACCCGTTGTCAGCAGGATGGGGCTGGGCATATATTCGTCATTTGTTCCTAAGGATGGTAAATTTTTTGGATTTGATGCCAGCGATGAGACTACGCAAAAGTCAGAATTGATTCATTCGGAGGTGGAGCGAAGCAGTTTTTTGGTTAAGGAGACCTTAAAATATATAAAAGACAATCCCCTTCAGGTTTTAAAAGTCGAAATATTAAAAATACTTTATTTTTGGTCTCCGTTTGATTGGGAGATTGTCGGTTATGGTGTATATAATTTTATGTATGGATTTGTCTTGCCCTTTTTTATTCTGGGGGTGTTTACTACCTTTAAAAGATTTAAAGAATTGCTGCCTGTTTATTTACCTATAGTTTACACCTTTCTTATTAGCTTAATAACTTATGGTTCGCCGAGATTCCGTTTGCCCGTTGAACCTTACATTATAATAATTGGAGCGTCAGGGATTATGTACTGCATCCATAATTTTTCTAAAAAAACTTACGCTATGTTATTAATAAGCAGCTGCTTCTTATTGAATTTATTATTCTATTTCAAATCATATCATATAAAAATATTTGTCAGGTCCGTTATGGAAAAGGCTTATCTTTGGTGAGAGAGCATGAAGAAAAATAATTTAATAGTTATCTCTATATACATACTTTTATTTCTATGGGGAATAACAGCGCTGACTCGCGGATTTCCCGATACAGAGAGGTTCTTTTCGCACTACAGCGATGAGAGGCTTGTGCTTACGTCCATTATGAAGTTTGGCTCGCCTCGCGGCGAAGCGGGCACATTAAATCTTGCCCCGACAAGCATTCTCCATCCGCCCCTTTACCATTACCTCACCTTTATCCCTATCGGCGCGTTCTTTGTCATTGGAAAGCTGACCGGTTTCTTTTCCGACAAGGTTGACTTCGTGCGATTTTATTTTAACAATACCCAGTACTTCTTTTTGATAGGCAGGATAATGAGTTATATCTTCTTCTGGGCGGCCGCAATAATGATATTCAAAATAGCGAGGTTATTCTACGACAAGACAGTTGCCCATATAACCACTTTTGCATATTTGTTAGTTCCGAAGTTTATTTTTGATTTTTCCACTACGCGGCCCGATGCGCTATTGTTCCTGATGGTCTCTATCTTTCTATACTTATTTTTGAGGTATTGCTTAGACAACAAAAGAATAAGATATTTGTATCTCTCGGCTTTTTTCGTGGGGGTTTCTACAGCAACTAAATACAACGCACTGTTTTTAGGTTTCATTTTTATTCCCGCGTTGCTTTACCAAATGAGGCATCGAAATTACAAAAATATTTTGCCTTTATTGTCAAAAATTGCCTTCTTTATCTTTCTCGGATTTTTTATATGTAATCCATTTTTTATCATAAGATATAAAACCTATGCCTATAATTTCTTTTTGTTTGTTACGGTGACGGTGCCAGATTGTTATAGCGGTTATGCGCGTTCTCTGTTTCTTTTAACCCGTATAAAGGATATTAGCTCAACTTTCTACCTGAATCTTTTCGGTCTTTTGATATTGATTTTAGGTTGCCGGCATTTCTACAAGAGAAACAAAGAATTAGCTATATACCTGTTTTTTGTCTCCCTGGTGTTCGAGCTTTATTTTTCGCTGTATCATAAGGATTGTTCTCCGACATATTATCTAAATCCATTGCTCCCGATAGCTGCGTTGGTTTTTAGCGCGGGAGTTGATTTCACTCTTAGATTTAAGAGAAGATTGCTGCCAATTTCAATTATGTTTTTTGCAATTTTGTTCCTTAATCATTATTGGGTTCTAAGGGATTTGACCGCAAGGCCTGACTATTTGCAGAAAGCCAGAGCCTTTATTGAAAAAAACATCCCCGAATTTACGAATATATGCATTGTCTCTAATCGCAATCTGCCTCAATTGAATATGACCAGAGAATCCTACAATCATTTAATTCAAGCCGGAGCCCATGAAAATCACTATAAGGAAATGGATAATGATGAAAATTATGACAGTATTTTTAGAGAATTAAGGATACAAAGCCTGACGAAAAAACCGCAGTATAATCTTATAAAATGGGACAAAAAAATAAAAGATGAGAAAGATCTTGTTGATTTCTTGAAAAAAAACAATATTAAATATGTTATTTCCGGCGGGGTATCTATGATTAACGGAAAACGATTGGAAGATACAAAAAGCGCCTTTTTAATGAGGACATTTGAGTCTCCGAATGGAAAAAAATACAATAGAGGCGGGGTATATTTATATAAAATTCACGAGAAAAAACTTTTTTATTGAGAGCTGACCATTGATAATAATTATTGCTTTTGGAGTTTTATTAGGACTATTGAATATTCTTTCTCCCGGTTCTATCTTTTGCCTATTTATGGGTTTTTTAATAATTTTGGCAATGCGTTCCTTGCGTCCAAAAGAAGATAGAGTTTTTCTAACGAAGATTTTTATTGCAGGAATTCTTGTGAGAGTCCTTTTATTGACATCCGCGCATTTTATATATGCATTTTTAGATAAATGGGAATATTACTATGAGAATATGAGAGCGATACGCCTTTTCGGAGATAGCGCTTTTACCACTGTGCGCAGCTGGTGGATTGCACAATATTTTTCCGGAACTCCCTTGAAGGATTTGGTGTTTCAGAGTACATTCGGCGATTATGGCCATAGCGGCTATCTATATATTATGGGTTTGTATTATTATCTATTCGGATTTAGCCCGGTAAGTGTCAGCTTAATTAATTGCATTGCCAGTGTTCTTACGGGTATTCTTTTTTATTTTATGGCTAAGGAAATTGCAGGGATAAAGCAAGCAAAGATAGTTGCCTCCCTGGTGATTTTTTTCCCCAGCCTAATCCTTTGGTCGATAACAAATTTGAAAGATTCGATGTTTATCTTTTTCACAGCTGTAATTCTATGGGCATTTATGCAGGTAACAATAATTAAAAAAAATGGATATTTAATTTTGCTTATTGCAGCCGCATTTTTACAAGCCTCTTTTCGTAAATATATTTTTATACCTACAATTGCAATATTGGGACTTAGTTATCTGATAATGAAAAAGAAGACCAAATATATTCTTCTGGTAGCATCAGTTCTTATAGTAACTTTGCTCGTTACAAAATTTGATTTAAGAGAACCGATATACAAACTCATTGGTTATCACCGGGGTGTTGTTCATAGCGGCGGTTTTGTCTACCGTTTATTTGATGACTGGATTTATCAACGGGGCAGCCCTATCGCAGAACTGAGTAATTTGAGCATAATTAAAGGTCTGTTCAAAGGATGGTTTCATTTCCTGCTTGAGCCTTTTCCATGGAAAATATCCTCAACCTTTAGCATTTTAGCTTTTCCTCAGATGATAGTTTGGTATTTTCTTTTACCTTTTAGTATTATCGGCCTTTTTTTCCAATTAAGGCATAACTGGCAGAAAAGCCTCGTTTTTATAATGTATTTTTTGTCTATAGGAAGCATTCTAATATTAACAGGGGGCAATGTAGGCACAGATTTTAGATTTAGAGATATATTAACATCCATTTTTATTTTATTTGCAGGAATAGGAATTTGCAGAATATTTTGCCTAGAACAAAAAGGCTTGGCTTCAGGAGCAATGGAGAAAAGATAAAAATATATGCGCTTTAAACGAGTGATTCTGGTAAACCCTTATTATTCGAATAGCATATTTACTATGCCTGTTTTACCTACAGGTTTAGGTTATATTGCAGAAGTTTTGAAGAAAAATAAAATCGACTACAGGGTGGTAGATTTAATGCTGGGCCACAGGCCGCATTTTTTAAGAAAACAAATATATGATTTTCGGCCCGATTTAGTAGCTTTCTCTATGATGAGCTTTATGTATAAAGATATATACGGAATGATCGGGAAAGTAAAGGATGAGTTTTCCGATGTGAAGACCCTGGTCGGGGGCCCGCATATTTCCAGCTGCGGCGGGAGTGTCTTGGAAGAATGCGAAGCTATTGATTTCGGAATAACCCAGGAAGGCGAGGAGACCATCGAAGATTTATGCCGGCAAACGGATTTTCCGGATATAAAAAGCCTTATTTATCGGGATAACGGGACGATAAAGGTTACAGAGCCAAGGAAACCGATTGAGGATTTGGACTCTTTAGCCTTCCCCAGGTATGAAAATTTCGAGTTAAATAAATATGGCTTTGGGATAGGCATAGTTTCATCCAGGGGATGCCCTTATAAATGCATCTTTTGTTCGGCCCACGCTATTAGAAAGGAATACAGGACAAGAAGCCCGAAAAATGTAGTGGATGAGATGGAATACTGGTATAAGAAGGGATATCGCGAATTCGACTTGCAGGAAGACAACCCCACCTTTAATAAGGCCAGGGCATTTGAGCTTTGCGATGAAATAGAGAGAAGACGCCTTAGGGATTTGGTCATAATGTGCGGAAACGGCGTCAGGGCCGACAGGGTCGATAGAAAATTATTGACCAGAATGAAGGAAGTAGGATTTAAGAGATTGGCTTTTGGAGTAGAGGCAGGCAACAACAAGGTTTTGGCAAGCCTTAAGAAAGGGGAGAAGATCGAGGCGATAAAGGAAGCGATACAAACTGCGTGTGAGCTGGGATTCTTTGTCAGCATATTTTTTGTTGTCGGCTCTCCTTCCGAAACTGTCAAGGATGTAGAGGATTCCATCGATATAGCGCTGTCTTATGCGGTTTCCAATGTCAGCTTCTACAACCTGATTCCCTTTCCCGGAACAGAGTTATTTAATTGGGTCGAAAAGAACAATTATTTTATTACTCCCCCGGAGTTATATCTCAACCAGGGCGGACGCATCCAGATGGGGACAACGCCGGTTTTTGAGACTCCTGAATTTCCGGCCGAAGAGAGAAGGCGCCTCCTTAAAAAAACAAAAAGCATCGAAAGGCATATTAAGAAAAACATTATTAATAAAAAACTGATTAAATTGTACCCTTTGAATAAGCTGATTGCCTGGATATGCAGTCTGCAGTTACTCAAATATATGGAAGATAAGCTTACTCATTATGAAATATTCAGGCGGACCATCGGAGCGATTAGAACTAAAATCAGGCTTTTCTTCTATAAAACGTAAACTAAGGAATTTAATATGAAGGTTCTCTATATTTCCTATGACGGCGCTGCCGAGCCCATACCTCAATCCCAGGTTTTGACATATTTGAAAGAAATAAATAAAAAGGGTGTCGCTTTCTATTGGCTTTCCTTTGAGAAGAGGGATTCCCCTTTAAGATCGGCAGAGAAGCGCAAGGCCTTCAGGGAAGAGTTGTTGAAAAGCAATATCAGGTGGTTTAGCCTGCCTTATCACAAAAGGCCTTATTTATTGGCAAAGATATTCGATATCTTAAGCGGCATACTTTATAGCTCTTACCTGGTAATCAGGTGTAAAATAAATATCGTCCATGGAAGAGGAGAAGTTTCATCCTTTATGTGCCTCATCTTAAAGAAATGCCTCTTTAAATTAAAGTTTATTTATGACCGTAGAGGATATATGGCTGAAGACTATGTGGAAGGGGGCATGTGGAAGGGCCGTGGGAGCCCTTTTTACAGGCTTTTAAAATTTATAGATAAAAGTTTACTGTCGTCTTCCGATGCGGTAGTCGTCCTTACCGAAAGAATAAAGAAAATCTTGATTGGAGAGAATGACAAAATTGCGGATAAGATTTCTACTATACCCTGTTGTGTTGATTTGAAAAAATTCAGATATAATTCATCGAAAAATATAAAACTGTTAACGGATTTAAAGCTGCAGGATAAGTTTGTTTTCATTTACCTCGGCTCTTTGGGGACCTGGTATTTATTGAATGAGATGGTAGACTTCTTCATCTTAGCCAAAAGGCAAATCCCCAATGCCCATTTTTTGATATTGTCTATGTCAGAACACAGTGTTGTCAGAGATGTTTTCTTTCGCAAGAGCCAAACAGAGGAGGATTTTACATTATTGAAAAGCCCGCCGGGCCTGGTGCAAAATTATATCTCTTTAGCCGATGCGGCCTTAATATTCATTAAGCCGGTGTTTTCAAAGCTGTCTTCGTCTCCTACTAAATTTGCCGAGTGCCTTTCTTGCGGGCTGCCGGTCGTTATCAACTCCAATATAGGCGATTGCGACGAATTAATCAGGCCTAATAGAATTGGAGTAATCGTAGATAAGTTCGATAACCATGGCTACCAAAAGGCCCTGGAGAAATTAAAGGGATTAATGGATGAAGGGCAGATACTTCGTCAGAGATGCCGCAAGGTAGCTGAAGACTTTTATCCTCTAAGCTTAGGAGCTGAAAAATATTGGCGCCTTTACCGAAAGATTACATCTTAATGAGGCAGGAGCGCAGTTAAATTATGAAGTATTTAATTACGGGCGCAAATGGGATGCTGGCAAGTGCCCTCTGTCCGATTTTGACTGAGAGAGGCAACGAAGTTATTTCAACCGATATAAATGCTCCAGAGATGAATGCTCTGGATGTCCGTGATTCCGAAGGAGTTATGTCTTTCTTCAGAAAGAACAGGCCTGAGGTAGTAATGCATCTTGCCGCGGCAACCGATATGGATATGTGCCAGAAAAACCCTGAAGATACCTATGCCATAAACGCCAGAGGAGTTAGGAATGTTGCCTGCGCCTGTAAAGAGGTTAGCGCCGAGATGGTTTATGTAAGCACCGGAGCGGTCTTTGACGGCAAAAAAGATGGACCCTATATTGAGTCAGATAGAACTAACCCCTTGAATATCTATGGAGAGACTAAATTGGCGGGAGAGCATTTCCTGCAGGATATTTTAAAGAAGCATTATATATTCAGAGCGGGCTGGATTATAGGTGGATTTGAAAAAGATATAAAATTTGTGGGTAAAACATTGGAGCTTTTGAGAACCAGAAAAGAGCTGAACATGGTCAGCGACCGCTTTGGCAGCCCTACTTGTGTAGAAGACTTCTCAAGGAACATGCTTAAGATAGTTGAGGCTGGCTTGTATGGCCTGTACCATCTGGTCAAT
Organism: Candidatus Omnitrophota bacterium; assembly: GCA_020341815.1. Lineage (GTDB taxonomy): Bacteria > Omnitrophota > Gorgyraeia > JAFGHF01 > JAFGHF01. Next base: position 1,481,408 of record CP070837.1, read on the forward strand.
AAAGGAGGGTGCTCCAGATACGATATGGCTAAGAAAATAGTGAATTTTTTAGGAAGAGACGATATTAAAATAACTCCTATACGGAATATAGATTACCCTTCAGTTACTCCCCGGGCCAGAACGGAGATAATGACTAATCACAAGCTGCAAGAGGCGGGAATGGATGATATGGTTTCCTGGGAAAAAGCTCTTCATAACTATTTAGAGAAGCTTAAAAGCAAAAAGTTATTAGATAGAGTTATGTTAGGAGATGGGGTTGCATGAGGCTAAGCCCGATTAGAAGGTATCTAAAAGTTTTATTATCATATTACTTCGGCGTTCCTCTTTATCAGCCTGAGAGCGTATCTTTAGTCATAACCGATAAATGTAACCTGAGGTGCAAAACTTGTGAATACTGGAATCAGAAGAGTAAGGATAAGAATTTCTTGAGCCTGCAAGACTGCGAAGAGTTGTTTAGTGAGCTGGCCGGCTGCGGTGTGCGGCAGATACAATTTACCGGAGGAGAGCCTTTGTTAAGGCCTGACCTCTTCAGCATATTTCATGCGGCAAAATCTAACGGCCTTGAAATAACGCTTCTAACAAACGGCACCTTAATAAATGAAAAGAATTGCGAAGCTATAGTTGATCTGGTGGATTCTATAAATATTTCCCTGGACAGCCCTCACTCTGAGGTTCATGACTCTATCAGGGCAATTGCAGGAACTTTTGAGAGGGCGACAGAGGCTATCCGGCTTCTTTCGGGGGCCCGGAAGAGGAAAGATAAGCAAGTAGAAATTACAGTTTGCGCTACTATAAGTATGATGAGTTTGCATAACCCTGCGGAGATGTTAGCTTTAATAAAGGAGCTGGGCGCGGATAGGTTGATATATAATCCGGCCAGCGCAGGCTCTTATGGATACAGCAGCTTGAAGAGCGATTTTGCCAACGAAACGATGAAGATGGGAAGATATGATGAGATGGTGGACAAAATAATCGGGCTTATGAATGGGAATGGGAGCCTCATTAAGAGCAACCCCTTCTATCTGCAGAGCTCAAAGAGATTCCTAAGAGGCGATAGGCGATATTCTTATTTTCCGTGTTACAGCGCAGGATATAACGGCCCCCTGGTAAATTATGACGGTGAGGTTTTTCCATGTTGTGTTTGGAATGTTTCTTTGGGGAATATAAGAGAAAAGCCTTTTTCTCGCATCTGGAAATCGGAAAGAACCAGACTCATCAGGAAGCGAATAAAAGATAAGGATTGCCCTATGTGTTACCATCATACGCGCACATTTGATTATATCGTGCATTCGCCGTTTTTGATTAGGAACCCCGTGGGCCTATGTAAAGGGTATCTTAAATTATTCAGATCATAAACTATGAACGATAAAACGAAATTAGTGATATTAGGTGGAGGATTGGCGGGCTTAAGCGCCGCATATCATAGCGGCGGCTCAATCTATGAGAAAGAGCCTGCCGCAGGAGGGCTTTGCAGGTCCGAGCGGATTGACGGCTATACCTTTGACAGGGGTTCGCATATATTTCACGGCAGGGATCCCTATGTTTTAAATCTTTTGGAGAACGCCTTAGGCATAACTTTTAAGATGCAGTCGCGTTCCTGCTGGATTTATTCCCACGGCGTCTACACCAAGTATCCCTTTCAGGTAAACACATACGGTTTGGCGGAAAATGTGGTCCAGGATTGCCTGAGGGGATTTAGAGAGGTATGCCATAAGCCCAGAAAGAAAGAATTCGATAATTATCGGGATTGGATATATGCAACCTTCGGCAAAGGCATTGCCGAACATTTTTACATTCCCCACAGCGAGAAATTCTGGACTATTCCCGTAGAGGAGATGACTACGGATTGGCTGGATGTACGGGTGCCTATACCGAAGCTTGAGGATGTAGTCAGGGGCGCCGAATCTTATCAGACAAGGGAGTTCGGGCCTAATGCGCAATTCAGGTATCCCCGGGAGGAAGGAATGGGGAGATTACCCAGAGGCTTTTTAACAAAAGATCTGCAGATAAGACCGGAAAAAGAAGCGGTATCCATAGATACGCACAATAAAACGATAGAATTTTCCGATGGAGAAAAGACAGATTATGAAATCCTGGTTTCCACCATTCCTGTGCCGGAGCTTATCCGATTGTTGAAGGATGTGCCCCCTGAAATTAAAAAATCAGCGGAAGGCTTAAGGTGCAACTCTATATTTTGTGTTTATATAGGAATAGAAAAAGAAAATCTAACCGATAATCACTGGGTATATTTTCCGGAAGATGAATTTCCCTTTTTCAGGATAAGCTTTCCTATGAATCTGTCGCCTTATTGCGCACCGAAGAATAGAAGCTCTATTCTGGCAGAGGTCCCTTATTCTAAATATCGGCCGATAGATAGGTCTAAAATAATAGATTCCGTTATAGAGGCTTTGATAAGGGCTGAAATCCTGCAGAAAACCGATAAGATTGACAAGGTAGGCTCTTACGATATTGTATATGGATACCCTATATATGACCATAGCCGTAAAGACAATGTCTTCAGATTGGAGCGATATCTTAAGGAAAAATCGATACTCATCGCAGGAAGATACGGCAGGTGGGAATACCAGTGGATGCATGACGCCATCCTGGATGGCAAGAGAGTCGCGGAAGAGGCAGATAAACTAAGCAGTGAGTGGGCCTATGGAAGATAAAAAGAGGATAAAAGTTTTATTTATCAGCCCTTATCCGACCGAAGGGCCAAGCAACCGTTATAGGATAGAGCAATATCTGCCCTATTTAAAGAAGGCCGGTATAGATTGCACTATTCAGCCTTTTATGAACTCGGATTGTTATAAGATATTTTATCTGCCGAAGAAGAGGCTGAAAAAGCTTATCTATTTTTTATACAACGTAGCGCAGAGGTTTTTGGCTATCTATAAAGCCAAGGATTACGATGTCGTATTTATTCACCTGGAGGCATTCCCCATAGGGCCGCCATTTTTGGAATGGATATTGGCAAAAGTAATGCGCAAACCGATTATTTTTGATTTTGAAGATGCAATCTATTTGAAAAGGAAAGGAACCCGGAGCTGGTTGGTAAATTTAATTAAAAGACCCTGGAAGTTTTACGATATCTTACGCTTGAGCGCGCATATTATGGTATGCAATCAATATATGAAAGAATTGGTAGGCAGGTACAATTCAAATGTTACTGTTATCCCCACAGCCATTGACACGGATAAGTTTATCGTGAAAGACCTTTCCTTGCATAATAATAAGTTAATCTTGGGCTGGATAGGCTCTCCCAGCACTTTGCCCTATCTTTTGCATATCAAGAGGCCTTTACAGAAGATATCGGAAAAATATAATGTTGCTCTAAAAATAGTCGGCGGCGGCAGAGATGTAAAAATGCCCGGGGTGGAAGTCATAAATGAAAAGTGGACTCTTAAAAATGATATACAAAGTTTTCAGAGCCTGGATATAGGTTTATATCCTTTGCCCCAGGATGAGAGGGCTATGGCCAAGACGCCGTTTAAGACAATACAATATATGTCGGTGGGCATGCCGGTTGTGGCATCCCAGGCCGGCGCCATAGGCAATATAATTAAAGATGGAATAAACGGCTTTTTGGCATTAACCGAGGAAGACTGGCTTAAGAAACTGTCCATCCTGATTGAGAATGCTCAGCTGCGACGCGACTTGGGCGTCGAGGGCAGGAGAACGGTGGAAGAGAGATACTCGGTTAAAGGAAATGCTCCAAAGTTTTTAGAGATACTTCAAAATGTTTACGATAAGAGATATTTGAAAACAGGGAAAAACTAATGTGCGGAATCTGTGGAATAACGGGTAGGAGCGATAAGGTTAACAAGGGTAACCTGGAGGCGATGTGCAGAGAACTGGCGCATCGCGGACCGGACAATGAGGGAATATATATTAACAGAGAGGTGAAATCTCCGGTTGGTTTAGGGCATAGGAGGTTAAGTATCATTGACCTTACAAAAAATGGACATCAGCCGATGCCCAACGAAGATAGCTCCTTATGGTTAGTTTTAAACGGAGAAATTTATAATTATAAACAATTGCGCAAGGATTTGGAGGGTAGAGGCCATCGATTCAGGTCTAATACCGACGCTGAAGTTGTACTCCATCTTTATGAAGATTTTGCCGAGAAATGCGTATCTTATTTACGCGGTCCGTTTGCTTTTGTTATCTGGGATGAAAAACAAGATAGGCTGTTTTTGGCTCGTGACAGAATTGGTCAAAAGCCGCTCTTTTATTATTATGGTGAGCAGCTTTTCTGTTTTGCCTCGGAGCTTTCGGCTTTAGTTGAGAGCGGCCTGGTGGATAAAGAGATAAACCATGAAGCCATCGATGCATATCTGACTTTTGGCTATGTGCCTGCGCCGGAGACAATCTATAGGAGAATCTTTAAGTTGCTGCCGGCGCATTACGGCATATTGCAAAATGGCAAATTCAGGTCAGAAAAATACTGGGATTTAGATTATTCCCGGAAGATTGCCATTTCGGAAGAAGAGGCGGCAAGTGAATTAATCAGGCTTTTAAAAGAGGCGGTGAGCCTGCGTCTGCTTAGCGATGTGCCCCTGGGGGTATTTTTAAGCGGCGGCGTTGATTCCAGCGCCGTAGTAGCATTGATGAGCCAGCTGGTCAATAAAGTAAAGACCTTTTCCATTGGTTTTGACGATGCGGATTTCAATGAATTGAAATATGCAGGAAATATCGCCAGACATTTTTCTACCGAGCATCACGAATTTATCGTAAGACCAAAGGCTCTAGAAGTTTTACCGCTTTTAGTGGAACGTTACGGCGAGCCATATGCGGATTCATCGGCTATTCCCACCTATTATGTTTCCCGTCAGACCAGAAAATATGTTACTGTGGCCTTAAACGGAGACGGGGGGGATGAGTCTTTTGCCGGTTATGAACGATATCAGGCAATGGCGCTTGCTGAAAGATATAACCGCTTCCCTTCATTTTTAAGAGACGGACTGACGCAAACGATTATTCGCTTATTGCCCGATTCGGTTAATTTTAAAAGTAAGCGAAGAAGATTGAGGCGTTTCTTTGAAAATGTATCGACACCCTTCTACAGGCGTTATTGCCGCTGGGTATGCATGATTGACGATAATCAAAAGAACAAGCTCTACAGCGAAGACTTTAAAAAACAACTGAACAAATACAATCCCGCGGATTGGCTCAGAGATTATCCCGGTTTGCCTGATCAAATGGCGTTAGTCGACCGTTTAATGGCAATTGATATTAAAACTAATCTGGCCAATGATTTGACGGTTAAAATGGATATCGCCAGTATGGCCAATTCTCTTGAGACCCGTTCGCCATTCCTTGACCAGGAAGTAATGCAATTTGCCGCAAAATTGCCGGATAACTTTAAGTTAAGAAGGTCGATTAAGAAATATATCTTAAAGAAAGGCCTCAAGGATTTATTGCCGCCAAGCAACATGCATCGTCCAAAAATGGGTTTTGGGGTGCCTGCGGGGAGATGGATGAGAAAGGATTTAAAGGGTTATGTCCAGAGTGTGTTGTTTTCCAAGCATGCGTTCAGTAGGGGATATTTTAATCCGAATGACCTTAAAGATTATATTAATAAGCATCTTAACGCAGATAAAGACCATAGTTTTGGGGTCTGGACCTTGTTAATGCTTGAGCTATGGCATCAGAGGTTTATCGATTAGATGAAGAAACTTATCTGGGTAATTATCATTGTTTTTATAGCAGGCCTTATTGCTGTTTTTAATGTCGATGTTAACACCCGGCAGGGGGTTAACTATAAATGGCATACAATTAAGATACCTTTAGGCTTAAAGATATTAGACTTTTTTGACAGACATTATAATTATAAGGTATTGGTAAAAAGAATAATCAAAGATTCAAAAAATGATACCGAGCGGGCCTTGAAGATATTCGAGTGGACCTATAAGAATATAAGAAGGACACCCGAAGATTTCCCGGTTATAGATGACCATGTTTGGCATATCATTGTGAGAGGTTATGGCGTAAAGGATCAGTATTCGGATGTATTTACCACTCTCTGCAATTATGCCGGCATAGAGGCGTTTTATACATGTATCCGCAGCTCGAGTCAGAAGCAAAAAATTGCACTTTCTTTTCTTAAGATAGAAGGGAAGTGGAGCGTTTTCGACCCCTATCGCGGCATTTATTTTAAGAATAAAGATGGAGACTTCGCAAGCGTTGAAGAGATTAAGTCCGGTGCCATCTCTATGGAAAGCCTGGGAGGAAAGCCGGATATAGATTACGCTGTTTATTTTTGCAATCTTCCCTCTGTTAAGAATGCAGGTTTAAACAGGGCGAATATTCAATCTCCGCTTAATCGTTTACTTTACGAATTAAAAAAAGTGAAAAAATGAAATTTACAATAGGTTTTGAAAAGGAAGATAAAGATAGGCTTTTTTCTTATTTTGATGAGATTATTCAGAGCGAGAGATGGTCGGAACATAAATTTACTAAGATGTTTGAAGAAAAATGGAGCCGGTATAATAATCTTGAATCGGTAGCATTTTCCAGTTGGGCCGGGGCTGCACTTTCGGCTTTAGAGTTTTTCGACGTCAAAGGAAAGACCGTATTATGTCCCGCCAATACCTTTATCGCCACCTCCTTAAGCGTCATCAAGGCAGGCGGAAATGTTGAGTTTGTGGATTGCAATAGAGATGACCTTTGCATGGATGTGCAGGACTTAAAAAGTAAGATAGATAAATACAGTCCGGCTGCCGTATTTGTGGTGCACATAGGCGGCCATATTGCATTTCAAATAGAAGAGATATCCAGGCTATGCAAAGACAAAGGCATTGTATTGCTTGAGGACTGCGCTCATGCGCATGGTGCTGACTGGAACGGAAAAAAGGCAGGCACATGGGGCGATGCCGGCATATATTCGTTCTACGCCACCAAGACTGTCTCTACAGGCGAAGGGGGGATGCTGGTTACCCGCAATAAAGGTCTGGTGGATTATGCCAGGAAATACAGGAATTACGGGAAATTTGAATATGATGTAGAAGGCTTAAATTACAGGATGAGCGAGTTTACTGCGGCTATCGGATGCATTCAGGCTGAGAGGTTGGATCAAATAATTGACTGGAAGAATGCATATGCGAAGAAGCATTTAGACCCGGCATATCCTAATAGAGTGAAGTTTCCTTCGGGAATGAAGTCGGGTTATTATAAGTATATCGTTTTTGACCCAATAGAGAATTCGACCGGCAAGGTTTATGATGCGCCTTGCCACCTGATAATGGGCAAGGATTATGAGCTGCCTAACACAGAGTGGATTGCCGGGAACCATTGGTGCATTCCTATTTACTATAAAGGGGGAAAGATTTGAACTTTATCCTTGCTACTATACCTATTCGTTCACAGCCTAGCGATGTTCCTCCTGTTGGAGCAATATCGCTGCTTGAGACACTGATTCAGGCGGGATATGATTCAAAGTTTTACGACATCGATGCTCTCAGGCCCAGCTTTGAGCAGGTAGTCGACTATTTTCGCCGCGAACAACCGGACATTTTAGGCATCAGCGCGGTTGTTTCCACCGCTTACCGATATGCAAAAAAGCTGGCTTATGCGGTGAAGGAGGTCTCTCCCGGGACGCGGATTATTCTCGGCGGGTGTTTGGCGGCAAGCGCGGAGGTGTTATTGCGTAAATGCCCGATAGACCTATGCGTGGTTGGGGAGGGCGAGAAGGTTTTGGCAAATCTCCTGAAGCACTGGGAAAAGTTCGGCGATTTTAATGCTTCGCAAGAAGAGCTGCGCAAGATAAAAGGGATTGCTTTTATCGATTCAGAAGGCGATTTTATATTTACTGGATACGAAGAGCAGCTCTTGCCCGAGGAGTTGCCCCAGCCCAATTACGAACTGCTGTCTAAATTTTCTAATTTAGATTGTTATATCCGGGACGGGCTGAGTTCCGGATATTTTGAACACGATAAACGCTCTTACCAGCCTCACCGCCGGGGACAAAAGGCTTGTTGGGTGCTGGCCGGCAAAGGTTGCGCTTCACGTTGTACATTCTGCCATCGTTGGATAAAAGGATATCGTGCCTATCCGGTAAAAACCGTTATTGATACAATGCGCAAGCTGAAAGAAAAATACAATGTTGGCTTCTTCTCGCTTGGCGACGAGAGTTTCGGATCTGACCGAAGGGTGCTGGAGGAATTTATTGAAGCAGTCAGGCCTTTGGATATTTTGTTTCAGATCGCAGGGATAAGAGTTACGACGGTTTATCGTAACCCTGAGGTCATTCGCAGGCTGAAAGAGGTCGGTTGTGTTAGAACGATATTCGGCATGGAAAGCGGCAGTGACAAGATTCTCAGGGTAATGGAGAAGGCAGTTAACCGTAAGCAGAACTTAGAAGTGGCCAAAATACTTCTTAAGGAAGGTATGTATACAATTCATCAATTTGTTGTGGGTATGCCGGGCGAGAACGAAGAGACGATTAAGGAAACAATTGAATGCGCCAAACTGGCTACCGAGACATCAAGTTCTTATCCAATTATAAGCAATAATTATTTTCAGGCTTTGCCCGGCACCCCGGGATATGAATATTTGCGCTTTCGCGGCTTGATTGGTAAGACATTAGACGATGAGGAGGCATATTTACTGGAGATTTCTAATATGGATGCCGGTTCCCGCGCACATTACAAGAATGTCTCGGAAGAGCCCCTTTCCAAAGTATTTTTATGGCCGCATAGAATAAGAGTTGAAGTCACTACTCACTGGTACAAACAGCATAACTGGAAGCCGGCAAATATAAATGGGAATTCTGCAGGCATGCGGCATTGGTTAACCACAAGAAGATTTTATTTCCGCGCAGTTTCACTGCTGGGCAGTTTTTACTGGTCGCTGGCGCTTATTTTAATGCGCATACGTTTGTATGGTTTGGCCAGAGCCTTTTCATTTACACTCGGCTTTAAAGAGGAGGATGACCGTAATTCATTTATAATTAAGGAGCCGAAATCACTGCGTAGAATTGTAAATTATCCTCAGCCTGAAGAAATGTCAATATCGGAAGCAAATATGCTGCCTTTGCGAAAAGGGAGATAACAATAAACCGTGATTATCAGGAGATAGAGATATGAAAGTATTGGTTACAGGAGGAAGTGGTTTTATAGGATCTCATGTGGTAGATAAGTTAAAGGATAAAGGCGTAGATGTAAGGGTTTTTGATGCGATGCCCACCTTTAGGAAGGATATCGAGTATTATCAGGGCAGCCTCTTAGACATGGACGCATTAGGCTTTGCCATGAATGGGGTAGATGCAGTGATGCATCTGGCTGCAATTGCTGACGTAAAGGACGTTTTTAACAGGCCTCATTATGCGGAGTCAATCAATGTAAGGGGCACTATTAATGTGCTTGAGGCAGCAAGAGCTGCAAAGCTAAGAAGGGTAGTCTACGGAAGCACTACCTGGGTCTACAGTGAAGCTGAAGGAGATTCTGTTGATGAAGCTACCCCTTTGCACGCCCCTTCCCATCTTTACACTGCGACAAAATTAGTCGGTGAATACTATTGCCGGACATACAGTGAGCTGTTTGGCCTAGACTATACTATTCTGAGATACGGAATACCTTATGGGCCAAGGGCAAGAGATGAGGCCGTTATACCTATATTTGTGAGAAAGGCCCTAAGTGGCGAAGCGCTTACGATTGCCGGCGATGGCTCTCAATTCAGGAAATTTGTATTCGTGGAGGACCTTGCCGAAGGAAATATATTGGCTTTGCAGTCAATCGCAAGGAATAAGATATATAACTTGGATGGTGTAGAAAAAGTAACTATACGGCAAATTGCCGAGACAATCAAAAGGATTCTGGGAGACGTAAAGATAGAATATACGCCGGCTCGTCCGGGTGACTTCGCGGGAAAGGAAGTTTCCAGTGAGCTTGTTAAAAAAGAGCTTGGATGGGAGCCCAAGGTAGGCTTCGAGGAAGGGATACGACGATATTTAAAGTGGTATAGTGAAAGGGAAAAGACCCGCAAGGCAAATTGGGAAAAGTTGGACGATACATTAAAAAAGTAGGATTGATATCAAATATGAAGATTTTAGTGATAGCCCCGCATATGGATGATGAGGTCCTTGGTTGCGGAGGGGCCATAGCAAGGCATGTAATGAATGGAGATGAGCTTTTTATAAGTTTCATCGCGCATAGAATATATAATCATCAGTTTGATAAAGAAAAGGACGATCTCGAGAAGCAACATGCAGCTAAAGCAAAAGGGGTGCTTGGTTATAAGGAATCGGTCTTTTTTAATCTGAACGATGAGAGGCTGGATGCATGTATTCAGGATATCGTTATCCCTTTAGAAAAGTATATATTGAAGATAAGGCCCGATATCGTTTATTGCCCCTTTAGAGGGGATAATAATCAAGACCACAGGGCGGTGTTCGATGCGATAAGAGTTGCCGCCAGGCCCTCTGCAGCGGCCTTTATTAAGCGGATCCTTATGTATGAAGTTGCCTCTTCCACCGAGCAATCTCCGCCTATGTATGAAAACATATTTTTGCCGAATTTTTACGTAAATATTACAGAGCATATCGACAAAAAGGTAGAGGCTTTTAGATGCTACGAAACAGAAAAGAGGCCTTATCCCCATCCCCGCTGCGAAGAGGCATTGAGAGTTCTGGCCAAAAAAAGAGGGGTTGAAGCAGGTTTTGAATACGCAGAATCGTTTATGATTTTACGGGAGAAATGGGATTAAAATGATACTCGGCGTAATTCCAGCGCGAGGCGGCAGCAAAGAAATACCAAGAAAAAACATTAAGACGATTGCCGGCAAGCCTTTAATTGCATGGACCATAGAAGCGGCTAAAAGGTCTACTTTGCTCGACAGGTATATTGTTTCTACGGAAGATGAAGAGATTGCCGAAATTTCAAGAAAATATGGAGCAAAGGTGTTGCCGCGGCCGCTTGAACTGGCAATGGATGAGGCGCTGACTCTTAATGTCCTTGAACATGCAGTTAAACAGATACCATGTGATACAGTCGTTCTTCTTCAGCCCACATCTCCTATAAGAAAGGCAGGGCTTATAGATGAATGCATAGGAGAGTTCTTGGATAATGGCTATGACTCCCTGGCCACCGGTTTTATGTGTAAATATATGGAATATGGCAAAGATGTGGAATGTAGCCAGGATGGCAAGGAATTAAGGCGACAGGATATTCAGGGATTTTTTTATGATGATGGCAATGTCTATGTGATAAGGGCTGATATCATAAGAAAAGGCGAGCGTTATGGCAAAAAGATTGGCAGAAAAATTATCAGTCGATGGGAGAATGTAGAGATAGATGATGAATTTGATTTGTGGATGACAGAGAGGATTCTAAGAGAGAATAAGCATAAATGAAGATTACCGCAAATCAATTTTATAAAAGGCATAAGGCGTGAAGAAGTGAAAGATCAACTAATGAAAAACATCATTTCGGACTTATGGTTTGAAAAAAGAAATATCGTTTCCGAAGGATTCGATGATTCTTTAAGATATATTTCGAAGCTGCTTCCCATGTCAATAATTGAAATTCCGACCGGAACAGAATGCTGGAGCTGGACAGTTCCTCCTAAATGGTCGCTTAAGGAGGGCTGGATACGGAGAGGAAATAAAGTATATTTAGATTATGCAGACCATCCCCTGCATATTATGGCCTATTCAGAGCCGGTGAAGAAGAAAGTCCGGAAAGAAGAGCTTCTTTCTCATATCGATACCTATTCGCACAGACCCAGTGCCATTCCCTTCGGGTACAGCTATTATGAGAAAAAATGGGGATTTTGCATTCAAAATAATAAATTGGCCGACTTTAGAGAAGACAGCTATGAAATATGTATTGATAGTAAATTTAGCCCCGGGAGACTAAAGATTGGAGAGCTTGTTCTTCCCGGAAAACTCAAAGACGAGATTGTTTTAATTGCCCATTTGTGCCATCCCTGTATGGCTAATGATAATTTATCGGGAGTGGCAGTATTAATTGCTACATTTCTGGAGCTGGCGAAGTCAGATTCCCATAAATATACCTATCGCTTATTATTGGTTCCTGAAACTATCGGTTCAATAGCATATTTAAGCCGGAACGAACATTTAATCAAGAATATGAAATACGGGATAGTCATTGATTGCGTAGGCCATAATGACATTTTATCCTTACAGCATTCTAAGCAGGCGGATACCGAATTAGACTATTGCGCAAGTTATGTCTTAAAAAACGAAGCGCTTATGTTTCGGGAAGGAGCGATAAATAAAGTTTGCGTCAGCGATGAAGTAGTATTTAATGGTCCGGGCGTGAATATCCCGACTATTTCTTTATCCCGGTTTAAATTCTGGGATGAAGGCGCCTGGCCGTATCCCGAATATCATTCAAGCGATGATACGCCGGATATTATTGTGCAGGAGAACTTAAGCAAAACAAAGGAAGTGATCCTTAAGATTCTGGAGATTATGGATAGCAATTTCGTGCCCAAAAGGACTTTTAAAGGCCCGCTTTTCTTGTCGAAATACGGCCTCTGGGTTGACTGGAGGAAAAATAGAAAATTAAATTCGGCTCTCAACGATGTAATGTTCTCTCTGGAAGGCAATAAAAGCGCACTGGAGATAGCAAAGGAATTGGACATCTCTTATACCGAGCTTTATGCCTGGCTTAATAAGTTAGAAAGACTAAACTTGATTAAAAAATAGATATTCTAAAGGAATAAAATGCCGTTTCCAAAAGTTACTAAAAAAGATATAGTTGATAAGCTGGAGAAACTCAAGGTGCGAAGGGGAGATGATATTTATGTAGCATCTTTTACTCCCATACTTGGCAGGGAGCCGAATATCCTAGAGCACACAATAGATGCCTTGATTGAAATTGTAGGCGCTAGCGGCACAGTGGTAATGCCGACTTTTAATTGGGATTACTGCCGTGGTGAGATATTTAATCCAGAGACCACCCCTTCACAGGTCGGCGTACTTACGGAAATATTCAGAAAAAGGCCCGGGGTCTTAAGGAGCCTTACGCCGCCCTGGTGCACATTTGCAGCAATAGGCAAATACGCCAAAGATATAGTTAATGTTAGAGGAACTTCGCCTTTCGGAATAGACTCGATAGCCCAGTTTCTTTATGAGATTAACGTAAAGTACGTCCTGTTGGGGTGCCCATATAAAGATGCCGTTATTCATACGCATTGGCTGGAAGAGAAGTATGAGGTGCCTTATCGATATTGGAAGCAATTTAAAGGCAAAGTTATGACAAACGGGAAAACAATTACCGATGTTTCATATATGTATGCCCGCAATTTAGAAATTAATGCAGATATCGATCCAGGCCATTTAACAGAATTATTTGATAGAACAGATAAAGTTAAAATAGAAAGGTTGGGTTTAGGCAAAGTCCGCAGCTTCAGAGCCAAAGATTATTGCGATTTCATGATTCCCTATTTTGAAAAAGACAAATTGGCGATTTTAAAGCCCGAAATTAAAAAATACTTTGATGAATACGGCAAATACAAATTTGCAGAATAAAGTAAGCGAAGAAGAAATCAAACGTCTAATGGGAAGAATCTGGAAGATTAATCCTTCAGAAATTCCCTCAGAGATTGAATTTAGCTCTATACATAATTGGGATTCGGTAGGGCATGTGGATTTGATGTTGGAATTGGAGAAGGAATTTAAGATAGATATTAATAACGAGACCCTTACTCAATTAACCAGTTTGAAGAAAATTGTAGCATTTATTAACGGTTCGGACGAATGAACACTTTAGATAGCGTTTTGATTAACGTACCTATAAGCAGCCCTCTGCATCCCCAGGCTAATTTGCCTTTTCTGAAAGGATTTTTAAAGCAGAACGGCTTTAAAACGAAGATTTATGATACCAATATTAAATTCTTGAATTGGTTCCTGGCAGAGCAAAGTTTCAATATCAAAAATATGGAGTATATGAAAAATCCTGTCGAATTATTAAAGCTTTATAACGATATAGAGCATGTTTTATATGAAAAATGTAAATCTTACCGCAATTTAACGATAGGTTTAAGAAATATAAGTCTGGATTACAGCCGCACTACCTTCGACAGCGTGCTTAAAGCTGTCGAAGATAAAAGCGCCAATCCTTTTATAGATTTTTATAATGAGTTCATCGATAAACATATTTTGCCGGATATCCCGAAAATAATCGGCATAGGAATAATTTTTCAGGATCAGATAATCGCCGCATTTACATTGGCGCATGTAATTAGAGAGAGGTTCCCTGAAGTTAAGATTGTATTAGGGGGGCAAATTATAACCCGCTGTTATGATACGCTGCTTGAAAGCGGGCTATTAAATCATCTATGGGACTATCTTGTATTATGGGATGGAGAGATGCCTTTGTTGGACATACACAGAAAAGTCATAAATAAAAGCCGGGTTCCCATGATAAATATAATAGAAAAAAAAGAGAAAAACCTTATAGACCGCTCTAAATATGCCTATGATTTGAATAATTTGGAGTGTCCTGATTTTTCAGATTTGGATTTCAATGAATATTTATTCCCGGAGATGTTATTTCCCCTGCAGACTGCCAGGGGATGTTACGGGTCTTGTGAATTTTGCGCTATCCCTGCGGGATCGAACAATTCATTCCGTCAGCGCAAGGCAGATAAAATAATCGATGATATATTAAGTATTCAAGAGCATACCTTAAAAACATACGGGAAGAAAGCCGTATATTTTAAGTTTATGGATGATACCTCCTCGCCTAAGACTTTATTAGCGGTGGCCCGTGAAATAAAATCAAGAAGCATAGAGGCTCAATGGGAAACATTTGTTCGCCTGGAGAAAGACTTCGAAGATGCCGATTTTATGGAGCAGCTTTATCAGGGGGGCTGCCGAAAGTTGATGTGGGGGCTGGAGACCAATAACCCCGATATTTTAAAAAATATGCGCAAAAAGATAAATGTTGCCTCTATAGATAAGATACTGCAGGCCGTATCCAAAGCAGGTATTATAAATTTTGTCTTTGTTCTGCTCGGATTTCCCGGTGAAACAAAAGAACAGCGCGATAAACTTGCGGAATATATCATCAATAATAAAGATATCCATGTTCTTACTATCGCTACTTTTGACGTGACTAAAAATTCGCCTATACAGAAGAATTTTGTTCATCCTAATGTTTGGGGTATAGAGATTGATAAGCCTGGAGGATTTGAGGTCAGGCTTCCTTATACGGTTAAAGGAGAAAATTGGAAGAAAATGATAGTTGCCGAGGCCCATAGGATTTTAGTCAAAATCATAAAAGAAAGGCCGGATATAGGCTTTATGAGTCTGTTTCCCGATCAGGCAAGAGGGATCCTGGGGAATAAATATGGCAACGGTTGGGGGAGAGAATTTTTATCGGACTTTGGGCAGGACAATATCAGGCAGTTATTGTTATCCACGGAAAGCTATATAGATAGCTTTGCCAATCAAGAGGAGATTGAGTTGTCGCTGCTGCCCGAACCAATTAAACGCGAACATATGCGCACGAGCGAAGATATTAAGGCAGTTGCCGAGGCCATTTCAGCCCGCAAAAAATATGAAGAGAGAAGGATGAAGCAGGTATGATTTTGCGAGATTACTTGAAATTATTAGAAAAGTATATAGATAATCCTCAGCAGAATGCCTGGTATGAAAGGCTGATGGAAAGGGTGGAAAAAGGATATTCAATCTTCCAGGGCTTGGATGAGGTAAGGCGCAAGCGCTTCTTGAGGCAATTTAACAACAGGATAAGGACCGAGGAATTAAAAGCCTGGTATAGTTCTCCCGAGGGAGAAGTCCTCTTTCAGGGGACGTCGATATCGTCATTGATAGTTCCCTGCGAATTATCTGATCCGCTTTTTTTGAAAGGCATTGAAGATCTTGAGGATGCCGTTGCCGAGAATTATATCAGGCTTCATGACCGTTATGCGGACCAGGTAAAAAATGCCATTATTGAAAATGTCGATACGTGGATAAAAGAAGGCCTTTATTATGGAATCGTGCTTTCTTCCAAGATAGTTTCTCAGGCCTTTCAGTTAAAAGTGCCTTATAAGGACGTGGTCTTTAAGGTCAGAGATTTTTTAGTAGACCCGCATGAAATTACTTCTTATCCCCTTGATGTCAGGAGAGAATATTTTCAAAAGGCAAAGGAAAAAATCGATTGTTTCAAAAATGTAGATCTGAGTCGTGAAGAGGTGGAGGCAAGCTTAGTCCTGGCCGATATCAGCAAACCCAGATTGGAGCAATTTAAGGATAATGTTATTTTGGCGCCCGTAAGGTGCAATGAAATAGCAACAATCTTTGCAAATCGCGTTAAAGAATTGATAATCGCAAAGACAAGCGGACGAATTCAGCCAAAATCGCTTACAGTGGTTATCTTTGATACCGACACCCCATATATTTATCACCATCTTTTGGAATGTAACGGCAATTCTTTAGCCCCGATTTTGCCCGGCTTGACCCTTATGGGGGCCAGCGGAACGATAGACGCTTTCAGGTGGCTCTATGCCTATAGGGTAAGCCTGGTCGGGCAGAAGATAATGAAAAGTTCGTTATATTCCGAGGTTCACAGGAAGTTTATTCCTTTTGTCTATTTTGGCGTATTGGTGCCGCGCGATGCCGAAATCTTATTAGAATCCGAGAACCTTAGCAGATTAAGATACCGCGGAGGCATAGATCCGGCTTTGGAATTCTGCTATCTTATACCGACTATCAATGAATATCTTGAGACCGAACGACAGGTTGATATTTATAAAAAACTTAAATTAAAAGCGAAATAGAGATATGTGTACCATAGGTTATCATAAAGCCCTGAATTTAATCTTTAAGAACAGAGACAAGAGTGAAATAACAACCGAGGAGATGGTAGCCGAAGATAACTATATTGCCTTCAGGACAAAGGGCGCCGATTATTTTAGCTGCGGCGTTAATAGATACGAATGCGGCTTTGTTAGCGCTGCTGTTAACACGCCCCAATGGACTGACCTGATCTATAAGGGTAAAGTGCAGCAGGCAAATCAGCAGCTTAAAGTTGAGAAGAGGGGATTGAGCAATCCCATGATTCTGGTTTCTGAAATGTTATCTCGAGCCAGAAAGATAAAGGCGATTATCGATAAAATAGAATCTTCCGAGTTAAGCTGGCAGGGCTATAATATATTATTAGTGGATAGCGGACAAGCATCGCTCATCGAGACATATAATTCCGATATCCGGATAAGGGAATTGCGCCCGAGGGAGGTAATTACCAATTATTTCTCACTTCTTGATTTTGGGCCTAAAGATTACTCTGAATATCCGAGTTCTTTCAGACGCCATGAATACGGAAATAATAATATTAAATCCGCAGCATCTGTTAATGATCTGTTTGAGTTATTGAAGCCTGCGGATGAAAATAAAAGAAAAAAGATATGGCGCAGAGGAGCGTTCAAGACTATTTCTTCAAGCATAATCGATTTAAAAAGGCGTTTAATATACTATTCGAAAGATATAAATGAAGATTACTCAATTTTCCGAATGCATTAAGAAAGGACGGTTTTTAAAATTATGAAAGAAAAATATGATACTAGCCTGGAAATGTCAAGGTATATTGACCTTGAATTGTATCACGAAGTGGAAAAGACCCATCCCTTTTATGTGGAAATGATTGATGAGATTCTCAGTCAAATTAATAAATTTTCTCAGAACAAAGAGGGAAGGCTGAAAATCCTTGAATTCGGTGCCGGAACGGGAATCTTAACCAAAGAATTGCTTGGCATCCCTTCGCTCCAAGTCGATGCCCTGGAAATCGACCAAGAATGCTGCAAATCGCTGAATAAGCATATTAGCAGTAATGGGTGCAACATTATTCAGGGCGATATAGTAACCTATTGTAAAGAAAACTATTATGATTTAATTGTATCAAGCTTTGCCCACGACCATATTTCCCATGAAAAAAGTACCAAATTAGCTGAAAATATTAAAAGAAATCTAAAAAAAGGAGGCGTCTATATCATGGGCGGCGAAATACTGCCTCCTTTTTCTACAAAGGAACAACAGCGGGAAGCCTTGTATAAATATCACGGCTATATAATAAATAAAGCGCTAAAGGATGAAAACTTTAGAGTTGCTCAGATTGAAATTAATGCCTTGAAATCGGGATTAGAATATATAGGGGATTTCAAAAGGCATGTATCCATGTTCGAGGAAGAGATATCCTCGGCTGCCCTCAAAATAAGATTCAGGAAAAAAATAGGGCCGCATGAAGTGGATGATGTCGGCGGCGTTTATGTATATGTGATTGAAGCCGCATAATATCGCAACTGAACATTTGGCAGGTTTGTAATGAAAGAGTTCTACGGGAAATTACATAATATAATCAAAAATTCTAAGGCAGTGGCCTATACCTATTACGGACAAACGCATTCATATACTGAATTGTATAGGGATATGTTAAAAGTCAATTCAGTCTTGCGGAATTATCGAAATGAGCGGGTTGCTCTGTTTAGCTCCAAGCATTTTCATGCTTATAGCGCGATATTTTCTATAATTCTTTCCGGGAATGTATGGATACCTTTTACTCCGGAGGTGCCTGAGGGTCGTAATCTTGATATCATGAAGCTGGCCGAGCCCAAACTTATAATTACAGACCGCCGGCTGCCTGTTTCCTTAGCTGAGTACGCCAAAAATAAGGGAATAGCGGTGGTCGAGCTTGAGAAAGTCATGGCCGAAAATAATATAGCCGAATTTGCCTTAGGGCATTTCAACAAGGATGATATTGCCTACATTATGTTTACATCCGGCTCTACCGGCATTCCCAAAGGCGTTCCCATGACGCATGAAAATTATATTAATTTTATTAATAACGCTATGAATATCTTGCCATTTAAGCAAAACGAGGTGTTTTCCGATTTCCATGATTTTGCTTTTGATATTTCCATCTTTTATCTGTTCTGCTGTATTCTGACAGAGAGCGCCTTCGCCCCTATTATAAAAACTGAAGATACAATTATCCCCATAAATCACATTATTAAAAACAATGTTACAGTCTGGTCAAGCGTGCCTTCGGTTATATCGAGGTTAAAAAGGTTTAAAAGGGATGACCTTATACAAACGCCGGTTAGAATTATGTTTTTGTGCGGCGAGCCTTTCAGATTGGATGTCTTGGAATATTGTTTTAAAAACTTACGGCTTGAAAATGTATATGATTTCTACGGATTAACTGAGACCGGAGTCGAAAACTTTTATCATAAGTGTCATCCGGATGATTTAGTTGAGTATCGGGATATAGGTTTTGTGCCTATAGGCAAGCCCTTGAAAGGCAACCAAATCCGCATAACCGAGGAAAAGGAATTAATGCTCAGCGGCTGCCAGGTTACTCCGGGTTATCTGGGCGGTATATCCTCGGAAAAATTTGAAATAATCGATGGAATAAGATGGTATCATACCGGAGATATCGTCGTTAAATATAAAGACGTTTACTTTTGCAAGGGCCGCCTGGATTCGCAGGTTAAACTCAGTGGATACAGGGTGGAGCTTATGGATATAGAGACTTATATTCGCAGAATCGATGGGATTGACGAGGCGGTTTGTTTTATTGAAAGCATAGATGAAAAGATGCTGCTTATTGCCGCTGTAAAAGCAAGAAATAAAATCGGCCTTAGGGATATACAGGATAATCTGAAATTTCATCTGCCAAATTACATGATACCCAGAGACATTTTATATTTGGATAATGTACCGTTAAACAAGAACGGAAAGATAAATAGAAAAAAAGTTCAGCAGATGTACGTAAAAAAGGCCCTAATCCCTTAAATAAAATATGCTACCCAAAGGCGAGCCACAGTGAAAACTATTGCAATTCAACAACCTGAGCATCTACCATGGGTTGGTTTTTTTGATAAAATGGGGAAATGCGATGAATATATCTTTTTAGACAACGTTCAGTTCAAGAAAAGATATTTCGAAAATAGAAATAAGATACGGACAAGAGAAGGATGGCAGTGGATTACTGTTCCCGTGAAGACAAAAGGAAGATATTTTCAAAGAATTAATGAGGTAGATATTGAAAATACGGAAAATTGGCGTAGAAACTATTTAAAATCGATAGAATTTAATTATCAGAAATCTAAATATTTCAACCCATACTTTAAAAACTTAAATGAAATTATTAATCGAAAATATGCCCTCTTGACGGAATTGAATATTGGGTTAATAGAGTGGATCCGCGAATGTCTTAATATAAAGACACCAATAAAAATGGTTTCTCAAATAAGGAATTATACGGAACGTGGCAGTGAACTGATTTTAGCAATATGCAAGGATATGAATGCCGATAAATATATATCAGGCCCTGATGGTAGGAATTATTTAGATTTAGACAGATTTAAGAGAGAAAACATAAAGCTGGTTTTCCATGATTTTAAGCACCCAGAGTATTCTCAAGCTTACAGCCCCTTTGTTCCTTTTATGTCAACAATTGATTTTTTGTTTAATGCGGGTCGAAGTGATAAATATATGGATAAAGAGACTTTAATATGTTAAGAGTTCTATTAATTGGGCCTTATAAAGGCCGAGACAATTCAGGAGATTCATTTCTTGCGCCTCCTTTCGGGCTATACAGGATGAAATTCTATATCGAGAAGAAACTGGAAGACGTTTTTATCGATATATTAGATCCTAACATCGATAATTATAGGGACGTAGAAGGGGTATATGATGTTGTCGGTTTTAGTCCACTGCATTTGACTTTTGAAAATGATTTATTATTATTTGGCTATTTTAAATCGAAGTTTCGTGATTCTCTTTTTATTGCTGGCGGAATTGAGGTTTCCTCTATAGGAAAAGAAGTTTTTGATTATGCCCCATTTGACATAGCTGTTTTAGGCGAAGGGGAAGAGACTTTATTAAAAATTTTAAAAGCAATTCTAAAAGGAAAGAAGCAGTTTAATGGCATCAAATCAATATATCAGAGGAGACAGGGCCGGGTATATTTTAATGGATACGGGAAGCAGTTAGGATTGAGCCACTTTAAAGAAATCTATGAAGCATACGAATTTATCAATATTCCGTATGATCGATATTGGAAACACAATGCACAATTTTATAAAGAACCTAATTGGACAGAAATCAGAACAATCAGGGGCATATTTTCTAATTTTTGCCCTTATCGTTGTAAATTTTGCGCTTCAACTAATTTTATCTCCTATTCTTATAGCGGAAAGCTTTCTGCCGGGAGCCGTTTCTATATTTTGCCCGTGAAAGATGTTATACGGTTTATATTAAAAATCACTGATGCATGGAAAGATGTCGAAACAATTATATTTGATGATGATAATCTTTCTCTGGATTTCCAATATCTCAAAAAGCTATGTTTAGAAATAATACAGCTAAAGGAAAAAGATAAGTTAAGGAAGAATTTGAGTTTTATTTGTCAAGGACGACCAGATGTTTTTGCTAGATCCAAGAAGAAAATCCTTAATTTGATGAAAAATGCCGGATTCCGGATGATTATGTATGGAGTAGAATCATTCTCTGATAGAGTATCAGCGTACTTGGGAAAGAGAATTACCCGACAACAGGCAATGCAGACAATTGATGCAACAGTAGATGCAGGAATTGTTCCTCTCATCTATATTATTCTTTTTCCTCCGTGTATTTTAAAGGAAGATTTAATTAAGACAGTCGATTTATGTGTAAAATATCTATTAAAGAATTTGGAAATAAGCACTACATTGTTGATAATGGATATTCCCGGCTCCGAATTTTATTATGATACCTCTTTAAGACGCATTATTAAGAAATATTCTATAGCTAAGGGGATATCTATTCAGAAATCAGACTATATATGGCCTTCGGATGATGAACTGTTTGAATTGGGACGGGATATACATGAAAATTATTCTAACTATGAAGAAAATTTTAAGCAAAATTACGGCATACAGCATGTGCCCAGCCGCGTTTATTCTTTTATTGTTTTTGATGCTATATATCAGAAATTTGGATTAGAAGATAAACGCAAATATCTTCATAGAACATTACAGGATGTAATTAAAAACTATCAATAATGAGGATAAGTTTACCTTTATCTCAATATTTTGAACAAGTAAAAACGGATTTATGGCCATTTATAAGTGCTGTTGTTGTCCGTGAAGAAAAAAACCTGAATAGAAAGTTCAGAAATAAGGATATATTAGTTCATGCTAACGGCTTTATCAATGATGAATTTGATGAATTAATTAACAATCGTAGATTTTTAGAAAAATTGAACTCTTGCGCAAGTCTATTATCATTTGATTTAGGACCATCGTGTCATAAAATCGATTATTCCGAACACGGATATATTGCCAAAGGCCCGGTTTTAACAGAAAGTCAAATTCTAAGAATTGCAGATAGAAAAATTAGCAATATCCGTAAGTTTTTTAAAGGCATTATATCGGTGGAGAATCTTGATTATCATGCATTGGGCGCTTACGAAGTTGTATGCAACCCCGATTTTATAAATAAGTTTGTAGAAAAATTTAATATTTGCTTAACGTTGGATATTGGGCATGTGGAAGTAACTTGTAGCAATTTTTCAATAGATCCGTATGATTATTTAGAAAAGTTACCATTATCCAAGGTTGTGGAGATTCATCTGGCGCGTTCTGTGGGAAGCAGAGATTCACATATGCTGCCTACAGAAAAACAGTATAGATTGTTAGAATTTATTCTGCAAAGAGTTCATGCCCGTTATATTGTCCTCGAATATTATTTTAAACCCGAAGGGATTATCCAGGGAAATAGGGAATTAATGCAATTTCTTAAAGATAGAGGCTTATATGAAAATTGAAAAGGAACAAATCTTTCTTTCAAATATTTACCAAAAATTGTTATTCCATAAAGGGCGAGGCAAAGGCCATCTTTTGAGTTATCTTAAGAATCGAATTCAATGGTATTGGTATCCTCCCCTTGGAATTGTTTCTCATTTTCCCCCTCATATTGATATAGAGATTTCGACACATTGCAATATGCATTGCCCAATGTGCCCTAGAAGGACTGAAAAGTTTAAGCAGCTCATAAAAGATCAATTTATGGAAAAGAGAATATTTGAAAAAATAATAGAAGAATGCGCTAAACACAAATTATTTTCAATCCGCTTGAGTCTAAGAGGCGAATCCTTTATGCATCCTCAAATTTTCGATTTTATTGAATTGATAAAGAAGACTGGAATAAAAGAGGTGGCCTCATTAACAAATGGTTTAGCTTTGACACCGGGGAAATTTGAAAGGTTGGTTCAGCTTAAGTTTGACTGGTTGACTATATCCGTCGATGGTTTAGGTTCCACTTATGAATCAATAAGGAAGCCGGCTAAATTCAAGGAAGCTTTTGAAAAAATTAAAATTTATCACCAGATTAAAAAACGCTATAATTCTTCAAAACCAATGGTTAAAATTCAAGCTGTTTGGTCGGCGATTAAAGACAACCCTGAAGAATTTTATAGAACTTTTTCACCTTATGTCGATTTAATAGCTTCCAATCCGCTTATTGACTTTTCGCGTGCAAATAAACATATCGGGTACGACGAGAACTTTCAATGTCCATATCTATATCAGAGGATGGTTATCGCAGCCAACGGCTCGGTGCTTTTGTGTTCCTGCGATGATTACGGAGAATATATTATCGGTGACGTAAGGAATGAGTCTATCTATGAGATTTGGCATGGCCGGAAGATGAACGCAGCGCGAAAGTGGTTTAAAAAGGGAAACAGGGTCTGGCGGGAAAATGCGCCTTGCAAATATTGCTTTTATCCCAGAAAAAAAGAAAAAGCGGAAGATGCTCTGATTGAAGGGCGCAAGGTAGCGGTAGAGAGATATGTTAACCGGCGCGAAGACGTACTTGTATGATGCAGACAAAAATAAAAAATGAAGAGGCAGGTCAATGAGAGATAAAGTTAGCATTAATAACAGACATATAGGAAAAGGCCACCCGTGTTATATTATTTTAGAAGCAGGAGTAAACTTTGATGATATAATAGAAGCCAAGAAATTGATTGATTCCGGAGTTCGCCTGGGGGCGGACTGCATTAAGTTTCAAACATTCCATGCCCAGACGACAGTAATTGAAGGAACAAGCTTAAAAGACGGCAGAGGAATTATAGACCAGCATAAGGAGTTTACAGAAAGCCAGGAGAAGCAGACAGAGGACTTTCAAAAGAAGTTATTTGCATATGCCAAGAGCAAAGATATAACGGCCTTTTCCACCCCCAGCCACTTTAACGATGTTGATTTGCTGGAAAGGATTGCCGATCCCCCAGCCTATAAACTTGGCTCTGACGATTTAACTAATATCCCCTTGCTAAAATACATAGCCCGGTTGAAGAAGCCAATGATAATTTCATCAGGAGTTTCTTATCTGTCAGAGATAGACACTGCCATCAGGGCGATAAGAGAAGAGGGTAATGACAATATTGTCTTATTGCACTGTATTTCACAATATCCGGCAAGACCTGAAGATATGAATTTGAGGGCGATGCAGACATTAATCAATACTTTTGATTTGCCTGTTGGTTTGAGCGACCATACAATGACAAGCTCGATTTCTCTTGCTGCCGTTGCCCTGGGCGCCTGCGTTATCGAAAGACATTTTACTTTAAATAGAGAGTCTCCGGGGCCGGATAATTTTTTCTCCATGCTGCCTGAAGAGATGGCATTGATTATTAAGGGTATCCGCGAGATTGAGACGGCCTTGGGCTCGCCCTATAAAAAGATTGCCGGGGCCGAAAAAGACATGCGTCCGGTATTCAAGAAATCAATATACGCCATACGTAATATTAGAGAAGGAGAAATGATTACAGAAAAAAATGTAGATATCTTAAGGCCGGCAGGAGGGATAGAGCCGAGATTATTGCAACATATTTACGGAATGAGAGTAAGAAGGGATATGTCGGCCGGCGAGCCGCTTACCTGGGAGTGTTTTAAGTAAAATGAATATACTTCTCGTAAATTTGCCATCGTTATCCTTTTCGTTATTGGACGAATCGCTAAGAAATAAAGAGGTTCTGGAAAGTCCGGTAATATTGCAAATGCCATTAAGCTTGCTTTATCTTTCCTCTTATGCGCGCAGATATGCCAAGCGGGATTTTAACTTGAAACTGCTTGATATTAATAAAGAGGTTTTTGAGATATTCAAGGAAAGAAAGATGTCGCTTGAGCCCCGGACTAATGAAGGGATACGTGAACGATTTAATTCCATCGTTTCTCAGGCAGTATCGGACTTCCGGCCGTCTATTGTGGGCATTAATATATTATATGCAACATCCCAGAATACGGGTATTTTTGTCTCTGGAGTATTCCGAAAACTATGTCCCGAGGCATATATTATAGGCGGCGGGATCCAGGCCACCAATACCTATCGGGAGATATTAAATAAAGGAAGTTTCGATGCCATCGTCCGCGGCGAAGGCGAGATACCTTTTACCGAATTGATTGATAGCTATAGACCGGAAAAGAAAGAATACCCGATTAGGGGTATCGTAAACCGGATAGACCTTAAGGGAAACAGCAATGACACAAAAGCAGAGATGGTCGAGGAGTTAGATGAAATTCCTTTTCCAGCCTGGGATTTGCTGGAAGGTCTCGATGACTATATAACTCAGCCAGTTCGCATAAAAGCCTTATTAGATAATTCTATAAGAGCAATGCCCATTCTTACGACTCGGGGATGCCCGAAGAGATGTTCTTTCTGTGCCTCGCATACGGTGCACGGCCGCAAAATCAGATCGAGGTCTTTAGAAAATATCTATGAGGAAATTGAAACTATGATTGCAAAGTTTCACATCAATACATTATTTATCGAAGACGACCTTTTTACATATGACAGGCAAAGAACCGTAGATTTTTGCCGGGAAGCCATAAAAAGAAATTGGAACTTAAGAATTGAGTTTCCCAATGGGGTTGCGATTTGGACTTTGGATGAAGTTTCGATCGATAGCTTAATAAAAGCAGGGACAAAGGTTATTAATATAGCAGTAGAATCCGGCAGTCCCTATGTCCAAAAGCAGATTATTAGGAAAAATCTTAACCTGGACCATGTCCGCCGAGTGGCGGAGATTATTTCCCGCTATCCCGATATTGAAAGCAGGTCTTTATATGTTATTGGCTTTCCCGGTGAGCGACAGGAGCATATCGAGCAGACAATGAAGTTTGCCAGATCAATGCCTTGCGACTGGAGTGTTTTTCACATAGCAATGCCGGTGCCCGGCAGCGATCTTTTTGAGGAATATCTGTCGTTAGGCTACATCAGTCGAGACAGCAATTTCGATGATTTCTGCAAAACATACCTAAACAGGAATTTTGACACTAAGGAATTTTCTAAGGAAGAAATGGAGGAAATACAAAGCGACTTAAACATAAAAATAAATTTTCTATCAAACAGGAATATCCTAAGGGGGAATTACAAAAAGGCCCTTTCTCTCTTTCAAAAGATTATCGAGGATTATCCCTTTCATGTCATAGCAAGATATTGCCTATGGAACTGTTTGAGAGCCTTAAAGATGCATAAAGAGGCACAAGAAGAATTAAACTCCATTTTTTACTGGATTAAAAACGATGAAAAATCTCAAAGGCTTTACGATAAATACAAGTCACTTTTAGAAATACCGGAAGATCTCCTCAATGCTAAAGATGGATCTAATCTATGAACATCGCCATTATTGAATATAAAGAGAATATTGTAGAGGCCCTCAAATATTTTCAACCGGAGAATACCCTTTTTCTGTCTGTAAGCGGCGAGGCGAGTTACTGTTTATCAAAACGAAATATCGATTTTATTACCGATGAGGAAAGGTTGAACCCGGAAGAATTTAAGGCCATTGGCGATGAAAACTGCAAAATCTTGGAAAATTGGATTCAACGGCTTGAAGAAAGGTTACAATCAAAAAATTCATTATTTAAAAAGAAGCATTTTTTCCCTTTTAAGTGGCACTTTTATCGGCTGAAGATATTGCTGGATGCGGTAAGAATAAGAAAAATATTGATAGAGAGGCTGATCGAAAAAGAAAAGCCGTTATCGATTGGCGCGCCTCCGGGTGCCGTGCCCCAGAGGATACACGACCACAATCTCTTTTTTCATAAATACGACTCTCTTTATGGAATATTGACGCAAAAGATTGCTGCTGAAAAAGGAATAGAAATCAAGGTATGGGCAAAGGTTGAGCCCGCCACTAAAAAGCCTCCTGTCGTTGAGGGAATAAAAGCCTCTTTAAGAACATTACGGAAGGCCTTAAGAGTAGTATTGGAATCTAACGATTTACTTAAGCATAAGAGAATAAGGGGTAATATCTTGCTCGGTAATCTCTGCTACGATATTGCGCCACTAAGACAAAAACTCCTGGATAAGTTCAATTTCTATTATTATAAAGACCCTTTATGTATCAGGTCTTTGAGTTCTCTTCTAAAATTGAAACCAAAGACGTCGGGTTGTGAGTTTCCCGAGATTGATATTAAAGGTATCTTTAAAGGCCTCCCGGCGACAGGGGATTCGATTGTGGATGAGATTTTAGGCGATAGAATAGAGAGTTATGCAGAAAGTTTTATTCCTGTTTTATGGAAAGGATTGAATTATTTAGAATCCTTAGATGACCGAAAAGATTTTAAGGCATATATTCATCATGTTGGAGCATCCGATGCATTTTACGGCCTTCCGGTATATTATTTTGAACGAAAAAAGAAGCCCGTTGTTATTGTTCAGCACGGGACATATGGATTTGTTTTAAATCAAAATAATAATTTTTGCGAATTCGGCCATAACGGATATTTCCTTGCCTGGGGCGAGGGCGTAAAGGAAGTATATGATGAGCGTAAAAAGGGTAGTTGTAAAATTATTTCTACGGGTTCGCCTTTGATTGAAGAGATTAAGAAAAAGAGTAAACCGCGAAGGACCATATCTAAAATCTGCTATATCCCCGGCACCTACAGAGGTTACACTGCTTATTATCCAAATGGCCAGCCTTGCCTGGACTCAAAGATATTTATTGTGGAAACCAATTTCCTATCGGCTTTGAGGCCTTACGTAGGAAGATATGACATAATCTATAAAGTAGCCCCTTGGGCCGTCAAAGAATCTGGCGTCTTTGGGAGAAACCCGATGCTTATGTGGATGAGAGAAAATCTGCCCACGGTAAGAATAGAATCGCGTCCTCTTACATCTGTAATTCACGAATTTGACTTTTTCATTATTGATTTTCCCTCAACCACGCTTATTCAGGCCCTGGCATCAGGCGCAGAGGTCTTGGTCTATGCTGGAAATCGATGCTATACTTTAGAGGATAATACTCTTGAAATGCTGAGAAAAAGAGCCGTAGTAGCTTGTAACGAAGATGACTTCAAAGATAAGATAAAATTGATTTTGGATAAAGGTATAGTGACCTCGAATGTGAAAGATGCTTCTTTTTTGGAAAAATACGGCATACACCTTAATAATGGCGAATCCTTAAAGCGCATGGCAGATGAAGTTAATGCTTCCGTGTCGAATCTGAGGATGAACGCATAGAAAGCTTATGTTAGATACCGAGAAAGAATATATTGCAGTATTTGGAGAAGATATATTGGATGGCCTCTGCCTCATTTTATGGGGGTGGCTTAGGAATATAAAAATGATAGTTATTTCTTCGCCTATGCCTTCCCGCATAACGGATATTTTTAAACGCACGTCCTTCATTAGAAAATATATGAAGAAATCGATTAAAGAGCATAAGAGGGGTTTGGGTAATTATAAGGGGCTATGGTATAAGGTAAATGAGGAAGTCATAGATTTGACACTAAGATTTTATGATTGGCGCCTAAAACATAAAAGTAATCTTATTAGTTATTATAATAGAGTTCTAACTACCGATAAATTTGAGGCTTATATCAAAAGAAATCTTGCAAATCAAATATTTGCCTTATTGAAATATTTACATCTTGCGAGAATATCAAACATTAAGCAAAACAAAATTTTAATAAATAGAAATCCTATTAATGAGTTCGTTGTTGGGTACTTCCAGGATAAATATAAAATTAAATATCAAATAAGGTGGATTTCATCCGGCTGGCGGGCGTTTGCTTTAGGGGCATATTACGGGTGGCTGTTTAAGCAATGTATCTACAGGGGAATCGTTTTTAATAAAGATAGAAAAGAATATAAGATATCCAAAGAGGCTGCCTGGGGTTTTTACCAGCCGACATTAAGAGACGATATATTAATAGATAATGATAAATTTAAAAAGAGCGATATTTTGATATTAAACTTTAATACAGAACACTCTCCGCGCCTTGAGGCCTTTGAAGAAGCAAAGAAAAGAGGCTTTGCCACCGCTTCCGTTGAAAAGTTGAAAATCAATATAAACAAAAATATTTTTAGCATCCTGTTCTTCTATCTTTGGGTTCCCGTTAACGTCTATTTTCAATTGCTTTTAAGCAGACAATTATACCTTTTCTATTACATAATTATGTTTCATAAAGGAGCTTTTCCTGTTGAAATATTAATGAACTCTTATCACATTAAGTGCCACATCTCGGTTATTACTTATGACGATATTGCAACAACGATTATTTTAAACAAATACAGGACGAAAAATGTAATTTTTCATTGGAGCGATATGACTTGTTATAAAGGCTATGGATATGCTTTTATCGCGCATAATATCTATTTTACCTGGGGTAATATTCATTATGATTATCACGCCGATTATTATTTTGTGGATAAGAAAATCAATACTGGCTGTATATTTAAGAGAGAATATAATAAGACAGTAGAAAATAGAGAAAGGACAATTAAACGTTTACCCGGTTTTAAAGAAGAAAAGAAGACCGTTATATTCTTTGATTCATCTTTTAATAATGCCTTCCGTTTTACCGAAGAATTCTTTTTAGAATATTTAGAAATCATAAAAGAATTTTGTAAAAAGAATAAGGATGTTAATGTATTTTTGAAGCCAAAATCTGAGATGGATAAGTTAAGAATATCCCAGGATAACTACAGTCGATATAAAAAAATATGGAATGAACTTATAAGTTGTGAAAGTTTTATCTATCTGAATCCGATAGAATGGAGCGTTGAACAGGCCCTCTCTATATCGGATATTTGCATAAATATGGGAATGAACAGCCCTTCTACGATAGCATTGATATTCGGTAAAGACGCCCTTTATTACGATAATACAGGCATTACGTCTCATCCCTTTGCTGAAAAGTATATGAATAAAATAGTATTTGAAGATAAAAACCGGCTCTTTGCGCAGATAAATAACATCTTAAATGGAAGCTTCAGTTGCAAAGATGTTATCAGCGAAGGAGAAATTAGAGAATACGATGCGTTCGAAGATGATGAGGCCATGGAAAGGCTAAGGAGCGGTTTATCCGAATTATCAACCGATTAAAAATTGAGGTTTTGACCCCATGGATTTAAAAGGAAAGAAAATACTCATCACAGGTTCGGAGGGATTTATAGGAAGCCATCTTGTTGAGAGGCTCTTGCAGGAGGATTGCGAAATCAGAGCTTTTGTTTATTACAATTTCTCCAATTCCTGGGGCTGGCTCGATAGTTTGCATAGGGATGAATTAAACAAAATAGAAATTTTTACAGGAGATATAAGAGACGTCAATAGGGTCAAGGCAGCGGTAAAGGCAACAGATGCCGTATTTCATTTGGCAGCATTAATAGGCATTCCCTACAGTTACGATTCTCCGGATCATTATGTAGAGACGAATATAAAAGGCACGCTTAATATTTTACAGGCATCAATGGATTCAAGGGTGGAGAAGATTTTGGTTACTTCTACATCCGAAGTTTATGGAACCGCTAAATATGTTCCTATAGATGAAAAACATCCGAAGCAAGGACAATCGCCTTATTCGGCAACGAAGATAGGGGCAGATTTCATAGCAGAATCGTTTTACAGAAGTTTTGATTTGCCTGTGGTAATAGCAAGACCTTTTAACACTTACGGACCCCGTCAATCCGCCCGGGCAGTAATACCGGCGATAATAACTCAGCTTTTATCGGGGAAAAAAGAGATAAAGCTTGGAGCTTTGCATCCGAAGAGGGATTTGGTCTATGTAAAGGATGCGGTTGAGGCATTTATGCAGATAGCCAAATCAGACAAAATCATCGGAGAAGAGATAAATATTGCCTCGCAGACAGAGATATCCATCGGTGAGCTTGCTCAGAAGCTGATAAGCATGATTAACCCCGAAGCCAGAGTAGTAAAGGACCAGATGAGGCTAAGGCCCCGGCAGAGCGAAGTCGAAAGACTGCTGGGAAGCAACGAAAAAATAATGAGACTGACAAATTGGAAGCCAAAGTATAGCTTAGATGAAGGGTTGAAAGAAACTATCGAATGGTTTAAAAATAAGGAAAATCTCAAATTATATAAGTCGAATATTTACAATGTGTAAGCAAATTTACTTAGACGCTCCAAATGTCGGAGAATTAGAAAAGAAATACCTAATTAAAGCAGTGGACAGTGATTATGTTTCGACTATAGGGCCTTATGTGCCGGAATTCGAAGATATATTTGCCTGCTATTTAGGTATAAACAGGGCTGTATCGATTCAAAGTGGAACCGGAGCTATCCATATTGCCCTGCATGAACTTAAGGTAAGCAGGGGTGATGAAGTGATTGTTCCTTGTCTGACATTTGTCGCATCGGTAAATCCTGTTATATATGTAGGAGCAAAACCTGTTTTTGTGGATGTGGATGATAGAACATGGAATATCGATCCCAAAGAGATTGAAAAAAGCATAACTAAAAGAACTAAAGCGATAATACCCGTTCATTTTTATGGAAACCCCTGCAATATGGATGAGATAATGCGTATTGCAAAAAAATATAATCTTTACGTTATAGAAGATGCCGCAGAGAGCTTAGGGGCCAGGTATAGAGACAGATACACCGGGACATTTGGAGATTTGGGGTGTTTCAGTTTTAACGGAAATAAAATCATTACTACAGGCGGGGGAGGAATGGTTGTAGGAAACAATGCAGACAGGTTAAAACATATAAAATTTCTTGTAAATCAGGGACAAGATAAGACAAAAGGATATTATTATCCGGAGATCGGATTTAACTATAGAATGACAAACATAGAAGCAGCATTGGGTCTTGCTCAGATGGAGAAATTAGACAATTTTTTAACAAAGAAGAAGACATTTAATAAAATATACAGGGAAGAGCTCGGAGATATCGATATTATCCGATTTCAGGAAGAATATCAAAACGCAAAGAGTTCCTGGTGGTTAACATCCATTATTTTCGACAAAGATATAGACATTTCCGCATTACAAAAAAGATTAAAAGAAAAAGGCATTCCTGCAAGAAGGGTTTTTATGCCGGTTACAGAATCTGCGCCTTATAGGCAATATAAACAGGCAGACTTTGGAAATTCTTATCAAATTTATGAAAAAGGTTTATGTTTGCCAAGCTCCACATTAAATTCTGAAGATAATATATATTATGTCTGTAGGATAATAAAAGAGTCAATTTAGGATAAATTAGAAATGAAAGAAGAGATTATTTTAATAGGCGGTGGCGGACATTGTAAGGCGTGCATCGATGTAATAGAAGCCGAAAAAAGATTTAAAATAGCAGGAATAGTTGACTCGAAGAAAAAGGTTAATCAAAAAGTCCTCGGTTATAAGATAATCGCCTCTGATGAGGAAGTGGTGAAACTTGCTAAAGAATATAGACACTTTTTGATAACAATTGGACAAATAAAAAGTGTGGGTAAAAGAATAGAAAAATTTGAACACTTAAAAAAAATTGGAGTGAATTTTCCAATAGTTGTTTCTCCATTTGCTTATGTTTCGAAATATTCAAGGATTGAGGAAGGAACAATTATAATGCATAAAGCGTTTGTAAATTCCGATGCAAAAATCGGAAAGAATTGCATTATAAATACAGGAGCTATTATCGAACACGAAGCAAGCATAGGAGACCATTGCCACATTTCTACAAATAGCGTCATAAATGGGCAGTGTAGTATAGGAAGCAAGACATTTATAGGAAGCAATTGTGTCATAGTAAATAACATAAACATTCCAGAGAATACAGTAATTGGAGCTGGTTCTGCCATTAAAAAATCCATTGGTAAAAGCGGAATCTATGTAGGAAACCTTTCAGGGAAATTTTCACGAGAATGCGTAAGACCTTTGTCATAGCAGAAGCCGGTGTCAATCATAACGGAAGCATTAAGATAGCGAAAAAAATGATTGACGCAGCTGTATTAGCCGGCGCGGACGCCGTTAAGTTCCAGACTTTTGAAGCAGAAAAGCTGGTTACTAAATCTGCTCCTATGGCCGAATATCAAAAGAAGGCAACGGGTGAAAGTGAGTCACAGTTTGAGATGATAAAGAGATTGGAATTGGATAAAAAAGCGCATCAAGAACTTATGAAGCACTGCAAAAAAAGAGGTATATTATTTTTATCAAGCCCCTTTGATTTAGAAAGCATAGAATTCCTTAATCGGCTTGGATTGGAAGTATTTAAGGTTGCTTCGGGAGAGATAACAAATGTTCCATTCTTGAGAAAGATAGGGACTTTAAGAAAGAAAATTATAATCTCCACAGGGATGGCGGATTTAAAAGAAATAGAGAATGCCTTATGTGTTTTAATAAAGGCAGGAACGCCGAAAGAGAACATAACGCTATTACATTGCAATACAGAATATCCCACACCTTTTGAAGATGTAAATCTATCAGCTATGCTGACAATAAGAGATGCCTTTAAAGTTAGAGTCGGCTATTCCGACCACACTCCGGGAATAGAAATTCCAATTGCAGCGGCAGTTTTAGGGGCAAGTGTTATAGAAAAGCATTTTACGCTGGACAAAAATATGCAAGGCCCCGACCATAGAGCATCTTTGGAGCCCGATGACTTAGGGGCAATGGTAAAAGCGATAAGACATATAGAAAAGGCCCTGGGCAGTAGAATTAAGAAGCCTTCGCCATCGGAAATTAAAAATAGAAGATTGGTGCGCAAAAGTATTGTAGCGTCAAGATTTATTAAAAAAGGCGAGCTCCTTACGCAGGAGAATATTACAACAAAAAGACCGGCAACAGGCATAAGCCCGATGAGCTGGGATAAAGTAATTGCTCAAAAGGCAAAGAGAAATTTTAAGAAAGACGAGTCATTGGAATTATAAGATGGATTAGTGGGCTAAATAAGGAGATGTAATGAAAAGAAAAATTTGCATTTTTACAGGCACAAGAGCTGAATATGGACTTTTAAAACCACTGATGAAAAGGATAAAAGGGGATAAGACCTTAGAGCTTCAGATAATTGCTTCCGGAATGCATTTATCGCCGGAATTCGGCCTTACATACAGGGAAATAGAAAAAGACGGATTCATAATAGATGAAAAAATAGAGATTCTATTAAGCTCTGATACCCCGGTAGGCTTAAGTAAGTCAGCGGGTTTGGCAATGATAAGCTTCAGTGAAGCTTACAGGAGACTAAAACCCGATATTGTTGTGATTCTTGGCGATAGATTTGAGACATTTGCGGCGGCAGTGTCGGCTATGATGTCAAGAATCCCCATAGCCCATTTGCATGGAGGAGAGGCTACCTTTGGAGCGATTGATGAGGCTATCAGGCATTCTATAACCAAAATGAGCCATTTGCATTTTACTTCTACAGAAATTTACAGGAAAAGGGTTATACAATTAGGAGAGAATCCCGGCGCAGTCTTTAATGTTGGGGCAATAGGTTTAGACAATATTAAGGGGTTAAACCTTTTATCAAAGAAGATACTGGAGAAAAAGTTAGATTTTAAATTCAACAAATATAATTTCTTAGTAACCTTTCATCCGGTTACATTGGAAAATAACACCTCAAAAAGGCAATTCCAGAACCTGCTTGATGCCTTAGATGAGCTGAAAGAGACCAACCTCATCTTTACAAAAGCAAATGCTGATCCGGAAGGCAGGCTAATCAATAAAATGATCAATGACTATGTATCAAAAAATTCTGATAGGTCTGTGTCATTTACTTCAATGGGACAGTTAAACTATTTATCAACCATGCAGTTTGTGGATGGCATTATCGGAAATTCATCAAGCGGAATCGTTGAGGCCCCTAGCTTTGAAATCGGAACAATAAATATTGGCGATAGGCAGAAAGGGAGAATTAAGGCAGAAAGTATAATAGATTGTCAGCCTGCAAAACGGAACATCGAAGACGCTATCAAAATATTATATTCCGAGAAGTTTCAAAAAAATCTCAAAAAAGTTATTAACCCATATGGCGATTGTGAAGCCTCAAAGAGAATCAAAGCCATATTGAAGAAGCATGGAATAAAGGATGTGTTAAAGAAATCCTTCTTTGATATAAATTTTTAGTTAACAGAGAAAATGGAAAGATGGCATAACATGGGAAACAAAAATAAAATTGATGAAATAAAAATCCCTGCAGAGTTATCCATAAAAGAGTGCTTGAAAAAGATTGACCAGGGAGCAAGGAAAATATTATATATCTGCGATAAAAACGGATGTTTACTGGGGTCGCTTACCGATGGTGACATAAGAAGAAGGCTTCTGGAGACAGGAAACCTGCAGGAAGAAATCGTTCATTGCTTTAATCGAAACCCCATTTTTGTGACGGAGAATAATTACACCATAGAGGAGATAAAGAAACTGATGCTGGGGCATATGATAGAGGGGTTGCCGATTCTGGATGAGAATAAGAAAATTATAGATATCTTATTCTGGGTGGATGTATTTGGAGAGGGGAGCAAAACTTATAGAAAGATAAATATACCTGTAGTTATCATGGCCGGCGGCAAGGGAGAGAGATTGGGGCCTTTCACAAAAATACTGCCCAAATGTCTTATACCCGTGGGGGAAAGGCCCATTATAGAGATGATAATGGATAGATTTAGCCAGCATGGAGTAAGGCATTTTTATGTTAGCTTGAATTATAAAGGAGAAATGGTACAGACATATTTTGGAGGCACGGAAAAAAAATACACGATAGATTATATTTGGGAGAAAGAATTTTTTGGGACGGCAGGAAGCCTTAAGTTATTACCCCCTGATATAAGCGAGAATTTTATCGTTTCTAACTGCGACATTATTGTAGATGTCGATTATGCAGATTTGTTAAGATTTCATCGGAGAAATAAAAATATATTGACGGTAGTCGGCTCTATACAGCATTATAAAGTTCCTTACGGGATTATCCATTTTAAAAAAGAAGGAAAATTACAGGAAATCCAGGAGAAGCCGGAATTCGATTTTACTGTGAATACGGGAGTATATGTATTATCCAGACAAGCATTGGCATATATCCCTGAGGATAGGCATTTTGATATGACGGATTTTATCCAAACCCTTTTAAATAGCAAGGAAAATGTGGGAGTTTACCCGGTAAGCCAAAAATCCTATATTGATATTGGACGCTGGGAAGAGTATAAAGAATATACCCAGAAATTGATATAACTCTTTGAGAGCAATAACATGCTGGATACAACAAAACCTTATATTATAGGCGAAACCGCATATATTCATGAAGGAGATTTTTGTTTTCTTTCGCGAATAGTGGATGAAATTGCCGAAGTGGGGCTTAATGCCGCAAAGTTCCATTTGTTGTTAAACCCTGAGAGTTACATGAGCAGGAAGCATCCGCTTATGGAAAATATAAAGAAGTGGGTTTTTTCCAGGAAACAATGGAGCGATATCTTTAATCGTTCAAAAGAGAAGGGATTGGATATTATAGCCTTGTGCGACGATGTGGAAAGCATCGAGTATATTATTGCCGAAAGAGACGATGTTTTTGCGATAGAAATTCACGCTACAGGATTAAATGATTATTTTTTGCTTGATGCTGCATCGAAATTCGATGGTTTTATATTATTGGGAATTAGCGGTTCGACAATTGAGGAAATTCAATATGTTGTGGATTTTCTAAAAGAAAGAAACGTAAAGAAAATTGTTTTAATGTATGGTTTTCAAAGTTATCCGACTGATCACAAAGATATCAATTTATCGAAAATGCTAAAGCTGAAAGACATCTTTAAGTTGCCGATAGGCTATGCAGACCATACCGCCTTTGGCAGCCCCTATAATGAAATTATAAGCGTTATGCCGGCTGCAATGGGATTTCATATTTTAGAGAAGCATTATACGCCTATTCATGGCGAAAAAAGGATAGATTATGAAGCAGCGGTTGGCAAAGAAAGTATGAAGAAAATAATAGAGCTAATGCGGATTAATCTAGAGGCTTACGGCACAAAAAAATTAGATATGCCCAATACAGAATTGCAATATGGAACAACCGGCCCTATGAAAAAAGCAATTGTGGCCAGAAAGGATATTCAAGAAGGCGAAAAGCTTTCCTTGGACAATCTCTGGTTCAAGAGAACGAAAGAAAGGAGTTCTGTAAAACAAAATCAATTTCCGAAATTAATCGGATTAAAGGCAAAAAAAGACCTAGAAAAGGATGAAATAATAGATCTTGATAAAATTGAGCACAAATTGTAGAGGAATTTATTGGATACGCAAATTTTTTGAAGAAAGGGATAGCAATGGATACTATGTGGAAGAAGTGGAACGAAGTCAAACTAATTTGCCAAAATAAGAGGATCGTCTTATTTGGCCGTTCTGAGGACTGGGTTCATAAGACTTTACCCAAACTGTCTCGCCCACCCGATTATATTATAGACAGCAATCCCGGATACACCGGAACGACTTTTCATAATCTTAATATATATCCGCCGGATAAACTGAAAACCGAAAATATAGATGAAATCTATATCATTATTACAGCCGGTCCTTACGAGAGTGTTGTTTCGCAATTGGAAGAGTATAATCTGCAGGCAGGAAAGCATTTTTGTTGCACACCGGCATACTATGATTTTAAATTGCTTCAGGAAATTCATCGGTATGACCGGAGGATTCTTATATCTTCTCCCGATTATAGCGAAAAGAAAAACCATCGCTACAGTAAGTCCGGGGGAGGATTATATATTTGTGACCTTATTTCAAATCAGATAGAGAAAAAAATTCCAGGGCATTTTAGACAGGTTATGCAAGTTGATGGCTATATATATGCTTTAGAATATGTGGAAATGAAATTGTATGTGCTATCAATGGACATAAACATAGTGGAAAAGCTTCCCCTTGATAAGCCTAATGTTTGCGGCTTAGCGTATTGTCCAGAGCGAAAACTCATATTTATATCAAATACCGGCACCGATACGATATCTATTTATAATAAAGAGAAATTTCGACTGGTTGATACGATTGAATTCTCAGACAAATATAGAAAAAGAAAGATAGGGCGCCACCACATCAATGATATTTGCGTTGTAGAGGATTCGCTATATGTAAGCTACTTTTCTCTTTCGGGAAATTGGAAGCGAGGTATTCTTGATGGAGGGATTGTCGAGTTCCATATCGATCAAATAGGCAAACCAGCTAATGTGTTGGTAAAAAATCTATGGATGCCCCATAGCGTCGAATTCTTTGACGGAAAATTGACTTATTTGGATTCCAGGAGAGGCCGTTTCTATATAGGCAATCAGAATATTGCCGGAG
This sequence comes from Candidatus Omnitrophota bacterium, assembly GCA_020341815.1. GTDB lineage: Bacteria > Omnitrophota > Gorgyraeia > JAFGHF01 > JAFGHF01. The sequence goes on from CP070837.1 coordinate 1,519,905, forward strand.
AGTTTCCCGGATTTATGCGAGGGCTGGATTACGATGGACGATTTTACTATATAGGACAAAGCGAAGATATGTATATGAGCGACCTTTTCGGAATTTCGAATAACATAATGTTAAATGCAGGTTTTTTTCTATTTGATGTCGATACTAAAGTGAGCAAATTTTACAGTTTTAAGGATTTAATTAATGTCCACGATATTTTAGTATTACCGTGAAAAAAGTTAAGGATTGGCAATAATGAAAATAGGATTTTTAATTACCGCAAGACTGAAATCGACAAGGCTGCCCTTTAAAATACTTAAGGATTTGAACGGTAAAACCGTTGTTGAAAGGGTTATAGACAGGGCCAAGCAAATCAGGGATATTTCAAAAATTGTTCTTTGCACATCCTTCAATCCCCAGGATAAGCCCCTTATTGACCTGGCGAAGAAAAACAGCGTTGAGATTTTTGCCGGGGAAGAAAACGATGTTTTAAAAAGATTCTTGGGGGCCACAAATGTTTTCGGCCTGAAATATTTCTTGAGCATCACCGCTGACAATCCTTTATTCTCGATAAAATACTCAAACCTTATGGTCGAAAGATTAAAAAAGTATAAACACGATTTTATAAAGATAGAAGGCCTTCCCCTGGGCACAAGGCCATACGGCTTGAAAACGAAGGCGCTGGAAAGAGTTTGTAACGTAAAGGATATCAAGGATACAGAGATCTGGGGATATTTTTTTGACAGACCGGAGATTTTTAATGTGGGGTGCATTAAGGTTAAGGGGAGGCTGAAACGGCCCGATTTAAGGCTAACCCTGGATTATGGTGAGGATTATGAGCTCATCAATAACGTTTACTCAAATATCACTTTTCGGAACACCCTTGAGCTTGATAAAGCCATTGCTTATCTGGATGCAAACTCCGAAATTGCAAAATTGAATCAGGGATGCATCCAGAGAGACCTTGACCGTGGCATCAAGGATCATATCGATAGTATTTTTGGCGGCAGGACAAAGACAAAATTTTTTATAGAGAAGGATAAAAAATAGATGAAAAAGGTATTGGTTACGGGTTATATCAGAAGTGGCACGACCTTATTAGCCAATTTCTTGAATTCTCAAAAAGGATGTCTGGTATACAGAGATTTCTTGGGAGAGACTTTAATCTCTTCTGATAAGTTAGGAATAAAATCCTTTTTGACCGAATTAACTGACCGACAAAAAAATATTTTTCTTTCTGAATTGAAAGCTAGATCTTGTGCTATTGGGTGCGAGGCCATGAATGGATTGAGCAAAGATTTTTCCAATTTAAAAGAGTTACACGAGAGGGCACTTTCTGCTCTGAACAAAAAAAACGCTTATAAAATTGTAGGCACCAAAGTAACCCGCTTGGGAGAAAAGCTTACGACTTTAATCAAGGAAACGGATCTCCATGTAATATATATCTACCGTGATACAAGAGACGTTTTATTGTCGGCTAAAAATAGGTTTGTCGGATTTAATCTTATAGAACTTATATTGGGTTTACGGAAGGATTTAAAAAGCGCATTAAGCATAGAAAGTAAAAAATTGCTTAAATTAAAATTTGAAGATTTAATTTTAAATACGGATTCAATAGTAAAACAACTGGCTGATTTTTTAGATGTTGATATCTCAAAAGATATAAGAATAGCAAAAGACAGAGAAACAAATTGGGTAAACAATTCCTCTTTCCATGATATCGATCAGTTATTCGATAAGAAAGCTTGCTTTAGGTGGAAGAATCATAGAGATAGCAAAGAGGTAAAATATTGTGAAATCTTGATGGGCGATTTAATACAAAAAATAGGATATGATATAGATATGAAAAGTTATAGGATTTCAGATAAGTTGTCGGCTTACAAAGATTTGTATATTCGCAGGACTAAAGAAGTTATAAAACATTTTTATCGTCATGTTACAAAAGGTTAATTTCATTATGTTAGAAAAGGTCAATTTCATTTTGACAAGGAATGAGAAGAAGAAATTGATAATTCTTTTTATCGGCATATTACTTTTGGCGATATTGGAGACATTCAGTATCGGCATTATTATTCCCATAATGGATTTGTTTATCAATCAAGAGAAGATTCAAACCTCCAAAGTGCTTGGATGGTTTTATCAATTAATAGGGGCCAAAAATAATATCGGTTTTCTAACCGTTTTGGTAATAACTGCTATTCTTTTATTCGTTTTCAAGTCATTGTATACTGTTTTTATACAATATAAGCAAAGAAGAGTCGTAAACAATATTAATGTTCGTGTAACAACCGGACTTTTAGCTTCATATTTAAATAGGCCATATTCGTTTCATTTAGAAAATAATAGTACAATATTGTTTAGGAATGTAGATAATACGGTAGCTCATTTTTCTACCAGTTTTCTACTGTCATTAATATTCATAAGTACCGATATAGTTATCCTTCTGGCAATTTCTTCTTTACTTTTTTACCTCTATCCCCTTGTAACACTAATATTAGCGAGCGTTCTTACGACGGTTATGATGTTTATAAACAATTTTTTTAAAAAAAGAGTTATAATATATGCTTCGAACAGAATGGAGGCTTCAGGAAAAGTGCATAAGTTTGGATTTGAAGCACTCCACGCAATTAAGGAAATTAAAGCATACAATGTGCAAGATTTCTTTATCAAAAGATACGCTCAAGCGGCAGCGAAGCGTCTTGATAACGGGGTAAAATTTATCGTTTCTAACATTTTGCCTCGTTATACATTAGAGATAATATTATGGACCAGTGTACTTACAACGTTATTAATGAGCATATATTTTGGTAAAAATCCTTCTGAATTAATTCCTATAATGACCGTATTCGGGTTGGCAGCATTGAGAGTTTTACCATCCATTGACAAGATATATAAGAATGTTAATACTGTTAGATTTTATTCTAATAGCCTTGATGTTGTTTATCAGACTTTGAAAGAACATAGCCAAGAAAAGATATTAGAAAAAGTTGTTCCCAGGGACATCAAAATAGTCAGTACACCTCAAGAATCTCAGGCCATTCATTTAGAAAACATTGAATTTCGTTATCAAAAAGCACCGGCTCCTATCTTTAAAGAATTTAATCTTGTAATCCCCGAGCATAAGATTATTGCTTTTGCAGGTGCGACCGGAGCAGGAAAAAGTACTCTAATAGATATTTTAATGGGATTATTAATTCCCGCAAATGGCGCTTTATATTATAGAGGAGAGATTGTTACTCCTGAGAATGTTTTGGCCTACCGTCGAAAAATAAGTTATGTTCCTCAACATATCTTTCTTGCCGATGATACTCTGGAGGCAAATATTGCCTTTGGCATTCCTCAGGACAAGTTCGACAGTGAGCAGTTGAAGCATGTCATTCAGATTGTGCAACTGGAGTCCTTAATTAATGATTTGCCGAAAGGAATTAAAACAATAGTGGGTGAAAAAGGCGTCAGGCTTTCTGGCGGCCAAAGACAGCGGTTGGCTATTGCCCGAGCGCTTTATCGCAATCCGGAAATCCTGATTATGGATGAGGCTACCTCGGCACTCGATGGATATACAGAAGCCGAACTTAACAAAGCTATTAAAAATCTTTATGGAAATGGAAGACTGACGATAATTCTTATTGCTCACCGTCTGAGCACTATTGAGGGCGCCGATGTAATTTATGTAATGGAGCAGGGCAAAATCGTTGCTCAGGGCAGTTATCGGGAGCTGTTGGAAAATTCTACCACATTTAAGAAAATAGCAAACCAAATAACAGCTTAAACTTATTGAAAGGATAATAAAAATATGATTATTGCGCTTTTAATAGGCAGAAAGGCAAGCCGGGGTCTTCCCGGGAAGAATTTGCATATTGTCTTAGGTAACCCACTTGCATATTATCCTATTAAGGCGGCGAAGGATTGTGCCGAAATAGACAGGATATATATGTCAACGGATGACGAAAAGCTCATAGACTTGGCAAAGATAAACGGCATTGCCTCTATTCAGAGACCGCCTGAGTTATGTACAGACGATGCCCTTGGGGAAGATGCCTACATTCACGCTTATAATGTTGTGAAGGAAAAAAACGAAGGCCAGATAGAGATGCTTGTTCTTTTGATGTGCAATGCCGCTACAATTACATCAGAGATGATTTCATCGGGGATAAAGGTTTTAAGGGAAAATCCCGATTATGATTCTGCGGTGACAGTGTCAGGGTGCAATATGTGGAGCCCCTTAAGAGCAAGAAAAATCGGCGAAGATGGTCTCTTGAGGCCTTTTGTTCCATTTGAGACATTTGGCGACCCAAAAATATTAAATTGTGATAGAGATTCGCAGGGGGATGTATGGTTTGCCGATATGGGTGTTTCGATCGTTCGTCCAAGATGTTTAGAAAATATAGAAAAGGGATTGCTGCCCCAGAAATGGATGGGGCGAAAGATTTATCCGCTTAAGCAATGGGGCGGCTGCGATATAGATTATGAATGGCAGATTCCTATGACAGAATATTGGTTAAGGAAACATGGCTTTACAGAAGCTGCAAATGGATAATTGATTATGCCCCGGATACAACCAAACGCTAACTTTCATACTGTTACTGAAAAGACAGTGCTCGATGACCGTAAAGATAAGGAGTTTTTAGAGTATCGGCGGCGCTGGTATGAATTCCCGATTAATTTTATCGTGGGTGGATTTCCTATACATTTAGATATAGAGACTACAAATATATGCAATCTTCACTGCCCATTTTGCGCAACAACCTTTAAAAATTGGGGACCCTATAAAAAAGGGCTTTTGGATTTATCTCTTTTTAAAAGAATCATTGACGAAGGGGCTGACAATGGACTTTGTTCTGTAAAACTTAGCCTGCGCGGCGAACCATTGTTACACCCCGATATTGCCGAGATGGTAGCTTATGCCAAGAAAAGAGGTATTATAGATATCTATTTTAATACCAATGGCACTTTTCTTGATGAAAACAAAATAAATCAGTTAATAGATTCGGGCCTGGACAGGATATCAATCTCCTTCGAGGGAATTAGTAAAGAAGTTTACCAGAGGTATCGCCCGGGCGCTGAGTATGAATCTGTAGTTGATAATATAAAGAAATTGCGGCAGATTCGGGATAAGAGAAATTTGCCCCATCCTAAGATTAGAATCCAGACAGTGTTACTCCCGGAATTAAGGGAAGCATTTACTGAATATGTGGGATTTTGGGAGAAGATTGCCGATGAGGTATCATATTTAGATGCAAGGAAAGAAACACCGAAAGATAAGCATAAAGGAGGGATAGCTGATTGGGCTTGTCCGTTTCTTTGGCAAAGAATGGTCATACTTTGGGATGGGACAATTTTGCCTTGCCTTATGCATGGTGTTGATAACTTTAGCCTGATGAGTTTGGGCAATGTGAAAGAACTCAGCATCAAAGAGATGTGGCAAGGTAAAGAAGTTTTCCGTTATAGAGAAATTCACCGCTTAGGTCAATCGCATAAGCTTGAGGCTTGTGAGCGTTGTTCCTACCGGGCTATGGAATTGGAGAAACTCGAGATAAAGAAATGAGGTAGAATATGATATTTGAAGATATTAAAGAAAAAAAGGTGCTTGTGACCGGTGCCGGTACGGGGATAGGCGCCTGCATTGCCGAAGTTTTCGCTTCTTGCGGCGCTTTTGTCGGCATCCACTACCGAAACAGCAAAAAGGAAGCCACAGCGCTTAAAAACCATATATTAAAATGCGGCGGAAGAGCAGAATTATTCAAAGTAAACTTGCTGGATAGCTCTTCCCGTGAAAAACTTATACCAGCTTTTGTAAAGGCCTTTGGCGGCTTAGATATACTTATCAATAATGCAGGCGGTATTTATGGATTTAAAGATTTCCTGAAATTAGATGAGAAATCCTGGGAGGATACCTTTACTCTCAATGCCAAATCTGCCTTTTTTTTGGCAAGAGATGCCTTTTTTTACATGAAGAGGCACGGCGGAGGTAAAATTATTAATATTAGTTCCGTCTCGGCAAAGTATGGTGGCTCATCTCAATCTATCCATTATGGCGCTGCTAAGGCGGCGCTTGAAGCAGTTACCAAAGGCTTAGCACGCGCAGGCGCAAAATACAATATTTTGGCTAATTCTATCAGGGGTGGATTTATAGATACTCCTTTTCATAAAAAAATAGCTCGTGAGAATATAACAGAGAGAATAAACCTTATACCGTTAAAACGAGCGGGAAAGCCGATAGATATTGCAAAAACGGCCTTATTTTTAGGTTCAAGCGCCGGGGATTATGTTACAGGTGAGACTTTTACAGTTGCCGGAGGAGATTAAAGAGGGATGAAAGAGACCGATATCAGGCGACGAAAACTATTCGATAATTATTTATCAACAATAAAGAAGGATATCCCGATTTATTTTAAAGAGAGGGGTCTTTTTCAGGCTGTTTCTTGCCCCGGATGTAATAGCAAAAGGCACCGCTCGGAATTTAAGAAGAACTCCTTTGTATATGCTTTATGCGACAGATGCGGGACCATTTTTGTTAATCCGAGGCCATGTTTTAAACAATTAAAGGCCTTTTATGTTGATTCAGCATCCAGTCGGTATTGGACACGGAAGTTTTTTCCGCCTGTTGCCGAGGCAAGAAGAAGGGAAATCTTTCGGCCGCGAGCCGAGTATATAGGTAAAGTTTTATCTAAAAAGAATAAATGGACAGTGGGGGATGTAGGGGCAGGTTTTGGGCTTTTTCTTGAAGAATTAGCAAAGCTTAAGCCCTCTATAAGGCCAGTCGTGATCGAGCCTTCTGTGGAGATGGCCGATATTTGCAGATCGAAGGGCCTGGAAGTTATCCCTCAGGCATTAGAGGACATTCGGGGCTGGGATAGGCGTTTTGATTTACTTACTGCTTTCGAGCTTTTTGAACACCTTTATGACCCGGGTCAATTTCTAAAGAAAATCGGGCAACTTCTGCGCCCGGGAGGGTATTTGTTTTTAACTACTCTAAACGGCAAAGGTTTCGATATTCAGATGTTCTGGGAAAAATCTAAAAGTATATTTCCACCGCATCATTTGAATTTTTTTAATCCAGGCTCTGTTGCAACCTTGCTTCAGAAAAATGATTTTATCGTAGAAGAGATTAGCACCCCGGGGCAATTGGACTGGGATATAGTCGAAGGGATGATCTTGAAAGAAAAGATAAAAGTCGGCCGCTTTTGGCAATTGCTGGCAAAAAGTAAAAATGAACAGGCAAAAAAGGCTCTTCAGGATTGGATTAGAAAATACCAATTCAGTTCACATATGCAGGTTTTAGCTAAGAAGAAATAGGCAGGGAATTAGATGCAGTTTAAGAAATTTGCTAAAGATCATTTGCCGGATAATGCTTACAAACTATTAAGGCATTATTGGCGCACCATTTGCAGCAATTTAGCGATTATATCGATTAAACTCGCTATTGCCGAGCAAGGTCTTCTTAAACTTTATCGTCAATTAAGTAATATTGTGCCGGATATCACTCATCAATACAGCAGTTTTAAAATAGACAATAAATATCTGCAGTTGAAAGTAAGAGCGCAGCATAGTTTCCAGATTAATCTGGCAAACAAGGCTATCGAGATGACGGCTATCGAAAGAAACAATAAAGAGCTTAAGATAATTGATATTGGCGATTCTTGCGGTACTCATGTTCAATACATAAAAGGTCTATGGCCAAACAAACAAATTCGTACGCTTAGCATTAACTTAGACAGCAATGCAGCAGAGCGAATAAAACAAAAAGGGTTAGAAGCTATATGCGGCAGGGCAGAAGATATAAAGACTTATTCTGCCAGCGGAGATATATTTTTATCTTTTGAGATGCTTGAGCATTTGATGAACCCGTTTCAATTTTTACATAATCTTTCCGAAGGTACAGATTGCAAGTTTTTAGTAATTACCGTTCCTTATCTGCGTCATAGCCGGTTAGGGTTCCAGCGCATGCGAAATAATGATAAAATAGAATTAAATGCCGAAAATACGCATATATTGGAACTTTCTCCTGACGATTGGCGGTTGCTTTTTCAATTTTCCGGCTGGCGTGTTGAATATGATACGATCTATTTGCAATACCCCAGATGGAATCTCTTGCGCATGATGAAATTTTATTGGAGCAAGTTTGATTTTGAGGGCTTTTATGGAGCAATTTTGGTTAGAGATTTGACATGGAGCAACTTGTATAAAAATTGGGAACAAGTAATAACAGAAAAAGAATGCTTAAGATTGCAATAACTACCACATCATTCGGAGAGTTTGACGAAAAGCCTTTGAGCCTTTTGAGGGATTCCGGCTTTGAAGTTGTGTTAAATTCTTATGGCAGAAAGCTTGAAGAAAAAGAAGTTATTGAGCTGACAAAGGATGCTATCGGTCTTATCGCTGGAACCGAAGCTTTGGATTCGAAAACTTTAGCAGGGCTGCCGCAACTTAAAGTCATCTCGCGTTGCGGAGCGGGAATAGACAATGTGGATTTAGAAGCAGCCGAAGGGGCAGGAATAAAGGTCTATAATACTGCTGATGCGCCAACGGTGGCTGTTGCAGAATTAACAATCGGTCTGATATTGGGGCTACTGCGCAAAATACCAATTATGCACCGGGAAATCAGCAACGGTTTATGGAAAAAAAGGACAGGGAATCTTTTGTCCGGTAAACAGGTTGGCATTGTTGGTTTTGGCAGGATTGGCAGAAAAGTAGCAGGGTTGCTTAAGGAAATGAGAGCCAATGTATTTTATACCGATCCATTCATAATAGAAAAAGGAGAATTCGCGAAGGTTAAATTTAAAGAGCTTTTAAAAAAGTCTGATATTATAAGTTTACATCTTTCCTATTCACAAGAAAACCGTAATTTGCTGGGAAGAGAGGAATTTTCTTTAATGAAGCAGGGAGCATTCTTAATAAACGCATCGCGAGGGGGCATTGTGGATGAAGATGCGCTTTACCTGGCGCTTAAAGAAGGAAGGCTTGCCGGGGCTGCTCTGGATGTTTTTGAAGAAGAGCCTTATAAGGGCCGACTAAAGGAATTGGATAATGTAATCCTCACCCCGCATATCGGTTCCTACGCGAAAGAATCCCGGATAGAAATGGAGATGCGGGCCGTGCATAATTTGCTAGAAGGTTTAGGGTGTTAAGTTGATTAAGGCAATTATTTTCGATTTTGATGGTGTGATTGTGGAATCGGCGGATATTAAGACAGAGGCCTTTAGGGAACTTTTCGCTGCTTATCCGCAAAGAATCAAGGAAATCATAGATTATCATTTAATAAATGCCGGCGTTTCCCGTTATGTTAAGTTTCGATACATTTATGAACGAATCTTAGAGAAAGGCCTTCTTAAGAATAGAGAAATTGAGCTGGGAAATCGCTTTTCTCAAATAGTACTGGAGAAAATTCTTAACGCCCCTTTAGTAGCCGGGGCAAAGGAATTCTTCGATGCCAACAGAAGTAGATATCAATTCTTCGTTGCTTCGGGCACGCCGGAAGAAGAGCTGCGTGAGATTATTGAGGCAAGGGGCTTGCAGGGACATTTTAAAGAGATACACGGCAGCCCAAAGAAAAAAACAGCTATTATAAACGAGATAATAAATAAATACAGTTTTGCAAAGAATGAAGTTGTTTATGTCGGTGATGCACAAAGCGACCGTATTTCAGCAGAAGAGGCAGGAATAGTCTTTATTGAACGTAAACCCGACTTAGATTTAAAGTCAGGAAGTTATCCATGGGCCATAAAAGACCTATCCGACTTCGGTGAAATTTTAAAAAAAATTGAAAAAATTAACTTTTGGAGGAATGATTAAGATGAAGATAATTGTTTTTGGTGGATCAGGATTTATTGGTAGCCATGTGGCGGATATATTAACTGAAAGCGGACATGAAGTTAGAATTTTTGATTTGGAACCTTCGCCTTACTTTAAAGCGAATCAAGAAATGATTACAGGAGATATTTTGGATGAACAGAAGGTAAACAAGGCTGTTGAGGATTGCGATTATATTTACCATTTTGCAGGTATAGCGGACCTTGACGATGCCAGGACCAAATCCTTAGAGACAGTAACTCAAAATATAAAAGGAACGGCAGTTTTACTTGGAGCAGCTCGTCGCATAAGAGCGAAAAGATTTGTTTTTGCCAGCACCGTTTATGTTTATAGCGACAGAGGAGGCTTCTACCGTTGCAGTAAACAGGCAGCAGAACTCTATGTGGAAGAATACCAGAGGCATTACGGCTTAGATTACACTATATTACGCTACGGCAGTGTTTATGGACCGCGCGCCGACCATCGCAATAGTGTCTATAAATATTTAAAACAGGCCATGGAAGAAGGGAAGATTGAAATTTGCGCTAACGGTGAAGAAATGAGAGAATACATTCATGTAAGAGATGCTGCGCGTTTGAGCGTAGAGGCGCTTTCAGAAAAACATAGGAATCAGCATATAATTATTACAGGGCACCACCCGATGAAATTTAGAGATTTTCTATATACAATAAAAGAAATCCTGGGTAATAAAGTTAAAATCGAATTTAAAGAAGTTATTCCAAACTCTCCGCATTATAACTTAACTCCTTATTCCTTTATTCCAAAAATCGGCTATAAGCTTACCGCAAATCATTACTTAGATATGGGGCAGGGATTGCTGGAATGTATAGATGAGATCCATTCTTTCAATCAAATAAAAGAGGCTGTAAAAAATGCTTAACGCTGCACTTTATGTATTTGACCGCATGCCTAACGTGAGAAGGCTTATCCGATATTCTGATGAGAAAAATATCGACAAAATATTTCTCTGCCCTGTGACGGCCAATCAAGATACGACCTCTTTAATCGTTAAACATTTTTCTTCAATAAAAAATCGTAAAATTGAAGTCATTCCATATTTAGAACATTTTAATAGACAGGCCTTTTTGGAACGCGATAATTTTATTCATTTCATTTCTGAGTTTGGCGAAAAGCCAAGGTTCGGCGAGATTAACTTTAAAAAATACTTTAAATATCCGTTCAGTTCATTTTCCGTATGGTGGTCTTCCCTGATATTTGAAAAAAACCCTCTAAAAAGCGATGTGTACCATAGTTTAGTTCAATTACTTACTATACTAAAACTAAAGAAAGAATATAAATGCAAACAGCTAATACTCGATATTGGATCGAAAGATTTATCCTGCACAATAATGCAGGATAGCATAAATAGGCAATACCATTGTATCGATTTCAAAAAATATAGAGTGCATTCACAAATTGTTACTTTTTCAGTAAATTTCTTAAAGGGAATAAAACATTATTTTTATTTCATATATAAGATTTTTATTGTGACTGTTCATGCCAGGGGCTTAGGCTTTAGAAAAGAGATTTTAAGAAACGCCAGGTATCTCGCTATCAGTTACTTCCCTTTAATTGACAGAGAGTCTTTAAAACAAGAGAAGTTTGTTAATAAATATTATGGCGCGCTGCAAACAGCGCTGGAAAATAAGTATAAAGACAGATTTATCTGGCTGGCAGTGTCACCCGGCATCGATGGTTTTAGTTTTCGGGATAGCGTTAAGCTGGGAAGACAGATAAATACCTGGAAATACCCGATTTATTTCCTGGAAGAATGGGTTAGCCCGAAGGACCTGCTTGTGATTATGGCCCATTACGTTTATTTCATGATTAAGTGCATTATAAAGGTACCCTATCTTTCAAAAAGCTTCGAGTATTCTAAAGAAAGTATAAATGTCTGGAACATTTTTAAACAAGATTGGTTTTCTTCATTCGCCGGCGGAGCTTTAATGAGCAACATCTTTTATTTTAAGGCTTTTAGGAATATTTCTAATAAACTTAAATCCGGGACAGTTGTTACATACCTTGCCGAAAGTCAGCCCTGGGAAAGAACGTTAAATTTTACCCTCCATGATCAGAATAGGAATCTGAAAACCGTCGGGATAGTACATACTACGATTCCACTATTGCTGTTACAGTTTTTCGATTCTAAAGATGATTTGCAATGGGATGAGCGCTCGAAATTTACTATGCCCAAACCGGATTATTTAGCATGTAACGGCAGGATTCCATTAGAAGTTTTTCAGGAAACAGGCTGGAGTAAAAAAAGAGCTTTTTTATGGTTCGCTATACGCTATCAGCATCTCAAAAAACATCTGCAAAAGAGGATTCCCTGGCAGAGCCGACAGAATAAAATCTTAGTCGCATTAGCGTTTAGCACCAAAGAAGCAAAGGAGTTATTATATTATATTCATCAAGCCTTCAGCGGACAGACAGATTACCAAATAATCATAAAAGGGCACTACCATGGGCTTCCCGTGCAAACTCTGATTAAGCGCTTGAATTTAGATTTTAATAAAAATACCTTTATTTTTTCAAATGAAGAGCTGGATAGGCTTTTGCCTTTGGTAAAGGCGATGATCGTAGCCAGCTCTTCGGTTGCTTTGGAAAGCATCACTTTCGGATGCCCGGTTATTATTCCCAGATTATCCGGCGTAATCGATATGAATCCACTTTCAGAAATTAGCGATTTGCCACTTTACGCACAAAGCCCTGAAAGGTTACGCGGCTTAGTAGATGATATCCTAACGCGAAGAGAATCCCCGGTAAATTATGAAAAATGTAAGAATTTTGTCGAGAATTACTTCGAATTCCCTGATTCCGAACACGAATTGATAGAAAAGATAGAAAGCTGTTTTGCAGCTGCCGGAAAGATGCTATGAAAGAGATAAGCGTAGTCTTGACAACATATATGCTCGGTAAATATATACGAGTGGCGATAGAGTCAGTTCTCAAACAGACATTTAAGAATTACGAGCTTATTATAATTGACGATGGTTCAACCGATAGCACAGAGCAGGAGATTTTTAAATTCAAGGACGAGAGAATTAAATATATACGGCAGGACCATAGCGGCCTTCCTGCAAAGGCGAGGAATAAAGGCATCGAGATAGCTACAGGCAAATTAATCGCTTTCTTTGACGGTGATGATTTCTGGTACCCGGGTAAACTCCAGAGATGCCTGGAGATTTTCAATAACGATTCAACGGTCGATATCCTCTGCCATGATTTGAGTTTTTCGAGATTAAATGACGGAAAAGTATTTAAGCGAAGGTTTTTTGGGCCCTACCAGGATGATATGTATAAACAACTTTTACTTAAAGGCAACGCCCTCACTGCATCATCAACTGTTATGAAAAGGTCCATATTTTCCGAAGATAGATACTTATTTTCTGAAGACAAGAAGTTTTTTAGCACCGAAGACTATGATTTGTGGCTTAGGCTGGCTAAATCAAAAAGGTATCGCTTTTTTTATCTTCCCGAGATTCTTGGCGCGCACAGGGTTTTTGAAAATAGCGCAACTCTCTCAAATATCGAAAGGCATACTTTAAATATGCTCTATTTGTTTGATGAAAACGAAAAAGACCCCGGCTTTGACGAAAAGGGGCTTAAGAGAGTTATAAAAAAACGTAAATCCCAGGTTATGTTTAGCGCGGCCCTGGCATTTAATTACCACAAAAAATTTTCTCAGAGCCTGGCGTGGCATTTAAAGGCCATTAAACAATATCCACTTTATTTAAAACCATACCTTACCTTTTTCGCTTCTCTGTTTAGAATAAAATTAGGTTATTTATAGGTATAAATAATGCTTAAAAACGAAAATATAATATGTATTTCATCGATTGACTGGGATTTCAACTGGCAGGGGCATCAGGAGATAATGTCTACTTTCGCCAGGAATAACAACAGGGTCTTATTTATAGAAAATACAGGCGTACGAGTACCTACCCTGAAGGACCTTCCCCGATTAAAAAAACGACTGAGCAATTGGCTTAAAGGGATAAGTGGAATAAGGAAAGAAGAAGAGAATCTGTTTGTATTTTCGCCGCTGGTAATCCCATTTCCTTACTCCAGGATAGCCAGATGGATTAACAGGTATTTGTTGCTTTCAACCTTGAAGAAGTGGATTAAGGTAATGGACTTTAATGACCCGATTATCTGGACATTTTTACCCACAGGCATAAGTCTGGATTTAATCGCTAACATAGACAAAAAGATGTCGGTATATTACTGCATTGCCGAATTTACAAAACTGGTCAGAGACTCCCGGAAGATAAGAAGGACTGAAAAAGAGCTGCTGAAAAAGGCCGATCTAATCTTTGCGCAGGGTGAGAAACTTAAACAATGGTGCGAAAGTTATAATTCCAATGTGACCATTTTCCCATTCGGGGTTAACTCCGAGGCCTTCCATAATACAACTTTGGACGGCAAGGAAAGCCTTCCCGATTTAAAGGGCATAAAAAGGCCGATTATCGGTTATATAGGAGGATTGCATAAACATATAGATTATGAGCTGATAGAGTGTTTGGCCGCGAGGAATCCTCATTGGTCCTTTCTTTTTGTCGGCCCCGTGCAGACAGATGTCGCCAGAATTGGAAGGCTTGACAATGTCTTTCTCGTTGGAGAGAAAAAACACTTCGATTTGCCAAAATATATAGGTGCATTTGATGTATGCCTGATTCCTTATCTTTTGACCGACTATACCTCCACCGTTTATCCCACAAAATTGAACGAATATCTCATTATGGGAAAGCCCGTGCTTTCCACAGACTTGCCGGAGGTTAGAGCTTTTAATCAGAAATATGGAAATGTGCTTATGATCGGGCAAACCACGGACGAGTTCAAGGCTTATATAACTGAAGTATTGGAAAAAAACGACAAAGATATGGTTGGCAAAAGGATTAAGGCTGCGCAGGAAAACAGCTGGAAAAAAAGAATCGAACAAATGAGTAATTTGATTGAAGAGGAGATTGAAAGGAAGAAACATGATAAAGACCTAAGGTGGAAGGAAGGCTTGCGTAAGTTTTACAGGCAGTCCCGCAGAAGCTTAAAGGCCACGGCTTTCGCCTGTTTGCTGGCCTATCTCTTATTATTCTATACGCCATTCTTATGGTTTGCGGCCAGGCCTTTAAAAATATCCGAACCTCTTCAGGCAGCTAATGCTATTGTAGTTTTTGGAGGCGGAGTTGGCGAAGGTGGCAGCCCCGGTAAAAGCACTATTGAAAGAGCCCGGTATGCCGGCGAATTGTATAAAAGCGGATATGCCAATCATATTATTTTTTCGTCAGGTTATAGTTTTAAATATAACGATGCAGAAAATATGAAGCTCGTTGCTCTTTCAGCCGGCGTTGCCGAGAAAGATATAATTTTAGAACAGAAGGCAAATAGTACTTATGAAAATGCCAGGTTTACAGGAGAGATAATAAATGATTACGGCTGGAGCTCAATTTTATTAGTTAGTTCTCCTTACAATATGCGCAGGGCATCGTTGGCGTTTAAAAAACTAAATAAGAACTTAAAGATTACTTATGCGCCGATAAGCAATCCTCAATTTTATAGACGTGACGGAAAGGTAAAATGGGAGCAAATCAGAGCTATAGGACATGAATATTTAGGGATTTTGTATTATTTTATTAAAGGATATATTTGAAATCATGAGAATAGCGCTAATATTTCCACCTTATACACATAAGATATTTTCGGAGAACCTGGCTGTTGTAGATGAGGAATTTTGTGTTGCCCCGCCTATAATTTTGGCCTATGTAGCTGCTATTCTTGAGGCGCATGGGCATAAGGTAATGCTGCTCGATGCTAAGGTATTGAGTTTGTCAAAGGAGGAGGCGCTTGAGAGAATAAGGGCCTTTAAACCGGACATTTTAGGGTTTAGAGCGGAGACTTATCACTTTCATGATGCCTTGGATTGGGTGCGTTATCTAAAACACAGACTTAATGTTCCTGTCGTTGCCGGGGGTCTTAATCTATCCATGTATCCTAAAGAAACCCTTTCTCATAGCGAGATAGATTACGGAATCGTTGGGGAGGCGATAGAATCATTACCAAGGCTGGTTTCTGCGTTAGAATATGGAGACAGCGTAAGTGAGATACCCGGTGTCATACATAGAAATAAAGAGAAAGGAGATGTTATTATTAATTCACCGGCAGAAAAATATGTAGATTTCGATTCTTATCCGTTTCCTGCCCGGCATCTTTTGCCAAACGAAAAATACTATTCCTTCATATCACAACGCAAGAATTTTACGGTTATGGTTACGGCTACGGGATGCCCCTTCAAATGTAATTTTTGCGCTATTCCACATCTCTATCGGCCGCGTTCGGTCAAAAATGTTATTGATGAGATTGAAGCCTGCTACCGCGACTTTAACGTAAGAGAGATAGACTTTTTTGACCCGGTATTATTTATAAATAAAAACAGGGCACTGGAATTATTTCATGAGATTAAAAAGCGTAAACTAGATATAGAATGGTCTTGCCGTTCGAGGGTTGATGCGGTTGATAATGAAATATTGCGGGAGGCCGCAGGCGCGGGATGCAGGCAGATATATTATGGAATAGAGTCGGTAGACCCCCAAATATTGCATACTATAAAAAAAGAGATAGGTCCGGCACAAGTCAAGCAGGCGATTAAATGGTCAAAGAGATACGGCATAAGGGCAATGGGCTTCTTTATGGTAGGCAATCAGGGAGAGACAAAAGAAAGTGTGCGGCGCACAATCGGATTTGCCAAGGATTTGGGGTTAGAATTCATCCAGGTCTGCAGGACAATCGCAAAGCCCGGAACAAATCTTGATAAGATTATGATAGAAAAAAGCGGAAAGGACTACTGGAGGGAGCATGTCTCGGGAAAAAAGATAGAAGGACGTCTTCCTACTTCCTGGTCTACCTTGTCGGAGCCGGAAATAGAAGCGCTTACAAAGGAGTTTTATCTGAAGTTTTACTTTCGTCCAAAAATTATATGGAGCAGGGTTCTTCAGCTTAAATCTATAAGTGAACTCACCAGATATATAAAAGTAGCATGGAGGATGCTTTTACAAAAATCAGAGCTATATTCCCGCGTCCTTACCGATACCTCTGAGGCAGAAGGGTTCCTGGCCCAGAGCGATAGCTATTTATCGCAGGCTAAAGAGTGCAGAGTAGCAGTCGTCATTCCGACTTACAATGAGAAAGATAATATAGAGGGAATAATCACTACTATTTTGGATATTTTGCCTAATGCTTATATTGTTGTAGTTGATGACAAATCACCTGATGGAACAGGGGATATCGTTCGAAATATTGCCGATAGAGACAAGCGCATACATTTTATCAGTCGCAGCGGAGAGAAGGGCTTGGGATTGGCATATATTACGGGATTTAAATATGTGCTGGAGAGCTTACCGGTAGATTACATCTTTGAGATGGATGCGGATTTTTCGCATAATCCCAGGTATCTTCCGATATTTTTAGAATATGCAAAAGAATGTGATTTGATTATAGGTTCCCGTTTCTTGAGGAGAGTGAGTATAAAAAATAGAGCCCGCTGGCGCAATATTATATCGATAACCAGCAAATGGTTTATAAATGCGCTCATTGGAACTCGCCTCACAGATATGACTACAGGCTTTAAGTGTTTTCAAAAAAAGGTCTTGGCAGCTATAGAATTGGACAAAATGCACTCTAAGGGGTATGCCTTTCAAATTGAAATGTCATTTTTGGCGAAAAGCAGGGGATTTAGCATTAAGGAATTGCCTATTTTGTTTATAGAAAGAAGTAAAGGCTATTCTAAATTGTCTTTAAAAATTATCTTCGAAGGTTTTTTCTTAATCTGGAGACTGGCAATCAAGAGATTATTGGGATTTGAAGTTAAAGATGGACAAAATATATATAGAAAATAGAGATAAAAGCTACATAAATAGATATAAGCTTTCCCGCAGGATGAGACAGATATTGTCGGCCATACAAAACTATAAGCCGGGTGAGGGACTTTCTCTCTTGGAAATAGGCGCTGCCGATGGCATTCTATTGGAATTTTTGCATAGAAATCTAAATTTAGGTAAAGCCATTGGCATTGAGCCTTCACTGGAATGTATTCAAGTTGGCAAACATAAAAGCGTAAAATTGGTTCAGGCAATCGGCGAAAGATTGCCTTTCAGAAAGGACTGTTTTGACATTATAGTAGCGGCTTCGGTGATAGACCACTTAACTGATGTAAATATGTTTTTGAATGAGGCGCACAGAGTGTTGAAGTCAAACGGCATCCTGGTTCTGACTGCTGTTGTGCCTTTCTATGATAGATTGGCTAATATAACGGGGCTTGACAAAGGACTGCACTCCCATGTCCAGACTTTTAATACGCCGGAACTAAAGAATTTATTAGAGGAGAATCAATTTAAGACTTTACTGGCTGAAAGGTTTGCGCTTCCGAGTTTTGGGCTTTTGCCCTTTGAAAACGCAATAGAGCATATATTGAAAAAATTACGCCTGGGCTTTATAATGTTTTATTCTTTAATTGTAGCGGAAAATAATTCAGGTAATTAACGGTGATATGAAAACAACCGACCTAATTAAAGATGTTTTGCTGGTATATTTAAGCCAGGAGCATTCAGATTATTTGATTTCAGAGAGGCTTGACTATGGGATGAAACGGGTTCCCAAACTGGGCTTTATGTACCTTGCCGCAGTCCTTGGAGAAAAAGGCGTGCATGCTCACATAATGGATCAGGAGTTGCAACCTTTTACATTTGAGGATTTAGCCGGGAGGTTGCAAAAAGAGAAGTTCGGATTTATCGGATTCTATTCAACTACGGCGATAAAATCAAAACTTTTACGCTACATAAAAAGACTTAGACTGTCGAATATCGATATTCCGATAATCGTGGGAGGCCCGGGTTATTTTGCCGCCCAAGAATATCTTGAAGCCGGATGTGATATTGTTTGCAGGGGAGAAGGCGAGATAACTATTTGCGAAATTGTCAATTATTTCAATGGAGTAACGAGAGACATAGAAGAAGTGAAGGGGATTTATTATCGGAAAGATGGGCAGATGAAGACGACTCAGGCCCAGGATTTAATTCAAAATTTGGATACGCTGCCGTTTCCCAGGAGAGATTCCACTTTCAAAGAAGGTAAGTTTTATGATTTTCATATATTCAATATGCGCACTCCCTATACTACTATGGTTACAAGCAGAGGCTGTCCGCATAGATGCACCTATTGCAGCTCCCATAATGTCTGGGAGAATAAAGTGCGCCTGAGAAGTCCGGAGAATGTGATAGCAGAGATAGAATATTGCGTAAAGGAATTCGGCCTTAGATATATTGGGTTTAGAGATGATATGTTTGGTATGGACAAAAAATGGTTAGAAAGGTTTTCTGAATTAGCTGTAAGGTTAAAACATAGGGTGTTGTGGTCTGCCATGGTTCATCCCTTTTCCTTCCGGGGAAATAGGGTTGAGGCGATGAGACTGTTGAAAGATGCCGGATGCGATATGTTGATATTTGGTTTGCAGTCAGCGCATCCGGAAATCTTAAAGAATATCAGGCGCAGTCCGCAGGAGCCGGATGAGCTTGCCGAAACAGTGAAATTAGCCAAAAAGAATAATATATCCACGGTAATCGAATTTATCTTTGGGCTACCCGGTGAGACCGAGGAGACCATGTCAACAAGCATAGATTACATCCTCAAAGTGAAGCCGCATTATGCACAATTTAATGTTCTCTCTGTTCTGGAAGGTTCCCGGATCGAAGAGGAATTTAGAAATCGCCGGATTTGTAAATTTTCAAATTCAGAAATAAAAAAATGGTGTGCCCGCGCCTCAAGGCATTTCTATTCAAACCCGGCTCTTGTATTTCAGGACTTCGCACACGTCCTCTCAAAAAATCCTCTATGGTTCTTTAGGATAGCAGGGCATAGTTTATATTTGTTAAAATATCTGGGCTTCAAAAAAAACAAAATAAAAAGGTAGCAATAAATTATGAGTCAGGATAAATGGAATAAAGCATTCATGGCATATTTCGGCAATCGCAAAAGAAAGCTTAAGGGTTCTGCCAGAACTTTAAAAAAGATGATACATATAGATCGCCTTGATAAGTCTTCAAGAATTCTGGAACTGTTTTGCGGCAGAGGCGAACTCTTAGAAGTCTTGGCCGGCTGGGAATTCAATAATATTTTCGGCCTGGATATATCTAAAGAGTTATTTGAAAATAGCAAGCTTAAGTCAAGGATAGTCGTAGGTAACAGCGTCAATTTAAGCTTCAAATCAGATTGTTTCGACGCCGTAATTATTAATGAAGGATTGCACCATTTGAATTGCTTCTCAGACATAGATGCGCAACTGAAAGAAATAGGGCGGGTTTTAATGAATAGATCTCTATTCGTTTTTTGTGAGCCAAGAAACTCTCTTTTTAGAAAAATTGGCTTTCGATTGGTATTTTCTCCGCTGTCAAAACTTTTTAAAAGGATTGAGGCTTGCCGACTTATCTTTGAGGAAGAGATGCAAACATATACAAATTGGATTAATAACGAAAATAAAATCTATTCCTTATTGATTAAAAACGGATTTGTTATCAAAAATATCAGAAAAAGCCCTTTGCATATCTTTGTTGAATGCACTTTAAATAAATAAACCGGATTTTTTTAAATATGGCTAAGCGATATTATCGTCTGATAGGGATTTTAATCTTAATAATTATTTTAAGCCGCTTGGATTTTAATAGGCTTTTCAGTAATTTGTCAAAAGTTAATCTGGCTGCATTCTTTTTGATAAATTTATTAATTGTGCCGGTTATATTTCTTAAATCCCTTAGGTGGAGATATATTCTGCAATTTCAATCGATTTATTACTCTATAAAAGACATTTTTTTGATTTATTTAAGCGGAATATATGCAGGATTGGCTACACCCGGGCGCTTGGGCGAGGCATTCAAAGCTTTATACCTTAGAAATGAAAAGAATGTCAGTCTCGGAAGAGGCCTAGCTACGGTATTTATCGATAGATTGTGCGATTTATATCTTTTGCTCGCAATCGGCTTATTCGGCATATGGAAACTTTGCCTCGGGGTTAATAATTGGTTTACTTTCACAGTTATAATCTTTTTGCTGATAATCGCCCCTTTTGTTTTAGTCCATAAAAAGTCGATTATTGGATTGGCAAGGTATTTACAGAATATAAACCTTTTTAAAAAATACAAATACAGACTTAAATTCCATTATGAGGAGTTTTCCGGTTCAATTAAAGAAATGAACATAGGGCGCGCATTACTGTTGATTGGTATTACTTTAAGCAGTGCTTTGCTTTATTTTTGGCAATGCTATTGGTTAATTTCGCTCCTGGGACTTAAGATACCATTTCTTACAGTGGTATTATTCATTTCTATACTGAATTTAGTAAATCTATTGCCCATAACTGTAATGGGTATCGGCACGCGGGAAGTGACTTTAATATATCTTTTTTCTTTAATTGGACTTAGTGCGGAAGAAGCCACTGCGGCCTCTTTTTTACTTTTTGTTTCTTTCTATTTATTAACGGGAATAATTGCATTCTTTGGTTGGCATGTAAAAGTAAATCAGGTAACTTTAGCATCTACTGGACATTCAATAAATAAAGAAAAAATACATAGAGCGGATTCTTCGTTATATTCCTATATTTATCAGTTTATTAGTGAGATAGCTTTTTTGATTTTTGGTGGCGGAACTAAGTTCAGGCAATCTATTTATAGTTCCTCTGATAAAATAAATAAAGAGAAAAGACTTAAAATCTTAGATATAGGTTGCGGTAACGGCGCTTTGCTTTCCTATATGACAAATGCAACAGATAATATAGATACGATTGTAGGTGCCGATATCTCTTTAGATATGATAAATTTGTCCAAGAAAAGGATTTATAAAGGTCGCATTATAGGTAAACATTGCGTATTTGTTGTCTCATTAGCGCAGCTTTCACCATTTAAGGACAATTCTTTCGATATCATTTTCAATGTATTTCTTTTACATCATCAGCCTAGAGAAGAAAAATTAAAAGTGCTGCTTGAATGTCGCCGAGTGCTTAAGACAGGCGGCGAGATTATCACCGTTGACGTCGATAGGCCAGTTAATAAAATAGGTTGGCTGATAGCCTTTACGCGTTGGCATATACCGCAAGTCCGGGATAGCTTTAGACAATCTCTTATAGAGATGCATAAACAAGCCGGTTATCAGAATCTTAAAATGGTAAAACGAAAATTTGGGGTATTTTCCTTTGTTCAAGGGGCTAAGTAGCGGAGGCCATTCAATAGATGAGCAAATTTAAACTTGTAGAAAAATTACTTTGGTTTTATATTATTCTATTACCCATAAGGGAAATTCCCAGTTTACCATTTTTGAATCAGAAACTCCAGTACGCCGATTTGGTATTCATAATTTTATTTGTTGCGTGCATGATAAATTATGCCAGAG
The DNA here is from genome assembly GCA_020341815.1 of Candidatus Omnitrophota bacterium. Lineage (GTDB taxonomy): Bacteria > Omnitrophota > Gorgyraeia > JAFGHF01 > JAFGHF01. Next base: position 1,542,120 of record CP070837.1, read on the forward strand.
GAAGATTCCGTTTTAAGTGGAATTGGTTCGATTTATCTATATTATTTTTGCTAATAGCTTATTTGCCTTCGTTTTACAATTCAAAAAATCATCTAAGCAGCATCATCGAATTGTCAGGCTTAATATATCTGATATCTTTGTATTTATTAATTAAAAATATAATTGATACAAAAGAAAAATTTATTTTCTTGACAAAAATATGGGTTATTACAGGTGTAGTTGTCAGTTTGATAGGTATGATAGCTCTTGCAATATGCTGGATGATTGGACAATTGAGAACAAACGCTTTCCTCTTTTATACAGAAGTGGAGGCTACCTATCATATATTGCCCCGTATCGATTCTGTTTTCCGTAATGCTAATATGTATGCAAATTATTTGCTGGTTAGCATTGTTTTTGCCTTTATCTTACTTTACTACAATTTTGAGAACAAAAGGAAAAGATTTTTAATAATTTGTGCTTTAGCTATTATGTTTTTAGGGGCATTTCTTGCTGGCTCACGGCAGCAAGTTGGGATCTATTTGTCCTCTTTTTTAATCTTGTCAAAATTTGACAAAAATCGGATTTTTCCTGTGTTGAGACGCCTGGCATTTTTTGTCTTTCTAGCCTTATTGGTTGTCGGTATATTGACTACTGTCTGGACCGTTGCGCCTGTCAATTTTAAGAATAACATTGAAAAGGGCATCTTTAAAGTGGAGATGAATTCTAAATATAGCTGGCATATATTTACTCAGCACGCCTCAATAAATATGATAAAAAGACATCCAATCGTAGGGGTTGGCCTGGGTAATTATAAAGACAATTTTACAGCATATGTTGATTGGGAGAGGGCAGAATCTTCCTATCACTTCATTATTCCCAGTTATAAAAAGCTTGTAAAGGATAAAAAGCTGGTGCTGGATCCTCTTTCAACATATTTGGGAAGTTTCGCCGAAACAGGTTTAATTGGATTTATGGCCTTATCAATATTATTGGCTTCATTTGCAATCTCATTGTTCAATTTTTACAAGAATAGATTGAATAATTTTTCACGGCAGCTATCCTGGTTTATTTTAAGCGGTTTTTTTGGTTTTTTGATAAATGGATTTATCATTGAGATTTTAACTATGCGTCATTTCTGGATAATGATGGCTATGGGTATGTCCAGCACCTACTTAAGAGCTAACTCTGATACATTAAGCAATAGAGGAGGAAAAACAAAAAATGAAAATGATAGATGATAAGGGAATGCTGTTTGGAAAGATAAATATAATTGATTTTCTGGTGATTTTGTTTTTGTTTTGTCTTATGCCAATGTTATATTTTGGATATAAGATTTTTACTAAAAAACCAGAAATACAAACTTCTAAAAGCGAATTTATTGAAATAGAGATAGATTGCCTTGCCGTAAAAATAAAGCCCGAAGTTTTAAAAGTTATTTCAATCGGAGATAGAGAATTAGATAATAATGGGCAAGTAATAGGAGAAGTGGTCAATTTTGGAGAAGTCCAGCCCTATAAATATGAATTAGATATAGGTAGAGGCCAAAAAATAATCAAAGAAGACGAAACCCTTAAACAAGTTAAGGCAAAGCTCAAATTAAAAGTAGGAGTGCAAAATGAGAATGTTTTTTATAAAGACAAAGAAATAAAGGCTGTCCTGCCTTTTGAATTTAATACTGATAAATACAGGCTTCTGCTGTACCCTTTAATAGGAGAAACCAGGAAAACTGCAGAGGAAGAAGCAGAGACGGTGCCGGTAGTGTTGAGGGTAAAATGTTCAAACTTGTTGCCGGAGTTGGCCAGGATTATAAAGCCCGGCGATAAAGAGATGGAGCTTGTCAAAGCTAACATAAGAAAGATTGTTGCCAGAATAATTGAAGTTATTTCCAATGAACCCAGTGAAGTCGTAAGTTTGCTTGAAGGGGGGAGATGGAGTATTACAGGGCATCCTAAGTATAGAGATGTGGTCTTAAATATAGAGATATTATGCGCTCATAGAGTTGAGGGGCTATTTAAGAGAGATGAGCCTATAAAAATAGGAGGCTTTTTTACATTTTCTACAGATTTATACTCTATTAAAGGAACGATAACAGGTTTAGAAATCAAATGAGACAAATTTTAAATACAAGTATATCTATTTTATTATACAGGCGTTTTTATCTATGGTATAGTGCTGCAGAACAAAGGGCAAAGCATATATATCGACTTAGTAAAATATGTAAATTATTAAAGGATTTTTGGGAAAAGATAAAAATTTGTTTTAGGTATAGCTTTTTGGGTAGAATTACTGAAAAAGAAAGAAGCAAAATTTCTATTTTAGATAGCAGTCATTTATTTATGCAATCGATAGATTTTTATAAAAAATGGAAAAATAAAATAGATTGTTATTTAAAGAATAGCGAAATAGGAAAATCAACAAAAGAAACAAAAGAAGAATTTTGCGCTTCGCCTTTAATAATAGTGGGAATAATCATAATTGTAGCAGTTGATGTCAATGTAGTTTTATGCTTTTTTCTTCAGCAGTCGATAAGCCTATGGGGCTGGATAATGCATAGTTTATTTTTCTTTGCAGGTGCTTTAGCGTTATTTTGCCGGAATGATTGGCCGGCCGTTAAAGAAAGCAGTATATTCTTCAGGAAAGCTTTGCAGGAATGAAAAAAATCAAGGTCTTAAGAATAATTGCCAGGCTCAATATCGGTGGGCCGGCAAGACATGTGATTTTGCTTACCGAAGGCCTGGATAAAGACAGGTTTGAGTCTATTCTGGTGGTGGGCAGAAAAGGAAAGGTTGAGGGCGATATGTCTTATTTGGCCCGGGAAAAAGGCGTCTCTGCGATAATCATTCCGGAACTCGGCCGCAACCTGAATATACGCAATGATATTATTGCCTTGTGGAAGTTATTTTGCCTGATGAAGAAAGAGGAACCGGATATTATCCACACCCATACTGCCAAGGCTGGTACCCTGGGGCGCATAGCCGCAATATTATATAATCTGATTTGCAGAAAAAGATCCATTCTCATACATACCTTCCATGGACATGTACTGCATAGTTATTTTGGCAGAATAAAAAACGCGCTTTTTATAGGAATAGAAAGATTCCTGGCCATATTTACGGATAGAATTATTGCAGTCAGTAAAAATCTAAGAAAGGAGTTGCTTGGGTTTAAAATAAGCTCTGCGGAAAAAATTATAACCATTCCGTTGGGCTTAGAGCTGGACGAATGTTTAAGAATAGAAAATAATGGCTCTGTTTTGGGAGAAAACAAGTCTATTGGCATTATCGGCCGACTGGTTGTGGTAAAGAATCATAAGATGTTTTTGGAGGCAGCCAAAAGGCTTAAGAATCTTCCGGCCTTGGGCCGGAAAATAAAGTTTTTGATAGTGGGAGACGGCCCCCTGCGCGGGGAGCTGGAGAATTATGCCGATGAGTTGGGAATAGCTAAAGACGTGACTTTTGCCGGATGGATAAAAGATTTAAGGAAGGTTTATTCCGAAATGGACATAGTGACGTTGACGTCTTTAAACGAAGGTACTCCCGTGGCCTTAATTGAAGCGCAGGCGGCGGGAAGGCCGTGCGTGGCTACAAATGTAGGCGGGGTGGCCGATGTGATTGAAGAGGGGAAAGGAGGCTTTTTAGTGCCTTCTTATAATATCGATAAATTTACGGAGGCCTTATCCAAATTGTTGAATAATCCGGATCTGGCTTTATCCATGGGCAGGTACGGCAGAGAAAAAGTGATGAGCCTATTCAATAAAACGCGTTTATTTAGAGATATGGAGGATATGTATGGGGGAGTATTGTCATCAAAAAGAAATTAATATAAACAAAACCACAAAGCAGCAGTCCGATTACGGCACGAAAGATGTGCAATACGTTAATTGTCCCTTGTGCAATGAGAATAAATACAGAAAAATTGCAACTGAATGGGGAATCTTAGGAATAGTTAAATGTAAGAGTTGCGGGCTCATTTATGTCAATCCCCGGCTTAAAGAACCGGAGAAAATGTACTGGGGCTCGAAGGATAAATATCTGGAGGAAGCAAAGCTTATTTTTGAAGGAAAGCAGAAAAGCCACCGGGATGTGAATTATCTCACCGATTTAAAAAAGATAGAAAAAATTAAGCCCACGGGAAATTTCCTGGATATCGGCACCAATATGGGTATGTTCTTAAGAAATGCCCGGAAGCGGGGCTGGAGATTATTCGGTATTGAGCCTTCTCCCGCGCTTTCGGAGATTGCCAGAGAAAAATTCGGACTCGATATTTATACCGGATTTTTGCATGAAAATAAATTTCCGGATAACTTTTTTGATGTAGTAACAATGACCGACGTTTTCGAGCATATCGCCGAACCGCAGGAGATGTTAAAAGATGTGCATAGAATAATAAAGCAGGACGGCCTTATGTTTATTAAGGTACCCCACGCTAACTTTAATCTCTTGAAATATTCGCTTTACAAGAAAATTTTACACAGATTTTCTTTCTCGCAGGATATCTTTAGGGATATTTTCGATTCCAGAGAGCACATCGTCCATTATACAAAAGAGACGATAATAAAAATGTTAGATAAGGGTGGGTTTAAAGTCAAGGCTGTGGAGATAGACCTGCCGATACAAACTCCGACATGGCGAGAATTGGTGGGCCATTATTATCAATATCCTACTCCTTGGCACATTGACTGGAAGAATAAATTGGTTCGCCGGGGGTTATATTGTTTGGCTATGGCTTTGTTTTATTTTTCCGGAGGCAAGATTACGCCTTTTGCTTCTAATATTGCAGTTTACGCACATAAAAAATAACATAAGGAGCTTAAGAAATATATGGAAATACTTGTTACTGGAGGAGCGGGTTTTATCGGTTCGCATTTATGCGAAAAACTACTTAATGCGCATCATGATGTTACAGCCTTGGATAACCTTTCCACGGGTAAATATGCAAATGTCGCCCATCTTAAAGGAGACAAGAAATTCAACTTAGTTGTGGGCAGCATACTTGATAAGAAATTAATAGATAAGCTATGTGAGAAGACGGATGTAATATTTCATCTGGCCGCAGCCGTCGGTGTAGAATTGATAGTCAAGGAGCCGCTTGAGTCTTTAACTACCAATATAAAAGGGAGTGAAATAGTCCTGGATATGGCCCGGCGTTATAATAAAAAAGTCCTGATTACTTCCACTTCGGAAATCTACGGCAAAAATACCAGCGGCCCTTTGAAGGAAGAAGATGATAGGATTCTGGGCTCTCCTTTGAAAAGCAGATGGAGCTATTCTACCGCCAAGGCGGTGGATGAGATGTTGGCTTATGTCTACTGGAAGGAAAAAGGCCTTCCCACTATTATTGTGAGATTATTTAATACGGTAGGCCCCAGACAAACCGGCTCCTACGGAATGGTAATACCCCGTTTTGTTGCTCAAGCCCTGAAAAATGAGCCTTTGACCGTCTACGGAGATGGTGCTCAATCTCGCTGCTTTCTTCATGTCCAGGATGCGGTGGGTGCCCTGGTTAAATTGATGGAAAGACCTCAAGGTGCGGTAGGCGGGGTCTTTAATGTAGGGAGCCAGGAGGAAGTAACTATTAAAGACTTAGCTGAGAAGATTATTCAGCTTACGCATAGCAGCTCTCAGATTGTTTATATTCCTTATGATAAAGCCTATGAAGAGGGCTTTGAAGATATGCAGCGCAGAGTGCCTGATATCGGCAAAATCCAGAGGTTGATCGGCTATGAGCCTACGGTGAGCTTGGAAGGCATACTGAAGAGTGTCATAACGTATTTTAAAGGCAGGAACTCGGAATAATGACTTATTCTCTGGCCTTTATCTCGGCCTTAATATTATCTCTGTTCTTAACTCCGGTTGTAATAAAAATTGCCTACAAATTTGGCTGTGTGGCCAGGCCTCACGAGTTCAGGTGGCATAAGAATACCACCGCTCTTTTGGGAGGAATAGGGATATATATCGCTTTTATTATCCCGTTTTTACTCCTGATTAAAATAGATATGAAGATGGCCGGATTTCTGGCAGGGGTTTCGGTTATATTTCTACTCGGCCTTATCGATGATATCTTTCACATAAAACCACAGCTAAAACTGATTGGTCAGATTTTTGCATCCTGTATTGTCCTGGCATTCGGCATAAGTTTTGAAATTACGCCTCTTAAATGGGTGATTTTACCTCTGACTATTTTTTGGATTGTAGGCATTACTAATGCATTTAATCTTCTGGATAATATGGATGGCTTAGCCTGCGGTATTGCCTTTATCTCTTCTTCATTCCTTTTTGCCTACTCTTTATTAAACGGCCTGCATATCGTAGCTCTGCTTTCTATAATTCTGGCCGGCTCAAGCTTGGGATTCTTAAGATACAACTTTTATCCGGCCAGAATATTTATGGGCGATTGCGGAAGCCAGTTCTTAGGTATGGCCATTGCCGTGATAGCTATAATCGGTACCTCCGGCCATATTTCCAATTTAATAGTAACTCTGGCTATTCCGGTTTTAATTCTTGGAGTGCCTATCTTTGATACTACTTTTGTTACCCTGATGCGCAGGTTTAAGGGGCAAGCGGTTTCGCAGGGTGGAAAAGACCACACTTCACACCGCCTTGTGCTTTTAGGGCTCTCAGAGCGCAAGACTGTTTTGCTTTTATATCTTTTGAGTATCCTCTTCGGCTTAATTGCCCTGCTCTATGCGCGCATAGATATAATTATCGTCTCCATCTTAGCGGCCCTGGCGCTTATTATTCTTTTCTTTTTTGGTGTATTTTTAGGCGAAACAAAGAATCTCTCTGACAAGGAAAGAGAACTTTTGAAAAAACAACAGTCCCAAAAGACCATTTTAAATACCATATTTTTGCATAAACGTCGAATTGCAGAGGTGATAATAGACTTAATACTTATATGCATTTCCTATTATGCGGCTCATTTGCTTCGTTTTGAAGGCAGGATTTCTTCGGCCAATTTTTCATTAATGATGAAATCTTTACCCTGGATGATTGTTATCAGACTCACCTCGTTCTATTATTTTGGGCTTTATCGGGGTATCTGGCGTTATATCGGCATAAAAGATTTAGCGGCTATCTTTAAGGCGGTTTCGGCAAGCTCGCTATTGACGATTCTGTTTTTGACTTTATTTTTTAGATTTCAGGAATATTCGCGCGTCGTTTTTATTATTGACTGGATATTAATGTTATTTTTGGCCGCAGGAACCAGAGTGTTGATCAGGGTCTTAAGGGAATCTTTCATCAGCCTGCACCCCGGGCAAAAGAAAGTCCTTATTTTCGGCGCAGGGGATGCCGGAGAGATGGTCTTACGCGAAATCCGCCATAACAAAGCCTTAAATTATCATGCCGTAGGCTTTCTGGATGATAATCCCAAGAAGGTGGGCAGAAGGATACACGGCGTTAGTGTTCTGGGGACGCGGGAGAAGCTTCCCCGCTTGGTTAAGGACAGAGGAATAGAAGAAGTTATTATTGCCGTACCTTCAGAGAAAAAAGAGGCTCTGGAGAGTATTTTTGAAGTGTGCCGCAGTTGCGGAGTAAAATACAGACGAATGGCCGGGATCTTATGGGAATAAAGAGTAAAGCAGAGCTTTATTGCGATAAAATAATAGAGATATTTCTATACATATTAATTTTCTGCCTGCCTTTTTCCAAGGCGATGATTGAGATATCGGCGACTTTTATTATCCTGGCCTGGATAATAAAGAAGGTATTTAGCCGGCGCCTCGTTTCTACTTATCTTAATATACCAATAGCTGTCTATATTCTGGCCATTTTTTTATCGGTATTATTCAGCAGTAATTTTGCCTTAAGCCTTAAAAATTTCACTACAAAGACGATGGAATATATATTCCTGTTTTTCATAGTTGCCGAGTTTATTCGTGATAAGAGAAAATTAAAAAACACGATTATTGTTATATTGGTTTCCGCAGCAATGGTTGGCGCGGATAGCCTATTTCAGTATTTCTTTGGCTTTGATTTTTTGCGCTTGCGGTATTTGCAATCGGGAAGAATAACTGCCAGTTTTCATATGCCCGGGGATTTGGCCGGATATTTAGCGCCTGTGCTTTTTCTGCCTTTAAGCCTTTGTTTTTTGAGATTGAAGGGTAGGGTGAGATTATCCTTGATGATAGAATCGATTTTACTGTTGGGTTTATTGATTGTTAGCCTTGCCCGCGGAGCTTGGATGGGTTTTGCTGCAGGGATTATCTTTTTAGGTATAATGGAGAATAAAAAAATATTATATATTACGCTTACTTTTTTGATTTTCTTGAGTATCGCCATGCCTTATCTGTTGGAGACACCCGAAGATATTTTCACGCGCCTGAAGAGTATTTTTGTTGTTAGTGACAGCTCCAGTCTGGACAGAAAGGTAATCTGGCAGGCGGCCCTGCAGATGATAAAGGAAAGACCTGTATTTGGACAGGGGTTGAGTACTTTTATGGGTAATTTTACCAGATTCAGCAAAGACTATTATTATTTAGATAAGGGGATTATTCCTTATGCCCATAATTGCTATCTCCAGATTGCCGCTGAGACAGGGATTGTCGGTTTTTTAAGCTTTCTGACACTCCTGGGCGTATTTTTTATTCACACGATAAGATCTCTGGCGAAAATAAAAGATAAATTTTATCATGCGATTTTGGCCAGTATCTCTGCAGGGATAATAGCTACTTTAGTGCACAGTGCCGTGGACACTAACTTATATTCTTTACAGTTATCAATTTTATTTTGGATTATGCTGGGGTTAAATGCTGGTTTACAGCCCAAAATAGGTCTAGAAAAATGTTTGAAATAAATAAAGATAAGATTCGCAGGATTCTGGTAATCCGCACAGATAAGATTGGAAGAATGGGGCCTGCGGCCCGTTATTATGGTTTGGGTGAGGCCCTGCTCAATATTCCGGCAATCCGCGCGCTTAAACAAAACTGCAATGCCTCTGTTTTGGCTTTGGTTAATCCTGCTGTTGCAGAACTTTTAAGAGGCGCTGCGGAGATAGATCAGATTCTGATTTTTGATGAAAATAGATGGAGAAAAAACCCCTTTGCAAGATTGAAGCTCATTTGGCAGTTGCGCAGGATGAGATTTGACTTAGCCGTGATATTCAATCCTACAAAGAGATTTCATATCTTGAGCTTTTTTGCGGGTATTCCTGAGCGCCTGGGTTATGACAGGAAATGGAGCTTTCTGCTCACACATAAAATAGAGGATAAAAAATCCCTGGGCCAGAAGCACGAAGTAGAATATAATCTTGATTTAGTGCGCCATATCGGGATAGATACAGATGAGAAAAAAATATCCATAGCAATAGATAAGGAAGACAATCGTTTCGTAGAGAATCTATTATCAAAATACGCAATTAGAGATAAAGATTTAATTTTTGCTATACATCCACATTCAAGTAATCCGGCCAAGACCTGGCCCAAAGAGAATTTTGCCTATGTGATTGATGCACTACGTTCAAAATTTGCCGCCAAGGTGGTTGTTATTGGTGCGGCAGGGGAGAGCAGCGCGGTTAACGATTTGATTTCCCTTACTAAATATCGGCCGGTCAATTTATCGGGAAAGTTGACGCTTAAGCAATTGGCTGCCTTCCTCAAAAAGTGCGCTTTGCTTATATCCAACGACTCAGGCCCGGTTCATATTGCCGCGGCAATGGAGAGATCCGTTATAGCGATATTCGGCCGCAACGATCCCGGTGTCGGCCCTGTGCGTTGGGGGCCTTGGGGTGAAGGGCATATAATTTTGCACAAACATCCGGGTTGTGAACCCTGTTTGGACAGAAGCTGCCCTCGCAGTTTTAAATGTCTAAGCTTAACTACGCCGGAAGAAGTGTTAAAAGCTGTAGAGAATAGGTTAAGTCAATGAGAATACTAATCGCTAATCCCTTCGGAATTGGTGACGTGCTTTTTTCTACGCCTCTGGTTAATAATTTAAAAGCTGCCTATCCGGACAGTTATATTGGCTATATCTGCAATATCAGGGCAAAGGATATCCTTTACGGCAATCCCCAGATAAATAAAATATTTGTTTTTGAAAAAGATGAATATCGGGATCTTTGGCAAAAGTCAAAATTTCAATGCATTAAAAAGTTCATTTCTTTTCTTGTAAAAATAAGAAAAGAAAAGTTTAATTTAGTAGTAGATTTATCTTTAAGTCAACAATATAATTTTTTTCTTTGGCTTATCGGTATAAAAAAAAGAATCGGATATAATTATAGAAAACGCGGGCGTCTTTTAACGCATAAGATTGATATCAATGGTTATAATGATAAGCCTGTAGCCGATTATTATCTGGATTTGCTGAAGCTATTAGATATCAAACCAACATTATTTAATTTAAGGATGGATGTTCTTTCCGGAGATAAGAGCTGGGCCGATGAGTTTTTCAAAAACTTAAGTTTTAAGCAGGAGGATTTAATTATAGGCATTATTCCCGCAGGGGGAGCCAGCTGGGGAAGGGATTTTTCCTACCGGCATTGGCCATGGGAAAATTATGCAAAATTGGCCGATAGATTAATTGCTGAATTAGGTGCCAAGATTATAATCTTTGGCGCCTCTTCGGAAGAGACTATCTGCCGGCGACTACAAAATGCTATGGCTCAAAAAGCCATCAATGTTTGCGGGCAGACGTCTCTGAAGCAATTTGCTGCTTTGCTCAGTTTATGTAATCTGGCAGTTTGTAATGATGGGGGGCCCTTGCATGTGGCTGTTAGTCAGGGGGTAATGACCGTCTCTGTTTTTGGCCCGGTTGATGAAAAGGTCTATGGGCCCTATCCTCCGGGGCCAAGGCATATCGTAGTTACTAAAGATATGGATTGCCGCCCCTGTTATAAAAAGTTTAAGTTGCCCGGTTGTCTTCGCGAGCGCCAATGCATCAGAGACATCTCTGTAGAGGAAGTATTAAAGATAATCAAGGATAACCTGAAAGAATTAAAAAATGCAGTGTGACATCGTTATACCGGTCTGGAACCAGCTGGAGTATACAAAAGGGTGCCTGGAGTCTTTATTTAAGGCTACGCATACTCCCTTTAGATTGATTA